>CAJYJH010000077.1 GCA_913775265.1 uncultured Mucilaginibacter sp. | reverse complement strand
CTTGTCTGACGAGTAGGTAACTACCTGTAAAAAATGACCCTTGTACAAGGGGTACATCTGGTTAAAGCAAATTTCGATAAACCGGGCATGGGCCTGGTTTTTTGCAAATATGATGGTTTTGCCAATGGTGTCGCCATTGTTTACCTTATGGCCGTTATCCATTAGCAGCTGCAATACGCGGTTAACCGTGTTTTGGTTAAACAGCCACTCGTTAAGCGCAGCCGACTCAATTTCGTCGGGCATAAACTCGCTGCCCTCGGCAAAGGTTTCTTCGTAACGCTCCTTGTCAGCATCGCTCAGATCGGCATATTTAATGCCCTCGCGTACAAATTTAAGCGGTACTTTAAGGGCTACCGGCGGTCGAAGGTATTGGTCGGCTACGGCGTTCTTCAACTCATACGAAAACGTAGGCACACCCGGCTCGCACTGAAACAGCTCATAAGTATCGCGCTGCGTTTCGGCCTTCGGCGTGGCCGTCAGGCCCAGGCGTATGGCATCAAAATAATTAAATATAGCCCTGTATTTCTGGTAGATAGAGCGATGTACCTCATCAAATATCACCAGGTCAAAATAGCCGGAGGTAAACATCCGGCGGTCGCCGTCAAACTCGTTATCTATCTGGTTAATCATGGTTTGGTAGGTAGAAAACACCATGCGCATCTGCTCGCTGTTTTTATCTTTGGTGAGGTTTACCGAGGTTAGCTGCGGCAGGTAATCGTTAAAGGCATTTTTAGCCTGCGACACCAGCGGGGTGCGGTCGGCCAAAAACAGGATGCGTTTTACCTTGTTGGTTTTGGTGAGCACATCAACCAGCGCGGCGGCGGTGCGGGTTTTGCCGCTGCCCGTAGCCATAATAAACAGCAGATTGCGGCGGCCGGCATCCAGTGCCTCTTTGGCGCGCTGTATAGCTTCTAACTGGTAGTAGCGCCCGGCAATAGCTGCGTTTACGGTTTGGGTGCTTAAAGGCCGCTCAATGAGGCGGCGGTTGGTGAGCGTTTCCAGATCCTGCCGGCTGTAAAAACCAAACACCTGGCGGGCAGGGTAGCGGGTATCGTCCCATAGGTAATGCTCAAAGCCGTTGCTCACCAAAATAACGGGCCGTTTGTTAAATTCTTTTTCGAGCGCATCGGCGTAGCGTTTGCCTTGGGCCAGGCCCTGGTCTTTACCGTCGATGGTAGTTTTTTTGGCTTCGAGCACGGCCAGCGGCTTACCGTCGGCACCAAATAAAACGTAGTCGGCACGGTCGGCGCCGTTTGCGCTGTGTTTAAGCACGTACTCGGCGCGGGTATCGGGCGTGCCCACTATCCAGCCGGCTTCTTTAAGCAATATATCGATGTACAGTTCGCGCGTCAGTTTTTCGGACGGCGACTGGTAGCTGATGCCTTCGGTGGTTTCGGTAACAGCGGGGGCCACAGGCTCCTGCGCCAGCACTTCAACTTCGGGCGTTAGCTGCTCTTGTATTTTAGCGGCACTAAAGGGTTTGCGGTACACCGTATCGCCGTAGTGGCTGGCCAGCCATTGTGCAAAAGCGTGCAGGTTGAGCAGGCAGGTGTAGGCATCTTTAGTGGTAATGGTTTTAGTTTTGTCGGCATGGGCGGCCAGGTTGCCCGTTTTACGGATCACGTTTACATCGGTAAACAGGCTTTGCCCCACCAGGCTGATGAAACCCGGCTTATGCAGCAATACATTCAGGGTAAACGGGTCGTCGGGGTGCAGGCTCTCCAACTGGCGGTCGTGCTCAAACATCCATTTCACCATTTCTTCGAGCGAGGCGCGGCAGGCCAGGGCACAGGGCCGGGCAAACTGCTGCAAAAGCTGCTCAGCCTCGCGGGCCGACTCGTAAAAATGGGCGAAAGGCCCGGTTAAAAAGTAAAAGTTACCCTGTTGCTCCATGTGTGATGATAAGGTTGTATCGATTGAACTTATAAAACTATCAATTTTAATTTAAACCACCGCTAAACGCCTTTTGCAGCAACGCCTGAAACAAATGTTCCGACTCTTGCATTTGCGCCTTTACTTTTTCTTTTTGCTGTTCGATGTTTTGGATCTGGCGTGTGAATTGATTTTGGAGGATAATGGGGGGAATGATTATTTGAAAATCTTTTATCATTCCAGCGTTGAGATTTTCTTGATTACCTCCCCGTCCTAAAGATCGTAGATTTTTATAGGACAATTTTAAATAGTTGTATAAAAAGATTTCATCAAACGCCCCGTCGGGTAAAATCACTCCACAAGCTTGGTTTGTCGCCGCCGCAATCCCTAATAATCCGACTTGTCCTCTGGTTTTTCCTTGCCCATACATAGCAATTATTATGGATTTGGGTGGGTAAAGTTTACAACTCGAATTTTTTAATCCTAAATCGGATAAATGTTCTTCTGTACTAACTATGACATTACCGTTGACCTCTGTCGTCTTTACCCAAGGAATGGTGCCATTATAATATTCATCAACTTGGCGGCTTGGAGTGCTACCTGAAGTAACTGTAGTTATTTCACCAATTTTTTTTACCTCCCAACCCTTCTCATTCCTCACTGGGTCGCCGAACATATCAATAAACAAGCTTTGGGCAAGGTCATCGTAGTGTTGCAGCAGTTGCCGGTCTTTTTTGCGCAAGGCATCGGCTTTGTCTAAAATTTCGGCAATGCGCTGCTGGGTGGATAGTGGGGGGAGAAATATTGGTGTTGCATCAAACTTTCCCTTAGTGATATGTTGCATGGTTGCACCATGAACTTGTTGTCGTAACTTATCAATTACATTAACGATGGCAAATCTAAAGAACCTTTTATCAACTTCAAGTTTATCAAATTGGACTTTGAAAATATGCTGATTTAACCATGCATCATTGCCCGTCCATTCAAATATATCTAATGTAGCTGACCAAGAAATTAGCAAATCTCCTTTCGTTACTCTGTACTTGTTCGGCAAATTGCCTTCATAATAGTTCGCTTCGGAAGAAATACTTTTTGTTAAGTTTTGGATTCTTATAATTTCTAATCCATTCCTTGACCAGTCTGTTGGCTTAAAGGGGTAGCCATTTATAAAAGTTGCTACTTCACCAAGTTTTACTTGCCCCTGCATTACACTACTTCCCTTTCGCTCAACATCAACGCCTTTAACTCATTCATCAGCCCCGTACGTTCCTCATCCAAAGCAACAATCCGCTCTATAATTGCTTCCGGCTCATCATAAGTTTTAGCTTCGTGCTCTACCTCTTTATAGCGGTTGATGCTCAGGTCGTAACCATTGGACTGTATTTCACTCAGCGGCACCATAAAGCTCTGCTCGGTGCGGGCGCGGGCGGCTTCGGCATCGCGGTTGTGCCAGCGGGTTACAATGTCGGCAATGTTGTTTTCGGTTACGGGCTGGCGCTTATCGTCCAGGCTCAGGCCGTCGGCTTTCATGTCGTAAAACCAAACCTGGTCGGTACCGCCCGAATTGGTTTTGGTAAACAGCAGCACGGCCGTGCTTACCCCGGCATAAGGCTTAAACACCCCGCTCGGCATACTAATTACCCCGGTAAGCTGCTGGTTGTCTACAATCTCTTTTCGTATCTGCTTATGCGCGTTCGAGCCTCCAAACAGCACACCGTCGGGCACAATCACCGCCGCCCGGCCGCCTAATTTAAGTCCGCGTAAAATGAGGGCTAAAAAAAGCAGTTCGGTTTTGGTGGTTTTTACCATGGTGTTCAGGCTGCTGTCCACCGCTTCGCTATCTAACGATCCTTTAAAGGGCGGGTTGGCCAATATCAGCGATGCCTTACCTGCAAAGCCGCTGTTAGCTTCGCTCAGGGCGTCCACATCTATCAGGTTCGGGTTTTCGATGCCGTGCAGTAACAGGTTCATGGCGCCAATGCGCAGCATGGTGGCATCAAACTCCATCCCCATAAACATATCGCCTTCGTAACGGCGGCGGGTATCGGCATTGTGCAGTATATGGGGGTGTTGTTCTAATATATATTCAGCTGCCTTTACCAAAAAGCCCGACGTACCGGCCGATGGGTCGCAAATAACGTCATCAGGCGTGGGCTGGGTTAGCTCCACCATCATACGGATGATGTGGCGGGGCGTGCGGAACTGTCCGTTGGTGCCTGCGCTGGCAATTTTACTCAGCAGGTACTCGTATACGTCGCCTTTGGTGTCGCGGTCGTTCATGTCCACTTCCGACAGTAAATCAACCACCAGTTGCAGCAGGCGCGGGGTGGGTATCATAAAGGTGGCCCCCTTCATGTACTTGTTAAAGGCCGAGTCCTGGTGCACACCCCTGAATTTCATAAAATCAAATACCCCGTCAATCTTCCGGAACTGCTCAAACATGGTTTCGGCATCCATATCCTTAAACACGCTCCAACGCAGGTGCTGTTCTTCTGGCTTATAAATGGGGTTAATTAACGGTATGCCAAGTAAAGCGGCTTTGCGTTCTTCACGTATTTGCAGATCGTCAAGTCGGCGTATAAAAAGCAGGTAGGTAATCTGCTCAATAACAGTTAGCGGGTTAGATATACCGCCCGACCAAAAGGTGGTCCAAATTTTATCTATTTGTGATTTGAGTGCCTGGTTTAGCATAATTTAAGCAAAGTTTTAGCAAGGTATCAAAACTAAACACTTTGCCGCAAGTGCAAAAGAGCTAAATGTAATATGTTTGGTATATAAGCATGGCTTTAAAGAGCCTCAACTCACCACCACTAAAATCACTACCCAAACCACCATAAAAAACAGCCCTGCAAAAACTTCATCGCGGTGCTGTTTAAGTTTGCGGGTAAAGGTTAAATAAATTAGCCAGACTATAAATACTACGGCTATAATGGGGGCTACTAATGCATTCATGAGTAAGCACTCGGTACAGTAAATTTAGTCATAAGTTTTTATTTAATAACTTATAAACAAAGATATTTGAGCACCTGCGCATAACACCATAACAAGCTGTACAACCATACGGCGTAATGTAAGTATAAACAAATTGTTATATTTAATACTTATACTATTAAACTCAGCCTGAATTATATATTATTGAATAAACGGCGCGCTTTTAATGCGGTTATGTGTATTTTAATATAACATTTATCATAACCTGATACGTATAAGCCGTAACCAATTAATTTAAAGAGATATAAATATGCTTTATAGCCAAAAGTTTTAAACTAATAAAAACAATGGCTGGGTATTATTTGTATAAGTGGCTTAAATAAATTTGGTGGTTTATACTACCAGCTGTAAAAAATAATATTGTAATACCGGTTTTAAACAGACAGATCATGAGCAGGCGAATGTTAGACGATCCTAAAAGTAAATACCTTATCCGAAAGGCCCGCGAGCGCCGCCATATGGCCCGCACCAGCCAGGTACTCGATCAAAAAGCAGACGAGAGTAACTGGGGGGCTATCCGCATGTTCTGCTATATTGCTTTTGTATGCGTGCTGCTGTTATTGATGTCGCGCGGGCAGGGGTTGGTGGAATGGTAGTTAGCCACCATACATCACTTTATTGCAGTGGTAAAGCAGCTGTAGAACGGGCATATTTACCACTGTTTGTTAACAAAGTTTAGTCTACCTTTTCTACTTCAATACAATTTAGCCGTTTGCCTTCAGCATAAAACTTCCTGTTATCTGCTCTACATTTAAATCCGGAAGTTCATCCGTATCTTCAAAAAGCTTAATAACATTGTTATAAGAGTCATTTTTTCGATTATGCGTGCAAAAACGTATTATCTGTTCTATATTATTCGCTGTCAAATTAATCAGTAAAATCTTGATATGCTTAAGTTGTAACATAATTTTATTATTTGTTGAACAAGTCGAGATCTTTGCGTAAATTGGGGTAAGATTAGCAAAGAGGAAACAGATGAGTGAAGATAAACCTAATCAGCCGGCAGCAGCAGGAGGACGGTCGGCAAAACCGCATTATACAAGCGCCGCCAAATTAGCCAAACGTTGCGAACAATATTTTACCTACTTAGCCGGCGAGTCGCATACCGAAGACGTAACCGAAACGCTTAAAAACGGCACCACCGAAACTACACAAACTACCGTTTACGATCGTGAGCCCGAGCCGCCCACCATTACCGGTCTGGCTTTGTTTTTAGGTTTCGAGAGCCGTGCTGCTTTGTATGCAGCGCAATATCCTGCCGAGCAGCAGGCTGTTATTCGCCGTGCCATCACCCGGGTAGAAAATGCTTATGAGCTTGCCCTTTTTGGCAGTAAGGCTACCAGCGCCGTGTTCGCCCTCAAAAACATGGGCTGGAACGATAAGCACCTGTCCGATTTGTCGGGCAAGGATGCGGCGCAGTCTAATCCTGTAGTTACGGTAATTACTTCGGCCCAACCACTGGCCCGGTCAGAAAAGGACGTAGATGTTTGAGTGTTCGCGGGTTTACCTCGACACGCTGCAGTCGGCCGCTAAAATTGTCATCAACCAGGGCGGTACCTGGAGCGGTAAAACCTATTCTATTTTGCAGGTGCTGTGTACCCACGCCGTGCAGCAGTCTAATCTGGTGATCACAGTTGCGGGGCAGGATATCCCTAACCTCAAGGCCGGTCCACTGCGCGATATGGAGCGCATCCTGCGATCGTCGGCCTGGTTGCGCAGCCAGGTAACGTCTTATAACCGCACCGAGCGGGTATATGAGTTTGCCAGCGGCACCATCATGGAGTTTAACAGTTACGATGATGAGCAAGACGCCAAATCTGGCAAGCGCGATTATTTGTTTGTAAACGAAGCCAACGGCATCCCTTACGCTTTGTTTAAGCAGTTGGCCCTGCGTGTCGATAAGCAGGTGTTGATTGACTATAACCCTTCGGCGGCATTTTGGGTTCATGAGTTGGTGCTAACCAACAAAGAACTGTACCCATCGGTAGAGCTCCTGATCTCCGACCACCGGCACAACCCCTTTATCAGCGATGACATGCATGCGCAGATTGAGCGCCTGCGGCATGAGAATGAAGAAACCTGGCGGGTGTATGCTCGTGGCCTTACCGGTAAGGTAGATGGCTTGGTGCTCAAAAACGTTTTTGTGTGCGATATCATCCCGGCAGATGCCCGGTTTCTGGCTTACGGTATCGACTTTGGTTTTACCAACGATGCCACCGGTTGCCTGGAAGTCTACCTGCAAAACGGCGAGCTATGGGTAAACGAACTGATTTACGAAACCGGCTTAACCAACCCTGATATTTCGCGGCGGTTTAAAGCCTTGGGGTTAAAAACCCACCAGGAAATTATAGCAGACAGTGCCGAACCTAAAAGTATTGAAGAACTGCGCCGCTTGGGCTGGTATATGACGCCCGCACGCAAAGGTCCTGATAGTATTTTGCACGGACTGGACATTCTGCAGCGCTACCGCATCAATGTAACCCGCCGCAGCACACACCTGCGTGCCGAACTGGCCAAATACAGCTGGAAGAAAGACCGCCAGGGCAAAACCCTTAATGAACCCTTGGATGCCTTTAATCACCTCATTGACCCGTTGCGCTACGTTGCACTAAACAAATTAAAGTCGGCAGCCAACACCCAACCCAAATCCCGACTTCCATGGCAGCAAAACTCAAGTGATGGTTTGGGTTTAGGTGAGATGATGTAAAATATTTATAAACAACATTATAATTAAATAATAATCTTTCAATCATCCTCTAAATCGAGGAAATAAATCTCCATCAAAATCAGTGAAATCAATACACTGATCTGTGTAATCAAACCTAATATATATGACCGAAAGAACCTTTAAACACATTAACGGAAAACTCAAATTATCTATTCCTGATAGTCTGCAAGACGTTACTTTACAGATGATGATTCAGTTTCAGCAACCGGCACTAAGTGATCTGGAAGCCGTCAGTGCGCTTACGCAGACACCCATTGAGCAATTGTATGGCATTAATGATGTTGCGGCTTTAAATGAAGCCATATTGCCTTTTGCTAAAAGTTTGCAGCACCAGCTGGCTTTTACATACGAAGCAGGGGTGTTACCTAAGCGGGCGACCTTACGTTACCCCGGTGGCAAAATGCAGACGGTTGATATTGGCGCGGATGCAGGTTTTTACGCTTATGGCGCTGTAATGGAAGCACGCGAGTTAATGACGACCGAAATACTTCGTCATCAGCAGACTTACGGTGATACCTGGCGCGAACACCTTAACCCCGATTTACGCACCTGCGGATTGATACTTGCCCACTTTTTATATAACCGGGCTTACCCTAAACATGTGCCGACGGAAATTGATATACAGCAGTTTTTTGATGTGGTAAAATGGCTGCCTATAACCGAGGCTGCGCCGCTGGCCCGTCATTTTTTTTTGAGCTATCCAAACTTGCCGCTCAGGAAGCCGACACGCTGGCAGCGCCTGCAACGGCTTTGGAAAAACGTGCAGGCATTGATGCGTTTACGCCCTTTGGTTACCTCAATACCGTAAACTCATTAGCCGGTGGCAACCTGCTGCATTGGGATGCCATTTTGCTGATGCCTTACACCAAGGTATACACCAAATTATTACTTAACAAAACCGAAAGCACCTACAATAAAAAGTACGAGGAGTTAATAAAGGCTGGTAATTAATTGACTGAAATGATTTGCCAGACCAGTAAAGGTGATGTTGTTTTCCAACTTTTAAAGGCAGGTGATTTTGCTACAAAACAGAAGCACCCGCCTTTATTAAAAGTTCAACTTAAGTAATTTAAAATTATAAATATCAGTTGTTTAGCTTAATAAAACCACCGTCAATAGGGTAGTCGCAACCGGTGATGAACGAGGCTTCGTCCGAACATAAATAAAGCGCCAGCGCCGCTACCTCCTCAGGCTTAGCCATGCGGCCTATGGGCTGACTGGCCGAAAGTTTCTCAAACATCTGCGCTTCCTGTCCCGGATAATTTTTGCCGATAAACCCATCCACAAATGGTGTATGTACCCTGGCAGGCGATATGCTGTTGCTACGGATGTTGTGCTGCAGATAATCGCGCGCTATCGACATGCTCATGGCATGTATAGCACCCTTGCTCATCGAGTAGGCAAACCTGTCGGTAATGCCCACCCACGATGCAATAGAGGCCATGCTAAGCACCACGCCGCCGCCCTGGGCCTTCATGGCCGGTATGGCTGCGTAAAAACAGTTGTAGGCACCTTTTACGTTTACATTATACACGCGGTCAAAATCGCTTTCAGCAGTTTTTTCAACATTGCCTACGTGCGCTATGCCGGCGTTGTTAACCAGGATGTCTATGCGGCCAATTTTTGCAAAAGTATCGGCAACTTGTTGCTGCCGGGTAACGTCTGCACTGTGTGCAAAAGCTTCGCCGCCTTCGGCTTGTATTTCAGCAATAGCTTCTTGAGCCGCGTTTGCGTTAAGCTCAACAATGTGTACAATGGCGCCTTGTTTGGCAAATAACTTGGCAATGGCTTTACCTATTCCGCTTCCGCCGCCTGTAATTACGGCGGCTTTGTTTTTCAGGCTAAACATAGTAGGATGGTTTGTTTAATACGACTTGGATTTCATGGCTCAACACACAATGCATAGCGTTGTACCCATTTTGCGCAAACATAATTTAAAATACGGTCGGGTGTAGCGGTAAGCGCTATGATTATTGTATCAAAACGGTTGCATTAGCGGTAAAAACGTATATGCGATAGGCCACCGCCCAATTTTTTAAAGCTGATTGAACAACAAAAGTTTAGTTGGGCAGGTATTCACTTTAACAAATGTGTATTTAAAAAAGCTCAAATTTTAATTTTTTATTAATAACCTGAGTCATTTCATCGGGTGTTGAAAAATTAATTTTGTGTGTGAATGGCTCCATAATCTCCCTGCGTCCTAATTATGGACACATAATTGTGGTGGTTAAGCGAAATAACTTGCCCATGGCTAAACGGATACTAATTATTGATGACGACGAGGATATTCTGGAAATTCTGGATATTATATTTAAAGATGAAGGTTACGAGGTCATCATATCTAACACGGGGCATGCAGCAGAGTACGTGCACCAGATCAACCCGGATGTGATGCTGCTGGACGTCAGGCTCGCCGGTTCTGAAAAAACGGGTGACGAAATTTGCCGTGAGATAAAAAATGCTTACCCAAGCGAACTTTTTCCTATTATATTGGTTTCTGCAGAAGCAAACATAAGTTCAATTGCAAACTGTTGCGGAGCGGATGCCTTTGTTAGTAAACCTTTTGACATTTTTAAGCTGATCAAAAAAGTAGAAGAGCTGATACCTACATAATACGTCAACAATGGATAATCAAGAAAAAAGCCCGTCGCCCGGCCGTCCTGCCGTAACCAAA
>CAJYJH010000076.1 GCA_913775265.1 uncultured Mucilaginibacter sp. | reverse complement strand
AAAGGAAGGGGGAATGATCAGGGCCGGTAAGGCGTTGCTGAACCTCAATCAAAAAGGGGGCTTCGATTGCCCGTCGTGCGCCTGGCCCGATCCTGACGATGACCGCTCACCTATTGCTGAGTATTGCGAGAGCGGAGCCAAAGCCGTAGCCGAAGAGATTACTACCAAAAGCCTGAAAGCAGATTTTTTCGCTCAAAATTCGGTCTATGATTTATCACTTTTAGACGACTACCATATTGGTAAAGAAGGCCGGATTGCACAGCCCATGTATTTGCCAAAAGGCGCCACCCATTACCAGCCCATCAGCTGGCCTGATGCATTCAAAAAAGTAGCCGAGCACCTGAAAAAACTGGCTAACCCCAACGAAGCCGTATTTTATACCTCGGGCAGAACCAGCAACGAGGCTGCTTTTGTTTATCAATTGTTTGCGCGCGAATATGGCACCAATAATATGCCCGACTGCTCAAACATGTGCCACGAGTCTACCAGTGTGGCTTTAAAAAAACAATGCGGTTTAGGCAAAGCCTCTATTAAACTGGACGACCTTTACCAAGCCGATGTGATTATCATCATCGGTCAAAATCCGGGCACCAACGCACCACGGATGCTTTCGGCCCTGCGTAAAGGGCGCGAGAATGGCGCGAAAATAGTAGCTATCAACCCGATGCGCGAAACCGGCCTTATCGGCTTTTCGGACCCTCAAAATGTCAAGAGTGCCTTGCATATCAATACTAAGGTATCTGACCTTTACCTTAAACCACGTATTAATTCTGACCAGGCTTTGTTAAAAGCCATCACCAAAATGCTTTGGGAAGAAGAGCAAAAAGTGCCGGGTGCTGTATTTGATCATGGGTTTATAAAAGAATACACCACCGGTTATGATGAACTGATAGCAGATTTAGCAAACTACGATGTTGACGAATTGCTGGCCACTTGCGGATTAGAACGGGAGGAAGCGCAGCAACTGATCAACCTGATCAGATACAGCAACCGCATCATATTTTGCTGGGCTATGGGCATTACTCAGCATAAAAATGCCGTTAATTCTATTTACGATATGGTAAACATACTGCTGTTAAAAGGCAGTATAGGTAAACCGGGCGCAGGTACCTGTCCTGTGCGTGGACACAGCAACGTGCAAGGCGACCGCACCGTAGGTATCTGGGATAAACCCGCTCCCGAAATGCTGGACAAAATCAAAGAAGTTTATGGGTTTGATCCGCCCCGCGAAGATGGCTTTGATGTGGTCAAATCATTAAAAGCCATGCATGAAGGTAAGGCCAAAGTATTTTTTGCGATGGGTGGTAATTTTTTGTCGGCCACACCCGACACCAATTATACTGCAACCGCCATGCGTAACTGTGATTTGACTGTACACGTGAGCACTAAACTTAACCGCAGCCATTTGGTACACGGCAAAGAAGCCTTGATCTTGCCTTGCCTGAGCCGCTCGGACAAAGATATTCACGACGGTATGGAGCATTTTGTTTCAACCGAGGGCACTACTGGCGTAGTTCAGTCATCCAAAGGGGTACTCGATCCAATTTCTGAAGATTTACTTAGCGAGGTGGAAATTCTATGCGGTGTGGCGAAATCCACATTAGGCGAAACAAGTAAAGTGGATTGGGATAAGTTTGAAAAAAACTATGATACCATTCGGGATGACATTGAAAAAGTGGTAAAAGGGTTTGATAATTATAATGAGCGGGTCCGGGTTAAAGGCGGCTTTTACTTACCGAACGGACCACGCGAGCGAAAATTTGATACCGAAACCGGTAAAGCCATTCTGTTCACCACTCCATTAGAAATAAAGAAAATTAAAGCGGATGAATTACTCATGATGAGCATCCGTAGTCACGACCAGTTTAACACCACCATTTATGGGCTACATGACCGTTACCGTGGCGTAGATAACGAACGGCGCGTGATATTCATGAACGTTAGAGACATGCAACAACACGGTTTAGCAAAAAATGATGTGGTTGACATTTACAGTTACTATAATAACGAGGAGCGGGTAGCTAAAAACTTTGTTGTGGTTGACTATGACATCGCCGAAAGCAGCGTAGCTACTTATTACCCTGAAACCAATGTACTGGTACCAGTAGAACATACAGCCGATGGAAGTAATCAGCCGGCATCAAAATCTATTGTAGTGAAGCTTAAAAAAATTAGTTAATCGTTTGTGGTGCGAGTTTAACTAATTTTAATCAAGGCAGGGTTTATGTTCAATTAAACCCTGCCTTTTTTAATAGCTAAAAAAAGCATCTAATTTACAGAAACACTTTTTACCAATAGCCAGTATCATTCGCTCCTCAAACTTTTAACTGGATTAGCAATAGCCGCTTTGATAGCGTGAGAGCTAACGGTTGCCAAAGCAAACAGTATAGCAGTTAAACCGGCAACAGCAAAGGCCCACGGGCTGATACTAATCCGGTAGCTAAATGCCATCAGCCATTTATCCATTAAGTACCACCCTATTGGGGAGGCAATCAGGATGGACAAGACAACCAGCTTTAAAAAATCAGCTGTTAATAATTGAGTTACCCCTGCTACGCTGGCACCAAGTACCTTACGTATACCTATCTCTTTGGTTCGCTGTTCGGCTATAAAGGCAGCCAACCCAAATAACCCCAAACAGGCAACAAATATAGCCAGTGCAGAAAACGTGGTAGCTGTACTTGCCATATGCTGCTCTGACGCATACAAGTTTTGAATACGGTTATCTAAAAACTCGAAGTCGAAACTTGAGTTAGGCATATCTGTTTTAAAGCGAGCCTCAACCTGGTGCATAATCTGTGGCAAATTAGGGGTGTTGTAACGCACTAACAACGTACGCAATGATTCAGGAGCTTTGTTCATGGTGTAATAAACGTACCCCCCTACCTCGTTTTTGAGCGATTGATAATTAAAATCTTTAACCACACCTACCACTACAGTCCTGTTTGCCATTTCACTGGTGATATATTTCCCTACAGCATCCTGCGGAGAATTGAAACCCAAATACTTTGACACGGCCTCATTGATTAATGCATAACATAAAGTATCTCCCTGGGCCACAGTTGCCGGCAATGGTTGACCAGCCAGAAGCTTCAGCTGCATAGTTTTAACAATGGAACCATCCGTGTGGCAGGTTTTAACCGGTATCCCTTCTTTATCGGTACTCAGCTTTCTTACACTGCGCCCGCTTTCCACATCGCCCGGAACTGACTGTACAGCCGATACACTTTCAATACCTGCCAAACCATGTAAATCATTATTTAGGGCGGCCACTTGGCTTTCATTTTGAGCAGAGGCAGTGTTAATAGAAACGATGCCGTTAGGGTTATAACCCAGATCTTTATTACTGATAAAACGAATCTGTTGTAAGATTACGATTACGGCGATAATTAAAATGACAGACGAAGCAAACTGAAACACTACTAAGGTACGCCGCACAAAATCTCCGGCCGAGTTTTTTAACTTCAGCTTGTTCATTAACACCAGCGGTGATATGCCCGACATTGATAAAGCCGGATAGCTACCTGCCAAAATGGTAACTATTAACCAAATTGTAACTAAACCGATCAACACTGGAGCAGATACCAAAGCCGAACGTGTTAATGCGATACCGGTTATACTTTGAAATACCGGCTCAGCTAAAAACGCCAATGCATAGCCTATAACTATGGCAATTAACGAAAACAATGCCGTCTCGCTATAAAACAGAAAAACCATCTGCTGGCTATCTGCGCCCAAAACTTTGCTTACCCCTACCCCTTTAGCCCGCTTTTGTGAACGAGCAGTAGCCAGGTTCATGTAATTAATGCAGGCAATAAACAGCACCAATACCGACAAAAAGATCAAAGCTTTAACTGTACTTATACTGCCGGGTCTTGACGTATAACCTTCACGAATATCTGCCGAATACAGGTGAACGTCGGCCAGCGGCTGAAATATAAACTTGGTAAAAAATTTATTGTCCTTACTTACATTTTTATCAATTAGTGTTGTGGCTTGCTGCTGCACGTTGTTTACGTCGGCACTGGGGTTTAACAAACAATAAGTCTCGTAACTGGCATTGCTCCAGTATACATCTTTACCTGCCCATGTGTCCATAATGTTGTAAATCATATCACAATCTATAGTGCTGTTGACAGGCATATCCGCATAAACGCCGGACACGTGTAAAGTGTCCCGATTGTTTACGTAAATAAGTTTACCCAATGCAGAGCCATTGCCATACAAACGTTTTTTGGCAGCCTGCGAAAGCACAATAGACTTCGATTGTGAGAAAGCAGTACGGGCGTTACCATCTATAAATTGTACATCAAACATTCTGAACACAGTTGAGTCGGCCATGTACAAACCCCTCTCCGTAAAGTTTTTCTCCTCAGTCTTGATAGAAACCTTAGCACCAAAGTCGTGTTTGATAAGCCGGGTGGTTAGCTGCACCTGCGGAATATTCTGGCTCATAGCAGGGCCAACTGCATTGGGTAATTCGGACCAAACCTTATAATTATAGTCTGCCGAGGTCTGCATGTTTACACGATAGATATTCTTGTAATTGGTAAACATGCGGTCAAAACTCAGTTCGTAGGTAATGCAGGCAAAAAGCGTAATACAAACGCACATACCAATAGACAAACCAGCAATATTGAGGATTGAAAAAAGCTTGTTGCTTACCATATTTCGCCAAGCTATTTTTAGATAATTTTTTATCATAGTTTTAGTCGATAATTACGCTCAAATAACGAAGACTCTGAAATCTGCCCAGCAGGCGTTTTCCAGTATGCTCTGAAAACAAAAGAGTGTTCAAAAATGTACTGACAAATCCCGAACCTCCGACGTAAAAACCTACTAAACAGACGGCAACGATTAAGTATCTATAATTTTCATGTCCGTTTTTGATACAGCAATTGTTCGAAAATGACCATACGACGATATGTGTATCCACCCAGAACTATTATTTTCCAGGCACTAAACTTTATAAAACTTACTTGATAAAGATGTAGCTAATCAACAGTTATTGAGATCATGCGTGTTGCCCAATAAAATTATATTGATAGAACAATCGACTTACGCTTTAAGTGCGTTACCAAGGCATTACCTTCTAAAAGAAGAAGCAAGCCAATTTCCAAGATAAAATAAATAAGACGTTGAATTAAGAAATGTAGAGGCCCCTTCCCGCTGCCGTTATAAACGCAAAACCCCCTGCCTAGAAAGACAGGGGGTTTAGAATGCGAAAAGGAATTGGCGCCGACCTACTCTCCCACATGTTACTGCAGTACCATCGGCTCTGGCGGGCTTAACTTCTCTGTTCGGAATGGGAAGAGGTGGACACCGCCGATATAGGCACCTGAATATTTTGAGTTGAGTG
>CAJYJH010000075.1 GCA_913775265.1 uncultured Mucilaginibacter sp. | reverse complement strand
CATTGCAGAATGCACGTCAAGTTTAGATAATTAATGTATCATAACGGTGCTTGAACTGTCCGTATCCGTACATGTTTAATTATATAATTTATAGTAAAGCACTTTATAACAACTAATTAAACTAATGGCATGCCTTTTATAAACTTAATCACATCAATCCAACTGTATGATTAAAAATTACTTAAAGATAGCCTGGCGTAACATTTTAAAGTATAAAGGTTTTTCTTTTATCAACATCGGAGGTTTGGCGCTGGGCATGGCCAGTTGCTTGTTGCTGATGTTGTATGTAAGTTATCATTTAACTTTCGATCAGCAATTTAAGGAGATTGACCGGGTATACATAGTAGAAAATAACCAGTCGGGTGATGGGAAAACGTATACGTTTGCATCTACCCCACGATTAGCATCTACCTTTATAAAAAACGAGATACCTGAAGTGACCAAAGCGGTTAGAGTGGTTGACTATGGCGGCATGGGACTGCTGACTTACAACAACCAGCACCTAAAAAAAGCCGGTATGTTTACCGACGACGGTTTCTTTAATGTATTACAATACACGTTCATTAAGGGTGATCCTCAAACAGCGTTAAAACAACCAAACAGCATTGTCATAACAGAAAGTTTGGCTAAAGCATTGTTCAAGAGTGAGGAGCCGATGAACAAAATTATCAACCGTAATAATCAGACACCGCTTGTAGTGACCGGTGTAATTGATAACGTACCAGCAAACTCCACTTACCAGTTTGAGTATGTAATGCCATGGGTTCAATTTGAAGCTGCCAATGTGTGGGCAAAAACTTCGGGTTGGGGAAGTAATTTTCATCGGACCTTGGTTAAGCTTAAAAGCCCATCGGATTTAAGCAAAGCTAATCGGATTTTGGGAGGTTTAATTGCAAGGCAAGACCCGGGCAATAAAAATCAGCTGTTTTTATATCCGTTTAGCAAGTTACACCTGTACGGAAGGTTTCAGGACGGCAAACCCAATGGCGGAATGATTGACCAACTACAATTATTTATTGGCCTGGCCTGTTGCCTGCTATTAATTGCCTGCGTTAACTTTATGAATCTATCTACCGCCCGATCTGAGGAACGTGCCAAAGAAGTAGGTATCCGCAAAGCCATAGGCTCGGGCCAGTCGCTGCTCATTGGGCAATTCATGACAGAATCGCTCATTCTATCTACGTTGTCAACAGTTATTGCTGTGATATTGGTAACTGTTACCCTGCCGTACTTTAATACCCTTTTGGGCATAAAACTCACGTTACCATTCAAAAATCCGGTAGCATGGTTGGCTTTAGTCGGCATAGGGGTTTTAACCGGTGTTATTGCTGGTAGCTATCCCGCTATCTATCTATCATCTTTTGAGCCTATAAAAGTATTAAAAGGTCTATTTAAAGGCGGCGGATCGGCACTGTCTTTAAGGAAAATTTTAGTGGTTGTGCAGTTTTCGTTTGCTGTATTTTTAATTACGGCAACCATCTGTATTTACTACCAGATTAAATACGTGCAGGAAAAGCCGATTGGATTTAATAAAAATAACTTGGTCGAAATTCCGGTAGAAGGCACGTTATCAACACAAAGTGCCGCATTGATTAATGAGTTAAAACAAGCCGGAGCCATCACTAATGGTACCACCCTATCGCAGAGTATTACCCAGTCTGGTAGCAACACCTGGGGTGTTACCTGGCCCGGCAAGTCAGACAACCAACAAATTCTATTTGACGTTTTGCATGGCGGCAACGATTTTACCAAAACCACCGGGCTAGTGCTATTAGAGGGTCGGGAGTTTTCGTCCAACAACGCTCTTGATACTGCCCGTAAAACCGTGATGATTAACGAAACGGCCGCTAAGATTATGCACCTAAAAAACACAATAGGTGCAACCATTAAATGGGGCGAGCAACCAGCCACCATCATTGGTGTGTACAAGGATTTTGTTTGGGGATCGCCCTATCAGAAAATAGACCCCATGATTTCGATGTACAATAATCCGGGCGATGTAATTGGTTTGCGCCTTAACCCAACTAAAAGCATCACAGCTAATATAGAAGTGATTAATAAGACCTTAAAAAGCATCAACCCGGCATTTCCGCCGCACGTTAACTTTGTAGATAGTGATTTTGAGGCCAAGTTTCAAAATGAAAAGTTGCTCGGCACTTTGGCTAACCTATTTGGTTGCTTAGCCATCATCATCTCGTGCCTGGGCCTATTTGGTTTAGCTGCCTATGCTGCCGAGCAGCGCGTTAAAGAAATTGGCATACGCAAAGTATTGGGCGCAAGTGTATTAGGACTTACCACACTTTTATCAAAAGATTTTTTAAAGCTGGTTTTAATTGCCATCGTTTTGGCGATCCCTGTATCAGTTTACAGCCTTACCCAATGGCTGCAAAAATTTGAATATCGTATATCCATCAGCTGGTGGATGTTGCTTATGGCGGGCCTGGCAACGGTAGTTATTGCGATTGCAACAGTGAGCTACCAAGCGCTTAGGGCATCTTTGGCTAACCCGGTAAAGAGCTTGAGGAGTGAGTAGAAATGGAAATCATAAGATCTCAGAATAATTTACATATAAAGAGCCGGCGCGTTGCCGGCTCTTTACGCTGATGAGCTAAATTTTTTATAAAGCTGAGTACGAATTTCTATCAGTAATCCTTCAGGATCGCTTAATATCGGCACATCAGGCAGGGTTGATTTGGCAAACAAATCCCTGATTAGTTCCATCTTTTCTTCGGCCATGTCCATCAGTCTGTCAAAGTCAAGTGCGCCGTTGCGTATGCTAAGTAAAAAGTCGCGGTCGTGCCGGTAGATTATTACTTCATGATGCCTGGCAATTTCTTCGGCCATGTTAAGTAGCCTGAAAGTGTGCATCATGTTTTTAGCATCATAATTTTTGCCGTGGCTAAGCGTGTTTTGGTAACGATGTTGATTACGTTTTTCTTCCCACTGTTTGTATTCTCGATATTCGCGGCAATAAACCGAGTAGCCGTCTTTATTAAAATTCATTACCGCTAAAGGTTCGGTATCTTCAGGAACAAGGCTTAATTGCACATCGTTTGCGTCGATTCCGGATACAATACCGCGCAACTCCAACTCAGGCGAAAGTTGCGACTGATGGTAAAGCAGGTACGCGTCCC
>CAJYJH010000074.1 GCA_913775265.1 uncultured Mucilaginibacter sp. | reverse complement strand
ATTACCTCAAAATTTTCAGCGAGCGCCGGCATTATCTTATGGTATGACCACCAGGTTTGCGGCCAACCCGGCAAAAGCAGTAACGGTTCTCCTTCTCCACCTTTCACAACGTGGAGCTTAGTGCCATTTACATTTATATTTTGGCTGCTAAAGCCGGGTAACCGGTTTATTAATTCGTCTTCGGTAATTGGTTTCATTGTTATATAGATTATTTCATGGTTATCAAATAAAATCAAATTTACGTTGTTAGATAATAACAATTAATATACTCAATGATATATAGCTCCTTGTTAAAAATATAATTACATTGATGCTATTGGACAACATATCATTTTATCCAATAGCTAATTACAAACCGTCGAATAAATAAAAAACATTACGCCTCATTTATCAATTCATGCGCCATCATGGCCCCGGCCAGGTTGCCTGCCCCTACAGCAGCCGCTACAGAACGCATGGGGCTGGTGTTATCTCCCGCAGCGAAAACACCCGGCACTGTAGTACGCTTTTGGTCAGTAACCTCAATATAGCCTTGTTCGGTTAGCTTACAACCTAATTGTTCGGGGATGCGGCAATGCTGCTCAAAGGGTACACGTGCGTATAGCGCATCTAAAAAGTGTACCCTTCCATCGGCCAAGCGAATTTGTGTAATTTGTCCGCCAGATTGGTCTATCCCGGTTATTGAGTTTTCTATCACGCGGATGTTACGGTTCAAAGTAGCGTGTGTTTGTTCGGGCGTGAGTTTGGATGGGCCATTAGTAAATAAGGTTAGGTCGGGCGTCCAATTCTGGATAAAGCGGGCAAAGTCGGCCGCATGCTCGTCATTCATCATAATGCCGGTGGTTTGGCCCCGGTACTCGTAACCGTGACAGTACGGGCAGTGTATTACCGAGATGCCCCAGCACTCGGCAAAACCTGGAATGTTAGGCATCAGGTCTTTGATACCGGTAGCAAAGAGTAGCTTTTTGGCTTTGATGATATTGCTTTGTCTATCTACAGTTACCTCAAACTGATTATTGCTGCCTGTAACGGCGCTCACCGTATCTGATAGCCACTGCACGGTATCGTAATTAAGTACTTCGGTTTTGGCTACTCCGTGTATTTCGGCGGGGCGCCAGCCATCGTGCGTAATAAAATTGTGTGAATGCGGCGTTTGCCGGTTGCAAGGTAAGCCACTGTCAATAATGAGCACGCGTTTCAATGCCCTGCCCAGCGACATGGCCGCCGAAAGGCCCGCGTTGCTGCCGCCAATAATTACGGCATCATATGGTAAATTTTCCATGAATTGATTTATAAGTTGATGTGATATTTCTATTGTCAAATGCTTTCGGCAGATACGGCAATACCCAAGCTACGGCTGAAAGAAAACCAGGCGAACCGTTTAATATCGTTGCGAGCTACATTGCCCGAATTAAGGGCGTTGATGGTAGTAGTAACCATACTGCCAAACAATACAAAAATCCAGGCGGTTGTAAGCTCGGCACTAATGGTGCCCTCCGTTTGCAATTGGGCAACGATTGTAAACCAACGCTTTTTTACATCGTCAAACTCGCCCTCGGGCGCATCAGGCATCTGGCGGTAAGGCGGATGCTGCTGCAACTTATCTAAAAAAGCATACTTGCTGCCGCAATTGATACCAGCATACAACATGTTTTCAAGCTGCTTTAATGGGTTGGTATGGCTGTTAATGGCGGCCATCATGGCAGTACGGCACTTACCTTGCATTTCGGCCTGGCAAGCTTCCATTAATTCTGCCCTATCCTTAAAGTAGCGGTGCAAAGTCCGACGCGTTACTCCTGCATAATCGGCCACAGTCTCTAAGTTGGCCGACAAATCGATATTAAAAACCTCGATAGCCGCATCAATAATTTTAAGCTCCGTCGTTTCCATGACGCGAAAATAAGCACTATTTCACATTTTTGAGACAAATAACTTAAATTTGATGAATTAGTTGAAATGTCCTTCCAACCATTTTTCTCTCTAGTTATTTATTTAGGCGTTTGTATTTTTAAAAAGAATAATGCTTAACGTCTTATGAACATGTTTTGACGGAGTACAAGGCAGCTAAAAAAAGGATTTAATTTTGTTGTCAGTAGCTATTAAATTTTATATAATCACACAGCTAATTACCAGTTAAAAGACGCTAGTGAACTGATAGACACCTACTAAAAATAGTTAGCAAATATTTTTGCAAGCACTGAAACAAAGCATTCTTTTTAAGAATAATAAATTTAGTTTACAGGAAAAAATTTTATTTTAGTTGATGTCAATAGGTTGCCCATGTTTAGCCCATCCTCTGTATTGAGCGATAAAACTTTGCTCGATATTTTATATCAGTCACCTGTAGCAACTGCCATATATGTAGGCGAACATCTACAGATTGTGTTCGCTAATAACGCCATGCGGAAGCTTTGGATTATTGGAGATGATTTGGCTAACCAAACGTATAGGGATGCACGACAAGGAAGTACGCCTAACTTAACAACCCAGTTACAGCAGGTTTGGCAAACGGGTGTAACATACCGACAAGCAGCCGCACCTTACACCGTTACGGCAGATGGCTATATTTACACTCAATATTATAACATCGAACTTAGCGCCTGCAAAGACACAGACGGACGAGTAACCGCCGTTATGCACACCGCTGTCCCCTTAAATCAAACGGGCATTTCTCAGCACAAAAATACTGGCTCAACAGTAGTTGGCAATACGGAGAGTTATACACCCGCAAAAGGCGCGGTTAACGATTTATTTGATGCCCCGGTGCTGGAAACATTAATTGATAATGCCTCTATTGGTGTGGTTATCATTGCTGGGGAAGACAATAAAATATTGTATGCTAATTACTCGTACAGTAAAATGATTGGCCGTAATCTTAACATTTTATGCGGCAGCAAACTGTTTGATGTTTTGCCGGAAGCAAGGGCTTACTTTGCACCAATTATTGATGAAGTTCGAAATCATGGCCGACCAGTTTACCTGTATGATACTCCGTATTCTGTGTACACTAATGGCGAAGTTTCGCGTGGTTATGTCAATGTCATCTATCAGCCGTTCACTCACCCTTTAACTAAAGTTAAAGGAGTATTAGCGATATGTCATGATGTTACATCGCAAACCCTTAACAAACAGCAGCTTGAGACAGTAAACGCCAAGCTGCAAAGTACGAATCATGATTTGCAACTTAACCAAACCGGCTTACGGTTAGCTGCTGACACTGCAAAATTAGGAATTTGGACTTTTGACCCTGAAACTAACAACTTTGGTTTAGATCCACGCTGCCGGAGTATTTTCGGTTTGGATGCCGATGAAGCTATCTCAAAAACCGACATAGAAACGGTTATAGACGAAAAATACGTGCCGGTAGTAACGCAACTAGTGCAAAACGCTTATGCAGGCAAACCTGGCATGGTAGAGTACTATGCTATTAACCTTAAAACCGGTAAGCGTAGCTGGGTGCGCGGATCAGCTCAATATATTCCTCCAACAAGCGAAAGCAGCGGCCACTTAATAGGAACAATGGTTGACCTAAGTGCCGAAAAAGATGAAGAAAAACGCAAAACAGATTTTATAGGTTTTGTAAGTCACGAGTTAAGGTCGCCGTTAACCTCGCTGAGCGGCTATATCCAGGTGCTCCAACTCAGAGCGTCTAAAACCGGCGACGAAAAAATTATTGATATTATTAATAAATCACGTCGGCAGGTTGACCGTATGGCTGCACTCATCAGTGGCTTTTTAGATGTAGTAAAGATAGGTGAAAGTCGTATACAGCTTGATTTATCATGTTTTGACTTAGTCAATTTGTTAAGCGAGTCTGAAGCAGAGTGCAACACCGTTGTGCAAACTCACCATATGGTTTACAAGCCTTTAACCGGAGCTTTTGTAGAAGCCGATTATGATAAAATTGAGCAGGTATTGACTAACCTAATTAACAACGCTGTCAAGTATTCGCCACAAGGAACGACAATCATCGTGACTGCCGAGCGCAGAGACGACGAAGTTTGGGTGAGTGTGGCTGATGAAGGCTTAGGAATATCGGAAGCAGATATCCCTCATTTATTTGAGCGGTTTTACCGTGCGCAAAGTGAGCACACTAAAACCATTAAGGGTTTTGGTATTGGCTTATATATTTGCAAAGAAATAATTGAGAGCCATCGTGGGCGCATTTGGGTAGAAAGTGAAGTAAACCATGGTTCAGTGTTTTATTTTAGCTTGCCATTAATCACTAAGAATTTATAGCTTTCAAATTATATTTTATTATTGCTTATAACCGCCCCTAACGGTACAATTCAAACTTATGGCTAAACAGATATTTATTATTGAAGATGACGAGCAACTCACTGACGCAATGTGCGAGGTACTGATTGGCGCTGGATACGATGTGAAAATATGCGACAACTTCGCTGATGTATCATCTTGCCTGCCTGTGTCGGGTGTTGATTTGATTTTACTGGATATTTATTTAAATGAGTATGACGGAAGGGAAATCATCAAAATGCTTAAAGACAATCCAACTTACTCTAACATTCCTGTCGTGTTTGTAACTGTACTTAACCATCAGGATTTACACGAATACAAACCTGCTGCGGTGCTCACCAAGTCTTTTGGTTTACACGACCTGGTCGATACTGTGCATCAGGTAATAGGGCGATAGATGTTTGTTATATAGGTGAAGATTTTAGATTGAGATCGCGTATAAGGAACTCCAACTAATAAAACGTGATGGACTAATCATAAAAACATTGAAAAAAGGCAGCAAGAAAATATTATCAAAGCTATAAAAGGCATTTTATATATTACCTTTTTCATTTGTTTTGTTCTATACTTCATAATAAATAAACCGCGTTTTGCAAAAGAAGGTGCAAACCAGCTTTTAGAAAGTGCAAAGCAGCTGGCATTTGAAGGCACTGTAGATTCTTTATATCGTGACAAATTAGATCATAACACGATATACGCTATTTTTATCAAATGATTACTCTTATGGTGTTCAAGGCGGATGGGAGAATAAGTTAGGTTAGAGATTCGTTAATTAAAAGCATAACACCACGTTTGTAGAAATATATAAAAAGAATGGAGTAAAGGATACTTTAGATTACGATGCCCTCGCAAAATTTATGGAAAAGAATTTTTAAGCATACAAGAGTTTTGAGGGCGAGCCAGAACGGGCTACGATAACATACAGATACCATATATTTGGTATATTTGCCGTCAAAAAAAAGCATACTTGATACCCGATACTTCAAGCCGCATTGTTTACTTTGACGAAAGCGCCATTAAAGGTATTTCGCTTCCTGCACGCTTTACTTTCCCGTTTTGTTACGAGCCGCATGCATTAACCCGTTTGGCAACAGCTGAGTTGCAACAACACCTTGAAGCAAGAACGGATCTGGATCACAATTTTGGTTTAGAAGCTGACCACACCGGAACGCCCATTGGCAAAATGTTTGGTGTGCTTGTTGTCAAGGATCAGGATGGCCGCGTCGGCTATCTATCAGCCTTTTCGGGTAAACTGGCCGGAAGTAACGATCATGACCGCTTTGTACCACCCGTTTTTGATATGCTGGTAGAAGATAGCTTTTTTTTACAGGAGCAACAGGTGATTAACAGCGTAAACGCCCGGGTACAACAGCTACGGAACGACCCTGAATATGTGCGTCTGCGAAAAGCAACCGAGCAGGCAACCACAGAGGCGTCGGTGCAAATAGCCTCGTTTAAGGCACAGCTTAAAAATAACAAGCAAGACCGCAAAAAACAACGTGGCGCTCAAAAGGCAATACTATCTACCGAAGAGTATACCAATCTGGAAGCTCATCTTATAAAACATAGCCTGCATGATAAACATCAGCTAAACCTGCTCGTTCAGCAATGGGATCAGCGGCTGGATGCATATAAAGCCGACATTGCCCGATACGAAAATGAGATCGAACATTTAAAACAAGAGCGTCGCGAACGCTCTTCAGCTCTGCAGCAACAGCTTTTTGAGCAATACGTTTTTCTTAACCGAGAGCTTCAAACCAAAAGTTTATACGACATTTTCAGCAGCACTGTTTATGAAAAGCCACCTGCTGGCGCCGGTGAGTGTGCTACACCTAAGCTGTTGCAGTATGCATTTCTGCATGGTTATCACCCCCTGGCTATGGCCGAATTCTGGTGGGGTGCATCGCCGAAATCCGAAATCAGGCAGCATGGCCAATTTTATCCGGCCTGCAGCGGCAAGTGCAAACCTATTTTGGCTCACATGCTGCAAGGCACCGCCCTGGATGACGACCCATTGCTGGTCAACCCCGGCGAAGGTATCGAACTTGAGATTGTATACGAGGATGACTACTTGGTTGTAGTCAACAAGCCGTCCGGCCTGTTGTCTGTTCCGGGCGTTAACATCAGCGACTCGGTTTATAGCCGTCTAAAACGTTCGTGGAACAATATTGAACCGCTGATTGTACACCGATTGGATATGGCTACATCTGGATTGCTGATAGTTGCTAAAACTGCCGAGGCGCATAAGCAAATCCAACGGCAGTTTTTAAAACGCACTGTAAGCAAACGTTATACGGCATTGCTATCCAAAAGTATAAAGGGTAATGAGGGCGAAATTAACCTGCCTTTACGCGGAGATTTTTATAACCGGCCGTTACAGTTGGTTTGTTTTGAGCATGGCAAAAAAAGTGTTACCCGCTGGCAGGTTGTTGAGCGGCAACCAAATCAAACCCGCGTTCATTTTTGGCCGCTAACGGGCCGCACACATCAGCTGCGTATGCATGCCGCCCATCATCAAGGCCTCCATGCTCCTATCATTGGCGACGACCTGTACGGTACCGCCGATAAGCGCCTATGCCTCCATGCGGCTTTCCTGGCGTTTGATCACCCGGTAACGCTCGAACGTTTGACCTTTGAGGTTGTAGAAGATTTTTAAGTTATAGTAGCCTTTTTTACTTTAGTTGAAGTAGAACTTTGATGTGAACCAGTACTAAAATAATGCAGTTGGCAAACCATCAATACTAATGCGGTTCTTCTGCTCCTTGTAAGCTTCTAAACCATCAATCCCTTTTTTTTCAGCCCATTGCTGGGCCTGGTTACGCTCGCCGGTGTATTCGTAATAAGGTACGCTAAAACCACATGAAGTTTGCACTTTATCTATATCGGCCACTATAATTTGCCGGGTGGCCAACTGTAATTTAAAATGTGGTGCCAATTCCTGCCACTCGTCATGTGATGGAAGCACCGTATATCCTTTGCCGTACAGTCGGAGAATATTAGGTGGCCCTTCAAAAGCACAAAACATGATGGTAAGCCTGCCATTTTCGAGCAAATGTGCCGAGGTTTCGTTACCACTGCCCACAATATCCATGTAGGCAACCCGGTTGGGCGACAACACCCTAAAGCAATCCATGCCTTTGGGAGATAGATTTACATGTCCGCAGCCATCCAAAGGCGCCGAAGCAGTGAAAAACATCTTTTGCTTTTTTATAAATGATTGGTGAGCGACCAGTATTTCATCAAAAAATTTTCCCATCAACTTTATGTGTCTTTGCAGTATACTAAATTAGGTATGCTATATAAATATTTATTTATAACCTATAGTAAAATGTTGCAGAAATATTCTGCTGGTAATTTACACATGATGTACTAAAAAACAAAGCCCGCTTACCGTAAGTAAGCGGGCCTTAATATCTTTACAGATATGTTATTTAATATTAAGCGCCTGTTGTACTGCCGCAAAGTTTTTCATGTCAATTTTTTTAGAAACCATTGTTTGTACTGCTGATGCCTTAAGGACTATAATACGTATGTCAAAGCCGTTATCAACAACACTACGAGACACATTGTACGCGTCGCCATATAATGAAAGTACATCATCACTTATTTCACTGTCATAAAACACCACTGTAGGACCATTTCCACTGTTATAATTAGATCCAAGCAAATAAACGCCATGATAGTTATTTTCGGCAATTGAGCGCCAACTGGCTGATGGATAATTTGATAGTCTTACATAGTAAAAAGCCGCCTCATTGTCGCCTAACTGAGAAAACTTAGCCCCGAAATATTTCTTCGTATCAAAGCTATAGCTAGACCCACCATTGTCATATATGTTGTCAAATTTAGCACCTCTTATGATGTATGTTTGCGCTCCGCTATTGATTGACCCTGCAAAGCTGATTGCTGCACCCCAACCGTTTAAAGTTTTTGGGCCGTACATTTCTGCAGTAGCAGTATTAATGTAGTAATCGCCTATAACTCCTAAACTACTGCTTGGTACACCAGAGCCACTTAACAGTTGTGAACCGTTAACGCCATCTTTTCCAGCGGCACCTGTTGCGCCGGTTGCACCCTGAATACCCTGTGCACCTTGAGCGCCGGTTGCACCAGTGGCACCTTGGGCACCCGTCGCGCCGGTTGCACCCTGAATACCCTGTGCACCTTGAGCGCCCGTTGCGCCAGTAGCACCTTGGGCACCGGTTGCGCCTGTAGCTCCCGTTGCACCGGTCGCGCCCGTAGCCCCAGTTGCACCGTTCATACCTTTGATGCTGATAGGTTGTCCCCAACCGTTGCTGGTTTTTGGTCCGTAAAAATTGGATGTGCTTAGGTCAAGGTAAAAGTCGCCGTTACCACCTACTGCGGTAGAAGGTACTACTGTACCCGACAGGATAGTTTTACCGTCTAAACCAGCTACACCTTGTATACCCTGCACGCCCGGAGTACCCGGAATACCTTGCATACCGATATCGCCTTTTTGGCAAGAAGTAAAACTGATAGCCGCCACCGCACAGATCATTGCATACGACTTAATACGTAAAGTTAATTTCATAAATGAATTTATAGTTTAAATTTTCGTCCTATTACGGCAGCAACTATAAAATGTTATGAAATTGTAAAGTTTTTATTAGAAGAGCTTTTAACGATGCTTTATTTTACATATCGTTAAAGTACTGCATATTAAAAAATCACTTTCTAAATATTAACATGGCGTATCTCGGGTTTAATATGCTCAACCAAAAATTAAAATTCGATTCTAAATTAAATAACTTTAACTAAGTTGAAATGTAGGTTGTCCAAGCTTTTTTAACTATTCAGATATAGTCGGTTTTGCCTTTCCTGTTTTTATAATTCTCTCCCGATGCTGCAATCCCCAGGCTGCAATACTTTCTGTTAACGGGCCAAGCGTATGTCCATAATCTG
This sequence comes from uncultured Mucilaginibacter sp., assembly GCA_913775265.1. Lineage (GTDB taxonomy): Bacteria > Bacteroidota > Bacteroidia > Sphingobacteriales > Sphingobacteriaceae > Mucilaginibacter. Next base: position 525 of record CAJYJH010000074.1, on the reverse strand, counting down.
AAATGTAGTAAGTTACGGTTGGCGGACTACTTTTGGATACCTCCCGTACGATGAGTTCGTTAATTTCCAATTCCTTTAATTCTCTGCTCAGTACTTTTCCGGAAATACCATCAATATCCTTAAGCAGAGCCGAATAGCGCATAGGCTGATAACACAACCGGGCCAAGATAGGCACCTTCCATTTACCGCTCAAAATATACATGGTATCGTCAATCGCGCGTATCCTTTTCTGGCATTCCGAAAAAGGTGGCAGATCTGCTGAAAGTGATTTCATACTGTTGTTGGTTACCTTTTTGTCACTTGGGTGATTGTTAGGTTACTGTTACTTTTTGTCACCAAGTTACAAAATAACATCGTTAAGCATTACTTTTGGCAAAAAACAAATACCATGAGTTTACTCGAAGATCTACAATGGCGCTATGCAACCAAAAAAATGAATGGCGCTAAAATACCACAGGAAAAACTGGACTATATTTTAGAGGCCACCCGCCTTGCGCCGTCGTCGTCAGGCTTGCAGCCTTATAA
>CAJYJH010000073.1 GCA_913775265.1 uncultured Mucilaginibacter sp. | reverse complement strand
AGCATCGAAAGAAGAAGGTGCTGTATCTCCGCTGGATTTAGATAATGCCCTGTCTAAAATGAAAGCTGACGAAGCCGTGGCCTTGTCCGAGCGATCGAACGCGGCATCTATTAAAGATGTGCAGGCGTACTTAAACATCCGGGCTCCGTTTGATGGCATGATTGTGCAGCGTAACGTGTCGGCCGGGGCGCTGGTGGGGCCGGGTAAATCAACCGACCAGCCCATGCTGGTATTGCAAGATACCCGTAAACTGCGCCTGGAAGTCATGATCCCCGAAAACTATGTAGAAAAAGTAGATCTGAAGCAGCCGGTATCGTTTGTGTTTAACGCCTTGCCGGGTCAGTCAAACAAAGCGTACATCAGCCGGTCATCCAATGCCTTGAGCTCGCAACGGTCAGAAGCTATAGAGATTGACGTGCCAAATAAAGATCAGCGCTTAAAGCCCGGTATGTACGGCGAAGTAAAAGTGCCATTAGCCTTTGGTGCCAAATCTTTGTTGGTACCTAATAATGCTATTGTACGCTCAACCGAACGTTTATATGTAGTTAAAGTAAAAGACGGCAAAGCCGTGTATGCTGATATTAAGGAAGGGATCGTGAATGACAGCTCGACCGAGGTTTTCGGTAATCTAAAAGCCGGTGATAAAATTGTATTAAACGCCGGCGATGAGTTAAAAGAAGGTCAGGAAATTAAATAGCTTGTGTTTGTTGATTGATGATGCCCGCCTGAGCGACTGGTTTACAGTTTGCTCGGGCGGCATTGTCATTTTACAGAGTGTGGTTATGGGTATGTGAAAGATGCGTCAAACTTTAAACCAGTCATTGCTGTTGGGTAAGCAATATTCAAGTTCCAATAATTAATATTCGCTATCTTTACGGCCCGATGAGTAAGTCTGTAACGCCCTATCAAAATACGCAGGTTGCCAAAAAAGAACAGGTGGCCGATATGTTTAACAACATATCCAAAACATACGATTTTCTAAATCACTTCATGTCTTTGGGTATTGATATCATCTGGCGTAAAATTGCTATCAACGAATTAAAGGCCCTGAAGCCTAAACGCATATTAGACGTGGCTACCGGCACCGGCGATTTTGCCTTCGAGGCGCTGTCTATCCTCAAACCCGAAAAAATTGTAGGGGTAGATATATCGGCTGGGATGCTTGAGGTAGCTAAGCAAAAAATCAATAAACGTAACCTGAGCAACAAGTTTGAAGTTCGTTTAGGCGACTCCGAAAAACTGCCGTTTACTGATAACGAGTTTGAGGCCATTACGGTAGCTTATGGCGTGCGTAACTTCGAAAACCTCGAAACCGGTTTGGCTGATATGCTACGGGTGTTAAAGCCGGGCGGTAAGGTAGTGGTATTGGAGTTTTCTAAGCCGCGCGTATTCCCGGTTAAACAGCTGTACAACTTTTACTTTCATTACATTACGCCGGGTATTGGCAAGCTTTTTTCTAAGGATGCCCGTGCTTATTCTTATTTACCCGAGTCGGTAGTAGCCTTTCCGGATGGGAAAGATTTTGTGGCACTGATGAACAAGGTAGGGTACAAGCAAACCAAAAATCGTCCGTTGGCTTTCGGCATTTGTTCTATCTACACAGGCGTAAAATAAATGCAGTTCAAAAAAGTCATTCTGTTAGGATTTGTGCTGGTGTTGGCCGCAATAAGCCAGGGCAGTGCGCAAGGTTGGGGCGGCGGTGCCGACCAGAACAAAATCAGTTTTGGCTTTTCTTTTCAGGCTATTCAGCAATATTATAAGGTCATCAGGCAGCCCTACTGGCAAAATCCCTTAATTAACCCTGAAACGGATGCTTATATCAGCAGCGGCATCACTTCCATAGCCTCGAGGCGTACGCCGGGCTTTGCCGTGGGTTTCATAAGCCGGTATAGCCTAACGGAACATTTAGAGGCAAGATTAACGCCTGCTTTAGTTTTTGCCGATCGCGAATTGAATTATACCTTTAACAATCCAGCCGATAATACTGTGCGGCAAGTACAGGCCACTACGGTGGATGTGCCGCTGCTGCTCAAAATTAAATCGGATAAAATAGGTAATGTCAGGGCCTACTTAGTAGGCGGCGTTAAATACTCCATGGCCATCAGTAAGCAGAAAGAAGACCTTAACCAGGACTTTTTGCAGCGTAAAATATTAAATACCCGCAACTTTGCGTCTTATGAGGCCGGTATAGGCTGCGATATCTACTTCCAGTATTTTAAAATGTCGCCCGAATTAAAAATAGCCAATTCGATGGGTAATCTTTTGGTGCAGGGCACAAACCCGTTATCATCGCCAATTGATAAGTTGTTTCTGCATCAAATTATGTTTAGTCTGCACTTTGAGTAGCCGGTTTGATTCTGTTTTAGAATTAAGAGAATCATATTAAGTGATCATAGCCATTAAAAAAAGTGAGAAAGAACTATATGATCAAAATGTTATATTACAGTCATTTATACGTTTGCAGCTAAACTAATACGGCTCTTAGAGCAATCCGCGCACATCTTTATTTAATAAAAAACATAATTTCGCCGGTGTTAGTTAATCAACTATGGCTAAAATTGCATTAATAACAGGGGCCACTGCCGGGATAGGCGAGGCTTGTGCTCACCTTTTTGCCCGCGAAGGGTACGATCTGATTTTAACAGGCCGCCGTCAGGACCGGCTCGACCAACTGGCCCAGCGTTTAAATAACGATTACAATGTGCGCATTGCGGTAGCTGCTTTTGACATACGCGTAAAAGAGCAGGTAATACATCATCTGGATACCCTGCCCGACGAAATGAAAAAGGTAGATGTACTGGTAAACAATGCCGGCCTGAGCCAGGGATTAGAGCCTATACAAAAAGGCAGCTACGAGGATTGGGACACGATGGTTGATACTAATATTAAAGGTTTGCTTTATGTAAGCAAAATAGTTTCTAACTGGATGATTGATAATGGTTATGGCCACATCATTAATTTAGGATCCATTGCCGGTAAAGACGTATACGCCAATGGTAATGTATATTGTGCTACTAAAGCAGCGGTTGATGCCTTAAATCAAGGCATGCGGATTGACTTGCTGCCTCACGGTATCAAAGTAACTGCGGTGCATCCGGGAGCGGTAGAAACCGAGTTTTCGGAGGTGCGTTTTAAAGGTGATAAAGACCGTGCAAAGAAAGTGTACGAAGGCTTTACACCGCTCAGCGCTGCCGACGTTGCCGAAACCATTTGGTATGTAGCCTCGCGCCCGGCCCATGTTAACATCAACGACCTGGTGCTGATGCCAACCGCACAAGCCACCGGAACGTTGATTCATAGGAAGTAGGGGTATTGGTTGATAGGTTTATTGGTTGAATAGTTGATAGGTTAGTTATTATTTCATTTGTTCAATAGTTCATCGGTTGAAAATTGAAGTAAACAGAACAATAAGCTTGAAAACCAATTCAATTTATGAACCATGAACCATGAACCATGAACCATGAACCATGAACCGCCTAACTAATCAACAACTTAACCACTCAACTAATCAACCAACATACAATGTCATTAACCGATGAAATAAATCAGGACATTAAACAAGCCATGCTGGCAAAGCAGGAAGCTAAGCTGCGTGGTTTGCGTGCTATAAAATCAGCTTTATTGCTGGCTAAAACCGAAAAGGGTGCCGCCGAAGAAATTAATGAGGAAACCGAAATTAAGGTACTTCAAAAGTTAGTGAAACAACGCAAAGAATCAGCAGATATTTACCAGGCTCAAAACCGCCCCGACTTATACCAGATAGAGAAAGAAGAAATGGAGGTGATTGAAGTTTATTTGCCTAAGCAAATGGACAAAGCCGAGATTGAAGCTTTTATTAAAGATGTGATCAGCCGTGTGGGTGCTACCTCAGTAAAAGACATGGGTAAGGTGATGGGTACCGCTAATAAAGAACTGGCCGGTAAAGCCGACGGCAAAACTATATCGGAGGTGGTAAAACAATTGCTTGCCTAAATAATTTGTTTAATTGTTAAAACTCTGATACAAAAAACTAATTTTATTGCCGTGCATGCTGCTGTTGTAGGTTGCTTTTAACGCACTGAAATTGAATATATTTAAGATTATTGCATCCCGACATGAAATACGTGCTTAAGGAAGAAAAAGGATTTATATATATTGATGAAGGCCAGGGGGAGGTGCTGTTATTACTGCACGGGCTGATGGGGTCTTTAAGCAACTGGGAAGCTGTAATTGACGAATTTAAGGATGAATACCGGGTTATTTTACCCATACTACCCATTTTTGATCTGCCGTTAATTACCACTGGTGTAAAAACCCTTTCCAAAGAGGTTCACCGGTTTATCAAGCATAAAAACTTGGAGAACATCACACTGGTTGGTAACTCTTTAGGCGGGCATGTGGGTTTAGTTTATGCGGTTAACCATCCCGAAAAATTGAAATCGCTGATTTTAACCGGCAGTTCGGGTTTGTATGAAAACGCCTTTGGCGGTTCGTTCCCAAGGCGCGAGAATTATGAGTTTGTAAAAGAGAAAGTAGAATACACGTTTTACGATCCGGCTACGGCTACCAAAGATTTGGTTGATGAAGTATTTATCCTGATTAACGACCGCTCAAAAGTTGTGCGCCTGCTGGCCATGGCAAAATCGGCCATCAGGCATAATATGGCTAAAGAGTTGCACAAAATCACCATGCCGGTTGGTTTGATATGGGGACGTAACGATAAAATAACACCTCCGGAGGTAGCAGTTGAGTTTAATCAGTTGCTGCCCGACTCAAAATTGTATTGGATTGACCATTGTGGCCACGCCCCGATGATGGAGCAGCCAGCACAGTTCAATGTTTATTTACGGGAGTATTTAGAACATCTTAAACAAAAGGTATAACATATGCTTGCAATAGAGTTAGCTGCCGACAACATACTACCGGTAACCATTACCGACACCATACAGCTTGCGCTTGATCGTATGGTTGAATTTCGTGTACGGCACCTGCCTGTTGTAAACGATCATGTGTTTCTCGGTTTATTGGCCGAGGCCGATATTACCGAGCCTGACCATAGGTTGCCCATATCATCAATACCGCAGCTGCACGTAAACAGTTTCGTTTTCGAAGATCAGCATGTGTATGATGTGGTGCGTTTGTTTTACGAGGGGCAGCTCACCCTTGTGCCTGTACTCGATGCAGTTAAAAATTATTCGGGTGTAATCAGTACAGCTGCCATGAATACCTATTTTGCCGAGATTACTGCCATAGCGCAACCTGGTGGCATTATTGTTTTAGAGGTAAGCAGTAATAATAACGCCATGTCGCAAATGGCGCAGATTGTAGAGTCTGACAACGCACAAATACTGAGTTCTTATGTCAGAACCTTTCCCGAATCAACCCGGCTGGAAGTAACCTTGAAGTTAAATAAACCCGACATATCTTCTATCAACGCTGCCTTTTTACGTTACGGGTACGATGTAAAGGCAACTTTTAATCATAATGATGGAGATGATGATTCATTGAACCGTTTCGAATCGTTCATGAATTATCTCAACATGTAAAGCATGAATATATTAGTATACGGCAGGCAGTTTAACGATACCGTTTTACCTTATATACAGCAGGTGTTTGATGCTTTGGCACAGCACGAGGCTAAGATATACGTTCATTACCAGCTCAAAAACATTTTAGAAGGACGTATTAATACCCAAAGCTGTTGTGTATTAGAAAAAGGTCAGCCTCTGGCCGGGTTGATCGACCTCGTAATCACACTTGGGGGCGATGGTACCTTACTGGATATGGTAACCCTCATCCGCGACAGTGGCATTCCCGTAATCGGTATTAATTTTGGCAGGTTAGGCTTTTTGGCCAGCGTTAACAAAAATGATATCGCTGCAGCTATGCATGCGGTGCTCACCCAACAGTTTACCACCGAGGCCCGCGAATTGATCTGCATTTGCTCTGAAGCAGAAATTTTTGGGGAAAACAACTTTGCGCTCAACGATATCACGATCCATAAGCGCGACGACTCGGCCATGATTACCATGCATGCCTATCTTGACGGGGAATTTTTAAATACCTATTGGGGCGATGGTATTATCATTTCAACCGCAACCGGTTCTACAGCATATTCGCTGAGCTGTGGCGGGCCTATTATTTATCCGCAAACCGATACCATTGTGGTTACACCAGTTTCGCCGCACAACCTTAACGTAAGACCCATTGTATTGCCCGACACTTGTACGCTTACTTTTGAGGTAGAAACTCGCAGTGCCAATTACTTAATTTCTTGTGATTCGCGAACGGCCGTAATTGATACCAATATCAAGTTTGACATCCGGAAGGCCGGGTTCCAGTTAAACCTCATTCGCCTCAATAACGAAAGTTATTTAACCACCCTCCGGAATAAATTATTATGGGGTTTGGATGCCCGTAATTATTAAATTTGTGGCATGCCCCGTATAGCCGTATGCCTTTTTATGCTCTTGCTGGTGAGTGCCATGCGGCTTAATGCCCAGCAGTGGGAGGTTGGTGCCCAACTGGGTGCGTCGGGATACCAGGGCGATCTTAATCAACGCAATATTTTCCAGGTAAGTGGTATTGCTGCAGGTTTATCCTTAAAGTACAACTTTAATGGTTACCTGTCGCTCAAAGCCAGCTATATCAGGGCTCAGATTGAAGGCGCCGACAGCACCTCAAAATATAAGCAGCAGCGCGACCGCAATCTCAGTTTTTTTACGCCACTTAATGAACTATCGCTGGTAGGCGAGTTTAACTTTTTTGAGTACCTGCCGGGCGATGGCATACATAGATTTACGCCTTTTATATATGGTGGTATTGCTGCCGTAAATTACAAGCCGCAAGCGATATACAGAGGCGATACTTACGACTTGGCGCCGCTGATGACTGAAGGTCAGGCCAAGCCTTATAAAAGCACCGTTTTGTCTATACCCATAGGTGCCGGTATTAAATATAACTTTTGGCGTAGCGTGGGCTTAACGTTCGATATCGGCTATCGCACAGCCATGACCGATTACCTTGACGATGTAAGCGGCTACTACGCACCCAGGTCAGTATTTAACAGCCAGACCGCTTACGACTTATCAGACCGCTCAGTCAATAAAATTGGCCGCCCCGGTACACAACGCGGAGATTTGCGCAATTTTGATACTTATATGGTATACTCCATCGGTATCACATACACCATCCTTAACTCAAAGTGCTATTACCGATAGGGTAGCCGAACTTCTATTTTTTTCTGTTTCTAAGCTTTTTCCCTGTCCTAAAGATAGACTGGCTAAAACACAACTCAAATACAGTCTCAGTTGAAAAATATTAAAATTTAATTTTATAAAAATAATATTAGCAGAATTTTATTTGTTTTTATTATTATATTTAAAACTTTAATTCTGTGTGCTTGTTTAACCTAATAATCTAATAATCTAATAATCTAATAATCTAATAACTAAAATTATGGCAGAGCTAAATGCATCCCCCGCAAAAAATGATGGCAAAAAAGTACGTCAGCCCAAAAACATCAGGGTAGACTTAACCGCTATGGTGGACCTTGCCTTTCTGTTAGTCACCTTTTTTATGCTTACCACCACCTTATCAAAATCTAAAGCAATGCCTTTAGCCATGCCGGTTGCAGACGAAGCTCCGGATCCGGTAAGCGACAAGCGTACTGTAACGTTGTGTTTGGGTAGCAACAACAAGGTAATGTGGTACTATGGGCTTGCCGGTAAGGCAACGCCGGCCGTTGTAGATTTTACTAAAACGGGTTTACGCGAAGTGTTATTTAAAACCCGAAATAACATTCTGGCCAATACTGGAAAAGATATGATTGTACTGGTAAAACCAAGTGACCACTCGATTTACGCTAACCTGGTTGATGCCATAGATGAATTAAACATCACCAATAATGATAGGTATGCTATTGTTAACATAAGCGGCCAGGACGTTGAACTATTAAAAGAAAAAGCTATTTATTAATAACATCCCGAACGTTTATAACAGGGCAGCCTTTCGCACGAGGGGCTGCCTTTTTTGTGAGTGCCGGTTTGCTGAGGCGGCTTCTACAACGCTACATTCTTTTTGTTTAAGCATAATAAAAAAATCAAAGTATAGTTTTACCTTTGTACCCTGAAAAATTGAGATTTGGCAAGGTATGTCCTTTGCTCATAACTCATTATTTAGCAAGGAAATTAATTAAGAACACACTGGCACCGGCTGCAATGCTCATGCAATAAATTAGGGCATGCTAACGAACCGGTAAGCTAAGCAATCGCAATTACAATAATTATGGGGTATCAGGATCAGATAGATTTATCGAGAGTTCCGCAACATATAGCCGTTATTATGGACGGTAACGGCCGTTGGGCCAAAGGTTTCGGAAAACTCCGGGTATTTGGTCACCATAATGGTGTTAAATCTGTGCGCGAGGTAGTCGAGGCTGCTGACGATATTGGTGTGAAGTATATAACGTTGTATACTTTCTCGTCCGAGAACTGGAATCGTCCCAAACTCGAAGTTACCGCTATTATGGAGTTGCTGGTAAGCGCGCTAAGTAAAGAGATTGCCCAGATGATGAAAAATAACGTTAAGCTGAGTGCTATCGGCGATCTGGACATGCTCCCGCCGAGATGTTTAAGAGAGCTGACCAGTTCGATGGAAAAAACGAGTGGCAACACTGGTATTGTGATGACACTGGCAATCAGTTATAGCTCACGCCGCGAACTAACGCAGTCCGCAAAAAACATTGCACAATTGGTAAAAGACGGAAAATTAAATCCTGAAGATATAACCGAAGAGGTGTTTGCACAAAACTTATACACCCATGATTTGCCCGATCCGGAGTTACTGATCAGAACCAGCGGAGAATACCGCATCAGCAACTACCTGTTATGGCAAATTGCCTACGCAGAGCTTTACTTTACTCCGAAGCTTTGGCCCGATTTCAGACGCGAGGACCTGTTTGAGGCCGTTTTAGACTACCAAAAGCGCGAGCGCCGCTTTGGTAAAACCAGCGAACAGGTATAACTAAATTTTCTTTTAACAAATTTTAACAAACGTTTAAATTACTTTAGCGGCACAAAATATTCGGATGAATAAATTCTTTTTTGCTATTCTTTTTTCCATAATAAGCACGGCGACGTTTGCGCAGATCAGCAACAGCAACAGGCTGCAAAAGTCAATCCCGGCCGATAGCTTGAGCTACCTTAATCCTAAAGATTACATTATTGGCGGTGTTAGCGTTGCCGGTACCAAATACCTGGATAAAGATGTATTACTGCAGATTGCCAAAATCAGCAAAGGCGATCGCATCAACCTACCCGGCGAAGCATCGGCCAACGTGCTGAAAAA
>CAJYJH010000072.1 GCA_913775265.1 uncultured Mucilaginibacter sp. | reverse complement strand
CATACCTGATTAAGCGTGCATCCTGCGTTGAGGTTTTAATTTGAGCGATGTTACCACTAACTAACACGCACAATACATCATGAAAACCAACCAAAGGGATGTTACCGGCAAGGATAAGGCCTACCTTTTTGGCCTCATGCTCAATCAAATTGTAAGCCAAGAGCCATTGCTCTAAATGCGCCTCGTTAAGTGATGAAGCAATGGCCTGAATGGCTTGCTCCACATTTTGCGGTGTAAACCAGGGGTTTAAATGTTGCTCGGTAGCGGCCAATTGCTGTAGTTGAGCATCAGGCTGAGATAACCTGCGACCCAACTCGGTTAATATTTGGATTAAATATGATTTGTTGAAAATTGACATATATACTGTACGGAAGTGGAAACCCACAACAGATTTTTTTGTTATATTTGCAAGCCTTTTTGCAGTAGGCAAAGGTAAACAGAATAATAAGATATTAGAGATAAAGATATATGGCAATTGTAATCACAGACGAATGTATTAACTGCGGAGCATGTGAGCCGGAATGCCCAAATAATGCAATTTATGATGCCGGCGCTGCATGGCGTTTTTCGGATGGCACTGAATTAAAAGGTGTTATCGATTTTGGTGATGGTAATACCTTAAATGCCGACGAGACACAGGCTGCTATTTCTGACGATATTTACTACATCGTTCCGGATAAGTGTACCGAGTGCGTGGGTTTCCACGATGAGCCTCAGTGTGCTGCAGTTTGCCCGGTTGATTGTTGCGTAGACGACGAAAACGTACGCGAGACAGAAGAAGAACTGTTGGCTAAAAAACAATGGCTGCATATGGAAGGTTAATAGCCTGAATGTTTAAAATATAATGAGGGATGCCGATGGTATCCCTTTTTTTGTATAACGTAAGTTGTTTATAACTTAGTAACATGGAATACGGTATCTGTAAAATCGCTATCATCCCGGTACGGGCCGAAGGCACTGAGCGCGCCGAGATGGTATCGCAATTGTTATTCGGCGAAACTTATGCCGTAGTTGAGTTGCAGGAAAAGTGGGTGAAGATCATTACTTCGTTTGATGATTACGAAGGCTGGATAAGCCGTGTGCAGTTTACCGCGCTGAATGTTGAGGACTACCAAAAGCTGCAACAGGATGTACCAATGTTAACCATGCAAGCGGTTACTGTGGTTACCAAACAAAAAGATAGCAGTACAATGTATTTGCCGGCCGGTTGTACCCTGCCTTTTTTTGACAATGGCAATTGCAATATCAATGGTGATGTATTTACGGTTAGCGATTTGAATAAGGTCAGCGCCGATTTTATGCTTACAGCAAACAGTTATCTTAACTCGCCATACTTATGGGGCGGTCGCACGCATTTTGGTATTGATTGCTCTGGCTTTGTGCAAACGGTATTTAAGCAGCACGGGATCAATCTGAAACGCGATGCCAGTCAGCAGGTAGAGCAGGGTATGGTTGTCGACTTTTTACAGAGTGCCAAAGCTGGTGATTTAGCTTTTTTTGATAATAATGAAGGCCGCATTGTGCATGTAGGTATCATGCTGAACAATGAGCAGATTATTCATGCCTCGGGCCGGGTAAAAATAGATACTATTGACGATCAGGGTATTTACTCACAAGAGTTCCGTAAGCATACGCACAAGCTGCGCATCATCAAGCGGATTCTTTAATTTCTCCGATGGCTTTTAAGAAAAATCTACATTCCAGGCAATGATGCGTTTGTCATCGCCTGTAGATAGTAACTGGTCGCCGTTCCAGGCTAATTTGTTTACAGACAGCATATGCCCGGGAAGTCCCTTTTCGCGACTAATGATTTTGTACAATTTAAAATCATCTGCTCCCCAAATCTTGATGCTCTTATCCATACTGGCCGATGCAAAGTAGGGCTGTGATGGATGGAACAAAATATGATTAACCGCAAACATGTGCGCCGGAATGCTTTGTATCAAGTTGCCTTGTTTGGCATCCCAAACTTTAATTTGTGCATCGCGTCCGCCGGTAAGCAGGTGTTTACCATCCGGCGAATATTGCAGTGCAAATACCGCCATGTTATGGTCTGTCAGCGTATAGAGGTGAGTGTAATCACTAAGTTGATAAATTCGTATAGTGTTATCCCGGCAGGCAAAGGCAGCCTGGTTATTATCAGGTGATAGGCTGATGGCTCTTACTGTATCGGCAGAAACGTGAATGGTATGCAATAAATCGAGAGAATTTAAACTCCAAACACTTACAACACCATCTTCCGACGCTACCAATAGTTCGTTCTTCTGCTTTACTGATTTAATATCGAATATCGGCTTTACGTGCTGACGTAACGTAGCCACAATTTTTTGCTGGATGAAATCAAATACCAGCACCTGCCCGTTCCGCATTCCGGCAAACATCAGAGGGTAACCTTCAGGGCAATGTATGGCATAAACTGATGCCGCCACCGGGAACATCACTTTGATGAAAGCTTGCTGGGGCAAGCTCCACTCCACCAGTCCCTTATCATTACCGGCACTAAACAAAATGCCAGGCTTTTGCGATAGCTCCAGTGCAAATATTGGGTTACCGTGACCGGTTAATTCAAATGCTTTTTCTACTTTCATGCCCCCTGGCCCCCTAAAGGGGGATTTAGATAGTGCTCCCCCGACCCCCTAAAGGGGGAGTTGGGTTGCGTGAATACTATGATTTTTCAGATATCTTTTGTGCCGCCCGTTTATTCAGCTCCCCCTTTAGGGGGCTGGGGGGCTTGGCTGGGGGCATGCCTCTGTTCGAGATTCTTAGCGATAGTTTCTAAGCTCAAGCCTTTCTCGCGCAATAATACCAGTAAATGGAAAACCAGGTCGGATGCTTCGTTGATCAGGTCGGTTTCGGTTTCGGCCAATGCGGCAATCACAGTTTCTACACCTTCTTCACCTACCTTTTGGGCTATTTTGTTTAGTCCTTTGTTGCGAAGTTTGTTGACGTATGATCCTTCTACCGGGTTTTGATACCGGTCGGCAATAACGTTTTCCAGCTCCAGGATAAAGTTTTGGTTATAATTTGTCTCAAAACAGCTACGCGCACCGGTGTGGCATGTTGGACCATCCGGTCGCGACTTAATCAAAATGGTATCGTTATCGCAGTCTATGTGAATGCTTACCACATGCAAAAAGTTATTGCTGGTTTCGCCTTTAGTCCACAAGCGGTTTTTCGATCTTGAATAAAAGGTAACAACTTTGTCCACAACGGTCTTGTCGTAAGCTTCCTGGTTCATATAACCCAGCATCAATACTTCAAGGGTTTGGTTATCTTGAATCACCACAGGAACCAAGCCGTCCGGTGATTTGCTAAAATCTATTTGCATTGTAATTTCAAATTTATGATCCAGACAGAGGCAAAGCTTACTGGATAATTATGTTATTTGTATTCGGCCTGAGCTATACAAATTAACGTACTTCGATCTGGCGTTCGCGTAAAATGCTTTTTAAATCCGGAATTAATATTTCGCCGTAATGGAATACTGATGCCGCTAATGCAGCATCTACATTGGTTTGTTCAAACACATCGACAAAATGCTGTTTGTTACCTGCACCGCCCGATGCTATGACTGGAATATGAACCGCATCGTTCACCACTTTTAAAAAGGTGTTGTCAAAACCTGCCTTAGTACCGTCATGATCCATCGAGGTTAGCAAAATTTCGCCTGCTCCACGGCTTTCGGCTTCCAAAATCCAACTCAAAGTTTCCTTTTCGGTAGGGATGCGACCGCCATTTAAATGCACAATATTGGTGTTACCTACGTGGCGGGTATCAACTGCCACAATTACAAACTGTACACCAAATGCCTTGGCCAATTCATCAATCAAAGCGGGATTACGCACCGCTGCAGAGTTGATGGATATTTTATCGGCACCCGCGTTCAGCAAAGCATCAGCATCAGCAATTTCATTGATGCCGCCACCAATGGTAAAAGGTATATTAATCTGGCGGGCTACAGCCTTCACCAAATCAACGGTGGTTTTACGTTTTTCGTGAGTGGCGGTTATATCCAGAAATACCAGTTCGTCGGCACCTTGTTGCGAATAATTCCAGGCCAACTCCACCGGATCACCGGCATCGCGCAAATCAACAAAGTTTACGCCCTTCACTGTACGCCCGTCTTTTACGTCCAGGCAGGGGATGATGCGTTTGGCGAGGCCCGATCTTATATGCTGCTTTATTTGATCCAAAGATATATTTAGTTATTAATGTAAGATATAGACCTGGAATTAAATCGACGTCAACGACTTCAAATTCCAGTGCTTTACATCCTCGATAGTAATACGATTTTCGTAAATAGCTTTGCCAACCACGCAGCTTTCTACTTTGATTTTATTCAATGATTCAATGTCTTTCATCGAACTTACGCCGCCAGAGGCGATCAGCTTAATGAAAGGGGAGTGGTTTAACAACTTTTTGTACAACTCAACACCTGCACCGCCTAATTTTCCGTCTTTGTTAATGTCCGTACATAAAAAGCGATAGAAACCTAAGTGTAAACAACGATCAATGTAGTCAATCAATTTAATAGGAGAGCTTTCCATCCAGCCTGAGTATTTAATGACCTCATCAAGCACATCAATAGCCACTACAATACTGTCAGAGCATTTCGTTGGCCCGCACATGGTTTTGCTCAACTCGTCTAAAAAAGAAGGGTTGGTAATGGCCTGCGTACCTACAATTACTCGGGCTACGCCTGCATCAGTAAGTTCTTTTACTTTGTCGATGCTGCGGATACCACCACCGTATTGTATTTTCATATCTGTTTTTTTGATGATGTCAAACAGATATTGCTGGTTGCTGAAATCGCCTTTAGCACCGTTAAGGTCAATGATATGAATAAGCTCAGTGCCGATCGACTTATAACGTTCAATCATTTCTTCCAGACTTACTTCGTATTGCGTTACCTGCTGGTAATCACCTTCGCGTAAGCGCACTACTTTTTTATCCAGAATATCAACCGCAGGAATAATATACATGCCCTATAATTTTGAAAAGTTTTTTAATAAAGTTTCACCATGCACGCCCGATTTTTCGGGGTGAAATTGCACGCCATAAAAATTGTTGTGCCAGATGGAGGCCGAATATTTAAGGCTGTAATTTGTTGAAGCTAAAGTATATAAATTATTATACTCTATGTAATACGAGTGTACGTAATAAAAATGGGTACCATCAGGTATATCGGCAAACAGCGGGTTTTCCTTTTCCTGGTAAACACGGTTCCAGCCAGTGTGCGGTACCTTGTAGTGTTCGCTATCGGCAAAGCGCAAAGTCTTATTCGGAAATATGCTCAGGAGATCAGCATCACCCTCTTCCGAATAAGCGGTCATTAATTGCATACCCACGCAGATACCCAAAGTCGGTTTTTGTAATGCTTTGATGGCGGGTATTAGACCTGTTTGCTGCAATTTGTGCATGGCCGCACCGGCATGGCCAACACCCGGAATAATATAACGATCATAATGCTGCAGGTCATCTTCGGTATGAATCATGCCATAACCAATTCCTAACCGGTCGAGCGCCGAAGTAAGCGAAAATATATTGCCTGCACCATACCGTACAATACCAATGCTACCCGGGCCTGAAGGGGAAGGTGAACTTTGTATTGCGTTATCCGGTTTTTCTGTGATTTCCATTTGATATTTATTGTAGTTACTGCCGTGCCAAAATTGATGAATTTGTAGCATCAATAAGTAAACGCCATCTATATCTAATTTCACGTACTCCCCCTTTAGGGGGCTGGGGGGCTGTAGGGCTGTAGTTACAATACCCCTTTCGTGCTCGGCAATACCATATTATTGACGTCGCGCTTTACCGCCATTTTGATGGCTTTGGCAAATGCTTTAAATATAGCCTCTATTTTATGGTGTTCGTTGTAACCTTCGGCCTTTATGTTAAGATTGCATTTAGCAGCATCAGTAAACGATTTAAAGAAATGGTAAAACATTTCGGTCGGCATATCGCCCACCTTTTCGCGTTTAAAGTCGGCTTCCCACATCAGCCAGTTACGGCCGCCAAAGTCTATTGCAGCTTGCGCCAGGCAGTCGTCCATCGGCAGGCAAAATCCATAACGTTCAATGCCACGCTTGTTGCCTAAGGCTACAGCCATAGTTTCGCCTAAAGCAATGCCGGTGTCTTCAATGGTATGGTGTTCATCAATATGTAAATCGCCTTTGGCGGTTACCTCTAAATCAATGCTGCCGTGGCGGGCAATCTGGTCCAGCATGTGGTCGAAGAAATGGAGACCAGTACTTACTTTGGCATCACCGGTACCATCGAGGTCAATTTTGATGAAAATATCAGTTTCCTTAGTGGTACGGCGGTGTTCAACCACTCGTTTGCCTACTTTAAGGTACTCGTAAATTTTTTGCCAGTCGGTGGTTTTGATAGCTACCGTAGCGTTAATAGCTGAAATTTCGTCAGCAGTAAACTCTTTTGCACCCATGCCCAAGCCGTCATTTAACCAAATGGCTTTAGCATTGAGGTTTTTAGCTAAAAGGACATCGTTCAAACGGTCGCCAATTACAAATGAGTTAGCCAGATCATACTGCTCGGCGTCAAAGTATGCAGTCAACATACCGGTACCTGGTTTACGGGTAGGTGCGTTATCGGCTGCAAAGGTGCGGTCAATGTAGGTAGCGGCAAAATTCACACCTTCGTTGGCAAAGGTTTTCATGATGAGGTCATGTACCGGAAAAAAGTTTTCGTCGGGATGTACGGTTGTACCTAAGCCATCCTGGTTTGTCACCATTACCAGTTCGTAATCAAGCTCGCGGGCGATGCGGGGTAAATAAGTTAACGCGCCCGGATAAAACGTAAGCTTGTTAAATGAATCGATCTGCTCATCGGCAACTTCATTGATGAGGGTGCCATCGCGGTCGATGAACAAAACTTTTTTGGCTGAGCTCATGCTTTATATTCTTTTAGCGTGTTTAACAGTGTTTTATTTTCTTCCGGCGTGCCTATGGTAAAGCGCAGGGCTCCCTCACAAAGTTCCACTTTAGACCGGTCGCGCACAATGATGCCATGGCTCACCAAATAGTTGTAAATACCTTTGGCATCCGTAGTTTTTACTAAAATAAAGTTAGCATCCGACGGATAAATATCCAGCACAAAATCAAAAGCTTTCAGATTAAGCACTAACTGGTCACGCTCGGTTAGGGTGTCTTTGATCCATTGGTTTACCTGCTCTACGTTTTGTAAAGCTTGTAGTGCCAGTTGCTGCGAAGCTTCGTTGATGTTGTAAGGTGGTTTCACCTTATTCATTACCTCTATGATTTCTTCGCTGGCAAAGGCCATACCTACACGTAAGGCAGCCAGGCCCCAGGCTTTAGATAGTGTTTGCAACACCACCAGATTGGCGTATTCAGTTAGTTCCTGAATGAATGTTTTTTGACGGCTGAAATTGATGTAAGCCTCGTCTACTACCACCAAGCCTTTAAAGTTGGTTAGCAGAGTTTCGATATCCTCGCGGTTAATAGAGTTGCCGGTAGGGTTGTTGGGCGAACAGATAAAAATAAGCTTGGTGTTTTTGTCAATGGCTTCGGCAATGCCATCGAGGTTAAGCTGATACTCATCAGTAAGGTTAACCTTACGGGTTTCGACATCATTAATGTTGGCAGATACCTCGTACATACCATACGTTGGCGGTACCAGGATCACATTGTCTGCTCCCGGATTACAAAAGCTGCGGAACAGGATGTCGATGGCTTCATCGCTGCCGTTGCCTAAAAATATATTGCGGGGTGGTACACCTTTAATTTCGCTCAAACGCTTTTTAACAGAGTATTGCAGCGGGTCGGGGTAACGATTGTAATTTTGCTCAAGTGGCGAACCGAATGCGTTTTCGTTAGCATCCAAATATACGCTGGCTTCGCCTTGAAACTCATCCCGTGCGGACGAGTAAGGCTTCAGGTTTTTTATATTTTCTCTGAGAATGGTATTAATATCAAACATCAGTAAAAGGATCTTTTCTTGCTTCGGATTAAAAATTTCCTCGGCATGGGTTAATACGTGGACTGATTACGCCTGATGAATTATTTTCAGGCAGACTGGTCGTTTGTTCTTACACTCACCGCATTTCGATGCGCATGCAGACCTTCCAAATCAGCTAAAATCTCTACGTGAGGGCCTATGTTTTGCAGGCCTTGCGGTGTAAGATGCTGAAACGTAATCTTTTTCACAAACGAATCAACCGATACACCCGAATAAGCTTTGGCGTAAGCACTGGTAGGCAGGGTATGATTAGTGCCTGATGCGTAATCGCCAACGCTTTCGGGCGTTTGATTGCCTAAAAATACCGATCCTGCATTGATAATATCAGCCGTAATTTGCTGCCAGTTTTCGGTAGCCAGTATTAAATGCTCTGGTGCGTATTGGTTGCTAAAACGGATACCTTCATTCAAATCACTTACCACAACAGCGTAAGAGTTAGCAATGGCTTTAGCTGCAATTTCGGCACGCGGAAGAACAGGTAATTGTTTTTCCAGTTCAGCAATCGTGGCCTGCACAATATCTGCAGATGTAGCTACTAAAACACTTTGGCTGTCGGCACCATGTTCGGCCTGTGCCAGTAAGTCGGCTGCGATGTAGGCAGGGTGAGCGGTTTCATCAGCAATAACCAAAACTTCGGACGGACCGGCAGGCATATCAATAGCCGTAATAGTGGTAGATTGTATGATGGTTTTTGCTTTGGTGACAAATTGGTTGCCCGGACCAAAAATCTTATCCACCTTGCTAATGCTCTCGGTGCCATATGCCATAGCCGCAATAGCTTGTGCGCCGCCTACTAAATAGATACGTTCGATATTTAATAGTTGAGCCACGTAAGCAATAAAGGCGTTAACCTTGCCGTTTTTTTGCGGAGGCGAGCATACCACAATCTCGCGGCAGCCGGCAATACGCGCCGGGATGCCAAGCATTAAAAAGGTGCTTGGTAAAACAGCTGTGCCGCCGGGAATGTACAAACCGGCTTTTTCGATAGGGCGTAATTCGCGCCAGCAGGTTACGCCGGGCATGGTCTCTACCTTATCTTCGGCCCTAAGCTGCGACTGGTGGAATTTATAGATATTTTGATAAGCTACCTCAAGCGCCTTTTTTTGCTCGGGCTGCAAAGCTTCTGCAATTTCGGCCAGCTCTTGTTTATCTAAGTAAAGCTTATCAATGGTTACTTTATCAAAACGGCGGGCATAATCAAATAATGCGCGGTCGCCTTGTTGCTGCACATCGGCAATAATAGTTTCTACTACCGTACGGATCTCGTTGGCCGGGTCAACGTTGCGTTGCACCAGTTTTTCGAGTTCGGTTGCGTTGAGGTGTGCATAATTATAAACGGTAAGCATAATTTATAGCTTTAATGGGCCTGCTGTCATTTAATTAATAATGGCAGGCACATGGTTTACAATATAATTTTTTCAATAGGCATTACAACGATGCCTTGCGCGCCTGCCTGTTTAAGCTGACTGATGCGGCTCCAGAAATCGCGTTCAGGAATTACGGTATGTACCGCTACCCATTCAGATTCGGCCAATGGCACCACCGATGGGCTCTTAACACCCGGCAGCAAACCAAGCACTTTTTCTAAATTGTTGCGCTCCACATTCAATACTACGTATTTGGTTTCTTTAGCCCTTAATACGGATTGTACGCGCTGGATTAACTCCTGAATCAAATCCTCATTTTCAGAACCTGCCCGGCCAATCAGCACAGCTTCTGACGACATTACATCAGCAAAAGGTTTCAGTCCGTTGCTTTTCAAAGTTCCACCGGTAGATACCAGGTCACATATAGCATCGGCCAAACCTAAGCCCGGCGAAATTTCAACAGAACCTGAAATGGTACGGATATCGGCAGTGATGCCTAATTGTTGTAAGTGTTTTTTGAGGATAACCGGGTAAGTAGTAGCAATAGATTTGCCATTAAGGTCAGTCACATCGTTTATCTCGGCGTTATTAGGAACCGCAATTTTAAGCGAGCATTTGCCGAAACCTAATTTTTGCAGGTAGCTTACCTGTACTTCAGTTTCTTGTATAACGTTTTCGCCTACGATACCCAGGTCGGCAATACCATCCTGAACATATTCGGGGATATCATCATCACGCAGAAATAAAATCTCGAGCGGGAAATTGGATACCGGCGATATCAGCGAGCTTTTATAATTTTCGAAATTAAGGCCGCAATTTTTTAGCAGCTCTACAGATTTTTCATTGAGCCGTCCGGATTTCTGGATGGCTATTTTAAGTGTTTTCACAAATGGGAGGTATTAAACTATAAATAAAAACGGAGGTCGTTATTTCACGTAGAAACATACATTAATCATTATCGCCGCAGGGGCGATGGTGCATATGCAAATGATGTAATGTTATACCGTTCATTTTATAGCTAACAGTTTGATGAGCTGCGGCAAATATATAGATAAAAAGAACATAGAATCAAGAATATAGAATTAAGATTGAAGTTTTGTATGTAAAAATATCGTGAGCCTGTTTCTGGGTCTCTTAATTCTATACTCTTGGCTGGGCAATCTTGTTTTTATTTAATAAGATGCAATACATCGCTGATAGGCTGATCGCTGTTAATCAGGATACCGGTAACACCTGCCGATTCGCCGGCTTCCACGTCTCGCTCGCGGTCACCAATAAAATAAGATTGTGCCGGGTCAATATTGTGTTGCTCTATACCTTTTAATAGCATACCCGGTTTTGGCTTGCGGCAATCGCAATCGCCGGTAAACAGTGGATGGTGCGGACAATAATACATGTCGGTAAAACTAACACCATGCTCTGCGTAAACATCGCGTAAGTGCTGGTGCATATCAGCCAGTTGTTCTTCGGTGTACCAGCCTTTGGCCAGGCCGCCCTGGTTAGTAGCTACTATAAGTAGGTAGCCACGTTGCTGTAATTCTTTTAAAGCCTCAAAATTGTGCTCCAATACCTTAAAATCTTCCAGGCGGCAAACGTAGTCACCAAGCTCTTTATTTAATACGCCGTCGCGGTCTAAAAAAACGGCCTTGTTTTTTGTAGTGATTGTCATGTATGTTGGCAAAGGTAATGCAATCCAGTGTTCTTATTTAGATAGATTATAAGTAAAATGGGGTTCGAAATACAGTTGAAGTTGCTTTTTGTTGCATTTTTATTAAATAGGTAATATGTTGAGCCTATAAAATTTGGCATATTCGTAAAAAAGCAATTTTTGTTTGGTAAAAATCGCAAAAACTGTAAATTCGTAATTAGCCCTAATTTATTAATAAAATATTAACATGGATCAAATAGATTGTGACCAGCAAGGCCTTTACAGGTCTGAGTTTGAACATGACTCCTGCGGAACAGGTTTTATAGCTAATATTAACGGTGCAAAATCTAACAAGATAGTGCACGATGCCCTGAGTATGCTCGAGAATATGGAGCATAGAGGCGCCTGCGGTTGTGACCCTGAATCGGGTGACGGCGCGGGTATACTGATACAATTGCCGCATGAGTTTTTGATGGAGGAATGCTCAGACATCGAAGTGAGCCTGCCACAACCCGGCGAGTATGGTGTAGGTATGATTTTCTTTCCGAAAGATTCGACCCTGAAGAAAGCTTGCCGCAATATTATTACTGCTGCTGTTGAAAAGCTTGGTATTCCGCTTTTAGGTTTCCGTAAGCTGCCGGTAAACTCATCGGTTATTGGCGAAACTGCACGCAGTGCCGAACCGGATGTGGAGCAGGTATTTGTGCTGAGGCCATCATCTATTACCAATGTTGAAGATTTTGAACGCAGACTATACGTGTTGCGTCGTTATATTAATAAAACCGTAAATGAAACGGTTGCCGGTGCGGGTGAATTTTTCTACTTCACTTCGTTCTCATGCCAAACCATCATTTATAAAGGTCAGGTAACCACTTATCAGTTGCGTCAGTATTTTACTGATCTGACCGATCCGCGTGTAGCATCAGGCTTTGCTATGATTCACTCGCGATTCTCTACTAATACCTTCCCATCGTGGAAACTCGCACAGCCTTTCAGGCTTATTGCCCATAACGGTGAGATCAATACTTTGACAGGTAACCTCAACTGGTTCTTCTCAAGTGTTAAATCATTGGCTTCGGCATATTTTAGCCGCGAAGAGATGGAAATGTTGCTGCCGGTAATTGACAATAACCAGTCTGACTCAGCTTGTCTGGATAACATTATCGAAATATTGCAGCATTCAGGCCGTTCTTTACCGCATGTAATGATGATGCTGATCCCTGAAGCCTGGGATGGTAATGAGCAAATGGATCCGCTTAAAAAGGCGTTCTACGAGTACCATGCTACCATTATGCAACCATGGGATGGTCCGGCTGCTATCTGTTTTACCGATGGTAAACTGGTAGGTGCGCTGTTAGACCGTAATGGTCTGCGCCCGCTGCGTTACACGGTAACTACCGATGGTCGAGTTATTGCCGCTTCAGAAACAGGTGTTTTAAATATTGATGAGTCTACCGTATTAAGCAAAGGCCGCTTACAGCCAGGCAAAATGTTGCTGATTGATACCGTAAACAACAAGATCATCACCGACGAAGAAATTAAGAAAGAGCTGGCAGAAAAGCAGCCGTATGGCCGTTGGCTGGAGAATTATAAAATCAGGCTGGAAGATTTGCCTGAGCCAAGGGTAACCTTCTCGAGCCTTTCCCCAGAGTCTGTGTTTAAATACCAGCAGGTATTTGGTTACACCCGTGAGGATGTGGACGGTATTATTAAGCCGATGGCCATTGACGCCAAAGAACCTGTAGGTTCGATGGGTACAGATGTGCCGCTGGCCATCTTGTCTGATAAGCCTCAGCATTTATCAAGCTACTTTAAGCAGTTTTTTGCGCAGGTAACAAATCCACCTATCGACCCGATCCGTGAGCGTTTGGTAATGAGCTTGGCCACCTTTATTGGTAACAATGGTAATTTACTTGATGAAGATAAAATGCATTGCCATTGCGTTACGTTAAAGCACCCAATACTGCGTAACCACCAGTTGGAAAAATTGCGTAGTATTGATACCGGCTTGTTCCACGCCAAAACGCTGCAAACTTATTTTAAAGCTGATGGTCAGCCAGGCTCGTTACAGAAAGGTATTGAGCGCCTGTGCCGTTATGCTGAAGACGCTGTTGATGACGGTTTCGAAGTTTTAATCCTTTCCGACCGCGCGATCGATTCTGAACACGCCGCTATCCCTTCATTATTAGCAGTTTCTGCAGTACACCATTACCTGGTTAAAAAAGGCCGTCGTGGTGCGGTAGGTTTAGTGGTTGAAGCTGGTGATGTTTGGGAAGTGCATCATTTTGCTTGTTTACTGGCTTTTGGTGCTACAGCTATCAACCCTTACCTGGCATTGTCAACTATCGAGACGCTTAAGAATAACGGTGGTATTGTAAGTGATTCGGATATTAAAACGCTATCTAAAAACTATGTAAAATCGGTTAATGATGGTTTGTTAAAGATATTCTCTAAAATGGGTATCTCTACTTTGCAGTCTTATCATGGTTCGCAGCAGTTTGAAATATTAGGTTTGAACAAAGAAGTGGTTGACCGCTATTTTGCCGGCGCCGTAACCCGTATAGGCGGTTTAGGGCTGGACGAAATTGCCCGTGAAGCATTAAGCAAACATAAATTTGGCTTTACTACTTCGAAGAGCGAAGTGAAGCTATTACCCGAAGGTGGCATTTACCAGTGGAAACGCCGCGGCGAAGCTCACTTGTTTAATCCGCAAACGGTACACTTGCTGCAGCATGCCACCAGCACCAATAACTTCGACGTATACAAAACATATGCTCGTTTGGTAAACGAGCAAACCGAAAAGCATTATACCATCCGTGGATTATTAGACTTTACGCATCACCGCGAAGCAATCTCTATTGATGAGGTTGAGCCCATCGAAAGCATCATGAAGCGTTTTGCTACCGGTGCTATGTCGTTCGGTTCTATCTCGCACGAGGCTCACAGCACACTGGCTATTGCCATGAACCGCATCGGCGGCAAAAGCAACACCGGCGAGGGTGGTGAAGACGAAATGCGTTACGAGCGTATGGCTAACGGCGACTCAATGCGTTCGGCCATTAAACAGATTGCTTCGGCTCGTTTTGGCGTGACCTCTAATTACCTGACGAATGCCGATGAGTTACAGATTAAAATGGCTCAAGGTGCTAAACCAGGCGAAGGTGGACAGCTTCCGGGCCATAAAGTGGATGCCTGGATTGCCAAAACCCGTCACTCAACGCCTGGTGTAGGTTTAATTTCTCCGCCGCCGCACCATGATATTTACTCCATTGAAGATTTGGCGCAGCTGATCTTCGATTTAAAGAATGCCAACCGTGCCGCGCGAATCAACGTGAAGTTGGTATCAAAAGCAGGTGTGGGTACTATTGCTGCCGGTGTGGCAAAAGCACACGCCGATGTGATATTAGTGGCCGGTTACGATGGTGGTACCGGTGCATCGCCAATCAGCTCAATTAAACACGCAGGGTTACCATGGGAGTTAGGTTTGGCCGAAGCTCACCAGACTTTGGTGCGCAGCAAACTGCGTACCCGCGTGGTGCTGCAAGCCGACGGACAGATGAAAACCGGTCGCGACTTGGTGATTGCTGCCTTGTTAGGTGCCGAGGAGTGGGGTGTTGCAACAGCAGCTCTGGTAGCCAGCGGTTGTATTATGATGCGTAAATGTCACTTAAATACCTGCCCGGTAGGTGTGGCCACGCAAGACCCTGATCTGCGCCGTTTGTTTAGCGGTAAGCCAGAGCATGTGGTTAACCTGTTCCGCTTCCTGGCCGAAGATATGCGCGAGATTATGGCCGAGTTAGGCTTCCGTACTATCAATGAAATGGTTGGGCGCGTACAGTTCTTGCGTGTTAAAGATAACATCCAAAGCTGGAAAGCTAAGAAAGTTGACCTGTCAGGCATTTTACATCCGGTTACCAATGCCAAAGGCAATACTTTGTATAATAGCCAGGCGCAGGATCACGGGATGGAAAACATCATTGACTGGAAACTGCTCGAAGCTGCACAACCTGCGCTGGAAGATAAAACACCGGTGTTTGCCTCTTTCGACCTGAAAAATACGGATCGTACCGTAGGTACCTTACTTTCGAACGAAATTTCTAAAAAATACGGTTCAGCTGGTTTACCTGAAAATACCATCAACTTCAAGTTTACCGGTTCGGCCGGACAAAGCTTTGGTGCTTTTGCTGCTAAAGGTATTGCCTTTGAATTGGAAGGTGAAGCGAACGATTACGTAGGTAAAGGCTTATCGGGTGCACAACTGGCGATCTATCCAAAAGCTGATGCGGGTTACGTGCCGGAAGATAACATTATCATTGGTAACGTTGCCATCTATGGTGCTACCTCGGGCGAGTTGTTTGTACGCGGTATGGCCGGCGAACGTTTTGCCGTACGTAACTCGGGTGCTACCGTAGTAGTTGAAGGCGTGGGCGATCATGGCTGTGAGTACATGACCGGTGGCCGTGCGCTGATATTAGGTAAAACAGGTCGCAACTTTGCCGCCGGTATGAGCGGTGGTTTGGCCTGGATCTATAATCCAGATAACAGCTTTGCTGCCAACTGCAACACCGAGATGGTTGACCTCGACCCGCTAAGCCAGCAGGATGAAGAGCAGATTATTGCCCTGCTCAAGAAACACGTGCATTTAACTAATAGTAAGCTGGCTCAGCACTTACTGGTCAACTGGCAAGTAGCGGCAACGCATTTTGTAAAAGTATTCCCTCGCGAGTACAAGAGAGTATTACAGGAGCAAGAGTATCAAACATCAGCTAATTAAGAAAATGGGAAAACCTACAGGATTTCAAGAATATAACCGGGAGCTGCCGGCTAAAACAGCCCCTCAGGAAAGGGTAAAAACCTATAATGAGTTTGTTGGCATGTACAGCGACGAAAAGCTGAACCAGCAATCAGCACGTTGTATGAACTGCGGTATCCCGTTCTGTCACTCGGGTTGTCCGCTGGGCAACGTTATTCCGGAATTTAATGATGCCGTTTACCGCAAAAGCTGGGAAGAAGCGTATGAAATTTTATCCACGACCAATAACTTCCCAGAATTTACCGGCCGTATTTGTCCGGCTCCGTGTGAGTCAGCCTGCGTGTTGGGTATTAACAAACCAGCCGTAGCTATCGAGGAAATTGAGAAGCATATCATCGAAATTGCTTACGCTAAGAACTTAGTAAAACCGGTTGCGCCTTTTATCAAAACTGGTAAAAAGGTGGCCGTAGTTGGGTCGGGCCCAGCGGGCTTAGCTGCTGCTGCGCAACTGAGCAAAGCCGGCCATAACGTTACGGTATTTGAGCGTGATGATCGCCCGGGTGGTTTATTGCGTTACGGTATCCCTGATTTCAAATTAGAAAAATGGGTGATTGACCGTCGTGTTAAAGTGATGGAAGAGGACGGTGTAGTATTTAAATGCAACACCGAAATAGGTAAAGACGTTAGCCTGGACGAATTAACACGTACACATGATGCCGTGGTATTAGCAGGCGGGTCAACCATTCCGCGTAACCTGCCTGTACCGGGCCGCGAGTTGAAAGGTATCCACTTTGCCATGGACTTTTTAAAGCAACAAAACAAGCGTGTGAGCAACACCAGCTTTGATGCCGAAGATATTTTAGTTACCGACAAAGATGTTGTGGTGATTGGTGGTGGTGATACCGGTTCTGACTGTGTGGGTACATCGAACCGTCAGGGTGCTAAATCTATCCGTCAGTTTGAGGTAATGATGCAGCCACCGCAGCAACGCACTGGCAGCATGCCATGGCCAAGCTACCCAATGTTGTTAAAAGTAACCTCATCGCACGAAGAAGGTTGCGAACGCCATTGGGGTGTAAATACCAAAGAATTTTTAGGAGATGAAAACGGCAACCTGCGTGCCTTAAAAGTAACCGATGTAAGCTGGGAGACTGACGTAATGGGCCGCCCGATGAAGTTTACAGAAGTTGAAGGCTCGGAACGCGAATTGCCTTGCCAGGCAGTGTTTTTAGCCATGGGCTTTTTACACCCGCAACATACCGGCATGATTGAGCAAGCCGGTGTTGAACTGGATGAACGCAAAAACGTAAAAGCTGCTGAGGGTGCTTACCGTACCAATGTAAGCAAAGTGTTTGCCTGCGGCGATATGCGTCGTGGTCAGTCCTTGGTAGTTTGGGCCATTTCTGAAGGTCGCGAAGCTGCTCGTAAGGTAGATGAGTTTTTAATGGGCCATACCATGCTCGAAAGCAAAGATGTGGTTAGTGCTTTGGCGTATTAATAACGCCGTAAGATTATGGAGCGGTGCCTGTACCTGTGATAGGCACCGCTTTGTTTTTTATCATTTCCCAGCGGGCAGATGAATTTCGGCCAGCATACAACGGGCACTACCGCCGCCCAGGGTTTCAATGGTAGTCAAATCAGCTGATACAATTTCTGTATATTGCTGCAATTGGTCAATCTGCGAAGCTGTCAATGATTGATGCGCACTTTTTGACATCACCAGTAAACTTTGACCATCAGATCCCTGTACCTCAAGCATGTTACCTGCAAAACGGTTCATTTGATCCAGCGTAATATCAACAATTTCTTTTCCGGCATCAGTCAGCGCCTTAATTACGGATTGTTTCTCGTTTTCGTCTTTGATGCTGTCTAAACAAATTACGCCGAATTGTTTACCCACACACATCATCACGTTAGTGTGGTAAATGACTTGTTGGTTGGCATCGGTCGCTGTAAAGGTAATAGGGGTATAGTTTAAATGCTTGCAAAAGGTGTCCAGTACTTCCTTATCTGTACGTGGTGACAAGCAAGCATAAGCTATGCGGTTCTCCCGGTCCAGCACCATGCTGCCGGTGCCTTCCAAAAATTTATTCTCGATTTCAAATCGGCTTAAATCGATGATGTGTTTTACCGTAAATTGGTCTTCCAGTTTGCGTACAATGTCTTCGCGGCGTTCCAAACGGCGGTTTTCGGCCTGCATGGGGTAAAGCAATACATCACCGTTATCGTGGAAGGATACCCAATTGTTAGGAAATATGGCGTCAGGCTTGTGAGGCTCGATAGTGTCGTTAATAACTTTGACGTCAACACCTTTGCTTTTTAATAAATTAACAAAAGCATCAAATTCTTTCAGTGCGTTTTGCGCAGCTTCGGGTACAACGGCCTGGCTTTGCTGAAAAGCATTGCTTTCGGCCGTTTGATCGTTGAAGCCAAAACTGGCTGGCCTGATCATTAATATTTTGGAGGTAGTCTGACTCATATTTAAATAGGTTATGGTTGAATAATTCTCAAACCTGCTAATAGGTTTAAGAACTTATGGACGTTAAATTGACGATTTGCCTAACTGATGTTGTCCCGTACCAATGGTAAACTCATACAATGAAAACCGCCCCGTGCACGCGATAACTCAGACGATGGCATAAGTATCAACGTATCTTTCATCGTGTGAGGATCCAGTCCGCCATTTTCAAACTGCTGTAACAAATCGGCCACTTTAACTACGGTAAACCCCGACTGTTTAAACGCTTCGACCGTTTTATCATTGCGGTCGTAACCTAATACAACGCCTTCTCTCAGGGCGAGCAGGTTACATGA
>CAJYJH010000071.1 GCA_913775265.1 uncultured Mucilaginibacter sp. | reverse complement strand
CATCAGTTTGATGCCTGTATTGGTGGAGCCCGCCGCGATGAAGAAAAAGCCCGCGCCAAAGAACGTATCTTTTCTGTACGCGATGAGTTTGGCCAGTGGGATCCTAAGCGTCAGCGCCCCGAGTTATGGAACATCTACAACGGCAAAATACATAAAGGCGAAAACGTAAGGGTATTCCCGATTAGTAACTGGACCGAGCTGGATGTATGGAACTACATTCGTCGCGAAAACATTGCCCTGCCTTCTATTTACTTCGCACATGAGCGCGACTGTATTACCCGCAACGGACAACTCATGGCTGCTGCCGAGTACCTGAATATGGATGAGGAAGACGTGATTACCCGTCGTAATGTGCGTTTCCGTACCGTAGGCGACATGACCTGTACTGCTGCGGTAGAATCGGATGCTTATCTGATTGACGATATTATAAACGAGATCAGCGCTTCTAAAATAAGCGAACGCGGTGCCCGTATGGACGATAAGGTGTCGGAAGCCGCCATGGAAGAGCGCAAAAAGGGAGGATATTTTTAGAGGTTTTTGATAAAACTCAACTAAAATCATCCTAAATCAATAACTACAACAATGGAGATACTCAAATTTATAACAGCCGGTAGCGTTGATGATGGCAAAAGCACGCTGATTGGTCGTTTACTATATGATACCGACGCTATTCTGGCCGACCAACTGGAAGCACTGCACCGCTCTAACCGTAAAAACGACGACGGCACCATCGATTTAGCCATCCTGACCGACGGCCTTAAAGCCGAACGCGAGCAGGGTATTACCATCGATGTTGCTTACAAATACTTTCAAACCGATAAGCGTAAGTTTATTATTGCCGATGCTCCCGGCCATATACAATACACCCGTAATATGGTTACCGGGGCGTCAAACTCCAATCTGGCTATCATCCTGATTGATGCCCGCCGCGGCGTGGTCGAACAAACCAATCGGCATTCATTTTTGGTGTCCCTTTTGGCTTTGCCACAGGTTGTCGTATGCATTAATAAAATGGATATGGTAGATTATGACCAAGCTACCTTTAACCAGATTGTTGAGCAATACCAGGCATTGGCTGCCAAACTCAACTTAAAGAATATTACCTACATACCGGTAAGCGCATTAAAAGGCGATAACATTGTTAATAGCTCGGCAAACATGGCCTGGTATACCGGTAAGAGCCTGCTTGATCATTTAGAAACGGTTGAAATTCCGGTAGATGACAAAGCCTCACATGCCCGTTTGCCCGTACAATGGGTGGTACGCCCTCAAACCGAAGAATTGCACGATTATCGCGGTTACGCCGGGCGCGTAAGCAGTGGCACATTTAAGGTGAATGACCGGGTTACTGTTTTACCATCAGGATTTAGCTCAACCATTACCAAGATTGAACTGTTGGATAAAGTATATAACGAGGCCGTGGCCGGTCAGTCGGTAACGGTGCACTTGCAAGATAATATTGATATTAGTCGCGGTGATATACTGGTAAGCAGCAATGCTCACCCTGAGGTATCACAACTGATTGAGGCCGACTTATGCTGGATGGATACCCGCGCGTTAGATACCTCGTTAACCTATCTGATACAACACAACAGCAAAGTTACCCGCTGCCGCATACAAGAGGTATTATATAAGTTTAACATTAATACGCTTGACAAGGTGTATGAAGAAGATTTTAAACTGAATGACATCGGCCGCATCATCCTGAAAACTGCAGAGCCGTTAGCTTTTGATGTTTACCAGGAAAACAAGGCTAATGGATGTGCCATCATTATTGATAGCCGGACTAACGTAACCGTAGGTGCCCTGATGTTACGAGCATCCGCAGATTAATCAGCTACAAGATATTCTTTTGTAAAAGCAGGCCCGTGCCTGCTTTTTTTGTTTGTGCGCTTTCCGTCTCCAAGCTTATGCCATCAATGTAAACTTCAATTATTTTATAAATAATTATTTTATTAAAACCTATACATAATGAGCAAGATATAATGAAAAATAATATATTTGCCTACTAAACCTATAGATATTATATTTTATTTAAACACTATGGTTCAATTTTACTCCTTAGCCTGCTGTTGTTGCTGCCGTTAACTCATAAACCAGCATTAATCAACAAATCACATTCATTTCATTAAACCTTCATGTCAACTTTTATTAAAAGCCTTTACCAGCTAAGGCTTCGGCATATCATAACGCTATCTTTTTTATTAGTCACGGCAACCGTATTTGCTCAAGAAAACAGCCTGATCCTGGTATCAGGCCAAGTCATAGATGCAGGTACCAAACAGCCTATCACCGGCGCTACAGTATCGGTTAAAGGTGCCGTTGCCGGCACTACAACTAACGGGCAGGGTAATTTTTCACTTAAAACCCGTTTAAAGTTTCCGTTTACTTTGGTGTTTAGTTATGTAGGCTTTCAACCGCAAGAATTTGTGGTCGCCAATGCCAATTCTAAATTAAACATCGAACTTAATACTCAAACCCTATTAGGCCGCGAAGTGGTGGTTACCGCATCCCGTGTGCCCGAAAGCATCTTAAAATCGCCGGTGGCTATTGAAAAACTGGATATTCGTGCTATTAAAGAATCGCCCGCCCCATCGTTTTATGATGCACTCGAGAACGTGAAAGGCGTACAAATGACCACCTCCAGCTTAACGTTTAAAATACCTAACACCCGCGGTTTTAACATCCCGAGCAATTACCGCTTTATGCAGCTGGTAGATGATGTTGATATGCAAGCCGCAACTTTAGGTGTACCCTTGGGAAATGCCATTGGCCCTACTGAACTGGACATTGCCAGTGTCGAGATTACTCCGGGTGCAGCATCAGCTATTTACGGCATGAATGCTATTAACGGGCTGTCCAACCTATTAACCAAAAGTCCGTTTAACTACCAGGGCTTAAGCGTTTACCAGCGTACCGGTGTAAACCATGTAGGTAATAATACCAGTCGCAGCACGAGTGCCTTAACCGAAACTGCATTGCGCTATGCCAAGGCGTTTAATAATAAATGGGCCTTTAAAGTAAACTTCAGTTATTTTAGAGGAACTGACTGGCTGGCCGATACACGCATCGATCAAAATCCTAACAATTTAAAATCTGCTAATCCCAACTTCCCGGCCCTAA
Source organism: uncultured Mucilaginibacter sp. (assembly GCA_913775265.1). Taxonomy (GTDB): domain Bacteria; phylum Bacteroidota; class Bacteroidia; order Sphingobacteriales; family Sphingobacteriaceae; genus Mucilaginibacter. The sequence goes on along the minus strand of CAJYJH010000071.1, from coordinate 111,246 downwards.
ACGGCGTTAACAACGTAGCTTACGATGCCTGGAACAAATACGGCGATGATGTACTGGCGGGTAGCAACACGGTTTCGGTAAGCGGCTTAACTATTGATGGTAAGGCTAACCAAACTTTAAATGTAGCCCGTACCGGTTATTACGAACGAGACTTGGTTAACCCGAACGTGAACAACCTAAAGTTTGATGCTGCACTTCACTACCGTGTAAACGACCATGCCGAACTGGCCTATGCTTACCGAGTGGGTACATTGGATGGTGTTTTTCAGCGTGGTAATAAAATACAGTTGGATAATGTAGTGGTACAAAACCACAAACTCGAACTTAAGGGCAGCAATTTCACTATACGCACTTATGTTTCACTTGAAAATTCGGGCGATTCCTATAACGTAAAACCGCTGGCCGACAACCTGGATCTTTCGACTGGTGGCGATGGTACCACATGGGGCAATAAATACAAAAGTGCGCTTAATGCCTATGCAGCTGCTAACGGTGGGTCTCTTACCTCGGGGAATTTAGCCGCTGCTACACAATATGCACGTCAGCAGGCTGACGCCAGCCGGGTAGTGCCGGGCACGCAAGCTTTTGAAGATCAAAAGGCGCTGATACGCAGCATCAACAACTGGGACATTAAATCGAGCGCCATCCCAGATGCGCCTGCTTCAGGTGGTGCAGCATTAGTGCAAAAAAGCCGTATGTACCACGCCGAGGGCCAATGGGACTTATCTAAATATACCAAGATAATTGATGTGCTGGTTGGAGCGGATGCCCGTGTTTATGAGGTGATACCTGATGGAAACAACTTTGTAGACTTTTCGCGCCCTATTGCCGACCGTGGTAAGCCACTGCCAGACGGCAGCTTTGGTAATAACATTTATTACAAAAAGTTTGGTGGCTTTGTACAAGGTACAAAAACCTTTTTTGAAGAAAAGCTAAAGATATTTGGCTCGCTCCGATACGATTACAACCCCGAGTTCAGCCCTAAATACACACCACGAATAGCAGGTGTTTACTCGCCTAACCGTAATAACAATTTCCGTTTTACCTATCAATTAGGTTACCGTTTTCCGGGCTTGTTTGAGGCGCTGTCGTACGTTAACAATGGCCGGGTGAAACGGGTAGGCAGCTTGCCGCGGATTGATGAAGGATTGGGCTATTTGGAAAACAGCTACACTCGTGCATCCGGTGTTAATTTCAACGCAGCAGTAAACGCAGCCGTTGCTAATGGCACCGACCGCAATGCTGCAGCCTTGGCCAACCGCAACCTACTCGAAAAGGCAGACCTGCAGGCTGCGCGTCCTGAAAAAATCAATTCGTTGGAATTTGGCTATAAAAGCATTTTTCTAAACGATAAGCTAACCTTTGATATTGATGCTTATACCAATACCTACGATGGCTTTTTAGGCCAGGTACAGGTGGATGTGCCGCGCGGACAAACTGTGGGTACTGATGCAGCTGTAATAGCTATGTTGGATGCTAACCGAAACAGTCAGGACAGATATCGGGTGTATACCAACGCTAAAAACAAATATCGCAACTATGGTTCGGCAGTTGGCCTTACTTATAATTTTTATAAAAAGTATACCGTGTCTGGCAATGTCAGCTTTAATAAAATTAAATCAAATACCCAGGCCGATATTTTTGCAACCGGGTTCAACACGCCGCGGTTTACCACCAACGTATCGTTCGGCAACCGCGAAATTGTGAAGAACGTGGGCTTTAATGTGGTTTGGAAATGGCAGGAACGCTTTTTATGGGAAAGCCCTTTAGTAAACGGCTACGTACCGGGCTTCCATGTGTTTGATGTGCAGGCCACCTATCGCGTGCCAAAATTGAAAGCCACTATAAAAGTAGGCGGAACTGACATATTTAATAAAGCTTACATACAGTATGCCGGCGGCCCTACCATCGGCGGCCTGTATTACACTGCAATCACCTTAGACGGGTTGTTAAACTAACCTGCATTTAATGCTCCTATATTTGTTTGTTTAGGTATGCAGGGTGCGCAAGGCACCCTGCATTATTCGTTTTCAAAGGCAAACAAGGCTTGGTAAGGGTCGCCGGGCAAATTGAGTGCTTTGGCAAAAGCAGGTTCGGTTTTATAACCACCTTTTTTCAACTTTATCACTTCTTCCTTGAGCCAGTCGCCGTGTTGTCGTAATAAGTTGTATTCTGCAAGTAAATGTCTATAAGCGGCTTGTTTTAATACAGGTACAGCCTGACCAAACACCTCAATTTCCCAATTTTCAATATAAAAATTAGCGATAATAGTTTCTTTGCCGTGCATCAACAGTTCTGAAATTTCAAATTTTGGATGATTTGAAAATTCGTTAATCATTAATTCCTTAAACTGCCACTTTTCATCAAACTGGCAAATGATATCCAAATCGCTGCCTTCGATATTTATATCTAAAGGTACCGTGCCTGCTAACACGGGATGATATGCTGACAAAACATGCATCAACTGGCTTTGGGTGAGTAGCCGGAACACTTCTTGCTGTGCCTTGTTACCTGACTTCAAATATTCGAGCGTTAAAAATTTTGATGGCTGGCTCATTGTTTCGTATAAATTTTCTCATCGGCATATTACGTGCAATAACAAACTGATTTACAGAACCGTATTGTTAATTAGATTAGTTTTATATAAACACTTATTACAACTAATACAATTTTCTTGCATTATTATTGTACCGTATCACGTAACGGTAATACAAAAATAACATGAAGGACATTATGCGCATAAAGTGTTTGCTATCGGCAGATATAGAAACGCTTTTAAATCAACAAATAAAAAAAGAAGCTCATTCATCGGCCATGTACCTGGCTATGGCATCATGGTGTAACCAGAACGGGTTTGACTATTCGTCTGATTACTTTTTTAAACAGTCGGAAGAAGAGCGTGTACACCAGTTAAAACTGTTTAAATATGTATTGGATATGGGTGGTACTGCGGTATCGCCTGACGTAAATAACATTAAGCAAGAGTATACAACTTTCCGCGAAGTATTTGAAGATGCTTTAGAACAAGAAGTTGCCATCACCCAATCGTTCAAAAATATTGCAGCCAACTGCTTAAAAGAGCAGGACTTTGTAACTTTCGAATTTTTGAACTGGTTTATGAAAGAACAACGCGAAGAAGAATACAAAGCCCGCCGTGCGCTGGAACTGTTTGAAGTGATTGGCGAAGAAGGTACCGGCCGTTGGGAAATTGACAAGCACGTTAATAAAATTAAATACGACAGCGAAACAGCCAAAGAATAATTACGGATTTCGTTTAAATAAGAAAGCCGGTATCTGTAAATCAGACACCGGCTTTTTTATGTATTTCTTTTTCTTATATGGCTAACCTATGTAGGCGGTCATGTATAATCTGGTTGAGTTCGAACATAGCGAATGTTCCTTCCAACAACTCTTTTAAAGCAATAATTTGCGACAGGTTTAAAAAGTAGCAGTGGTTGCAGGCACAAATAAAAACCATCTCAATCTCGGGCGAACGGCTGCTATCTAACAATAGTAATTCAATATCCAGGCGATAGATGGATTGCTTTAATTTTAATAATCCTCTGTAATCGAATCGCACCAATTTATCGGCAAAATCAATATACCAGCAAAGTTCCCGGTCGCTTTGATAAACTGTTCCTTTGCGTGTGCTAAACACTTCTGCTGCTTCGGCAGCCACTTTAACCCCATTCATTCTGAGGCAAATTTAACATTATTTGGAAATAGTCCAAATAATGTTAACAATCTTAACCGACGTTCTTTAATTCTCCAAAGCCTCTACGAACATAAAAAACGGGGAAGCTATCTGTAGATAACTTCCCCGTGGATATATATAGACTCCGTGAATGGAGGACAAAAATTTACTCGTTCAGGAACACGAATTGGTTATCGAAAGTATCCAGCTTAATTTTGCTGTCTTTGTCTACCTTACCTGCCAGTATCTGTTTCGAAAGCTCGTTCAGAATTTTTTTCTGAATTACCCGTTTAAGCGGACGAGCACCATATTGCGGATCGTAACCCAATTGGGCTAGCCAGTCGAGCGCTTCGTCGGTAGCTTCCATGTGTATTCCCATTTCGCTCAAAGTCTCCTGCAAACCACGGAACTGAAGTTTTACAATTTCGCCTATCTCATCGCGGCCAAGCGGAGTAAACATGATAATTTCATCAATACGGTTTAAAAACTCCGGACGAATAGTTTTTTGCAACAACTCAAACAATTGGTTTTTGGTTTTAGCCATTACTTCCTCTTTATCCCCATCGTCATAATTCTGGAAATTCTCCTGAATAATGTGCGAACCGATATTAGAAGTCATAATTACGATGGTATTTTTAAAGTTCACCACCCGACCTTTGTTGTCAGTCAATCGGCCATCATCCAAAACTTGCAATAAGATATTGAACACATCCGGATGCGCTTTCTCAATCTCGTCGAGCAGAATTACGCTATAAGGTTTACGACGTACGGCCTCAGTTAACTGACCACCTTCATCATAACCTACATAGCCCGGAGGGGCACCAATCAGGCGGCTTACGGCATGACGTTCCTGGTACTCCGACATATCAATACGCACCATGCTTTGCTCATCGTTAAACAAAAACTCAGCTAATGCTTTGGCTAACTCAGTTTTACCCACACCGGTAGTACCCAAAAAGATGAACGAACCTATTGGGCGGCGTTTATCCTGCAACCCGGCACGACTACGGCGTATGGCATCACTGATGGCTTCGATAGCCTCTTCCTGACCAGCTACACGCTTATGCAGCTCTTCTTCAAGGTTTAACAGCTTTTCACGCTCGCTCTGGATCATTTTAGATACCGGAACACCTGTCCAACGGGATACCACACCGGCAATATCATCAGCAGTAACCTCTTCTTTCAGCATGCGGCTATCGGTTTGGTTTTCTTTCAGGGCAGCCTTCAGTTTCTCCACTTCGTCCTGGGCCTCACGGATACGGCCGTAGCGCAGTTCGGCTACTTTGCCGTAATCACCGGCACGTTCTGCCTGTTCGGCTTCCAGTTTGTAAGCTTCAATGGCTTCAATTTTCAGGTTGATACCATCTACCAAATCCTTCTCACTCTGCCATTTGGCACGTAACGAATCGCGCTCGGCCGATAGGTTAGCTATTTCTTCACTTAAAGATTTTACTTTATGATCATCGTTTTCGCGTTTTATAGCTTCGCGCTCAATTTCCAGCTGCATAATGCGGCGTTCCAGTTCGTCAACCGCTTCTGGTACGGAGTTCATTTCTAAACGCAGTTTAGAAGCGGCCTCATCCATCAAGTCGATGGCTTTATCCGGTAAAAAGCGGTCGGCAATGTAACGTTGCGACATCTCTACTGAAGCAATAATAGCCTCATCTTTGATACGTACTTTGTGGTGAGCTTCGTAGCGTTCTTTTAATCCGCGCAGAATAGAAATGGCATCGGCTGCATCTGGTTCATCTACCAATACCCGCTGAAAACGACGCTCTAAAGCCTTATCTTTTTCAATATATTTTTGGTATTCGTTTAAGGTAGTAGCACCAATGGCGCGCAGTTCGCCACGGGCCAAGGCAGGTTTCAGAATGTTTGCAGCATCCATGGCACCTTCGCCCCCACCTGCACCAACCAGGGTATGTATCTCGTCGATGAAGAGAATGATCTCACCATCGCTCTTAATCACTTCGTTTACAACGGCTTTCAGGCGCTCTTCAAACTCACCTTTATATTTGGCACCGGCTACCAGCGCACCCATATCTAATGAATACACGGTTTTGGTTTTCAGATTTTCGGGCGCATCGCCTTTAATAATACGGAAGGCAATACCTTCGGCAATGGCGGTTTTACCTACACCCGGCTCACCTACCAGCACAGGATTGTTTTTGGTACGGCGCGACAGGATCTGAATAACCCGACGAATTTCTTCGTCGCGACCGATTACCGGATCAAGCTTGCCCGATTCGGCATACTCGTTCAGGTTACGGGCATATTTATTTAAAGCATTGTATGTAGCCTCTGCATTTTGGTCGGTTACCTTGCTGTCGCCACGCAGAGCGGTAATGGCAGCTTTTAAATCTTTTTCAGTAACGCCATAATCTTTTAAGGCGCTGCTGGTTTTATCACTTACGGCTAAAATACCTAATAGGATATGCTCAACCGATACAAACTCGTCTTTAAATTCTTTTAAGTAACTCTGCGCCTTTTGCAGTGCAGTGTTAGTATTAGATGATAAGTAAATATTGCTGCCGCTCACTTTCGGAAAAGCTTCAATCTGCTTATCCAAAGTGTCGTTTAAGCGACTCATATTAACGTTCAGCTTTTTTAGTAAATAGCTGATTACGTTTTCATCAACCAGTAACAATCCTTTCAGCAAATGCGCATTTTCAATGGCCTGTTGCTGATTACCGGTTGCTATTTCGGAAGCCTTTTGCACGGCTTCCTGGGCTTTGATGGTAAAGTTGTTAAAATTCATGGTATACTATCGTATTCAAACTACTTGCCACAGCTGAAAAGATGTAAAAAAGTCAGCTTAATTTAATCATGAGCGACATTTTGTCTTTGACTTTTAATTTCTCATGTCTTTTTTTCAGTCGACTCGTAGTAAGCTTATTCTAACATTTAAACTGCAGTTGCATACATCAATTGCATCTATAGTTAGGCTGCGGATAACGCTCACCCATTAAATAGAGTTTTTGTGATATTTAAATTTTGAAAGATTAATCTGCACTTGCGAGTTAGCTGTTGCAAAATGGATTATAACAGAAAGTACTCTTGGCGAATTACAATAAGATAAGCTTAAATAAAAAATAGAAGGATTTTATTATTTGCACATAAAATTTAACCCAATAATACCTTCCGCATATCTACAAATCAGCAAAAAAAGGCTTTTATAATCATTTTACGCGCTTCTTGATACCGAAATATTTTACTTAAGCGAAAATACAACCAAAAGCTCTTTTTTAAATTAACAGTCAATTAGAACTAATACCCTACAATTAGCAAAGCAAATATTGCTTATTTACAACGTTGAGGCCTTTTAAGTCGGAGTTGATGAAAATTTTATAAAAGTGATCGCCTATTAAACTTGTACTTGAAATTAAGCTTTTATTTCTATAAAATTACAGAATTATAAACCTATAAGCAATATGAAAACATTAGTTACTACAGTTTCTTCTGCATTCAGTTTAGTTTACTTAGCAGTTGCAATATTCTTTAACCTGAAAGACCCTCATTATTGATTGCATGATATATCATATACGATTGCATCGACTGACAGCATCAATGTAAAAACCGTTTTGACGACTTTTTATATTGATGCTTTTCTTTTTTACTCGGCCGGCGCCAAATAAAACTTCTCATTAAAATTAACCAAAAATAATTCGGTAGTTGCACGGGTACAAGCGGTATAAAACCAGCGTAAAAAGTCAGTGTTCACCATTTCGTCTGTCAAATATCCCTGGTCAACAAAAACTGCCTCCCACTGCCCACCCTGTGCCTTGTGACAAGTTACTGCATAAGCAAATTTGATTTGAAGTGCGTTGTAATAAGGGTTAAGTTTTAGCTCTTTCAACTTTTCGCGACGGGTGGGAATATGATCATAATCTTTCATCACCTCGAGGTAAAGGCGTTTCTGATCGTCGGATGGTAATGACGGCGAATCAGAATACAAAGCTTCCAGCAAGACCTTGCATTCAATCACCGGATCTTCGGCATAGTCAATAAATTCCAATTGTACATCGGCAAACCTGAAACCATACATTTCTACGGTGCGGCGAACTTTCTTGATACGGGCAATATCACCGTTGGCAATAAACCCGGTACTGTCTTCTTCGTGTTCCTGTAACCAAAAATAGTTATTGCGTACTATCATAATCTGGTCGCCGCCAGTCAGCTCCTCTTCACGCATTAAAATGCGGTTACGAATCTGCTGATTATACATGTTAGCATTTTTGTTAGACCTGCAAATCACAAGCGTGCTATCAAAACCATACTTACTGTATGCGTAATTCAATCCTTCTTCCAACCGTTCGCCGCTCATGCGGTAAACGTCTTTGTAACCCTTTGTTACTATCTGAGGATAATTTTCTTCCTCGCGCCGGATGATATCACGAACTGACGTCACGTTATACAATATCCCCGAGTTTTTTTGCTGTCTTAGTACATCGGTTAATTCAAAACTAAACACCTGCAACCCGAAATATTCCTGCAATATTTTCGCATCCAGCGCCGGACTTATAGCCGAACCCACCGGGGGCAACTGCGCAGTATCGCCCACCAGCATAAGCTTACAATTTTTAAAATTATAAACATACTCAATCAAATCCTTCAATAAGGTTTCACGGTTACCAGGGTTAGCTTCGTCAGATATCATGGACGCCTCATCCACAATAAATAATGTGTTTTCGGCATTATTAGCTGCCAGCGTAAAGGAGTCATCCATGCTCATGGCCGATTTGCGGCGGTAAATACGCTTATGAATGGTGAACGCCTTACGGCCTGAGTAGCCCGTAATTACCTTAGCTGCCCGGCCTGTTGGTGCCAGCAAAACAGCTTTTTGCCCGTAAGACCTTAAAGCCTTTACTAAAGCGCTTAACACGGTAGTTTTACCGGTACCTGCGTATCCCCTTAGTAAAAAGCATTCGTACCCGTTATTGGTATTTAAAAAAGTGTGTAAATGCCCAAACAGCTCCAATTGCTGGGCGGTAGGCTGATGCTGAAATGATTTGCTTATTTGCTCCTGTGCAGGCATGATATAAACCGGGCTTAAGGCCTTAACAAAAAAATAAAAAAATAGTTAGATTTGCATAGTTGCTCATGAACGATTCGCTATACCATTATATTGACCCCGATTTTAGCCACCTGCAGGTGAACAACTATAAATTGTTGCTCTGGGTTGGCGAGAAAGGATTTTCGCTGGCGATTATGCATCGCAACAAACTAATGGTTTGGCGCAAGCCGGCCCCCTTGGCCGAACTAACCCAACCGGGCGAGGTACAGGAGGTATTAAATTTTAAATACCAGGAAGTAATAACCGGAATCAGTTCGCCTTATTTTACACTGGTAGCCCAAAGCTTATATAACGACGGCCAGGTAAAAGACGTAGCGCGCTACCTCGACGTAGCCCCTACTGATACCGTTTTCGCTCAGCCACTGGACGCCTTTAATCATGTTATTTTTAAGGCGCCGGATGCTTTAACACAAGCCGTTCAACAGTTCGATGCAAACCAAGCCGTTTTTGGGTTATCGGGCTGGATACAAGCTATTGAGGCCAATCTACCCTCTACCAGAGAGCTGTATCTAAACATCAACGACGGACAGGTAGAGATCGCCCATTTTACAAGAGGCAGATTAAATTTGTTTAACACGTTTGAGTTTTCGCATGAGGAAGAGTTAGCTTATTACGCTGTGTTTGTTTGCCAGCAATTAAAGCTTGAACTGCAAACGATGGATGTAAAACTAAGCGGTGACATTGCAGCGGGCGAAGAGCGTTACCAACTTTTATTACAGGACATTTTTGGTAGTGTTAGCTTAACCACCCTTGCTGTGGCTCAAATGCCCGAACATTTACCTCAACACCAACTGCTGGCCTTAACCGCACTTTCTTTATGCGCATCATTGGCGGACGTTTAAAAGGCCTGAGGCTTAACCCGCCTAAAAACTTACCGGTAAGACCAACTACCGACTTGGCTAAAGAAGCTTTGTTTAACATATTGCAAAATCAGGTAGAGTTAGAGGGCATCAAGGTATTAGACTTATTTAGTGGCACCGGTAACTTAGCTTTAGAGTTTGCATCGCGTTATGCCGAAAGCGTAACTGCTATTGACCGTAGCATAAATTGCATTAACTACCTTAAAGACAGCGCCCGCCAGCATGGACTTACGCAAATAAGCACTTTTAAGGCTGACGTGTTTAAGTACCTGGAACTGGAGACTGAGCAATACAACTTGATATTTGCCGACCCACCTTACGACTTAAACCGCATTCCTGAGTTGCCTAAAATCGTATTCAGCAAAAATTTGGTGATGCCGGGCGGCTTGTTAATTGTAGAACATCAATCTAATCAAAACCTAAGCAATCATCCTAACTTTACCGAGCAAAGACGCTACGGTCACTCTTCGTTTTCTTTTTTCAACATGCCGGATAAAGAAGCGGATCAGCCATCTGCAGAATAACTTTGCCTTGCGTTAATCACACTACCTTTATACCATACTTATACAACAGTCCAGCTAAGCCATCTTCGGCAAAGGCGGCTTTACTAAGCTCATTAATTTCGGGATCTATTTGGTAGTTATAAGCTGTCACCAAATTACAGTTACTTAAATCTGTCCGGTTAAATATAGTTCCTGATAAATCGCACTGATCAAATTTGGAGCCGGTTAAAATCGCCTGCATAAAGCTGGTTTCTTTAAGCGAGCATTTTATAAAATTGGTTTTAGGCATTTTGCGGCCTGCAAACGAGGCAAAGTCGAGCATGCAGCCATCAAAAGAAACGCTGAACAGGAAAGTACTGCATTCGTGAAAATTTACTCCCAATATTTTACAATCCTTAAAACTCACGTTACTTAACGCCGACTGCTCCAGTTTAATGAGCGATAAGTTACAACCTGTAAACGTGCAGTCGATAAATTTGCTACCTGAAAAGTTACTGCCCGAAAAATTGCAGTGGGTAAAATTACAGTCCTGAAACTCGCGGCCGGTAGCTGCCTTTTCTGTGTAATCAATCTTTTCAAAACTTTTACCGTCGTACGCTCGTAGCTCCATGTGCATAAAATAATATGGCAATAACCGTAGTTATATAATCAGACTATCAACGCCAAATTTGAGAATAAATTTGTTTTGCTTAACTATTAAAGCACAAAAGCGTTATCAAATTATGCTCAAAAAATACTGGTTAATTATTGTAGCTGTTGTAGTGTTGGTCGCTGCTTTTGTTGGCGGGTTGGTTTACTTTTCATCAAAACCTGCTGCCATAGCCGGAATGAATCCGCTTAATGTTCTTTACCAGCATAAAACCATACCGGTAGTGGTTGAAAAAGAAATTAAAACGGCACTGAGTTTCTATCCCGAATTAATAGAAACACCGATAGACTTTGTGCTCGATCCGCATACCAGTAAATCAATCATGCTCTCACAACCGGTTATCTCCAGCTTTTTGCGGGGGCAGCATAACCGCACATACGTAGTTAAAATCAATCCCCGGTTTGCCACTACGCATAATTCTATTCCGATACAAAACGTACCTCATGATATTTTGATAGGCTGGTTTGGCCACGAATTGGGCCACATTAAAGATTACACTACCCGAAGTAATACCAACATGGCCCTTTTTGGATTGAAATATGTATGCTCGGATAAATTTTTGATGCAAGCTGAGCAAAACGCCGATACTTATGCTGTGAATCATGGACTTGGTGATTACATCATTAAAACCAAAAACTTCATCCTCAATAACTCGGATATTCCACCTGAATACAAAGCGCGTATCCGCCGCCTGTATCCGTCGCCACAGCAAATTGTTGATTTAGTTGAGAAAATGAAACACCCGGCGCACGAACACGATCATTAATGCTGATGTGCCTTAACAAACGCTTCCCATTCTAAAAACTGTTCCTCCTTCATCACACGTGGAATTTTAACTTGCCCGCCCAGTTTTTTATTCTCTTCACTCCATTGATGAAATACATCTACCGGCAACGTAACTACCTCAACATCTTTGAGTGCACGCGTACGCGCTACTGCATAGTTTTTATTATTATCTTTCAGATGCTGGTCTATGTCTTTTGCCAATGCAGCGTTGTCTACTTCTTTGTCCGCGCTAATATACCATCGGTCTATCAGCTCGTCGCCCCGGTGTATCGTGGCTACAATGAACTCCTCCATGGCTGCATTGTATTTTTCACACATTACCTCGATAGCTTTATTCATCTGCAACACCGAAAGCTGGGAGCCTGCCACGTTTAAAAACTGTTTGGTACGACCGGTAATTTTAATTTCGTACCGACTAACGTCGGTAAAAGTAACCGTATCACCAATCACGTAACGCCAAGCGCCCGACACGGTAGAAATCAACAAGACATATTCTTTCCCCTCTTCTACCTCAGCTAATGTAATTACCTCAGCGTCCGGAACCACACCACCCTCAGAGGTAATATTCTTTTCCTCAAAAGGCACAAACTCAAAATAGATTCCGTTATCTACCACCAAGGCCATCGCCGAAGTATTCGGCCGCTTTTGCATAGCCAAAAATCCTTCTGAGGCCAGGTAAGTATCAATATAAATAAGTGGGTGAGCCAATAGTTTTTCGAAGCTCCGGCGGTATGGGTCGAATGCTACACCACCAGTGGTGTATACCGCCAGGTTAGGCCACAACTCATGGATGTTTTTAAGATTATGTTGCTTGATGATTTCTTTCAGCATCAGTTCTATCCAGGCCGGGATACCCGATAAGCTACCAATATCCCAATTAGGCGCCTGTTTGGCTATTTCTTTGATCTTTTGGTCAAAATCACTGATACTGGCAATTTCTTTTCCGGGCTTGTAGTACCCCTTAAACCAAAACGGGATGTTGCTGGCACTGATACCGCTAATCTCACCGGCCAAGTGGCCCTTAATATCTTTTAGGTTAGTGCTGCTGCCCAACATTAATATTTGCTTTTCGAAAAACTCCGCAGGCAAATCAAAATTAGCCAGGGCGGCTACCTGTTGCATGCCCGACCTGCGGATGGCGGCCAGCATATCATCCGTAACAGGTATAGTTTTGCTATGGCTGGTTGTACCGCTGCTCAAGGCCAGGTAATGCGTTTGGCCGGGCCAGGTTACATCATCTTCGCCATCTACAACACGCTGCCACCAATGTTTGGCTAAAGTATCGTAATCAAATACCGGCACCGTTTCGGCAAACGCTTTGGCAACATCAGCGCTATTTAAAATACGTTCAAATTGGTAATGCCTGCCAAAGGCAGTGTCTTTAGCCTCGCTGAGCAGTTGGTTTAAAACCTGTTGCTGTGATTCAAGCGGTTCGGGATTTTTTATAAATTTATCAGTAAAGTCAATTGCAGATTTAATGAGCTCGCCGATAATAGCCATATGTTTTTGGTAAGTGTTTACCTTTAACAGGCATTGTTAAAAATTAGTTTATAATTAAACACAAATTTTAAATGTAATAGGAAATACGTACTGTCATTTATCGCGCACAATTATTACAGGTGAATACAATACAAAAATCTACCTTTGTGTAAAGCTATTGTCCCATTTATGAAAATTGCCCTATTCCCCGGCTCTTTTGATCCTGTTACTAAAGCCCATGTGGATATTGTTAAACGCTCGGTAAATTTATTCGACAAGCTTTATATAGGCATCGGCGTAAACAGCTCTAAACAAAGCTTTTTAAGCATTGAGCAGCGTCAGCAAATGTTGAGGGCTGTATTTGAGCTGGAACACAAGATACACATTATTGCTTACGAGGGACTGACCGTAGATTTTTGTAAAAGCATTAACGCCAATTACATGATACGGGGTATACGTACCGTATCGGATTTTGAATACGAAAAAGCCATAGCGCAGATGAACCACGCTTTAGCTCCGGATATTGAAAGTATTTTTATTGTGAGCAAACCTGGTTACTCCTCTATAAGCTCAACCATTGTGCGCGAAGTACTACGGCACAATGGCGATGTAAGTCAGTTTATTCCGAAAGAGGCGCTGGAATATCTTCAAGCAAATCACGTTTCAGCAAAACATCCATAATTGATGGGAAGGTATTATTGGTTACCATATTAATTTCCCTTTTATTCAGCCAGCGTACTTCGGTAATTCCTTCTTCAATTTGCGGCTTTAACTTTTCCTTACCTTTATATTTCATTTTATACCAGTAAGTTTTCTTTAACACCACCTCGCCTTTTACGGTATACACGTGGTAAGTATTCACGATTTTTTTGCCGCATTCACCAATCGAAATTCCACACTCTTCTTCCACCTCGCGCACGGCACCGGTACGTGGTTTCTCACCTTTCTCAAGTTTACCTTTGGGGATATCCCATTTACCGTTTCTGAAAATGAACAGGTAATCGCCTTTAGAATTTTTTACCAGGCCACCGGCAGCTTCAATCAGGGTAACGCTTTTAATCACCTGCTTTAAAAACGCTTTGGCATTGTCGCACAGCACATAATAATACGACTGGTCGTTATTATTTACCACTTTAGGGTATAAAGTTTTTAAATCAAAAGATTGCTGCTCAAGCGGTTCGTACTTTTCAGGATGCCTGGGCACCGACTCCGTAATCAAAATAACCTTTTGGTTGATATAAATTCTGTATTTTTGTGCCATGTTTAATAATAATGAGATTGAACAGCAGGTGGCTGAATTTCTGTTGCAAATTAAAGCAATTAAATTACAACCCGATAATCCATTTACATGGGCTTCGGGCTGGAAATCGCCTATATACTGCGACAATCGCGTAACACTCTCCTATCCGTCTATCCGTACTTACATCCGTCAAAAATTAAGCCTGGCTATCCAGGAGGAGTTTGGCTCGGTAAGCTGTATTGCCGGGGTAGCTACGGCCGGTATTCCGCAAGGCGCTTTAGTAGCTCAGGAGTTAGGCCTACCTTTTGTATATGTACGTACCAAACCGAAAGACCATGGCACAGGCAACCTGATTGAAGGTGAAATCATGCCCGGCAAACGCGTAGCGGTAGTTGAAGATTTAATTTCGACCGGTAAAAGCAGCTTACAGGCAGTTGAAGCTTTGAGAAGTGCAGGTTATGAAGTAGCTGGCCTGGCCGCTATTTTTAGCTACGGATTTGACGTGGCCGAAGAAAACTTTAAGAAAGCTAAATGCCGCTTTGTTACTTTATCAAACTACAATGCTATGCTGAAGTTTGCTGAAGAAAAACAGTACATCAACAGCTCAAGCATCGACCTTTTGCAGCAGTGGCGCCGTAACCCTGCCGAATGGGGACAATAATAAAATAAAATACCGGGCTGTTTTAAAATCAGCCCGGTATTGCTTTATATCAGGAAGGTTTGATGAATTACCAAACCCGCTTCGCCAGATATTAATATACCTTTTTCTCTTCTTTGTTGTAATATGCTACAATGATATTTACAACTATTAAACCAACAATAACTGCTATCATAATTCGTCCGTTTTGTACATTTAAAACGTGTATTACGACGTAATAGTTCGTTATTTGGCGTCAAAACAACACTTTTTAATTTCTTTCAGCAATAGTTGATTTTAAATTGAAAGTTAATAAAAATTCCTTTTTCGTCTTATTATTTTCGAATCAGGATTTATCAACCTCATATCAAATAAGCGTAAAAAATTAGCTTTTACATTTATAATTAGCCCGCCAAACCAAGCTTTTACGGCTTAATTAACGTATTTTTGTATAAAATTTTTCTAAAGGAACGGCATGATTACAGTTTCCAATTTATCCTTACGCTATGGCAAGCGCACCTTGTTCGAAGATGTAAATCTGAAATTTACGCAAGGCAATTGCTATGGCATTATCGGCGCTAACGGTGCCGGAAAATCTACTTTTTTAAAGATTCTTTCGGGCGAGATTGACCCAACCACCGGTTCGGTGAGTTTTACTCCCGGCGAGCGTATGGCGGTACTCAAGCAAAACCACTATGAGTTTGATGAGTTTCCGGTGATTGAAACGGTATTGATGGGCCACAAAGAGCTTTACAATACCATGAAAGAGAAGGATGCCATTTACCTGAAAGAAGACTTTACTGATGCCGACGGCGAACGCGCCGGCGAACTGGAAAACCTTTTTGCCGAGATGGATGGCTGGAATGCTGAAAGTAACGCGGCTACTCTGTTAAGCAACTTAGGCATAAAAGAAGATACCCACTATAAACTGGTAAAAGAACTTGACGGTACCCAAAAAGTACGCGTGTTACTGGCACAAGCTTTATTTGGCAAACCTGATATTTTACTACTGGATGAGCCTACCAACGACTTGGATATACATACCATCAGTTGGCTGGAAGACTTTTTAGCCGGCTATGAGGCTATTGTACTGGTGGTATCGCACGACAGGCACTTTTTAGATACCGTGTGTACCCACGTGGTTGACATCGACTTTGGTAAGATGACCATTTACACCGGTAACTACACGTTCTGGTATCAGTCGAGCCAGTTGGCTTTAAAACAACGGTCGGACCAGAATAAGAAACTGGAAGAAAAAGTTAAAGAGTTGCAAGAGTTCATCAGCCGCTTTAGTGCCAATGCTTCTAAATCTAAACAAGCTACCAGCCGTAAAAAAGCTTTGGATAAAATTAACCTGGATGAGATTAAACCATCCAACCGTAAGTATCCGGCTATTATGTTTAACCAGCAAAGCCGCGAAGCGGGCGATCAGATTCTACAGATTGAAAACCTGGGCAAAACGCTTAACGGTGAAGTCCTGTTTAGCAATATTAACCTGATGGTTAATAAAGGTGATAAGGCTGCCGTGCTATCACAGAACAGTTTAGCTACCAGTGCTTTTTACGATATTTTAACCGGTCGCGATACCGACTTTACCGGCAGCTTTAAATGGGGCGTTACCATTAACCCGGCCGACATACCGATGGATAATGCCGAATACTTTAAAGGCAGTGACCTAAACCTGGTCGATTGGTTACGCCAGTATTCGTCAGGCGATAAGGATGAGCAATTTATCCGCAGCTTTTTGGGCCGTATGTTATTCTCGGGCGAAGAAGTGTTAAAGAAAAGCACCGTATTATCGGGTGGCGAAAAAATGCGTTGCATGTTTAGCCGCATGATGCTGCAGCAGCCTAACTTACTGCTGTTTGATGAGCCAACTAACCACCTGGATCTGGAATCGATCACGGCCCTGAACAACGGTATGAAAGATTTTAAAGGCACCATCCTGTTCACCTCGCGCGACCATGAGCTTACGCAAACGGTTGCTACCCGCATCATTGAGCTCACTCCGGCCGGCATGATTGATAAGATGATGAGCTACGACGATTACATTAACAGCGGTGCCGTACAAAAGCAACGCGAAGAAATGTACGATTTAGCGTAACATATTCTGGAGGGAGTAGCTATTTAATGCAATGGCTACTCCTTTATCCCGACTCCGTAGCTCAGCTGGTAGAGCAAATGACTCTTAATCATTGGGTCCTGAGTTCGAGCCTCAGCGGGGTCACGCAAAACGCTTCTGCTTTTACGCAGAGGCGTTTTGTTTTTGTATACTCAAACAGCTTTGTCTGAGAACGAATTTATGGGCTTTTCAAAAATTTTGGAGTAAATCATTACTTATTAAGTATTAAATTTGATCATCAGAAAGCTTTTAAAGCTACTCCAAAATGCATCAGCTGAAATCATTTATTAGTAGTCGGATTACCCTCAACGATGATGAGCTGCAAGCCATAATTTCAAAGTTTTGTCCTAAAACTTTATCAAAAGGCCAGCTGCTGCTGCGCCGAGGACAAATTGCCAATAAGTATTACTTTGTTAACAGTGGTGCACTGCGTTTCTTTTACGAAGAGGATACACCACTTACAGCTTGGGTGGTATTACCTAATGAGTTTTTTGCCGAAATATCTAGTCTCAGTCCGCAACGCCCTACACGGTTTAATATAGAGGCGGTCGAAACAACCGAACTCCTTTACATTGAAAAGGCGGATATGGAAATACTCTATCAACAAATTCCGAACTGGCAAGAGTTTGGCCGAAAACTTTGGGAAGGTATGGCCATCCGTATGATTGACGAAATCATTCGCTTTCAGACCATGACTGCCGAAGAACGCTACCTGGAGTTTTTGAAGCAGCCCGGTGTTATGCAACACGTCTCGGTAAAACAATTAGCTTCTTATTTAGGCATTACGCCTAACGCACTAAGCCGTATACGTAAAAATCTGCGTTAGTCGTTTCTACCAAATGGTAGTTTTTGGCTTTAATTAAGCCGGTAGCTTTGCAGTATAATATACTCAAACTATGAAGAACATTATTTTAGTTACAGGGGCTACCGGTAACCTGGGAGAGCAAATATGCCGGGAGTTAGTTAACAAAGGGGCATCGGTTAGAGCGATTGTTCGCCATGAAAGCGACCCCGCCAAAGTAAAGGCGTTACAAGCCTTAGGCGTAAACATCAACTATGCCGACTTTAACAAACCATCCGACTTACGAGCTGCCTGCGAGGGCGTATCATGCGTAGTATCTGCGCTGGCAGGTCTGCGTGATGTAATTATTACAGCCCAATCGCAATTGCTCAACGCAGCCGTACAAGTCGGCGTTCCGCGCTTTATCCCCTCCGACTTTTGCACCGATTACACACGGTTGCCCATAGGCATAAACCGGAATTTTGATCTGCGCAAGGAGTTTGAGACTATAATTAACAACAGTGATATTAAAGCTACGTCTATTTTTAATGGCGCTTTTGCTTATGTACTGCAATATGGTATTCCGCTGTTTGACACTCGCAATAAGACCATAGCTTATTACAAGGGTAAAAAGGACTGGAAAATTGATTTTACAACCGTAAACGACACAGCCGCCTTTACTGCAGCAGCGGCTTTAGATGACAGCACACCCCGCCATTTACATATTGCCAGCTTTCAGGTAAGTCCGCAGGATTTGGCTGTTTTAAGTACAAGACTTTACGGCGATACCTTTGAGCTGACTAATGAAGGCAGTTTAGATCATTTTTTAGCTTTCGTCAACACACAACGACAAACCAATACTGAGGGAGAACATGAGCTGTATCCGCAATGGCAGCAAATGCAATATCTATACAGCATGTTTTCAGCGCATCATCCGCATGTGGATAATGCACGTTACCCCAACTTAAATTGGACTTCGGCATCAGATGCACTACAACAAGCATAATTTTAATCTTATCACAACTTAACCAAAAAACCATGACAACCGACTACACTGATCAGGAACTTATTAAAAAGTGGAATGGCTTTACCAGCCACAAAGCAGATGTCAACGGGACACAGCTACATTATGTAGATGGTGGTAAAGGCCCAACTTTGATTTGCCTGCCGGGCTGGCCGCAAACATGGTACTCTTACCATAAAGTTGCGCCCGAACTCGCTAAGCACTGTCGCGTCATTGTAGTAGATATACGGGGTATGGGTAGCTCTGCTACACCACCTTCCGGATATGACAAAAAAACAATGGCTGCCGATGTGTATGAACTGATACAACAACTTGGGCTAAAACAGGTGCATGTATTGGGTCATGATATTGGCGGCATGGTGGCCATGAGTTTGGCATTTAACCATCCCGAAGTGGTAGCTAAGCTTATAGTAGCTGATGGATTGCACCCGAGCGAAGGTATGATGCAAATGCGTTTGTTACCTGCACCAGGCACCTTTGGCAGCAAGATAGATAACCAGCAGCCTTACACCTGGTGGATGAGTTTTAACCAAGTTAAAGGCTTACCCGAGCAATTGCTGGAAGGCAGGTATCGCTTTTTGTTAGACTGGCTTTTTGAGTACGTGATGGTAAACGCCGGCAAAATATCTGATTTCGAAAGAGAGATATACGCTGCTGCCTACAATCAGCCCGGACGCATACGTGCATCAAACGCTTGGTACCAAACTTTTAACCAGGATATTGAGGATGCCCAAAGCTACAGCCAACTAAAAATGCCGGTATTGGGAATTGCCAGCAATGTATCGTTTGTTTTTTACCAGTATGCTTTGCCCATGCTGGCAACACAGTATCAACTTGTTCATTTAGCTGATACCGGTCATTACATGTTTGAAGAAAACCCGGAAGCGGTGATTGAGGCGATCACAGGGTTTATTAACGCAGTCGAATAAATTATTACTGCGGAATTGAAAGGTGTAAAGGTTTCAACCTTGCATCAGCATAAGCTTTAAATTGCCAAGAGCGCCTTCACAAAAGTGTAAAGGCGCTCTTGGCTTGAAGTATCTTGTTGGCATTACTTCTCAAACCGCTCATCCAACTGCTTAACTACTACATTTTTGGCTTTATCTTTTTGAATTGCCCCACCAAAGTAATCGGGCCGGTTGGCGCCCCAGGTTACCGAGCTGTTGCGGATGGTGATATTTTCTGATTCGTCTAAATAAAAGCCCGCTATTTTAGCTTTAATTAAACCCTCTACCCTGCTTGGTCTGCGGTCGTATACGCCGCCGGGTATGCTGGTAGTTTTAGTGATGTTCAGGTCTACCTGGTCAAACATAATGTTAGATACCATATCGGGCGTTTCACCGCCTACGTATACACCATTCTCGCTGGTGCCTTTAATATTGCTGAACGTGATGTTGCTTACCTTACCAATTCGTCCTTCAGTCTGCCCTTTCGGGAAACGCCAGCCTGCATCCTTGTTGTTACCATTGGCCCGGCGATAGGCGGTTACATAAATAGGCTCCGCCTTGCCCCACCACACGTCTGAGAACAGGTGCGAGTCGATCAGAATATTAGAGAAAATTACATCGCTTACCGTACCCTCGTCACGGTTTTGAATACCTATACCACGATTACTTTTAGTGATGATACAATTATTGATGAGCACCCGGCTGATGCGGTCCATATTTTCTGACCCGATCTTGATAGCGCATGATCGCGAGCTCATGGTGCAATTGCTAACCACAATGTTTTCGCAAGCACCAAACTCTTCATACTCGCGGCGATTTTTTAAACAAATACAATCATCACCCGACTCAATGTAGCAATTACTGATGCGTACGTTCTTACTATGATCCACATCAATACCGTCGCTGTTGCGCACTTTGAGGCTATTAAGCAGTGTAATGTTATCTATGGCCACGTCATCACAGCCAATCAGATGCACTGTCCAATATGCCGAGTTTTTAATGTTTAAATCACGGATACGAATATTTTTACCGCCTACTATAGTTAACAGGTGCGGACGCGGGTCTACTACGTTGAAAGGCTTAAGTACATAAGAGTCTTCCAGTTCGGCACCCATAAAAGAAATACCGTTACCGTCTAAAGTACCTCCACCGCATAGCGTTACGTTATTCAGGTTTCGTCCGCCTATCCAAATCGTACCTTCTCCTTTATTCTCTTTAAAGGCACTTTGTGTATATAACTTTTCATCCGGGCTGGCCAAAACGCGGGCATTTACCTGCACTTCAAATTCAATATTCGATTTTAAGTTGAACGGACCTGTCAGGTAAGTAGCCCCCGACGGCACCACAACCCTACCCCCACCTGCGTTAGAGGCAGCGTCAATAGCTTTTTGTAAGGCCACTGCGTTGTTAGTTTTGCCATCACCTATGGCTCCATAATTGGCAATGTTATAAACTTTTTGCTGAGCTATAGCTGCAGCCTGGATTAACGAAAAGAATAAAAAAACACTGGCAAATAAAAACTGCTGCAGTCGGGAAAAAGATACTGAAATCATATTAAAAATTATATGGCGAAAAATATACAGAGTTTATTCGTATTGAAATTGCCTGATGTTTTCAGGACTTACAGCGCTGATTGATTTTGCAACTGGCTTCCCCATTGTTTATTGGGCTGGCTTTGCAGATAGATATCCAGTTTACCACCCTGCATCATATCCTGGTAACGGATAAAGTTTTTGTTGTACGGCTTCCCGTTCCAGCTTACGGCACGAATATAAGCAGCTCCGACACTGCCTTTGTGACAGACAATCTCAAACTTTTTTCGACCCGGCAAATTAATCGATACTTTTTCAAACAAGGGCGCCGAAAGCATGTACTCGCCCGACACCGGGTTAACCGGGTAAAAGCCCATAGCAGCAAACATATACCAGGCACTCATTTGCCCGGCATCATCATTACCACCTAAACCACCCGGCCCATCACTGTACTCGGCAGCCAGTATTTTACGCACGGCTGCCTGCGTTTTCCAGGGTGATGCCGTGTAGTTGTACATAAAAGGGATTTGATGACCGGGCTCGTTACCATGCCAGTATTCGCCTTTGTTAAACAGACTATCTAAAGATTGCTCCAGTTTGGCGACACCGCCCATCAACTTAGCTAAGCCGTTTACATCATGCGGCACATAAAAGGTAAACTGGCGGGGCGTCCCTTCAGTAATATAGGTTTCTTTCTGGTCGGGCTTAAAAGGTGTTATCCAGGTACCGTCAGCATGTCTGCCACGTACTAAGCCGGTCGCTCTGTCAAACACGTTGGCGTAATACTTAGAGCGCTGCATTAACGTATTATAATCCGTTGTAATGTTTTGCTTTTTAGCATATTGTGCCAAGGCATAATCATCATAGGCATATTCCATGGTACGGCTTACCTGTTCCATTTTATGGAAGGCATCCAACACACTGTCTTCAACCGGGATGTATTTATATTTTAAATAACTATTTAACGCCCGGCGCCCCTTGCCTTCAACGTAATCAGTATGGTTGGCAGGTAATTCAAAAGCGTTACGCCTTAATATCTGGTAAGCTTCTTTAGGATCAAAATCAGTAATCCCTTTTAAATAAGCCGAACTGATGACCGAGGTGGTATGGTCGCCTATCATTTCTGATGTATAGCTGTTCCAGCAAGGAAATATAGGCATCCAGCCACCTTGCTTGCCTTTTAGTAATAATGATTTAGATAGATTGTTAACGAACGGCGGATTCAGAATTTCGAATAACGGAATCTGAGCCCGGTAAATATCCCACATCGAAAAATCGTCATAATAATTACCTCCTGGCAATTGTTCGGTTTGATAATTACCGGCAAAACGGGGATATTGGCCATCCACATCGTTAAACAAGCGCGGCTGTTGCATGGCATGGTAATAAGAGGTGTAAAATATCCGTTTATCACGTTCGTTAGTAGTAGTAAGCGCAATCTGGCCTAATGTTTTTTCCCATTTATCTTTGGCAGCAGCAGCAATACGGTCAAAATTAAAATTGGGAGCTTCGGTTTGTAAGTTTTTACGTGCACCGGCTAAACTGGTAAATGAGGTACCAATACGGATAGTCAGCTTCTCGCCTTTGCTTAATTTGAACCCGGCGTATATACCTGCACCGGCATTGTTTTTAACGCTATCGCCCGTAATTAATTTATCATTGACGTATGTTCCTACCCGGCCGAGGCTCTTTTCAAATCTGATCACAAAATAGCCGCTAAAACCTGCGTTTTTACCCCATCCCTGGTAAATTCGATGTGCCGGGTTATAACCGGATACTTCGCCCGCTTTGGCATCAAACTTTATATAGCCCTCATGGTAATCGCTGTTGGCTTTGATTAGCAAATACAAGCTGTCAGCCTTGTCAGCTGTAAACCGCATCAGGCCGCAGCGCTCGGTACTTGTTACTGCAGCACGCAGGTTGTATTGTTTTAAGTTGATGCTATACAGATGCGGGGCTGATGATTCATCAGCATGGTCGAAGTTTGCGCCATAGTTAGTAGTTTTAAGTTTGCCGCTGATGGGCATTACACTAAAACTTCCGTAATCCTGCATGCAAGAACCGCTGATCCAGTGCGAACCTCGAAAACCGTAAAATACCTTGTCCTGGTAATAATAAGGAGGCACACACTTGGTTTCGCTGATCTGCGTTTGTGGTGTCCATTGGGTCATGGCAAAAGGCAGCGTTACGGCAGGTATGGTATTCGCAAAGCGTGCTCCTGTTAGCTCCGACCCATGTTTTAAGGCAGATGCTGTGGTAGCAATGGCCGTGCCCGCCATAGGCTGTACGTACTTAACCAAGTTTTGCGCTGAGGCTGTGTTAATAACCACCAAAACATAAGCCATGATGGTGGCAGACCAGGTTTTAAACGTTACTGAAAATTGAGTATATCTTTTTATCATCATTGAATAATCATGGCTTTTTTATAATCGGCAGATTTACCTCTGTTGTATTGAGTTTGCTTACCTCTTTACAGACGATGGCAGGCAACTCATTGTCTTTAGGGATCGATACTTTGTTCAGTTTCAAACCCTTTATATCATCAAAAACCAAAGCCGGGCGATAGTCTGAGTTTTGAACAGTTAGTTTGATGTTGTTTAACTCTAACTCTTCTGCATGACGGGCATATAAACCCCATGCCGGTAATTCGCCGAACATGGTAAACTCAGGATAACCGGAAGCATTTTCATTAACAGAAGATAACGAATCTGTACTGATAAAAGCCTTGGCCTTATTTCCGCCACCACTATAGGCCACTTCAATATTACTAAGTTTAATGTTTTTTACCAGATGGCCGGGTAAGCCAGTGATAGATACCGGCAACAAATTATGCGGGGATACCTTCGGTAAGGGCCCTTCAAAAGGATAGCCAACATCAGGCTTGCCCGACGGCACCTCTACCTTTACATTGTCAATAACAATGTTTTGAACGCTACTGTAACGGCCATCTTTGTTTCGGTGCCCTAAACGGATGAACAAAGCGTTTCCCGTATTTTTCGCATTAACACCACTGATGTTCACATCTTCTAAAAAGCCGCCGTCAACCGCTTCAAGCGCAACGGCCGACCGGTAGGTGTCGTACACCGTGATATTTCTAACCTTGATATTTTTAAATCCGCCCAAAGAACCGGTTCCCAATTTAAAACCGTTAGCGCTTGATCGCAGCGTACAATTTTCTACCAATACATTCTCGCAATATCCATCAGCGATTTCCGATTTCAGGCAAATGGCATCATCAGCAGCGTTAAAAAAACTATTACTGATCTTTACATTTTTGGAGTCTACAATATCAATTCCGTCGTTATTCCAGTAAGCGGTGCTATTTACCGTTATGCTGTCAATCACTACCCCATCGCACTCCTTGTAATTTTGCACCCAACTGGCGGCATCTTTCAGGCTGATACCGGTAACCTTTACATTTTTGCAGCTTTTAAAAAAGATGAGATTTGGACGGTTGTTTTCGGTTGGGCGCTTGGTTTGCCACAGCTCATCCTTAATTTTACCGTCGCGCAGCATTTTCAATAAATCGGCTATTAGTAAATGTGCCTGCCCATCAATGGAACCTTTGCCGCTGATAGAGATATTTTGCTGACCGTATGCCGATATCACAGCCATATTATTTTCGGTAAAATCGGCACGGCGGGCGCTGCCTAACAAAACAGCATGCTCTGATAAATGCAGTTCTACATTGCTTTTTAAGTTCACAGGCCCGCTTACAAAATTACCTGCCGGAATAACAACTATCCCGCCACCATTAGCAGATGCTGCATCAATGGCGCTTTGTATGCTTGTTGCATTATTGGCTTGGTTAACGCCGGCTCCGTAATCTGTTACCATATACTTCTTTTGTGCAAACAATGGCAAGCCAATAGGTATCATCAAAAGCAGCAAAAAGAATTTATTCATTAATCAAAAATCAGTTGGTTAGGTGAGGTTAAAAACGCAAAACGGCAGTTTGGAGCCTTAAGGTTGATTGGCTTGCCTTAGTAGTTGTTGCGTCTGCTATTATACAAAGTTATCACGTAAAATCATCAAACAATCTCGATAACTGGCAACAAAACTGGCTCATCCACTAATTTAATTGTAAAGCACACCTATTTAAATAGCTATTATTGTAAAATATTAACCTACTCAACTATTAGTGATTAACCGGATTATAAAATGATGAACAGATCCTTCTACGTTTTCCTTGCCGTATTTTTCTGCCTGCTCACACCAGGCTATGCTCAAAAAATGCTATCGGTACAAAACCCCATTATGGACGGTTACTTTGCCGACCCTACTATTGTTAAAAATGGCGACCGCTATTTTATCTATGCTACTATTGACCCTTGGGGAAGTAAAGAACTGGCTGTTTTTGAAACCAAAGATTTTAAAACTTTTACCCGTCATCATTTAAACTGGCCAACTAAAGCCGCCTGTACCAGTCCTACCTCAAAAGACTCGATGGTTTGGGCGCCTTCGGTAGTGCAAGGTAAGGATGGTAAGTTTTATATGTACGTAGCCGTAGGCAGCGAAATTTGGGCTGGGGTAAGTAATGCACCGCTTGGCCCATGGAAAAACATCAAACCGGACAATAGTCCGCTGGTAAAATACACCGACTTCCCATCGGTACATAATATTGACCCCGACTGTTTTATTGATGATAATGGCCAAGCTTACTTATATTGGGGATCGGGCTATAACTGGAAAAACGGCCATTGCATGGCAGTTAAGCTCAAAAAAGACATGTACACCTTTGACGGCAAACCTGAAGATGTGACCACGCCTCATTTTTTTGAAGGCGCACACTTGTTAAAACGACAAGGCAAATATTATTTAATGTTCTCGGAAGGCAAAGCCATTGATGCAACTTACCAGGTGGGTTACGCCGTTGGCCCAACACCTTTAGGCCCGTTTAAAGAAGATGAGCACCGGTTGATTTTAAACACCTCTGTCGATAGCTCAGTAGTTGGTCCCGGTCATCATACCACCTTTAAAGTGGGTAACCAGTACTATATTTTATACCATCGTATTTTCCCGCAAAAAGAAGCTTATGTACTGAGACAACTTTGTATAGATAGTCTGAACTTTGACAAACAAGGTAACATCCTGAAAGTGCGACCTACTGTAGGTAAAAGAATTAAGCTGAGTGCCTCAAAGTAAGTAATCCCATACCTAATACACTCAAAAGCCGTACTCTGATTAAGATGTACGGCTTTTTCGATCTAATAAATAATACTTATGAAAGGGATGGATGTTAATAGTTTTTATTGGGCCAGGTAACCGCCGTCAACATTGTAATACGAACCGGTTACAAACGAGGCTTTGTCCGAACTTAACCAAAGCACCAATTCGGCTACTTCATCGGGTGTACCTAAACGGCCTATAGGATGTAAGCCGGTAAGTGCCTGGTAAGACGCATCGTCTAACGCATCTTTTACCAGTGGTGTTTCTATATAACCCGGCCCAACAGCATTCACGCGTATATTTTGCTGAGCATACTCAATAGCCGCCGTTTTAGTTAAGCCCACTACGCCATGCTTAGCGGCTACATAAGCTGCCGAATTTTTAGTCCCTACCTGCCCTAATATGGATGCCATGTTGATAACAACACCTCCGCCAGATTGCAGTATGGCCGGAATTTGATAACGCATACCATAAAATACGCCCGACAAATTAATAGCAATAACCTTATCCCAACCATCAACAGGATAATCTCCTACTTCAGCCAGCGGTCCGCCTATACCGGCGTTATTGCAACTGATGTGCAAAGCACCATACTGTTCTATAATCTGTTTTACCAGTAACTCATTGTTGGCTGCCGTTGAGGTGTCAGCTTTAATAAATATAGCTTCGCCGCCCTGATCTTTTATTGCTTCGACCGTTGCCTGACCGCCTTTTTCTGCAATATCACTCACTATAACTTTTGCACCTTCGGCAGCATACTTTAACGCAACCGCTTTACCAATGCCCGAACCGGCTCCGGTTACTAAGCCTATTTTATTTGTAAGTAATGACATAATTTTTAATTATTTAGTTACTTATCTTTCAACATAACCAAACTTGGTTTGATTTATAAAAGGCTGGCACAATTGTCCTGTCTGTTAGCACAATCCGGAAATTAGCAAATAAAAAAGCCGCAGAACCTTTCGATCCTACGGCCTCAACCTAATATATACAACAAATATTATTTAACGCTGATGGCAAAGCCACCGCCAGGGGCAACCTGCTGCTTCAACACTGTTTTAGAACTTACTTTCATTTTGCGAATGCTGTAGCTTTGGGGATTTTTGTCAAAGCTGGCATCTTTGCCGTCGGCATAAATAGTAGCTTCGAAAGTTTTGCCTTTAGGCAGATAACCAAAGGTTACAGTAGCTACGCGGGCATTTTCATCGGTTATACTCCCAATATACCATTCATTTTTACCTTTGGCCTTACGGGCCAGGGTAATGTAATCACCAGGCTCAGCTTCAAGAGCATAACTTTCGTCCCAATCCACTGCTACATCTTTTATAAACTGAAAAGCATCAGCAAACTTCTCGTAAGTTTCGGGCAAGTCGGCTGCCATTTGCAGCGGGCTATACATGGTCACATACAAAGCCAGTTGCTTAGCTAGCGTGGTATGCACAAATGAGTTATTCTCGGGATTGTAAGCACTGATTTTAGTTTGAAAGATACCAGGGGTATAGTCCATCGGGCCACCAATTAAACGGGTAAATGGTAAAATGGTAGTATGGTCGGGGGTATTACCACCGAATGATTCGTACTCAGTACCACGAGCCGCCTCGTTACCAATCAGGTTAGGGTAAGTTCGGGCCAACCCTGTCGGACGGATAGCTTCGTGAGCATTCACCATAATTTTATAGTCGGCAGCTTTGGTAACGGCATACAGATAATGGTTAACCAGCCACTGACCATAATGATGCTCGCCACGCGGAATAATCTGCCCTACGTAACCGCTTTTAACGGCGTTGTAACCGTTCTCAACCATAAACTTATATGCAGTATCTAAATGACGCTCATAGTTGCGTACCGAACCCGAAGTTTCGTGGTGCATAATAATTTTAACGCCTTTGGATGCTGCGTAACGGTGCAGTTCTTTTACATCAAAATCAGGGTAAGGAGTTACAAAGTCAAAAACATAGTCTTTGGTTTTGCCAAACCAGTCTTCCCAACCTTCGTTCCAGCCTTCTACCAGTACGGCATCAAAACCGTTTTTAGCAGCAAAGTCGATATACTTTTTAACGTTGGCCGTATTAGCACCATGTTTGCCGTTAGGCTTGGTTTTAGAGTAATCGGTAATACCTAACTGCACATTTTCCAGATCGGTATAAGCCCAGGTACTTTTACCGGTAATCATTTCCCACCAAACTCCTACGTATTTCACGGGCTTAATCCACGATACATCCTTAAACTTGGTAGGCTCGTTCAGATTATAAACCAATTTAGATAACAGAACGTCACCTGCTTTGTCGCTTACAATTACGGTACGCCAGGGTGTTTGTGTTGGGGCCTGCATATAACCTTTGTCGCCAATGGCGTCAGGCGTTAAAAAGGATTCGAGTACAAAGTTTTTATCATCCAGGTTTAATGACATGCATGAGTAATCAACCAGTGCTGCCTCATGAATGTTGATGTATAAACCATCTTGGCTTTTCATCATCAAAGGGGTTTGCAAACCGGTTGGCGAAAACGTGGTCTGGCTAACGTTTGGCGTAACCGCCGCTTTCATCTTGCCTCTTACTTCCGATAACTTTGAGGTAACAGTTTCATACTCCTGTGTATCAAAATCGCCTGGCAGCCAAAAAGCTTTGTGGTCGCCGGCTAAAGCAAACTGCGTATGCTCTTCTTTAATGATGAAGTAGTTCAAATTAGGTTGCGACGGAAACTCATAGCGGAAACCCAATCCATCGTTAAACAAACGGAAACGGATGCGGATATAACGATCTTTCACTGTCTTTTGAGCCAGCGTTACCAACAACTCGTTATAGTTATTACGAATAGTTTTCTGCTCACCCCAAACCGGGTTCCAGCTTTCATTAAATGATTGCTGCTCGGTTTTGGTTACCGTAAAACCATCTAAAAAAGACGGTACATCTTTAGTTTCGATACCCAGTTTGCTGGTTTTTATGACAGGCTTTTGCTTGTAAGTAAGCTGATAGGTAGGAACACCATTAGCAGCTAAAGCAAACTTTAACGTCAGGTTTTTATCGGGTGAAGTAATGGTTTGTGCTTTTACGGTGAACACCAGTAAAAGAAGTATAAAAGTTAAATAATAGTTTTTCTGCATATGCATTTAAACGCTTATAATTTGGTATGTTAATTAAGTGGTTAGTTACAGGTTCAATGTAGCTTAGCTAGCCATCGAGATAAATGATTTCGTTGATCAAACAGCTAATCATTCACCCTAAATATTAATCGGTAAGCAAAGAAAAAACAGACACACAATTTATCCTAATTGTAAAAAGAGAATATAGATTTATTTAAGATTTATTTTCATCAAAAGCCTCACAAACAATTATTTACAAAACACAGACGAACGTTTTATTTAAACTTGTTTTAAGGCCTAATCAAGATAAAATGTAGCTGTAAAGCCAATAATCAGCGTTAATATTGAATCAGGTTGCTTCGAACCGAACATAAGTACGGTTTCCGGCGTTTAATACTTTTTTCATTCGGAGATAAATATTTAGATTGCACCACTTTTCATTGCAAGCAATTAAGAGCTATAACTCTACAGCCCCATATGCGCCCCACCATTTTAATTATTGACGACGAAAAAAAGCTGAGTGGCTTAATGGCCCGCATTATTGAGCTGGAAGGCTTTACGGTTTTGCAAGCCGCCACCGGTAAGGAGGGGCTAAAACAGTTAAGCCAGCACGAAGATATTTTGGTGATCTTAAGCGACATTAAACTCCCCGATGTAAACGGCGTTGAACTTGTTAAAACGATTAAAGAGCAAAAGCCATTTGCCGAAGTTATAAACCTGACGGCCTACGGTAACATTCCTGATGGTGTAAAGGCCATACAAAACGGCGCCTTTAACTATATTACAAAAGGCGACGACAACGAACGTATTATACCACTGGTGCATCAGGCTATGCAAAAGGCCCAACAGCAATACCAGGCCTTTAAAGAAAACAGCAAAGCGCAAAGTAAAACTACGCTATCAAGCATTATTGGTAAATCGCCTCAAATTATTAATGCTATTGCCTTAGCCCGTAAAGTAGCGGCTACCAACACCACAGTGCTTTTGCTTGGCGAAACCGGTACCGGTAAAGAAGTTTTTGCCTCAGCCATACATTATGAGAGCGAGCGCCGCCAAATGCCTTTTGTAGCCATCAACTGCAGCAGCTTTACCGCCGAATTGCTGGAGAGCGAACTTTTTGGTTATAAAGCGGGAGCCTTTACAGGGGCATTAAAAGACAAAAAAGGCCTGCTTGAAGAAGCCAACCACGGCACCATATTTTTAGACGAAATTGGTGAGATGAGCATGGAGCTACAAGCCAAACTGCTGCGGGTACTCGAAAGTAAAACCTTCATCAAGGTGGGTGACACCCAGCCCACTAAGGTTAACGTACGCATCATTGCGGCTACCAATCGCGATTTGCAGCAGGAGGCTGATAGCGGCAAGTTTCGATCCGATCTGTACTATCGCTTATCAGTTTTTACCATACATCTACCCTCGCTTAATGAGCGTGACCAGGATATTGATTTACTTGCCGATTATTACTTACGGCACTTTGCTGCATTAAATGGTAAACCAACCATGAAAATGACCGCCGACTTTTTACAGAACCTGCATCAGCATCACTGGAAAGGCAATATCCGCGAACTAAAAAATACGATGGAACGTGTAGTTATTCTGGCTGATGGCGATACATTAACTACTGACTTATTGCCACCAGGATTCAGGCAAAATAACTTTCAAGGAAACACCTTTGCTCTGCAAATGGTAGAGAAGCAACACATACAGAAAGTGCTGGCCCATACGCAAGGTAACAAAACCGAAACTGCCCGGTTATTGGGCATTGGGCTTACTACGCTTTACCGAAAAATTGACGAATACAAGATTGGTTAACGCTTTTCTTTCATTTTGAAAACGAACCCTTCCATTTTGGAAGGGTTTTTCGTTTTATTAAAACTCCTAAATCTTTAATTATCACACCAACACACTGATTTACAGATATTTAAAATCCAATTACCAATAATTGGTATTTGATTTGGCATGGGGATATCAAAACAGATGCACATGCTTACTTTACTATTACTGGCAGCCTTACTCGTTTTGTGCTGGTTCATTTTTAAATCCATCGACTGGTTCGAGCAAATCTAAAAACTATGTTAGCCTTATTTATCATTTCTCTGGCGGTATTTGTATACATGGTATACGTGCTGCTTAAACCCGAAAAATTTTAACTATCCCTGACCCATGAACACTGAATTCTTAGGAATCGTTGCTTCCTTTGCGATCACCCTCCTTATCGCTATTCCCTTAGGAAAATACCTCGCCAAAATGTTTGCCGGCGAAAAGGTATGGACTGATTTTATGAAGCCGCTTGAAAATGGCTTATTCAAAATTTCGGGCATCAATCCCAACGAGCCCATGAACTGGAAACAGTTTTTAAAAGCCATGATGATTATTAACATGATATGGCTGGCCTACGGCTTTTTTGTATTGATCTACCAAGATAAATTGCCGCTTAACCCCGATGGCAATCCAGGTATGACGCCCGACCTGGCCTTTAACACCATCATCAGCTTTGTAGTCAACTGTAACTTACAGCATTACTCCGGCGAAAGCGGTGTTACCTACTTAACCCAGCACATCATCATGATGTTTTTAATGTTTACCAGTGCTGCAGTGGGTATCGCAGCGGCCGTTGGTTTATTTAAAGCATTCAGAGATAAAACTACCACCAACATCGGTAACTTTTGGGAATACTTTGTAAAATCGATCACCCGCTTGTTGTTGCCATTATCTGTTATAGTAGCACTTATACTGGCATTTAACGGCACACCATCCAGCTATGCAGGTAAAGATCAGTTTATTTCGATGCAGGGCGACACTGTTAACGTGTCCCGTGGTCCTGCCGCACAAATGATTGCCATTAAACACTTAGGCACCAACGGTGGCGGCTGGTTCGGCGCTAACTCGGCCCACCCACTCGAAAATCCAAGCTACCTGACCAACATGGTTGAGATCATCTCGCAAATGATCATTCCGATGGCGATGATCTTAGCATTCGGGTACTTTGTTCGCCGTAAAAAATTAGGCTGGGTCATATTTGCCATGATGACGGTAGGTATGCTGATGCTGATGATCCCTACCCTGGTGAGCGAAACCGGAGGCAGTTCTGCTATTGCTAAAATGGGCGTGCAACAAGCCACTGGCGCTATGGAAGGTAAAGAAGTACGTATTGGCCCAATGGCCACCGGCTACTGGAGCACATTAACTACCATTGTTTCAACCGGATCGGTTAATGGTATGCACGATAGTACTATGCCACTCACCGGCGCATGGCAATTGCTTGGTATGATGATTAACGGCTTTTTTGGAGGTTGTGGTGTAGGTATACTAAACTACTTTATCTATCTCATCATAGCCGTATTTATTTCGGGCCTGATGGTTGGGCGTACGCCGGAGTTTTTGGGTCACAAAGTAGAAGCCCGAGAAGTAAAAATTGCAGCACTCATTACTTTACTTAGCCCGTTCCTAATATTGGCAGGTACAGCCATAGCGGCATTCATCTTTACTAACTTTGGTAATGCCGATTGGGCTGTTAAACCGGCAAACTGGTTAAATAACCCGGGCTTCCATGGTTTCTCAGAGATGCTGTACGAGTTCACCTCTGCCAACGCCAACAACGGCTCCGGCTTTGAAGGTTTAGGCGACAATAACATATTCTGGAACGTAGGCACAGGTATAGTGCTCATTTTAGGCCGCTTCTTACCTATCATAGGCCCGGTTGCTATAGCCGGTTTATTAGCGCAAAAGAAATACGTCCCAGAGTCGGCCGGTACTTTACGTACTGACACCTTTACTTTCGGTGTGATGACGTTAGCTGTTATCCTGGTACTGAACGCCTTGTCATACTTCCCGGCGCTGGCTTTAGGGCCTTTGGCCGAGTATTTCTCCATGGCTCACTAAAAGTTATTCTCTTAACAAAGACACATGATACTTAACCGGCCTGACCGGGCCGGTTACTTACTCAACAATAAAAATGAAAACTCAATCTGATAAATTATTTGAACCTGCTTTAGTGCAATCTGCACTCAAAGAGTCGATTATAAAACTTGACCCACGCATCATGCTGCGCAACCCGGTAATGTTTACCGTGGAAGTGGGTACTGCTGTGATGTTGTATGTTACCATCTACAGCTTTACGCACAGCGGGCAGGGTTCGTGGGTATACAACCTTATCATTTTCCTGATTTTATTGCTTACTGTACTGTTTGCCAACTTTGCTGAGGCTATTGCCGAAGCCAGGGGCAAGGCACAAGCCGACAGCTTGCGTAAAACCCGCGAAGATACACCGGCCAACCTGATTGATGCTAACGGTAACATCTCGGTAGTGTCATCAAGCCAGCTAAAAAAAAACGATATGTTCGTGTGTCAGGCCGGGGATACCATTCCTACGGACGGCGAGATTATAGAAGGGCTGGCCACCATTGATGAATCGGCCATCACCGGCGAATCTGCACCGGTAATCAGAGAGGCCGGAGGTGACAAATCATCAGTAACTGGTGGTACTAAGGTGTTATCTGACAAAATTAAGGTACTGGTAACCACCCAGCCTGGCGAAAGCTTTTTAGATAAAATGATTGCCTTGGTTGAAGGTGCATCTCGCCAAAAAACACCTAACGAAATAGCTTTAACTATTTTGCTGGCGAGCTTTACCATCGTGTTCATCATTGTGTGTGTTACGCTGAAACCGTTTGCCGATTACGCTAACACCCCTATCACCATTGCCGCTTTGATCTCATTATTTGTGTGTCTGATTCCTACCACTATTGGCGGCCTGCTGTCAGCCATCGGTATTGCCGGGATGGATCGTGCTTTGCGAGCTAATGTAATTACAAAATCGGGCAAAGCTGTAGAAACTGCCGGTGACATTGACGTATTGCTGCTGGATAAAACCGGCACCATTACCATTGGCAACCGTAAAGCTACCCAGTTTTGGCCGGCTCCGGATGTGAGTCCTGATGCATTGGTTAAAGCCGCCGTACTGGCGTCACTGGCCGACGAAACACCCGAAGGTAAATCAATCATTGAGCTGGCCAGCAACCACATGACTATCCCCTCTGTTCCGGCCGGTGCTGAGTTTATCAAGTTTACAGCCGAAACCCGGTCAAGCGGTATTAATACTCCGGATGGAAACCGCACCCGTAAAGGTGCTTATGACAGCATGCGCAAAATGGCCCTGAATGCCGGTCATACGGTATCAAATGCAGTGAAAGAACGTGTACAAGCTATCTCTTCTAACGGTGGCACCCCTCTGGTAGTTACTTATAACGAGGAGGTTTTAGGTACTATTGAACTGCAGGATATTATTAAACCGGGTATTGCCGAGCGCTTTGAAAGATTACGCAAAATGGGTGTTAAAACTGTAATGGTTACCGGTGATAACCCGCTGACTGCAAAATTTATTGCCGAGAAAGCCGGTGTAGACGATTTTATTGCTGAGGCTAAGCCCGAAGATAAAATGAACTACATTAAACAGGAGCAAGCCACCGGTAAACTGGTAGCCATGATGGGCGACGGTACTAACGATGCCCCTGCCCTGGCCCAGGCCGACGTTGGTGTAGCGATGAACAGCGGTACCCAGGCTGCCAAAGAAGCCGGTAATATGGTAGACTTAGACAACGACCCTACCAAACTGATTGAGATTGTGGAGATAGGTAAACAATTGCTGATCACCCGAGGTACGTTAACCACTTTTTCTATCGCTAACGATGTGGCCAAGTATTTTGCTATCGTTCCGGCACTGTTTATTGCTTCTATCCCGGCATTGCAAAGCCTTAACATAATGGGGTTACATAGCCCTGAGAGTGCCATATTATCTGCGGTTATATTCAATGCCATTATCATCCCGTTACTTATCCCACTGGCTTTAAAAGGTGTAGAATATAAACCTATAGGTGCCAGTGCTCTGCTACGCCGCAACCTGTTAATTTACGGCGTGGGCGGTGTGGTCGCCCCTTTTATCGGCATCAAACTTATAGACTTGGTAGTAGGCCTGATGGTATAAGCAGGAAATATAAATTGATTATTAAATAAAACATGAAAACATTAGCTCAATCCATAAAATTAACCCTGGCACTCACTGTATTGCTATGTGGTATATACCCGGTAATTATTGCTTTTGCCGGTAAACTGTCTAAAGGACAGGGCAACGGCGAAACCGTTGTGGTAAACGGAAAAATAGTTGGTTATGCAGCCCTCGGGCAAAAGTTTGATCAGCCGCAATATTTCTCGTCTCGCCCGTCGGCGGTTGGTTACAATGCGGCCGGCTCGGCTGGCTCTAACAAAGGCCCAAGCAACCCTGATTATTTAAAAGAGGTTAATAACCGTATTGATACTTTATTAAAATACAACCCCGGTATAAAACGCAGCGATATCCCTGCCGATCTGGTAACCGCTTCAGGCAGTGGTCTGGATCCGGACATTTCGCCCGACGCTGCACGTTTACAAGTAAAACGCGTGGCTGCCAAACGCGGCTTAAGCGAACAACAAGTGGCAGCCTTGGTGGAAAGCCACATACAAAAACCATTGATGGGCTTATTTGGTCCGGCCACTGTTAATGTTTTAGAGCTTAACATTGCTCTGAATAATCTGAAAAAATAAACAACCTGACTTTTTAAAACGCCTTTGTTAATAGCAAGGCAAAATATATTGCAGTGAAAACTGTAAACCTACAGCACACTTTTATAATACAAATGAAAAAATTAATATTGATCACTATCCTTTGCGCTTTGGCCGTTTACTCAAAAGCACAGGATAGTGTGAAGGCCGGTAAGCTAACTTTTAGTGGCTACGCCGAATTATACTATGGTTTTGATTTTAATCGCCCGGCCGATAATAACCGCCCGAGCTTTGTATACTCGCACAACCGTCACAATGAATTTAACCTGAATCTTGGTTTTATTAAAGCTAACTATGATGCAAGCAATTTCAGAGCTAATTTAGCGGTGATGGCCGGTACTTATGCCAATGCCAACCTGGCCGCCGAGCCGGGCGTATTAAAAAATATCTTTGAAGCCAATGCAGGTGTAAAGCTGGCCAAATCGGCCAACTTGTGGCTGGATGCCGGTATTTTTGCCTCGCATATTGGTTTTGAGAGCGCTATCAGTAAAGATTGCTGGGTACTTACCCGTAACATCGCGTCAGAAAATACGCCGTATTATGAGTCGGGTGCCAAAGTTACTTACATCACCAATGATGGTAAATTGACCCTAACCGGTTTATATCTAAACGGCTGGCAACGCATCAACCGTCAGGACGGTAACAGCAAACCGGCCGGTGGCGTACAAATTGTTTATAAACCGGCATCGCAGATTACTTTAAATTACAGTAATTACTTAGGCACCGAGGGGGCAGACTTGGTAAGAGTTCGCCGCTTTTACCATAATTTTTATGGCATATTCCAGTTAAGCCAGGCATTTGGTTTAACTGCAGGGTTTGATTATGGGACACAGCAACAAAGCATTGGCAGTAGCAAATATTACCATGTACTGTCGCCGGTAGCTATT
The DNA here is from genome assembly GCA_913775265.1 of uncultured Mucilaginibacter sp. Taxonomy (GTDB): domain Bacteria; phylum Bacteroidota; class Bacteroidia; order Sphingobacteriales; family Sphingobacteriaceae; genus Mucilaginibacter. The sequence goes on along the minus strand of CAJYJH010000071.1, from coordinate 74,183 downwards.
GCCCGTTACCAGTTTGCCGGCAAGTGGGCCGTAGCCGGACGGGTTGAGTACTACCAGGATAAAAACGGGATTATTGTGGCCTCTAATACCCCTAACGGGTTTAAAACAACAGGCTATTCACTTAACCTTGACTATGCACCTGTAAGTAATGCGTTGTTACGTTTGGAAGGTAAGTTGTACAACAGTAAAGATGATGTGTTTACCCGTTTGGGCACACCAGTTAACACCAGCCCGCTTATTACGGCAAGCATGGCTGTTTCTTTCTAAAGGTGCAGCTACACTAACCGCTCAAATGATTGAACCGCCCATAGTATGGAAGATCAGGAACACAAAGACGATTCGGTAAAGAACTTCATCGAGCTGATACAAAAATCGAGGCGCGGCAAGCTAAAAGTCTACATCGGGATGAGTGCCGGTGTAGGCAAAAGCTTCAGGATGCTGCAGGAAGCACATGCCCTGCTGCGGAATGGCATCGACATACAAATTGGCTACATCGAAACGCACAACCGGGTTGATACCCACGCCCTTTTAGACGGACTACCGGTGATTAACCGGCGGCGCACGTTTTACAAGGGCAAAGAACTGGAGGAAATGGACCTGCAAACCATTTTAAACAGGCATCCCGAAGTGGTTATTGTTGATGAGCTGGCACATTCTAACATTGAAGGCAGTAAAAACGCCAAGCGATGGCAGGATGTGCTTGACATTTTAGAGGCCGGCATCAGCGTAATCACTGCGGTTAATATACAACACCTGGAAAGCTTGAACGAGGAGGTTGAAAACATAACCGGCATTGCCATTACCGAACGTATACCCGATAAGGTATTACAGATAGCAGATGAAATTGTAAACATTGACCTTACTGCTGATGAACTGATTGACCGGCTGAAAGAAGGTAAGATATATGATAAAAGCAAGGTGGAAACGGCACTGCAAAACTTTTTTAGAAGTGAAAAAATATTGCAGCTACGCGAGATAGCACTAAAAGAAGTTGCCCACCATTTGGAACGTAAGATTGATATTGAGATACCGAAGCAGATTAAACTCCGGGCCGAAAAGTTTCTGGCTTGTATATCATCCAATGCTACCACAGCTAAAACGGTGATCCGGAAAACGGCGCGATTAGCTTCTTATTACCGTTCACCTTGGATTGTATTGTATGTGCAAAGCAGCAGCGAGAGTCTGGACAAAATAAAACTGGATAAACAGCGGCATTTAATTAATAACTTTAAACTGGCTACCGAACTGGGCGCAGAGGTGGTGAAGCTTAAAAGCGACCAAATTACCCAAACCATTATAAAACTGGCGCAAGAGCGCGAGGTAACTACTATTTGCATTGGCAAACCACACTTAAGTTTATTTCAGGTTATTTTACAGACGGCAATTTTTAACGAATTGCTCAAAAACTTATCTACTACAGAAACAGATTTAGTGATATTATCATGAAAATAAAAACTAAACTTTGGCTTGGCTTCGGCTTCCTGTTCACTATCGTGCTGCTTTTCGGCGCGCTTTCTATCTATTACATTCAGCGGATATCCAATAACGCAAAAATCATTTTAAAAGATAATTACGAAACACTGAGCTACACGCGCGAGATGCGCACCTTGCTTGATGAAACACCACTGCCTCTTAATGAGCAAGCCTCACGCCTGTTTAATATACAATTAGTAAAAGAAGAGCACAACATTACCGAAAAAGGCGAAGGTGAAGCAGTAGCTGATTTACGTAAGGCTTTTACAAAACTACGCTCTAAGCAAGGTACACTAACTGAGCAGCAGGCTACCGAACGGCAGGCACGAGCCCATTTACGTAATATCGAGGCTTTGAATATGCAAGCCATCGTACGTAAAAATGATGCGGCACGCGCATCCGTAAACCAGGCCGGTATTATTATGGGACTGGCCGGAGCATTTACCTTTTTGGTACTGTTTAGCTTTAGTGTAAATTTCCCAGGTTTTATTGCCAACCCGCTGCGGTCGCTGTTAGAAGGTATCCGCGAAATCAGCGAGAAAAATTACCGGAAGCGTTTACATTTTGACGAGGGCGATGAGTTTGGCGAAGTAGCCAATGCCTTTAATAACATGGCTATCCGCCTTAACGAATGGGAGAACAGCAATGTAGCTACCATACTTTCTGAAAAACGCCGCATCGAAACCATCATCGAGCAGATGCAGGACGCCATTGTGGGCGTTAACGAAAACCACGAAATACTATTTATCAACAGTGCAGCACGTAAAGTGCTAAACCTGACCGATGGCAAAGTGGTCGGTCAAAACACTGCAGAATTGGAGAAAAACAATGATCTGTTCCGGTCTATTTTAAACAATACATCAGCTGTGAAACTATTAAAAATTGTGTTGGACGGCCAGGAATCGTACTTCCAGTTACAAAGCCGCGATATTTACGTGCCTAATCTGGGCGAGCAAAGCGATACCATTAAAATTGCCAGCAAATCTGCCGGTAAGGTTTACCTGCTGCGCAACGTTACTGAATTTAAAGAACGCGACGAGGCTAAAACTAACTTTATAGCCACCATATCTCACGAACTTAAAACCCCTATTTCATCTATTAAGATGAGCCTTAAACTCTTGAACGATTCGCGTATTGGCAGCATGAACGCTGAACAACAGCAACTCATTGAGCACATTGCCGACGACACCTCACGCCTGCTTAAAATAACCAGCGAATTGCTCGAACTTTCCCAAGTTGAAACCGGTAACATTCAGTTAAATTTTATTCCGGTTGACCCTGAGCAAATCCTCGATTATGCCATCAACTCTGTAAAGTTTCAGGCCGAACAAAAGAGCGTGCAGTTAGAGGTCATAAAAAGCGATGGTCTGCCACAAGTACAGGCCGATGTTGAAAAAACAGCCTGGGTGCTGATTAACTTTTTATCTAATGCATTGCGCTACAGTGCCGAAAAGTCTAAGATCATTATCAGGCTTAATTTACAAAGCAACCAGATGATATTTTCGGTAACCGATTTCGGCAAAGGCATTGACGAACAATATAAAAAACGTTTGTTCGACCGCTACTTCCAGGTACCCACCGACGGGCAAAACAAGTCGGGTTCGGGATTAGGCTTAGCTATTTCTAAAGATTTTATTGAAGCACAACAAGGCCGCATTTGGGTGGAGAGTGCCTTAGGCGAAGGCAGCACGTTTTATTTTAGCCTGCCTATTGCGCGCACCAACGGTAATAACTAAACTCACTCAGAGCATTTGCAAAACAGATGCTCCGAACTTATACTATCTGCTGTTCAACCATTCTTCAGCCTCTGTGCGAGTGGTAAAAAACTGAGCAAGTACATTGCCCTGCATAACATCCACACTTTTTTGGGCAGATAACTGACTAAATATACTTGGCGAAAATATCCAGGCAACATAATTAACACCGGCCTGTTCAAGCATCGGAAAAAACTCCTGCCCTACCCAATCTGACGCTTCAGACCAGGTGCCTTGCACATGGGTATTATCGTTTAGTATTTTAGTTGCGCTGTTGGCTTTTACTAAACTTAGCATCTGCATACAACCACTTTTTACGGTATCTGCCGTTTGGAAACCGGTCCAATCAGCCACAACGTAATTATACTCGGCACTGTATTGCAGCGTGATGTTGTTATCCTGGTAAAAATTATCGGCCATTATGAGCTCTTTATGCTCATCGACTGAAGTCAGTGGCAGTCTAAAGTAGAAAGTTGATCCTGAACCTTGTTCGCTTTCTATCCAGAAACTTCCCTGATGCCGCTTTAAAATCTCTGATGAGATAAATAAACCTAAGCCTAAACCTTCAAAACGCATGGCTGTATTATCAACCCGATAATAACGGTCGAATAGCTTATCCAGGTGATCTTGTGCTATGCCTATACCAAAGTCTTGCACCGAAACGATAATGCTATCATCTTTTACCTCAGAATCAATGATTACGGTATCGCTGTCGGGAGAGTATTTAATAGCATTACTTAAAAAGTTTTGCACTACCTGCTCTAACCTAAAATAATCGCCGGTGTAAGTAACATCGGCATTTTTATGAATGATAATTTCGTGACGTGATGCTGTAAGCTGCACAGCTTCAACGCTGCTGTTAATCAAATCGGCCATGTTAAAAGGCGCCATATTGTAGGTCATCTTTCCGGCGTTAATACGGGTAACATCCAGTAAATCGTTAATCAGCTTTTCTAAACGGGAAATATGCTCAGCCGATTTTTTGATGAAGCCGTACAGCTTCTCGCTGTCTTTAGCCCGACTCATTAACTGGTTGAACGCCTTAATGCTGGTTAACGGCGTTTTAAGCTCATGGCTGGCAATCGATAAAAACTCATCTTTTTTTTGCTCATTGCGCTTTTGCAGATCAATGTCTGTGTTTGTACCCAGCCACATTTTTATGGCACCATCTTCCATCAGCGGCACGGCCCGGCTTAAATACCAACGGTCTTCGCCATTGCGCATACGTAGCCTGAATTCGGTAACATACTCATTGCCGGAAGCAAGCGCTTTGTGCCAGGCTTGCAAACAACCCGGCAAATCATCGGGATGGATAAGTTGCTGCCAACCATGGCCAACTACATCCTCGGGCAAATAACCAAAATCCTTACTGACTACATGGTTCACATAATCAAGCTTGCCATCAGGCAGAGCCGTCCACACTTGTTGTGGGATAGCGTTAAGTAAAAACCTAAACTGCTCTTTACTGGCGGCAAGCTCTTTTACTGTGTTTTCGAGATCAAGCTTGGTGGCGTACAGTTCTTCGTTAATAGTAAGTAGCTCCTCATTGGTTGATGATAGCTCCTCATTGGTAGCGGCTAACTCAAAAGTCCGGCTTTCAATCCGTTCTTCTAAACTGGTATTCAGGTTACTTAAGCTTTGTTGAGTTTGCTGCAATTCTTCGTTAATAGCGGCCAGTTCTTCATTTGCGGCCGAAAGCTCTTCATTGGACGCGCCTAATTCTTCATTTAAAGCCTGCTCGCGCTGGTACGATTCGCTCATTTCGTGTGCATGAGCGTTATTTAGCAGCGTACCAACGTGCATTCCGGTGGTTTCTAAAAATTGCCGATAATCAGCATCAACACGTTTACGGGGTGATGCGCCTAAAATCAGGCAACCTTTTAACCGGGCATTGTCATTACTAATTGGAACAACAACGACTTCCTGCACAGATTCGGGCCATAAACTATCAATTGGTGTTGATACATAATTGCTCAGGTTATCAATAAACTGCGATTGACCATTAACCGCTACCTCATTGCATAGTGGCTGAAAAGATTGCAATTGCTTATCAGTTACATTACTATACGCTTTCAAAGCAACTTCGGCAAGCTGATGTTCGTCGCTTAAATACAGTGCGGCAAAAGAAATATCTGTACGGGTTTGCTCCAGCAGTCGCATCGCATCTTGTATACCCTGGACTACAGTTTGGGATTTATTAGCACTTTGCGTAAGCCGAAGCAGTAACTGGTTACGACGCTCGTGAATATATTTATACGAGGTTTCGATAACGGCATTAAATACACCACCCACGGTACCATCTTTAGCCATTACCGGCGAAAGTGTATAATCAAAATAACACTCTTCGATGTAACCGTTACGGTTCATCAGCAACAAGGCATCGGGCCGGCGGTATGATGCGCCTTCGCGCAGCACGCTTTCAAACTCGTCTTTTAACCCGTCCCATATTTCGGGCCATACCACAGCACCGGGTTTACCCAAGGCCCACGGGTGTTTTTGTGCCGGTATGGTACTCCATGCATCATTGTACAATAAAGAAAAATCAGGACCCCAGTAAACAGCAATCGGAAAACCGGAGTTTAATGCAATGCTCACGGCCGATTGCAAACTCTCGGGCCAGGTTTCGGGCGAGCCGAAAGAAGTTTCGGACCAGTTAGTGGAGCGCATTAGTTCGCCCATCAGGCCACCGCCTCTTAAGAATGTAAATGTTCCAGACACTTTTTTAGGTATAGATGTAAGTGTGCTAATTGCTTAGTTCTTTTGCAAAATAGCAGTTTAGGTTTAATTTTTACATAACAGTTAAGAAGTTTCTGTTTCCTTATGCACTAACTAATTACAAAAGCATCACAACCTACACTAAAAAATACCTAAAAACTTTCTGCGATGTTTGCCTTTAAACTTTTTGCGGTGCTTGGCCCAGCCGGGTGGCTCAAATCGTTCGTCGGTTGGCTTAAGTGCAGCTTGCTTTACAGGTGGTTTAGTGTACACTGCCTTTACGCTATCCTGATAACGCTTACTTAAAAATATAAATGGGGATTTATAATTCTCATCTACTTTGGTGACTGCGGTTGCGGCACTGTTTGTTTTAGATTTTGAGAAAAAGGAGAATGAAAACAGCGCAATAAAAAGTGCAGCTACTCCTACCAATCCAACAAACCAGCGCTTAGGCAGGTGTATAATATCTTTGTTAGACTCGTATATCCCTTTTTCGGGATTGAAGTGCCCACCTGCGGCCAAAGCTACCGATTGTAATGAGGATAATTGATTTTGATGCTGCTCCTCTTTTTGTCTGTACTGCAATAGTTCAGCTTGCAGGCGTTCATTTTCTTCTTGCAGGGCAGTGGCATCAATATGTGCAGATACCGCCAAATGATGAGATTCAGCCGCCATCAGGCTGCCTTCGGTAAGGGCTTGCTGAAGTTCGATCCCGTCTTTATACCTGCGGTCCGGCTCTTTTTCAAGGCACCTTGTTATTACCTGCAAAAGCCATTGCGGGACGGTTATCTCCTGTTTGCGCTTTTCCTCATCCCACCCGGCAGGTAGCCGCAGTATACGTTTGGTTATAGGATCGGGCACTGTTTGCTCCAGGTGTGCTAACATCACTGCGTTCCGGGCTGTTTCACCGTTGCCATTCAACAAAAAAGGAACTTGGCCTGTAAGTAATTCATATAAAACAACGCCGTAACTATATACATCAGTTTGTGGCAACATCTCTCCCTCGTGCTGCTCAGGTGCCATAAACTCAATGGCCCCGGCATGCCTTACCGAACTGCGACGCTGTTCGTCTGTTAAAATAGCCAAACCAAAGTCCAGCAGTACATAGTTGCCGGTGTTGACATTATACTTAACGTTGTTACTTTTGATATCGCCATGCTTTACCCCTACTTTGTGGCAATGCGCCAGGGCATCAGCTAACTGATTGGCTACTTTAATCAGCTCTTTTAAACTAAAGACTGGATCATGTGGTGGTTGCAGCAAGTCGCAAAGGTCAGGCCCTTCGATGTACTCCATCTCTATAAAAGGGAAGGAACCACTATCCGTTAATCCGAAGCTGCGCATCTTAACTACATGTGGATTGGGCTGCTCGTTGACCTTTTGCAGTTTAGCTACCTCGTTCTGAAAGTTACGGTAACCGCGATCGTCCTCGCTTTCGCTCACGATGGGTGTAGGCAGCAGTTTGATGGCCGAATATAAAGTACCCTGCCTTTTGCCCTTATACACTGAGCCCTGGCCACCCGTGCGTAAAGCGCCTAAGTTTTCTAATCCTTCAGTTATCGTAAAAACTTTACTCATTACCCAAAGGCTTACTGCTAAACTGTAAAACGGCTGATTCTCCTATGATTATCTGGTCGCCCTCGTTTAAAGGATGTCCAATCTCGGTAGAGTGCAGCTTGACCATTTCTTCAGTTGCTGCCACTTTAATTTTCACTTTATTACGCGGCGGCACACCGCCTTCATCAGCATGAATCATAAAATGTGAATTATCATTATTCCACTCAATATGGGCATGCTGACGGCTCACATAGCGGTTGCTTTGATCCTGACTGTCGGACGGGAAAGCGATTTGGTTAGTACGAAAAAAGCCGTCATCAGCCTGTGCCTTTTTATCGCGACCAATATTAACTTTACCACTCTCAGACGTAATCGCATATTCCGCCTTCTCTGCCTCGCCGCTTAAAACTGTGATGTATGCCGTGGCAGTCTGTTTTATAAAATGCCTGCTGGTTTTAATAAAAAGTGCTGCATCAACGTTAGTGGCGCTTACGGCTTCGTCCGGAACTTCCTCTTCATAAATCACATCCATGGTCCAGTTTGGAGGCAAGGCCAAGGCATAATCGTCGGCTATTTTTTGTATTTCGTCTCTAAACTCCTCCGGCTGCTCGGCATAAACTGCAGTTTCATATATATGCTGTTCGGCAGCGTTGGCATTAATGTATAAGCACAAACCTTTAATGTTGGCGCCCTCGCCACCTTCAACTTTCTGCAATTCTTGTTTTATAAATTGCAGCAAGGCATAACGCACACCTTTTACATCAGTGGGGCGCTCGGCTGCACCGCTTTTGAAAAAATTAAACATAGTTTTTAACTTATACTGTTATGTAAGCAAAAGGTTTAAACAGTTTGCAAAGCTGGCCGTTTACTACTCTGCCGTTTGCGGAATAATACTTTTTATGTATCCTTTTTTAAGCAAAAAAGGTACCACATGCTTACCTGCCAGTTTCACCGCGTCCGACGACCCCTTGGTAGCCTCAATGCGTATACAAACTACCATGTTACCGCTACCGTTGCCTTTTGGCGCAAAAAAAGTATACCAGCCGTCATTAATCTGCTGTTTTTTCCAGATACGTTCGGGTGTACCTGTTTTACCAGCCACTGCGATACCGAGCGTGTAAGCTTTAGGAGCACTTTGCTCTATCATGTACCTCCGCATTAAATCGGCATACTGAGGCTGATTAGCCAGCTTAATGCCGGCCTTAACCGGCTGGGCATCGACGCTTACCTTAAGTACATAACGGTTATTAACCATCACCCCATTATTAGCTACGCCCGAAACCAGCCTGGCTACTGCAGCCGGGGTAGCAATTAACTCACCCTGTCCCCAAGCCATACCTGATATACCTTTGGCGCGTGTACGGTGTATGTTGTTAGGATCATAACGCGGTTTGGTATTGAACTCTGTTTTTTGCCAAAGCTTGCGCCATTTAGCTTCCTGAACAGAATCAACTGTACCACGCCCGTAATAATATCCACCTACGCCGTGCAAAAACATTCCAGTTTTTAAGTACAAATCCGTCATCTGGTTTTCCAGATGTTCCTGGTTAGCCAGCTTGATAAAGTACACGTTATTGGATTTAACAATGGCGCGCTCCATACCAATAATGCCCGTTTCATCAGGCTCTATCCCTTTGGTACGTATGCGCTCGCGGGCATAAACCGGGTACTTCACATCGGCCGCAGCCATGCCCAGTTTGTTAAATGCCGCTAAGCCTGTCAGTACCTTGGCGGTGGAGCCGGGTTGTGTTGCTGTGGTAAAACCTAAATCGGAGGTTGTCATCCAACCGGCTAATTGATTTTGTTCAGCGGCGGTCATGGTCAGTTTTTCCCAATCGCGCACAGGCGGTAACGGGTAAACCGCTGAGGTAAGCACATCACCGGTGTTCGCTTCCATTACCACGACCGACACACGGTTATCGGCCAATGAGGTATCGGTAGCCAGTGATTTTTGAATACTGGTTTGCAAGCCTGCATCAATGGTTAACTGTACGTTTCGGTTGCGATTGCGAAATGCATCTACTTCTTTACTATTAATGCCTGCCAGTAGCAATGGAGCCAAAGCTTTATAATCCTTTTTAACCACGCCCATTTCTTTAACACCACGTGCTAAAAAGCGGTCTTCGCGGTATCGATTGGCAGTTACATTATAATCAGTTGTCGGCAATTCAAAACCTCGCAATTCAGCTGCATGCTCGTACTCGGCAAAGTAGCCGTTACTGCTGCCGTTAAAAACGCCGGTATTGGCATCGCCCGTCCAAAAGAAAGTTTGTTCCTCAAAAGGATAATATCTATCCAGCCGCTTATGCATGGCCGAATCTAAGTTGTAATTACCAGCACCGGCACTTATCAGCTTGCTTCGTTGCTTGCGTATGGTTTCGGGCTTACTGGTAGCCAGCAATGCGCCGTTACGGTCGTACAAATTACCGGCCTGCAGCCTGTTCATTAATATGGCAATGCGCGGGTTGTAACTAAACATACGGGCACCGCTTTTATCGGCCACCAGTGCAGGTTGCACTACCCATTTTTTATTGTTAAACAAATATCGCGATACGTTAACGGTTAGCAACATGATACCCACACAAGCGGCTAATAATGCCGGTACCAGGTTACGGTCTTGCTGTTTAGCAATATAAGTCATTTGTACCGGTGTGCCCCGCACCATAGAGGCCGACAGCAAAAAACCGGATGCCAGCATATTGGCTACCAGTGATGATCCGCCATAACTTTGGAAGGGTAAGGATACGCCCGACAAAGGCAAAGCCCCGGTTGATCCACCGGCAATAAGCAAAAACTGTACGAAGGTAGACACCCCTATACCGGCACATAAATAAAACAGAAAAGGGGTTCCCGTTCGTCGGCCAATTAAAATAGCCCGGTGCAGGTAGATTAAGAATAAGACGAATATGCAGACAATGCCTGTCCAGCCAAACTCCTCGCCCATGGATGGCAATATCATGTCGGTATGTGCCTCTGGAATGGTTTTGGCAAAACCCTCGCCGATACCCTGACCGGATACACCACCGCTCGACATAGCCCACAAACCGTTAGCCACTTGATCGCCACCGTAAACCTCGTTGTTCCAGGCATCCTGCCAGATGGCTTTGCGGTCAATCAAACGTTGAACCGGACCCGGGAATATTTTATTTAAGTAAGGTATTTGATCGATGGTTAAAAACGCAGCCATGATAACCAACACCATAATGGCCGACTCGCTGAGCTGGCGGCGCTGGAAAAACATTAACAGCGCTATAATTGCTGTTGTTGCCAATGCCGAAAGCCATACGTTTTTTAACAGCCATGAGGCCAACACATAAATCACAACGGCCAGGGCCATAAAGCCAAAATCACCGCGCGAGAACGAGAAGAGGGTAATGAACGTAAAACATACCACCATGGCAGGACCCAAATCGCCCAAGAGCAAAAACAGCATCAAGGTTACCAATATGGCTACGAGTGCGAAATAGAAAAACGACCAGCGCTTGGTCCAGGTAGTATACTCGCTAATCAGTTTCTCGTTAGCAGCAAAAAAGCCGGCCAGAAAAAATATCACCAGGTATTTAACAATCTCGCTTGGCTGAAAGCCAAATAAATTCACCTTTACGCCACTACCCTCCGGGCCTGTACCAAACAAAATGGTTAAGGCCAGCAAGCCCGCTGCCATTACCGCCCAGGGCCAACCGTTGGCTGCGCTTGGTGTATTTTTAAAAATGAACAAACGGTACAATGCCGAATCAGTAGTAAAGCGGCGCAAATTGAGCGTTAGCATAGCCATAGTTACTATTGTACCAATGCCTAAGTATACTAATGTGTCTTTTGCCAGAAAACGGTCCCGCAAAGGGTCTTGCAAGCTCAGTAACGTCAAAAACGACAGGCCAGTTAAAGTCATGATTACTGGCAGAATTAACTGGTCGGCACTACTGAATTTTGATGACAATACCAGGTGGATGATAAAGAAACTGGCAAAGAAACACCCGGCAATGATAAAAAACCAGCGGTTAAACTCTTGTGGCGTACGTACAATTAATGACTTTTCTTTTTTCAGGATGTTAAAATCGCGGGTTGAAAGTAACCTGATAGTGTGTGGCTGCTGCCGGAAGGTAAATTCTTCATCGCCGTCCAGACTTTGTACACCTTGCGAAGTGCCAAATTGGTAGCCGGGCTGCAACGGCAATACCCGGAAAGCTTTTTCTGTAGGCAGGTTTTTAAATTCAAACTCGCCGTCGGCGTTAGTACGCGCGTAAGCTGTTAATGCCTGTAAATGCCGCTTACCTGCACTGTCGGGAATATATTGTTTATTATAAGTGCGACTTGTTTCGGTGGTGGTTTTGATGTCTTCCCCCACCTCGTCATTAACAATACTGTCTTGCGGTAAAATCATTTCCAGGCGCACTAATACGCCGCCTACTGGCTGATCTTCATTAACAATCTTGCCTTCAATGCTGTATTTGCCTAATGCCAAATCAACTTCGGAGGGTAACTTGGGCGGGTTACGTTGTTCCTGCCTGAACCGGATTGAATCGGCGCCGGTGTATCCTAATAAGGATCGGGATGCAGATACGCGCTTTTTAAACGAAGTACCACCTTTAGCAAAAGCCTCATCAGCGTTGAGATAGTATTTACGTTTATTCAGCTCCCCAATGTTGTCAATTTTTTCGCCGGTGCTGATGCCTTGCGCTACTACAGATTCAATTAAATTGATGTCGCGTTTGTCATCAAAATAATATCCTTTAATCAATAAATTTTTAAAGTTAGCAGCCGGATTTTTGGCATTGAGGTTTACCATGGTACCATCCGTCAGGCGTTGGTCTACATCGGCAAAACGCATTTGCAATACCGTGTACAAACGGTAAAATAACAAGCCTAATAAAACAGTGATGAGCAGTAAAAAAATCCGTTCCTTACCCCTGCCTGTTGCCTCTACTTTATTTGTTTCCATTAGGCTTTGCAGTAGTTAAAGAATCGGCCCGGAAACTAACACGCAGAATTTTAGCAGTAATGCGTTTGTCGTTATTGAATAAGTAAGCATTACTTACAGGCTGCATGCAATTGATAAACTGAACGCCCCGCAACTCTAACGCTGTATTCTGCAAAGCTATACCTATGTTAAAATCCTGCAGCTGTAAGCCATCAATCACGAGGCACTTACACGTTTGGTTAAGTATGAGCCCCGGACCGCTATATGCCGAGTCGCGCTGTAAGCGAATGTTCCCTTTGGTTTTGATGTACAAAGTATCTTTATCAATAGTCAAACTATCGCTAATGAGTATGGGTGTTTTGTAAGCAGTGTCGGACAGCGTAAGCGTATCCCCTTCAACCGAATTGATGGCATCTTGCAATTTGATTTGCATGGCCCCGGGTTGCCGAGCTGCAGCGTTATCAGACAGAGGTAGTTGCTGGTTTTGCTTGCCATTCAATTGCATGTAGAGCCAAACCGTTGTACCCAAAAAGATTAAACTGAGCAAACCAAAAATCAGTGTCCAACTACTGCTCCTTTTAACTTCAACAGCTGCCGGCATTGCTGCCTGCGGTGCAGCCGCAGTTTCAGTTGTTCTGCTGATGATGGTATCAGGCTTATTTACCGTCTCTTTTTTTTTAACCGGGCTTGCCGGCATCCTTGCTACCGTTTTTTGCGATGTTTTGTCGTTTTGCACCAGCACTACCGTGATGTTGTCTTTGCCACCGGCGTGATTGGCTGCCTCTACTAATTCAACAGCCTTTTGCTCCAACGATGTTTTTTGTGTAACAATCCGGGTCATTGCTTCCTTGTCTACTAGATCTGTCAGACCATCGCTGCATAACAGCAAGGTATCGCCGGGCAAAAACGGCGACTGACCGGTTTCAATATAACTTTCGTCGGTAGCAATGGCCATATCAAAGCCCAAAGCTTTATTAATTTCATTCCGTTTGGGGTGACTCATGGCGGCGCTTTCCGTTAACCGGCCCGAATCTTCCAAAAAACCTACAAAGGAGTGATCTTTGGTAATTTTAACCAGTGAGCCATCGCGCAGCAGGTATAACCGCGTGTCGCCCACATGAGCATAGTAAAACTGGTTGGTTTCAATATCTACCACGGCCAGGGTAGCAACGCAGGCCATGCTCTCCAGTTCTTTTTCTTCTTTACGCCGTTGGTATATGTTTTTGCTGGCTTGTTTAAAAGCCGCTGCCATGCCCGAAATGATGTCGCCGCGGGTACGATCCATTTGCGCAATCACTTCCTCCCGGGCAATTTCGGCTGCTACTTCGCCGCCGTGGTAGCCGCCAACGCCATCAATTACGCAGGCTACAATTAATCCGTTAGCGGTTTGTTGGGCAACAAAGGTATCTTCGTTATTGTCCCGTACCCTGCCGGTATCGGTTAGTCCAAAATAATTTTCAGCCATTGCGTTTTCCTGAATTTTTGATGTCAAAAAAATGAGTGCCCAACAAAGCAACTACCATCACTAATAAGCTAACCGATAATATTTGCGACATACATTAAGCTTTGAAAAGGTTTAAACCAATAATACCATTCAGCAACATCCGCGAGTTAACCGGTAATTCAACCCAAACCGGAGCATTGATGTCGCTGCGTTGTATCAGGTTTTCGTTTAGTGTTGTCATTTCGCCAAATGATGCCAGGTAAAACTTTCCATCAGCCTTATTAAAGCGGATATACAGGTGCGGAACGCTTACCCAATCAGATGGTATCTTAAATATTTCGTCGCCTTCGCGGGTTTCTTCTTTGCCGGTAACAATAATCTCCTCACTTTTCATCAGGTATTCTACCTTTTTACCGGCAAACTGTTTGTCGGGAATAATGGTTTCCAGGCGGCCTATTACGGCCTGCCCCGGTTTGCTATCCTCAACTTCTTTGGCATCAAACTCCAGTTGCTCTTCGTATGGTATTTCAAAATAGCCATCGCTGTAATAAGTAAACCCGCTCAGTACTTCCTGGTTCACATCAAAAGTTTGTGCTATACCGGTTTGCCGTGGGATGAAGGTGACGCGGAGGTTTTCTTCCTTTTTTTGCGGTGTACCGCTATCCGGCAGTAATTTTCCGATAAAGCCTTTATCGCCGCGTGCATAGTCGGGATGTGTAACCACCCGGAAAACCCACTTGGAGCCGGAGGGCTCCACGGTTTTTCCGGCTTCGCGGTAACCTTTCAATATTTCGTAAAATTTCTTCACACATTCCTGCACAATCAGGCCAATGATGCCTTGCTTATTATCGTTAAACTCGCGGTAATCGTCGGCATTAAAGCTAATGATGAACTCGTGGTAAAAAACTACCCGACCGGCAAACGACAATTCGCTGATCGACTCCTGAAATTTTTCGACAATATATTTATAGACCACTTCGGGCGTAAGAGCCGGAGCTTCATTTGCAACAGGCTGGCTTTCGTTGGTTAAAAACCAATCTTGTATACCTATACGCTGCCAGAAATTAGGTTTGGTTTCCATAAAAGTAAGTTACGGTGCTTGGCAATTACGAAGTAGCAGAACAGGCAAATCTGTGCAGATGTTTGCGGGCTGCTTTCATAATTGCTTACACTCAGTTCTGTTTAATCAGTTAGGCTAAAATTATTCTTCAGGGCTTTGGGTAGTGTCGGTTTGTGTATTGGCACTATCTCTCGCCCTGCTTTCTTCTATAGCTTTTTGGGTAGCGCGCCTAACACTGTCAATACCGCTTTGTATAATCGAATCTCTTCTGCGCTTACGCATCACGGCATCACTTACACTATCGGGATTATAAGAATTTTGCGGCTGACTAACCGCCCCGGTGTCTGTCGGTATTTGTGTGGTGTCGGTATTACTACCCTGTTCGGTAACTTCAGGTACAGGCTCGCGTTTAAAAAACGCTGAATAAACCGAAAAGCCCATAAACAGTACCAACAGCGTTATAAACAGAAAAAACAACGGCTTAGACAGTGTTACATTCGAACCGTCATCTTCCTGCTCAACTTTAGGTGTGTTCTCTATCTGTTGTTGTAATACCAATACCTGGTTTTGCAAACGCTGGTTTTCGTCTTGCAGGGCCGTGCTTACATCAGGCACATTTTGCGGCTGTGGGGTAGTTAAGTAAGGTGTATTAGCCATCAGGCTGCCATCAGTCAAGGCTTGTTGTAGCTCCAATCCATCGCGATATCTCAGGTTAGGATCTTTCTCCAAACATTTAGCTATCAATTGTAGTAGCCAATGCGGCACCTGCATTTCCTGGCGACGTTTTTCTGCGCTCCATGCTGCTGGTAGTTTTTGCTCGCGCCGGGCAATCGGGTCGGGTATGGCCTGCTCCAGATGTGCCAGCATCACGGCGTTTCTGCCTGTTTCACTGTTGCCGGTCAAAGCAAAAGGCACCTCGCCTGCCAGCAGTTCATATAAAATCACGCCATAGCTGTAAACATCAGTTTGCGGCAGCATTTGCCCGCCTTCGTGCTGCTCGGGGGCCATAAATTCGATAGCTCCTGCATGCCTCACCGAGCTGCGGCGCTGCTCGTCGGTTAAAATGGCCAAACCAAAGTCAAGCAGTACATAGTTCCCGGTATGGATGTTATACTTTACGTTATTGCTTTTAATGTCGCCATGCTTAACACCTACTTTGTGGCAATGTGCCAGAGCATCGGCCAGTTGGTCGGCCACCTTGATGAGTTCTTTTAGGCTGAACACAGGGTCATGTGGTGGTTGTAGCAGTTCGCTCAGTTCAGGCCCTTCAATGTATTCCATCTCGATAAACGGAAACGAACCGCTGTCTGTCAGACCAAAGCTGCGGATTTTAACCACGTGCGGGTTAGGCTGCTCGTTAACCTTTTGCAGCTTGGCCACCTCGCTCTGGTAGTTACGGTAGCCGCGATCATCCTCGCTTTCGCTCATAATGGGCGTAGGCAATAACTTAATAGCCGAATATAGCGTACCCTGACGTTTACCTTTGTACACCGAGCCCTGTCCACCCGTGCGCAAAGCACCTAAGTTTTCTAAACCCTCCGTTATCGTAAATATTTTACTCATTGATTCTGTGTTGATGATTAATCATCTCCTTTTAAAACGGAGACAATGGCAACTAAGTACACCCTGTATAAACCGGATAAACAGATGTATTGCTATACCCGATTTTGAAGCCACAAATTAACCTAATTGCATTATTTTATCAATCAATAATTATGGAAATGGTGAAGCCCGAAAATTTAAGATGCAATGCTGCATCTGGCCCAAACCACAATTTGAACTATTACCGTCATTAAGTATAATCAGTACACAAACAAGCCGGATTAAGATGAACGCAAATCATTCATCCTAATCCGGCTTGAGTACTTAAAACAAAGCTTGTTTTAGCTTATGCGTATATATTGTACAATAGCTTAACGATTTACTTTCTGAACAGGTGTGTAAACCATAGCGTGTGTACTGGTGCCTTTCATATTTTGCGGATGCATAGCAGCACGGGGCGAATCATTACACTTACCTAACAAGGTGTAAATAACGATAAATATAACGATAGTAGAAAGGCAACCGCCGCCTAACTTCTTTGCCCCGTATCCGGCAATAAGTGCTCTAAAAAAATTATTCATGGTGATAGATGTTTGATTGATTAACACTATCCAGTATAAATAGTTTGTTTGTAGCTGCAAATTCGGGTATTGTCATATTTGTAATAAATTAGATTTATCCTACCAAATATCATTCTAAAAGTCACCAAATGTTCATTTTTCAGTTGTGAATGAACATTTGAATGATGGAAAACTTCATTTATCAAAAATGTTTGACATTTTTGTAAAATCGATGGGAATTAAAGATAACAGTACCGAAAAGTTGATTATAGAGACTGCTAAACGTGTGTATTTTGTAGAAGGTAAACTACACTCTACTACACAAGACATAGCCGATGCCGCTGGCGTAAGTCGTACTTTATTGCATTACTATTTTCGCTCAAAAGACCAGCTGGTTGAGCAAGTGTTTAAAGATGCCATGAGCGAAACCAATGGCCGACTGGAAAGTGTGATGAACTCTGATTTGCCGTTTAAGAAAAAGGTAGAGCATATGATTGATGTTTTTTTAGATCAAACCATGCGTTACCCATATCAGGAGGTCTTTTTAATTACTCAAATTAATTCAGTCGGTCCGCAAATATGCTTTGAAGAAAAGAACACTAAGGTGAATACTTTTTTAAAGCAAATAGAAACAGAGATGGATAATGGCAACCTTACCCGGATGCACCCCATACATTTTATGATGAATTTGTTTTCGCTGATGATGTACCCATTAATTACAGCTCCATTATATAAGCAATTCTTCAACTTAACCGATGATCAGTTCAAAGACATCATCAACGAACGTAAAAAGCTGATTTGCGACATGATATTCAAATAATTTTTTTTGATCAAAAATTGACAAAATTGTCAAACTAAATTATCAACTGTTCAACAACCCTCATGTATTTATATTCTAACAACACCCTTTTCATGAAAACCAGACTATTATCTGCAACCGTAATAAGCTCTGCGCTATTGTTGTTGTCTGCCTGTGGCGGCGGCAATCAGCAGGCAGGCGGAGCTCCCGCAGCCGGTGGTCCGCCGCCGGTACAAGCATTTCCAGTTTTCAAAGTTTCTCCACGAAATGCTACGTTAAACAGCGACTACCCTGCTACTTTACAAGGCCAACAAAACATCGAGATTCGTCCGAAAATTGACGGATACATTGACCATATTTATATCGACGAAGGTTCGGCCGTAAAAAAAGGCCAGGTACTGTTCCGCATCAGTGCTCCGCAATACGCCCAGGATGTTAACAATTCGGCAGCAGCTGTAAGCAGTGCCGAGGCTGACGTTAATGCCGCCCAGTTACAGGTAAATAAAACCAAGCCACTGGTAGAAAAAGACATTATCAGTCATTACGAGTTAGAGTCGGCCCAGTTGACACTGCAAGCCCGCAAAGCAGCTTTAAAACAAGCTAAAGCCAACTTAGCTAACTCGCGCACTAATTTAGGATACACTACCATAACCAGCCCGGTTAACGGCGTGGTGGGTACCATCCCTTACAAATTAGGTAGTTTGGTTAATAGCAATACGGCGCAACCATTAACTACGGTATCTAACATTGGCAACATCTACGCTTACTTCTCGCTGAACGAAAAACAGTTGCTTGATTTTTCGAGACATTATGAAGGCCGTACGCTCGAGGCTAAGTTAAGTAAATTACCTCCGGTATCGTTACTGTTATCTGATGGCAGCAACTACCCTGAGAAAGGCCGGGTAGAAACCATAAGCGGTTTAATTAATACCCAAACCGGTTCAGCAAGTTTCAGGGCTACGTTTCCTAACCCGATGAGGTTAATTCGCAGTGGTGGTAGCGCAACCGTGCGTATTCCACAAAATCTAAAAGATGTAATTGTAATCCCACAAAAGGCAACTTACGAATTGCAAGGCAAGCGTTTTGTATTTGTGGTGGATGGCAGTGGTAAGGTAAAAAATACTGAAATACAGATTATGGACCTGGCTACCGGACAATACTATGTGGTTACTAACGGACTGAAAGCCGGTGATACCGTGATTTTGGAAGGTACTTCTAATTTGCAAGACGGTACCGCCGTTAAGCCTGATATGCAGGCCGATGGTAAAGTGTACCAAGACTTAAACTAATCCTTTTTACAGCCTGGCACTTGTGTGCAGGGCTTTCAACATAACACTTTATAATGTTACGTAAATTTATTGAACGACCGGTATTATCAACCGTAATATCAGTCATCATTGTTATACTGGGTATACTGGGTTTAACTACCCTGCCTATATCCCAATATCCCGAAATTGCACCGCCAACGGTGGTAGTTTCGGCATCATACCAGGGTGCTAATGCCGACGTGGTTATGAACAGCGTTGTTGTTCCGCTCGAAGAACAAATAAACGGTGTTGAGAACATGACTTACATGACCTCGACCGCCAGTAATGACGGTAGTGCTAAAATTACCGTTTATTTTAAACTGGGTACCAACCCCGATCTGGCTGCGGTAAACGTACAAAACCGGGTATCTAAAGCTACACCGTTACTACCTGCTGAAGTTACCAAAGCGGGTGTAACTACCGCTAAGCAGCAAAGCAGTATGGTTATGGTATTTGCCATGGCAAGTACCAACAAATCTTACGACCAGACCTTTTTGCAAAATTATGCCAACATCAACCTGCTACCTCAATTGAAACGGGTAAACGGTGTAGGTGAAGCCAGCGTATTCGGACAACAGGAATACTCGATGCGGATCTGGTTAAGGCCTGACGTAATGGCTACTTATGGTTTGATACCTGACGATGTAAACGCCGCACTTGCCGAGCAAAACATCGAAGCTGCTCCGGGTAAAATTGGCGAAAACAGCAGCCAATCTTTTGAGTACGTATTAAAATACAAAGGCCGCTTAAAATCTCCGTCTGAATTTGAGAACATCGTGATCCGTTCGGCCAACAACGGACAGCTACTGCGCCTGCGCGATATTGCCAAAGTGGAATTAGGCTCATTAAGCTACTCGAGCAATACCGAAACCAATGGTAACCCGTCAATAGCAGTAGCCGTGTTCCAGACCGCAGGTTCTAACGCGCACGAAATGATTGCGCAGTGTGAGCAAACTATTGAGGCCGCCTCAAAAACTTTCCCGGCAGGTATCAAGGTTATACCGATCTTTAGCGCAAACGAGTTTTTGGATGTATCTATCGAAAAAGTAATTCACACTTTAGTAGAAGCCTTTGTGCTGGTTTTTATTGTGGTATTCGTTTTCTTACAGGACTTCCGTTCCACACTGATCCCGGCTATTGCCGTTCCGGTGGCTATTATCGGTACTTTCTTTTTCCTGCAGTTGTTTGGTTTCACCATTAATCTGCTTACCCTGTTTGCCTTGGTGTTAGCTATTGGTATTGTGGTAGATGATGCCATTGTGGTGGTGGAGGCAGTACATGCTAAGCTCGATCATGGTGTCAAATCGGCACGTAAAGCAACTACCGATGCCATGAGCGAAATCAGCAGTGCTATTATTTCTATTACCTTAGTAATGGCTGCGGTATTCGTTCCGGTTTCATTTATTACTGGGTCGTCGGGTGTATTTTACAAGCAGTTTGGTTTAACGCTGGCTATTTCAATCTTGATTTCGGCCGTTAACGCGTTAACCTTAAGCCCTGCTTTGTGTGCGCTGTTGTTAAAACCGCATCCAGAAGGCGAGCACCATAAGTCGGGCTTATTACAGCGTTTTTATACCGCTTTCAATACATCATTCGACTCGCTTACGCAAAAATACAAGCGTTCAGTTAGTTTTCTGGCAGTAAAAAAATGGGTAGCTATTGCAGGTATTGCGGTGTTTGCTGCACTATTCTGGTTCTTGCTTAAAACCACGCCAAGCGCCTTTGTACCTAACGAAGACCAGGGCTTTATCATCGGTGATATTTCATTGCCGCCGGCATCATCACTGGAACGTACGACCGAGGTAGTAAACCAGGTTGCCGACATGATACAAAAAATGCCAGAGGTTGAATCGGCAACTCGTATAGCCGGTCAGGGTATATTGAGCGGTGCAGGCGGTTCTTACGGTGTAGTGTTTATAAAACTAAAACCATGGGACCAGCGCGAAGGTGCAGAACATACTGTTGATGCTGTAACCGGTAAATTATTTGGCATGACGGCCGGCATCAAAAGTGCCCGTATCCTGTTCATCGTACCGCCTGCACTTCAAGGCTTTGGTAACAGCAGCGGCTTTGAGTTTCAGGTGCAGGATAAAACTGGTGGAGATATTAACAACTTTGCCCAGATTAACGGCAAGTTTTTGGCCGCGCTAAGCCAGCGCCCTGAGATACAGTATGCTACCACCTTCTTCAACACCAACTTTCCACAGTTTCAGGTAGATGTTAATGTACCTAAGTGTAAAGATGCAAACATATCGGTAAGCTCTGTTTTAGGAACTCTACAAGGTTACTTCGGTGGTTTATATGCCTCTAACTTTAATCAATTCGGTAAACAGTACCGGGTGATGATCCAGGCTGCAGCACCGTACCGCGGCACGCCCGAAAGCCTAAACGGCATATATGTGCGCACCAATGATGGCGTAATGGCTCCAATATCAGAATTTGTAAGCCTGAAACGTGTTTACGGACCGGAGTCTATCAATCGTTTTAACTTGTTTACCTCTATCTCGGTTACCGGCGCACCAAAACCTGGTTATAGCTCGGGCGATGCCATTAATGCTATTCGCGAGGTAGCCGCTAAAACGCTGCCTGCAGGATTTGGATACGAATTTTCGGGTTTAACCCGCGAGGAAATTTCGGGTGGCAGCCAAACCATGTTCATCTTTGCACTGTGTCTGGTATTCGTATACTTCTTGCTAAGCGCTCAGTACGAAAGTTATATTCTGCCATTTGCCGTTTTACTTTCGCTACCTATCGGTTTGGCCGGTGCATTCGTTTTCGCCTTCTTCTTTGGTGTACAAAACAACATCTACCTGCAAATCACGCTGATTATGCTCATCGGATTGCTGGCTAAAAACGCCATCCTGATTGTGGAGTTCTCGGTAGCGCGCCGCCGTGAAGGCGAAAGCATTGTGAATGCGGCGGTAGACGGTGCAGTAGCCCGTTTACGTCCTATTCTGATGACTTCGTTTGCCTTTATCTTAGGCTTGGTGCCGCTGATGCTGGCCTCGGGTGCAGGTGCAGCGGGTAACAGGTCAATTGGTACAGGTGCTGTTGGAGGTATGTTAATCGGTACAATATTCGGTGTGTTTGTAATACCGGTGCTGTTCATCATCTTCCAAACCTTACAGGAACGCATCGGCGGCAAACCTCAACCTGAAGAAACTGAAGAAGCTACTCTGTCCGAAGTTCATTAATCAACATTCATTTACTTATTCAGCCAATCATCAACATGATTAAAGGATATAAAAAGCAAACCTACACAGTGCTGGCAGCAGCACTGGTGTTTGCTTCGTGTGTAACTAAAAAGTATCAGCAGCCGGGTTTGGATGTAAAAGGCAACCTATACCGCGATACTACCGTTACCGACACTACTACCATTGCCAACCTGCCGGTTAACCAACTGTTTACCGACACAGTACTGCAAAACTTAATAAACCGTGGTATACAAGAAAACCTGGACCTAAAAACGGCCGTGCAGCGCATTAACGAAGCACAAGCTAATCTGCAACAAAGCAGGGCAGCCTTTTTACCCAGCTTAAGCGGAAGTGCCACAGCTACGAGGGCCAAGCAATCGGCAGCCGGATTAAACTTTCCACCTGAGTTTGTTAACACGTTTAACTTAAAAACCACCACTTATCAGGCAGGTCTTAGCACCAGCTGGGAAGCCGATATTTGGGGTAAGCTGAGCAGTGCTAAAAGGCAGGCTTTAGCTGCGCTTTTACAAAGCGATGCCGCTAAACGTGCCGTTCAAACACAACTGATTGCCAATATTGCCAACAGCTATTATAACCTGCTGGCTTTGGATGAGCAATTGCGCATCACCGAGCAAACGCTTAAAAACCGGATCAGCGATGTAGAAACCATGAAAGCACTAAAAGAAAGTGCTATTGTAACCGGTGCCGCCGTAGTACAAAGCGAGGCCAATCGTTATGCAGCAGAGGTAACTATCCCGGATTTAAAACGCAGTATCCGCGAAACAGAAAATGCCTTGAGCATCTTACTGGCACAATCGCCGGGTGCTATCAAGCGCACATCGCTGGCCGACCAAAAGCCGTATCATAACCTGCAAACCGGTGTTCCATCGCAACTGTTAAAGAACCGTCCTGACGTGCAGCAATCTGAACTGGCTTTCCGCAGTGCGTTCGAAAACACTAATGTGGCGCGTACCTACTTTTATCCATCGTTAACTATTACGGCGCAGGGTGGCGTATCATCACTACGGATCAGGAACCTGTTCGACAATTCTATTTTTTACAACATTGTTGGTGGTTTAACGCAACCCATTTTTAACAAAGGTTTAAACAAAGCACGCTTAAGGGTAGCACAGGCACAGCAACAAGAAGCTTACTATGCTTTCCAGCAATCATTACTTAATGCAGGCGGCGAAGTTTCAAATGCTTTGTTTGCTTACCAAACTGCGGTAGAAAAGCAAAACACTCGGGCTAACCAACTGAAAGCTTTAGAAAAAGCAGTTGATTACACTAAAGAGCTTTTACGTTATAGTTCGGCTACTAATTATACCGACGTGTTAACTTCAGAACAAAGCTTACTGGCTGCACAGCTAAGCGGCATTAACGACAGACTGCAGGAACTGCAATCTATTGTTAACCTGTACCAGGCTTTGGGCGGTGGCTGGAAACAATAACGCTGCTTAAAGCAAATTACCATTGTGCAACTTATCAACAGGTTGCACAATGGTTACCATAGTCTGCCGTCAACGTAGTAGGATTGATCTTCAACCAAATTAATCTCCTCTTACGATTGAAATGACTACCACCCGGCTCCGAACTCTCTTATACTCATGAACACTATTAAATTAAACAAATACTTTCTGCTGATTTTATGCATGGCCATCTCGACATTGGCTTTTGCACAAAATACGGTGGTAAAAGGTACTGTGCGCGAAGCCAGGACCAAAACTGTACTGCCTTATGTTACTATTGGTGTGGTAGGCAGCACGCAGGGTGTACGCACCGACGACGACGGAAAATACAGCATTACCGTTAACGGTACTTACACCCAAATCAGGGTAACTTACTTAGGTTATGTTACCGTTGTAAAAAACATTATTGCGGGCCGTGAACAAACCATAGATATTAACCTGACCAGCGATACCCGGCAGTTACAGGCTGTGGTCGTTAAATCGGGCAAGAAGAAAAAATACAGCAACAAAAACAACCCCGCTGTTGAACTGATACGCCAGGTAATTGCTCACAAAAAGCAAAACCGTACCGAAAGCTACGACTACACCCAGTATCAGCAGTACGAAAAGATGTTCTTTTCGCTCAGTAACCTTTCGGAGAAATTCAAAAACCGTAAGATTTTCAAGAACTACCAGTTTTTATTCCAGGAGCAGGATTCATCGGCCATTGGCGGCAAAAACTTGTTGCCTATGTACATGGAAGAAAAGCTTTCGGATAACTACTATCGCAAAAGCCCTAATGCCCGCAAGCAAATTATCACGGCAGATAAGCAGGTAAAGTACGATGAGAACTTTGTGGATAACCAGGGCCTGAGCACCTACTTTAATCGCATGTACCAGGATATTGATATATATGATAACAATATCTCGATGTTGAGTAATCAAATACTCAGCCCTATTGCGGATGGCGCCCCTACCTTCTACAAGTTTTTTATTACCGATACCATTAAAGACCAAAACCCCAAGCTGGTTGAGCTAAGCTTTACACCACGTAACACCACCGACTTACTGTTTGAGGGGCGTATTTATATCACTTTGGACGGCAACTACGCGGTAGAAAATGCAGTGCTTACCGTCAATAAAAACATCAACCTGAACTTTGTGCGCCAGATGCAGGCAGCTTTAAGCTTTGAAAAAAGCAGCGATGGTAAATATCACTTAAGCGGCAGCAACCTGAAGATGGATTTTGGCATCAACAAAAATAAAGGAGGCGGCATATTAGGAGAGCGTACGGTGACTATCAAAAATTTCGTAATTAATCACCCGCAGCCTGGTACTGCATTTGAGGGACCCTCTGTAGTTACGGTACCCAAGGCTGATGAGCAAAGTGACGCCTTTTGGCAGTCTAACCGATTAGATACGCTTACCACTGCTCAACGTGATGTTTACAAAAATATAGACAGCCTGCAAACCATCCCTTCGTTTAAACGCACCATGGATTTGCTGACGCTGTTTATTGCAGGCTATAAAAACTTCGGCCCGTTTGAGATGGGGCCTGTAAATACGTTTTATAGCTTTAACCCGGTTGAAGGTTTTAGGCTTCGTTTGGGCGGCCGTACCACTACGGCACTTAGTCAGCGGTACTATTTTGAAACTTATGGTGCTTATGGCTTTAAGGATGAGAAATGGAAGTATTTTTTGAGCGGCACGTATTCGTTCAACAACAAATCTATTTACCGTTTCCCGCAACATTACATCCGCGCCAGCTTTCAGCACGACACCAAAATACCCGGTCAGGAACTGCAATTTGTGCAGGAAAGCAGCTTCTTGCTGTCATTTAAACGAGGCCAGAATGATAAGTGGTTATACAACGATATTTTCCGCCTCGATTACATGCACGAGTTCCAGAACCATTTTTCGTACGCCCTTGGCTTTAAAAAGTGGGATCAGAGTGCCGCCGGCTCATTGTATTTCATCAATAACGTAAACGGGGTGCCTAATACCCTTAACAATATAAAAACTACAGAAGTATCAGCTGAATTACGCTATGCTCCGCACGAAAAATTTTACCAGGGTAAATTGTACCGTACCCCTATCCCCGATAAATATCCGGTTTATACTTTACGTTACAGCCAGGGCTTTAACGGATTGTTAGGCGGCGATTATAACTATCAAAACATCACTGCTAACATCACCAAGCGCTTTTATTTGTCGCAATTAGGCTATACCGACTTTTCGGTCGAGGGTGGTAATTTATTTGGGAAAGTGCCTTTTGCCTTGTCTTACATCCACCGGGCTAACCAGAGCTACGCGTTCCAGTTGCAATCATACAACCTAATGAACTTTTTGGAGTTTGTGAGCGACCACTACGCCAGCTTTAATATTGACCATAATTTTAACGGTTTCTTCTTCAACAAAATCCCATTACTTCGGGAATTAAAATGGCGCGAGGTAGTTGACTTTAAAGGTCTATGGGGCGGCTTACGTAGTGAGAACAACCCTTCGCTTCACCCGGATTTACCGGCTTTTCCGGTTGATGGGGCCGGTGTGCCGCTTACTTATACGCTTAACGGCAGGCCATATTTGGAGGGCAGCGTAGGTATATCCAACATCTTTAAAATATTAAGGGTGGACTTGGTGAAGCGTTTCACTTATCTGGATAATCCTGACGTATCCAAATTAGGTGTGAGGTTTTTTGTAAAATTCGATTTCTAAGACTGTTTATCCCAATAAGCGAAGGCATAGTGTATGGCAGTTTAGCCAGGCACTATGCCTTTGATGTTTTAGGGAGATATCCAACTCAACTAAAAACCGTCCGCATCAATTATAAAATCAAGCTTAAGTAGCTGTTAATTTTCATCATCACTGCATCATTTGTCAAACTAATGCGTT
Source organism: uncultured Mucilaginibacter sp. (assembly GCA_913775265.1). Lineage (GTDB taxonomy): Bacteria > Bacteroidota > Bacteroidia > Sphingobacteriales > Sphingobacteriaceae > Mucilaginibacter. Next base: position 47,520 of record CAJYJH010000071.1, on the reverse strand, counting down.
TGTTATTCATTTAATATTCTCATTTTTGTCTACTGATTATGTGGAGTAATAATATACTTGAAACCATTGGCAATACCCCATTGGTGAAATTAAACCGGATAACAAAAGATATAAAGGCCACCGTGCTGGCTAAGATAGAGACCACCAACCCGGGCAACTCTATTAAAGACCGTATGGCGCTTAAAATGATCGAAGACGCCGAAAGAGACGGTCGCCTAAAACCGGGAGGAACCATCATTGAAGGTACGTCTGGTAATACGGGTATGGGTTTGGCTATTGCCGCGGTAATTAAAGGTTACAAGTGTATTTTTACCAGCACCGATAAGCAATCCAAAGAAAAATTTGATGCGTTGCGTGCCTTTGGTGCTGAGGTAATTGTATGTCCCACCAACGTAGAACCCGAAGATCCACGGTCGTATTATTCTGTATCCTCAAGGTTAGAAAAAGAAGTGCCTAACTCCTGGAAACCTAACCAATACGACAACCTTTCGAACTCGCAGGCACACTACGAGCAAACCGGTCCGGAAATCTGGGAACAAACCGAGGGTAAAATAACTCATTTAGTGGTGGGTGTAGGTACAGGCGGTACTATATCGGGTACAGCACGTTACCTAAAAGAGCAGAACCCTAAAATACAGGTTTTGGGTATTGATACTTACGGCTCGGTGTTTAAAAAGTATAAGGAAACCGGCATTTTTGATAAAAACGAGATTTACCCATACATCACGGAAGGTATAGGCGAAGACTTTTTACCGCAGAACGTAGATTTTAGCCTGATTGACCACTTTGAAAAAGTAACCGATAAAGATGCCGCTTTAATGACCCGGCAGATTGCCATGCAGGAAGGTATTTTTGCAGGTAACTCCACCGGATCGGCCGTGGCAGGTACACTGCAGATGAAAGACCGCTTTAAAGAAGGTGATGTGGTGGTCATCATTTTCCCCGACCATGGTACCCGCTATTTAGGCAAAATGTACAACGAGGACTGGTTGCGCGAGCGCGGATTTTTGAAAGACGAAAAACTGACCGCCCGCGATATCATCCGCAAAAAAGAAAGCTCGGAGATTGTAACTATCGACAGCGAAAAAACAGTGCTGGAAGCTATTAACACCATTAAAACGCTCAATATTTCGCAGATACCGGTTACGCAACAAGGTATGGTAATCGGTAAAATTACCGAGAGTGATATATTAGATGCCTTGCTCGAAAACCCGGCACTTAAATCGCAACCGGTGAGTACCATTAATACCACGCCATTCCCATTTGTTGATTTGAATGCTTCGATTGATAAGATCTCAGCCATGATTAATAAAGAGAATGCTGCTGTGCTTGTAGAAGATGAGAAAGGTCAGATTGAGATTATTACTCAATATGATATAATCAACGCTATATCAGCTTAGGTAAGGTCCTTATTCTATTTTACTGATAAGCCATCATCCGAATTGCATTTATTGCTTCAGGATGGTGGCTTAATTAATTTTAAGCAGTTGCCTAGAGACGTTTTAGCTCGGCCTTTGCTTTGTTAAACCAAACCTTTCCGTTACTGCGTTCTGCCGGACTTAGGTGTGCTTGTTCATCAAGCAATTCTGCATAAATATCTGAAGCTTCGTTATTGCGCCCTGCCCGCTGCAAAAACTGCCCATACTCGTAACGCTGTTCAAAGTTAGAATAGCGGCCCTTCATCAATTTAAACTCCTGCTCAGCCTGTTCAGATTTACCATCCTGCTCTAAAGCCCAGGCATAAAACAAATGGCTTTTAGAGCGATTAAAGGTTGGCAATGACTTTATTTTAAGAGCCATAGCAATGGCTTCAGCATAATTTTGCTGTTGATAGTAAGCTTGTACTAACTTGGATATTACCAGTTCATTATCTGCGAAGGCACCGGTTAAGCAGCTTTTGTATAATTCAATTGCTTTTTCTGTCTGTCCACTTTGCAAATAAGCATCCGCGAGCTTGGTTCTGTTGGCAAAAGTATCAGCAAACTTCAGGTCCTCCTCCAGTCGTTTGAGTTTCACACCAGGATTGATGATGGCCGCACCGTCAATTTTTATGCTTTTGAGTTTACGTGCGGATAAAATTTCGCTATAGATATAAATTAACGAACCAAGTACAGGAACAAAGATGATGATCCAAAGCCATTTGCTTTGGGTTCCGGAACGAATGCTATGTACGGCACAAAAGCCTTGTAATAAAATGGGTAAATAGTAATAGTAGCCGCCTCCAAAAAACATAGTGATAAGTTAAGTGCTGTTATTGTAATGGTTAAAGCAGCCTAAATTTACACAAAATTTCACATATTTGCTCAAATCAAGAATAGCTGTATTCTTGATACTTTACATCCTTTATTCTAAAAAATGGCTGGTAATTCATTCGGACAACTTTTTCGTATCACTACTTTCGGCGAATCTCATGGCGTAGCCATCGGCGTTATCATAGACGGCTGCCCTGCCGGATTGAGCGTTGACGTAGATTATATTCAGGCCGAGTTGGATAAACGCAAACCGGGACAGTCTAAAATTACAACCCAACGTAAGGAGAGCGATACCGTACAGATTTTGTCCGGTATATTTGAAGGCAAAACTACCGGCACACCGATAGCAATGCTGATCCCTAATGAAGACCAGCGCTCTAAAGACTATAGCCACAATACCGACGTTTTTCGTCCGTCGCATGCCGACTATACTTATTTTACTAAGTATGGTATCCGTGATCATCGTGGCGGCGGCCGTTCGTCAGCCCGCGAAACAGCTGCGCGCGTAGCGGCCGGTGCTATTGCCAAGCAGTTGCTTAAAACCCAGGGCATTGATGTATTGGCTCACGTAAGCAGCGTAGGCACTATAGAGGCGCCGAACATCAGCATTACTTCGGCCCAGGAATTTGAAACCATCAGGGAAGCCAACATTGTACGTTGTGCCGACCCGGCCACAGCCGAAGAAATGATTACCCGCATTGATGAAGTACGCAAGCAGGGTGATACCATTGGTGGTAAAGTAAGCTGCACTATTACTAATTGCCCGGTAGGTTTAGGCGAACCGGTATTTGATAAATTGCATGCTGATTTAGGCAAGGCCATGCTGAGCATCAATGCCGTGCATGGTTTTGAATACGGGTCGGGCTTTACCGGTAGCGAAATGCTGGGCTCGGAGCATAACGACATTTTTGTAAAAGACGAAACTGGAGAGGTTAAAACACGCACCAACTTTTCGGGAGGTATACAAGGCGGTATCAGCAATGGGATGCCGATTGAATTTAAAGTAGCCTTTAAACCCGTAGCCACCATTATGACTAATCAAAATACGATTGATGCCGAAGGCAATGCCGCGCAAATACAAGGCAAAGGCCGCCACGACCCTTGCGTAGTACCACGTGCCGTGCCTATTGTAGAGGCAATGGCCGCTTTGGTGGTAGCCGACCACTGGCTTAGAAACAAGAACAGCAAGTTGTAATAGACTTACAGCAACAGAATATAAACACTAACGGCAGCCATCTCTTACATAGCTGCCGTTAGTGTTTTTTTATCCCTTATACTTCATTAATACATAAACAGCATTAAAGCACTCATTAGTATCATTAAACCATCTTCAATAATAGTTACCGTACTCATCGGCAGGTTGAATACGCCACCTAAGCAAGCACACTGAATAGCTCTTTTATTAAGCACGGTTTGCAGCACACCAATGATGCTTACTGACATTACTATCAACGTCACGATATTGGTAGCTACCGGATTAATGTCAGCTGCATAGGCGATTCCTAACGCCAACTCTATTAAGGCATACAAATAGCCCCAACTTTTAAATCGTCGGGCAATTACATCATACATCGCATAACTACCTGCAAAGCCATCCAGGTTGAGTAGTTTGAAAAACGAGAACACCAGGAAGAACCCTGCCATAAACACACGCATGGCCAGCAATTCGTTAAAGCCAATTAAGGTAGATCCGGCTATGACAGATACCAGCGTGATATAGCCAAAAATCAGCACAATGGGTTTATAGGTTTCAAACCAGGATTTTGTTTCTTCCTTCTGTTCGAGAGTACCACTGATTGGGCTCGCCACAGCAGGCGCATCAGTGAGTTGATATTTAGGATATTCTTTTAAGGCAGCTTGCAAGGTAGGCGTGGCAATATGCTGGTCCATGTCTACGGTTACCTGCCCTTTTTCTAAATCAACGCTGGCTTCTTTTACATGGTCAACCTGCGAAAGCAGGTGTTGTACTTTATATTGGCAGCCGGCACAAGTCATGCCGGTTACTGCGTAGGTGTGTTTCATAGCTTTAATATTTACTATACAAAGGTACGGCTACGCTGGCCTGCGGCTTTACACAATTACCGGATAGGTTTACAAAATTTACAGTTCTTCTATATTGCGGCGCTTGTTTGCTTTTATAGCCTTAAAATGGCTCGGCGTAAAACCAGTTTCTTTTTTAAACTGGTTAGATAAGTAAGCCACACTGCTATAACCCATACGGTAAGCTATTTCGCTCAGTGTTAACTCATCGTAAATGAGTAACTCCTTTACTTTTTCTATTTTCTGACTGATATAATATTTCTCAATCGTGATACCTTCCGCTTCCGAAAAAAGGTTGCTCAGGTAGTTGTACTCATAATGTAATTGATCCGCCAAGTAATCAGATAAATTGATACTTAGTACATCCTGATGATGATGCACCCGATCAACAATCAGGTTCTTAATTTTTTCTACCAGTTTAGCTTTTCGATCATCAATCAATTCAAAACCTAAGTGCTTCAATTGCGCATCTAAAACCTTCAGCTGTTCATTACTCAAATTTTCATCAATGGTTACCTCGCCCAACTCCACCTGCTGCACATGGTAGCCACTGCTGGTTAGCACCTGCTCAACGGCCAGTTTACAACGATGGCATACCATATTTTTGACATGAACTTTCATAACTCAAATTAATAAGGCAAATTACTTTTTTGTTGATTACTTTTAGCTTGCAAGCACCAACCTATTATGCAAAGCATTCAATCACAATCAGTTCGACCATTAAAAGCTTTTGTTTTGGTATTTGTTGCCGTAAAAATACTGTTGGTCATCTTCACCGGCGGCCATTACGGCTTTCACCGCGACGAGTTACTGCATCTTACCTTGGGCGATCATCTGGATTGGGGATATATGGAAGTGCCTCCGTTGATTGCTTTGCTGGCTAAGATCAGCACTACAGTTTTGGGCAGCAGTGTGATGGCCGCACGTGTGTTTCCAGCCATAGCCAGCTTATTAATGATCTGGTTTACCGGCTTGTTGACTATTGAATTAGGAGGAAAACGCTTTGCCATAACACTGGCTTGCTTATGCATTATATTTTCGCCGGGAATGGCTGCCAGCGGCTACCTATTTCAGCCCGTAGTGTTCGACCAGTTATGGTGGTTGTTAGCTGCCTACCTGTGCGTAAAATATGTAAACAGCGAAAATGGCAAATATTTATATCTGTTAGGCATGGTGATCGGGTTGGGCTTACTAACCAAATACACCATGGCATTTTTTACAGGAGCATTATTAATAGCGTTACTTTTTACCCCACAGCGGCGTTTACTATGGCATAAAGAGACTTCCATAGCAGCAGTTATAGCTATCTTATTGTTTTTACCTAATTTATGGTGGCAAAATGCGCATCATTGGCCGGTAATTACCCACATGACCAAGTTGAAACAAGAGCAACTCAGCTACATTAAACCTGCCGACTTTATACTGCCGCAATTCATGATACATGGTATGGCTATCATCGTTTGGGTAACGGGTTTGCTGTTATTATTATTTCATGCAAAGTTTGCCAGATACCGGTTTGTTAGCTTAGCCTACTTACTGGTTTTCGCCTTCTTGTTAAAAATGAACGGTAAGGCTTACTACTTGCTGGCAGCCTATCCAATGCTTTTTGCGGCTGGTGGTGCGGGATTTGAATACTGGTTTAAGAACACCGGACTACAAACTGTGGCTACAATTTTAATGATTTCCCCTAACCTGCTACTGTTACCAGTAGTGCTTCCGGTTTTGCCCATCAACCAAGCACTTACTTTTTTTGACTATTACCGTCAGCATTTGAAATTCATGGACTTTGCCGTTACCTGGGAAGATCACAAAAAGCACCGTACTACGCAAGATTATGCCGATATGCTGGGATGGGACGAAATAGCGCGAAAGACGGCATCCGTCTACCATCAGCTAACGCCTGCGCAACAGCAACGCACTGTTATTTTTGCTGATAATTACGGCGAGGCTGGTGCATTGCATGTGTATCGCAACCGTTATCAACTACCCGAAGTAGTGTGCCTTAACAGCAGTTTTGCCTTGTGGGCCCCCGATAAGCTGAACGCCGACTATAGATTTACGTGAGCGACGATAACGATGTAAGCGATTTAAAATCGGTAGTGGAAAGCTATAAGCAAATGGGCATAGTTGAAAACCCATTAGCCCGAGAGCACGGTACAGGGATATTTCTGATTAAACACCTCAAGCCCGACTTGGAAGCTATTTATCAGCAGCACCGGAGGGAGAATAGACTGGAGTGAGGAATAGAGCCAAGAGCTAAGAACCAAGAGCCAAGAGTTGAAACAAATAGGAAAGACGCTCAAATCTTTAAATTATTATTTAAATTTAAGGTCTTGGCTCCTGGTTCTTAGCTCTTGATTCTATACTTCTTTGATCGAGAACCCGGCTTTCTCAAAATCTTGCCAAAAGGCGGGGTAGGATTTTTCGACCACCTGTGGATCTTCAATTTCAACTTCGGGGACGATGAGGGCCAGTGGTGCAAAGGCCATAGCCATACGGTGATCTTCGTAGGTTTTGATGGTGATGCGCTCAGGGATGAAGCGTTCGCTGCAATCCAGTTTGTACACCTGTCCTTTTTCAATCAGTTTAACACCCATCTTACCCAATTCGTTGTGTAAGGCGGCAATACGGTCGGTTTCCTTAATTTTTAAGGTTTCCAAACCGGTAAAGGTGGCTTCATGATTTAAAGCAGCACATACTACAACCAAAGTCTGCGCCAGATCGGGGCACGATTTCAAGTCAAATATTTTACGGACTACCGGTTTCGGATCTTTCCGTAGGTATACACCGCCATCTTTAAATTGTGAGGTGATACCAAAGTTGGCCATCAACTCGGTAATCACACTGTCGCCCTGTAAACTGTAAGATGTCAAGCCAGGCAAAAACAGTTCGGCCTCGTCGGCCAATGCCGCTACCGAGTACCAGTAAGATGCCGCGCTCCAGTCGGGCTCTACCCAAATGCTGGTTTCGCGATACTCCTGAGGGGCAATGCTAATTACATTATCTGTCCAGGCATGTTGTATGCCGGCCTGTTGCAGCATGCTCAAAGTCATTTCTACATAAGGGCGGGATGTTAGTTCGCCGTCGATATGCAACTGCAAACCTTGAGGCAAGTTAGGTGCGATCAATAAAAGTGCAGTGACGTACTGGCTGCTGATATCACCTTTGATGGTAATCTGATCCGTTTTCTGTTCGAACCTTCCTTTAATATGCAAAGGCGGAAAACCATCCTGTTCAGCATAAGTGATGTTGGCGCCTAACTGGCGCAACGCATCAACTAAAATACCGATAGGGCGTTGTTTCATTCGCTCGGTACCGGTAAGCAACACCTCCCCGTCCTGCAAAGTAAAAAAGGCAGTTAGAAACCGCATGGCCGTACCGGCAGGGCCGATGTTCACTTCGGTGATTTCCGGCGTATCTGACGCCTGCTGGTTAACAGATCCGGCATTAGCAGGCTCCCTTAAAATCTCAGAAAGCGTTACGGCATCTGCAGCGTCAGATACGTTAGTTACCTGCACTTTGCCTTTGCTCAAAGCCTCGATTACCAGCGCACGGTTGCACTCGCTTTTAGACCCGGTGAGTTGTATGGTAGTGTTAACCGCTTTGTGACTGCGGCTAACAATGATATTTTTAGACATAATTGATTAAAAGCTGTTAGGTAAAATAAAAGTTATGGCAGGCAATACACAAAGCAGAAACTTAGTTAACGACTGCCTGCCACAACCAATTAAGCCTAACGGCTATTAATGAGTTAATTGCTCATGAACCGGCGTAGTACCTTGTCCTTTGTTCATGATTTCAGTTTGTTTACGGATAGACTCGCCATGGATCAGCTCCAGCATTTTTTCGGTAAACTCAGGGTTTAAATTCAGGGCTTTTGCATAGTTGGTACGTTTTTGTAAAATTTCGTCCCAACGGTTAACCTGCAAAATTGTGATGCTGTTGTCTTTTTTGTGGTTACCAATCTGCTCTACAATCTTCATGCGCTCAGCCATTTTTTGAATCACTAAGTCGTCAATTTTGTCAATCTTTTCGCGCAGCTCAGCCAGTTTATCTTTTACTTCGGTGCTGGCTACTTCAGGTTTACGTAAAGTAAGGCGGTCCATCAAGTCACTTAAAGCAGCCGGAGTGAGTTGTTGCTTAGCATCAGTCCAGGCTACAGACGGATCAATGTGCGACTCGATCATTAAACCCTGCATGTCCAAATCCAGCGCTTTTTGCGACACGTAAGGGATCAGCTCACGGTTACCCGAAATATGGCTTGGATCGCAAATGATAGGCAACTCAGGTGCGTGGGTTTTTAAGTTGATGGCTAAATCCCACATCGGCTCGTTACGGAAAGCTGTTTTTTCGAACGATGAAAAACCACGGTGAATAGCCGCCAGTTTAGTTACGCCTGCACGGTTGATACGCTCTAAAGCACCAATCCATAATGACAGATCGGGGTTAACCGGGTTTTTAACCATTACCGGGATATCAACACCTTGCAAAGCATCTGCAATTTCCTGAACGGTGAAAGGGTTAACGGTTGAACGGGCACCTACCCAAAAAATGTCAACACCTGCTTTTAAAGCTTCTTCAACGTGTTTGCCAGTAGCTACCTCAATAGCAGTTGGTAAACCAGTTTCGGCTTTAGCACGCTTTAACCATTCCAAGCCAATGCTGCCAATACCTTCAAATTCTCCCGGGCGGGTACGTGGTTTCCAGATACCTGCGCGCAGGGCAGTTACCTTGCCGGTGTTGGCCAGCAAATGAGCCGTTGCTACTAATTGTTCTTCAGTTTCGGCGCTACATGGACCGGCAATTAATAAAGGTTCTTTTTTAGCCGTAATCCAGTTGTTAAGCGGCTCTACTTTCAAATCAAGTTTCATAGTGTTGGGGTTTGTCCGGGCGTCCGTTGCTACAGCGTCCGGTAGTAAATTATTTTATGGGGCTATCTTATTTTTTCGATTATCTCTCTCTTCTTTTCAACTTACGGTATTACCGTCTAACTGACTCACGGACTTTAATGAACAGGCTCTTCGTACCGCTCGTACTCTCCTAAAATGTTAAAGTTTTGAGTGTATTTGAGTATCTGGCGTATAGCAGTATCATAATTACTGGTTTCGTTCCATTCAATATCTACATAAAAATTGTACTCATTACGCTTACCTAGTATGGGCATGCTTTGCACTTTACTCATGTTGATATTTTGCTCAGCCAGAATATTGAGCACCTTAGCCAAAGCCCCGGCCTGGTTAGCTACCTGGAAGCACAAAGACGCTTTGTTAGCCTTTACCTTATGGGCATTTTCGTGGCTGGTAAAAATCAGGAAGCGGGTAAAGTTTTTTTTGTTGCTTTCGATGCGGCGCTCCATAATTTCTAAATTATACAGCTTAGCAGCCAGGCTATTGGCAATAGCAGCAGTATCAGTGAGCTGCTGGTCATGTACACGTTTAGCACAAGCGGCGGTGTCATTACTTTCAACCACTTTAAGCTGCGGGTATTCATCAATGAAATCAACGCACTGGCGCAGGGCAATAGGGTGCGATATGACTGTTTTAATATCATCAAACTTTACACCGGGCAAGGTTAAAAAATGGAGCTGGATAGGCAGATACACCTCGCCCACGATAGGAAAATTGTAGCTCATGAGCAGCGAATAATTGGGCAGAATACTACCGGCAATATTATTCTCGATGGCCATCACCAAATAGTCGGCCTCGTTATTTTTAAGCGCCTCGAAGGTTTGCTTAAACGAATTGCACTCCACCGTTTGGATGTTGGTACCGAAGTACTTAAAGGCCGCTTCTTCATGAAACGAGGCGCGGATACCTTGTATGGCCACTCGTGGCGTTTTACTTTCCATAACCCTGTTAAAGCAAAAAAGTCCCGGCTGTTGGGCCGGGACTTTTAGTTTGTTTTATATGTCTTTGTTAAGCATATCAGTCCCGGCTCTTACTGCTAAAGTAAAAGTAATAGAAACCAAAACCGAATGCGTTGTTTAACTTCATTGTTGTATTGCTGGCGGTAAAACTACAAGATTAAATTTGATTGTCAATAGAAAAATAAAAAAAATGTAAAATAGTGTTTTGATGACTGTATATATCCTTTACGCCTCATCAAAAACACGCTGCAACTCGTTTATATCTAACTTCGCCATTTTCATCATGGCCTGTGCTACCTTTTGTGATTTTTGCGCGTTACTACTTTGCATCAGTTGCATCATTTTTACCGGCACCACCTGCCAGGTAATACCATATTTATCGGTTAACCAACCGCATTGAATTGGCGAACCGCCGTCTACCAGTTTATCCCAGTAATGATTAACCTCTTCTTGCGTATCACACTTAATAAAAAACGAGATTGCCGGTCCGGGAGCGGTAAAGCCCGAATTACCGTTCAGGAATATAAACTCCCTGCCGTTTAATACTACCGTCATAGCCATCACGGCACCAGGTTCGCCGGGCATGCCCTGGCCATAACGCATCACGTTGCTAACTTTGGTATCAGGAAATATGCTGGTGTAAAATATTGCGGCTTCTTCTGCCTGGTTATTAAACCATATACATGTACTGATGGGCTGCATAATATCTTTAGGTTTAAACAAATATATAGTAAAACCAATAAATTATGCAGCCCTGTATGAGCTTAGCTTCAATAAAAAAAGCTAAAAATTCTAAGCCAACTGTAAGTTCGTGTAATAGCTTAAACTATCGCACAACTCTTCTTCGCTGCAAATATGATCAATGCTGCATTCACCTATCCGGTGTAGCAGCGTACAGTTAATTTCGTCACCCTGGTTTTTTTTATCCTTTTTCATCAGGGCATGCAGTACAGAGTGGCACGAGTCGTCCAGCTGATATCTTGGGTAAAGACTATTTAAAACTTCGGTGATCTCATTTAATTCATCTAAACTTAAACCGGCTTTTTTGTGAGACAGCCAGGCTTCGCAAATCATACCTATAGCTACCGCCTCGCCATGGGTAAGGTGATTTGCGTCGTTTTGCAACGAGTACGTCTCTACCGCGTGACCGATAGTATGACCAAAGTTTAAACACTTGCGGAAACCTTTTTCAAAAGGATCAGCTACCACTACCTTGTTTTTAATCGCTACCGATTGGTACACTAATTCGGCCGTCGGCAACTGCAATGGCGAACCTAATGCTTTTAATTCATTCCAGTAATTAGCATCTTGGATCAGGCCGTGTTTCAGCATTTCGGCATAGCCCGATAAAATCTGGCGTGAAGGCAGAGTTTCTAAAAAGGCGTGTTCGATAAACACAGCCTTAGGTGAAGTAAAAGTACCAATGATGTTTTTCAGATTGTCAAAATCAATCCCGGTTTTACCGCCCACCGAGGCATCTACCTGCGATAACAGGGTAGTTGGCACCTGCACAAAATCAATACCGCGCTTGTAGGTAGAAGCGGCAAAACCGCCCATATCTCCTATTACACCGCCACCCAGGTTAATCATCAGGCTATGGCGGTCGGCACCAAAATCAATCAGCATTTTCCAGATGCCTGAGCAAAAATCAATGTTTTTGCTTTCTTCGCCCGCACTAACCTCTATCACATCATACCGGTCGTTTAAATGCTCTAAACGGCTTTGCAGCAAAGGGAGGCAATGCTCGCCGGTATGCTCATCTGTTAATATAAACAAACGTGTGTAGTTACCTTGTTCAATAAAATTTACCAGTTGGGTAAGTGTTTCATTAAAAATGACAGGGTAGTCTATACTTTCAATTGTATCCATAAGTTATATCACCACAATTTTTTTGGACCGGAACTCAATCACATCGCCTTTTTTTACTTTGAGGCGTTTGCGATAATCAACCTGGCCGTTATACTTCACTTCGCCTTCGGTGACCACTATCTGTGCTTCACCGCCGGTATACACTAATCCGGTGGCCTTTAACAATTGTATTAGAGGGATAAAATCGCCGTTTAGTTTAAATTCAATCATGGTGGCGGCAAAAATAAACTATTAGTGTAGAAAATGAGTTATATTGATTGATTTTCTAATTTTGCACGATGCTTGCTCAACGTACCGATTTACCGCAACCCGAAAGGGGAACTCTATCTTTTGAAAACACAGAGATTGCCTTTAAACATGCCTCTAACAACGATTTAAAACGTGCATACTGGCTGTTTACGGCGATCAACAATAATTTGTTAGTTAAAATTGGCCCCGGCATTACCAACTTTGCCATAAATATCGGCTTGCCTATTAAAGGCATTATTAAAGCTACCATATTTAAACAATTTTGCGGTGGCGAAACCATTGCCGATTGCGACGCAACCATCAAAAATCTCCATTCGGGCGGTGTGGGTACTATTCTGGACTACTCGGTTGAGGGCGAAGAAGATGAAAAAGTTTTTGATTATACCCGTGATGAAATTATACGCACCATTGAGCGTGCTACCGGTGATCCGGCTATTCCGGTAACGGTTTTTAAAGTAACCGGCGTAGGCAGGTTTGGCCTGCTCGAAAAGCTGGATGCCGGTACTTCCCTATCGGCAATTGAAGAAGATGAATGGGAGAAAATACAAAACCGCGTCTTGGCCATCTGCCAGAAGGCTCACCAGGCCGGCGTTCCGGTGATGATTGATGCCGAAGAAAGCTGGATACAAAAAACACTGGATAAGCTGGCAATAAATATGATGCGCCGTTTTAACGGCAGCAAAGCCATAGTTTATAATACTTACCAGATTTACCGCCACGATAAGCTAGCCTCGTTAAAGCTGGATTTTGACATAGCCCGTACCGAAGAGTTTTTATTAGGGGCTAAGATAGTGCGAGGTGCGTACATGGAGAAAGAACGCAAGCGTGCGCAAGAAATGGGCTATCCATCGCCTATACAACCCGATAAAGCATCGAGCGATCGTGACTATAATGAAGCATTACGCTTTTGCGTTGAACATCTTGACCGCATTGCCATTGTAGCCGGCACCCACAACGAACAAAGCTGCCGCTTGCTGGTAGACCTTCTAAATAAATACAATACACCGCACAACCATCCGCACGTGTATTTTTCACAGTTATTAGGCATGAGCGATAATTTAAGCTTTAACTTGGCCGATGCAGGATACAACGTAGTAAAATACGTACCTTACGGACCGGTAAAAGCAGTATTACCTTACCTGTTTAGACGTGCCCAAGAAAATACGGCCATTGCCGGGCAAATGAGCCGGGAATTGGGACTAATTATTAAAGAAAAAAAACGCAGAAGAATTTAATTGACTTACATACAAACAAGAACGCCGGTTGAGCCATCGCTAACCGGCGTTTTTTTTGTTATAGCAAATGCTCGCGTTGGGCAAAAGCCTGGATGGTATCTGGCGACTTCATCAAAAAGGTTTGTATGCCTAAAGTTTGCGCCGCAGCCAGGTGTTGCGGACTATCGTCAATAAATAAAGTTTCAGCCGGATTTAGATTATTTTCCTGTAATACCTGTTCAAAAATGGCAATTTCGGGTTTACGTTTACCGGTAAAGTGTGAGTAATAGATTTTCTCGAACAAGTGGTCGTTACTGTCAAAGTTGAAATCTTTCTTGAGGTATTTTAAAATGAAATCGTAATGTATTTCGTTAATGTTACTTAATAGAAAAGTGCGGTATTTATCTTTCAGTTGCAGCAACAAATCGTGGTTACCCTCGGCAATGCCCACTAAAATACTATTCCAGGCGGCATCAATTTCGTAGTCGGTTAAATCAGAATTATTAGCTTTTTCGCGGATGCGGTCACGAAACTGAGCCGCCGTAATCTGCCCGCGGTCAAAAGCATCAAAAATGGGATCTTGCTGTAAATGACCAAAAAACGCATCTACATTACTGATGCCCAATGCCTTGAACGACTGCTGCACCCTGGCAAAATTGATACTAAAGATAACATTGCCGTAATCGAATATGATGTTTTTAATATTTTGCATAAATAGTGTTTGGGTAATTGCCGCAAATATCTAAATTTGCACCCGGAAACAAAATTTCCATCACCCCGAGAGCTGCGCCTATAGCTCAGTCGGTTAGAGTAGAAGACTCATAATCTTTTGGTCCCTGGTTCGAGCCCAGGTGGGCGCACAAACTCCAACTTTGGAGACACCGAAAACCCTCTAAATAGCTTATTTAGAGGGTTTTTTCATTAATTATACCCTTCCTAACCCCAAAGAAAGCCAAACTTCTGAACACCTAACTGACTACCTGAGATTAGTTTTTACCTTAGGTGTTCAAAAGTGACTTAACGCGCTGATAAGTAATATGTTAAGTGAACTAAAACTCACAAAAACGAAAATGCCGTGGGCACCTTTTGAACACCTGAAAGCGAAGCTGAAACAGGATGTAACTAATTCATTAATCATTAAAAAAGTTATTGTATGAAAACATCGCAGTCATTCCGCATTTACTTTACGATCAAGAGTGATAAGGAGAAGGATGGCAAAGCACCACTATATGTAGTGGTTACTATCAACAAGGAAAAATGCTTTATTGCCTTAAAGCAAAAAATGATTGACATCAGTATTTGGGATTTTGGAAAAGGAGCCGCCAAAGGCACTAAGAATGAAATTAAAGAGCTGAACGCCTATCTGGAAGAGGTTAGGCTTAAATTAGGTAACTGCTATAAGGAGTTACAATTAAAAGGAAAGCTGATAAATACCAAATCCATTAAAAGCCTTTTTCTTGGTGAAAAGGAGGAAGCTTTCACGCTTAGTACCTTGATGAGTTACCATAATGAAACGGCTACTTCCGATTTAAAATGGAGTACGTTAAAGCACTATTATGTTACTCAGCGTTACTTAAATAAATTCTTGGGTGAGCATTATAAGGCTACCGACATTTATTTGCGTGAGCTTAATTACAAGTTTGTTAAAGATTTTGAAGTATTCCTACGTAATCATAAACCTAAAGACCATCAGAAGCCACTTAATAACAACGGTGTGATGAAACACATCATTCGGCTGAAAAAGATGACCAATTTAGCGTTAAATCTTAATTGGATTGATACAGACCCTTTTGCGACCTATAAGTTAAAAATTCAAAAGGTTAACCGCGAGCAATTATCTGAAGTCGAATTAAAAGCTATAGAAGAAAAAAACCTTAAAATTGAACGCTTAGAGATGGTGAGAGACATGTTTGTGTTTTGCTGCTATACAGGTCTGTCTTACGTTGATGTGAGCAATTTGGAGCCAGAACATATTGTGACTGGTGCTGATGGCGACCGTTGGATTAGAACATGCAGAGAAAAAACGCTTATACCTGTGATAGTGCCGTTACTGCCTAAGGCATTAGGCATCCTTGATAAGTATAAAGACAATGAGCGCGCTTTATATGATGGGCGTGTGTTTCCGAAGATATCAAACCAAAAAGTAAATAGCTACCTGAAGGAAATCGCGGATCGCTGCGATATCATTAAAAACGTGACCTTTCATATAGCTCGACATACTTTTGCTACTACGGTAACATTATCGAATGGTGTACCTATCGAAACCGTCAGTAAAATATTGGGACATACAAAAATTACAACTACACAAATTTATGCTAAGGTGGTTGAACGGAAACTAAAGGAAGATATGAAAATGCTTCAAAGAAAGTTATCGAAATAGTCAGAGATACAACAATCCTATCTATCAATCAGTTCCAAAATGGCTTTGCGTTTGTAAAGCCATTTTAGGACAGGTCAAATGGTGTAGATGATAAATAGTTATCAATTGTTGACAAAACTTGATGGCAAGTTGATTGGACTCAATTAAGTCATAATAAAAGACCGTAAGCCCAACATACGTTGGACTTACGGTATGTAATTTTGTACTAAAACTGGATTGTTGTCAACTGAGGTTTTAACAGATGTAAAGAAAATCGCATTATAGATACTAATGGAGGATAATGAAAAAACAAAACCGGATTTTTAGAATCAGGATAGAAGGATTTTAATAATTAACCAACTAATACGTTACTGAATTTTTACGTTCAAAAAATTAGTATAACCGGGCGTATTGCTCGGCCCAAACTTAACGTAGACTTCTCCATCGCAATTCGTTGTTAAGCATTTCCTTACTTCATGAGATCCATCGAACTTAAATACTTTCCATCCTCGACTGTTTGCTGAATAACGGTGATTGGCGCTGGTATCGCAAAGAGAGCCATCAGATACTATTGTTAATCTTGGATTGACGAGCTTTACAAAATCAGAAGAGTAAGCAGATTCCCTACCATGATGGGGAGCTAATAAAATGTCTGCATTTGCAACAGAGTCTCTAAATGGCTTGCCAAGCATCATTTGGTTAATAGAAGCAATTTCATTATCTCCCGGAATTACAATTTTATTACTTGCATATTCAATGACCGTTAAAATGCTGTGATTGTTAAAATTATTATGCGGCAGCAGCCGTGATGAAAACTTCGTGAATTTAACCCCTCCAAAATTGTCCACTAAGCTTAGGTCACTGGACGACCCTGCTTCTACGTTAGAACTATATCGTTTTCTGATTTCCAAGTATTTGTCAAATTTTGGCCTGTCCCCACTTCGCGCTCCGCTAAGAATTTCTTCATCTGATAGGTAACGTGGTGTTGTTAAGACTTTTGGATTAAATTTGTCAAAGTTTAAAATATCATCAAAGTGATCGAGATGTGGGTGCGTGATCAATACGTGATCTAGCTGGGTCACACCTTTTGCACGCAGTGCTTCAAGTGGGCTAAATCTTTCATTACTGCCAGAATAATCACCTATTCCCAAGTCAATAACAATATGTTTGTTATTGGGAGTTTTGATATACAAAGCATTGCCATGTTGTACATCCCAAAATATCATTTCTACTTGCGACATAGATTAATTAATTTCTTCAACGGTTTCTAATAATCTTTCAGCATAAGCGAAAGCAGGAACTTTGATCCAGTTTTTGTTGATTACAAAGACCCAAAACAATAGTATGACCAGCAGTATACCTTCTGCAATTATAAATTCAGTCGGGTACAAAATAACATTGGGAGTATTTGTAGTAACCCAGTAGTATACAAATGTGCTCGCCATGAGAATGATGATAAGCGATATTGCATAGGTTTTCATCCCCCATAAATTTCTTCGGAATCCGTAGTTCATGTTGTCTTTAAATAAAACTGAAAACTTTTTATTATCCCGTGTTTTAGAAATTAGGAATTTCGTCCATGCCTGATATGCCTCATCAGCTTCATCTGGATTAGATTGCTCAAAATTAAGATCAGGAAGATTATCAAGTGAGCACAAAGCATTCAGCTTGCTATGGTAGCGCTTTTTTGTATTTAGATTTATTTCTGTATTGCGCCACCTAAGAAGTTGAGTTGTCGGAGCACCTCCCCAGGATTTCCACAATTCCTTCTCCTTTTTCTTCCCACCATCTCTTCCTAATTGTGAGAATAAATAAGATAGCGCTCCGACAATGCCAAATGAGGTAAATAAGTGAACATATTTATCAAACTTAAGAGAAAACAGCACTGCCAAAATTACGGCTGGCATATAGAAAATCACAATTGGATATATGCGAGCATTTAAGGAATACTTGTCCATGATCGTTTGGTTAAGAGTTAAAATACAAATGGTAAAATTCCTGCCGGAGTTACCACGGTTAAAAAAACAGGTAGCGGTGTAGTCATCTCTGAAAATTCAGCTTTATGGCGATAAACACTTTGCATATCCACATCACTTAGCCCATTTGGCCCTAAAGGGTGAGAATGCCACTCACCGATGTAGCCAAGTTGCCCACCAGACCCCATATTAACTTTATCAATTTGTTCCGGCAGTTCTTGATGACCTCTAAAAAAACATACGCTGTTAGCCCTACTGTCAGGTGGAGCGGATATAAGATCAACCACGTGGATTGTCTTGGTCTTATAATTAGCAATTCCGACAAATACCCCGCCTGTTTCTTTTCTTTTAGCCTTATGGGCATCTACAGTAATCTGATCCAGAATACCCGCTTTGAAACGAATTGACCAACTTGGGTCGTTAATCGCCTGAATAACGTCAAAAGGTGCCACATTTATAGTTTGTGTCTGTATACCGTAGTTTTCCCCTTCATCAAATCTACTAAGGACGATTTTTGCGGATTTGTCGTCTTTCTTCATGATGTGTTTGATTGCACCAGCAATAAAAGCCGCATGTCCAGACACCTTTTCGTCCGAAAGTATAGTGGTTTCAGAATTGCAACCCACCCCAACATGTACAGTAAGATTGCCTGTTGAAGCAGCGGCACGTTCACGTGCCAACCATTCTTCAATCTTCTCATCATTCCGATATTGACTATACAGATGTGCTTGCAGGTCATCAATACGCGGATTTCTTGCTTCACCTTCTTTCAACATGATACCCAAATTGCCAAAGTCAGATATACTCACACTACATACCTGGGATTTTTCCATGCTTTTAGTAACAGCAAGCTTGTTAAAAAAAGCCTCGGATGCCGTGAAATCAAATACCCATTCGTAATTTTCAAACGTTTCGGGTTTATCAAACAATCCATCTTTAAAGGATGGGCCGCTTATCATTTTACTGGTGGTAGATTGCGGAAACATTTTTTTTATGGCATCGGCAACCCCATCAGCTTTATTCACACCTATATCATGTGCTGATAGCGTATGGCGTATTAAATTATGTGGAGATATATGGTCGGGATCAATTAGCGTAAGTGCAGTTAAACCAGATCGGCCAAAGTGCATCACTATCTTTGATCCCAAAGCACCACAACCAAAAACTACTGAACGGCTGGGAAAATTTCCGGTACTTCCCGAAATCTGCATTGCTTTGGCTTCTGTCAATGGTTGATTGTGCGATTGAAATAATACAGGAACATTATTGATGATTTTACCACCCTCTTTATCGTCCGTATCAACTTTGAACTTAAGGTTTACAAATTCAATATTTGATGAAAAGCCGATAAGGTTGGCTGGGCGTTTAATAGCTAATATTACCGGAAAATACACATAATAATTACCATCTCCTGTACTAACCATGTCTTCAAAAGCAGTATAGTCAAGCTTGTAGCGATTACAAAACACTTTAAATGATTCCCAATCACTTGGAAGTGCTATATCGTATTCTTCAAAAGTTTGATCGTCGTTGTTCCAGATAATGTACCCGTAGTGGTAACGCTTTTTATCTGCCGCTTCTTTATCTTTCTTTTTTTCCTCGTCAAATTCCGCAATGATGGTAGTTGCATTGCCCAGGGTCAGAATTTTCACCAACGTGTAACTTGCAACATTTTTATCTTTCCGCTCAAACAGTCCCAATGTCCAGTTTTGCCCCGGAACAAAGGATCTTTTGTTGTTGACTATATCTGCAAGCTGGTCATAATCATAGGTATTGGTGCCGTTGTAACCTTCAAGGCGTAATGGCTCAAATTGATCACCATCTGCCGAAAGCTCTCCTGCTGCAGCATCACGTAACCAATTGCCAATCCTGACAATCAAATCTTGAATGCGTTTGTTCGCATACCACTCATTGCTACTGCCCCGAACATAACAGAAAGCCGGTGGTTTACCGTTTACCGCTACATATAGGTGTGCAAGTTTGTCTTTAGGAAAGTCCAGCCTGTCGGTAAATACCTTTGGTGCTTCAACAGGATAATTCTCAACATCAAAAACCAGCAAGACGGGCTCAATAGGTTGTATATCAATGTTATTATAGTTCCCTAAACTGGGAAGATCTACCGTAACATTGACAGGCACTGCAACCCTTTTTTCAGACCATTCCAGTATGCGAAAATCAGCTCCTAAAAACGTCCTTAAATAAACAAGAGAATCCTGCAACGCAGGATTCTCTATATTTCCAGCAAAAGCCGGGAGCGTATCACTAAATCTATCGGCTGCCATACTTTGATGTCGAATTAACCACACCTAAAGCCGCAGCGCCAACTGCTTTGGCAGAGCCTTCAGCAGCCTTTGGTTTCATTGGGCCTTGTGTAGTAATCTCAAATATGATTGGTTGCGGTGTACCGTTTTTTACATCATGAACAGTAGTGTTCAGGAAGTTTGCATCGCCGACCTTTTTTACATATTCTTTCTTAGCCGCATTGTGCGGCGGATTGGGTTTGGCCTCCACAATCTTCTTACAGGAAGCGATTACTTTAGGGCTTGTGCCGCGTTTGTAGTCCAATACCTGAAGCGAAGTTTTCTTTGCTTCTTTATTGTCCACGTATGGGCGGTCATTAAAAAATGACCAGGAGCAATGGTGCGGCGACAAAAAAATATCCCAATCCAGTGCGCTCTCACTTTCATCTTTTCCTGATTTCTTTGTTTTGGTCAGGATGGTGTCCCAGGCATAGTGGTCAGAATCGCCTCCAAACATCGCCAGGGTTATAAACTTAGTGTCTGCCTTCTTTTCCTTAAAACGAGCCTGAAAAACGATACTTGTTGAGTTTTTGTCCTTTGTTGCTGATGTTAAATGCTCTTTAAAAGGCGAGTGAACAAAAATAGAAAACGTGTCCTGATCCTTGTCATTAAAACGAGCAACAACGTCTCCTGGGAGCGAACGCAAATCATCAAGATCTTCGTACTTTTCATTACCATCATAGCCGATAATCCTGATCCTGTTGCCAGCGTCATCTTTGCCGCCAGTTCCATTTCTGTGCAACTTTAACCTTCTCTCGGCCTCTTTCTGATAAACTCTTTCGTCCTCATTATCATGCGCTTCCGCGATCATAGGCGAAAACCACATTGCATCGACCCGGATAAGGTTATTTTTCTTATCGGTTGATGAATAGTTTTTGGGGTCACCTTGATAGAAGTTCTTTTTATATCCGCGACAATGATCATTATCACCGTGGGTTAGAATAAAAACGTCAACGAAAGGAATACCGTCTTTGTCCTTCTGGATGGATTTTAGCAGGTCTTCATGAACGTCAAATAAATCTTCATCATCATCACCCTTAGCTGATTCCCTTATGTTGCAGTCTACCAGTATAGTAGTTTTATCTGCCAAAGTAATCAGTGTCATATCACCATTACAAACGGGGTAGTACTTAATAGTGTTCTTTCCTGAATCTGCCATTACAGCTTTCTCCTTTCCTGAACATCTACGTTAATAAAATTTTTAATTCCGCTTTTTGAGCGGTGTAGGGAGTTGGGTTGATTTACCGCTCCTGGTCGGTGCATAGCATCCGTAAGTACTTGTTTCTGCATAAATATTTGCTTGCAAAATCAATATTGGCCGCCATTCTATTTCGTGTCAAGCGGTCTACTCCGGAAACAGGTATTTAAGATATGATGATAATATTTCCGTTACAATGAACTAAAACTTCGAAAAAATCAAACTTTTGATACCTTTGCGCCGTAAAATAAAAAAATAACCGTCATAATAGTACGTCAACGGTGATTATCCGTTTCCTGAAACACATGACACACTATAAAGCTTGTTCGGATCACTACTCCTTACAGGCTTTTCTTCTTTTAAAGAACGAATCAAAAATAAATCGTTCATAATTATGCCATTGTTTTCTTAAACGCAATATTTCAAATATTTGTACGTTTAATACAAAACCACATGACACTCTGTCATTTTGTGAAATTGCTTGCCTTTTATCCTCTGCCATTTTTTTAACGATAACTGCCAGTTGGCCAATCTTGTAAGTAAACATGTCGACTAACATATTTCCTTTTAGTTCTTTAAATTGCAGTTTATCTATTGCTCTTTATGGACGAGAAAAAAGTGTATTCAAAATTTTTATTGGCAGATTATAGAATGATGAGGCCAAAAGTCTATTTTCCTAGTGGTGGTAGAACTGTCTATCAAAGCCAACAAAACTCTCAATTCATGTTGACTAAGGGTAGTGGTATAAGCTTTTTCACACCAAATGGGGTTACCCTGTTCATTAGTAAAGCGAGGAAAGAATACGATTTAAGTATACAAATCTATAATGATGTCGTCCGCAATAAGCTTAAATCAAATTTTCTTTATGTCGTTCAACAAGAAACTATTCCAAAACTGTATGATTATTTCGAGAATATACAGTCTTGTATAATTATGATTTATTCTGCGATAGAAGCATTATGCAATGTAGCCATACCTGAAAGCTACACCCTCGCAAAAAAGAATAACAAGGGGATCACAGAAATCTGGGACAAAGCAAATATTGAAAAGTGGACACCGACGGAAGAAAAAGCGGGTAAAATTGTGCCAGAGATCTTGGGAATAGATAGTCCCAAAAATCAGCCTTTTTGGGAGAATTTTAAAAAGTTAAAGCATGTTAGGGATGAGATCATTCATCAGAAACAATCCGCGCTAACACCCAACGAGATCGAATCTGCCTTTCTGGCGCTTTTGCTTAGCGAAACGATTTTCGATAAGGTAAAAGCTGGATTTGCTATGGTGCAATACTTCTGTGATAAGGATAAGAGTCATAGCTATTTCCCAATGCTTGATAGAGAAACGCCAGTGAATGTTAATTTCGTTGATGATGCCAGTCAGATACCTGGCCATAACCTAAATGATATTGATAACCATCAGCACGATTAAATGACTCATAACACAATAAGTATAAGTAAAATGAGATAATGCCTCGTACGGGGCCGCGCGTAAAAACGCCATTTCACCCTCTTATTAGCAATTGAAGGGGCGTTTAAACAGATATAGGGTGTTTTAATTCTATTTTAACACATTGTTGCCCTGCTTTGCGAATTCCGTACACAGAATAAATGTTACCTGAGAACGGTCAAAGCCAATACCGTACATAATGGATTTAAACTTGCTTTCATCATCCCGGAAGTTGCGCACGTTCTGAATGTAGCCTGTAACGCTGTTGTATGCACCAATCAATGTGCCTTTGGTAGTCGCTTACTGTTGGCTTTCTGCGGTCATGGTATAATGCTCACCATCTTATTGTAATGGCTTGATAGTTCGTCTTCCTTGCCAGTTTTCGCTTTTCGTAGGTTTCATTGTTTGTCACCATTGCCAACTGTATCAGTCGTTTTACCTCGGGGTCGGATATGCGTACCCTTGACCACCTGTTAAAATCGACTCTAGTTCGGTACTCAACTGGTCGGACAATTCCAACATTTTATTTGCGCGTTTCAGTTTCTAGGCTGCGTTTGCGGTATGGCGTATATTAATTTAAGTACATCAATTATTGAATGCAATGTTCAAATTATTGGCGCACCAAATCCTAACGGGTGTAAACGCAATTGTAATACTGCCTAAACCGTCATGGGTAGAGGTCAAAATAGATACTAAAGGTCCCTCTGAACAAAAAGGCAGTCTTCTTGGTTTTAGGAGTCATTTACGAACTTACTAAATATAGCCGCCAAGTGATACTTTAACCCGTTAACGTTTGGCAACTATCTATGTAGGTCGTTAGGTCAACAGAGGATAACTGAGCATTATCTACCTTTTACAACTGACAATTTATCCAAATTTTAGCTATAAAACATCCTACCTCGTACATGAGGTGTGATAAATTTATTTTACTCTTCTTCACATTTGCTATTGCTAAATTTTAAGCTATGGCAAATCATACTGAAATCCAACACGACTTTCCTAAAGTAAACCGTGATCAGCTCATCACAGTTCAGGACTTACTCGACTTTAAACAACAGCTTATTGTCGACATTAAGAAGCTGCTCAAAGAACAATCCGGCCAGCCGGGCCACCAGTGGCTTAAGGCTTTTGAGATCAAAAAGATGCTCCGGCTATCTGAAAGCAAACTGCAATATCTCAGGGATAAGGGCCTGATACCTTTTAAAAAATTGGGTGGTATCACTTACTATAATTCGGAAGAAATTGAAAAGCTGATGGCTTCCGGTAAGTTGAACGAGCAGATGAAAATGGCATGAAACGCAAGGCCAAACGCACTGTTCCAAAACAGCAAAAGGAAGTCAGAAAAAGCAGTAAAAATACTGTGCATAATCACGACGGCCTGGGGACTACCATGCCACCCGACAAGGACGTTTTGCTCATCTACTTTGACCAAAAAGGCGAATGCGACTTGGCTGACGACTTCTTCAACGAGCATGCTGCTCGCGGGTGGAAGACACCAACCGGCGGCACGATAAACAACTGGAAAGTATGTGCTGCCGAATGGATTTATAATCATCGGCAGGAAGTGAAACGCCGGTTCAGGCAGTCTCCATTTTACAGTGATTCGTTTTAAGTTGATGAAGTTGACCAAATCCAAATCGAGGACTTTGTAGAAGGACGAGATTGCATTTTTGAGCAATCAGCAAGATAAACCGTTGTCCGACAACGGAATCTTGCCCTTCCTTCCGAAGTCAGTTCGGGGGCACTTTAAAAATCCTCCGAAGTCGGATTTTTAGATGATTTGAGTTATGGAAAATGAAGAAGAGAACAGGTTACGAAAGATCACCACGAGGTTTAAACCTGGTGAATTTTTATTGATAGACAAGCGTTTCAAAAAGACGCGGTTCAGGAAGATGAGCGAGTACATCCGGTGTGTTTTACTGGAAAAACCAGTCACCGTAAATTACCGGGACAAGTCCATGGATGAGATGCTTGAAGAGCTGTCTTTGCTGCGCCGGGAACTCAATGCCATTGGCAACAATTTGAACCAGGCAGTCCGTCAAATCAATGCAGCGCATGGTTCCGCAAACAACCGTTTATGGTTGTCGCTGATGTCTATTATCGGCACCAAGGTTGACCCGGCCATCGCCCAGATCAAAGACCGCATGCAAAATTTTTCAGAACTATGGTCGCAAAAATTAAAACCGGACGAAGCATCCTCGGGGCAATAAATTACAATGAGCATAAGGTGCGTTTAGGCAAGGCTGAATTGATCCTGGCACAGGGTTATTTGAAGGAGCCGCCTGACCTGTCTTTCAGCGACAAGGTGAACCGGTTGACTGACCTAACAAAACGGAATGAGCGCACACAGGTCAATGCCTTACACGTGTCATTGAATTTTGCTGTTGGCGAAAGTTTAGACAAATGGACACTTCAGCAAATTGCCGATGAATACATGGAAGGCTTAGGATTTGGTAAGCAACCGTACCTTGTGTATCAGCATTACGATGCCGGGCATCCACACCTGCATTTGGTATCTACGAACATTAAACCGGATGGTGAAAGGATCAGCTTTCATTTGCTGGCTAATAAAGCCTCTGAGCAGTCACGAAAGCAAGTAGAGCTAAACCACGGGTTGGTCAAGGCAGAGGATCAGGGGAAAGCACAGCATAATATTAAATCTCTTTCCCTGGAACAATTGGCTTACGGAAAATCAGATACGAAGCGGGCGATCACCAATGTGGTGAGTGAGGTATTGCGAACATACAAGTTTACCAGCATCCCGGAATTTAATGCGGTTCTAAACGGCTTTAACGTGATGGCTGACCGGGGTTCAAAAGAATCCAGGATGTATGAGAAAAACGGGTTGGTATACTGGGCACTGGATGGTAAAGGTGGCAAGATCGGCGTTCCTATCAAGGCCAGCAGTATCTACGGTAAACCAACGTTAAAAACGTTGGAAGGACGCTTTGCTTTAAATGAGGTGCTACGGAAATCACTAAAAGAGCAGGTAAAGCAGGCGATTGAAGATCTGCTGAACAAACCGATTGGTAAAACCGAGTTTCAGTTAAAGGTTAAGGAACAGAATATTGAAGCCATTTTTAGGCACAGTGAGGATGGCCGGTTATATGGGGTGACCTTTGTCGATCATAAAACTAAAGCTGTGTTCAACGGCAGTGATTTAGGCAAAATCTATAGCGCAAACAGCCTTTCACAATTCTTTGCACGATCAGAAGGAGGCATTAAACCAAGCCATAACGTTGATCTATACGGCAATAAACATTTGCCTGATAACACAGGAATAAACGGTAATAACAACTTCAACGGTGGCAGTGCATTCCTAGAAGCCTTATACCAGGAGGAAAAACAAGATATGGCAGCCATCGGCAGGCTACAGCAAAGAAAGCGCAAGAAAAAACGCAGAGGACATTCACTTTAAATTTTACAGTTATGCAAACAGGTGAAAACGAACAAGCATTAAGAAGGATCATTGATTTTACTCGGTTTATCAGCCTGGCAATTCTTATCCTTCATTTTTATATATCCTGCTATGCTGCATTTCAGCATTGGGGATTGACCAAGCCGGTTATTAACAGTATCCTACTGTCTGTCTCAAAATTGGCAGTCTTCAAAAGTGTACTTTATGCAAAACTTGCAGCACTGTGCGCTTTGATGATTTCCTTGTTAGGCAGCAAGGGAAAGAAAGATGAGAAGATCAATCTTAAAACAATCACTACCTATGCCTTGACTGGGTTGCTGTTATACTTTATCAGTGCAGTATTCCTCAACGTCAACTATCCGGTATCAATCAGAGCATCACTATATATCGGCATAACCTCGTTAGGGTACCTACTGATCTTGTCAGGACTAAGTGCCCTGTTTAGAATGCTCAAATTGAAGCTGGCTGAGGACGTTTTTAACAAGGCCAACGAATCATTTCCACAGGAAGAGCGATACCTTGACAATGAGTATTCGATTAACTTGCCTGCTATCTACCACCTGAAAGGCAAAGCGCGTAATAGCTGGATCAATATCATCAACCCTTTCCGTGGCACATTGATAGGTGGCAGTCCGGGTTCAGGTAAATCTTACTTTGTTATCCGCCACATTATCACCCAACATATTCAAAAGGGTTTTTCCATGCTGATCTATGATTTTAAGTATGATGACCTAACCAAGATTGCCTATAACGCATTGCTTCAACATGGTCACTTGTACAAGGTCAAACCGACCCAGTATGTGATTAACTTAGAACAGATCATGCACCGCGCGAATCCACTGGAACCAGAAACCATGCTGGATATAACAGATGCGATTGACGCCAGCCGAACGATCATGTTGGGTTTAAATCGGGAATGGATCAAAAAGCAGGGAGACTTTTTTGTGGAATCACCGATCAACTTTATCACAGCGATCATGTGGTTTCTGCGAAAGTACCAGGATGGCCGCTTTTGTACCTTGCCGCATGTTATTGAGTTAGCTCAGGTGGATTACAAGGAATTGTTTGAAGCATTGCTACAAGAACCTGAAATCGAAGTATTGATCAATCCTTTCATTTCTGCCTGGCAGAATGAGGCCTATGAACAGTTAGAAGGTCAGGTGGCAAGCGCTAAGATCAGTTTGGCGCGGCTATCATCACCGCAGCTTTATTATGTGTTAAGCGGCAATGATTTCTCTTTAGACATTAATAATCCTGACGAACCGAAGATCGTCTGCCTTGCCAATAATCCGCAAAAATCACAGGTGAACGGTGCTGTGCTGTCCTTGTATATCAACCGCATTAACAAGCTGGTCAACCAAAAGAACCGCCAGAAATGCAGCATGATCTTCGATGAATTCCCAACCATTTACTTTAACGGCATTGACAACCTTATCGCTACGGCAAGGTCGAATAAGGTAGCGGTGACATTGGCGGTTCAAGACTATAGTCAGCTTAAAAAGGATTATGGTCGTGATCAGGCAGAGGTTATTATGAATATCGTAGGTAATATTATTTGCGGGCAGGTAACAGGCGATACAGCCAAACAGTTGTCAGAACGCTTCGGAAAAATTAACCAACAAAAAGAAAGTGTATCCATCAACAGCCAGGATACCTCGGTGAGCCGTTCTACTCAACTGGACTTTGCGATACCTGCCTCTAAAATTGCTGGGCTATCTTCCGGTGAATTTGTGGGCATGGTAGCCGATGACCCGACCAATAAGATCAGCTTAAAAGTGTTTCATAACGAAATTCAAAATGACCATGACAGTATTCGCAATGAAGAGTTGAATTATCAACCTATCCCCACCGTTCGAGATATCGATCAGGCGGAGGTCCTGCGTAATTACCAACAAATCAAAGATGACATAAAGGCTATCGTCCAAGACGTCGTGATTAACTCTTAAGTAATAATGCCATTCGTCATATTAACGTAATATTGATTTAAGGTGAAGTTAAACGAATAACGTGTCGTAACACGTTATTCGCAATTTGCGTATTAAGCAATAATCCTAATTGCCTAAACCAAATCCATATGCGCACCATCACCGAGCGTTACTACAGCGCTTTAGAAAACCAATTAAACGAAATTTCCACGAATGGGGAACCTTTAGCCGAACAATACAAAGCTTCTATCATCCTTTGCAAAAAAGCAATGGCCAAGTTGAAAAGCTACATCTCCAGCTATTCTTTTGAAAGTGTCGAAGACGAGATCCATTTCTTCAAAGAAGTAAAACCCCAATTCTACAGTAAATACATTTACTTCATCAGCGTTTATAACTACCTGATGAAAAGGCCGACAGGAGCCGAAGATCATTTAAAAGAATATATCAATTCTGAACTGGCCGATCTTAAACGTTATTTCGATCATAACGCCGCTTTTTATCAGTACTATCGCTCTGGTTCCACCCAGATGGATGAAGTGTATTTCACGCGTGGTGGGTTTGACGTACATGTAGAATTGGAAAAATTCGAAGAAGATGAAGTGTATTCAACCAGCCACGACTATAAACTGGCCAACATCATCGCTAACGAAAAATATCAGGACTTTTTAAATATCGAACTGCAAAAGCTCAACAATCATGATGAGCGTCCGCCTGAAATGAGCTTCGAACTTCCGCTCACCTGGACATTTTCAAAGACCGATCTGATCGAACTGATTTACGCGCTGGTTGCTGCTGGCGTATTTAATAATGGCAATGCGGAGATCAAAACGGTTGTTAGCTTCTTTCAAACGGTTTTTCATATCGATTTAGGCCAGTATTATCATAAATACACGGATATTACAAGAAGGAAGAAAGACCGCACGCTATTATTGGATAAGTTAAAACTTGCCTTACTCCGTAAAATGGACCAAAAACTGGATGAAGATGGCTCGATTCAGCAAAAGCTAAAATTATAGCCTTTTTTAACTTCCTGTTTTTCAATTTGTTATAAAAAATTTATCCTACCTTGTACATGAGGTGTGATAAAAGTTTTTTGGATAGGCCAACCTTTGCTTTCGGGATCGCTGCATGGTGCAGATGGTCTTTAAAATCAAAGTGTTATGTTGTCATCCATCTCCTGGCAGCAGTATTTTGCAGCCATCGCTATCATAAGCGCATCTTACTACCTGTATGTGATCCTTCGCTACTATCAACGCGAGGTTACCAATCTTTTTATAGCTAAGCACCCAGGTCAGGTACTTGCCCCAAGCAGCAACCTTTCATCTTTTGCGGTGATGGGTCAAGCTAAGCAAGATGAAAGCATCACCGTCGTAGCCGACGAAGAGTTACAATTCGCGGAAGCCGACATCGACGAAGACTTAAACGAACCAGTTGCTGAATCAACAGCAGCAAAGCCCGTTGAGTTTTTGCCACAAACACAACTGCTTAATGAGACGGACAAACTCATTGATGCTTTCGCAGACGTTGACAGTAAATCAGAATTTATTTCATTGCTGAACATTCTGCTTACCTCTTATAAACCTTACGGGTCGCAAATAAACTATCTACAGGTAACTGAGCATCTCTTAAACGAATCGCACGGAAAGTTGCCATTCGACTTGACAATCAATGACCTGCCTGCCTTGAATGAGTAACATTTTTTAAACCCTTTAAAATAAATAATCATGAAAACACAGCAAGTAAAAAGAAATAACGATCCGAGGCATCTGTTGAAGAGATGCTTTGGCACATTGACATTTATCCTTTTCGCCTTCACCTTGTATGCACAGGACGGTAATGCCGGTATTCAGGAGGCAACTACGCAGGTCAAAAGCTATTTTACTACCGGCACAACCTTGATGTATGCCATTGGGGCTTTAGTCGGCCTAGTAGGTGCTATTAAGGTTTACAAGAAATGGAATGATGGCGAGCATGATACCGGTAAGGTGGCATCCAGCTGGTTCGGAAGCTGTATCTTCTTAGTAGTGGTAGCTACGGTGCTCAAATCATTCTTTGGCGTTTAATAGCATGTTTATGGCACTGTATCACATCAACAAGGGTATCAATAAGCCCATCGAATTTAAAGGGCTGAAGGCCCAGTACATTGGCTATCTAGCAGCAGGCCTCGTTATTTTGCTCATTGGCTTTGCGGTTATGTACCTGTTTAGTGTTCCGGTGACGATGTGCCTGATCATCATAGGTGCGCTTGGAAGCATGCTCTTTTACCAGGTCTTTAAGTTCAGTCACAAGTACGGTCAATATGGGCTAATGAAGAGATCTGCTAAGCGATACCTGCCGCGTTACCTGCAATTCTCAACACGAAACGTATTTCTGCAATTAAAAAGAAGATCATGAAATCACACAGCAAAGCGGAACAGGTATTTCCTGTTTATAAGGTAGAGCACGATTGTATGCTTTCAGCGCAAGGCGACCTGACCATTGGTTATGAAGTTGACCTCCCGGAAATTTTCACCATGTCCAATGATGAGTACCACAGCTTTCACGAAGCCTGGATCAAGGCAATGAAGCTTTTGCCCAAAAACACCATCTTCCATAAACAGGACTGGTTTATAAGCGAGCAGTATAAGGCCAGGTTTCAGGATAACGGCGAAACGCAGGTTAAAACGTTTCTGTCACATTCCAGCGAAAAGCATTTCCATGAGCGTCCATACCTGCATCATCATTGCCATATTTTCCTGACTAAGAAGCCGGAAAAATTCAAACAATATACGAGCGCAGTAAGCACATTGATGCGCAAACGCATTGTCCCTTCGCAAACTACGTCAGAAGAGCTGTTTCGTGACTTTTTAGATAATGCCGGACAGTTTGTAAAGGTGCTGGAAGATAGCGGCCTAATTGCATTGCGGCGTATCAATGACGACGGACTGTCCGGCACGCCTAAGACAGCCGGAATACTGGAACAGTACTGCTTTCTGCTCAACAAAAACAGCAATACGGTTTTAAAGGATATTCACATTCAGGACGAGATCCGCATTGGTAATGATCATTGCCAGCTTTTTACTTTAAGCGATGCAGAAGACTTGCCGCCGCTTTGTGGCCCGAGGATAACCTTTGACAAGTACAGCACGGACAAAACAAAGTTTAGTACTGGATTTGCCTCACCGATAGGCACTTTGTTGAGATGCAATCATGTGTACAATCAGTATATCTTTATTGAAGACAGCCAGCAAACCTTAAAGAAGCTGGAGGCAAAGAAGCTGCGCTTACAATCGTTATCTGCTTACTCCCGCGAGAATGCGATCAGCCGGGATGCAACGCATGAATTTTTAAATGAAGCAATCAGTCAGCAGCGGCTGCCGGTTAAAGCACACTTTAATGTGATGGCCTGGACAAGCGACCGAGCCGAACTTAAAGACCTCAAAAACAAAGTATGTTCAGCTTTAGCTCAAATGGATGCGCAGCCTAAACAGGAAACGGACGGAGCGCCGCAGATATGGTGGTCGGGATTGCCAGGCAATGAAGCTACATTCCCGATGAATGATACCTTTGATACATTCGTTGAACAGGCGACCTGCTTTTTAAATCTCGAAACAAACTACCAGTCGAGCATCAGTGCCTGCGGGCTAAGGCTGGGTGATCGTTTGTCGGGCAAACCGGTCCATGTAGACATAAGTGATGAACCGATGGAGAAAGGCATAACGACTAACCGGAATAAATTTATTTTGGGTCCTTCCGGCAGCGGCAAGTCCTTTTTCACCAACCACCTTTTGCGAAGCTACTTTGAACAGGGCGCTCACATCGTCTTGGTCGATGTAGGGCACAGTTACCAGGGGCTTTGTGAGTTCGTCGGAGGCTATTACTTCACTTATTCAGAAGACAACCCCATCAGCTTCAATCCCTTTTATATCGCTCAGGGCGACTACCTGGATACGGAAAAAAAGGAAAGTATTAAAGCCATGATCCTGGCATTGTGGAAGAAAGAAGATGAAGGCGTGCAACGTTCAGAATACATTGCGATTTCCGATGCTTTGTACCACTATTATGAAAAGCTTAAAGTAAATCCTGATATTTTTCCTTGCTTCGATAGCTTCTATGATTTCCTTGCAGGAGAGTTTTATGAGACCATGAAACAATCAAAAGTAAAAGATGAGCGTTTTGATATTGACAACATGCTATTCGTATTAAAACCATATTACAAAGGTGGTGAGTACGCTTACCTGTTGAATGCAAGAGAAAACCTCGACTTATTGCATCGCCGCTTTATTGTCTTTGAGTTAGATAACATCAAAGATCACCCCATTCTTTTCCCGGTAGTGACACTGATCATTATGGAAACGTTTGTATCCAAAATGCGCAAACTCAGTAAGGCCACCCGCAAAATGATCCTAATCGAGGAAGCATGGAAAGCTATTGCGCGTGAAGGCATGGCCGAATACATTAAATACTTATTTAAAACGGTTCGAAAATATTTTGGTGAAGCTTTGGTAGTTACCCAGGATATTGAAGATATCATCAGTTCGCCGGTGGTCAAGCAGGCTATTATCAATAACAGCGACTGCAAAATCCTGCTTGACCAGCGCAAGTATCAGAATGACTTTCCGAAAATACAGCAGTTGTTGGGCATCACTGATAAAGAAACGGCACTGATCATGAGCATGAACCGGAACAATGATGAAAAGCTGAAATACAAAGAGGTGTTTATCAGCCTTAATGGGCAATTATCAAAAGTTTACCGGACAGAGGTAAGCCGGGAAGAATACTGGGCTTACACAACGGAATCGGCCGAAAAAGCACGCGTTCAGGAATATGCCAAGAA
Source organism: uncultured Mucilaginibacter sp. (assembly GCA_913775265.1). Classification (GTDB taxonomy): domain Bacteria; phylum Bacteroidota; class Bacteroidia; order Sphingobacteriales; family Sphingobacteriaceae; genus Mucilaginibacter. Next base: position 14,595 of record CAJYJH010000071.1, on the reverse strand, counting down.
ATATGGTAGTATTCAACGCGGCATTGCGGCAATCGTTCAGGAAGAGTTAGAAAAAGCAGCTTAACAAAATAAAATAATTATGAAAGCATTTATCATCTCAGTCGTATTGATGGCCTTTCTATTGATAGGTTGTAAACAAAACGGAAATGTGTCAAACCTCGAAGGAACGTATATATCTCGAACTAAGGGTGAGTATGCGATTAACGATGATACATTAATAGTTACTTCCTTAAATTCCGAAGCTAGGTCTTATTCAATATCATCAAAGACCGGCTTTCAAAAAATACGAAATGGCAAGACCTTAGGAAAAGAATATAAAGAAGACAGTTGGTCTGCTATATGGGATGAAAATAAAGAAGTCCTTACGGAAAGCGAATTTGGTAGGAAAATCCAATTTCGTCCCAGCGATGAAACTTTGATTTGGAATAAACTAGTCTTCAAAAAATCTAAATAAATTTTCAATTATCATCTATAGTAAACTCCCGTTTCTTCGGGGGTATGGGAGGTTATTATGAAAAATTTTAAGGCAATATCAATGGTCTTAATTGCTTTGAGTATAGTCATTTGCTCTGTAGAAAAGGCTAATGCGCAATTTGTTATCGGCGAGGTCATTAAGCTTACTGTAACGAAGGTTATCAAGGCAGTAGACCTGAAAGTGCAACGTATGCAGAACAAAACCATCTGGCTGCAAAACGCTCAGAAGGTGTTGGAGAACGAGTTATCTAAAGTTAAGCTAACCGAAATATCCGGCTGGACAGAGGATCAAAAGCAGTTGTACAGCGGCTATTATACGGAGTTATGGAAGATCAAGTCAACCATTGCGTACTACCAGCGGATCAAAGATGTCACCTTGAAACAGGCCGCTTTGGTGGGTCAGTACAAGCGGGCCTGGGGCCTGTTTCAAAAAGACAATCACTTCCGTCCGGAAGAGATCAATTACATGCAAAAGGTTTACACCGGCATCTTAGATGCCAGCGTACAGAACCTCAATCAGATATTATTGGTCATCAATAGCTTCAAAACGCAAATGTCCGATGCTGAAAGGCTCGAACTGATTAATCATGCAAGTGACCAATTGGATATCAATTACAACGACTTGCAGCAGTTCAACAATCAAAACATTCGGATCTGCTTACAACGAAGCCGTGACCTTGCAGATACGAAATCAATTAAGGACTTGTATGGAATCAATTAACCAGTTAAAGCGCCGGGCTGATGATATCGGCCGGAAGAGCAAGGCACTATTAGCCTATGCGCTGGTGACTGCCGCTACTTCTTTATGGGTGTCGCAAGCCCAAGCGCAAACTTTTGCCGAATGGTTTTCCCAAAAGAAAACTCAGAAGAAATACCTGCTTCAGCAAATAGCAGCTTTACAGGTTTACTCCGGTTATTTAAAGCAAGGTTACCAAATTGCTAACGGGGGCTTGGGTTATATCACCGGCTCATTAAAGGACGAGTTCAGTTTGCATACGACCTACTATAATAAGTTAAGATCCGTCAATGTGGTGGTCAAGAATAACCCGAAGGTCAATGATATTCTGACATGGCAAAGGGATATTCTGCAAGCAGTTAACGGTGTCGATCAGGCAACTTACCTGTCAACGAAGGAAAAGCTTTACGTTGGTAAAGTCAAACAAGCACTGCTTGTAGACTGCGATGAACAGATCACCGCGCTGCAAATTCTCCTTACAAACGGCAAACTGACCATGACTGACGATGAACGCTTAAAGCGGTTGAACGGCATTCACCTGGCGATGCAAAGCAATTACCGGTTTATCGCAGACTTCGCAGGCAAGATAAAGGTTTATGGCCTTCAGAAACAGCAAGAAAATACCAACCTAGAAATCAGCAAATACTTATTCGGTATTCGATAATATCCAAGGATTATGAAAAAGCACATCAAAGCATTTTTGCTGACAGGATTTACAGTAGCGACTCTCTCGCATACCCAGGTATGCAAGGCTCAGGGCCAGGAACTACAGCAGTTGTTATTGAATATTGAAAAGCTCACTCAGTTGAAGAGCATCCTTTCCGATATGAAGACGGGTTACCAGATCTATCAAAGGGGCTATAGTACTATCTCGTCGTTATCACAGGGAAACTTCAACCTGCATGATGTGTATTTAAACGGTTTGCTTCAGATCAGTCCGGCTGTCAAAAACTACGGCAGGGTTGCCGAGATCATCTCCCAGCAGGCCAGTTTGCTAAGTGAGTACAAAAAGACTTTTTCCCGCTTTAAACAAAGCGGATCGTTTTCAGCAGGCGAAATTGAATATATGGGTAAGGTATATGGCGGACTGGTAAAGCAAAGCCTTGACAATATCAATGAGCTAACCAATGTATTGACAGCTTCTCAATTGAGGATGACCGATGATGAAAGGATCAGGGCGATAGACCGGATATATGCGAGCTCTACTGATAAGCTTCAGTTTTTGCGATACTTCAACCGCAACGGTGTTATGCTCAGTTTGCAGCGAACGAAAGAAACCGGCGATGCCCTTTCATTAAGGAAGCTCTATGGTATAAATCACTAATTCAGACATCATGAAAAAGACAGCTTTTCTAACCGCATTCATTGCGGTAACGGGGATCTTTTTTCCTCTATTTTCCAGTGCGGCAGGGCTTGCAGATAACATCCAGGGATTGCAGGGGACGCTCAATAGTGTTTACAATGATATGCTGCCGATGTGCAGCGGCCTGATCGGCGTAGGTAGGGCCATCGCAGGATTCGGCGCACTGTGGTACATCGGCAGCCGCGTTTGGCGGCAAATCGCGGCGGCGGAACCTATCGACTTTTACCCGCTCATGCGTCCTTTTGCCCTGGGGCTTGCCATCCTGTTGTTTCCGACAGTGATAGCGATTATCAATGGTGTCATGCAGCCTACCGTAAATGCAACCGGCGGTATTGTAGAAAACTCCGATGCAGCCATCGCCGCACTACTAAAGGCGAAACAGGAAGCTGTGGAAAAGACAGATACTTGGCAGATGTACGTCGGAACAGACGGCGATGGCGACCGCGACAAATGGTACAAGTACACGCATCCTGATGACCAAACAGGTAGTAAAGAAGGTGTATTTGAAAGCGTTGGAAATGATATGAAATTCGCTATGGCTAAAGCCTCCTACAACTTCCGAAACACAGTTAAACAGTGGATGAGCGAAGTCTTACAAGTGCTTTATGAGGCCGCAGCGTTATGTATCAACACTATTCGTACGTTTTACCTAATCATTCTGGCTATCCTCGGGCCGATTGTCTTTGGCCTCGCGGTATTTGACGGTTTTCAAAGCACACTAACGGTGTGGCTGGCTAAATACATCAATGTATTCCTATGGTTGCCGGTCGCGAATATATTCGGTGCCATTATCGGTAAAGTGCAGGAAAATATGCTCAAGCTGGATATTTCACAGGTACAGTCAGCGGGTGATACCTTTTTCAGTTCAACAGACACGGCATACCTGATCTTCCTGATCATTGGGATCATAGGCTACTTCACCGTTCCGAGCGTAGCCAATTACATTGTCAATCCAGGCAGCGGCCACGGGCTATTACAGAAAGTGAATGCGCTGGTCATCAGCAGCTCCAATACCACCATGTCGGCTGGTTCTCAAACGGGCGAACGGATGGTCAACGGTGCAGTCAATTTAAGCAATGCACCAGGCGATTTCATGAGCGGCTGGAACAATGCGGGTCAGGAAACTAAGTCACAGCCCGCTAACCATCAGGCGGCACGCATCAACGGAAATTAAGTAGTTCACCATTAAAATAGTAGCCATGTTTACACACCTCAAAAATATTGAAACAGCCTTCCGGCATATGAAGCTCTTCAGTTATTTCCTGATAGCCGCCTGTACGATCATCTCCTGTTTTGCACTTTATAAAAGTTACCAGGCAGCAGACCTCGCCAGCAGGCACATCTACATATTAGCGAATGGTAAAGCTTTAGAAGCCTTTGCGGCAGACCGCAAAGATAATATCCCGGTTGAGGCGCGGGATCATATTAAAATGTTTCATCACTACTTTTTCACGCTTGACCCTGATGAAAAAGTGATAAACGCTAACATCGGAAAGGCATTGTATCTGGCCGATGAAAGCGCCAGAAATCAGTACAACGATCTCAAGGAAAAAAGCTATTACAATAATCTGATTTCCGGCAACATAAGTCAGCAGGTTGTGGTGGACAGTATTCAACTCGACATCGATCAGTACCCTTATTACTTTAAATGCTTTTCTACGCAAAAGCTGATCCGCGCAACGTCCACCATTAACCGCAGTCTGGTTACCCAGGGTTATCTCCGAAACGTGGCGCGTTCAGATAACAACCCGCACGGATTCCTGATACAGCATTGGGAAACATTAGCCAACAGGGATACTACCCTTCAACATCAATAGCCATGAAAATACATAGTAATGATAACAGCTCATCCACTCCGATAAACGACCGGATAGCTAAAGTGGTCTCGGTATTCATTGTAAGCGTTCAGGCTAACTTAGCAGCATCAATCGGCCAACGGTTCAATGGTTATAGCGCAGGTAAGCAAAAGCTCGTGCTGTTGAGTATTGTAGCCATCACAATCGCCATACTTTTAACCGGGCTGTTTACCAACTCTTATACAATACCTGCACTTCATCAATCCTATAAACCCGCAACACATATCGGCATGGCATCCGACGTCAATCTCTCTGGAAGAAAGGATGCACAATTAACAGATTCATTAACTAAAAAATGATTAGATCATGGAAGCAACACTCAAACCAGGCAATCTGCCTGCACACGCTCCTGAATTTCTGAAAGAGCGTAAATTCTTAATGATGATACCGGTGCTGATCTTTCCTTTCCTGACAATGGCCTTTTGGGCGTTGGGTGGCGGACGGAACAGTAGCCATATGACCGGCGAACAGACGGCGGTCAAAGGGCTGAATACTACTTTACCTCAAGCTCAATTTAAAAATGGTAGTGATCAGGATAAAATGGGTGTCTATCAAACTTCTGCGAAGAACTCAGACAGTTCCGCTGCGGGCAGCGTAAGCCAAAACTTCGTGAGTTCGATGGGCTTTGCTGAACAGCAGACTTCACAAGGAGAACTGCAAAACACCTCTTCGTTACCAGGCGAACTGGCGGCGAGCGATCCTAATGAAGCCAAAATTCAGGCAAAACTCGCGCAGATTAATACGCAGCTCAATCAGTCATCGTCACCGGTACAAACCGGCGGTTATGAGCCGCAGCCAAATTCCGGTGCAGAGGTTAAGCGACTGCAAATGATGATGGCTGCCATGAACAGCGGCAGTGGTGAAGACCCGGAAATGAAGCAGCTCAGCCGCATGCTTCAGCAGATCAATGATATTCAAAATCCCGGCAACTCCGATAACGTCCTTCGCGCCCGTTCCCTGAAAAATCGCAACCGTGTCTATGCGGTAACAGCGGTAAACGACGATAGCGACGAATATGGTGAAGGGCCCAACGTTAGGTATGCGAGCAACAAAACGGCTCAGGGCGATATTGCGGAAGGGAATACCATTCAGGCCGTCATTCACGAAGATCAAACGTTGGTCAGCGGAGCGGTGGTTAAACTAAGGCTGGTGGACGGGATTTATGTTAAAGGCAAAATGGTTCCTAAAGGCAGCTTCGTTTACGGCACCTGTGCGCTGAACAATGAACGCCTGGACATTAAAATCGCAAGCATACGCTACCTGAATAACATCTTGCCGGTCGCACTGACTGTGTATGACCTGGATGGTCTGGAAGGTTTATATGTGCCGGGGTCAATCAGCCGCGAAGCTGCTAAGAACGGAATGGGCAACGCCGTTAGCTCCATGCAGCTGATGACTATGGATCAGTCGTTAGGCGCACAAGCAGCCGGGGCCGGTATTGAAGCCGCTAAAGGGCTGTTCGGCAAAAAGGTAAAACAGATTAAGGTCAAAGTCAAAGCCGGGTATGAAGTTCTGCTTAAGGACAACAATGACCGGGATAATTAAGGAGGTAATATGAAAAAACTAACAGTAATATTTTCCCTTGCGTTAATAGGGAAAATAGCGTTTGCACAGGACACTGCCTATGTAAGCCAAGACAAAGCTACCGCATTATTTTTTCCAGGGCTGGTTAAAGTGCTCGGCAGCCAAAGCAGCAAATATTTGATTACGAACAAAGGCAATGGATTGCTGACGATCAAAGCGGTCACCTCAAATATCAAATCTGGTACACTCAGTGTTCAGGATCAAAGCACCAAAAAGGTCTATAGCATCCCGGTAGCTTACTCTTATGGACGAGCCGGACGACGGATTGGTTATGGTGGTACGCTTGTGCGTACCCTGGTAAATGACAGGCCGGAAAATACCGAAGCGGTTATCGCGCAGCAATTAGCATCGGGAAAACGTACTGACGTCGCAACCCATGAGAAAACGGGCGGTATCAAGGCCTGGATCAATAAAGTTTCACTTGCGGGTAACCGGATCTATTTGCGGCTTGATCTGCGTAATCGTTCGAACCTGCCTTACGGGATTGATTTTGTCCGTTTCTATATCCGTGACCGCAAAACCGTGAACCGGATGGCTACTCATGAACAAGAGATCGTGCCGCTTTACAGCACGTTACGAAATCGTACAGCCGTGACGAAAGACCATGAAGTTGCCAAAGTGTTTGCCTTTAAACGGTTTTCTCTCTCAGATGACGAGGCGCTATTCATCGAGGTTTACGAGCGTTCGGGTAACCGACACCTTTATTTACAGATCAGGCAGGATGATCTGGATGATATCAAAGTCCTTCCTGTACCAACACGGGCGGCGCTGACGCTGGCCGCTAATTAACAATCATTTAATTAACCATTTAATTCATACAGTTATGAACACACAAAATTCAGAATTCCTGAAAAAAAGCCTCTTAAATTTAGGTTTTGGGGAAAAAGTAAATGCCGAACTTGACAAGGAAATGGAAGCGAAAACGCCGGAGTTCAGGTTAGGTTTAAGCCACGAGTTCAATCAAAAGACCGTCGATTACATGCTTTATTTTAAAGCGGGCGACAACCAGGACATGTACTTTTTTAATAAGTACGATGCGCATATCCGGCATGAAGACACTGCAAAAGAGGTTAGCCAAACGTTTTTTATTAATAAAGGAAATGGCGTTACGGCTAAAGAAGCCTTCAACTTGATGGAGGGACGTTCTGTTCATAAACAGCTAACAAACTTGGAAAATCAAAAATATCAGGCCTGGCTAACGCTGGACGACCAAAATCTGACCGAAAGTGGCAATAAAAAGATCAAGCATTATCATGAAAACTATGGTTATGATATTGAAAAGGTGATTGCCGGAAAAGGTATCAAAGAACTGGAAGATCAAAAAGCAAAAGAAGATTTATATCGTTCTTTGAAAAAGGGCAATGCGCAGCAGATCACCGTTGCGACTGGTGAAGGCGAAAAAAGGTATTTCATTGCAGCTAACCCCCAGTTCAAGACTATCGATCTTTACGACCATCAGATGAAAAAGATCAAGCGGGAAGAGCTGTTAGGTACAAGTGCCAAAGCAACAAAAAGCTTGAAGTCTCGTGCGCAGTCCTCGGAGGAACTGCCCAAAAAAAAACAGTCGCGTAAAAGCAAAATGAGTGTTTAACATTTTAGGCAACAGGTCCTCATTGACCTGTTGCTATTTATTTTAAAATACTTTACTATGAAAACATTAGATGAAGCACAAAATGTAATATTGAGCGTATCAGACGAGCAATGGCTGAAACTCGTCGAGATGCTTACCTATGGCGTGTTAGAGCTGAATGCTCGCACGTTGGCAAAAGTAGAGATCATGTATAGTGTCGGCCATTATCCGGCGATGCATTTTCGTTTAACGACTATTTTAGATGATCCGACTCATGGTAACCCTTTACCACAAGTATCCGGATTCCGTTTTGCCTTCGACCAGGATATTGATGATGACGTATATATTGAACCCCTTAGTTCTGACGGCTATTGGGAAGACTATCTGGAAAAAGAAGGTATCACCCATGTATTTGCCAGTAACGAAGTTGGTATAAGGAAGCTATATCGGTTCATCAACGAGGAACTGCATCTATGGGATGATGAGCCTTTTGCAGAAGTTGAAAAACCTGGAGAAGATACCTGGAGAACGTTGTTTGAGCTTAACCCACTTCCTGATCAATGAAGTGCTTATTATATAAGTTGATGATCTGCCGTTTGAGTTCCAACGGCAGATCATAACCCTCTTTCCATATTAGCTTGCCTGTAGGCACCTCACCCGGACGGGCTTGTATAATGTCGCATCCTTCTAAGACGTCTTCAATAGCATGAATGTCAAGATACGGCTCGTACCTGAATTCCATTGCTTTTAGTTCGGGGTCTGCAACAAGACTGAACATCCTTTCTCTGTATGGCTTTTCGTGCTGCTCCACTGTCATGATCTTATGAGTTGGTTTTTCCTTTAAGTATTTCTACTTTTTCGCGTTCGCTTTGCAGTAGCCTTTCAAATAATGCTACCTTTTCATCATATAACTCTACAATTTTTTCTATTGGATTGAAATTGTAATTGATGTTATGCGCTGCATTATCGTAATTGTTTTGGATATTATATATAGCTTTTTCCTCATCAAAGTTTTTTATGGCTTCAACCGGAACTTTAAGTATTGCAGCTACCTGAGCTAGAATATCTTCTTCAATCAATTCTTTCCCCTCCAATAAGGACACTCTTTTCTGGCTCCAATCATCCCCTAAGGCTAAAGCTAACGCCTCCTGCTTTAAACCAAGCATTTCGCGAAATCGCTTCACATTGCGGCCCTGGTGAATGTTTTTTGTCGAATCGGTAGTTGTGCTCATGCTGAAAAGGGTTGTTTAAGCAAATGTAGAAAATTTTGAAGTTTCAAGTTAACTGTTTTTAGGCGCTTAAACAAGCATAAATTATGCTGTCGTGCGACTTCGTTAGAAAGCTGTGGAATAGGTTAGAAATTCCCTCATCCGGTTTTTTGTCTTGCTGGCAACAATGCGGCATTACGATCATGACCATGTATTTAGGCAACATTGCACCCTGGGAACAGTACCCCAAACATCTGCGCTTCAGCGAGATTATGAACCCTTTGAAAGTAGTCATTGATTTCTTCAGTTCGGGATGGCCGAAAGATCACCGGGAGGATCTGAAAGAATGGCGGTACTATGTATTAAATGATAAGTTCTATAAAGACCGGCATGGCCCCGGACACGTATTGTTCATTTATGACCAGACCGTTGAACTGATAGAAGCCTTGCATTTATTATTGCTCAAAAATTACGACACGTGGCCACGCTTGCAGGACGTTTCTGAAAAACAGATCGAGCGGGAAAGACAGGAATGGGTATACTTCCCAAAGAACTTGTCCGCAAAAGAACTGGCTAATCCGTACAAAGCAGTAAAAAAGTGCTTTAAAAAGATCAGCCCGCAGGATTACCGCGACTATTTGCACGAATGGCTGCATAGCGCTTTATATAAAAGTGCTGCTGACGAAACGATGATAGCGGGCGAGATCATTGATGTATACGATAACATCCGTAAGCTTTATTCCGCAGCATGGCTAATCCACCAGCGTGAGACGGAAGAAACGATCACGCATAAAGGTTGGGGCAGAAACCGGAATGCGCCGGAAACAGAAAGCATTGATGAAAAGTTAGTACCACTCAAAGACCTTAATCCGGAATTAACTGAAGCGGAAAAATCCGCCGTGGAGAAAATTAAGGAACTTATTGTCGAACGCATCCCGTCCGTCCGCATGATTTACCTCATGGGTACACATCCCGAACCTTTTACGTATTACCTATTGATATTGATTGATGACAAGGAGAAAACGCCGGAACATGAGATCGCCAACAAGATCGAAGATAATTGTAAACATCTGGCGTTAGTTTTCGCATTTGTTCATAAACTGGCCAGCGCAAAAGAAGCATTAGCAAAGGATAAGCGTTTTTGGCACAACACACTATATAAAAGTATTAACCTGTATAAAGCGCCTGATGTTGAACTTTTGGGTGCACATACTATCGATGACAGCGTATGGCTGGAAAGGGCTCAACACGACTGGAACAGGTGGGGCACTCAGGGTAAAGAGTTCATGAAGGGCGCTATTCGGTACCTGGAGGATAAGAATTTTTCACTTGCTCTCTTCTGCCTGCATCAAGCTGCTGAAAGCAGTTTGATTGCCATCATTCGTGCAGTACTAGGTTACCGCTTATCGGTACACAACTTGTCGAGGAAGATCAGAATAACGTTGTTGTTTACGGAAGAGATCAAAACAGTTTTGCAATTGAACACAACCGATGGTGTACAGCTATTCAATTTGCTGCAATCAGGATATTCGGAAGCACGATATAAAAGCCAGTTTAATCCAGATGAAGAATCTGTAAAGCGCTTAAAAGATAAAGTTGAACTGCTGATAGCTAAGATTGAGCAAATTTATCAGCAGTTTATTAAAGAAAATCCGCTCCACTAAGTACCGGCCAGTAGTAGCGGCAGGCGGCTTGAGATTCTTAGACCGCCCTGCTTGCTGCTATGATATGTAATGACGTTTCCTGAGATTAGATAGCAAAGACGCTGCTTGATCAATTTACATCAATGCACTATCAATGTATAGCTAATGTGTATTAATTATCTTGTTTGGTATAATCAATGTAACAATGAATTACAACATGTCTTTTGCAGAGATGAACCGGTCACCTATGAAGATTAGAACCGGTCGACCTAAATTTTCTCTCGAAGATATGCGAAAACAAGCCTTCCGACTGGAAAGCACCCGTACCGCTATAATAAAGAAGCAGCCACCTTCTCGTTAACAGCTGAATCGTAGAATGTTAAATAGCTTTATCGCTACAATGAAACTGGATTGATTATTGAAAACCTTTATTTTGTACGGAATTTTTCCGTATATTTGTTTTGAAAGGCAATAATTATGGAACGAGTAATCAAAGCTGAGAAGACAAGGTTCGATACTAAACTGACGACAGATCAGAAAACATTATTTGAACGGGCAGCTAAATTGGGCGGTTACCGTACGCTTACCGATTTTGTGGTGTCTACTGTTCAGGAAAAAGCAAAATTCATTGTGGAACAGCACGAAGCAGTTCTGGCTACAGAAAGGGACAGGAATGTTTTTTTCGAGGCGATCATGAATCCGCCGAAGCCTGGCAAACGCTTACAACAGGCTGCTGAGCGCTACCGTGAATTCAATAATCAGTCAACGGAAGTTTAATGAGTTATCCTATTGAACCGCTGCATTCAGGACTTAATAAAAAAGAGTTTACGTGCGGCAAGGAAATGCTGGATAATTACCTGCACAAACAGGCAAGCCAGGATATCAAACGACGTTTGAGTACCGTGTCTGTCATGCTGGATGGCGACCGCATCATCGGCTACTATACGCTATCAAGTACGAGCATACCACACGAGCTGGTGCCGGAACAAGTGCAGAAGAAAATGCCGCCTTCTTACCATAACCTCCCCGCGATATTATTAGGAAGGCTGGCATTGGATCAAAGCTATAAAGGGCAACGCCTTGGCGAATACCTTTTAATTGATGCGTTAAAGAAGTGCTACAACGTATCTTTAACGCATGTCGGGGCAATGGCTGTGATCGTGGATCCGCTTGACGCAGAAGCGGAAGCCTTTTACCTAAAATATGACTTTGTTAAACTGGACTCCGGGAAAATGTTTCTGACGATGCAGACCATAGCTGCGCTGTTTGCAAATTAGATTTGTATGTGAAATTTTGTTGGTAAACAGCGAGAAATTATACGAGCGTGTAAATTGAAAGCTCGTTGGCTGTCCCCCAAGGCCAGGCTTTTCACTATATCTTTTCCATGAAAAGGATGCCGTTGCAATCCTTGACAGGCTAACTTCTCCAATTCCATTGCTTAAAATTCCGCTCCTGCATTTTTGCTGCGCGGCAAAAGCATCCGCTCAAACCGGTTGACCGGTTCCTGCAAGCGCATCATTCCGGACTTCACTCGTTTACCCGCTCCGCTACCCTTCGCCGGGAAAAGCTTCGCTTGCCTGCATTCCTGCCCTTGCTGATTCGATTTAAGGGACTTCTTTTAGCTGCTATTTTCCAACGAAAACGGACAAAAGCGGCGTCAATCTCGGTCAGCCTTCACGTACGAACGCATAATGTCCTTCGCTTTGCTGCGGCCACCCTCCGGGACTTATAGTTCTCCCGCTCTGGCTTACGACCGCTTTTTTGACTTTCTTTTTTACCGTTTTTTCTTTTGAAAAATAGCTTTTTAAGGGAAGTCTTCGGGAAAAAGGGAAACGAAAAACAAATTTTTTAACCCTTTAAAATCTTTTAAGATGAAAACAGCAGAAAAAAATGCAAACGGTGCACAAGGTACAGCAGCAAAAGCAAACGAAGCGAACAGAACTTCAAACCGCCCAAGTTTATCAGGCAAAGAAGCAAAAGAACATGCAAACACTACCGATGAAAAATCCGCCGAAAATCCAAAAACTTCGGAAGTTGCGCCTGCCCAGGCTGCGCCCAGTGGCTACGCTACAGTGGATAACCAACCCGTTAACGCTGCAAACCAGCCAGCCACCGAAGAAGTGAAAGCCGAAGCACAGGCCGAACCCGCTAAAACGGAAGAAGTAAAATTTGAGCCTAAAAAATTTGCGCTCAACTTGGAGCAAACTTTAAAATCGGTGAACGACCTGCACCGCTTGTCTATCCAGCGTTTAGCCTTGATAGCGCGAATAAAGACCTTAGAAGATTTTGAGGTACAACTACAGGAAGAGAACGACGAACTGGAAAGCAATCCATACCAGGGCTGCAAACTCATCATTCAGGATGATAAACGCCGTGAGTTTGTGACCAACACGCCGAATCTCATCCGTATGGTAGCGCAGTTCATATTTGATGCTTGCCACGAAAAACTGGCCGACATCGAAGCCAATATCGTTTTTCCGAACGCCTGAACAGTCATTGCTCCCGGTCCCGATAGCTATCGGGATCAGGAGTATTTCAAATTTCACTAAAACAGCAATTCCCATGTAAGAGCAATTTATAGAACTGACCGACCAGATATTTTGGGAAGGTTATGCCGAAGAACTGGCACAGGATAACCCCGCACAGTTTCAAATGGAACTCAGCGATTTTTTGAACACCTATCAAAACTAAGGCAATGGAAGACAGGATTTTTTTACTGGTGAAGGTTACCCTCGAGACCACGCACCCCTTCATACATGAAGCTATTGCAGAACTGCAAAACAGCGACGTCACAATTACCAGCACCGAAAATGTAAAGGTGCTGCATACCGACATCATTCCACTCAATACTAAAAGCTCTAAAAATTAACATCATGGCACATCAGATCAATTTCAATAAGCAAACAGGCAAACACAGCTTTATGACCGTTAAGGAAAAGGCCTGGCACGGTTTAGGGCAGATCATTGACCGCTACCCGACCAGTAGTGAAGCGATACAGCACGCAGGTTTGGACTATATCGTAGAAAAACGTCCTTTGTTTACTTATGACACGGCCAACCATTTGGGCGAAGGCAGCGACGATATGGTCATCCCTGAAATAGAAGTACCTAATTTCTTTGCCACCGTAAGGGCAGACACGGAGCAGGTTTTAGGGGTAGTCGGCAATGACTATGAAGTCGTGCAAAACCGTGATGCGTTTTCATTTTTTGACGCGATTGTCGGCGGTGGCGAAGGTATCCTGTACGAGACGGCAGGCGCATTAGGCAACGGTGAAAGGGTTTTTATTACCGCCAAGCTGCCCGATTATATCCGTGTGGGTGTCAAGGACTGGATAGAGCAATATTTGTTTTTGACCACTTCGCACGATGGTTTAGGCAGTATTACCGCTGCTTTTACACCTATCCGAATAGTTTGTAACAACACGCTTAATGCAGCCATGCGTCATCATACAGGAGCAATTAAGATACGGCATACCGCGTCTGCTGCCGAGCGGTTAAAACAAGCGCATACGCTCATGGGCATCAGCCGTGAGTTAAGCCAGGAAATGGAAGGCTTGTTTAACCAGTGGGCAAAAGTCCGCATTACAGACCGTGAAGTGAAAAAGCTAATACAGATTGCTATGGCACCTAATAAAGAGGTATTAGAACATTTAGCCGAAAGCAAGTTTGAACAGCTTTCTACGCATTACACAAACATTGTTGACAGCGTTTATGAATACGCTTTAGCCAGCCCGACGCAACAGGTCGATACGACTGCAGGAACGGTATTTGGCGCTTATAATGCCGTAACCGGTTATTTTCAGAATGTACGCAGTTTCAAAAGCGAGGAAGCGAAGTTTAAATCCATCATGGACGGCACCGCCAAACAGCGGGCACAAACCGCCTTTAATCTTTGCCGGGATTTCGCTACGCGAGGCAATGAGGCACTAATATTTAACTAAAGCCAACAAGGGGGAGCAATCCCCCTTGTTTTCAAAAATTGCCGGACGGCGGGCTATCGCCCGCCCATTTAGGACGCCCCCTGTTTCCGTATCGATGATGATTTTTGGTGAAAACAGGGGGCGCTTTATTTTGAGCCAAGTTTATATTCAAAAATGATAACTGGCCAGACCTTATCATATCAACAGCAAACTGGACACAAACTGTGTCCAATTTGACATC
>CAJYJH010000070.1 GCA_913775265.1 uncultured Mucilaginibacter sp. | reverse complement strand
AAAAGTTTTGAGCTGGTTAAGGGCTTTCATTCTACCTTCTTTAACTCAAAGTTATTGTATTTAAACACATTTACATGCGTATTAATCCAACCCTGACCAGCTTTTTTTACAAACTTAAAATCGTTATGCAGTGCCTTGTAGCTATGCTGATCCAACTGGTTTAAAGCATCATCCTGTTGCGCCAGTACTTCGCCAAAATAATAACCTTCGTCAAACCCCTTGTAGGCAAACGCCGAGGGCTCTTTTTTATAAGCTTTACGGTAAGCCCTGATAAAGCTTACTGCAGCAGCAGCACGGTAATTAATCCTGTCGGCCGAGGTAATATGCGCTTTGATATGCTGTAAAATATCTGGCTTTAAAAACGTGAGTTTCTCCCAGGTGGGATGCCCGATAGTAGTAACCGGGTAGTGATTAGCCAGCGTATCCAGCGAACGCAAAGTCACTGTTAAAAAACTTTGGTTTACCGAAGGTACAATAAATACGTTCTCTACCTTGTTGTTCAACTGCGGTAAAAGCGATTTAAAACTACCGTGCGAAACGGTGTAATAAACTACCTGGATCTTCTTTTTACTTATGCTATCTATAGACTGTTTGAAAGGAACGATGTACTTGTTATCCTCGGTAAAGCCCGAACGCAAGATGAAGATTTTGCGTGGCCTCACACGGTTAGCAATAAACTTAGCAGCATTGTAAGCATGATAATCTAAAGGCGGAATTACCGTAATCAAATTAGGGTTGGCAAAATCGGCTGGTGAAGCCGGTGCCAGCGGAGACACTAACGGCTTTTTTATAGCTACAGGCTTACCCGCGAAAGATTTAATACCTTCCGGAAAAACAGGCCCAACAATTAAATTACTGTTACGGATAGCCGGATTTATAGATAAGCTATGGGTATAGCCCGGCTCGTCTTTTGTGTCGTAAACCTGTAATTTGTAATTATAGCCTTTAGCGGTGAGTGAATCTAAAGCCAGCTTAAAACCCTGATAATAATCAACGGCGATATCGGCTTTTTTTAAATCGGCCGCTTTATACCCTTTAACCGAACCAATGTTGTCCAGCCCAAACGGCAACAATAAGGCAATGCTCGAAGTTTTGGCTACTACAGGTTTTTCTGCAGTTACAGGAGGCTGCTCCGCAGGCTTGTCGGTTACGGTGGGTTGCGGCTTAACCGGCCCTGTTTTACCTACCCTGCGTACCTTGGGTGTACAAGAGCCGATGGCTGCCAGTAAAACCAGCAGCCAAAGGACTTTATTCCCACTCAATGGTAGCCGGTGGCTTTGAGCTAATGTCATATACAACCCGGTTTATTCCTTTTACGTTGTTTATTATTTCGTTAGAGATTTTGGCAAGCAACTCGTAAGGTAAGTGGCACCAGTCGGCTGTCATGCCATCTAATGATTCTACTGCACGCAAGCAAACTACGTTTTCATACGTGCGCTCGTCGCCCATTACTCCTACCGACTGTACCGGCAAATAAATGGCGCCAGCCTGCCAAACTTTATCGTAAACACCGGCAGAGCGCAAATTGTTGATATAAATCGCATCGGCCTGTTGCAGTATGTCTACTTTCTCGGGTGTAACATCACCTAAAATACGGATAGCCAAGCCTGGCCCCGGAAACGGGTGACGGCCTAAAATAGCATCATCAATACCTAATGATTTACCTACGCGGCGCACCTCATCTTTAAATAAAGTGTTTAATGGTTCTACCACTTTAAGCTTCATAAAGTCGGGCAATCCACCCACGTTATGGTGCGATTTAATGGTAGCTGAAGGGCCTTTCACGGATACTGATTCGATAACATCCGGGTAAATCGTTCCTTGTCCTAACCACTTTACATCCTGCACTTCGTGTGCGGCATCATCGAACACCTCGATAAATACGCGGCCAATGGCCTTACGTTTCTTTTCAGGATCAGTTAAACCTGCCAGTGCATCATAAAAACGCTGCTTGGCATCAATGCCCCGAACGTTTAAGCCCATGTGCTGGTAAGAATCCAATACAGATTCGAACTCATCTTTACGCAGTAAACCGTTATCTACAAATATGCAGTACAGATTTTTGCCGATGGCCTGGTGTAACAAAACGGCAGCCACTGATGAATCAACACCGCCAGAAAGGCCTAAAACTACTTTATCGTTACCTAATTTTTCTTTCAAGGCAGCAACGGTAGTCTCGATAAACGACTCGGAAGTCCACTCTTGGTGGCAACCGCAAATGTCTACCAAAAAGTTTTGCAGCAGTTGTTTACCGTCTAAGCTATGGGTTACCTCCGGATGGAATTGTATACCGTAGGTTTGAGTATCTTTAATATGATATGCAGCTACCTTTACACTATCGGTGCTGGCAATTACTTCAAAATTGTCGGCAATATTGGTGATGGTATCGCCGTGCGACATCCATACCTGGGAGTTTAAAGGTACCTGTTTAAATAGCGGATTATTCTCAACAATATATTGCAGGTTAGCCCGGCCGTACTCGCGGGTGTTAGAGGCTTTCACCTCGCCACCGTTGTGCTGTGCTAAATATTGTGCGCCATAACATACGCCCAGAATAGGCAGTTTACCATGAAATGCAGCAAAATCAAAATGTGGGGCATCTTCTTGGCGAACCGAATATGGGCTACCCGAAAGGATGATTCCTTTTACTGTGCTGTCTACTTCTGGAAAATTATTAAATGGATGTATCTCGCAATAAATATTAAGCTCTCTAACGCGGCGGGCGATCAATTGAGTAAACTGCGAGCCGAAATCAAGGATGAGAATTTTTTCAGGCATGGGCAAAGATAGGATTTACCCGCGAGATGTGAGTAAGAGATTTGAGATTGTAGCCGCTTATAGGTATTTTGCGCCCGCTTAAATCCCATCACACACATATAATTATAACTTTGAAGGCTTCAATATTAATAATGATTGCTTGCTGCTTAACAGCATTTACTACCAGTGCACAAAATAACGATGAGTTATTTAACAAGTACACCGACTTTAACCTGCTACGCACCCAAAACAATTACAGCAAAGCACTGGAGTTGGGCAATAGTATTATGCCCGATGCTGCCAAGCTGCCCGAAAAAAGCCGCATCAGCTTTTATAACGGAATGGCTAAAGCCTACGAAGAGACCAACCAGCCGGCTAAGGCGCAATATCTGTACGAAAAGGTGACCGTGGCCTTGCCCGATTACTATGTTGCTCACTTAGCTTTAGGCCATTTATACCTGCGCACAGTTAACGAGTTGGCTAACAAAATGAATGCATCAAAAGGCGACAGGGCAGCCTATGAGCAAAATAAAAAGGCTTATATAGCAGCCATCAACAAAACATTACCGCATTTGGAAAAGGTACAGGCCTGCGACCCGTATGATGAAAATCTGGCGTTAATTAAAAAACTATATCAAAACAGCGATAATGCCACAGATTTCAACGACTTAGATAGCCGACTAAAAAAACTAAGCCAGCACTGCCTGGATATTATATCAGAACGTTAACAATGAAGACAACAAAGTTCTTAGCCAAATTTATGATGCGATTGGTGTTCATACTACTGCTGGTAGCAGGTTTTGCTATTGTACAAAACAGTGGCAAGCTACACCAGTTGGGCTCTATCAACTTGTACCAATGGCGCCTTATTTTCCCGGTTCTGCTGATTACCGGTTTTATGGGTTTGTCTGTTGCCGCAGCCGTGAAAAAGTACAACCAGCCCGATTTGAATTTTCTGCTGATTGTAAATTCGGTGATGTTGATTATTTACGGCATGGCGGTGTTCTTCCAAATCAGCCGTATTATTCACTGATAGCTTACTGCTGATTAATGCTTGGCTTGCACCAAAGCTACAAAGCTGCCGGTAGTGGCAAACTGGTAACCTTTGCCTTTTGCCCAGGCAATAAAGTTTGTTAACCGCTTTATAAAAGCATCGCCGCTGTTGCGCACCACATATCCCGGAAAGCCAAAACGCTCAGGCTGATCCAGATCAGTAAACTCCCACGGGTGGAAATACAAATTTAAGTAGCCGTCTTTACGATGCGTTGCAGCGCTCAGCCATTTCAGTAAACCCATGGGCAGATTATGAAAACTCAACCAAAATAACGGAAAGCGAACCAATGGCGATACTGATGATGGCAACTGCAACACGTTGCTATTGTAAAACCAGGTACGCGGTTTACTAAAGTTATTGTAGCGCCCCGGCAACCAGGTTGGATTGATGGATGAATTGTATACGTAGCCTGCTTTTTCAATTTCGCGCTCATCAACCGGCATCATCCGAGCCATGCGGTAACCTTTTATCGGTACACCGGCAATTTCTTCCAGTTTGAGGCGTGACTGCAATAAATGTTCGGGCTTAAAATCGGTGTGATAATAACCATGTGATGCCAGCTCGTGCCCTTCGTTGATAATTTGCATAATAATCTCCGGCCGGTGCATGGCGTAATTAGCCGTACAATAAAAGGTCGCTTTTACACCGGTATTTTTTAGTATCTGCAAAATATGCAGAGTACCGGAAGTAGATATCGATAGTTGGTCGTCAAAAGAAATATCTTTGCCATACTCAAACGGCATATCAAACTCTTCAATATCGAAGCTTAACAAGATCATGGTTAATGCGCTGCAAATTAGTAGAACGAATAATATAATTAGGGCGTTGCTTAGCCTGCATAAATAGTTTGCCTAAGTAGGTACCAATGATGCCCAATACCATCAACTGCACCCCGCCAAAAAATACGATGGTAGCTAAGATAGAAGCCCACCCGGAGATGACATGCCCGTAGTAATAGCTAATTAAAATATAGGGTATATACAGGAGTGATAATAACGAAAAGAATATACCCAAACCGGTAGCCAGATATAGCGGCCTTACGCTAAACGCAGTAATACCCTGACTGGCAAATCTGAACATTTTTTTCAATGTGTACTTGCTTTGACCCGAAAAACGGGCTTCGGCCTGGTAATGGATACCGTATTGTTTGAAGCCTAACCATTTGATTAAGCCGCGGATAAACAGACCATTCTCATTAAGACTCGAAACTACATTAGCCACCTTGCGGTCAATCAACCTGAAATCGGCTGTACCTCTTTCTAATTTGGTATCTGACAAAGAGTTTAATACGCCATAAAAAAGATCAGACGATTTGGTTTTGAAGTAAGTAGTTTCGTCCTGGTATTCGCGGCAAGTATATACCACATCATACCCCTCCTCCCATTTTTCCAGGAACTGCGGAATCATTTCGGGCGGGTGTTGCATATCGCCATCCATACTGATTACACAATCGCCGTCGGCATAATCGTACCCGGCCTTTAGTGCATTTTGGTGACCAAAATTACGGGATAGTTCCAGGTAATATAAGTGGTTGTCCAATCCGGCCAGACCTTTCAGTCTTTCTAAAGTACCGTCGGAGCTGCCATCGTCTACAAAAATTACTTCATAATCGTATTTGATGGTTGTAAGTACTTTAACCAGGCGGGCTGCCAAAGCCTCAATATTACCTTCCTCGTTAAAAGACGGAATTACTACAGAAACTTTCTTTCTCATTATGCTGCTGCTAAAACAGGTTGCCGGTCAAATTTCCGGGTCAGGATTTCGTAAACAATTTTTAGCCAAATGATAAAGCATGGCAGTGCTTTAAGGGCATAAGGTTTTATATACTGGCGGTTGATAAATTTTGGAAATAAATCGGACGGCGACAAGCTGGTTACCAGTAATGCAAACACCAGCAAACCGATCTCAAAGCCTGTTACCGGGCGAGGCAAATTCATAAACCAGATACCCACCCCTACAAAGGCAATAATGTAAGTAGGCGACTCGGAGCCGGTACTAAATATCACCGTAAAAATTAAAACTGATGACAGCTGCAGTAGTTGATACGCAGTTTGCCCAAAACTTTTATAACGCAGGTATGCCGTTACAAACAACGCCAGCCCCGGTAGCAAAACCAGCAAATTAGATAATTGCGGATAATGGAATATGCGCCTGATCATGCCCATAACGCTGATATCCTGCATGGTTGACATAGCATTGCTGGCATTTTTTTCGGCCAGGCTCATGTACCAATCGTAATAACTTTGCATTACAAAACCGGGGGATGACATTACCATGGGAAGCGCAAATAACACGATACCCCAAAAAACCAGCGAGAGAATAAACTTCAGTTTGTTGTCAGTAAAGAAAAAGAAAGCCAAGCCCACTACACCGTACAGTTTAACATAGGTACCTAACACAATAGTAAACGCTGCCCAAAAGTTATTTTTACGTTTGATGAAAACGTAGCTCAACACAATTAAGGCGGTCATCATGGGGTTAAACTGCGCGTTGAAAGCCGCAGTCATTAATTCGTGCGCACAAATCAACAACACAGCATTGCGCTGCTGGGCAGTAAACGGCAGCATGAGTATGGCTTGGTACAGTATCCAGGCATTGGCCATCACCCATAAAACCGAGCCGACAATATCCGGAAAGAGCGTAAAAGGAGCAATAATTAACCCGAATATGGGGCCATAATGATTGCTATCTTCAAAAAATTTGGGTTGTGGTGCGTAAAGATCTATCTGCTTAACCAGATTTATAAACGTGTATTTATAAATCTGGTAATTATTGATGTGATGATGAAGAGCCTGCTTTAAAATGGCAAAAAAGCTTAAACCAAACCAGATGACTGTTACAAAAATGCGATTGGTAAAAAACTTCAAATATTTAGCCATGCAGGAGAAGTGCTGTCAATTGTTTGTTACAAATATAACGAATATGTTTTGATGTGGCTGCAAATGAAACATTCGTGCATTATCCAGCACAGCATTGCTCATTCCAAATTTCTTGCAAAAAAAGAAGGGTTTCCTTTTGCAGAAAACCCTTCACCCATCAATAGTATGCAAGAAATCTACTAAAAACTTGCCACTAAAAAAATAATTATGCCGAGGCTAAACTGACTCCTGTAAGCTGATCGGCAAAGGCTATAAACGCCTTACTGTCAGATATACGTTGTTGTAAAGCAATCAGATTTTGCAAATTGATTTTTCCGATAACAAATTTAAAATTGCCCGAGTAGTAGCGTTCCTGGATGTGCAAAAAGCCCAGGTCTTCCACTAATTGTTCATCATCATACCGTAAGTAAACATTCAGCTCGATGTTGTTGGTAAACTTCAAATCCTGCTTTTCGCGGGCCTTTTTGTACTCATAGCCGTAGCCGTATCTTAGGGCTGCAATATCAGACAGTACAGCAGAGCCCGTCGGGTGGCCGCCTGCACCTTTACCAAAAAAGAATTGCTGGTCGGCAAAGGCCGCTTGCACGGTTACACCATTGTATTCGTATTCTACATTGTATAAAAACTCAGTTTCGTTAACAAACTTAGGCAATACAAAAAGCGCCACGTGTTTATCATCCAGTTCTTTAGCTACCGGAACCAGTTTAATTTTTAAATCTTTTTCGCGGGCATACTGCATATCATACGCCGAAAGGTTTTGGATGCCGATGTTCAACACTTCATCAGGGTTAATCACCACACCATAAGCATGTGCTGCCGCAATAACCAGCTTGTATTTAGCATCAAAACCACCCACGTCTGATGTGGGATCAGTTTCGGCAAAGCCTAAATCCTGCGCTTGTTTAAGGGCGGTATCATAATCCATGTTTTCTAAAAATCCTTTAGAAAGCACGTAGTTAGATGACCCGTTAAAAATACCACTGATAGAGTGAAGCAACTCATTATCATAATATTCTTCGAGGTTACGGATGATAGGTATACTACCACATACGGCGCCTTCGTACAGTAAAGAAGTATTATGCTCATGCTGCAAATCAATCAGTTGCTGCAGGTAAATAGCCACCATTTTTTTGCTGGCCGATACCACATGTTTACCCGAGGCCAACGCTCTTGATACAATTTCGAAGGCGGCATCAGTATCGTTAATCAGCTCAACAACCGTGTTAATTTCGGGGTTATTTAATATATCATCCCGGTCGGTGGTAAAAAGCTCGGCGGGTAGGCTTCGCTGTTTATCGGGATTTTTAATGGCTATCTTTTTAATTTCGAGATTGAGGTGCTTAGTTTTAATAATATCATACAACCCTTGTCCAACCACACCAAAACCAAACAAACCAATGGTAAGTTTTTTACTCATTAAGCTATTTTTTGTAATTCTATAATCTTGCCTCTCACGTCCGTTTTGATAAACGAGGAAACAATTTTTGTCAATAATTCAGTTTCAATTAAAAAGCCATCGTGTGCGTAAAACGAATCTAATTCGGCATAAGCCGCTTTTGGGATATGCTGAAATAGGTACTGCTGCTCCTCAATAGGAAACAAAATGTCCGACTTGATACCGATTACCAAAGTTTGCGCAGTAACTGTACTTAGAGCTTTCTCCAAGCCGCCACGATTGCGGCCTACGTGGTGCGAATCCATAGCCTTGCTCAGGTACCAGTAGCTGTAGGCATTAAAGCGATTTACCAGCTTGTCGCCCTGGTAACTTTGGTAAGTTGCTGCCCGGTAGTTATCGGTTTTGCTATCGTCATCCTCATGCTGAGTGATGTTATAAGCCTTGTAACCGCGGTAAGATAGCAGAGCCATGCTACGCGCAGCCTTTAAACCGGCGCTACCACCATCGGGTGTGCCATTGTTAAAGGTTGAGTCCGCCGTTAAGGCCAGGCGCTGCGATTCGTTAAAGGCAATGCCCCAGGGCGAATGCTTAGCATTGCTGGCGATTAAAATAAGTTGTTTAATGCGCGATGGCTCAATGATACTCCACTCCAATGCCTGCTGTCCGCCTAAAGATCCGCCAATTAAAACATCAATTTTATTGATGCCTAAATCATCCGCCAATAATTGATGCGCCTTCACTATATC
Organism: uncultured Mucilaginibacter sp.; assembly: GCA_913775265.1. Taxonomy (GTDB): domain Bacteria; phylum Bacteroidota; class Bacteroidia; order Sphingobacteriales; family Sphingobacteriaceae; genus Mucilaginibacter. The sequence continues at coordinate 99,552 of CAJYJH010000070.1, read as the reverse complement.
GCGGATACTATATTGCGGAAAATCTAAATAATAAGGCTGACCAGTTGTTGGATTGATGCTTAACGGACTTGAAGTACCGTAGGCTGAACCCAACACATTGGCACAAATAATAAAGTGCTCGTTGGGGTTGAAAAAATAACCCTCGCCTACAAAACCTTTCCACCAGTCGAGCACATCCGAATTGGCAGTAAGGGCATGGCATACCCAAACCACGTTATCTTTGGCAACATTTAAGCGGCCATACGTGTGGTAACCCACCTGTAAACCAGTCAGTTGTTTGCCCGACTCCAACTCGAATGTACCTGTATAATTAAAAGTCTGTAAACTCATTGTTGTAATTTGATTAAGCCCTCCTGCAAACAAGAGGGCTTTATTAATCACTATCAAAAACTAAAAAAACTATATCTTAAAGCTTCGTCTTTATCTCAAGACTAAAAGCTATTCATTAATCTAAATCACCAATTACCGCATTGTCCAATGTCCTTACGGCAGCAAAGGCCTGCTCAAAATCAGCTTTAATATCATCTATATGCTCAATACCAACAGCCACCCGTAATAAATTCGGCGTTACGCCAGCGGCCAACTGTTCCACATCAGATAATTGCTGATGCGTAGTAGCTGATGGTTGAATGATGAGCGTTTTAGCATCACCCACGTTAGCCAGATGGCTTACCAGTTGCAAACTGTCAATCAGTTTAGAGGCATGTTGCTTGTCTCCCTTTAATTCGAATGATAATACCGCACCAAAACCATTTTTTAAATAACGCTTAGCTAAATGATGGTATGGAGACGACGGCAAACCGGGATAATTTACTTTAGCCACCTGCGGGTGTTGCTCCAGCCAGGTAGCCAGTTCCAAAGTGTTGTCTACATGGCGCTGTACCCGCAATGATAAAGTTTCTAAACCTTGCAGTAGTAAAAACGAATTGAATGGAGATTGCGATGCACCAAAATCGCGTAAGCCCTCCACCCTGGCCCTGATGATGAATTGTATATTACCAAACGGTCCGCCTACCCCAAACACTTCCGAAAATATCAAGCCGTGGTAGCCTTCGGCCGGTTGGCTGAATTGTGGGAATTTGCCGTTGCCCCAGTTGTAGTTACCGCCATCTACTATAACGCCGCCAATGCTGGTACCATGCCCGCCAATCCATTTAGTGGCCGATTCTACCACCACATTTGCGCCATGCTCTAAAGGGCGAAACAGGTAGCCACCTGCACCAAAAGTGTTATCTACAATCAATGGCAAATCGTACTTGCGGGCTAAAGCAGCAATCTGCTCAAAATCCGGAATGTTAAAACCCGGATTACCAATGGTTTCTAAATAGATGGCCTTGGTTTGGTCGTCAATCAAGCGCTCTAAACTATCAGCCTGCTCGTTTGCTGCAAAGCGGGCTTCGATTCCCAAGCGTTTAAAGGCTACCTTAAACTGGTTATAAGTACCGCCATATAAAAACGGCGAGGTTACAAAATTGTCGCCTGCCTGCAGTATGTTATTCAGGGCAATAAACTGTGCCGCCTGACCGGAGGCCGTTGCCAAGGCAGCTACTCCACCCTCAAGCGCGGCAATACGTTTTTCAAAAACATCTGTAGTGGGGTTCATAATCCGCGAGTAGATGTTGCCAAACTCTTTCAGCGCAAAAAGGTTAGCGCCGTGTTCGGCATTTTTAAAAACGTATGAGGTAGTTTGGTATAAAGGTACTGCACGCGAACCGGTGATCGGATCAACTTCCTGACCGGCGTGTAATTGTAAAGTTTCGAATTTTAAAGGTGTTGTTGACATGATGTTTACAGCTAATAATGAATAACTTTTTGTGAATGACTGTTGAGCGGAGGTTAGCTTACGAACAGGATACAGCAAGCCCGGTTGTAAAACACGTTAGCATTTTTTGCAACAAAAGCGCAGTGAATGAAAACGTGTAATTGCTTTAACGGCAACAACACATGCACAAACAGTTAGCAGCAAAACTGTAAGTACCAGAAAATTTACCCGATTGGGCAGCCAATAAATTTGCAGTAGTGGATTTAACGTGTATCATGGTTATTTCACTTATATTCCCCGGCTGTATGTCCAGACCGGGACAGGAATTGGCACCTTCTCCGCCTATCGGAGGGTTGCCAGCGGGTCAGGGAGCCTGATCTCTCGCCGCTTCTTTATAAATCAAAACCAACGGAGGGTATTTGATTATGGTATTTAAACCTTTAGGGCAAAGGTAATGTGTAAAGCTTTAATTACACAACATTTTATAAAATAAATTTCGAAGACGCTATAATTAAACAACTTACACTGAGCCAAATGTATTTTACACCGGTGTAAGTTGTTTAACCATATTATATATCCCGGTTTAAATCCCAGTTTTCGAGGTAATCGGCCACGCGCTTTACAAACGAGCCGCCCAGAGCGCCATCTACCACACGGTGGTCGTAAGATAACGACAGGTACATCATATGACGTATGGCTATCACATCACCGGTCGGTGTTTCAATAACGGCCGGCTTCTTTTTAATAGTGCCCACGGCCAGTATAGCTACCTGCGGCTGGTTAATAATAGGCGTACCCATAATGTTACCAAACATACCAATGTTGGTGATAGTGAAAGTACCATCGCGGGTATCATCGGGCTGTAGCTTATTGTTACGGGCACGGTTAGCCAGATCGTTTACGCTTTTGGCCAAACCGGTAAGGTTAAGCCTTTCTGCACGACGTATTACCGGAACAATTAGGTTGCCGTTAGGTAAGGCAGTAGCCATACCAATATTTACATCTTTCTTTTTGATGATTTGATTGCCGTTTACCGACACGTTAATCATCGGCATATCCACAATAGCACGAGCTACAGCTTCAATAAATATAGGTGTAAAGGTTAATTTCTGACCTTCCCTTTTTTCGAATTTACCTTTTACCTTTTCGCGCCAGTAAACCAGATTGGTCACGTCAGCCTCTACAAACGAAGTTACATGCGCCGAGGTATCGCGGCTCATCACCATATGGTCGGCAATCAACCGGCGCATACGGTCCATCTCAATAATCTCGTCGCCGCCGTTTAAACTCTGAGCAGGTTGTTGCGGTGCTTCCGGTTTTTGAGTTGGTGCTTGTACAGGAGGTGTTGATGCTTCGGTTGCTTTAGCCTCAGGTTGCTCGCTATGCGTTGGGGTACTGCTGCGGTTTTGCAGGTACCCTATTAGATCGTCTTTGGTTAAACGACCTTCGGCCCCGGTACCTGGAATAGCATCCAGTTCAGCCTGACCGATATTTTCCTGATTAGCGATATTACGTACTAAGGGTGAGTAAAAACGTATACCCGACGACTGAACTACTGCAGAAGGTTGATTTAAAGTTTTAGCCTGTAGCTGATCTAAGCCCGGAACATGCGCAGTAAATTCAGGCACCGGTTCAGGATCTTTAACTTGTTCTTGCACAGGTGCTATTACGGGCTCCGGTTTGCGCGCAGGTGGCGGGGTGGGTTGATGAACATTGGTTTGCTCCGTAGTCTCAATAACAGCAATAGGCGTACCTACACGTATTACATCATTAGCTTTAAACAGTTGCTTTACCAAAGTTCCATCTACTGGCGACGGCACTTCTGAGTCTACCTTGTCGGTAGATATCATTACCACGGCATCATCAGTTGTCACTTCGTCGCCTGGCTGTTTCAACCAATTGATTAAAGTAGCCTCAGCAACGCTTTCACCCATTTTAGGTAATAACAGTTCAACACGTGTTACTGGCTTATCTTCGGGTTTGTTTTCGGGCTCGTCAACAGTTTCAATAATAGCAATGCAGGTACCTACTTGTACCACCTCATCTTTTTGAAAACGATGTTCTAATAAAACACCACTTACCGGCGATGGCACTTCAGAATCTACTTTATCGGTAGCAATTTCGATCACGGTATCATCTGCCTCAATCCGGTCGCCCGGTTGTTTCAGCCATTTAATAACGGTTGCTTCAGCAACGCTTTCGCCCATTTTAGGCAGCAGCAGTTCGAATTTCGCCATGGTTTAATCTCTAAAGTAAGGCCAAAATTAATTATTTATCCGGTAGTTTTATTGTACGCCAAGTAAAGTATTCAACATACCCAAGGCGGTAATGGCCGTACGTTCTATATTTTGGCGGCGTTTATTGCCAAATACAAACTTTTTTATAATGCTTTTATTTTGGCCGGCTACCGCTATCCAAACCGTACCTACAGGCTTATCAGGCGTGCCTCCATCAGGCCCGGCAATACCAGTTACAGCGACGGCGTAATCCGACTTAAAATTTTTTAAAGCGCCTTTAACCATCTCGGTAGCCGTCTCTTCGCTCACGGCACCGTGCTGCAGCAATGTCACCGAGCTTACATCCAATATACTTTCTTTTAACGAGTAAGCGTACGCTACTGCTCCACCCAAAAACGTTTTTGACGAACCGGGATGCTGCGTAAACAAATGCGCCAGGTAACCACCGGTACAGCTTTCGGCCAGCGAAATTGTTTGGCCCGCTTCTTCCAGTTTGTTCATGATGGCCTTCTCGAGCGCAATATCTTCGCGGGCTGCAACAATGTTTTGCAATCGGTCAGCAAGCTGATCGGCAAACCTATCAATCTCCGTTTGCAACGCAGCTTCGTTGTCGGCATAACCACTTAGGCGCAAACGTACCTGCCCTAATTTAGGTAAGTAGGCCAGTTTGATGTAGGGTGGTAAAGCATCTTCAATGTCGGCAATCCGCTCAGCAATGAATGATTCGCCCTCGCCTACTGTAAGAATAGTTTTGTGAATAATGTACGAAAGTTTAAATGTAGCCTTTAAACGCGGGATCACCTGCCCTTCCATCATGTACATCATCTCGAAAGGTACACCCGGCATTGATACCAGTACTTTGCCCTGATGGTTAAACCACATGCCCGGTGCGGTGCCGTTCAGATTGTTTAGCACCTCACAGTTGGCAGGCACCAAAGCCTGCTGTCGGTTAACCTCCAGCAGAGGCCTATCATATTTGGCAAATATGCGCTGCACGTTGGCAAGCGCCTCTTCGTTTTCTACCAAGCCTACGCCAAAATACTCTGCCAAGGTTTTCTTCGTGATGTCATCCTTGGTAGGGCCTAATCCACCCGTAATTAAAATAATATCGACCCGTGTTTGTGCCTCGGCTAACGCTTTTAAAATGTGGTCGCGATCATCAGACACCGAAGATATTTGCTTGATGCGAATACCTATGGCATTAAGCTCCTGAGCCATCCAGGCCGAATTGGTATCCACAATCTGGCCGATGAGTATCTCATCGCCAATAGTAATAATCTCTGCCAGCATGTAATTAATTGTTGTAGTAATCTTTACGCTTGCTTAATTTCAGGTCTTGCAAAATAGATGCTTTTACCCTTAAATCAACACTAAATGATTTGTAAACACCAAACGGGGTCCATCTGAATGATAAATCCCAGCAATGCAAATCACGATAGATAGAAAACTGCGTAATGCCAATTTGTTTGGCCCTAAAGTCATAATTTGTGGTGTATTGCACTTTCCACTTGGGCGAAATATTAACATCACCGCTGGCACTTACCGTACTGGATACGGTTTTCGCAATATAAGTATTGGCGTAATTTAAGTTAAAATTTACGCTCACGTTGTAAGGCACGTTGAAATCTACATATCGGCTTGGGTCGCTATCAATCAAAGCTAACTGTTGTGCTTGGGCACTGGTCATGTTTTGTAACGTACTTGCCGGACGTGTACGCCCAGAGTTAGCCTTGGAATTTAGACTAAAACTGGTAGAAAAACTTAAATTAGTTAAAGCCGGGAACCGACCGTTTTGAAAGGTATAGCGGTCAAACCTGCGCACGTATTGAGTTAATAAGCCATTGCTTACAGAGTCTTGCACTTGATTTACATAAGGGTCGAGCGTACCGTTAACGCTGATACTTACCTTTTGATTAAAGATGGCAGTGTGGGCATTAAGGGAAATGGTTGACAACCGAAAAGAATCGGCCGCAAAGTTATACGAACCTGCTAAACTCAAGCCTTGTAATATTGACACCTTACGGTCAGCACCGGAGGTATCTGTGCTCTTAGCCTTCATTTTAGCCTCAATAGTATTATCTACCGAGAAGCTTATACCGGCAAACTTACCCGCACTTGGCCCGCCATAAACGGTGTTACTGAAAATGGAATACTTGGAAGCGGTAGCCGGGTAAGGTACCACAGCATCGCTAACTACGGTACGGTAGTAACCATAAACAGGGTCGCCAAAATCTGGCCGGTAATTAAAGCTGATGTTAGGCGTCATGACGTGCCTAATGGCTTTTAAGGCACCGTTACCTTTAAAATCTAACCGGTTATACACTTTGGTAGAAAAACCACCATTAATAGAGTACTCGCCGTTACGGGCAAAACCAGGTATAGTGTCGGTAATTAACTCTGATTTGCCATTGATACTACCACGTGCATAACGCTGACGAACAGTCTGAAATGTCCAGCGTTCGGTGTAGTTAGCACTGGTATTAAACTGGAAGTATTTAAATACGTTTAAGTTTAACCCGATAGGTATTTGATGTAGAAAACCTGATTGTAGCCTTTTAGTTAGAGTCTCCCTTTGAAATAACTGCGACTCAGGCACAGCGTTAATTTTGTTGGTACCCTGCAAAGTATAGCTCACGGTTAACTTCTGATACCATTTTTGTTCTCCTACTCTATTTTTCGAGTCGAACGGGCTGATGGATGTCATGTTGAAGTTGAAGGTAGGCAACTCTAATGACACGGTTTTTTTGCTCAAATCCTGGCTATGCGACAGGTTGGCCGTAAAGTTAAACGGCGTACCTGCCCATGTATGCGCATAAGCAATACTCGAACGCAGGTTGTTTTGAGTTAACTGTTGTAAATTATAGTTGGTGGTAGCCGGATTATTTTGATAAAAAGTTGACGTTGCCGCATTTACCGAAGCACTGAAGTTAGTACCGGGATGCGCATTAGCATCCTGCGAGTGTGTCCATTGTATACTAAAGTCTTTTACAAAAGGATCACCCTGCACGCCATAGTTGTGCGCGCCATAATTAAGCGCCAAAGTACCCTGATAATTGTATCTCTTTAAATAACGCGCGGTAGTACCTATTTCGTAAGAACCTCTGGAATAGTAACTGGCCATGGTGGTTAAATCCAGGTAATCGTTAAAGGCCTTGTAGTATCCAAAGTTCCGCAAAAAGAAACCCAAACGGGCATCTTCTCCAAATGATGGCAAAATGAAACCTGATGCCCGACTGTTAGGCTTGGGGAAAAAGCCAAAAGGTACAGCCAGCGGCAACGGTACACCCGCTATCTCTAAATAAGCCGGACCGGAAATAATCCGTTTTTTTTCGCCAATACCTTTAGTAATCACGATACCAAAGTGGGTATCGGGATATGGCAACGAACAAGTACTGAATAAGATGTTATGATACGCCACTTCAGTCTCATTTAGCTTTTTAGCCTCGCCACCGGTAATAAAGTTACCCTCTTGCTCTGTAGATGTATTATAAGAATAAGCTTTTTTAGTTTTATAGTTATATAAAATAGAGTCGGCTGTTAAAGGGCTTTCGTTACCGTTCTTAGCAATAGGCCGGTTACCGTAACGGCGCGTTTTAGGGTCTTTGCGGCCGCTCGCAAAAATAAGTTGATTCTTTTCATCAATGCGTATATAATCAGCGTCTAAGGAAAACTCACCATATGTAACCCGGGCATTACCAAAGTAATACTTTAATTTTCGCTCGGCATCGTAGTAAGTACTATCGCCACCTACAGCTTTTACACGCGACTGTAAACCCTGACCGCTTTTTTTAGTCGTATCTGTAGATTGACGTTTCTTAGTAGTATCGGCAGCCGAGTTTTTACCTGCTTTGCGCTTGTTTGCCCGCAGTAACTTTTTGTCTCTTACCGAGTCGAGTTTGATGATGGTATCAAGTAATAACGCAGGCTTAATGTGACCATGCCTTTTGGCATGAGCTATCGCATTAACTATCAAAACAATGGCTATTAGAAAAAAAAACCTGAGAAATTTCAAAATTGATTATGAATAGTATTTTTGCAGTTAAAGTTAATGCGGTTCAAAAATAATGAAAAATAAAAGTTTCAAACTATTGATTTACGGTTTATCAGCATTCTTCATTACGTTTATAAATGTTGCGTTCGCTACAGGCCACCCGGTAAGCAGAGACTCGTCTGTTTCTGCCAGATTTAAATTTCGCACACTTGTTATTGATGCCGGCCATGGCGGACGGGCAACCGGTGCATCCGGATCCTATTCGTTGGAAAAGAATGTAACGTTAGCTATCGCGTTAAAATTGCAACAGGCTGTTCAAAAAGAAATAAAAGATATAAATGTATTAATGACACGTACAACCGACGTGTTTGTAAATAATGGATTGCGGGCGGTAATGGCTAATGACAATAAAGCCAACTTATATATTTCGCTGCACTGCAACTCTTTACCCAATGTTAGAAAAGTAGTGAACGGAAAAACAGTTTCGGTACCTAACCGTTCAGGTAAAGGAGTTTTATTGCTGGTAAACATCTTTAGACGATCAGGAGAGCAGGTGGCAGCTATTATGGAAAACCAGTTTGCCGAAGAAGAAAAGGCGTACTCTAAAAAAGAGGTGAATGCTTTATCGCCCGAGGATGCTATCATGCTAAACGTTTATCGTGATAAATACCGCAAACAAAGCATACATTTTGCCAACTTGGTAAACAACGAGTTTGTAAACACAGATGGCCGCAATAGTTTAGGCGTGATTGAGCAAGGCGTGCAGGTTTTAGCACAAACATCTATGCCTTCGATACTGGTAGAAACCGGTTTTATTAATAACCCTGAGGAAGAAGATTACTTAAACTCAGACCAAGGGCAAAACGAAATTGTAAATTCGATTGTTAGAGCAATTAAACAATATAAAAGAGAGGTGGAACAAGTACCTCAATAAAATAACAGTACATACTTAACTCAGCTACCTTGAAAATAAATAACGAAACTAAAATAGGCATTGTAACCGTTGTTGGCCTGGTTATCCTGATCTTGGGATTTAGCTATCTGAAGGGCAACGATGTATTTTCGGGCTCTAACAAATTTTATGCTATTTACCGAAATGTTGAGGGCTTAACTTTGAGCAAACCCGTTTTAGTTAACGGTTTTCAGATTGGCCACGTATCTAACATGACTTTACAGTCGCAAAGTGGCTTTACGGTAGTTGAATTTAAAATTGATCCTAAATACCCAATTCCATCCAACACTTTAGCCAGACTGGAAAGTACCGATTTGTTAGGCAGTAAGGCTATTATTTTTGAAATGGGTAACAGCCGCGAGTTAGCCGAAGATAAAGACACTTTACGTGCTGATATACAGGGTAGCCTGGCGCAAAGCTTACAACCGGTACAACGCAAAGCTGAGCTATTGATGGAAAAAGTTGATTCCAGCTTAGCAGCCATCAACAAAATCTTGAACCCGGAGTTTCAGCGCAATGTTGACCGCAGCTTTTTAAGTATCGCCAACTCATTGCAAACATTGGAAGGAACTACCAAAAAGATTGACCGTTTAGTAGGTGCCCAAACCGGACACATCAATGGTATCATGACGAATGCCGAAGTGCTTACCTCTAACCTGCGCACCAGCACAGCGAGTCTGAACACAACCACGGCCAACTTTGAAAAAGTAAGCAATGATTTGGCTAACTCTAATATCAAGCAAACTTTAGATAATGCCAACAAAACCATGGCCGACTTACAGGCTACTGTGAACCGCATTAATAGTGGAAAAGGCTCATTAGGTTTATTGTTGAACGATGATAAGATGTACAACAACCTGAACGAAGCTTCAGCCAACCTAAACAACCTATTTATCGACCTGAAAGCCCATCCAAAACGTTACGTAAGCTTCTCAGTTTTTGGACGTAAAGCTGACTAAACTTATTTATAACACCAAATAAAAGGGTTGATATGAATAACATATCAACCCTTTTACTTTTATATCTCTCTAGTATATTTGTTTGCTAAGCCATGTCGTCACCAACCGGATAAACATTGCCCTCAATAGCCAATTCCGTTTTGGGAAACACGCTGCTGGCTTCATCCAACAATTCGTGTAAGCTTTTGTAACGTGCAGAAAAATGGCCAATGAGCAAAGCTTTTGCATTTGTTTGTAATGCGACTTGTCCTGCTTGCCATGCTGTGGTATGAAAAGTTTTATTGGCTCTATCGAGCATATTATGTAAGAAGGTGGATTCGTGATACAACAAATCTACATTTCTGATCTGGTCAAAGTAGCGTTCGTTGTAAATGGTATCTGAGCAAAAGGCATAACATTTTGGCCTCTCAGGATCAACGGTCAGTTCCTCGTTTTTGTAGACCCGTCCGTCAGCCGCCGTAAACGGCGCTCCTTTTTTTAACAGCGGATAATGCTCAACCGGAATGCCTAATGCTTCAGCTTTGGCTTTTATAATTTTGCGAAGGCGTTTTTTCTGTTTGAACAGGAATCCTGTAGTAGGTATACGATGGTCTAACGGGATAGTTTCTACAGTAACGTCCTGATTGTCCAAAATAACTTCGGGTGTTGCCGGATTGGTTGGCACAAAGTCGATATTATAATTCAGCGTAGTTTCAGAGTACTTAAATTGTACATCTATAATTTCTCTAAGCGGGGCTGGCCCAAACAGTTTAAGCGGCTTAACACGTCCGTTTAAATGCATAGACGATAGTAAGCCCACCAAACCTAAATAGTGGTCGCCGTGCAAATGGCTAATAAAAATATGATCTATTTTGCTGGATTTCACCTCAAAGCGCAGCATTTGAAGCTGGGTAGCCTCGCCGCAGTCTATGAGGTACAGGCGCTCGTTGATATTGAGCACCTGTGCCGTAGGATTTCTGTTAAATATGGGTGTTGCTGAACTGCTGCCAAGTATGGTTACCTCAAATTTCATAACGGGTAAACACACGTAAGGCTTATTTTGCTTCTCTCTTCAGCTCTTTTTCTATTTCTTCCATGAAAACATGGTCAATAGCCTCTTCAACGGTCGGAACAATGGTTAATACATTGTCTAACTGAGAGATGTTGATTAAGCGGGCAACCGCATCATTTAAGCAAGTTAAGATAAAACTACCTTCTGCATTTTTACACAAACGATGACCTACCAATAAACTGCTTAAACCTGATGAGTCAGCAAACTTCACCTGGCACAAATCCAGTATTATATTACGCTGACCTTCTGTATTGATCAGAATCAGCTCAGACTTTAATTGAGGTGTAATTAATGAATTGAGCTTTGATTCGTTTAGTTTGATCAAAACATACTTTTCATGCTTATCAACAGAGAATTTCATGTTAGAAATAATTATGAGGCTAAGATATAAATTTATTCTCGTATAAATAAAATTACAATCCTTCTAATGCATGTTTAACCGCATTTTCTACACGGACAAGCACATTTTGATTATCTGATTTTACAAAAGGCTTACCTGTAATCTGCTCAAACAACTCGATGTATCGATCAGATATAGATTTCACTATCTCAGGTGTCATTTCCGGCACCGTTTGGCCATCTTTACCCTGAAAGCCATTTTCAATTAACCACTTACGCACAAACTCTTTGGATAGCTGCTTTTGCGGTTCGTTATTTTGCTGTCGCTCCTGGTATCCCTCACTGTAAAAGTAGCGCGAAGAATCGGGTGTATGTATTTCGTCAATTAAGTAAATAGTACCATCGGCTTTGCCAAACTCATACTTGGTATCTACTAAAATCAGTCCGCGCTGAGCAGCAATTTCGGTACCACGGGCAAACAGGGCTTTGGTGTACTGCTCTAATTGCTCATAATCCGCTGCCGAAACAATGCCTTTAGCCAAAATATCTTCCTTAGAAATATCTTCGTCATGGCCTACAGCCGCTTTGGTAGTTGGCGTAATGATAGGCTCTGGCAGTTTATCGTTTTCTTTCAAACCCTCAGGCAGGCTTACACCGCAAACCTGACGTTTGCCAGCGCTATATTCGCGCCAAGCATGCCCGGCCAGGTAACCCCTTATAACCATCTCTACTTTAAATGGCTCGCACATCTTACCAATGGTAACACTCGGATCGGGTACGCTTACCACCCAATTAGGTACAATGTCGCTGGTAGCTTCTAAAAAATGGGCCGCAATTTGGTTCAGCACCTGCCCTTTGTAAGGGATTGCCTCCGGAAGTACCACATCAAATGCCGATATGCGATCTGTAACAATCATTACCAGATGTTGGTTATTGATGGTATACACATCGCGCACCTTGCCTTTGTAGTAAGCCGTTTGTCCCGGGAATTGAAATTGCGTTTGGTTAATTGCCTGCATGGATTGGAGTAGAGATTTAAGAATAATAATTACAGATGCCAAATGTATAAAGTATAGTGTAAAAACAAGAAATCAGGAATTAAACACTTGATGCGACATTCCTGACTCCTGATTCTTTACTCTTTATTCTAACTTACTGTATATCTCCGTAAGCCTCTAAAATTCGTTTTACCAACTTGTGACGCACCACGTCTTCACCGCTCAGGTAAATAATTTCGATGCCTTTAATATCAGTCAGGATACGTAAAGCGGTATGCAAACCCGATTGTTGTTTTTTAGGTAAGTCAATCTGCGTTACGTCGCCGGTTACAATAAATTTGGCAGTTGGCCCCATACGGGTTAAAAACATTTTCAACTGCATATCGGTGGCGTTTTGCGCCTCATCCAATATTACAAAGCAGTTATCCAACGTACGGCCACGCATAAAAGCCAGCGGTGCAACCTCTATGGTACGGTTCTCCAGATAAGTCTTTAACTTTTCTGGCGGAATCATATCATCCAGCGCATCGTACAACGGGCGCAGGTAAGGATCGATCTTTTCTTTTAAATCGCCGGGTAAAAAGCCAAGGTTCTCCCCTGCTTCCACCGCCGGACGGGTTAAAATAATACGTTTGATCTCTTTGTTTTTTAACGCTCTAACTGCTAAAGCTACTGCAGTATAAGTTTTACCGGTACCTGCAGGGCCAATGGCAAACATAATGTCGCTTTTAGTAATGCTGTCTACCATGCGGCGCTGGTTGGCGGTACGCGCCTTTACCATTACACCGTTGTGGCCAAATACAATTACCTCGCCGGTACTGCCGGGCTTTTCGTTTTGCTGATCGACCGGTTTACTTTCAATATGCTTGGCGCCCAAAATCCGTTCCAGGTCTGTGGTGCTTAAGGTGTCATGTTTTTCAACGTGCTGCACCAGGTAACCGAACTTTTCGTTAAAAAAAGCAAGTTCCTGCTCATCACCCAACACTTTTACTTCACTGCCCCTGGCTACTATTTTGAGCTTAGGATATTGCTTCTTAATGATCTCAAAATGATCATTATTAGGTCCCCACAAAACAGCAGGGTTGATATGTTCAATTGATATTTTAAGTTCGTTCAACAGAAAATGATTTTGAGTTGCTGATTCGTTATGGTTAAATTTTTGGATATTTGCACCCGCTGATGCTTTTTACAAGATTAGTAATAAATATTTAATTAAGAATGGCAATATTAACTTTAACAACTGATTTGGGTGATAAAGATATCTACCAGGCGGTGCTGAAAGGCAGCATCCTGAGGGTATTGCCCACGGTTAATATTGTTGACATTACCCATTCGGTAGCAGCCTTCAATATACAACAGGCAGCCTTCATCTTAAAAAACAGCTTTTATTACTTTCCGGAAGAAACCGTACACTTGATTGGCATCGATACGGTATACAGCGACGAGAACAAGTTTTTAGCCATTAGGTACCGAAAGCACTTCTTTGTGGGGGCTGATAATGGCATTTTTTCACTGATATTTGACGAAGAGCCGGAAGCCATCATGGAAATCAACATCATGCAGGATTTGAAATTCCTGCATTTTCCGCTGTCGGATATTTTTGTAAAAGCAGCTTGTCATTTGGCCAACGGTGGCTTGCTGGAGGAGATCGGAGAACCGGTAGCGGGCATTGAAAAACGAATGCTGTTGCAACCTGCTGTTGAGCGCAACCAGATACGAGGTATGGTGATTTACATCGACTCGTTCCAAAACGTCATCACCAACATTACCAAAGACTTTTTTAACCGGGTACAACAGGGGCGTCGCTTCATTCTGTACTTCAAACGCAACGAAACCATTACCCACCTGAGCTGGCATTACAACGAAGTGCCTGAAGGCGAAAAATTGTGCCTTTTTGGCATCAGTGACCACCTTGAAATTGCCATCAACAAAGGCAACGCCAGCGGCTTGTTAGGCCTCAATTTAGGCGACAGCGTGATTATTGATTTTCAGTAAGCATTTTCTGATTACAGTGATTGGCCTCACGCTTTATTAAAAAGGCTGGCTTCGTGATGTCTTCCCTTGTCAATGCACTACTGAGCCAATGAATGACTCAGCTATAATTTTACAGTTGTACAACGCTTAAGCCGGGCATAAATCTTAATTTTACCCATTAAATTGTTGAGGAACTAAAACGTTTATGGCACGAGCACGACTGAATAGTGGGAACGCATCAGAGAAAGAACTACCTAAAGCTAAGATAAATAAACAAAGCCTGCAAAACGTAAGCAAGCTATTGAGTTACCTTAAGCCTTACAAAGGCAAGTTTATAGCCGGTTTACTTTTTTTATTTGTATCCAGTTTAGTGGCATTAGTTTTCCCGGCCATACTGGGTGCTTTAATTGATGCTGCTCAAGGTAATTACAAGTACAAATTTTTACCGCCTACCCTCAACGCTATTGCTATAACCGGCTTTTTGTTGTTAGCCGGTCAGGCCGTGGTTTCTTTTTTCAGGGTAGTATGGTTTGTGCAGGTAGCCGAAAAATCGTTGGCCGATATCCGCCGCGATACCTATTTTAAGCTGGTTACGCTACCCATGAACTTTTTTGCCAACCGACGGGTGGGCGAACTCAATAGCCGTATATCGGCCGACTTATCGCAAATACAGGATACCCTAACCACCACTTTTGCCGAAGTAATCAGGCAGTTGGTGTTGATGATTGGCGGCATTACTTTACTGGTCGTTGTATCTATCAAATTAACGCTGGCTGTATTAGCTGTACTACCTGTGTTGATCGCCTTTGCCGTAGTTTTTGGTCGCTTTATCCGTAAGCTATCGCGCCAAGCGCAAGATAAATTGGCGGAATCAAACACTATCGTTGAAGAAACGCTGCAGGGCATCGCCAACGTAAAGGCCTTTGTGAATGAAGCTTTCGAGGCCGGTCGCTATGACCGTAACCTGCGCGATGTGGTAAGTATAGCCGTGAAGGGGGCTAAGTTCCGTGGCATCTTTGCTTCTTTTATAGTGTTTTGCATGTTCGGGACGTTTGTGGGTGTGATCTGGTACGGTTCGGTTTTGGTGAGCCGCGGCGAAATGCACACCGGCGACCTAACAACTTTTATCATGTATTCTATCTTTGTGGGTGCAGCCATGGGTAGTTTCCCTGATTTGTATGCTAACATCCAAAAAGCTATTGGTGCCAGCGAACGTGTATTGGAGATTTTAGCAGAGCAAGGCGAGCCGATATCTATTCGCGAAAGCGATAATGTGATTAAACAGCACATTCAAGGTAACCTCACCTTTAATCATGTGGATTTTCATTACCCATCCCGCCCGGAAATTGAGGTACTGAAAGATGTTTCGTTAGATGCTCAGGCCGGCCAAAAAGTAGCTATTGTTGGGCCGAGCGGTTCGGGCAAATCAACCATGGCAGCATTGATTCTGCAATTTTATCATCCGCAAAGCGGCTCGATGCTGTTTGATGGTCAACCTGCCGACAGTTATGCACTTACCGACATCCGTAACCAGGTAGCCATTGTACCTCAGGATGTACTGCTATTTGGCGGCAGCATACGCGAGAATATTGCTTATGGGAAGCGTAATGCTACCGAAGAAGAGATTATGCAGGCGGCCAAAAGAGCCAATGCCCATCAGTTTATAATCGGTTTCCCTGAAGGTTATGATACCATTGTAGGCGAACGCGGCGTTAAATTATCGGGCGGACAAAGGCAACGCATTGCTATTGCGCGGGCATTATTAAAAAACCCGTCTATTTTGATATTAGATGAAGCAACCTCATCATTGGATTCTGAATCAGAACGCCTGGTACAGGAAGCTTTAGAGGAACTGATGAAAGGCCGTACTTCAATCATCATCGCACACCGTTTATCAACTATTCGTGAGGCTGATAAGATTGTAGTACTCGAAAAAGGCCGGATTATTGAAAGCGGTACTCATGATGAACTTATAGGGCGCGAAGAAGGTTTATACCGCTACCTGAGTCAATTACAGTTTGACACCAGTGCCCAAACCTGATTTATTGGTTTAGCAGGTTAATGGTTTTGAGTATTGAGCTATAGAGATGTATTGCTTTGATGCAAACCAAAAGACCAATTAATCATTTGAACCAATAGACAACTGAACCAAAGGATAAGAATGAATTTAACTATACACGGGGCAGCCCGGCAGGTTACCGGAAGCATGCATTTGCTGGAAGTTAACCAATATAAAATACTGATTGATTGCGGCCTTGATTATGAAAAAGACCGCAATGTACAAGCCAACGAAGATTTTCCGTTTAACCCGGCTACTATTGATGTAGTTATACTAACTCACGCGCACATCGATCACTCGGGTAATTTGCCTACACTAATTCGTATGGGGTTTGACGGACAGATTTTGTGTACCCCTCCTACCGCCGAATTAGCTGAGCTGTTGCTCATGGACTCGGTAAGTATATTTTTAAATAAGCAACACAAAAGCCGTAAACACGGCCGGGGCAAATCGCACCAGAGCCGTCAGCCTTTATACCTGCAAAAACACGTGATGGACACGGTCGAACGCATGGTGACCATTGGCTTCAACAAACCATTCAGGCTCAACGGCGACATTGAGTTAACTTTTGTGCCTGTGGGTCATTTATTAGGAGCTGCTGCTGCTGTTTTAAAGATTAATGACAACGGACAGGAAAAAAACATTGCCTTTACCGGCGATATTGGCCGCAAAAACTATCCGGTACTTAACGACCCGCAACCATTGCCTCCCGTAGATTACCTGGTATCAGAGTCTACCTATGGCGGTCGTTATCATACTCAAGGGCAAACGATTGAAGAAGTATTGATTGAAACAATTGATAAGGCTTGCATTAAAGAATCCGGTCGCCTGATTATCCCTGCGTTTAGCATCGGCCGTACACAAGCACTGGTATATTCGCTCAATAAAATATTCAGCAACGGCTTATTACCTCCGGTCAAGGTATTTGTTGATAGCCCGCTTGCCGCCGTGTCAACTCAAGTGTTTCGCAAACATCACGCTTTATTAAATGAAGAGGCACAGGAGTTTTATCGTCATCGCGGCGACGAATTTGAGTTTGATAACTTAACCTATGTTGAAAATCTGAAAGACAGTAAACAGATTTCAAATTACTTTGAGCCTTGTATTATTATCTCATCAGCAGGGATGCTTGAGGGTGGACGTATACAAGATCATTTATACTACAACATTCAGAACTATTACTGCACTATTCTTTTTATAGGCTATTGTGCCAAAGGCACCTTGGGTTATCGTTTATTGCGTGGCGACCCCATAGTACATATTAAGGATCGCGAACTTGCAGTGTATGCCACTATTAAAAAAACAGATTTATTTAGTGCGCACGGTGACCATAATGACTTGGTTAACACTGTAAAACAGCAAACTCCGGATAAGTTGAAGCAGGTATTCCTTGTACACGGCGAAACAGAAAGTATGCAAGCCATGGCTGATGCGTTAACGCAAGACGACTACCAGGTAACCATGCCCGAAAAAGGTGTGACTTATCAGTTGTAGCCTATTCATTTAGTCTTAAAAATCAGCTCGCAAATAATCAGCCTTAATTTTAATCAAAGATGATATTAAACAAAAATGGCCTGTCTTTTTTAGACAGGCCATTTTTGTTTAAGCTAAGCTTTTGAAGTGATTAATGATCAGTGTAGCTAATTCCACCCCGATTCTCTCCTGCGCCTCGTTGGTAGACGCACCAATGTGAGGAGTTAAAGAGATTTTAGGATGTTGCAACAGGTCAGTACGTGGGGTTGGTTCGTTATCAAAAACGTCTAAACCGGCAAAAGCCAGCTGTCCGCTGTTTAGTGCTTCCAGCAGAGCGTCCTCGTCAACCGTTCCACCACGGGAGCAGTTTACCAAACCGGCACCCTTTTTCATCATCTTAAATTCGGCGGCCCCAATAACAGGTTCAGGACTGAAAGGAACGTGCAAAGAGATGAAATCACTTTGTGAAATCACTTCGTTTTTGTCAGCGTATTTTACCGGAACATTCACCTTAATGCCGCCACCCAATTCCAACTCCAATTCGGTTACTGATGGATGTACGTCAAATGCCAATACGTCCATACCTAAACCGTAAGCTATTTTGGCAGTTTCGCGACCTATACGGCCAAAACCCAATATACCAATGGTTTTACCTCTCAGCTCTATTCCTTTAGCGTAGGCCTTTTTTAAATCGTTAAATTTAGTAGCGCCTTCAACCGGCATTTTGCGATTAGCGTCTTGCAAAAATCTAACACCGGTAAATAAGTGTGCAAAAACCAATTCACCTACCGAAGCAGATGAAGCTGCAGGTGTGTTGTGTACAGCAACGCCTTTTTCTAAAGCGTATTCTACATCGATGTTATCAACACCTACACCACCGCGGCCAATCAACTTCAAATCAGGGCATTCGTCTATTAATGCTTTACGCACTTTAGTAGCACTCCGAACAGTGATGGCGTCATAAGCCTGCAGTTTTACAGGCAGCTCATCTTGGGGTATGTGCGTAGTATCAACAATAAATCCGGCTTCTTCAAGCATTTGCTTACCTACCGGGTCAATACCATCATTAGCAAGTAGTTTAAACATAATTAGTGTATAAAGTTAGTACGGATAGAATTTAACAGTTTTGGATATGACTTAATGGAATGCAAACACCTCATTAGATCACATCCAAACAACTGACTGTTTATTTATTTTTTTCAGCAAATTCCTGCATGGCATCAATCAGGGCATGAACGCTGGTAATAGGCAATGCATTATAAATAGATGCCCTGAAACCACCTACGCTACGGTGACCTTTAATACCCACGATGCCTTTTTCGTCACACAGTTTCAAGAAAGGTTTCTCATGCTCAGGGTTATTCATCACAAAACACACATTCATTTTAGAACGGTCTTCCGGAGCGCTGACGCCTTTAAATAACGGGTTACGCTCAATTTCGCGATATAGTTGCTCTGCTTTAGTGCTATTTTCTTGTTCAATGGCTGCAACACCACCTTTAGCCTTCAACCAACGTAGGGTAAGCATAGATACATAAATGGCAAATACCGGCGGGGTATTATACATTGATCCACCTTCAATCTGCGTTTGGTAATTAAACATCGCAGGTATCTTGCGGTCAACTTTGCCTAATATCTCGTCTTTTACAATTACGAGCGTTACACCGGCAGGGCCCATGTTTTTTTGCGCACCGGCATAAATCAACCCAAAATCTTCAACGTTAATATGACGGCTAAAAATGTCTGATGACATATCTGACACTAACGGCACAGGTGATTTCTTAAATTCCTGCAGTTGTGTACCGTAAATGGTATTATTAGAAGTAATGTGGAAATAAGCTGCATCAGCAGGTATTTCGTAATCCTTAGGGATATAAGTAAAGTTGCTTTCTTTAGAGCTTGCAACCACCTCAACGTTACCAAAATATTTGGCTTCTTTGGCAGCTTTATTAGCCCATACACCTGTTTCCAGGTAAGCAGCCTTGCCACCTTCGGGTAACAGGTTATAAGGTACCATAGCAAACTGCTGGCTGGCACCGCCTTGTAAAAACAATACGGAGTAGCCTTCAGGTACCTGCAGCAATTCTTTCACTAATTTAACCGCTTCCTCTAAAACCGCCTCAAACTCTGCCGAGCGATGTGAAATTTCGAGAATGGACAAGCCAATGCCGTTAAAGTTTACTACAGCCTCAGCTGCTTGCTTTAAAACCTCATGAGGAAGAATGCCGGGTCCGGCACCGAAATTATGTTTCATAACGCTTAAGTATATAATTTAAAAAGGCCGGTAAGCCTTATTAGTTGCGCCCGAAGTTAAAAAAATACCCTATTAAATTGGTAGTTAATTAACATTTTATCAGTTTTAAATGAGATAAGTCATGTTTTAAGCAAAATTGGTTGGCTTGATCTCGTGCAGGGATGATATGGTTTTGATCGGATCATCCGACGAAAAAACAAAGTTGCCTGCTACTAGCACATTAGCACCAGACTTAACCAAATCGGAAGCATTCTGCAGGTTAACTCCGCCATCAATCTCAATAAATAAATCGGGGTTGCGCGCTTCGCTCAAAGCTTTAAGCTGCTGTATCTTTTTGTAGGTATTTGGGATAAATTTTTGCCCGCCAAAGCCCGGATTAACCGACATAATTAACACAATATCCAGATCGGTAATTATATCTTCGAGCAAGGCAACCGGTGTATGCGGGTTAAGAGCCACACCAGCCTTGCAACCCAAATCTTTAACGGCCTGTATAGTACGGTGCAGATGCGTACAAGCCTCGTAGTGTACGGTGATATGCGTAGCGCCGGCATCAGCAAAAGCTTTAAGATAACGGTCGGGATCAACAATCATTAAATGTACATCCAGCGGCTTGGTGGCATAACGCTTAATAGCTTCAACTACCGGTAAACCGAAAGATATGTTGGGTACAAACATGCCATCCATAATATCCACGTGGATCCAGTCGGCCTGGCTATGGTTCAGCATTTCAATATCACGCTGCAAATTAGCAAAGTCAGCGGCTAAAACAGAAGGAGCAGTTAGGTGCTTCATGCCGCCAAATATAGTTTGTTTGACTATATAACGCTAAGTAAAAAACAAAAGGAAAGGCAGTAACAGGACTTAGTCGCAGTTTTGCAACAAGTCGTAATATTTACGCATCAACTCAGTATCATAGTTTACCAACGATTGGTAAGCCTCAGATACTAACTCGTGAAGAATAGACGCACCCAACTGGCCGGCGCCATTTGGGATGGATTCATAGTATTTTATTATTTCTTTTACCCTTATAATTTCGTAAAGCAACAGCTGTATTAAATCGGTTTGCGACCGTTGGGGTGCTCCCTGTAAATTGCTGCTCAGAAAATCTAAAGGATCATCGTTGGTAGTAGATGTCATTGGTACACGGGATCGATCTTTAAACTTTCGGCTCTATCTATACATGTATCTTTTTAATGAGTTTAAATTAACAACTAAGGGATATTGCAAATAAACAAAAAATCAAATAAAAAAACCACATACTGCCCAGATAAAATCCGAGAAATATGTGGTTTAACAGGCCTAAGGCCTAATTATTCGCCTTTAGGACCGTTGTTTTTTTCGGGTTTTGGCAGTAAAGCCTTACGCGATAATTTCAGTTTACCTTGCTTATCAATATCAAGCAATTTCACTTTAACCATCTCTCCTACTTCAAACACACCATCCATAGTTTCGATACGGCGGTGGTCAATTTCAGAGATGTGCAACAAACCATCTTTGCCCGGCATAATTTCAACAAAGGCGCCGAACGGCATGATAGAACGTACTTTACCTTCGTAAATCTCGCCAACCTCTGGTTTAGAGGCAATGGCACGGATACGGCCTACAGCAGCATCAATTGATTCTTTGTTGTCGGCAAATACCTGAACAATACCCTGGTTGTTAACCTCTTCAATACTGATAGTTGCACCGGTTTCGCGTTGCATCTCTTGGATGATTTTACCACCGGGACCGATAACTGCACCAATAAATTCTTTATCAATTTTAAGGGTAACAATACGGGGAGCAAATGGCTTATAATCCTCACGAGGCTCGCTAATGGTTTTGCTCATTTCGTTCAAAATGTGCAAACGACCTTCTTTAGCCTGAGCCAAAGCTTTAGCAACTACTTCATAAGAAAGACCATTAATTTTTAAGTCCATCTGGCAAGCTACTATACCATTAACTGTACCGGTAACTTTAAAGTCCATATCACCTAAGTGATCTTCATCACCCAGGATATCTGATAAGATAGCGTATTTACCAGTTTTCTCGTCGGTGATTAAGCCCATGGCAATACCTGATACCGGTGCTTTTAATTTAACACCTGCATCCATCAATGCCAATGTACCGGCGCATACTGTAGCCATTGAAGACGAACCGTTTGACTCTAAAATATCAGAAACTACACGGATTGTGTATGGATTTTCGTCATCTGGTGGCAATACCTGACGTAACGAACGCATAGCCAGGTTACCATGACCAACTTCGCGACGACCAGGACCACGGTTAGGACGTACCTCGCCGGTTGAAAAGCCAGGGAAGTTATAGTGCAGAATGAATTTGCTGTAACCGTTGATGAACGCGCCATCAATCATTTGCTCATCATCTTTACCACCTAAGGTAACGCTGGTTAATGATTGGGTTTCGCCACGGGTAAATACAGCAGAACCGTGTGCAGCCGGTAAATAATCAATCTCGCTCCAGATTGGGCGGATTTGAGTAGTTGCACGACCATCCAAACGTTTACCCTCATCTAAAATCAGGTTACGTACAGCATCATACTCTACCTCGTGGAAATATTTTTTAGCCAGGCTAAGGGTTACGGCATCAGCATCAACACCTAAGTTAGCACCGATGAACATATCGCGCACTTCGCGAAGTTTAGAATGACGCTCGTGTTTTGATGAACCTGAACCTGCTATTTCATAAACTTTATCGTATGTAGCAGCGTAAATCTGTTGCTTTAACTCTTCGTTGCTATGCTCATGAGAGTAAACGCGCTTTTCAGTTTTACCAACCTCTTGTGTAAGTTCTTTTTGGATGCGGCAATGTTCTTTAATAGCTGCGTGAGCAAACTTTAAAGCCTCTACCATTTCTTCTTCCTGAATTTCTTTACACTCACCCTCAACCATGTTGATGTCGTTTTCAGAACCGGCAACAATAAACTCTAAAGTAGCATTGGCTAACTGGCTTAATGTCGGGTTAATTACTAACTGACCATCAATTTTAGCTACACGAACTTCAGAGATTGGTCCGTTGAAAGGAATATCAGATACAGATAATGCTGCAGATGCTGCCAAACCTGCTAACGCATCAGGCATAATATCTTTATCAGCAGAAATTAAAGAGATCATCACTTGCGTATCAGCGTGATAATCCTCAGGGAATAAAGGACGCAGTGCACGGTCAACCAAACGAGAGATCAGGATCTCATAATCTGATAAACGCGCCTCGCGACGTAAAAAACCACCCGGAATACGACCTGATGCCGCATATTTTTCCTGATAGTCTACCGAAAGCGGTAAAAAGTCAATACCTTCTTTTGCTTCGGGTGATGACACTACTGTAGCCAGCAACATGGTATTACCCATTTTTACTACTACCGAGCCATCGGCTTGTTTAGCCAGTTTTCCGGTTTCGATCTCAATGGTGCGGCCGTCACCTAAATCGATTACCTTTTTAATTGCATTGTAACTCATTTTGTTTATTTGGCACGCTTTTCATCTTTTAGAGCGTACCGATTTTTTTATTGTTTATTTTTCTTTCAAAATTAAAAAAGCTATCCGAAAACGGATAGCTTTTTTTAAAGACCGGAAAGCATTATTTGATGATATCACGAAGCTCAAGAGCTTTGATGATAGCACGGTATCTTTGGATGTCTTTTTTGTACAGGTAAGCTAACAAAGCACGACGTTTACCTACCAATTTTTGCAGTGATAACTGAGTGGCAAAATCTTTTTTGTTTTTTTTCAAATGCCCGGTTAAGTGTGCAATACGGCTGGTAAATAAAGCAACCTGTCCTTCTGCTGATCCTGTGTTAGTAGCTGCGCCACCATGTTTTGCGAAAATCTCTGATTTCCACTCTGAACTTAAATACATTGCTTGAATAATATTAAAGCGTAAATACTTTGATTAATTAAGCCGCAAATATACGAAACAATACCTGATAAACAAACACTTCTGCACTTTACAATAAATAGGCGCCGGCCATGCCATAGTTTTGTAACTGCCTGATGCCGGTACTCGAAATATGCTCAAACTCGCGGTCGCAAAATATGGAAACGATTTTTAGGTGCCGACTGCTTAAATCTTGCAGGTAACGGTACTGGTTAAGCTCGTACTGTAAATCGGTACTATTGCGCAGCCCACGGATGATAGTAACGGGATAACTCAGATTGTTCACATAGTCAGTTAATAATCCATTATAGCTGGCTATTTGCCTGTAGCCAAGTATAGCGGGTACCTCAAAAGCAGACTCCTCTTTACCCGGATTGCTACCTTTGGCAATAATTACCTTATCAAATATTGCCTCGGCTTTTTGTAAGATGTTGTAATGCCCTTTGTGGAATGGATTGAAACTGCCCGGATAGACCGCAATTTGCGGTTGCCGGTGTTGTACGTAGGTAATTAATGCAGACAAATCAGTATTGGAAACCTTGGCTTGCAGTTGTTGTAGAGCTTCTACCCTTTTAATCCGGTATAAAGCAAAATCAGCAAACTGGAACTCTTTGAAAATTTGATCTTAGTAAACCAAAAGCTTGTGTAGTGGCTGCCTAAGGATATTCAGATCCAGGTCGCAAAAAACAGCCGACAACTCAGAACGGGGCTGATGCGTTTTGGTATCTAAAATAATGTCATAAACTTCTTGCTTGAGCTGGCTATCACCTTCATAATACTGTATGAAGTATTGTGCCGAATCCTCTTCGTTGGTTGACGATTGCGGATTATAAATTACATCGTGATAGGCAGTAGCTAATAATAGCGCCTGATGATCGGCTAATCCTTTTTCTTCAAGCTGTTGATAAATATCTTGCACATGATCGAGCGTATGATAAAAGCGATGCGGTTCCTGGTAACGCTCAACAACCTCATTTGGCACACCCAAACCGCTTAATTTTGATAACAGACCATTAGCGTTCATAAATCATGTTTTAGATTTTCCTATCAAATGTATTGTTTTGCCTTTGCTAAACAATATGCCGGCTTAAGCTATTGTTTAAACACTTAATAACCTATGGAACAACAAAAGTACGCCACCTTTGAAACCGAACACCGGGTACGCCCGGACGATATAGATATGTTTCAGCACGTGCACAACAGTAAATATTTTGATTATGTACTGGCGGCCCGTTATGAGCAGATGGATACCTGCTACGGCATGGCGATGGAAAAATTTATGGAACGTGGATTTGGCTGGGTAGTACGCACTGCGCATGTTGATTACAAACGACCGCTGGTTATGGGCGATTACTTCATCGTGCGTACCGGCATCGAAACCATCGACGATAAAGGCTGCCGTGTGGCCTTTACTATCACCAACAGAGCAACCAAAAAAGTTTGCTGTGATGGTTGGTTTGACTACACGATGATTGATATGCAAACCGGCCGCGGTGCCAAAATACCTCAGGATATTATTGAGCACTACCAGATTTATGCATGATGCTGTAGCTTTGAGTGCTATACCTTACCAAACCGTTTAGTCCAATCTAAGCTCACCCTCGGGTACAAAGGGTATGCATTGTTTAAATTCTCTATCATTGATTTAAACAATGCATACCGAGCCCAAAATATTATCTGTAAGATCCTTCTACAATATCGCCGTAAAAAGTTTTAACGTCCATACCTGCAGCTCTTACCTGCTGCGGTATCAGGCTGTTAGCCGACTGACCAGGTGTGGTATTAATCTCGATAAAATAAAAATCGCCGGTTTGTTCCTGCAAAATAAAATCAACCCTTACCATGCCACGGCAATTTAAGCGCAGGTAAACTTCTGTCAGGATGTCGGCAATCATACTGTTTGTCTCTTCAGATAAATCCGCCGGGGTAATTTCCTGACTTACTCCCGGAGTGTATTTAGCTTCATAATCAAAAAATTCTTTAGAGCTGATAATCTCGGTAGCCGGAAGTACTACAATTTTGCCATGTAAACGCGCTATGCCACGGCTAAACTCCCTGCCCTTAATGAACTCTTCTACCAGTATCTGCTCATCTTCGTGAAAAGCCTTTTCGAGTGCGGCAGGTAATTCGGCTACATTATGCACTTTGCTCATGCCCACACTGCTGCCACCATTGTTAGGTTTTACAAACAGCGGAAATTTAAGTGCCGAGGCAATCGTGCTTACATCGTGCATGTCGCCTTTAAATAGTTTTACTGATTTGGCCGCATGTAAGTTAGGAATCCCCTGTACCAAAGCTTTGGTGTAAGCTTTATTCATGGTGATGGCCGACGTTGTGGCATCGCAGGTATTGTAAGGCAAGCCCAACATATCCAGATAACCTTGCAGCTTGCCGTCTTCGCCGGGAGTACCGTGCACGGTAATAAATACAGTATCAAACTTTACTTTCCCGGTGCTGAGGGGTAGGCTAAAATCGTTTTTATCAATATCCACCGTTTCATCACTGTTTTGGTAGAACCAGCGCTCGCGGTTAATGAGTATAGTATATACATTATACTGATCGGCGTTAAGGTTGGCCGCAATATTTTTGGCGCTATTAATAGATACCTCATACTCGCCGGTATAACCACCGGCCAAGAGGGCGATATTCTTTTTGCTCATACTGCTCAAATATAGGAAAGTTCGGACAGCCAAAAATTCAAATCGTGGATTGATTGTTACAATTTATGCTTTACTTTTGCACATGCCTTACAAAGAACGCGATATCAATAAAATGTACTATACCATGGGCGAGGTAACTGCTATGTTTAGCGTTAACCACTCCCTGATCAGGTATTACGAAAAGGAATTTGATATACTGCAACCTAAAAAGAACAAAAAAGGCAATCGCTATTTTACTGAAGAAGATATTGAAAATCTCAAGATCATCTTTCATTTAATACGCGACAAAGGTTATACCCTGCAAGGTGCTAAGGACCATTTGAAAACCAACATTAACGAAACCAAAAGCCAGCAAAGCGTTTTATCTGCACTCGAAAATCTCAAAAAGTTTTTGCTCGAAGTACGAGATCAGTTGTAAGTAGGCACTATTTCAGCTTATTCTCATCGCACTACTATTTAAATCTTACTTAATACCAGTTAAAGTTCTTTTGTATCTTCGGGCACAAACCTATCCTGTAAGTGCAACTATTGCTCCGCGCCCATAAAGGTGAGATACCCTTTTTTTACTGGCTATTGCCATTGATGGCCGGCATCATATTGGCGCTCCTTAGCGACCAAGCTTTATGGCTAATGCCTGTCATTATTACACTGGGCATATCTGTTACTGCTTTTGTAGCTTTAAACTTACTTTATAACCGGCTGCGTGTCCACCGCTTTGCATGGTTAGGCGGCGCTATCATGACGCTCTTTTTGTTTTGCGCGGGTTGGTTAAGTGCTTACCATTGCAATGAGTTGAATAACACAAAGCATTTTTCTAAACTCAAATCAGATTACCTGATTGTCAGGATCACTAATGAACCTGCTGCCAAAGGTATCTACACCCGCTTTAATGCACAGGTTCAAAGTTCGGTTCTGGGTAAATATACCAGGCGCACGTCAGGCAATTTGCTGGTTACATTTGTTGCCGACAGCAATACACATAAAGCCCGGTATGGTGATATATGGCTCATCCCGGCCACTTACAAACCTGTCGACCCGCCTTATAATCCGGGCGAGTTTAACTATAAACAGTACCTGGCTAATCAAAATATACACTATCAAAGTTTTCTGCCTTTACCCCATGCAAGACTGTTAAAGCGCAATCAGGGCAACCCGGTTATCACATTTTCTTTAAAAGCGAGGCAGCAATTGGTAGCAGCTATTAAAACTTACCTGCATAACCCTGAAGCTATAGCTATAGCCTCTACCTTACTGCTGGGTTACAAAGCTGATTTAAGCAGCGAAGTGTTGCAGGCTTACTCTAAAACAGGCACTATCCACGTGTTATCGGTTTCGGGCGCACACGTGGCAGTTATTTTCTGGCTGATCAGTACACTGCTCAAACCTTTCAGGCATCACCGTTACGGCAAGTGGCTCAATGCAGGCCTTTCGCTCGTACTCATTTGGGGTTATGCCATACTGACGGGTTTATCGCCTGCTGTTTGCCGGGCAGCCATTATGCTTAGCATGATTATTTTGAGTAGAGCCGGCAATAGACCAGTACATACTTTAAACGTATTAGCCGTATCGGCCTTTGGCTTGTTGCTTTACAATCCTTTACTGATCACTGATGTTGGCTTTCAGCTTTCGTACTTAGCTGTATTTGGCTTACTGGTAGTACAGCCTATTATTTATGAATTGAAAGAATTTAATATTCCGGTGGCACGTAAATTATGGTACGCTATATCAGCCTCACTGGCAGCGCAAATCATCACCTTCCCTCTAAGTGCTTACTATTTCCACCAGTTTCCGGTTTATTTTTTAGTCAGTAACTTATTAATCCTGATACCAGCCGAAGCGATTATAGTTATCGGAGCCATATTTTTGACGAGCACCTTTATACCCCATTTACAGATATTCAGCCAATGGAGCGGTTATTTATTAGAGCAGATTATTGTTTGGATGACCCGTATTTTGAGTTACATCGAACATTTGCCTTATGCGAGTATTGGCAAAATATGGCTCACATCTTTTGAGCATCTTTTTTGGTATTTGCTAATTGGATTAGTGCTTTACTTTTTAATCAGCAAAAAAGCAGCGACACTCAAATTTAGTTTAGTCAGCCTGCTAATATTGTGTATCAGCGGTAGCTGGAAGCTGATTAACGTACAACAAACCGAACGGATGGTGTTCTTCAATGTTAAAAAGAACACGGCAACTTTATTTCAAAGAGGCAGGCAAGCAGTGCTGATGACTAATTTAACTTTAGTTGATAAAAGTTATCAGTATAGTATAAAACCCTGCTTAGATAGCTTGGGTATAGACAGCATATTATTTTGCCAGCCGCAGGAAAACTTGCAGACTAACTATTTTAAGAAGCAGAACAACTATATACAGTTTATGCAAAAAAGCATCTTGCTTTTTAATCCTTCGCTCGAAAAAACAGTCTTAAACCGGGAGTTATCCGTTGATTACGTTGTACTATCTCAAAACCCACATATTAACATCAAAAAGTTGAATAATAGCTATTCATATCACTATTTAATAGCTGAGGCTAACAACTCATCACACAGGTTAAAAAAGTTAACCGCCGAAGCAGACAGCCTTCACATAAATTTATTTACTTTACGCCGTAACAAATCATATATCGTTGCATCTAAATAAAAAGTTTATAACTTTAAATTAATCATTAACTGCAATTAATTATCATCATGAATAAATTGTTCACCGCTGCTATGGGTATTGCCCTTTCAGCAACTGCCCTGAGTGCAAGCGCACAAAAATCTTATACTGAAGGTACTGCCGTTTACGAAGCAGCAGGCACCGAGGCTAAAGTGTATTTTAAAGGCGATTCATCGGCTACTGTGATTCAGCAAGGTCCTGCCACTATTAAAGTATTAGGCTTTAAAGAAGATTACCTGGCCGTTTTGGTTGATGTACCCGTAGCCAACATTAAAAAAGCAGGTGTTGCTACTCCTGGTGAATTAGAAGAAGCAATGTCTAAATTGCCAAGCTTTACTTTTACGCCAACTACCGAAACTAAGCAGATTAACGGTTACAACTGTAAAAAAGTAATTGCTAAAGATGCTAAAGGAAACACAAGTTTTGACACTTGGGTAACTACTGACATTAGTGCCCCGGCCAGTGCTTACAGCACCATTTATGCTAAAGTTGGTGGTTTCCCTGTGCAGTTTACCGTAAACCAAATGGGCCGTAGCATTACCAACACTTTAAAATCAATTTCGGATGCCAAACCTCCGGTTGGAACTTTTGGTATTCCTGCAGGATTTGACAAAATTACCCTTACAGAGTTGAGCGCCATGAGTGGCGGTCGCAAATAAGCTTCGTTACAAAAGCTACAGCTATTATACAACAATGCCCCCGATCTTTTCAAATCGGGGGCATTGTTGTATCTAATCTATAACAAACTGATAGATTGTCGCTCTTTGCGTTGTGATGTCGTATACTTTAAATAAGATGCGAATGGCAAACAGCCAGTTGCCGCCATAACGGGAATAAAATTGGTATTAGCTACTCCGGTTACTCTTCATTCAGTCAATAATTTAACATCAAAACCCTTGCATATCTATTAAAATATTTCTACATTTGCACTCCCGTTTTACGCGGGTAGTAAATTAACAAAACGTATAAAATGCAACAGTACGAAACCGTCATCATTCTAACCCCGTTGTTATCAGATGAGGTTGCTAAAGAGGCAATTGCCAAATTCAGCAAGCTTTTAACTGATAACGGAGCCGAAATTGTTCAAGAGGACAATTGGGGTTTGAGAAAATTAGCGTACCCGATTCAAAAAAAATCGACCGGGTATTACCACCTCACCGAATTCCGCGCTCCGGGTGAACTAATCAGCAAACTGGAGATCGAATTTAAACGTGATGAGCGTGTTATGCGTTTCCTGACTATTGCTTTGGATAAAAATGCCATTGCTTACAACGAGAAAAAACGCAGCGGCGCTTTCAACAAAAAACCTAAAACAGAGGAGGCAGCAGCTTAATTATGGCAAACGATCAAATCCAATACGTTACCGCCCCTAAAGTGGACGATAACCGCAAAAAATATTGCCGTTTCAAGAAAAACGGTATCAAATATATCGATTATAAAGACGCTAACTTTTTACTAAAGTTTGTTAACGATCAGGGTAAAGTATTACCACGTCGTTTAACTGGTACTTCATTAAAATTTCAGCGTAAAGTGGCTCAGGCTGTTAAACGTGCCCGCCACATCGGTTTATTACCTTACGTTGCTGACTCGTTAAAATAATACAGGAGGTTAACAAGATGGATATTATATTAAAACAAGACGTTAAAAACCTCGGCGAGAAAGACGAAGTAGTAAAAGTAAAAGCTGGTTATGGCCGTAACTTCTTAATTCCTAAAGGTTTTGGTATTCTGGCAACAGAATCTGCACGTAAAGTGTTAGCCGAAAACCTTAAACAAGCTCAGTTTAAACAAGACAAAATCCGTAAGGATGCTGATGATTTAGCTGCACGTTTAGAAGGTGTTAAATTAACTATCGGTGCTAAAGCCGGCGAAAGCGGTAAAATCTTTGGTGCTATCAACACTATCCAAGTGGCTGATGCTTTGAAAAAACAAGGATTTGAAGTTGACCGTCGTCGTATCACTTTCAACGAGGAGCCTAAATTTACAGGCGAATACACTGCTACTTTAAACTTACACAAAGAAGTTAAAGTACAGGTTCCTTTTGAAGTTGTAGCTGAGTAATTTCAGTTCAGGATCCGGCTGACATCAGCCGAATCTTTAAATAATAAAAAAGTGTTTAGTGAGAGCTAAACACTTTTTTTATGTGCGTAAATTGCGCTGTTAATTTCCCTTTTATTTAAACATCCGTATACAGTTTATGGGTATTGGTAAGCTCATCTGGCGTTTTGTAAAAATCTTTATTATCGCCTTTGTTGGTTTCACTTTTTTGTGGGTACTGTTTTATCGCTTTGTAAATCCTCCTATTACTTGGTTAATGATTAGCCGCGGTTTTGAGCGTAAAGCTGCCGGTAAAACCTGGAAGATTGACAAAGACTGGAAAGATTTTGATGAAATATCCATCAACATGAAAAAGGCTGCCATTGCCGGCGAAGACCAATCGTTTTTAGAACATAATGGTTTTGATTTTAAGGCCATCCAGCACGCCATCAGTAAAAACCGCAATAGTAAAAAGGTGATAGGCGGCAGTACCATTTCGCAGCAAACAGCCAAAAACGTTTTCTTGTGGCAAGGCAGGTCTTACATACGTAAAGCTTTTGAGGCTTATTTTACTATGCTAATGGAAGTTTTGTGGAGCAAGCAACGCATTATGGAGGTTTATCTCAACGTCATTGAAATGGGCGATGGTATTTACGGTGCCGAAGCTGCCGCTCAGAGTTACTTTCACAAACCGGCTGCAAACCTCACCAAGCGCGAGGCAGCGGCTATTGCGGCGATATTCCCCAGCCCGTTAAAACGGTCGGCCACCAATCCTACCCGCTTTTTACGCCACCGCCGGTATTTAATTTTGATGAATATGCGCCGTTTGGGTCCTTTGGATTTTTAAGATTCTCTGCATACTCGTTTCCAGCTACCATTCATATTTAAAAACTAACCATTCGGCCGAAAATAATTTAATACTGCCCCCATCTGCCGTACTTTTAAAGTATGGCAACACAACCTATCATCACTGTAAAAAACCTGGTAAAAGAATATGCCGGTTTTACTGCCGTGCAAGGCATCAGCTTTGAAGTTTACGAAGGCGAGATTTTCGGACTGCTTGGCCCCAATGGCGCAGGTAAAACTACTACGCTCGAAATCATTGAAACCCTACGAAGCAAATCGTCGGGCGAGGTTATGGTGGATGGTTTTTCGGTAGAACGCCAGGCTGACCATATTAAGCAACGCATTGGTGTGCAGTTACAGGCTGCAGGATATTACCCCGGCCTCAACCTAATCGAATTGCTTGATTTATTTGCCGGGCTTTATGGAGTTCGCATTAAACCTATGGAAGTGCTGCAAAAGGTAGCGCTTACTGATAAAGCCAAAACTCAGTACAAAAATCTTTCGGGCGGGCAAAAGCAGCGTTTCTCTATCGCTACAACTTTAATTAACAGCCCGCGAATTATTTTTTTAGACGAGCCTACTACCGGGCTCGATCCACAAGCCCGCCGCAATTTATGGCAACTCATTCGCGACATTCGCAACGCGGGCACTACCGTGGTATTAACTACTCATTACATGGATGAGGCAGAGGAATTATGCGATCGCGTAGCCTTTGTTAATGGCGGTCGCGTTATCGGCATCAACACGCCTGACGGTTTTATTGATGAGTTGGTTGCCAAAGGATTTGAACGACCTAAACAGGTAAAGCAAGCTAATTTGGAGGATGTGTTTATTAGCTTGACGGGGAGTCCTACTGTACAATAAGCCCCCCTACCACCTAAAGGAGGAGTAATTACACAAAACTTGCTCCTTTTGAGCTCATTAGATAAATCAACCTTACTTTCATGAAATCATATAATAATCTTAGAGCAACTTTATCTATTACTAAAGCCAGTTTAATGTCTATATTTCGTAGCCCATCGGCGGTGGTGTTTAGCTTGCTGTTTCCATTGATCTTTATTGTCATATTTGCCAATATTGGCGGTGGCGCGGTGAGCATTGATGCAGGCTTAGCTAAAAATTCGGATACGCTCAATCCCATTTACCAGATACTTAAAAACTACAAGGTCATCAATTTAAAGAAAGATCTGTCGGCCACCGACATGCAGAAAAACCTGAGTAAAGGCAGTTTAGATGCTATCATTAACATCCGCAAAAATAATGGATTGCCGGCCTACACCATTGATGTAACGTTCACGGCAGCATCACAAGAAAAAGGAAATATGTTGCGGTCGATGTTGAAGAGCTTACTATATCAGTTCAATACACAAGCCAATCCGACCGAGCAACCCAAAATGGCAGAGTTTACAGAAACTACCGTGAAAGGCCGCGAGTACAAATACATCGACTTTATACTACCGGGACAATTAGGTTTCTCGTTACTAAACATAGGTGTATTCGGAACCGCCTTTGTGTTTTTGAGTTTGCGCCAGACGCTGGTAATTAAGCGCTTTTTTGCGACGCCGGTAAAAAAATATAGTATCATTTTAGGCGAGATGCTGGCCAGAGTTGTATTTGCGTTATTAGGCGCCATCATTATTATCGGCATAGGGCATTATGCTTTTGGGTTTACGCTGGTAAACGGTGTAGTTACTGTATTTAATATGCTTTTGCTGGCATTTATAGGCTTGGTTGTGTTTATGGGATTTGGTTTTATCATATCCGGCCTAGCTCGTAACGAAACAAGTGTGCCTCCACTGTCTAACGTTATTACTTTACCTCAATTCCTCTTATCGGGCACTTTTTTTTCAACCGCTGCTTTCCCCAAATGGCTACAGCCTGTCAGTAATATTTTGCCGCTAACCCATCTAAACAATGCCATGCGAAAGGTGGCTTTTGAGGGAGCCGGTTTGCTTGATGTAACGCATCAGTTGGTAATACTGCTGGCATGGGGTGTAGTTATCTACGCTATTGCCATAAAAACTTTTAAATGGGAATAGTTAATGTTAATTTAACATACATAATAAGCATTATCTTCGCGCATCTGTTAACAGTCACTTAACAATGCACTTTAAATTATTTCTTCTTTTCATTGCTATCCTTTCTTTAGCCTTTAACGAATCCAAAGCACAAGGACAGTTCTACGGAACGGGTAGCTGGAATATTATTACTATCAATTTGCCCGGCAATGCCACACATAGATGGGGCGGGTACTTTGAAGCGCAAGATCGTAATTATGGTATAGCCAGTAAGTTTTACTATTACGAGGTAAAAACTGGAGTAAGCTATAATTTTGACAATAACAGCTTTGCCTTACTTGGTACAGGCAGATATACTACGTACGGATTTGATGCCGTTGACGACGGACCACAAATTACTGAAACACGACTTTGGGAACAATTAACCACTAACCACTATATTAGTCGATTAAAGCTTGAGCACCGCTACCGTGTTGAGCAACGCTGGCTTAATACCGGCTATCGTAATAGGTTTAGATATAGGTTAACGGCCACACTGCCATTAAACAAATCTAAATTAGAAAAGGGCGCCTTATTTGCCGCTGCCTTTGGCGAGGTGTTTTTTAACAACAAGCAACCAAATTTCGAACGTAATCGCTTCTCTCCATCTATAGGTTATAAATTCAGCAAGCCGTTTGCTCTGCAGGCGGGTGTTATTAATCAGCGCAATTATCAAACTAATACAAGCGACGACAAAAACTATCTGATTATCACTGCTACCTATAATATACAGCGCCAGTAAAGTAAGAGGGACTTCAGACAGAGGCTTCTCAACATTAAGTTATTGTAAACAAAACACTAAGTATTCACTTTTAACATTTTGAATATCATAATTTGCACTTATCTTAGCGCGCAATTAAAAGTGTACCTATACATTTAGCAAAACTTGATAATTTTATGAGCTTAATAATTAATGTACATGCCCGCCAGATTTTAGACTCGCGCGGCAACCCTACCGTAGAGGTTGAGGTGTTAACTGAAAATGGTGCTTTAGGCCGCGCTGCCGTACCATCAGGTGCATCAACCGGTGCGCACGAAGCTGTTGAACTGCGCGACAATGACAAAAGCAAATACATGGGCAAAGGCGTTTTACAGGCAGTTGCCAACGTAAACGACAAACTGGCCAAAGAACTGCAAGGCATGGATGTTTTTGAGCAAAATGCTATTGACAAGTTAATGCTCGAAATTGATGGTACTGCTAACAAAGGTAACTTAGGCGCTAACGCTATTTTGGGTGTTTCTTTGGCTGTTGCCAAAGCTGCTGCTCAAGAAAGCCGCCAGCCTTTATACCGTTACGTAGGTGGTGTTAATGCTAACACTTTACCTATCCCGATGATGAACATCGTTAACGGTGGTTCACACTCTGACGCTCCTATTGCTTTCCAGGAATTTATGATTATGCCGGTAGGCGCTCCTTCATTTTCTGAAGCTTTAAGATGGGGTACTGAGGTTTTCCACAACCTGAAAAAAATCCTTCACGATCGTGGTTTATCTACTGCTGTTGGTGATGAGGGTGGTTTTGCTCCAACCTTTACCGGTACTGAAGATGGCGTTGAAACTATCTTACAAGCTATCGAAAAAGCCGGCTACAAAGCTGGTGAAGATATATTTTTAGCGTTCGACTGTGCTGCATCTGAGTTTTACGAAGGTGGTAAATACAATTATGCTAAATTTGAAGGCGAGAAAGGTGCTGTACGTACCAGTGCTGAGCAAGTTGAATACCTGGCAGAATTAGCTGCAAAATATCCAATCATATCTATCGAAGACGGCATGGCCGAAGACGATTGGGATGGCTGGAAATTGTTAACCGAAAAAATTGGCGACAAAGTACAGTTAGTAGGTGACGATTTGTTTGTAACCAACGTAACCCGTTTACAACAAGGTATTGATAACGAAACCGGTAACTCTATCCTGGTTAAAGTAAACCAAATTGGTTCGTTAACTGAAACCATCAATGCAGTTAGCTTAGCTCAAACTAATGGCTATACTTCGGTAATGAGCCACCGTTCTGGCGAAACTGAAGATGCTACCATTGCCGACTTAGCTGTTGCCTTAAACTGCGGTCAGATTAAAACCGGTTCTGCATCACGTTCTGACAGGATTGCAAAATACAATCAGTTATTACGCATCGAAGAAGAATTAGGTGCCAACGCCCGCTTCATCGGTAAAGACTTCAAATTTTTGAAGAAAAGACAAAAATAATTGACAAGATTCTCTCTGTTACAACAAAAGCCGCTTACATAAGCGGCTTTTGTTGTTTGTATGTTATTTAGTCAAACTCTTTTAATCAGACTGATAACTTAAAAATTCAGCATTAGTCTGTGAACTTGTGAACAATATCAAATAGTTCCGTTAACTCAAAAGGCTTCTTTAAAAAGCCATCTGCCATCGCTGCTTCAGTAACTTCTTTAATGTTACTTACGGCTGATACAATAACCACTGGGATGTGACTGGTCGCAGGGTTCGATTTTATCTCTTTACTTAACTGCTGCCCGTTAGCATCACTCTTCCAATCCGTCAACCAGTTATCCAGTAAAATCAAATCAGGGTTAATCTCATTCAGCCTTTTTAAGATTTTAGCATCTTCTGAGTCAATCACCTCATACTGATGTTCTCTTAATGCATATATTATAGTATCTCTGATGTCTTTATCATCTTCAATAAGCAGAACTTTTTTAGCCATGGCAGGATCGGGATATTACATTTAGTTTAAATAAATCGATTGCTGTAATGTCATTAAGCACAACCAAAACAGCAACCTTAACCTGATTATTAAAAACCGGAAACGGTTTTTTGTTTTAAAATAAAGCGTTTAAAAGCGCTTTATTTTAGAAGGACATCCATATAAAGGACATTGTTTGAGCATCTAAAACAGTCGGGCCAATGATTTAATTTTAGCAGGTTTGGCAAGTAATACCGGAGATACACGGGTAAAGTGTTTATAATGAACAGCCTCCTGATGTTGCTTGAGTGATTGCTCATCCTGCCACTCCTCGATGATAACGTAGCGGCAACGCTCGCCATTATACTGGTACAATTCGTATGATAAGCATCCCGGATCGTGGATAGATGCTTCGACCAGTTTTTTTAACTCTTGCTCAAAGGTTTCTTCTGCATCTAAATTACAATGCAAAACAGCTATTAGTTTAACACTCATCACTTAGTCGGTTATATATCGTTATAACCAACCGTGTAATCATTTGTTCAGTGGGTTGTTAACAATATCAGCCTTGTAAATAGCATACCCGGCAGCGGGGTTCGTAGCTTTCCATTTCGCCAAGCAGCACGCGGCTTCCATCAGGCACCAGGCGGTAAGAGTACAAGGCAGGATTACCGCATTTTACGCAAACGGCATGCACCTTGGTTACCGATTCGGCCATGGCAATAATGGCAGGCATCGGGCCAAATGGTTTACCCTTATAATCCATATCCAAGCCAGCTACGATAACTCTCACACCTCTGTTTGCCAATATATTGCATACGTTGGGTAATTCATCGTCAAAAAACTGAGCTTCATCAATACCTACTACCTGCACATGGCTGCCTAATAGTAAAATGGCGGATGAATTATCGACCGGAGTACTGGGAATGCTGTTATGATTATGAGACACAATAGCCGTTTCATCGTACCTTGTATCAATTTTAGGTTTAAAGATTTCGACTTGTAAACGGGCTATTTGGGCGCGTCGCAAACGGCGGATCAGTTCTTCGGTTTTGCCCGAAAACATCGATCCGCATACCACTTCGATACTCCCGCCATGCTCACTTTTCCTTTTAAAAACATCTTCACTAAACAGCATTCTTAAACCTTTAAAGCCGGCTAATATCAGAATTATATCTTACTTTTGAATAGGGACATTTTCAACATCATACTTCATGAAACAACAAGAGATACTAAAAAAGATAAGCCATATACTTCATGAACTCAACGAACAGTTTGACTATCTGCGATCTGCAGAAACCAATCTGAACGACTTGGAACTGGAGCTTTTTGCCGCCAACGCTAAGTTTTTAACGGACCATACCGAGATATTACGCAAAATAAACCTGCAAAGCCTTAATGCGGTAATCAGCCTGCCCGAGCACACCGAAAGCAACGATCAGTCTTTGGTGAACATTCCAGTATCGACTTTGATAGAGGAGCCGGTACAGCCGATTGAAGAAACTCATTTGCCTCCACTATCTGAAAAAGCCTTAGCTTTTGACTCATACATGCCGCCAGATGAAGAACAGCAACCATCGGAACCGGCTTTCATAAATGAGCCTGTTCATGAGCCAATCATTGTTAATGAACAACCGGCAGAAACTGTGGAAACGAAGCCCGAAATAAACATTGAGCCTGCTGCTACACAAGAATCGTTTGGTTTTGTGCGTACAACACCTGACGTAAGCAGTAACTCGCATACATTTAGCATCAGCAGCAGCCATAGCGAAGAAGAAAAACCGCCGCATGTAAACCTGAATGAGGAAATTGTACCGGAACAAACGGCAATTAACTTTACAACACCAGTTGCTGTTGAAAACAAAGAGCTCGAAATTCAACCTGATCCGGTACATAGTTTCACGCCGCATGCACCAGTTGTAACAGAACCTGTTGCTGAACCGGTAATTGCGCAATCAAATACCGAACCGGTGATACCTCCGGTACCCGAACAACCGAAGGCAGAGCCAGAGCATCCATTAACGTTAAATCAGCGGTTATCGGCCCAGTTGCAACAACAGGCACCGGCTCAAAGTTCAAGCTATACTGCCCCGGCCGTCACCGATATTAAATCAGCCATCAATCTGAATGACAAGATGCTGTTTGTTAAAGACCTTTTTAACGGTTATAGCTTGGCTTACAGCGAAGCCGTGGAATTGTTGAACCGCTGCAAAAGCTTCGACGAAGCTGATCGTTTTCTGCGGTCTAACTATGTGGCTAAAAATAACTGGGCAGCCAAACCCGACACGGTCGACAAGTTTTACGTGATTTTGCACCGCCGTTTTTCAGCATAAATTTTATTACAGATATAATTTTTTTAGCCATGCTTACGTTGGTAAGCATGGCTAAATTGTTTAATAGATAGAAATTAAATTTCCACCTACTAAAAAATTGTCTTATTTTTAAATTGCGATTAATATTTTAAACTTTTGATTTAAGATTGTCGTATAAGACCAATTAAGAAGCCTGCCTTTCATTTTATAGTAAGCGTTATTGAAAATAAAAATACTTAGTAACCCCTTTTACTGTTTATAAATGAAGTTTAAACTATTGGTGTTGATACTTTTTTTCCAGGTATCAGTAGGGAAATCTCAAAACTGGGACGTAAACTTATTGTCGAAATTTAACCCTAACAACGGCCGCGAAAACGCCGGTTGGAGATTTGTATCCAACAACGCAATCATGGTGTCGGCCGCTACACCGTTAGCATTGATGGTGGCGGGTATAGCTACTCATGATCAAAAGCTAAAACAAACTGCGTTTAGTACAGGCATTGCACTGGTGGGAAACACGGCTATTACCATGTTCATGAAAAATGCCATACAACGCCAACGGCCTTTCGTAACTTGGGGCGATAAGATCATGTTACAGGGCAACACCTCCCCTACCGATTATTCTTTTCCTTCAGGGCATACATCAACCGCTTTTGCAGTAGCAACTTCAGTGAGTTTAGCTTACCCTAAATGGTATGTAATTGCGCCAAGTTTTGCCTTTGCGTCGGCAACGGCCTACTCACGCATGTATCGCGGTGCACATTATCCAACAGATGTTTTATGCGGTATTGTATTGGGTTCGGGTTCGGCTTACTTAACTTACAAACTACAAAAATTTATGTACGGTAAGCGTATGCAACGTAACGCACGGGCTTTAGCCTTAGAAGCCGGAAATTAAGTTACCCTTTATAATATAAAGACAAAACGCGTATAACTGTTAGAGCTATGCGCGTTTTGCTTTTTGCTAAAGTATATTGAAACGGTCAAGATTTCCAGCTTCCTAACAGCCTGCGCAATAAAATAATTTCGGCAGTATGATAAGCAGTATGATCGGCCACCTGCAGGGCTTCGCGCAATAGGTTTTGGCATGTACCGTGTGGAATAGGTGCATATAAATCGCCTGCTTTTACCAGCTCAATCATTTCCTTCAAGTCTTGTTCAATCTGTTGTAGCGATTGATTCCAGGCCTCTTCATCTTTGGGGGCTGCTTCCTCCGGCCAATATTCGTCCGGCCATTTAGGTGATTGGTGGCTGGCATCTTTGCTGAACTCCAGCATGTCCCATTGAGCTATGCGTATGTGCTCCACCAGTTGCCAGATACTGTATGGCAATCCGTAAGGCTTTTCGCCTCTTTGTTCGGCCGGTAATCCTTTTAAGGCATCATTTAAATGAGCATGTGCTGTGCCGCCTCTCAATAATTGTTCTAATTCGGTAAGCAATATTTCCTGTTGAGCCATAAAAACTATTTTTATCTACAACAAAGTATTTAAAACTTGGTTGGCAAAATGTAGAGTGCAGCTTTTACTGCAATAATCAAATTGATAAATTTACGGCATACATGATTAAATGGCTCAAACGTATAGGCGTAGCCGGCTTCTTGTTTTTTCTGATCAAAGGTTTAATTTGGGTCGGAATCTTTTTCTATATCAAATCCTGCAGTGATAAGAAAAAAGAAAAAGCCGGAACTTTCATCCCGGCCTCTACTAACCTTACTTTTTATAAGCTTCACGTATAGCTTTAAACTCCGACCCCGATTTCCATTTAGGCCACAATGTGTTAGAATACGCCAATTTAAAGCCTACTTGATAAAGCAAATGCAAATCCTGCAACGTGCCGCTTACATCCCAGGTAGTGGCATTAAATTCGTCTGAGGGTTTATGATAGTGGTTAGCCGTAAAGTTATCATGCATTTTTATACCTGCTGCTTTTCCCTTACCTACTAAATCAACACCACTTTCGACATATAGAGCCGGAATACCCACTTTAGCAAAGTTGAAATGATCTGACCTGAAATACATGCCCTTAGCCGGATCCGATTCCGGCGCAATATAACGCCCTTGAGCCTTAGCCGCCTGTTGCAGGTAATCTTCCAGCTCCGATTGTCCGTAACCTACCAAACCGATGTCTTTAGTTTTGCCATAGGGGTAAAACATGTCCATATTAATATCCGCAACAGTTTTCTCTTTCGGAAACACAGGATTTTCGGCATACCAGGCCGACCCCCATAAGCCCTGTTCTTCGGCAGTAACCGATAAAAACACCACACTACGGGCAGGTTTAATTTTACTTTGCTTAAATACGCGGGCAAGCTCCAGTAAAGCAGCTGTACCACTGGCATTGTCTACCGCACCATTATAGATGGTATCACCTTTTGCATCAGGCTTACCAATGCCTAAATGATCCCAATGCGCAGAATAAATAACGCATTCATCAGGCTTTTTG
The DNA here is from genome assembly GCA_913775265.1 of uncultured Mucilaginibacter sp. GTDB lineage: Bacteria > Bacteroidota > Bacteroidia > Sphingobacteriales > Sphingobacteriaceae > Mucilaginibacter. The sequence goes on along the minus strand of CAJYJH010000070.1, from coordinate 57,948 downwards.
CTACCGGGTATCATGGCAATTAAATTATGCGATTGCTTGTAAGTTGCGTTTACAACTAATGATGTGCTTAGCTTTAACGGCAACGGTTGAGCTTTAAAGTTGCTTTGTAAAGCGCTATTAAGTAAAGTTTTATAATTAGTACCGCTGGCTTGCAAAAGTCGCTCGGCGGCAGGCAAAGTTAACCAGCCCTCTACTGCACATTTATAACTGTCGTGGCCGCGGCTATCCAAATATAATTTGGTAGCCCGCCAACTGTTTTGCACCACACCAAACCCATAAGCTGCCGGGCCGGTATCGTGAATAATGAGGCAACCTTTGGCACCGTGACGTGCAGCTTCATCGTATTTATAAGTCCATCGGCCGTAGTAAGTCATGGTTTTACCTTTAAACTGCTGGCGGTCGTAATATCCCGGGTCGTTAATTAGTACCACCACGATTTTGTCTTTCACGTCCAATCCGGCATAATCATCATGTTTAAACTCAGGAGCTGTGATACCGAAACCAGCGAAAACAAGGTCTTCATTTTTTAAGTCGATAGTTGGCGATGTGCGGCGTGTCCAAAGCACATAATCTTTTCCACCTTCTAAATTAAAGTTGGCATCAGCCGTGCTGATGTTCATGGTATTTTGTGGATTGCAACTGATAGCCACCATGGGCACCCGCTGTACATAGCTCCCTTTATTACCTGGCTGCAGTCCTAACTTGATGAACTGTCTTTCCAGGTAAGCCACGGTTCTGTTTTCGCCACGGGTAAACGGCATGCGGCCCTGCAAGTCATCAGCTGATAATTCCTTCACATAATTAGTGTAAGAGGCAGCGCTGAATAGCGTGCCTGAAGTATTATTTTTTTGAGCAAAAGCTGAGCAAGCGATACCAGAAATCAGGATGCCCAATTTGGCTGATTTGAAAAATTTAGACATAAAAAAACAGTGTATTTAACGATACACTGCCTAAAATAATGATTTTATACCGGATGTTATTTGTTTAAATAAGCTTGCAGATCATTTAAAGCCTTTTCCCATCCTTCTTTATGTGGTGTAATCGACTCTTCATTTTCAAAGTTTTCTTGCACTACATGAATCTTACTGCCATCACCCTCACTTTTAAATTCGATGGTTAATACGTGTTCGCTTGGCTTAATTACATCGGCGGGCACATCCCAGTTCCAGCTGTATACCAGCTTTTCGTTTTCATTTACTTCTTTATACTCACCGGTAATTACCAATGTGGTTTTATCTTCTTTGCCTGCAAATTCATATTTAAGCTTTCCGCCTTCCTTGATATCCAGCTCTACCGTAGTTAAGTGATTTTCTGAAGGCTTCCACCATTGCTTTAAGTCTTCGGGTGTTACCCATGCTTTATACAGTTCTTGTACTGGCACTTTAAAATCTTTTTCCGCTTCTAATTTTAATGCTGTGGTTTCCATAGGGTTAATTTTTTTTCTTTTAAACCACAAGTCACAGAGTAAATAGTTTCAAAAAAAATCAAACCTTATGGCTCTTTATATTTTAAGTAATTTTGACTTTTGATATAATTGCCATTACATGGGATACCCGAGCTTACGTGCCTGCCTTACTGATTTAGAGAAACATGGTCACCTGATACGTATTAAAGAAGAAGTTGACCCTTACTTGCAAATGGCAGCCATACACCTGCGTGTTTATGAGCAACAGGGACCGGCCATTTTATTTGAAAATGTAAAAGGCAGTAAGTTTCCGGCAGCATCTAACCTTTTTGGTACGCTCGACAGATCAAGGTTTATTTTCAGGGATACGCTCCAAAAAATAAAAACGTTAGTTGATTTAAAAACTGATCCTATCAAGGCAATTAAAAAGCCATTTAGCTATGCTAATGTGGCGCTTACTGCTTTATCGGCTTTACCCATGAAAACCGGTAAAAGCGCGCCTATCAATTTTGGGCGTATTCAAATTAGTGCGTTACCGCAAATTGTAAACTGGCCTATGGATGGCGGTCCTTTTGTAACCATGCCCCAGGTATATACTGAAGACGCTGACAAACCTGGCATTATGAGTGCCAACATGGGCATGTACCGCATACAGTTAGCGGGAAATGACTACATCACTGATCAAGAGATTGGTTTGCATTACCAGCTGCATCGTGGTATAGGTGTACACCAAACTAAAGCGAATGCTAAAGGTCAGCCCCTTAAAGTCAGCATATTTGTAGGCGGACCACCTTCACATCCGGTGGCGGCCGTAATGCCCTTACCTGAAGGTTTATCAGAAATGACTTTTGCCGGAGCTTTAGGTAAACGCCGCTTCCGTTATTTTTATGATGCCGAAGGATTTTGCATATCTGCCGATGCCGATTTTGTAATTACCGGCACCGTAATGCCACACGACAATAAACCCGAAGGTCCTTTTGGCGATCATTTGGGTTATTATAGTTTAACACACCCCTTCCCGTTAATGAAGGTGCACAATGTGTACCATCGTAAAGACGCCATCTGGTCGTTTACCGTTGTGGGCCGCCCACCGCAGGAAGATACCAGCTTTGGTGCCCTGATACACGAAATTACAGGCTCGGCCCTGCCTTCGGAGATTCCGGGCTTACATGCCGTAAATGCAGTAGATGCGGCCGGGGTACATCCTCTACTGTTTGCCATAGGCAGCGAGCGCTATACACCTTATATTAAAGAACGTCAGCCACAGGAAATACTAACTATTGCCAATCATATTTTGGGCAAAAACCAACTAAGTTTAGCCAAATACTTATTGATTGCGGCTAAAGAAGACAACCCGGCACTCGACATAAGCGACATTCCAGGATTTTTAAAACACATATTAGAACGCGTTGACTTAACCCGCGACCTGCACTTTTATACCAAAACTACCATTGATACGCTGGATTACAGCGGCAGTGGATTAAACAGTGGCAGCAAAGTAGCCATTACCGTTGCAGGCAACAAAAAACGGAATTTATGGACGGAACTTCCTGCAGGTTTCAGCCTCCCTCGCCCATTTGACGTATTTAAAATGGCTATGCCCGGCGTATTAGCTGTTGAAGTAAATAAGAACGTTGGTACTAATGAATTAACAGTTGCCCTAAATAACTTAGACCAGTCGGTCAAAGGCGAAGACTTGACCGGCTTGCCATTAATGGTTCTATGTGATGATGCCGGATTCACTGCACAAAACATCAATAACTTGGTTTGGGTTACTTGTACCCGAAGCAATCCATCGCATGATATTTATGGCGTACACAGCTTTACCGAACATAAACATTGGGGCTGCCATGGCCCGTTAATTATTGATGCCCGTATTAAACCACATCATGCACCTGTGTTAAAAAAAGATCCTACTGTAGAGAAACTGGTAGATAAAATGGGAGAAAAGGGAGGTAGTTTGTACGGCGTGATTTAATCCGATATTACAAAAAAAGCCGTCGTTATTGGCGACGGCTTAATATTACTCTTCTTTCTTTTGCTCTTTAACAATGACGAATACATCCTCATTGGCTTTTTTCATGAGGTATTTTTCGCGGGCAAATTTTTCGAGCTTTTGCGGATTAGATGACAGCTCATCTAAATCTTTACTCACCTTAGCCGTTTCCTTACTGTAAAAATCACGCTCCTGCTCTAATTTACCTAATTGCTGATGTTGTTCAAACTGTGAATACAGATCGTTTTTATCAAAAAACAGCATCCATATCACAAAAGCAATCGTTACCAAAAAATATTTATTCTTTAACAGTCTAACAGCACGATTCATATTCTTAAGCAAGCTAATTAATCACAAAAATAGATTGAAAGATTGACTCTTACAATGCAGCCTGATAATTTTTAAACGGCTTTAGATTTGCCTGAGCCGCTCCTGTTGCCACCGCTGTACCGCCGTTGGCCTGATCGTTGTCCCGAACCGTTACGCGATCTGCCCTGACGCTGACCCGATGTAGCTTTCATTTCTTCCTTGATCCGCTCAACAGACGTCATCTGTTTCATCGGGTAAGGATGCTGGTCGTTAACCGGTATATCCTTGGCAATTAGTTTATGAATATCTTTCAGAAAATCTTTTTCCTCGTGGTCGCAAAACGAAAATGCTATCCCGCTGGCTCCGGCCCGGCCGGTACGACCAATACGGTGTACGTAAGTTTCGGGCACGTTGGGTAACTCAAAGTTGATCACATGCGTCAGTTCATCCACATCAATCCCACGGGCAGCAATGTCGGTAGCCACTAATACCCTTGTGCTGCGGCTTTTAAAGTTATTTAAAGCACGCTGACGTGCATTTTGTGATTTATTACCATGGATGGCTTCGGCAGTAATACCGGCCCGGCTTAAGTCTTTTACAACCTTGTCTGCTCCATGCTTGGTACGGGTAAATACCAAAGCGCTTTGGATGCTTTTATCTTTCAGTATATGATTAAGCAGTGCCTTTTTGTCGCCTTTGTCTACAAAGTAAACTTCCTGCTGTATGGTATCAGCAGTAGAAGATACTGGTGTAACCTCTACCTTTTCGGGCTTGTGCAATATGGTGTCGGCCAGCTGCTGAATTTCTTTAGGCATAGTTGCCGAAAAAAACAGCGTTTGACGTTTAGCAGGTACTTTAGCAAGTATCTTTTTAACGTCGTTTACAAAACCCATATCCAGCATCCGGTCTGCTTCGTCCAGCACCAAAAACTTAAGATGGTCTAAATGAATAAAGCGCTGGTTCATTAAATCCAGCAAACGGCCCGGTGTGGCTACTAATATGTCTACTCCTTTTCTTAAAGCATCAGTCTGCGGGTTTTGCGACACACCGCCAAATATCACCAGGTGCTTTAAACCTGTATGTTTACCATACGCTGCCAGGCTTTCATCTATTTGAATGGCCAGTTCGCGGGTTGGTGTTAAAATAAGCGCCTTAATTGTTTTCTGCTCTTTATGCTGACTGCGCTCCTGGTGCAGTATCTGTAGCAATGGGATAGAAAACGCTGCTGTTTTACCTGTACCTGTTTGCGCACAGCCTAATAAATCTTTACGCTGTAATATTATCGGTATGGCTTGTTGCTGTATAGGTGTGGGCTGAGTATATCCTTCTGTTTTTAATGCTCTTAGGATAGGCTCAATTAAATTTAAATCTTGAAATAACATGTATTGCTAATAACGTATATATAAAACTGCACAGACAGTGCAGTATCATGATGAGTTTAGTAACCCGGATTTAATTAACCGGATAGTAACTCAAAGATACGATTATTACAACAATAAAAAAAAGCAGGTGCTTTACACCTGCTCTCTCATTCTTTTGTATCAAATATTTAATGATTAATCAAACTTATAAATAGGATCCATGTCAGCACTGCTGGTTCTGCTTACTTTAAGGTCGTTAATTTTACCTGTGTTAAGCGCGTATACCCAACCATGGATGCTTAAATCCTGATTATTTTTCCAGGCACCTTGTACAATAGTAGTTTTGCAAAGGTTTTCAACACCTTCAATTACGTTGTATTCTACCATTTTATTAAAACGCTCTTTATGATCAGGGATAGCCGAAAGTTCGTTAGAATATTTATGATAAACGTCTTTAATCGTTCTCAGCCAGTTGTCAATCAAACCTACTTGTTTGTTACCCATAGCAGCCTCAACACCGCCGCAACCATAATGTCCTACTACAATTACATGTTTTACTTTAAGCACATTTACTGCATAATCTAATACCGACAATAAATTTAAGTCTGTATGCACAACTACGTTAGCAATGTTACGATGTACAAAAATCTCACCCGGATTAGTATTAGTAATTCTATCCGCAGGCACACGGCTGTCGGCACAACCAATCCATAATACAGGTGGCTTTTGACCATTAGCCAGCTTTTCAAAAAACTGTGGATCTACATTTAAAGCTTCTTCAATAAACTTTTCATTTCCTTCCAGCAAACTTTCGTAAGTGATGTGGCTGGTATCGTGTATTGCCAGTTCAGTGTTTGTTGTTGCGCACATAATGTTGTTTTTTATGAGTTGTAAAAATAGCAGTTCCGAAACAAATAAAGCAAATGCCTAAGGTTGAGTGGCAACTAAAGTTTGCCGGGTACCAGCCTTATAATACAATTCGGCCAGCGTTTTCTGATAACCCGCAATCATGCTTTCCAGTTTGATGCGCATATCAATTAATTTAGTTTCGCGGCTATTGATCAGGAAAAGCGTACTTTCTCCTAACTCAAACTTATTGGATTCGCCTTTTAGTAAAGCCTCTTGATTTCTAACACTTTGCAATTGCACGGCCAACTGCGCCTCATAGGCTTTTAAATCATTGTAAGCCGACACGACGTTGTTTTTAATCTCCCGCCCTGATTGCTGCAAATCATAATCCAACTCTTGTTGCTTCAGCCTTACCTCTTTTAACTTACCACGCTCGGCGCGTAAAAATAACGGGAAAGAGAAATCGAGCCCCACTTTGTAGTTGCTCCAATTAAAATCATAGTAACTTGGCACGTTAGAAATAAAGCTACGTCTGTTGGATAACAAAGTACCACTTACATTAATTTTAGGCTTAAGCATTTCCTGACGATAGCTGCGTTCAACAGCAAGCTGACTACCCTTGGTGCGCAATTTTACAAGCTCAGGATGCTGATCGGCTGCCTGATTAACCAATGTATCGAGCACTGCTTGTGACGGGCGCGTTACGTTAGCAGCTACTTGTTGAGGCACAGCGTTAGGAGGTAGCTCTAATGGGTTGCCATCTCTATCCCACAAATGGTTTGATAAGATCAGCTTTGCATTTTGTACTTCTACCCTGTTTTTCTCTACCTGCACAATACGTTCCTGCACAGTAATGTAAGCTTCTACCGAATCAATGGGTGCTTTATCACCTAATTGAACCTGTGCACGTACTGCATTAAACCTTGTTTGGGCTAAATCCACGCCTTCTTGCGCTAATGCTGCCTGGCGGTTTGAATAATACCAGTTCCAGTAATCTTTTACGATAGCGTACCAGGTACTATTGATTTGCTTCACCCGTTCGGCTTCAGCATAGCGTACCATAATTTTAGATTGCCATAAAGTGTTACGGCGCGAATCAATAATCAATCCCTGTCCTAGCGGAATACTCAAACCTACCCCGGTTAAGCCCGAGAGGTTAGTACGTGTTTCAGGATTGGTATAAGTACCCACATTACGGTCATAGCCAACTTTCAAATCGGCACCGGCCAGCCAAAGCGGAACTTTCAGCTCACTATCCCAATTATTATAATACTCGGTATTGCCGAACATTTTGCTACCAAAATGAGCCTTTAATGTCGGGTCGAAGTAACCTAACGACTGCAAGACATTTGCCTTAGCAGACTCGGTAAGTAATGCGGCCTGCTTAATGATGGGGTGATATCTGAACACCTGCATCTGCAAATCTTCGAGCGAAAAAACTTTAGCTGTATCAGCTGCCTGTTTATTTTGTGCAAAGGCGATTGTAATATTTAACAAAAACACCAGCAACAGGCAAATTTGATTACGCTTTATATAATGTATATGCATGTAATTATTTTGCTGTGCAATTCAAAATCAACCTTTTTTGTCTTTTATATCTGCTGATGGTTCTTTCTCTAAGCTTGGAGGGAAACCATTTAGCTGCCGCCATATCTCGTACCATACCGGCACGGATCTTAAAATGATACGGCCGTATACACCCGAACCCTGACGAAGCTGATCAGGCCATGGCTCATCGTTGGCAGGTACAGGTACTTCTGGTCTAACCAATACACGGTATTTACCGCCTGCGCTGCTCACGCGGTCGATCGCGAAGATCTTACCGGCAAATGTACCCACAGCCACTGATGGCCAACCCGCGAATTGTATAGATGGCCAGCCTTCAAACTGCAGTCTTACATCGCTGGTATCAACAATTAACGGTACATCCATTGCGGCAACATAAAGCTCTGCAGCAACCAGTGGTGTTTTAGGTTGCAGCGTAGCTACCGATTCGCCTTCTTTAATATTTTCACCAATACCAGCCTTCAATGTTTTAACTACAAAGCCTGTTTGCGGAGCACGCACTATGTACAGTGAACGCCTGACAGCAATGTTGGCAATATCATTTTTCAGCTTAGCTATCTCACCCTGTACACTGGCACGGCTGGATATTGCCGACCCTAAATCAGATTGCGCTTTAGCTAACGATTCCTGATACTTTGCCCTGATATTATCCAATTCTATACGGGCATTAATCAGGTTTTGCTTAGAGTTGTTAAGTTTATTTTGCTGAGCAATTACCTTAGCATAATCTTCCTGCAGTTTCAATCTTCTAGTTTCAATATCAGTCAGTGAAAACAAACCACTTTTGTAACCAGCTTCGTAACGAGCTAAACGCGCTTTACTAATTTCATAAAACTTTTGTACCGCATTTAAGTCCGCCTGATCAATGTCTACATAGTTTTGCGCTTGCTTAATCTTATTTTCCGCAGCACTCAACTGAAAACGCAAACCGTTGTTGAGCGCTTCGATTTGAGCATTAGTGGCTTCAATTTTCCTGTTAGCAGCTACCTCGCTGTTTTGCTTAGCGTTCAATTGTTCGTTTAACCGTTTGGGTAGTTCGGGGTCAAAATAAGACTGGCTGGTTTCGGAAATTATCAGGATGGTATCTCCCTTTTTAACCTCTTGTCCTTCGCGTACAGCCCATTTCTCAATACGGCCGCCAATTTGATTTTGCACTGTTTGCGGGCGGTCTTCAGGGCGTAAGGCAGTTACCGTACCTTTGCCCGGGATAGTTTGCCTCCATGGCAACAGTAATATAATGATGATTATTATTAAAACGCCTGTCAATATACGACCTAACAACCGCGGACCACGGTCGGGTAATACATTGGCGACAGATTGGGTCGACAATTCTTCCCAATTTTCTATTTGTTCCAGTTCAGGAGATTTCTTACTCATGGTGATGTGCTCCTTCCTCTAATTCCAGATCAGTAACTACGGCCAGTTTCTCGGCGCCGGTTACCATATCAAATACAGTGTTCATGTTAGTCATGAGTTTTTCAATAGCGTAGCTAATTTGTACAATAATTACCTCTGCAGCCACAAACTGACCGAAGGACATTGAGCGATTTACCACAAAGAAAGAACCTAACAATAATAGGCCACCCATCAGAATGGTACGCATAATGATAGCACTACCAAAAAATCTTTTCAATACCCTAAAATGATCGTTACGCGCCTGCAGATAGTTAGCAGTGATAGCATCGGTTTGCTTTACTACTTCTAAACGCTTAGCCTCACTTTCGCGGTACGGCTCCAGATCGCCGGCTACACTTTCAAGATAAGCAACTACCTCGTATTTGTACTCAGACTCCTCAATACTGGTTTCAACACCCGATCTGAAATACAATAAGAGTATGCCTACAATAAAAACAATGATTAACAGACCGAAAGCTATAAAAAACGGATGGTAAAAAGATAAAAGGATTGCACTAAAAAATATCTGCACAGCAGCGGCTACGATATCCACCAGCAGCTTGGTTAATCCTTTTTGTATGGTAAGAATATCAAAAAAACGATTCACCAATTCGGGCGGGTTCTCATCTTCTAATGCTTTTCTCTTAATACGTGGCAACCGGAAAGCAAATTCTAAGGCTGTTTTAGCAAATATTTTTTGCTCAATAACCTCTACCAGTGATAACTGACCTATAAGTAACAAGCCACCTATAATAATACCCACCAAAATAACAGCGATAAGTATGTAGGTTGAGCTGTACATAGCTCCGTTTGAGAGCAGGTTAAACACTGCCGTGGTTCCTAAAGGCAGTGTTAGGCCAATTAAGCCTATGAGTATAGCGTATATAAATATGTAATTGATGGTTGAGCGCTCGTAGTGCAGAATACGAACAAGTCTCTGCCAAGGCGTAAACGTTTCAACGCGATGATGGTTCTTCATTGTAATTTTCTATAAACTTTGATTTGGCTCCTATCAAAGACTACAATCACTTAATTAAGTTTTTGTAATTCAATGATTTAATATCACTTTTTGTTGTAAAATGATAAAGCGTTTTAAATGTGACTGCTCGAATTTAATACCGACTTATTTGCGTATCAAATTCAAAGCTGTTTTGCAAATGTTTGTTGTTTAATCTTGAGTAATATTAAGCAGGTATGAACCTTAAGATTCTTTCGGCTTCATAATAGTTAACAGGGCTTTGTTGTTTTAATCTTCCTATACTTTTCAGTAAAATTTTCTCGAAACAACAGTTAGTTTAAATACAGGCGGCTTTTCAGCAACAATTGATTACAGCATGAAATATCCGCTGTACATGCGTAAACACTGCGCTTAATTGCATCCGACATAAAATCCTGAAACAGGATCGGTTTTGCCGTAGTTTGACCATAGCTACCTTAAAGGGACAGTATGTCAACCAAAAAAATTAATTAAGCAACAAATTGTTAGCACGCTTATGCTGTATGGCAATTTGGAGGCGGTGTAGGCACCGACAGGTGGTGAGTTTCTTGATATAATTGCTGACAGGCGTGCAGCAAAGCTGGTTTTTCTACTTCTAAGTGTATTTGCACTGCATGGTAAACATACTGCAAATCTTCATCAAAGAATTTTTTTTCTTTACTGCCCTCTTTTTCAGGGTCGTCTTTTTCGCTTTTGTTTTCCTGCTCCAGCTGCATTATAGCAGCGTTTACAGTTTTATTATTTAGAACCAAAAACACAGGCGCTACCGAAATAATCATCTTAGCCATAAAGATGATCATAAAAAGTAAACACACTATTATTTTATTGGTCCTGATTTTCATCAACTGCAATGATAACGCTTTTTTACCAAATTTGGTCTCCATTACCCTAATATTACCCGCAGCAAACACTTATTGACTGGCATTGTTTTAACAATGTGCACATTGAACAAATAAGACCTGAGCTTACCTGGCGTTTACGGCGCGAAGCTTTATATCCTGATCAGCCGTTGGCAAATATGCAAATGCCCGTTGATACCGATGGCTTACATTTTGGCGCTTTTAAAAATGACTTACTGGTTGGTGTCATTTCACTTTTTCAAAGCGGCACCGTATACCAGTTTCGCAAATTTGCAGTGGCCGTAAGCCAACAAAATCAAGGCATAGGCACTGCGCTTTTACAATACGTCATTAGTTTTTGCCAGCAGCAACACGGCACGCTCCTTTGGTGCAATGCACGTATTACTGCTATATCTTTTTACAAAAAACTTGCCTTTACAGTTGAAGGCCAATCTTTTGAACAAAACAATAATACTTACGTAAAAATGGAAAAATCATTAATCTAAAAAGCCGGATTAGCTTTGCAAACCGGCTTTTAAACTATTAACTCCTGAAAATTTTACTTACCGCAAAACAACACACTATACATTAACCTTATATTAACACAACAACAACTTACTACATAAGTAAACCAGCTGCATCGTCTACCTAAAGCCGGCAGCTTTACTATATTTGTCATCATACGTATTCTTAATAAACATATGGCTGAAAACGAAAACGATAACAAGCCACAGCATATTGCCGTGGTGAACGATACTTCTCTGGCATTTTTTGAGAAATATATCAACAATCCCTCGCCTACTGGTTTTGAGTGGGAAGGCCAGAAAATGTGGCTCGAGTATTTAAAACCTTACATTGATACTTACTATGTAGATAACTACGGCACGGCAGTGGGTATCATCAATCCCGACGCCGAATACCGGGTGGTTATTGAAGCACATGCCGACGAGATTTCGTGGTTTGTAAATTACATTACCAGCGATGGCTTGATTTATGTAATTCGCAATGGCGGCTCTGACCATCAGATTGCCCCGTCTAAACGAGTAAACATCCACACCGACAAGGGCGTAGTTAAAGCGGTATTTGGCTGGCCGGCTATTCACACCCGCCAAGGTGGAGATAAAGAAGAGGCGCCAACCCTGAAAAATATTTTTTTAGATTGTGGCTGCACCAGCAAAGAAGAAGTCGAGGCCATGGGCATCCACGTAGGTTGTGTAATTACCTATGAGGATGAGTTTAGCGTAATGAATAACCGCTACTATGTAGGCCGTGCGTTAGATAACCGTGCCGGTGGTTTTATGATTGCCGAGGTTGCCCGTTTGCTTAAAGAAAACAAACAGACGTTGCCATTTGGCTTGTACATTGTTAATGCAGTGCAGGAAGAAATAGGCCTGCGTGGTGCCGAAATGATTGCGCATAAAATAAAACCGCATGTTGCCATCATTACCGACGTTACCCACGACACCCAAACGCCGATGATTAACAAAATAACTCAAGGTGATTTGGCTTGTGGGCGAGGTCCGGTGGTGTCTTACGCTCCGGCAGTGCAGAATAATCTGAACAAATTACTGATTGAGTCGGCACAAAAAGCCAACATTCCTTTCCAGCGCCAGGCTTCATCACGTTCAACAGGTACCGATACCGACGCCTTTGCGTACTCTAACGATGGTGTGCCATCGGCATTAATATCTTTGCCGTTGCGCTATATGCATACCACAGTGGAGATGATCCATAAAGAAGATGTGGATAACGTAATCCGCCTTATTTATGAAACCTTGCTTAATATTGAAGCAGGACAGGATTTTAGATATATTAAATAAACATTATATTTTAAACAAGGTAAAAGGGCGGTAGATATAGCTCTTATATTTTTACCTATATTTATTGCCTAGTACAATCTATGAAACCTACACTATTAATTTTGGCCGCAGGAATGGCCAGCCGCTACGGCAGCATGAAACAAGTGGATGGCTTTGGCCCAAATGGCGAAACCATTATTGATTACTCAATTTACGATGCCATTAAAGCAGGTTTTGGTAAAGTGAGCTTTATTATTCGTGAAGAATTTTTAGAGCCCTTTAAAGCTAAATTTGAGCCCAAACTGGCTGGCCGTGTAGAAACTGATTACGTTTTTCAAAGCTACGACTTAACCCAGTTTGGTATTGATAAAACTGTTGAGCGCGCTAAACCATGGGGCACTGCCCATGCTGTATTGGCAGCACGCAATCAGGTACACGAACCTTTTTGTGTGATTAACGCCGACGACTTTTACGGTTACGAAGCCTTTGAAAAAATGGCTCAGTTTTTAACTACCGAAGTTGCTGACGATAATTACTCATTAATGGGTTACCAGATTGACAGAACATTATCTGATTACGGTTCGGTATCACGCGGTGTATGTAAAGTTGAAGACGGCAACATGGTTGAAATCAACGAGCGTACCGAAGTTTACTTTAAAGACGATAAAGTATTTTACAAAGATGCAACCGGCGAACATGAGTTACCAAACGACACTCGTGTAAGCATGAACTTCTGGGGCTTTACCCCCGCAGTGTTTAAACAAAGCGAAGATATGTTCAAACGTTTTGTTGATGCTAACGAAAACAATCCTAAAGCTGAGTTCTTTATTCCGTTAGTTGCAGATGAACTGATTAAAAGCGGAACTGCCAAGTTTAAGGTAATCCCAACCGGTAACAAATGGTTTGGCGTAACTTATAAAGAAGATAAGCCAATTGTAGAGGCAAGCATTGCCGAGTTGGTAAACAATGGCACTTATCCAAGCAATTTGTGGGCATAAGCAATTGTTAGTAAATAATAAAGTAAAAGCGTCCGGTTTAATAAAACCGGGCGCTTTTGCGTTATAGCCCATTTCTTATATACTCAGAAAACAAGTTCCCGCCATGAAATGGATTGCTATTAATCCAATTTCCTAAAATCATTGTTTTCAAACTAAGGCTCAAGCATCGTGTTCTATCAGCGGTTTAATTACTTACTATATCGCTAAGCACATGCAATTCCAAACCCTAAGTTCACTGCAAAGCATTCATCAGCAAAACAATAAGCTTATTCTTAAAACTGCCGAGGCGGAAGCAGAAGTATCTGTTTACAGTCCAAGCATTATCAGGGTAAATATCACAAAGCATCCTGGTAATACAGATGAGTCTTTTGCTGTTATCCGCGAGCCGCTTACTGAATTACTGTACGAGCAGACCGAAAAAGAAATCACCATAACAACTTCGGCTTTAATATTACGCATCAACAAATCACCTTTACGCTTTTCGTTTTACACTCCCGAGGGCAAACTGATTAGCCGTGATGATGACCGTTTTGGTACAACCTGGCAAAACAGTAGAGTAACTAATTACCGAGAGTTACAACCTGACGAAAAATTTATTGGCCTGGGCGAAAAGGTGGGCAATTTAAACCGGCGTGGCAGCAGCTATGTGAATTGGAATACCGACGCCGTAGACTACGGCCCTAAAACCGATCCGCTTTATGAGTCGTTTCCGTTTTTTATTGGGATACATAGCCAGTTAGCCTATGGTTACTTTTTAGATAATACCCACAAAAGCTACTTTGACTTTGCCGCATCTACCGATGATCAGTTTATGTGGTTAGGTGCCGACGACGGCGATTTAAACTATTATTTTTTTGGAGCACCTACGGTAGCGGAAATTGTTAAGGATTACACGTGGCTCACCGGACGCATGGAGATGCCACCTTTATGGAGCCTGGGCTATCAGCAATGCCGCTGGAGCTACATGAGCGCACAGGAAGTGTTAGACGTTGCTCAAAAATTCAGAGAGCTTAATATTCCGGCAGATGTAATGTATTGTGATATAGATTACATGCAGGACTTTAAAATATTTACCTGGAACCAGCAGACTTTTGCCCAACCTGCCGAATTTATAGCCAAGTTAAAAGCGATGAATTTTAAACTGGTAACTATTGTTGACCCGGGTATTAAAATAGAAGAAGGTTACCAGCAATATGATGAGGGTGTTGAGCGCGGTTATTTTGCCACCTACCCCGACGGAGAAAATTACACCGGCGAAGTGTGGCCCGGCCGCTGCCATTTTCCCGACTTTTTTAGAGAAGATGTACGCGAGTGGTGGGGTGCTGCTTTTAAGGCACTCACAGAGCCTGGTGTAGAAGGTTTTTGGAACGACATGAATGAACCCGCCGTTTGGAATCAGAATATACCATGGATGGTAAAATTTGGTGATAAGTATATGCCTGAGATACGCAATGTGTATGGCATGCAAATGGCGAGGGCAACATATGAAGGCACCCGGAAACTTTTAGCCAACCAACGCCCTTTTGTGCTTACCAGGGCAGCTTACTGCGGCACTCAACGCTATTCGGCAGTGTGGACGGGCGACAATACCGCCAACGATGATCATTTATTGTTGGGAGCCCGTTTAGTGAACAGTTTAGGGGTAACGGGCTTATCCATGGTTGGTGTTGACATAGGCGGCTTTAGCGGAAATCCGACACCAGAACTTATGGTGAGATGGAACGCGTTAGGTACTTACACACCGATGTACCGCAATCATGCCATCCGGTATTCTGAGTATCGCGAGCCTTGGCAGTATGGCCGTGAGAATATGGAATTGATAAAAAAATCAATTGAACAACGCTATCGTCTGTTGCCTTATTTATATTCAACACTTTACGAAAGTACCCAAACCGGTATGCCCGTTTGCCGGACTTTGGCTATTAATTATACGCACGACGAACTGATTTATCATGAAGACTATCAAAATCAGTTTTTGTTTGGCAGCGCCCTGCTGGTAGCGCCGGTAATAAGTACCGCATTTGTAACAAGCGTATACTTACCGGAAGGCAATTGGTACAGGTTAAGCAGCGACGAACATTTTACAGGCCGGAATGAATGTATGGCAGAGGCCCCGCTACATGACTTACCTGTGTTTGCAAAGGCAGGAAGCATCATACCGATGCAAAACATTATACAAAGCACGCAGGACGCCGGCGATGGTATAATTCAGTTACACATATGGAATGGAAACGAAATAAACAGCTTTACTTATTATGAAGACGATGGTATTACCTATAATTACGAGCAGGGTGATTACCATAAACGCCTGATTACTTTCGATCCGTCATTAAAGGTGATCAAATTATCTAGAGCAGAAGGTAAGCATCCATCAAAATATAAGCAGATGCAGATTGTTCTACACGGATTTAACCAACCGAGCGAACTTAATTTGTTGAGCTATACTAACGAAGAGATAACTATTAATTTGTAGAAGCGAGACTTTTAAAGCTCATAAAATAACAAGGCCTGCTAAAAATTAGCAGGCCTTGTTATCTTTAGCATATTATTGAATTAAACACCAGCAGATTTTACAGTTTTAATGATTACTGCAGCTACTTTGTACGGATCGGCAGCCGAGTTAGGACGACGATCTTCCAGGTAACCACTCCATCCTTTTTGTACAGTGAATAAAGGAATACGGATAGAAGCACCACGGTCAGATACACCGTAGCTATAATCATGAATAGAAGCAGTTTCGTGCTTACCGGTTAAACGCTGCTCGTTATCAGCACCGTAAACAGCAATATGCTCAGCTACTACCGGACGGAAAGCTTCTAATATTTTAGTGTAAGTTTCCTGGCTTGCAGCAGTACGCAAAGTAGTGTTAGAGAAGTTAGCGTGCATACCGGAACCATTCCAGTCTAATGTACCCAATGGTTTACAATGCCAGTTGATAGATACTCCGTATTTCTCACCAATACGCTCTAACAAATAACGACCGATCCAGATTTGGTCACCGGCTTCTTTAGCACCTTTAGCAAAAATCTGAAACTCCCACTGACCGGCAGCAACTTCAGCGTTGATACCCTCAACGTTTAAGCCAGCCTCTAAACAAGCATCTAAGTGTTCTTCAACAATTTCGCGGCCGAATGCATTGTTAGCACCTACCGAACAGTAGTAAGGGCCCTGAGGCGCAGGATAACCTTTAGAAGGAAAACCTAGTGGTTTATTAGTTTCCGGATCCCATAAGAAGTACTCCTGCTCAAAACCGAACCAGAAATCATTATCATCATCCTGTATAGTAGCACGACCGTTTGACTCGTGTGGCGTACCATCAGCATTTAAAACTTCGCACATTACCAGGTAAGCATCCTTACGTTGTGGGTCTGCACAAATAAATACCGGTTTCAAAATACAGTCAGATGATCCACCCGGTGCCTGCTCGGTAGATGAACCGTCAAAGCTCCAATTAGGACAATCTTCTAATTTACCAGAAAAATCTTTTTCGATTTTAGTTTTGCTACGTAAGCTTTGGGTCGGTTTGTACCCATCAAGCCATACGTATTCGAGTTTTGATGCCATTTGTTAAATTTATCAGGTTAATAAGTTAATATTTATACAAAAAACAAAATGTTGCTAATTTTTAGCAGATATACAGTAATTATCTTTACAAATAAAGCTATCCGATTTAAATTTTCATAATTTAAATAATCTTTTTTTGATATTATTTTCAAAGACACCAATTCTGCCAATTTCTGATAGTGTTAAATTAATTGAGCGCCATTCGCCAACTTAAAGCTCAATTGTTAAACAAATTCAGCTTTTTTCATTTTTTTTAATTAACAATAGCTTTAACATCATTAAATTTCATAGCCATCAAGATAATATCATGAAATCTATAGCAATTTACACCTTATATACACCCTATAACTTACATCAATCATGTTGTTAGATTAAAATTATAGTAAAATCCTAAAAACAACTTCACAAAAACCAATATTTCACTTTATTTTAATTTTTTTTTTACACTTTTTTTTAAATAATATCAATCCATTTTATATTTTTATGAAAATTAAACGCAGTTATCTCAAAAAAATCTATAACCCCTAACAAAAATTAAGAAAACATGAAAAGATTTTTCCCATTTGTTATTTTGCTCATTGTGGCGGTTGCGGCAATATTTATTCCGTCGCAAGCCGATTATGCAGATGCAAGCAAGTATAATCCGGCAGATATTGCGTGGATTATTGTTGCATCAGCCTTGGTTTTTTTAATGACACCAGGCTTGGCTTTCTTTTACGGTGGTATGGTTACCCGCAAAAACGTATTATCTACCATGATTAAAAGCATTGTAGCTGCAGGTATTGTAACCGTTATCTGGATTGTAGTAGGTTTCAGCCTTTGCTTTGGTGACTCTATCAATGGTTTTATAGGCAACCCATCTACCCACTTCTTTTTTAAAGGTGTAAATTCAGGCGCTCCCTGGGTATTTGCCCCTACTATTCCAAAATCATTATTCTCAGTATTTCAATTAATGTTCGCCATTATTACACCAGGGTTAGTTGTAGGTGCTATTGCTGAGCGTATCCGTTTTACCTCTTATGTACTGTTTACCGTTCTATTTAGCTTATTTGTTTACGCACCATTAGCGCACTGGAGCTGGCATCCTGAAGGCTTTTTAGCTAAAATGGGCGCTTTTGACTTTGCTGGTGGTACCGTAGTGCATATTTCGGCCGGTTGTGCAGCTTTGGCAGGTGCTTTAGTGCTAAAAAGACGTAAATCTCACATCGAAGGTATCGAAGTACCACCCGCTAATATCCCATACGTATTAATTGGTACCGGTTTATTATGGTTCGGATGGTTTGGCTTTAACGCAGGATCTGCTTTGGGTGCTAACTCTTTATCAGTATCTGCATTTTTAACTACTAATACCGCTGCCGGTGCTGCAGGTTTATCATGGATGTTTTTTGATGTAGTACGTGGTAAAAAACCATCGGTTTTAGGCTTTTGTATTGGCGCAGTAGTTGGCCTGGTGGCTATCACTCCGGGTGCAGGCTATGTAGCTATACCACAAAGTATCTTCATCGGCTTCATCTCGGCCATTATCTCTAACCTGGTTGTATCATGGAAACACAAAACAGCGTTAGATGACACTTTAGACGTTTTTCCGTGCCATGGTGTAGGCGGTATAGTGGGTATGATTTTAACCGGTGTATTTGCGACTAAAACTGTCAATAGCGCTGGCCCTAATGGTTTGCTTTACGGTGATACTGCATTCTTCCTGACTCAACTGAAAGCATTAGCAATCGTGATTCCGTTTAGCTTCATCGTATCGTTTGTAATATTTAAACTGGTTAACCTGATCGAACCTATTCGTGTAACCACCGAAGAAGAGGAAATGGGTCTGGATGCCAGCCAACACGACGAACGTTATACTTCTCAAAGGTTATCTACAACCTTATAATATTAAACGAGCGCTGTGTTTGTAAATACAGCGCTCGTTTAACCTAATCAACTAATTCTTCATGGCTTAACCTTGTTTGGCCATCCTTTTTTCAATAAAAAACGGATGGTAAGCTATTGCTATGCCTAAAAAGTTCAAAATATAGCTGTTTTTATACACACTCATTCCAAAAACCAAGTTCACATGAAAAAAGCATTCTTACTTTCTGTTGCTCTGTCATCACTTTTGCTCACGGCCAAGGCCCAGGACACTACTAAGGTAACACCAGTACCCGCCGATCCGGGTTTAACATTTTTTGGATCGGTAGATACTTACTATAAACTCGATTTTGCAGGCCGGAAAAATGCCAATATACAAACCAGTTTTGCCAACGAGGCCAACTCAGTTTCGATAGGTATGATTGATTTAGGCGTCAAAAAGAAATATAATAAAGCGTTATTTGTAGGTGAGCTATCGTTCGGTCCACGCGGGCAGTATCAATCCATCCCAAACAGTGCCGACGGAAACAGCTTTCACATACAAAACCTGTATGTTGGGTACGACCTTTCCGACAAACTAAATGTAACTGCAGGTTACATGGCCACATTTGTCGGTTACGAAATTATTGCACCAAGCGGCAACTTCAATTACTCAACATCTTATATGTTTACAAATGGTCCTTTCCAAAACGCAGGTTTAAAATTCACCTACGCCTTTTCTGACAAAGTGAGTTTGATGGCTGGTATCTTTAACGACAACTGGAACGTATACGAATCCAGTAAAGAAGTATCTACTTTTGGAGGCCAGTTAATGGTTAGCCCGGTAAAAGGCTGGAATGCATATTTTAACGTGCTAAGCGGAAAAATGTCGGGTACAGAATTGGACCTGACCACAGCTTACCAAATTACTGATAAATTTAAAATGGGTTTAAACGCCGCGACTTATTCTGCCCCTAACGACGGTGGAGGCTTTTCGGGTGTGGCTCTGTACCCGCAATATGCCATATCAAGCGCTGTTGCTTTAGGCTTAAGAGGCGAATACTTTAAAAATAAAACTGCAACCGGCGGCTCATATTCTGCCATTCCTCCGGGCAGCTCGGTGAAGGCATTTACGTTTACAGCTAATGTAAAAGCTGGCGGATTAACCTTTATACCGGAAGTTAGGTTAGATAACGTTAATAAATCAATGCCGTATGTTAAAAGCAATGGCATGCCTACCAAATCAGCCTCCCAGTTTGTACTGGCCGCTGTTTATGCTTTTTAAGCAAACCGTATAATTTCAACCCCTACATTAATATATTTGAGGACTATCTGCATTACTGATAGTCCTTTTTTTATGAAGAAGATACACTTAATATTTATTGCGGTGCTTTTGTCATTAAGCTGCTATGCGCAAAAAAATGTGTTGGTTACTAATGATGAAGGTAAACTGATGTATTACCATGTGGGTAATATACCACAAGCTGATACTTTGCAACGTTTAACGGCTGCCCAAGCCTTTTTAAAAAAGAAATATCCCGACATAAAACCAATCATAGATCAACCTCAAAACGGAGCACTCAACACTAAGGGCAAGCTGACTCTGTATAGTAAAGGACTAATTGCCGGCCAGGAAGACGGCTTGTTAGAATTTGAATTAATGATAGCCTTTAAAGATGCGAAATACCGCGTGATGGCCACTAATATGGCTTATCTGCCTTTGCAGCGCAACCGATATGGCCTCTTCACTCCTGTTGCCGGCGTTAGCTATCCGTTAGAAGAACTTAGCAAAAAGGTTAAAGAGTCACAGTATGAGAATTATACCAAGCAGATCATTACCTTTTTTAGCTATCTGGATCAGCAATTGTATAACTATGTAACTAACACGTCTACAAAATCGGCTAAGCCATCAGATACCAAGCGTATTTCGACAAAAGATTGGTAAAATGCACTCGATCAATAACAGAAAAAAGCTCCTGACCAAAAGGACAGGAGCTTTTTCAAAGTATAAAAAGTTATAATTATTTAACTTCTTCGAAGTCAACATCAGTTACAGTGTCACCTGAGTTCTGATTGTTGCTGGCTCCGGCATCGCCTGCACCAGGCTGTCCACCTTGTTGTGCTTCGGCAGATGCTTTGTACATATCTTCAGATGCAGCGCCCCAGGCAGTGTTTAACTCAGTTTGTGCAGCTTCGATATCAGTTAAGTTTTTAGAAGAGTAAGCTGTTTTTAGTTTCTCTAAAGCCGACTCAATAGATGCTTTTTTGTCAGCAGGAATTTTGTCGCCATACTCTTTTAACTGTTTCTCAGTCGAGAAGATCAACGCATCAGCAGAGTTTAATTTTTCAACTTCTTCTTTTGCTTTTTTGTCGGCATCAGCATTAGCTTCTGCTTCTTCTTTCATTTTTTTGATCTCAGCATCAGTTAAACCAGATGAAGCTTCGATACGGATTTTTTGCTCTTTACCGGTTGCTTTATCTTTAGCTGATACATGTAATATACCGTTGGCATCAATATCAAAAGTAACTTCGATTTGAGGCACACCACGAGGTGCTGGTGGAATGCTATCCAAGTGGAAACGACCCAAGGTGCGGTTTTGAGCAGCCATAGGGCGCTCACCTTGCAAAATGTGGATTTCTACAGATGGCTGGTTATCAGACGCAGTAGAGAAAGTTTCCGATTTTTTGCTTGGTATAGTAGTATTTGACTCAATTAAACGGGTCATTACACCACCCATAGTTTCGATACCTAACGAAAGTGGAGTAACGTCTAACAGTAACACGTCTTTAACCTCACCGGTTAATACACCACCTTGAATTGCAGCACCAATAGCTACCACCTCATCAGGGTTAACACCTTTTGATGGTGACTTCCCAAAGAATTTCTGTACAGCTTCTTGAATAGCAGGTATACGGGTTGAACCACCTACCAAGATGATCTCATCGATATCTGAAGTGCTGTAACCAGCATTTTTCAATGCAGTACGGCAAGGCTCAATAGTACGTTTGATCAGGCTGTCAGCTAACTGTTCAAATTTAGCACGGGTTAATTGTTTAACCAAGTGCTTAGGCATACCATCAACAGCAGTAATATACGGCAAATTGATTTCGGTAGTAGTAGAGCTTGATAACTCAATTTTAGCTTTCTCAGCAGCTTCTTTTAAGCGCTGTAAGGCCATTGGGTCGCGACGCAAGTCAAAACCTTCGTCGCTTTTAAACTCGTCGGCCATCCAGTCAATAATTACCTGGTCAAAGTCGTCACCACCTAAGTGAGTATCACCATCAGTAGATTTAACTTCAAATACACCGTCGCCTAATTCTAATACAGACACGTCATGAGTACCACCACCACAGTCAAACACCACAATTTTCATGTCTTTGTGGGCTTTATCCAAACCGTAAGCTAATGCGGCTGCGGTTGGCTCGTTAATGATACGGCGTACTTTTAAACCTGCAATTTCGCCGGCTTCTTTGGTAGCCTGACGCTGTGCATCGTTAAAGTAGGCAGGTACAGTAATAACGGCTTCTGTAACTTCAGTTCCTAAAAAATCTTCAGCAGTTTTCTTCATTTTCTGAAGAATCATGGCAGAGATTTCCTGTGGAGTATATTTTCTGTCGTCTATTTCAACACGTGGGGTGTTGTTGTCGCCTTTAACTACAGAGTAAGGTACACGGCCAACCTCTTGAGTAACTTCGTTAAATTGGTTACCCATAAAGCGTTTAACAGAATAAACCGTTTTAGTTGGGTTAGTGATAGATTGGCGTTTAGCAGGGTCACCTACTTTACGTTCGCCATTGTCAACAAACGCTACTACAGATGGTGTAGTACGTTTACCCTCGCTGTTGGCAATAACTACCGGCTCGTTACCTTCCATTACTGCTACGCAGGAGTTTGTTGTTCCTAAGTCGATTCCAATGATTTTAGACATATGATTGATTTTTCCTTTATTTACTATTAAATATGATACACACTATTTATCAAGGGTTGTGCCAACGTAGCAATGGCAGTGTATATTGTAGAAGATATGATGAAAAGTAATATTTAGGCAGTAAGTATTCGAAAATGCGTGACAGCATGGCAGCAAACAATGGCAAGAGAAACACTCACGCTGACAAAATAATTATTCGTGGGGCATATTTTAATTAAGCAGCAGATGATTTTTATTGAGTCGGACCGGTTAAAGCTAATTCCCCTAAAACATCATCAGTTGTTGCTGTATGACGAACATTGGAATGAGCTGCAGCGCGCACTTGGATTACAGGAAACGGTAATGAAAATGAGCGAACATGTTAAAGCCGATATTGCCGAAGCTTTGCATCACTTCTGGCTGCCTAATACTCAACAATATCCTGACTTGTACTATTGGTACACTAACTGGCTGGTAATGTTGAAACCACTCAATGTTGCTATTGGCGGTATTGGTTTTAATGGTTACCCTGACGACTATGGCGAAACATCCATCGGCTACATGATAGACGAGCAACATCGCGGCAACGATTATGCTACCGAGGCTCTAAAAGCTATTTGTAATTGGGGCTTTAAGTTTAGTATTTTGAAAAACGTAAAAGCAGACACCGGCGTAAATAACCTGGCATCGCAGAGGGTCTTGTCAAAAGTCGGCTTTCAAAAACTGGAACAACGGGACGAATCTATTTACTATGTTCTTAATAAAGCTTTGCATACATCTTCTTTTTAAAACAACCGCCTATAACATCTATGATAGCTCCACTCCTGTCTCACATTCAAAAATACGTACCGCTTACACATGAAGAGCAAGAAGTAATTGCGCAGTATGTGCAATGCTTGACAGTGAAGAACAAGCAATATCTGTTTACAGAAGGCGCCCCATGCAGCGCTCAGTACTTTGTAATTGAAGGATGCCTGCGGATGTATTTTATAAAAGAAAACGGCGTTGAGCAGATAATACAGTTTGGTATTGATAATTGGTGGATTAGCGACTATACCTCGCTCACTTTAAACAAGCCTTCTCAATTCTACTTGCAAGCTGTACAGCCAAGTAAACTATTTGTCTTGAAAAAAGATAAACAAGAGGCACTATTTGAACATGTACCTAAATTGGAAAGCTATTTTCGACGCATTTATCAGCGTGCTTATGCGGCTGCACAAACCCGCCAGATATATTTTTCTGATTTATCAGGCGAAGAAAAATATCATCATTTCGCCACCCGCTTTCCTGATTTTATCCAACGTATTCCCCAGTACATGTTAGCGTCTTATCTTGGTTTCACGCCTGAGTTTTTAAGTAAGATCAGAGCTAAAAAGTAAGTGGCTGCGTTTCTTAATCATGATTAAGATTTTCGTGACCAGGCCTAAGCAACTTTGAATTGTCGGAAATGGTAACCGGCTTTATAAAATTTAAAAGACTGCTATTATGGAAACCAGAATTAAAATTCAGGAAGTTGAACCCGAAGCTTTTCAAGCCATGTATCCGTTAGAAAACTATGTGCGAAACTCGGGATTAGAAAAGAGGCTGTACGAACTAATTAAAATCAGAGCGTCTCAAATTAACGGTTGTGCCTTTTGCCTTAACATGCACACCAAAGATGCACGCAAACTTGGCGAAACAGAACAACGTATCTACCTATTGAACGCCTGGCGCGAAACCAATCTTTTTACGCCGGAAGAAAGAGCCATTTTGCAACTTACAGAAGAAGTAACGAATATTAAAGAACACGTTAGTGATCAGACTTACGAAGAAGCCATCAACATCTTGGGAGAAAAGACAACGGCAAGAGTAATAGTTGCCATCATAGCCATTAATGCCTGGAACCGAATGGCTATTGCAACCAATATGTTATCTGAAGATATTTGACCTCACCACTTGTAACTTTTTAGGTAACATTATACATTCACGTAACATGAAACATTTAGCAATTATAATAGTGGCCGGCCTAATGACAGTACTGAATTGTAGAGCTCAAAATGGCGTTGATGAAAAATACATTTTTTTAAACTGGTATATAAAGCACAATAATACTTATGCTCTATCTGACTCGTTGATAGACTTTCCAAAAGTGGAGCTGGACGGCATCAAAAATCTCAATTTACCGGATGCGAAACTTTCGACGACCGATCGGCAAGCAATGATTCGACAAGATAGACAGAATAAGAGTATCCGTATTTTAGACACTACATTGCTAAAAGGAGTTCACTGGAAAGCTAACGGTAAATATAAAGAACGAACGCTAATAACGTTACCAATATTTTCGATAAAAAGAGACGTCGCTATAATTTACCGTAAGTATTATTGCGGCCCCTTATGTGGGCAGGATTGTATGATTGTTTTTGTAAAAAAGAAAGGTAAGTGGCAGAACTCAAAGTATGACCCGCCTTGCGTTGAATACTAAACGAAAAAGGTCGGCTCCTTATCGGAACCGACCTTTCATATTAAATAGTGAATTTATTAATTACTCACCTTTTTCTGCGTTCTCTTCATTTTTAGAAGGAGCTTCTTGAGTCGCTTCAGTAGCAGCTTCTGGTTCAGCAACAGCAGCTTCATCAGCTGGAGTTACTTCGGCAGTAGCAGCAGGAGCAGCCGTTTTAGCTTTACCACCACGACGTGAACGACGGGTTGTAGTTGCAGCAGCAGCTTCTTTAACACCATAAACAGTGTTATAATCTACTAACTCGATGATGGCCATCTCGGCGTTGTCACCTAAACGGTTTTCTAATTTAATGATACGAGTATAACCACCCGGACGGTTAGCAACTTTCTCAGCAATCTCGCGGAACAAAATAGTAACCGCTTCTTTGTTTTGTAAGTAGCTAAATACAGTACGACGTGAGTGTGTAGTATCGCTTTTTGATTTAGTTACCAAAGGCTCAACATAAACACGCAGTGCTTTTGCTTTAGCTAAAGTGGTAGTAATGCGCTTGTGTAAAATAAGCGATGATGCCATGTTACCCATCATTGCCACGCGGTGGCTTTTGGTACGGCCTAAGTGATTGTGTTTTTTTCCGTGTCTCATTGTTTTGTTTTGTTGTGCACGTGCATACCGTTGGGCGGCGCTAACGTCAAGCCCGCGGAATTATGCCCTCGCTTATTATTATTCTTCGTCTAATTTGTATTTGGCCAGGTTCATACCAAAAGATAAGCCTTTTGATTTAACCAAGTCCTGAATCTCAGTTAATGACTTTTTACCAAAGTTTCTGAACTTCAGCATGTCAGCCACATCGTAAGATACCAGATCAGCCAGGCTGCGGATGTCGGCAGCTTTTAAGCAGTTTAATGCGCGAACAGAAAGATCAAGATCAACTAATTCAGTTTTAAGGATCTTACGCATATGTAAAATTTCCTCGTCTACCTCTTTAGTTTCTTCTTTAGCTTGTGCCTCCAGCATCATGTTCTCGTCAGAGAATAACATGAAGTGTTGGATCAGAATTTTCGCAGCTTCTTTAAGTGCGTCTTCAGGGTGGATTGAACCATCAGTAGCAATATCCAGCACTAATTTCTCATAGTCGGTTTTTTGCTCTACACGATAGTTCTCAATACTATATTTTACGTTCTTAATCGGGGTGTAGATCGAGTCGATCGCAATAACACCGATTGCAGCATCAGGATTTTTGTTTTCTTCGCTTGGAATATAACCACGGCCTTTGTTAACAGTTAACTCAACTTCCAAAGTTACCGATGGATCCATGTTGCAAATAACCAACTCTGGATTTAAGATAGTAAAGTTGTTAGAGAACTGAGTGATATCGCCAGCTTTAAAGCTGTCTTGCCCGTTAACAATGACAAAGATCTTTTCAGTATCACCCGATTCACCTGTTTTTTTCAAACGTACTTGTTTCAGGTTCAGGATAATTTCTGTAACGTCTTCAACAACACCTTTGATGGTTGAAAACTCATGCGTTACACCTGAAAAACGTACTGAGGTGACAGCATAACCTTCCAATGAAGAAAGTAAGATACGACGTAAAGCATTACCAATGGTTATACCGAAGCCTGGTTCTAACGGACGGAATTCAAAAGTGCCTTCAAAGTCTGTCGACTTCTGCATGATAACCTTGTCTGGTTTTTGAAATGCTAAAATTGCCATTTATATGCTTTGTTTATTGTTTACTGATTGGATGAAATATAACCACGAAAATGACTGACATAACATGCCAATCATTTCGCAGCTCAATATCATTTATTATTTTGAATATAACTCGACGATTAAGTTTTCCTTAATATTTTCCGGAATCTCATCGCGGTTAGGGTAGTTTAGCAGTTTACCGCTTAAAGCAGCAGCATCCCATTCAAACCAGCTATATTTATTCACTTTGCGACCCGCAACTGAACTGCTGATAGCCTCAAGTGATTTTGATTTTTCGCGAACGGCAACAACGTCACCAGGCTTAATAGTGTATGAAGCAATGTTTACTACTTCACCATTAACAGTGATATGTTTGTGACCTACTAACTGACGAGCACCTGAACGTGTAGGAGCAATACCTAAACGGTAAACAACGTTATCTAAACGAGCCTCTAATAACTGAAGCAAGTTAGTACCGGTGATACCCTCACGAGCAGAAGCACGGTGGAATAAGTTTTCGAAGTAACGCTCCAATACACCGTAAGTGTATTTTACTTTTTGTTTTTCTTGTAACTGTACAGCGTACTCAGATTGTTTACCTCTGCGTTTTGACACGCCGTGCATGCCAGGAGGATAATTTTTTCTTTCTAACACTTTATCAGGGCCAAAAATAGGCTCTCTGAATTTACGTGCGATTTTGGACTTTGGTCCGGTATATCTAGCCATTGTTGTGTGTTTTTAAAGTATCATGCAGCCTGTAGCTGCAGAATCTTAGCTTTAAAATCGATTAATTAAACTCTTCTTCTTTTAGATGGACGACAGCCATTGTGTGGCAGTGGAGTAATGTCCTTAATTGTAGTAACCTCAATACCGCTGGTTTGTAGTGTACGGATTGCCGACTCACGACCAGCACCCGGGCCTTTAACAAACACTTCTACTTTACGTAAGCCTAAATCATAAGCTACTTTGCCACAATCGGCAGCAGCTTGACCAGCAGCATAAGGTGTGTTCTTTTTAGAACCTTTGAAACCCATTTTACCTGCAGACGACCAAGAGATCGCCTGACCTGAACTGTTGGTTAAGGTTACAATGATGTTGTTAAAAGTAGCATTGATGTGCGCCTGACCTACCGGCTCAACAACCACGATACGTTTTTTGGTTACTTTTTTAGCTTTAGCCATTTTTTTTTCTTTAAACTAACGGATTACGGAGTTACTAAAACTGGGACCCGTTAACTAATTATTGATACTGTATGAGATAGTCCAAACAAAGCAGCAAAATTGGCTCTTGCTGCTTTGTTATTCAGTTATTACTTAGTAGCTTTTTTCTTGTTAGCAACTGTTTTACGTTTACCTTTACGGGTACGTGAGTTGTTTTTAGTACGCTGACCACGCAGAGGTAAACCTTTACGGTGACGTGTACCACGATAACAACCGATATCCATTAAACGCTTGATGTTCAATTGAACTTCTGAACGCAAAGCACCTTCAACTTTGATCTGATCGTTGATGATACCACGAATAGCAGCCAGTTGATCATCAGACCAGTCCTGAACTTTAGTATCGTAAGGGATACCAGCGTCATCTAAAATTTGTTGAGCTGTAGAACGACCGATACCATAAATGTAGGTTAGTCCGATCTCGCCTCTTTTGTTTCTTGGTAAATCAATACCTGAAATCCTTGCCATATTTGTTTGTTGTTTTTTAGTGAATGACCGAACGGCTGGGCCACCGTTGTACAATCATTCCGATGTTTTTAATTACCCTTGACGTTGTTTGTACTTAGGGTTCTTTTTGTTAATCACAAAAAGCTTTCCTTTACGACGGATGATTTTGCAATCAGCGCTACGTTTTTTGATGGATGCTCTAACTTTCATGTTGTTATTTATATCTGTAGGTTATTCTGCCTTTGGTTAAATCATATGGGCTCATCTCTAACTTAACCCTGTCGCCAGGTAAAATTTTGATGTAGTGCATACGCATTTTACCCGATATGTGTGCAATAATCTCATGACCGTTCTCCAGTTCAACTCTAAACATCGCGTTAGATAATGCTTCCTTGATAGTACCGTCTTGTTCAATTGAGGCTTGTTTGGCCATATTTTATTGATTATTACTAAATTATGCCGATCAAATTCGGGACGCAAAAATATAAATATTTTTTGTAATATTTAATTATTTTTTGCTAAAACTTCTTCAATGTAAGAAAATGTTGAAAGTACGTCTGGTACTCCTTTTCGCACTGCTACCGTATGTTCGTAATGCGCTGACGCTTTGCCGTCTACAGTTGATACGGTCCAGCCGTCTTTCCAAAACTTAACACCGGCTTTACCAGCATTAATCATCGGCTCAATAGCGATCACCATACCTTCTTCTAATTTGGCGCCCGAACCACGTTTACCGTAGTTAGGTACTTCCGGTTTTTCGTGCAGCTTAGCTCCTACTCCATGCCCAACCAGCTCTTTCACTACCCCGTAGCCATGAGCCTCGGCGTGCTGCTGAACAGCAAAACCAATATCGCCTACACGCATGCCTACAACAGCTTTCTCAACGCCTTTAACAAGGCATTCCTGCGTTACACGCATTAACGACTTAACCTCATCACTAACTTCGCCAATGGCAAAGGTGTAGGCTGAGTCGCCGTAAAAACCGTTCAGGACAACGCCGCAGTCTACAGAGATCAAATCTCCTTCGGTAAGCACGTGCTCACCCGGAAATCCGTGTACTACTTGATCGTTTGGAGAGATACAGAGTGAGTAAGGAAACCCATGAAAATTGAGGAAAGCCGGAACCCCTCCGTTGTCACGGATGAAGGTTTCGGCTAACCGGTCTAATTCAATGGTTTTAACACCAGGCTTAACTATCTTAGCAACCTCGCCAAGTGTTTTAGACACTAACTGGGCGCTTTGACGTATCAGTTCAATTTCCTCTGCTGTCTTATATATTATCTTAGACATTATAAATTTAAATGGCCGGAGGTACAGTACCTGCAGCTGTCGGAACAGCTGTACGACCTTTAACTCTTCCGGTTTTCATTAAACCGTCGTAATGACGCATTAACAAATGACTTTCAATTTGCTGTAAGGTGTCTAATACAACACCTACTAAGATGATCAATGATGTACCACCAAAGAAACGGGCAAACTGGCTGTTGATATGGAAGATATTAGCTAATGCAGGGATGATAGCAATAATAGCCAGAAAAATTGATCCAGGCAGAGTGATGCGTGAAATAACCGCGTCAATAAACTCTGACGTAGCGTTACCAGGGGCAACACCGGGAATAAATCCACCATTCTTTTTCATGTCATCAGACATTTGCTTCGGATTAACCGTAATCGCTGTATAAAAATACGTGAACAGAATAATCAGGATAGCAAACACCAAATTGTGTAACCAAGAGGTGTAGCTTGACAATGAGATTAGCACACTGTTAGAAGCTATACTTGGAAAGAAAGAAGAAATAGTAGCCGGGATGAACATCAACGCCTGAGCGAAAATGATAGGCATTACACCTGCAGCGTTTACCTTTAGAGGAATATACTGTCTTACACCGCCGTATTGCTTATTACCTACTATACGTTTAGCATATTGTACCGCAATTTTACGTGTACCTTGCACCACTAATATAGTAAACATGATTACGCCTACCAAAGCTAACATCTCAACAATAAACACCAACGGGCCACCACTTGCATTAGTGCCGCTTACACGTGAGCTAAACTCATCGATGATGGCAGCAGGTAACTGAGCGATAATACCTACCATGATGATTAAAGAGATACCGTTACCAATACCTTTGTCGGTAATTTTTTCACCCAGCCACATCACAAATAATGTACCTGCGGTTAATACAAATATCGAACTTAAAGTAAATAAGCCAGAACCTAAAGCCGGGTTGATAGCGTTAGGGGTGATTTGCGACCGTACGTAACCTACAGCCTGAGCCATAGTGATAGCAATAGTCAGATAACGGGTCCACTGGTTGATCTTGCTACGACCGCTCTCACCTTCCTTCTGTAATTTTGCAAAGTAAGGAACCGCAATACCCAACAACTGCACCACGATAGAAGCAGAAATATAGGGCATCACACCTAACGCAAAAATAGAAGCGCGGGAGAATGAACCGCCTGCAAACATGTTTAATAAACCTAACAGGCCTTCTTTCGACGCCTGATTGTTTAAAACGTTTGCATCAACACCAGGTAAAGCCACGTAAGAACCTACGCGGTAGATTAAAAGAAATAAGAGTGTGTTTATAATACGCACTCTTAAGTCCTCAATTTTCCAAATATTGGATAATGTGGTGAAAAAATTTTTCATTGAAAATTACAGCTTAACAATTGAACCGCCAGCTGCTTCAATAGCTTGTTGAGCAGTTGCAGAAAACGCATGTGCCTGAACATCTAATTTAGCAGTCAGCGTACCACGACCTAAAATTTTAACTAAGTCGTTCTTTGACACTAAACCATGTTCTTTCATGGTATCAAAGTTAATTGTTGATACTGAATACGTATCAGCTAATTGCTGTAAAGTATCCAGGTTGATGCCGTTGTACTCAACACGGTTAGGGTTTTTAAAACCTACCTTAGGTACACGACGTTGTAATGGCATCTGTCCGCCTTCAAAACCAACTTTGGTTGAAGTTCCTGAACGTGAACCGGCACCTTTGTGACCACGGGTCGACGTACCGCCACGGCCAGAACCTGTACCACGGCCTATTCTTTTTCTATTTTTAGTAGAACCTTCTGCAGGTTTAAGATTACTTAAATTCATAACATTAAATGTTTTCTACTGCTACCAAATGATTAACTTTTCTAATCATGCCAATGATTGCAGGATTAGCTTCCACTTCAACGCTATGGTTAATTTTCTTTAAACCTAAAGCTTCGATGGTTTTTTTCTGGCGCTCGCTTCTATCGATCACGCTCTTAATCTGAGTTATTTTGATTTTCGCCATGACTGATTATCCGTTAAATACTTTACCTAAGTTAATACCACGGTGCTGAGCTACAGTATAAGCATCACGCAATTGAGCTAATGCAGATACAGTGGCCTTAACCACGTTATGCGGGTTTGACGAACCTTTTGATTTAGCCAATACGTTATGAACGCCGGCAGACTCTAAAACGGCACGCATCGCACCACCGGCAATAACACCGGTACCGTTAGCAGCAGGTTTGATGAAAACAAAACCACCAGAAAATTTACCAATTTGCTCGTGAGGCACAGTACCGTTGATGATAGGCACTTTTACCAGGTTTTTCTTAGCATCATCGATACCTTTAGCGATAGCTTCGGTAACCTCTTTTGCTTTACCTAAACCGTAACCAACTACACCGTTTTCGTCTCCTACAACCACAATGGCCGAGAAGCTGAAAGTACGGCCACCTTTGGTTACTTTGGCAACACGTTGTATGCTAACCAAGCGATCTTTTAATTCGATCTCGCTTGTTTTTACTCTTTTAATATTTATTGTTGACATTACTCGTTACGGTTAAAATTGTAATCCACCTTCACGTGCACCTTCAGCCAGTTGCTTAATGCGGCCGTGGTACAAGTATCCATTTCTATCAAACACTACAGCGTTGATACCGGCAGCTTTTGCTTTCTCAGCAATAAGTTTACCTACAGCAACTGATTGTTCGCCTTTTGAACCGGTAGCGCCAAAATCTTTAGATAAAGATGAAGCTGATACCAATGTTTTGCCGGCTACATCGTCAATAATCTGTGCATAGATGCCTTTGTTGCTTCTAAACACTGACAAGCGCGGACGTTCTGCAGAACCTGAAAGACGCTTTCTGATTCCTTTTTTGATTTTGTCTCTTCTTGATAATTTACCTGTCATGACGATTATTTTTTAGATGCTGATTTACCTGCTTTTCTTCTTAACACCTCGCCAACAAACTTGATACCTTTACCTTTGTATGGCTCCGGAGCACGCAGTGAGCGGATTTTGGCTGCAACCTGACCGATTAACTGTTTGTCGATTGACTCCAGGATGATGGTTGGGTTTTTACCTTTTTCAGCAGTAGTGGATACTTTAATTTCTTGTGGTAACTCAAATACATAGTGGTGAGAATAACCCAGCACTAAATCTAATGTATTACCTGTGTTAGTGGCACGGTAACCTACACCAACCAACTCTTGCTCTAGTTTGTAACCAGTGGTTACACCTACAACCATATTATTGATTAATGCACGATACAGACCGTGTAATGCCTTATGACGTTTTTGATCTGTTGGACGAACAACGGTTAACACACCGTCTTCTTGTGATACAGTAATATCACTGTCTATCGCTTGTTCAAGTGTTCCTTTCGGACCGGCAACTTTAATTACGTTAGCATCGCTAACAGTAACAGTTACACCTGAAGGGATAGTAATTGGGGCTTTTCCTACTCTTGACATTTCTTTAATTCCTCGTTGCGATTAATAAACAAAGCATAAAACTTCGCCACCGATGTTTTGCTGACGGGCTTCTTTATCAGTCATTACTCCTTTTGAAGTTGACAGGATAGCAATGCCCAAGCCATTTAATACGCGTGGCATAGTGTCTGCACCTGCATATTTTCTCAAACCTGGCTTGCTCACACGGGTTAATGTGCGAATAGCTGGAATTTTAGTTACAGCGTGGTACTTCAAAGCTACTTTAATGTTGCCTTGAGGACCATTGTCTTCAAACTTGTAGTTTGCGATGTAACCTTTGTCGAAAAGCACCTTAGTGATTTCCTTTTTCAGATTTGATGCAGGAATTTCAACAACCCTTTGGTTGGCCTTAATAGCATTCCTTACTCTGGTAAGATAATCTGCGATTGGATCTGTATTCATTATTGAAATTTGTGATGGCGGTTTCCTTCGTTTTCCCAACGACGACCTTCCATCGGTTAAAAAATTAATTTTAGCAATTGCAGGTCTATATTTACGAATTGCCGGCCGCAAAGGTAAGAATTTAATTCTCAACCTGCAACCGGCAATTTAATACCTGTAATTATGCTGTATTACCAGCTTGCTTTTTTCACTCCCGGGATCTTACCCGCAAGTGCCATTTCACGGAATGTAACACGTGAAATACCAAACTGACGCATGTAACCGCGAGGACGACCGGTAAGCTTGCAACGGTTATGCAATTTAACAGGTGATGCAGCTTTAGGCAGTTTGTCTAATGCTTCGTAATCACCAGCGGCTTTAAGGGCAGCTCTTTTCTCGGCATACCGGGCCACTAATTTAGCGCGTTTTACTTCACGTGCTTTTACACCTTCTTTAGCCATTGTTAGTATTTTGATTTTTAAAAGGTAAACCAAATTGTTTCAACAACTCTAATGCCTCAACATCATTTGTTGCAGAAGTTACAAAGGTAATATCCATACCTTGGATTTTATTGATTTTGTCAATATTAATCTCAGGGAAGATGATTTGCTCAGTGATACCTAAGGTGTAGTTACCTTTACCATCAAAGCCCTTATCGTTGATACCTTTGAAGTCGCGGATACGTGGAAGAGCAACAGCGATCAAACGATCTAAAAACTCGTACATATTGTTGTCACGTAAAGTAACGCGTACACCTACCGGCATACCTTTACGTAACTTAAAGTTAGAGATATCTTTTTTAGATTTTGAAGCTACTGGTTTTTGACCGGTAATAGTTGCCAATTCAGCAATGGTAGTATCGATCAGTTTTTTATCAGTAGTAGCTGCGCCAACACCCTGGTTGATTGCAATTTTTTCCAGCTTCGGAACCTGCATTACGCTTTTGTACTGAAATTTATCTTTCAGAGCGGTGCGGATCTCGTCTTTGTATTTGGATTTTAATCTTGGAACGTAAGACATTATTTAATTTCCTCCCCTGATTTTTTTGCTACTCTAACCAATTTGCCTGCATCATTCTTTTTACGGCCAACGCGGGTAGTTTCACCTGATTTAGGATCAACCAACGCCAGGTTGGAAATATGAATAGCAGCTTCTTTTTTTACGATGCCACCGTTAGGGTTGGCTGCATTTGGTTTAGTGTGTTTTGAAATCATGTTCACACCTTCAACCACTGCACGGTTTTTATCAACGATAATCTCAGTTACTTTACCTTGCTGGCCTTTTGAATCGCCGGCGATAACTTTAACCAAGTCACCTTTACGGATCTTTAATTTTACTTTTTTGTTTTCCATGTTACAATACCTCCGGTGCTAATGATACAATTTTCATGAATTGTTTCTCGCGTAACTCTCTTGCTACCGGACCGAAGATACGTGTACCTCTGGGCTCATCCTGGTTGTTTAACAGAACAGCAGCATTATCGTCGAAACGGATATAAGAACCATCTTTGCGGCGTACCTCTTTTTTGGTTCTTACAACTACGGCTTTAGATACAGTACCTTTTTTTACGTTGCCTGATGGCAAAGCGCTTTTAACAGTTACTACAATTTTATCGCCAACAGAGGCATAGCGTTTTGCTGTACCGCCTAATACGCGGATAACCAACACTTCTTTAGCGCCGCTGTTATCAGCTACAGTTAATCTCGATTCCTGTTGTACCATCTTATTTAGCCCTTTCTAAAATTTGAACTAATCTCCAGTTTTTATTTTTGCTCAAAGGGCGAGTTTCCATAATCAATACGGTATCACCAATACCACAGGTATTAGCTTCGTCATGAGCCATGAACTTGGCAGTTTTGTTTACGAACTTACCATAGATGGGGTGTTTTACTTTCCGCTCTACGGCAACTACGATGGATTTGTCCATCTTGTTGCTTACTACCAGTCCGGTACGGGTTTTTCTTAAATTTCTTTCCATTTGTTTCGACGCTTTAATTATTGCTGTTCAGAAGCTGACGCCGCTTTGCGCTTGGTTAATTCAGTGTTTAAACGAGCAACTTCCTTACGCACGTTTTTAATGCGGATAGGGTTCTCAATAGCCGAAACTGCGTGAGCAAA
Source organism: uncultured Mucilaginibacter sp. (assembly GCA_913775265.1). Classification (GTDB taxonomy): domain Bacteria; phylum Bacteroidota; class Bacteroidia; order Sphingobacteriales; family Sphingobacteriaceae; genus Mucilaginibacter. The sequence continues at coordinate 22,064 of CAJYJH010000070.1, read as the reverse complement.
TTTCAGTTTGGTAAGATTAGTTTTCTCCTCGCTAATTCTTGCAACTAACTCTTCAGTTGACAGCGCTGATATTTCTGAGCTTTTCATTTTTGTGAATTTACATCAAGGTGAGAGGTAAGTTGGATGCTTACATCACGCTTTCTAATTTTAATTATACCTTCAGGTTACAGGTTGTAAGCTTGTTAAAGCAACCCACAACTTACAACCTGTAATCTTACTATGCTTCTACGTAATCCCTACGTACAATAAATTTGGTTTGAACAGGCAATTTCTGAGCAGCCAGACGAAGTGCTTCTTTAGCAACTTCTAATGGCACACCTTCTGCTTCGAAGATGATTCTACCAGGGCGTACTACCGCAACCCAGTACTCAGGAGCACCCTTACCTTTACCCATACGTACCTCTGCTGGTTTTTTAGTTACAGGTTTGTCAGGGAAAATCCTGATCCAAACTTGTCCTTCACGTTTCATAAAACGTGTTACAGCGATACGGGCAGCCTCGATCTGGCGGCTGGTAATCCAGGCCGGCTCGAGTGATTTTATACCGAAAGATCCGAATGAAAGCTCAGCACCGCGGGTAGCGGCACCTTTCATTCTGCCTTTTTGCATCTTTCTGAACTTCGTTCTTTTTGGCTGTAGCATTTTATTAGCTTATTATATCTAAACGATGTCTGTCTCGACTTTGATTAATTATCTGTTTCCTCCGGGACGGCCCTGGCCACCTGGACGGTTGCCACCACCCTGACGGTTTTGGCCGCCTGGACGGTTACCACCCTGGCCACCACCGCGCTGGTTGTTGTTACCGCCTCTGCGATCACCACCGCCACCTTGACGACGGTCGCCACCACCTCTGCGATCGTTACCGCCACGCTCGTTGCCGAAGCCTGCAGCGCCTTCCGGACGTCCGCCTCTGCCGCTTGCGCTGCTGGTAGAACCGATGTTTGGAGACAGATCACGTTTACCGTAAACCTCACCTTTACAAATCCAAACTTTTACGCCGATTTTGCCATAGGTAGTTAACGCTTCACCTAATGCATAATCGATGTCAGCGCGGAAAGTATGCAGAGGAATTCTTCCTTCTTTGTACTGTTCGGTACGTGCCATCTCAGCACCACCTAAACGACCAGAAGTCATAATTTTGATACCTTCTGCACCCATACGCATGGTTGATGCAATAGTGGTTTTCATAGCGCGACGGAAAGAGATACGAGCCTCTAATTGTTTAGCTACGCTTTCTGCAACTAACTGAGCATCCAGTTCAGGACGTTTGATCTCGAAGATGTTGATCTGAACATCTTTTTTAGTCAGCTTTTTAAGCTCTTCTTTAATTTTATCAACTTCCTGACCACCTTTACCAATCACGATACCCGGACGGGCAGTGTGGATAGTTACAGTGATACGTTTTAAAGTACGCTCAATTACTACTTTAGACACACCGCCTTTAGCGATACGTACTGAAAGGTATTTGCGGATTTTTTCGTCCTCAACTAATTTATCGGAGTAGTTGTTGCCACCGAACCAATTAGAATCCCAGCCTCTGATGATTCCTAAACGGTTACCTATTGGATGTGCTTTTTGTCCCATTGTATTTAGTTGATTTCGGTTTTGCTACCTACAATTAAAGTAACGTGGTTAGAGCGTTTACGGATACGGTATCCGCGGCCCTGAGGAGCCGGACGCAATCTTTTTAATTGACGGCCACCACCAACTGATACTTCTTTTACATATAATTCGCTGTCTTCAACGCGTTTGCCTTCGTTTTTAGCTTCCCAGTTTTTAATAGCTGAGAGTAATAACTTTTCAACACGGATAGCGGCTTCTTTATTAGTATACTTTAAAATATACAGTGCTTTTTCCACTTGTTCACCGCGAATCAAATCAACCACTAAACGCATCTTACGAGGCGAAGTAGGGCAGTTTTGCAACTTGGCAACAGAAGCTCCTCCTTGCTGAGCTTTCTCTTGCTCTTTGCGTTGTCTGATTAATACAGACTTTTTAATTTTTGTTGTTGCTTCCATTACCTGTTATTTTTTCTTTTCTGCGTGACCACGGAATGTACGAGTTGGGGCAAACTCTCCTAGCTTGTGACCAACCATGTTTTCTGTTACATACACAGGGATAAACTTGTTACCGTTGTGTACTGCAAATGTATGACCAACGAAATCAGGAGAGATCATGGAACGACGTGACCATGTTTTAACAACTGATTTCTTATTTGAGTCATTTAATACCTGTACTTTTTTGTCCAGGTTATGATCAATATAAGGGCCTTTTTTAATCGAACGTGCCATTATTTCTTCCTTCTTTCTATGATATAACGATCAGATGTTTTCTTTTTGTCGCGGGTTTTGTAGCCTTTAGCCAATAAACCTTTGCGTGAACGTGGGTGACCACCAGATGAACGGCCTTCACCACCACCCATAGGGTGATCGACAGGGTTCATAGCTACACCACGTACTCTCGGACGTACACCTAACCAACGCTTACGACCAGCTTTACCTAATACCTCATTCGCTTTCTCAGCGTTTGATACAGTACCGATAGTTGCTAAACAGGTTGACAGGATCATGCGGGTTTCGCCTGAAGGCAACTTGATGATAGCATATTTGCCATCACGTGCCGACAACTGAGCGTATGTACCGGCCGAACGAGCGATAGTACCACCCTGACCAGGATTAAGTTCGATGTTGTGGATGATAGAACCTAAAGGGATGTTTTTTAATGGTAAGGTGTTTCCAACTTCAGGAGGAGAACCTGCACCAGAAAGAACAGTTTGACCTACAGTCAGGCCTTCAGGAGCGATCATATATCTTTTCTCGCCATCTGCATAGTGCAGCAGGGCAATACGAGCTGAACGGTTTGGATCATACTCAATAGTAGCAACTACTGCAGGGATCTCAAATTTATCACGTTTGAAGTCAATCAAGCGGTATGACTTTTTGTGACCACCACCGATATAACGCATAGTCATTTTACCGGTATTGTTACGTCCGCCCGATTTTTTGTGCGATACAACCAATGATTTTTCAGGAACGTTGGTAGTTACATCAGAGTAGTCAGCGCCTACCCGGAAGCGGGTACCCGGGGTTACCGGTTTAAATCTTTTAACTGCCATGTCTCTTTAAATTGTGCTATAAAAATCTATTGTTTCACCATCCTTTAAAGTGATGATCGCTTTCTTGAAAGCAGCTGGCCTCCCGGTTACAGTACCTGCTTTAGTGTAGCGGCTCTTCAATTTGCCGGCATATTTCATGGTATTTACTGCGGTAACAGTAACACCGTACATTGCTTCTACTGCTGATTTGATCTGAATTTTATTCGCTCTGGTATCAACTTTAAAAGCATAACGATTAAGTTTCTCTGTCAGCAGAGATACTTTTTCAGTAAGTAAAGGTTTCTTTAAAATTTCCATAATTACTTAGCGAATGCTTCCTCCAAAGTTTTAACAGAACCTGCAGTTAATAAAAGCTTGCCAGCGTTTAACACGTCATAAGTGCTTAACTGATCAGCAGTGATAACTTTAGCTTTCTTTATGTTTCTGCTTGATAAATAAATATTGCTGTTGGCAGCAGGCAGCACCAAAAGAGTTTTCTCATTGGCGATGTTTAAATCAGCTACTAACTTGATGTAGTTTTTAGTTTTGATAGTATCGAAAGTAAAGTCTTCTAATACTACAATGCTATCATCCTGAGCTTTGTAAGTAAGCGCTGATTTACGTGCTAATTGCTTAAGCTTTTTGTTTAACTTAAAGCTGTAATCACGTGGTTGCGGACCGAAAACGCGGCCACCACCGTTAAACAAAGGCGATTTGATGCTACCCGCACGGGCGCCACCAGTCCCTTTTTGTTTATGCAATTTGCGGGTTGAACCTGCAATTTCGTTACGCTGTTTTGATTTGTGTGTACCCTGACGTTGGTTAGCTAAAAACTGTTTAACATCAAGATAAATTGCGTGATCGTTAGGTTCGATACCGAAAACCGAATCAGGAAGCTGCACCTTGGCACCTGTTTGCTGACCTGATACATTTAATACATTAACTTCCATCTTATTTATCCACGATTACGAATGAACCCTTAGCTCCTGGGATGGAACCTTTAACCACCAGCAAATTTTGCTCGGCGAACACTTTAACCACTTCAAGGTTTTGCACCTTTACACGTGAGTTACCGGTCTGACCAGCCATGCGCATACCTTTAAATACGCGTGAAGGCCAAGACGAAGCACCCAGTGAACCCGGAGCGCGTAAACGGTTGTGCTGACCGTGAGTTTGCATACCCACACCGCCAAAACCATGACGCTTTACCACACCTTGAAAGCCTTTACCTTTTGAAGTACCAACCACATCCACAAAGTCTCCAACAGCAAAAATGTCTACCGCAACAGTGTCGCCCAGACTTTTTTGATCTTCGAAAGTTGTGAACTCAACCAGTTTACGCTTTGGCGTAGTACCGGCTTTCTGGAAATGGCCTTTTAAGGGAGCTGGAGTGTTTTTCTCTTTTTGCTCATCGTATGCAAGCTGAACAGCCGCATAACCGTCTGTATCAACAGACTTAACGTGAGTAACCACGCAAGGTCCAGCCTCGATTACCGTACAGGGAATGTTTTTCCCCGCCTCATCGAAAATGCTGGTCATTCCTACCTTTTTTCCAATAATTCCTGACATTTTCTTATTTAATTAATTCTGCCCATCGAAGCAGTAGGGCTTCGTTCAAGGCAATTTTCCCGGTTTAAGGGACGGCAAAGATAGGAATTTTTAATTATGTGTCAAATAGTTACGGAATTATTTTTGATAGTTTTTAACATTGATTATCAGCGGAAATAGATACTTTTTTCGCTGATGTTTTGAAATGATATTCTGATGACGGCGCAACATGATAAAATGCGTCGAAAAACTTGCTCTTTATTGGCCATTTTGTGCCTCTGATTACTACTTTTTCATCAGCTGGCGAATCATATCTGCGCTCTGCTTTTGCCCCTCCTGCAACCGATCTCCGAAAAACGCCTGTACCTGGTTAAAATGCTTCTTGTAGCCTTCCATGTCACCATAATTAATGATAGACGACCATTCCCTTACAGCAGAGTGGAACTCCAGATCATCGCCACGAATAGATTTATCATAAATAGCTGTTTTTATGGACTCTTCCAGCAGTTCTTCATTCTTAAACAGGTATTCGGCAATTCCTAACCGCAGTCGGAATGGTGGCGTTTGGCCAATCAGGTTATCGTAAGGATTAACTCCCAAATGATGCCACGCATCTACCATGCTTAATATACTTAAATGCGAGTTGGGTTTTCGTTCCTGTTCATTACCATGAAAAGCAAACTCTTCCATTACAGTATCGTTAAGCACTATTGGCTCTCTGCTTTCATGAAAGACGAAGTCACGTGCTTTATACAATCGTTGCCTGAAAGCGTTTTCATCTTCCCTGATCATCAGCTTAAATAATTCTGATTCTGACTGCGCATAGCGTTTTACCTGCTGCCGGGCATACGGGTTCAGAATTGCTAAACCGGCATACACGTGGGCCTTATAACTAAATATCCGGAGTGTAATTAATATTTTGACGTTGTCTATCCCACCCAAGTAAGATGCGTTTTCCCACGGAAAGAAACCGGCTGAGGCCCATGCTGTTCCCATACTCTCGAAACCTACATGAGTTACCGCTTGAGTATCGGCAACAATCTGGTCATGTTCATGATAATCGGGTAGTTCTACAATACTCGAGCCCACGGCCATAAACAAATCGTACATGCGTTGGTACGCTTGCTTATCGGTACGGTAAGGGATAAGTACTAAGTTCTGTCCGGCAGGTTCAAATGCTCCACCATGCATAGCATGAAAGGTGACTATCTGAACATCGGCAGGCAGGTACTTATTAAATATGGCGATCTCTGGATGTTTTACCGAAGTTTGCCCGGCTACAATAGCGCCGTATTTAATAGAGCCCGAAGTTTCGGCCACCACTTTTTCCATATGCTCTGCCTCGACTGAGTAGATCAACAGATCGCTGACACGAGCCACTTGCTTGCCATCTTCTAATACACGGATATGATAGGGCGTTAGGTCTGCTTGTAATGCCTCAAAATTTTGCGGCAAATCGCAACCGCAAACGGTATAGCCAGCCTTGGCAAAAGCCTTGGCATACACTCTACCCATATCGCCCAAACCAATAATTCCGATGTTCATGACCGCTAATATAAATATGGTTTGGTAAATTACGTGCGCTTACCCTATATTCGTTTTTAAGCTTATAAACCAACTTTGTTATGCTTAGCTGCTGTTATGCAACTAATTAGCGGCTTGGTTAATTGATTTTTGCATCTATTATTTACTTTGGTATTATGAAGAACAGGTATATCATGAGTGCTTTTGCACTGATTTTATCAGCAACGAGCCTGCAAACGGCAACGGCGCAAGACAGCGCAAAACCCACGGTGAGAACTCCTGCTGTAATCAGGTCAGCTATTAGACCCGGAGCCCAGCAACCCGGTGCTGCGCCGGTAAATACAGATAAAAGCCTGAGCGGACAGTATCAGTATTTAACTACCAAAGTGTATAATTATCAGCGCCCGCCCCTATCTGCCTTTTACAAAAACGTGATGGATACTTTGCGGGCCGAACGTAAGAAATCAAGAGAACTGCAACAAAAGCTATCTACTCAGGGTAAAGCCGTACAAGATTTACAATTTGACGTGACCGCCAAAGAGCAAAGCCTTAACGAGTCGAATGCCAAAGCCGATGCTATTAGCTTGGCCGGTATAGCCGTTAACAAAACCACCTATAACACCATTATGTGGGGACTTGTAATAGCGTTTGGTGCCGTAACAACGGTAGTACTACTGAGCTCTGGCAGCGCACGCCGTGAGGCTAAATACCGCATTAAGCTTTACGAGGAGCTTGACGAGGAATACAAAGCTTACAAAGTAAAAGCTAACGAGAAAGAAAAGAAGCTTGCCCGTGAACTGCAAACCGAGCGTAATAAGCTTGATGAGCTTTTAGGCAGAAGCTAAATTAAAAATAACAAACCCCTTAAGCAATTCTTAAGGGGTTTGTTATTAACTCAAATAAAACAACAAAGGCTATCCAAAACGGATAGCCTTTGTTGTTAGTATTATATCTGAAATCAGAAACTCACACTTTGATTTCAACTTCAACACCGCTTGGTAATTCAAGCTTCATCAAAGCGTCTACAGTTTTAGAGTTTGAGCTGTAAATGTCCAGCAAACGTTTGTAGCTGCACAATTGGAATTGCTCACGTGCTTTTTTGTTTACGTGTGGTGAACGTAATACAGTAAAGATTTTCTTTTCAGTAGGTAAAGGAAGCGGTCCGCTTACTACAGCGCCGGTTGGCTTTACAGTTTTTACGATTTTCTCAGCTGATTTGTCAACTAAGTTGTAGTCGTAAGATTTCAGTTTAATTCTGATTCTTTGGCTCATTTTGTTTTTAAATTAAACCTGTTGTAAGAGCTATTCACTACAGCAGGCAGTTTATTTTATAAACTTACTGACGGCCGTTAAACAGCCATCAGTAAGTTATGGTGTTACTTATGCAGTAGCAGTTTTTTTGCCTTTAGCTTTAGCAACTACTTCTTCCTGAACGTTACGAGGAGCTTCTTCGTAATGATCAAATTCCATAGTTGAAGTAGCACGACCTGAAGTGATAGTACGTAATTGAGTTACGTAACCAAACATCTCAGAAAGTGGCACCATCGCTTTAATTACCTGTGCACCGTTACGGCTGTCCATACCTTGCAATTGGCCACGACGACGGTTCATGTCACCGATAACATCACCCATGTTTTCTTCAGGGGTTAAGATCTCGATTTTCATGATTGGCTCCAGTAATACTGGTCTACATTTTGGCAATGCTTCGCGGTAAGCCGAACGGGCAGCAATCTCGAAAGATAATGCGTCCGAATCGACAGCGTGGAACGAACCATCAATTAACCTAACTTTTAAGCTGGTTAACGGGAAGCCCGCTAATACACCATTAGCCATAGCAGCAGCAAAACCTTTTTCAACAGATGGGATAAACTCGCGAGGAATTGAACCACCAGTGATTTCGTTTACAAACTGTAAGCCTTCTTTGTTATCGTCAGCCGGAGAAAGAACCACCTGGATATCGGCAAATTTACCGCGACCACCAGTTTGTTTCTTATAAGTTTCACGGTGCTGAACTGTACCAGTGATAGACTCTTTGTAAGCTACCTGGGGAGCACCTTGGTTTACTTCCACTTTAAACTCACGTTTTAAGCGGTCCATAATAATATCCAAGTGAAGCTCGCCCATACCTGAAATTACAGTCTGGCCGGTTTCTTCGTCAGAGTTTACACGGAAGGTTGGATCCTCTTCTGCTAATTTACCTAAAGCCATACCCAGTTTATCAACGTCGGCCTGAGTTTTAGGCTCAATAGCTAAACCGATAACCGGCTCAGGGAATACCATTGACTCCAGAACGATTTTGTTTTTCTCGTCGCAAAGAGTATCACCAGTTTTAATATCCTTAAAGCCTACTACCGCAGCAATATCACCGGCACCTACGTTAGGGATTGGGTTTTGCTTGTTAGCATGCATCTGGAATATACGAGAGATACGCTCTTTGTTGTCAGAACGCATGTTATGCACATACGAACCAGCATCAAGGTTCCCTGCATATACGCGGATAAAACATAAACGACCAACAAACGGGTCGGTTGCAATTTTAAACGCTAAAGCTGCAAACGGCTCTTTTACGTCTGGTTTTACTAATACCTCTTCGCCGGTATCAGGGTTTGTACCCACAACACCTTTTGAATCAATTGGTGAAGGCAGTAACTCCATTACGTAATCAAGCATGGTTTGCACACCTTTGTTTTTGAAAGATGAACCACAAGTCATCGGTACGATTTTACCGGCTAAAGTAGCCTGACGTAAAGCGTCCAATACTTCGCGCTCGGTGATGGTGGTCGGATCGTCAAAGAATTTCTCCATTAACGTATCGTCAAACTCAGCAACAGCTTCCAGTAATTTTTCTCTCCACTCGTTAGCCTCGTCAACCAAATCGTCAGGGATTGGCACTTCGGTAAAGGTCATACCTTTATCGTGCTCGTTCCAAACCACACCACGGAAGTTGATTAAGTCAACCACACCTTTAAAGTTATCTTCAGCACCGATAGGGATTTGCAGAGGCACCGCGTGGCTACCCAGCATGTCACGTACTTGCTTAACAACTTTCAAGAAGTCAGCACCCGAACGGTCCATTTTGTTAACGAAACCGATACGAGGTACGTTGTAGTTGTTAGCCAAACGCCAGTTAGTTTCTGACTGAGGCTCAACACCGTCAACGGCCGAGAACAGGAAAACCAGACCATCCAGTACACGCAATGAACGGTTTACCTCTACGGTAAAGTCAACGTGTCCGGGAGTGTCAATTACGTTTACCTGGTATTTGTCGCCACGGTAGTTCCAGAATACGGTAGTAGCAGCCGAAGTGATGGTAATACCACGCTCCTGCTCCTGCGCCATCCAGTCCATGGTAGCAGCACCTTCGTGTACCTCACCAATTTTGTGGCTTACACCAGCATAGTAAAGTATACGTTCGGTTGTAGTGGTTTTACCAGCATCAATGTGAGCGGCAATACCAATGTTTCTTGTATATTTAAGATCTCTTGACATTTGTGTTTTTATTGAGTGAATGAGTGAGTGAGTGAATGAGTGAGTATTTATACCCGCTCTGTTATTCACTCATTCACTCATTCAAAATTCACTCATTCACTAATTAGAATCTGAAATGTGAGAACGCCTTATTGGCTTCAGCCATTTTGTGCGTATCTTCTTTTTTCTTAACGGCAGCGCCTTCACCTTTTGAAGCAGAGATGATTTCGCCTGCTAATTTCTCCATCATGGTTTTTTCACCACGACGACGAGCATAGCTGATTAACCATTTCATACCTAAAGCAATTTTACGCTCCGGACGAACCTCAGTTGGAACCTGGAAGTTAGCACCACCCACACGACGAGATTTAACTTCAACAGCAGGCATAACATTGTTCAATGCTTTTTTCCAGGTATCTAAGCCGCTTTCGTTGATTTTTTTCTCAACGATATCAACAGCGTTATAGAAAATGCTGTATGCGGTAGATTTTTTACCATCATACATCATGTTATTTACGAACCTGGTTACCAAAACATCATTAAATCTTGGATCAGGAAGAAGGATTCTTTTTTTCGGTTTTGACTTTCTCATTGTTACTATCCTCCTTTAATTATTTCTTTTTGCCTTTAGCTGGTGCACCTTTAGCTGCTGCTGCCGGCTGACCTGGTTTAGGACGCTTAGTACCATATTTAGAACGACGCTGATTACGGCCGTTAACACCTGAAGTATCCAACGCACCACGGATGATGTGGTAACGAACACCTGGTAAATCTTTTACCCTGCCGCCACGGATTAACACGATAGAGTGCTCCTGTAAGTTGTGACCTTCACCCGGAATGTAGGCATTCACCTCTTTACCGTTAGTAAGGCGCACACGGGCCACTTTACGCATTGCTGAGTTTGGTTTTTTAGGGGTAGTGGTGTATACACGGGTACACACGCCTCTTCGCTGTGGACAGCTGTCCAACGCTGGGGATTTACTCTTATCCTCCAGAGCTACTCTACCTTTTCTAACTAATTGTTGAATAGTAGGCATTTCTTCCTTTTTGTTTTACTTCTTTTTAACCCGGTTTTCGGGTCTGCAAAAGTAAGCACTTATTTTTTGATTTTCAAGCGGTTAAAAATCTTTTTTTGGTTGAGATGAGGAGAAATAGAAATTTAAGTATGATGTTGACCATGAACGATTTGTGAAATACGCAAAAAACTCCAATGTAAACTTACACACCGAACTGCTTTGCAGGTTTTAGATGTCTTTCGACGACACAATCATTAATGCATATTACCCAAAGTAAGGTTACTCACACAGGTTCCGAAACCGATAACCAGCACTAATACGCCGGCCAGCAACCACATCCAACGCCTTGATATGAGTGCTGCAATAATGGTAACTATAAAGTGTGCTATTGAAATGAAAAAAGAAAGGATTAGGCCTTCTTTAGGATTGGCAAGTGCCGCCAGCACGGTATAAGCAACAAACGCTAATAAGTTGTAGCCTAATATCTTTCCATTGATCTTACTACTTTTATCTTGCTTTGGAGGTTCGGGAGGGGTTATCATACGGTAATTTCGTTACGTAGGGTTTCCAAATAGGCCGCCTTATCATCACGGTAAAACAGGTTCATGGTTTCGAAAGGAATGATCTGCATATCTTTATTAACAATATGAACGCACGACTTTTTGATAGCCCGCACATCAAAGTTATAGGCATCAATAAAATTCATGATGATAACGCGAAAAAGGTTTTCATAACTCAAACCGGGCGCCTCAATTTGCGGCAGGCAACACATGATGGATGCCAAATGCTCTTGTGCCTTATCTACCGAATTACCCGTACTAAACATGTGCAACAGGTGCTGTTTCAACAACTCATCCTGTTCATACACAATAGTGTTTTTTGAATTGTCGAGCAAATCATCCGGGTTAATCATGCGCGTAAGCGGGAATACGCATCCGCCTGCCTTTAACGCGTAACCCATCACCAGGGCATCAGGGTTACAGGGCACGGGCAACAGATCCTGTTCTGTGAAAATGCTGGTCTGGTCTAAAATAGCCTGCCGCACCTCGGTAAGTGTATAGCGGTCGGTAGCAGGGTCAAAGTTTTCCAATCGACCGGCTTGTTGTGTAGGTTGCAAGGTTACCCCACGTACACAACGCTGTTGCAAAGCATATTCTATAATCTCCCCTATCTCGTCGGTATTAAGCCCTTTTTGTAAGGTTACTACTAACGTGGTAGATAAGTTATACTTGTTTAAATTAGCAATAGCCTTAGCCCTGACATCGCGAAGGTCTACCCCTCGTAGTTTTTCGAGTGCTTCTTTTTTAAACGAGTCAAATTGCAGGTAGATCTCAAAGTCGGGCATGTAAGCAGCCAGCCTTTTTACAAAGTCCTCATCTTTAGCTATCCGGACGCCGTTAGTATTCACCATCAAGTGTTTGATAGGCTTGCGCTTGGCAATATCCAGTATTTCGAAGAATTGCGGGTGCAGGGTAGGTTCGCCACCACTTAGTTGTACCACATCAGGCTCACCCTCGTTAGCTACAATTACATCCAGCATCTGCTCAATTTCGGCCAGGGTACGGTGCCGACCATAGTGCGGCGACGACATGGCATAACAAGTGGGGCAGGTTAAATTACAACGGTCTGTAACCTCAATAACGGTAAGGCAAGAGTGTTGCTCATGGTCGCGGCACAAACCACAATCGTAAGGGCAGCCGTAATGCGTAGCCGAGTTAAACTTAAGCGGCATTTCGCTGCGCTTGGCATAGTTGCGGCAGTTTTTGTAATACTCAACATCCGTGGCTATCAACACTTTTTCGGGGCCATGATGGCGGCAGTTTTTGAGCATGTATACATTATCATCCTCAAAAACAATCTTGGCGTCTACCCGCCTTAGGCAGGTGGAGCATATGCTGATAGTGAAATCATAGTAGATATACGGGCGTTCAGGCATAGGTTTTTGATATTTTTGAAGGATAGATGAATATTTTGTAATAATAGGCTAATCCGGCCAAACTGGCCAATTGTAAAACCGATAACCCGAAGTTAAAAAAATAAGCGGGCTTGATAAACTCAATAAAAAAACGGAAGCTCAGGTATGCTACCATCATTAATTTAAAGCGAAAACCATTAGCTAATTCATGCTTTTTTTCGAAAAGCTTTAACGAAAGCCCTAGCAATAACCAAAAAAGAATCTCATACAAATTAGTAGGATGCCGGTAAATGCCATCGCCAAAATTAATAGCCCAGGGCAAATTGCTGGCAATGCCATAGGTACCATCTTCGAGCCCTGCCAAAAAGCAACCCATCCGGCCAATCACCATACTCAGGATGATGGGGTACACCATTAAATCGCCCGAGGAGGCCTTAACCCCTATCTGCTTTTTAACCAGTTCAACTCCCAAGAGTCCGCCGAGTAAACCACCAATGATAGTAGTGTTACCCATAAAATATATCCAGTTGGCATCACGGAGTTTTGGCGGATTTTCGAGAACCCCTAAAATATGTGATCCTAAAAAAGCACCGACGGCGGCACCTATAAAAATGAGTAGACGATGTTCATCGCTAATGGGGTCGTGATGGCGCTTTCGCAAATAAAGGTAATACCGGTAACCAACAAAATAAGCCAGCGTTTCGCACAAAAAATGCACCGGGATAACGGATTGACCTATGTTTATATTTATCGGAAAATGCAAATGAATGGGTTTATAATCTTGGTGTACAATATCTCGTTTTAAATGAAAAGGCACAACCCTATTAAAATAAAAACGCCTTACAAGCCGATAGCTTGCAAGGCGTTTGCCTAAACTCAGGACTGACTGTTAAGCTTTTTGTGCTTTTTGCTGACGGAAACCATGTTGACTATGCCGCGCCTTCGCCATTTTTTTGAAGGCTGCTTTTTGATTGTCGGTTAATGTTGCTACAAAAGCTTTGCGATCTGCTTTTCGGGCAGCTTTGTTAGCCGCCATGGCATCTTTCTGTTGTTGGGTAAATGTACCCGCCAACTTTGCCTTACGCTCTTTGTGCGTAAGCGACTTATCTTTCATAATTGCCTTCTGGTCATTATTTAAGCCGGCCACAAAAGCAGCTCTTGCTATTTTTTGCTTTTGATGATTTTCTTCTAGCATCGCTTTTTGCTGATCAGTTAACAGCGCCTTAAAGGCATGATGATCCTGGCGGTGTATGGTTCTTAAACTGTCGGTATGGCTTTTACTTTGCGCCTGGGCACCCGCCGAAAATGCTGCGGTAAACAGAGCTACTATTGCTATTGATTTTATGGACTTCATCATAGTTTTTATCATTTTAATTTAATTATGATGATAGATGCAAGTTGCGCCCAATGGTTTAAGCAACATTTTTGTAACGTCTGGGCTATGCCTCTGTATAATTTGCACGCCCTGATTAAACTTTAAAGAAAACAAGTTTCATTAAAATTTATTTTACCTTATACATCTATAAGTTTAAATCATGAAAAATACAGTAAAGCTCTTTATGTTAATCGCCGGTCTTTCAAGCACATTGTATGCATGTAAAGGTGGCGTAAGCGGAGAAGGTCAAGATTCGACCATGCGCGACCGTGAGCGGATGGACTCAACTGCAGCTTTAGAAAGCCAGCGCGGTGTAATGGCAGCCGATTCTAATTCAGCTGAAAAGGCCGGGCAAGATTCTTTAAATGCAGACTCTGCCAAACGTTAAGATCAATAAAGTTGAAGTCATATCTGATTATACCGGGTTGACTTCAATCGTTCCGTAGTAAGCTTTAAGGTTGAAAACAAAACTATTCTACGGGGTAAAGGTTGTAGCTATTGAGGTGCATAACATAAATGTCTGCTTTATTTTTTCATATCGATGATTTACCGCTCATGGTGATTCCTGATACTCAGGCCCACCTGAACGGGCATGCCGTAATCACTTATACTTATAGTATTTTTAAGGATACAGGGCGTGCGTCAGCTGAGTTGGAAAAATCTAAAAGCGGCGAACTTCACTTAACCAAGCACAGCGACCCGGATTACATGGGTTATATTACTTTTGAAGACCCTGGAAAGTTGTTCACTTACACGGCCGATGGCAACGAAGATTTAACAGCCGACCAGGTAGAACAGGTGATAGAACATATTAGTCATTACCGCGACAACCCTAACTTGTGGCGTCATTTACATCAATAAACAAACATACATTATAACTATGGAATTGCAGATAGGCGATGCTGTTGCTACCCCTAAAGGAAACGGCTACATTAATGACATTATTGAGGACGAAATCATCGTAGACTTAATAGACGGCGATCACCAGCGTGAGGTTTTTGAACGCATCGATGTTACACTGATTCCTGAATAAATTTCACGAAGCGGGTAAAGTAATTTCAAGTTACCTTATCCGCTTAATAGTGGCTTTTTTATATATTAATGTTCTCCAGGTATTTGTAGCCGCTGCCGGTATTCAGGAGCAGTATCCGCTCATGTGGCTTGATCCACCGGTGGGCTTTTAAATGTTTAAAAGCCTGCCATAGCGCTGCACCTTCCGGGGCTATCAACATACCTTCATAACGAGCTATTTCTTTTAAAGCTTCGCTCATCATGGCATCAGGTATACTTAGTGCCGTACCATTACTTTTGCGCAAAACTTTCAATATCAGCTTATCAGCATAAGGTTTTGGCACACGCAAACCATTAGCTATGGTAAAACCACCATCTACAAATTGCGATGATGCTTCTCCGGCATTAAAAGCCTGCACTATGCCGTTACAACTTTCGGACTGCACAGCCACCATCCTCGGGCGATGACTACCTATCCAGCCTAATTGTTCCATCTCATCAAAAGCCTTCCATAAGCCGATCAGGCCGGTACCACCACCTGTTGGGTACAAAATCACATCCGGTAATTGCCAGTTCAATTGCTCAGCAATTTCGTAACCCATGGTTTTCTTCCCTTCCAGCCGGTAAGGTTCTTTTAAGGTTGATACCTGAAACCAGCCGTTAGCTATTGCCTGTTCGTTAGCTAAGCGACCGCAATCGCTGATGTTACCATCAACCTCAACCAGTTGGGCACCGTATAGGTGACATTCATCTTTAAAAACTTTGGGCGTAAGTTTGGGTATGTAAACAATAGCCTTTATACCTGCACGGGCAGCATAAGCAGCCAATGCGCCGCCGGCGTTTCCGGCAGTGGGCGTTACAATAGTATCAATACCTAATTCTTTAGCTTTAGATACTGCAGCCCCAATACCCCTGGCTTTAAATGACCCGGTCGGGTTACCCGACTCATCTTTCCACAATACCTCGTCATCACCAGCCCAATGCTTTAAGTTAGTTAGAGGTAATATAGGCGTAAAGCCTTCGCCCACGGTAATGATGTTTTCCTGGTGGATTACAGGCAGCACCTCTTTATACCGCCACATAGTGGCAGGTCGGCTTGTTAAAATATCTTTTGGCAGACCGTTGCTTAAATCATAACGGGCAAACAGCGATGACAAACAATGGGCATCTTCACAAACCGTGCGCAATATATCGGCGCTATAATGCCGCCCGCAGTTAGGGCATTCTAAATGCGTAATTAAAGATCCGGTTAAAACACCGCTATTTGTCTTAGTATAAGCACCCCTGTTCAACATATCACTGCAATTAAAATACACCTGTTAAGCCTGCAAACCTAAGTATTATGCAAAGGCTGCAGTGCAATAATCATGTCACTATATACTTATTTTAATAGCTCTCAGATTGCGTTTGTCAAACAAATAAAATAAAATCTACTTATCCTATATATTTTATGTATCATATTTATATATTTGAAAAATGGTGATGCAAAACGAACATACTTTTCACTTTACTACCATGTGTTGCTGTTACAGCAGTATGTTAACGAGGGGCTATTAAATAATTTTAGGTGATTAATATTTAGGCCTCTTTCGGTAAAATTACCCTAAGAGGCTTTTTTGAATATAAACTGCATGCAAAGTTTCAGAACCGAACTGGAGAACCCGGTAGTTGAAAAAGACATCATTGATCTGGAAAAAAAGATCAGAGCTTTCCGCGAGGGCAAAATACATGATGAAAAATTCAGGAGCCTGCGTTTAGCGCGTGGCGTTTATGGTCAGCGGCAACCAGGCGTACAAATGGTGCGTATTAAATTACCTTTTGGTAAGGTTACTTTTAAGCAATTGCTGCGCATTGCCGATATAGCCGACGAATACGGCAGCGGAAACCTGCACTTAACTACCCGCCAGGACATCCAGATACATTATGTGAGTCTTGACCGTACCCCCGAGTTATGGGCACAACTGGAACAGGATGACATTACCCTGCGCGAAGCTTGCGGTAACACCGTACGTAATGTTACCTCCTCCCCTGCGTCAGGCATTGACCCGCAAGAACCGTTCGATGTATCGCCATACGCACATGCTACGTTTGAATACTTTTTGCGCAACCCAATCTGCCAGGAAATGGGCCGTAAATTTAAAATATCCTTTTCCAGCAGCGAGGCAGATACAGCATTTAGCTATATACACGATTTAGGCTTTATTCCTAAACTGCGCAATGGTGACGAACGCGGCTTTAAAGTATTATTGGCGGGAGGCTTGGGAGCCCAACCTGCACTGGCTCATGCTGTAAAAGAGTTTTTGCCGGAGGATGAACTGATCCCTTACATCGAATCAGTGATCAGGGTGTTTGACCGTTACGGCGAACGCAATAACCGCAACAAAGCCCGCTTAAAATTTTTGGTGCAAAAAATTGGACTGGATGAGTTTTTGAACCTGGTGGAACAGGAGACTACTGCCACCAAAGTAAAAAGCTATACCATTAACCGCGATGCGGTAAAACAACCTGCTGCACCGGAAGCTTTTAACGCGTCGAACACAAACATCGATAACCCGCTTAAATACGAGCAATGGCTGGCCACTAACGTTTTTGAGCAAAAACAAACCGGCTTTTACGGCGTATACGTAAAAGTGCCTGTGGGTGATATTCATACCCCTGAAGCACGCCAGTTGGTTAAAGGTTTACGCGGACTGGTGGCTGACGAAATACGCATTACACAAAACCAGGGCTTGTTATTAAAATACGCTCGTAAAGAAGCATTACCTGCTATTTACAATGCATTGGCTGCTGTACATTTAGCAGAGCCCGGCTTTGATAGCGTGGCCGACGTGACTACCTGCCCTGGTACAGATACCTGTAACTTAGGCATCTCTAACAGCATGACTTTATCCAAAGTGCTGGAAGATGTAATTTACAACGAGTACGAAGACCTGATTTACAACCGCGATATCAAGATCAAAATCAGCGGCTGTATGAACTCTTGCGGTCAGCATGGTTTGGCACATATCGGCTTTCATGGCAGTTCATTAAAGGCTGATAAGCGGGTATTACCATCAGTACAGGTTTTATTAGGCGGTGGTACAGTAGGCAACGGCATTGGCCGCGCGGCTGATAAGGTGATTAAAGTACCGGCTAAACGTGCTACGCATGTATTACGTTCCGTACTGAACGATTATCAGGCTAACACTGTAGAGCAGGAAACTTTCCACTCTTACTATGACCGTCAGGGTAAAGATTACTTTTATCAACTACTCAAACCTTTGGCCGATTTAACCAATCTGACCGAAGACGAGTTTGTGGACTGGGGCCACGAAGAAACTTTTGCTACCGCCATAGGCGTTGGCGAGTGTGCCGGCGTGATGATTGACCTGGTGGCCACCCTGCTTTTTGAAGCTGAGGAGAAAGCTGGGTGGGCCAAAGAAGCCTACAACGAAAGCCGTTGGGCCGATGCGATTTATCATAGCTATAATACTTTGATTAGTACAGCTAAAGCTTTGTTGTTAGATAAAGGCGTTAACAGCAGCACTCAAATAGGTGTTATTAAAGAGTTTGACAATCATTTTGTGAGTACCGGTTTGGTTGCATTACCGGTATCTTTTAACGACTTGGTTTTACAAATTAACCAAAATGAACCTTCGGAAGCATTTGCTACGGCTTACCTGCAAAGCGCCGAAGAATTTTTAACCGAAATGAAAGCAGCCAGGGAGGCGCTTAAAGCATGATTATTACCACGCAAACAAAAACAGGTTTAAAAGAACCCCAAATTACTTTAGTTGGTGCGGGTCCGGGTGATGCCGAATTGATTACCATTAAAGGGATGAAAGCCCTGCAAACGGCCGATGTGGTTTTATACGATGCCCTGGTGAACGAAGATTTGTTAAGCTTTGCCCCTGCCCATGCACACAAAGTATATGTGGGCAAACGCTCGGGCGAGCACTCCTACTCGCAGGAAGCGGTAAATAAACTCATGATTGATTATGCCATTAATTACGGCCACGTGGTGCGGTTGAAAGGTGGCGATCCGTTTGTGTTTGGACGCGGTTATGAGGAGTTAGATTTTGCAGCTTCTTACAGCATACCGGCACAGGTTATCCCAGGCATCTCCAGTTCTATTGGTGTGCCCGGCTTGCAGCAAATCCCGGTTACTCACCGCGGTTTAAGCGAAAGCTTTTGGGTGGTGACCGGTACTACGGCCGATGGCAATATTTCGCGCGACTTGCTCGAGGCCGCCAAAACCAGAGCTACTGTAGTAGTTTTGATGGGATTGCATAAGTTAGCTGATATAGCCGAAATTTTTAAAGCCGAAGGCAAACACCGCCTGCCAGTAGCGCTGATACAAAGCGGCTCTACAGCTAACGAGAAAGTGGTTGTAGGCATTGTGGATACTATTGTAGAACTGGCTGAAGAAAATAAAATACAGGCACCGGCCATGATGGTATTTGGCGAAGTAGTATCGCTCCATCCAAAGTTTCAACCTATTCGCGAGTTTTATGACATCCTTGCCCAAGAATAGCGAGCTTAGTACGGTGAGTGTTTCAGAAAAGCTTGAAGGCAATCAGCTATTTCCGGTTTTTCTGAAATTGAACCAGTTGCACGTCGTTTTAATTGGCGCGGGTAACGTCGGTTTAGAAAAATTGACTGCCTTACTCAACAACAGTCAGCAAACTACCGTAACCGTTATTGCCGAAAATATCCTGCCCGAAGTTTATGATTTTGTGGCAGCCTACCCCAAAGTAACAGTGGTGCAAAAATCGTTTAGCGAGGATGACCTGAATGAGGCAGACCTGGTAGTTGCTGCCACAGCCGATAATGTACTGAACGAGCGCATCAGGCAGGCCGCTCATGCCCGCAAGCTGTTAATCAACGTGGCCGATAAGCCCGATCTTTGCGATTTCTATCTGGGATCTATCGTTAAAAAAGGCGATCTTAAACTGGCCATATCTACCAATGGTAAATCGCCAACGGTTGCCAAAAGACTAAAACAGGTATTGGCGGAAGCCCTGCCCGAAGAGTTAGATACTACCCTGCAACATTTAAGCGCTCTACGCAACACCCTCACCGGAGATTTTGCTGGTAAAGTGAAAGCTTTAAATAAGGCTACCGCCGTTTTAGTAGAACCTAAGCCTGTAAAAAAGAAAAATTTTAAGTGGTTAATATGGCTTACCATTGTAGTATCGTTAGGCATTGCCGTAACCGCTCTTTGGTTTAATGAACCCGCCTTCCAATCTTATGTTGAAGGTGTAGACAAAATATTTTACTATTTTTTAGGAGCAGGCTTTGTATTTGCAATGATTGACGGCGCTATTGGCATGTCATATGGCGTTACCTCAACGGCCTTTTCGCTGTCTATGGGTATTACCCCTGCCGCAGCAAGTATGGCCGTACATTTATCAGAAATTATGAGCAACGGTATTGCCGGCTGGATGCATTACCGCATGGGTAATATCAACTGGAAGCTGTTTAAACTGCTTATTATTCCAGGCATATTGGGTGCGCTTACAGGAGCTTACCTGGTATCTTCGTTAGAGCATTATACCATGTATACCAAGCCTTTGGTATCGGTATACACTTTAATATTAGGATCCGTTATATTATCTAAAGCCTTTAAAACCGCTAACCGTAAAGCTACCGATAAAAAAATCAAAAACATCTCATTACTGGGTTTAGGCGGCGGTTTCATTGATGCTGTTGGCGGTGGTGGCTGGGGCTCTATCGTTCTTTCATCACTAATAGCGGGTGGCCGTCATCCACGCTTTTCGTTAGGTACCGTTAAACTTACTCGTTTTTTTATAGCGATGATAGGGTCGCTTACCTTTTTAATTATGCTTAATAGCGCCCCATGGAGTGCTATTGCAGGCCTAATTATAGGCAGCGCATTGGCAGCGCCCATAGCGGCACGTATATCTAACCGTATATCGGTTAAGGTAATTATGGTAGCCGTGGGCATTATTGTTATATTAGTAAGCCTGAAAAGTATTTATGGCTTTGCTACTAAGATATTTTAATCATGGATAAACTGGCACAACATATTCAAGAACAAACGGCAGGCCTATCGCCAGCCAATGCACTGGCCTGGCTGGCTGAAGCATTTCCCGGCCAGGTTACTTTCTCAACCAGTTTTGGTTGGGAAGACCAGGTGATTAGTCATCTTATTTTTTCAAATAATCTGCCTATTAAAGTTTTCACGCTCGAAACTGGAAGGTTGTTCCCCGAAACGTATTACGTTTGGAACCGTACCATGGAAATATACAGTAAGCCTATCCATGCTTATTATCCACAGCATGAGCCTTTGGAACAAATGGTAAGCACTAAAGGACCGAGCAGCTTTTACGATTCTGTAGAAAACCGTAAAGAGTGCTGCGGCATACGTAAAATAGAACCTTTAAAACGTGCGCTGAGAGGAAACGTGTGCTGGATAACCGGCATCCGTGCCGAACAGTCGCCCAACCGACACGACATGAGCAATGTGGAATGGGATGAAGGCAACCAACTGGTTAAGTTTCATCCGATATTTGACTGGTCGCTCGACGAAGTAAAAACATATATCAAGAACAACAATATCCCTTATAATACACTGCACGACCGTGGCTTCCCGAGCATTGGTTGCGCCCCCTGCACCCGCGCCGTACAGCCGGGCGAAGATTTTAGGGCCGGCCGCTGGTGGTGGGAAGATCAATCCAAAAAAGAATGTGGTTTGCATAGTGTAACCGAAATCATTACCGAAAAATGAGTAAGCATCATTTAGATTATTTAGACGAACTGGAGGCAGAAGCCATACATATATTACGTGAAGTAGCCGGACAATTCGAGAAACCTGCCCTCTTGTTTTCGGGTGGCAAAGATTCCATCACCTTGGTCCGCTTAGCTGAGAAGGCTTTTCGTCCGGGTAAGTTTCCCTTCCCCTTAGTGCATATTGATACCGGGCACAACTTTCCGGAAACGATTCAATACCGCGATGAGATGATAGCCCGCTTGGGCGAAAAGCTGATTGTGGGCCATGTGCAGGATTCGATTGACCAGGGTAAGGTGGTAGAACAAAAAGGGAAAAATGCCAGCCGTAATGCGCTGCAAACCGTAACGCTGTTAGATACCATTGCTGCGCATCAGTTTGATGC
>CAJYJH010000069.1 GCA_913775265.1 uncultured Mucilaginibacter sp. | reverse complement strand
TTTGAGGTAATTGCGGTTGACGTACGCGGAATGGGCAGCTCTGCCAAGCCAGATAGCGGTTACGACAAAAGAAATATGGCACGCGATATTTATGAATTGGTTCAACATTTCCAGTTTAGCCAAGTGAATATAGCAGGGCACGACATAAGCGCGACAATTACCCATAGTTTTGCAGCCCAGTTTCCGGAACTGACCAAAAAGATAGTATTTATTGACACGCCGCCAATAGACCCAAATATCCATCGCTTGCCCATGTTGCCCCCGCCCGGACATAACGGAGGTTTTTACCCCTGGTGGCTTGGCTTTAACCAGATTCAGAATGTGCCTGAGCAGTTGCTGGAGGGGCGTAGCCATATTTTGCTGAATTATGTTTTTGATAACCTGACTGCCGATAGCAGTAGCTTGCCGCAAGAAGATCGAGAGGTGTATTTTAGTCATTATAATCGCGTCGAAAACATACGCAGTGGCAACAGATGGTACCAGGCTTTTCCGCAAGATGCTATAGATAGCCAAGCTTACAATAAATTGAACATGCGGGTAATGGGTATAGTGGGTGAGGGAGGTGCTGCGCTTAAGCAGGCATTACCCGCTATCGCCAACGATTATTCTATCAGAATTATACCCGGGGCCGGGCACTTTATAGCTGAGGAAAAACCAGTTGAGACAGTTGAGATATTGAAGGAATTTTTGCTGTAGATACTAAGGCTTGATGATCTGAGTCAGTTTTCAGGTTGATTGATTATCTATTTTGTTTACCGTTGCTTAAATGTATATTTTGAATTTTAGATCAGATTACATCTTATAAAAAAGCGGCTGTGCATCATGATGGCACAGCCGCTGCTACAATATAAAGATGGATTTACCCAATATCCGGCGAATCTCGTAATGATACTTTTTACCTTGTAGTGGGGTCTGATTTTCGATAGGCCCAGCCAAAGATGAGCGGGAATACCCACAAGCTGAATAGCATAGCACATAAAATACCGCCGATAACTACCCTCGCCAACGGCCTTGAACTTTCGGAACCTATGCCATGTGAGATAGCCGCCGGAAGCAAACCAATAGCTGCCATCAGCGCCGTCATCATTACCGGTCGGATACGTGAATTGACACCCAGCTTGATGGAACTGTACAACAGCTTGGTATCGCCATGCAAATCCTCCAGATTATGCTTAAAGATGGTGATGAGGAGCACCCCATCCTGTATGCAAATACCAAATAGTGCAATAAAGCCTATACCTGCCGAGATACTAAAGTTAGTGCCTGTAATGAGCAATGCCAGAATACCGCCTACAATGGCAAAAGGCACATTCATGAATACCAGTGCAGCATCTTTAACCGTGCCGAACATAATATATAACAATATAAAAATGAGGGCCAAACTGATAGGTACCACCTGCTCCAAACG
Source organism: uncultured Mucilaginibacter sp. (assembly GCA_913775265.1). Taxonomy (GTDB): domain Bacteria; phylum Bacteroidota; class Bacteroidia; order Sphingobacteriales; family Sphingobacteriaceae; genus Mucilaginibacter. Next base: position 15,144 of record CAJYJH010000069.1, on the reverse strand, counting down.
TTTGGTAGCACGTTGCTGGTTCTCAAAATCGCCTTGCCAAGCCAGGCGGTAGCCACGTTTAATCTCGACATGTTTGGCTACTTTCTTTTGCGCTTCGGCAATGGTGCTGCCCATATCGCGGCCCCGCACCGAGAACTTAACTGTGGCATAGCGCTCATTACCGTCGCGGAATATGAGACATGGACCGGTTTTTTGGGTAATGTCGGCAATCTCGTTTAGTGCTACCTTACTGCCATTTTGGGTAGGCACTAACAGGTTACCAATATCGGCCGGTGTTTTGCGGAAGCTTTCTGGGAAACGGATACGGATATCAAAAGTACGAACACCTTCGTATAAAGTTGAAGCTGCCTGCCCGCCGATGGCCATAGAAATAACCGAGTTGGCATCAGCAGTAGCTACACCATACTGAGCCATTTTTTGCTGATTGAGTTGTATGTCTAGCTCGGGCAAGCCAATGCTTTTTAGTACACCTAAATCTTCAACGCCACGCACGGTTTTGAGCTGCCTGTAAACCTGATAAACCCGATTTTCCATGTAATTGAGCGAGTCGCCATATACTTTAACTACGATGGAGCCTTTAACGCCTGATACGGCTTCTTCCACGTTGTCAGATATTGGTTGAGAGAAGTTGAGTTCGGCTCCAGGTAGCACTTTCAGCTTTTTGTGCATTTGTGCAATGAGTTCCTCTTTGGATATTTTGGGTTTCCATTCTTCCTCAGGGTACATAATTACGTCAAACTCGTTATTGTAAAAGCCCGCAACGTCGGTACCGTTGTCAGGCCGGCCGGTTTGCGATACGGCATATTTTACCTGCGGAAAGGTCATGAGTATTTTACGCACCTGTTTTGAGGTGGCCACCGACTGGTCGAGCGAAACGCTGTACGGCAATTGCACGCGTAACCAAATGGAGCCCTCATTTAACTCGGGCAAAAACTCCGATCCTAAAAATTTAAACGAAAACAAACCGGCCACCATGGCAATTAGTGACACGGTGACTACGACTTCTTTGTGCTTAAATGCCTTAACAAAGCCACCCAACATAAAAGCAGTGAGTCCGTGTACAATAGGATTGTGCTTTTCGTGCACGTTCTTTTTAAGCAACAAGCTAATTAATACCGGCACTACGGTGAGGGTGGTAATTAAAGCACCCAATAGCGCGAAACCCAGGGTGTAAGCCAACGGCGAAAACAACTTACCCTCAACCTTCTGGAACGCAAAGATGGGCAGCAAACCGGTTATAATAATGAGTTTGGCAAAAAATATGGCCTTGCCCAGCACTGCACCGTTATTACGGATCATGCCCAGCTTGGCGCGTTTGTTAAACCGCTCCATGCCCAGCTCAACCGCCTTATGATCCAGAAACACAAACATGCCCTCAACCATTACTACCGCACCATCTATGATTATACCAAAGTCTACCGCACCTAATGACAGCAAGTTGGCCGACATGCCCATCATGTGAAGGCATATAAAGGCAAACAACAGCGCCAACGGAATAATTAGCGATACGATAAGCGTAGTGCGCCAGTTGAACATGAAGATAGATACCAGGAAGGTTACCAGTAAGATACCCTCAATAAGGTTATGCAACACCGTATGTGTGGCATAATTGATCAGGTTGGTACGGTCGTAGTAAGGGACAATCTTGGTGTCGGGCGGTAACACGTCGTTATTGAGCTTATTAATTTCGGCTTTTAGGGCAGTAACTACTTCAGTAGGGTTTTCGCCTTTGCGCATGACCACAATGGCTTCTACCGCATCCGGGTCATCTTTTACCAACCTGTGCCCGTCCTGGCGATCAATGGCGTCACTGCGGCCTACCCAACCTAAACGGGGAAGGTTAGATATCTGCACGTCAGCCACATCCTTAACCAGCACGGGCACACCGTTATTGTTGGTAACAATAATGTTTTTAATCTCATTAATGTCTTTAATCAGGCCCAAACCCCTTACGGCAAATGCCTGGTTGTTTTGCACAATCATATCGCCGCCAACGTTGATGTTGGTTTTTTGCACGGCGGTATATACATCCAGCGGAGTAATGCCAAGGCTGTTAAGTTTATCGGGGTTAACGGTAATTTCATAAGTTTTGGTTTTGCCCCCAAAACTGTTTACATCACCTATACCCGGTATGGCCCGCAGGCGGCGGTCAATCACCCAGTCTTGAATGGTTTTCAGTTCGCGAACGTCGCGTACCGAGCTTTGCAGGGTATAGCGGTAAATTTCGCCGGTAGGGCCGATGGGCGGCTGAACCGATGGCTGTACGCCGTTTGGTAAAGTGGCGTTCTGCAGCAGGTTCATTACCTGCTGGCGCGCTTCGGGGTCTTTAACGCCATCGTCGAACAATACCTTTACGTAGCTTAAACCAAATATGGTTGATGAGCGCAGGCTTACCCTTTTTTGCACCGGGTTAAGGGCAATTTCGATAGGTATGGTCACCAGTTTTTCAACCTCTTCTGCACTTTGACCGGGCCATTGGGTAATTATATCAATTTCGGTGTTGGTAACATCCGGAAATGCCTCAATAGGCATCTGGCTAAATGTGATAAGCCCGGTAACCACCAATGCAAAAGCTAATATGAGGATGAGGTACCGGTTCTTTAACGAGAACCCAATAACTCCTCTAAGAATCTTGTTCATTTCAAATAAATAAAAGGGTAGGAGATTAGCTGTTTAACGAACCATAGATCAGTAAGGCATCAGAGCCTATCAAACGTTCGCCGGGCGCTACACCACTGCTCAGATAAGCCGTTTTGCCATTAATGCTAATGACGTTTACCGGGCGTATCTGCACGTTCTTTTTATCCTGCAAAATGAGTACGTAGTACTGGCTATGGTCAAAAATCAAATCAGTGCTTGATATGGCTATCGCTTTTTTATTCTCCTTGTCGTTAAGCGATACGGTGGCAAACATCTGCGGTTTCAACAGGTAGCCGGGATTACTTAGTATAACCCTCATTTTCATCACCTTGGTGGTTGGATCCAGTGTATTCATCAACCGGTTCACCTTGCCGGTAAATACTTTGCCCGGATAAGAAATCGTAGTAACCTCGGCAGTGTCTCCTTCATGTACTTTGCCAATGTTTTCTTCATACACATTGGCTTCTACCCACACATTTTTTAGATCGGAAATGACGAACAGGGGCGAACTATTATCACTGCGGATGTTGGTGCCGCTGTTAGCGTTTTTTGCCACCACAAAACCATCAATCGGCGATTTAAGCAAGTACTGACCCGAAGTGGAGTTGCCGTTCATGCTCATTACCCGTTGGGCCGCTGTATAAGCCGCAATGGCTTGCTCGTAATTTGATTGCGCGCTTACTACATCTACTTGCGATGCCAGTCCGCTTTTAGCCAGGTCCTGTTGTTGCTGCAGTTGTTTTTTGGTGATTTGTACCTGCGCACGGGCCGACTCGAGCGACGAGGTATAATTGGCAATTTCGGCGCTTCGTACCACGCCTAAAGTTTGGCCGGCGTGTACATAATCGCCCGGCATAACGGTTACATCCTGCAAGTTGCCACTTACTAAGGGATATATGTTTTCTACCTTATCTGTGTTAAAATCAACCACGCCACTAAATTTCAGCGCACTGGTAATGTTGGAAGTTTTTACCGTGTCGATTTTTAACGTGCGCATCAGCGAGTCGGGTATTACGTAAGGCTGACGAGTATCCTCATCATCGTGGTGCTGATTGCATGAAAACATACCGAGCGCCAAAACACCGGCTGTTAAGAATATACCACTTTTATATATTAAGGCATTCATGATTGTATGTTCAATTATTAAGTAATTACTGATTAAAGAAACGGGTGCCGGTTACAAAGTTGAGCTGCTCAAGCGAGTTCAGGTAGTTGTACTCCAAGCTGTTGGTTTGCACAATGTTGTCCTTATACGACTCGTAAAAGTCCAGAAACTCCAGCAAGCTGATGTTTCGAAGCTGATAGTTCTTAAATACCTCGCCAATGAGGTGTGTAAAGTTTTGCCTGAAAGCCGGGTCTATACTGCTGGTAAGCTGTTGTTGCCGTAAGGCTATTTTATAGTTAGTAGCTACATCACTTTCTACCACAGCCTGTACGGACTGCAGTTGCAGCTTAGTTTGCTCAATGCTCAGTTTCGCAGCTTTGATGTTTCCCTGGTTACGGTTAAAAAACGGCAAATCCATACTTAGGCCGGCCCCTAAAAAGTTTGTGCCATAAGCGCCCAAACGATCATAGTTTACATTCAGGCTTACATCTGGTACGGCATTGGCTCTTTGCAGCGCAAGGTTGGTAGTTTGGTAATTCACCTGATTTTGTGCCGCTTTAAGATCGTAACGGTTTACCAAAGCAGAATCTAACAAACGCTGATAGGGTACGCTGGTTAGTACCGGCGCGTTGGCAGGCTTACCTGCATATTGCGGCAAAACATAAGCAGTGGCCGGCAGGCGCACCAGCAATTTAAATTCGCGCTGTAGGGTGTCAACACTGGTTTGCAGGTTGTTATATTCGTTTTGCAGACTGTAAAGCTCGCTTTGTATACGAAGCACTTCCTTTTCGGCAATATTGCCTTTGGCATACTGCTCTTTAAAAGCGCCCAGCGTGTTACTTAACGATTGGATAGCTTGCGTGTATACCTTAGATGATTGTTGCTGGTAGTAAATGTCAAAATAATCACTGCGGAGTGTATAGCGTAACGTACGTAACAGATCAAAAAACTGATACTGGCTCTGCTGTACGTTGAGCTTGGCCAGTTGTATGTTCTTATTTCTTTTGCCTGCGGTGGTTAGCAGTTGTGTAACGCCTACAGTTTGCTCACTGGCAGCGTTACTTACACCGGTTGCGTACAAGCCATTCGAGAACTGAAAATCAGGATTGTTAAACAGTCGTGCGGTAATTACCTGGGCCTGGGCAATATCAATATTGTATTGTTGCGCAAGTAACTGCAGGTTTCCGGCAACAAACTGCTGTTCGGCTTGTGGCAGGGTTAGCTTTATGGTATCGGCCGGTGCGCAAGTTTGCGCTTTGGCTTGTTGAAATACGACTGCCTGCAGTACAATACATGCAGACAAGCAAAAGTGTTTAAGGCTCATTTCCATATAATAATTAGAACAATAGCCTGCCAGGCTACGCTTTTGAAGCGCAGTTCAGGGCATCAGCGTAAAAAAGTTTAGCAAGTAGTAGTGTTAACTGTAGCCTTACTTATGAGCAGAGTTTAGCTTGTAACGTGTTTCTTTTTTAAATATATAACCCATTCCCGTGACGGTATGTATCAAATGCTTGGAGTGGCCTTTGTCAATCTTAGTACGCAAGTAATTGATATACACGTCTACCACGTTACTCTTGGGCTTTAATGGCGTGCCCCAAACTGTTTCGGCAATAAAGGCGCGCGATAAGACTCTGTCCTGGTTTTTCATCAGCAACTCGAGCAATAAAAACTCACGAGCCGATAAATGAACGTATCTGCCATGGCGGGTTACTACTTTGCGGTCGGTGTCTAACTCTAAATCGTCCAGTTTATATACCTTTTGCTCAGGTATTGCCTGATCATTATATTCACGATGTGCAACGGTATTCATGCGCTCGAGCAGTTCAGTAAATCTCACGGGTTTAGTCAGATATTCATCGGCGCCACACTTAAGAGCATCTTCTTCGCCGTATTCTCCGCCAGGTGCACATAGCATTATTATAGGCAAGCGCTGGTCTAATTCCCGTATCTTTCTACAAGCTTCCAAAACGCCTGTACTGAGTTCATTGATATCTAAAATAATCAGGTCATAATGTTCACCCCGTACCATACGGTAACCCTTGCTACCATCGGTTGCTATAGCCACTGAGTGCAATTGTTCGCGCAGGTCCCGGCTAATGGCAGCGGCCACTTTGGGTTCATCGTCAATCAGTAAGATTTTCATAGTGAGAGCAAAACTATATTGCCCTAAACCTTACTTAAAATGTATTAGAGGTTTCTAACTGTCTTTTAATGGCTTTCTAATGTGGATTAAAGCACTATTAAAAGCCTACTCCTTTTGGGAATTTTAATTTATGTGTTAGTTAATTGTCGTTGACTATTAAGTAATTGTAAAAAACCAAATTGTTGATGTAGAGTAGTTGGTTTATCTGAATATTGCAAATCTGACAAGGTTATGCACAAATATAAGAGCTGCAATTTGTAGTGGTGTTTCGCGTCAATGACATAACTATTTAAACAAAAAAGTATTAATGGCGCTTGTATATGCATTAACTAAGTTTCATCCTGCCTGAGTGCAGTGCAGCGCCTATTTTTTTTATGAGTACCATCCTGATTATAACCACCTTATTTTTCATCAGTACTATATTCAGTTACATTAACGCACGCTTCATTAAACTACCCGGGGTAATTGGGGTAATGGTACTGGCCATCGGGGCAGCCATTCTTACCGTTGCAGCGGGTTCGCTCTTTCCGGGTTTAAGCCGATTAATTTTTGATTTGACGGACTCAATCGATTTTTCTAAAACTTTGCTTGACGTGATGCTCGGATTTTTGTTGTTTGCCAGCGCCCTGCATTTTGATGTAAATAAGCTTCGCGAAAATCTCAGAGGGGTTTTGACTATCAGTACTGTTGGCGTGATATTATCGACCTTGATATTTGCAGGTTTATTATTTGAACTTTTGATACTGTTTAGGATAGACGTTCCTTTTATTTATTGTTTAGTTTTTGGTGCGCTGATTTCGCCGACTGATGCAGTTGCTGTAGCTGCTTTAATGACCAAATCGCGTATGCCTGATCGGCTTAAAACCATCATCTCGGGTGAGTCTTTATTCAACGATGGCATTGGCATTGTGCTGTTTGTTAGCTTTTCTGAAGTAGCCAGCATACCAGAAAAAAACTTTTCGTTACTGGAAGCCGCCAAATTATTTGGTCAGGAAGTTTTTGGCGGATTGTTATTAGGTGGATTGTTGGGTTTAATAACCTACCGCATGATGCGGTCGATCAGTGATTTTCAAACCAAGGTAATGCTCACTATTACTTTAGTGTTAGGCATTGCAGCCATCGCCGGTTTAACACATGTTTCGGCCCCGCTGGCCGTAGTAGCTGCCGGCTTAATCATCGGCAGTCATTCGTTTAAAAGACACGAAACCATTGCCGAAGGCGAAGATTTGGAAAGGGTATGGTCTTTAGCCGACGAACTGCTTAACACTATTTTGTTTGTGTTGATAGGCTTGCAACTGGTATCTATCGTGGTGCGGCCTGATTACCTGCTGATTGGTACGGCAGCTATCGTGATTTTATTGGTTGCCCGGATGCTGAGTATTGTGCTACCCATTGTTTTTTTACGACGGACTTTATCACTTAAATACAGTAGCGTAGCCATTTTAACATGGGGAGGTTTACGTGGTGGTATTTCTGTAGCACTGGCGCTTTCGCTGCCCGACTCGGCCTTTAAAACCTTGATATTAACTGCCTGCTTTGTAATTGTAGTCTTCTCTATCGTGGTACAAGGGCTTACCCTGAATAAGTTTATAAATTTACTATTGGGCGATCGTAAGCCCGCCTGACAAAGCCACGGCGCGGATCTATTACATGTGAAGGGTATGAAATAAATAAATTTCATACCCTCAGGGGCGATCAATAGTAATTAAAAATTATTGTGCCGGTGCTACACCTGTTGCGGCGTTGGTAACGGGCCACACACTAGGCTGCGGGAAACTTACCCCTTTAGTGCTGCCGCGCACTGCCAGATCATTGCCGAAGTAATACAGTGGCCAACCTTTGTAGGTAAGCTGCTTTTTACCGAATACATCTATTACGCTGAACTGTGTTTTATCAAGCACGGATGGTATGCTCTGCACGGTTGCTATTTCAAAAACAGGCCAAACGCCGTTGTTGCTGAAATCTGATTTGGTAAAAGTGTTTTTATTAAATTTATCGGGCGAGAAGGCATACAGTGTGCGGCCGCCGGCATCAGTAATAAACTGTGTAATACCCTGGCCCGGCTGCATCTGGCTGTTGTATTGCGTACCATTGTGGCCCACCAGTTGTGTATTAGCCAGCATTACGGTATAGTCGGCTTTGGCTACAAACCACGTATTGCCTACTTTGTCGCCGTTAACGTCGCCGACTTTAGCATCGTTTTGGTAATAATACAGCGGCCAGCTTTTATAGGTGGTTTGTTTGTTGCCGTCGGCACGGGTGATTACGCCAAAATCGGACGCGGTTAAACCAGTGCCTATAGATGGGTTTTCTTTATAAAACGCCGGCCATACTACTGCGCAACCATCCGTACAGCCCGAACTACCATTGGCATCAATGGCAAAAAAATAGAGCGAACGACCATTATTATCCGTTATGATGCTGCCGAAATTGGCGTTGCTGTTTAGCATGACACCCGTAACCGGCGCCGGTGTGTTGTTGTCGGTAGAAGAGCTATCTTTTTTGCATGAGGCAAAGCAGATCATTAGGACGATAGCCAAAACTGTCATCCGGCAGGAGGATTTCGAAAAATTCATAGCAATAGTGTTTTGTAAGACTTAGTTTGTTTTAGAGTCATTACGCCACACTTTTAACAACGGTTGCCTGCCGTCTAAAAAATTTACTTTGTCAAGCAAGTCATGTATATGTAACATAGCGCAGTGGATTGATCTGCTGCGCGCTGTGCAAGAATAAAACATTGAAAAAAATTTACAATACTTTATTCAGAACGTAAACTTCGGACCGGGTTAACCATGGCTGCTTTGCCGGCCCTGATGCCAACAATTATTAAGGCTATGGATATCATCACTATGCCGCCTAAAAGAAATACCCACCAGCTTAGTGCCGTATGATAGGCAAAGTTTTGCAGCCACTGGTGCGTTTGCCACCAGGCAATGGGTAATGCAATAATAAACGCAATCACCAATAACTTGGCAAATTCGGCAGCTAGTAAAGCTATAATCTGACTTACAGATGCCCCCAGCACTTTACGGACACCTATTTCTTTGGTACGTTTATTAGTCATGAAAATAACCAAACCCAGCATACCCAGGCAGCTAATTAAAATGGCCACGCCAGCCGACCACGTAAGCAGTGTTGACAATTCGCGGTCTTGTTTATAAAAGTCTTCGACGGTCTTGTCTAAAAAGGTGTAGTCGAAATCTGCATCGGGGTATATAATTTTCCAGGCTGCCTCCATTTTCTTGATCGCATTGTTCCAGGTTGCAGGGTTTTGCTGTAAGGCTACATGCATTACGTAACCCTGTTTGGGAGCCGAAAAATAGATCAGAGGAGATACTGCTGTACGCATAGAAGCCTGATGAAAGTCATTCATTACGCCAACTATCGGAATTTTATTACCGTTAAATTTCAAGAAATGTCCAACTGCGTCTGTCGGTTGATCAAATCCTATCTGCTTAGCCAGAGTTTGGTTGATCAGTAATTCATTGATTGTATCAGATGCTGTGACATTTCGGCCTGCCAAAATTGGAATTTTGTATACACCAAGATAGGAAGTATCGCCATTGCGCGAAGCGACCTGCAGCTTGATGTCTTTTCCTTTTTCCTGATAGTTTACTTCTGTAGTCATCATGCCGGCAAAGGCCGGCGACTGATTGCCTAAACTTACCGCTTGTATATCGGGTATGGCGCTAAGTTTTTGCTTTAATAGTTGCTTTTTATCGGTAGGGTTAGTCAAATCAAAAGGTACATAAAAATTAATAACTGCCTCTTTACGAAAACCCATATTTTGTGCCTGAGCAAAACGAATTTGTTTATTGATCACCAAAACTCCGATAACAAAAACTTGCGCTACCACAAATTGCGAAATAATTAGGGCTTTACGAAGCCAGGCATTGCCTGATGATGCGGTATTTTTATTTTTTAATACCGCTACCGGTTTGAAGGCTGACAATACAAAAGCCGGATAAAGTCCGGCGATTAAGCTCACGCCGATCACTAACAAAATTAAAAACAACCATACCGCCGGATTGGCAAAAAGATAACCAGCATTTAACTCAGCCGGGAAGTAGTTGCTGAAAATCTTTAACGACAACGGAACAAGTGCTGTTGATACTAAGGCCGTAATAGCTGTTAATAAGAAAATCTCTAGCAAAAACTGAGTTAGTAATTGGCCTTTACCGCTGCCCAGCGTTTTACGAATGCCTATTTCTTTAGCCCGCTCGGAGGCATGTGCGGTAGAAAGGTTGATGAAATTAATTGCACCTAAAGCCAATAAGAATACAGCTAATAATATTAAATTTTTGATAAAGTCTAAACCGCCCTTGCCATTATATTCATAATTTGAATGGATGTCGGCCAGTGGCTGTAACTTTTGAAGTGTCTTGATATTTTTATCCTGCGCCTGGATGATACCTGCTATCTGCTTACTGATGTTAGTAGGGGATACCAATGGTTTTAATTTAATGAGTATTTGATTAGCTGAATTAATGTTTTGCCATTGGTCTATAGTGTAACTACTTTTTAAGCTTGTATTATACACGGTGTTTAACGATAAAAAGCAATGTTGTTTAAAATCGCTGTTATCTTTTAAGTCGGCCACAATACCTGTAACTACAGTTCTCACTGTATCACTAAGAATAACTGTTCTACCTATAATTTTCTCTGTTGGCACACCGGGGAAATAGGTTTCAGCCCGGCTTTTGGTTAGCACCAACTGGTATGGATGGTTTAAGGCTGTTTTGGGATTGCCTGCCAGCCATTGGTGCGGAATGATACGAAAGTAGTTGCTATCTGTAAAAGCAATTTTATCCTGCTTTTTAAACAATTTGTCGCGCTTGCTGCTTCCGTCCGGAATAATGACTTTTGTATTCCAGTCGTTATAATCAAATAATGCAGCGACTGACTCAATGCCACTCACCCTATTTTTTAAGGCATTAGCCAATGGAACAGGAATACCCCTACTTTTCCAGTCTTCGCCTTCACTCACGACCCGGTATATGCGATTGTTATCCGGCTCAAACCGATCAAAGCTTTTCTGATAATGCACCATCATAAAAATAACAAGCGCAGCGCTGATGCCGATAGACAGGCCCAGCATATTGATAAGCGTAGTAATTTTATTACGGGTGAAGTAGCGTAACGCGGTTAAAATGTAATTTTTTATCATAGTGTTATAGAGTCGGGTGCTGATTTATAGTTTCAACTGCAATGCCATTGTATAAAAAATTGATTTACACGTAATTAATAATTATAATTTGAAGATCAGCGTTCGGAATCGAACAGTGGCCGTACGGAAATATAATGTACCAAATTAAAAACGCGCACTATTTTTTTGACCGCAGCCAAAAAAGCAGCGCAAACATTATCTTGCGTGATGAGCGACGAGCAACCTGAAACCCGCAGAAACCGAGGCAAAGATCCGGAAGACAACGCATTGTTTAGTCCCGCTCACGAACAGGAAAAGCTTTTAACTGCGTTGGATGATATGCACTACCTGCTGAGTAAAGGTTACGCGCCGCGTGCAACGCTGGCCTTGGTAGGTAACCGCTACCGCCTGCGCCAAAGGCAGATACTCGCTTTACAGGGAATGTCTTGCTCGGCTGGCGACATCACTTGCCGAAAGGATAAAGAAGTGTTTGCTGATGATGTTAACGGTAAAACTATTTATCTCGACGGCTTCAATGTATTAATTGTGATGGAGACGCTGTTATCAGGTGGCTTTGTTTTTAAAGGATTAGATGGCTGCTACCGCGATATATCTTCGGTGCATGGGTCGTACAAGCGTGTAAGGCAAACCGAAAATGTTTTAGTCACGATAGGCCGCTCATTGCAGAAACTTGGCGCCGGTGAAGTAATCTGGATATTTGATGCGCCAATCTCGAACAGCGGTCGCCTTAAAACGCTTTGCTATGAAACAGCCACGCAACATGGCTTTGCATGGCAAATTTTCTTAAATAATGCACCTGATAAATATCTGATAGCCGAAAACCGTTTGATTGCCAGCTCGGACGCGTGGGTACTTAACCATTGTTACCGATGGTTTAATTTAATAGGTTATATGGTTGATGTTATGTTGAGTGGGAATGAGATATCGAATATTATTGGAGCTTAGTTGATGCTGTAATTTCTGCACATTTATATTAGTTACTGCAAAATAGCTTTATGGTGCAATCCATAAATAGTTTTGGAATACACCATGAAGCTATTGATTACTTTTAAAATTGATGATCCGGTTAGCCATCCCCTTAAATATAAAAATATGAAACGGATACATAGATGCCCAGTACAACCGGCCCAGCAAACCGTTGGGCCTGAAGGTGGCTATCTGACTTAAAAATTTTTGCGTACCACGCTCCACAATTTTAAACTCCAGCCAGGCTTCGCCGGGTAATTTCATTTCGGCATAAAGTAAAAGGCGTTTGTTAACCTTGTCGGCCAAGAGCACCCTCCAAAAATCAATGGCATCACCTGCTGATATCCGGTCTACACTGGTACGCCCACGGCGCAAGCCTACGCCGCCAAACAATTTATCAATAAAGCCACGTAAGCGCCAGATCCAATCCCAATAGTACCAACCACGTTTACCGCCAATAGACCAAATATTATTAAATACCCGTTCGGCTTCAGCATTAATGGGCACTTTTACTTTGTACTCGCTGGTACCGTTCTGCGGTACTTTAATTTGGTCCATAAACTTAGACGAAAGGTAGCCCGTATTGAGCGCATCTTTCCAGCTGGACACTATTGAATTTTGATCAATTTTTTCGAACGCCAGTTTTAAAGATTCCTCGTAGCTCAGGCATTTATGCGGAATTAGCTCCTGTATTTTATGTTCGCGGCAGATGGTTTCGTTCTTCATGCTGTTCACCAGGCTTTGAGCCAGCGAATAGTTAGTAGATGTTACAAAATACAACCAGTATGAAGATATTTTAGGCGACAAAAAAGGTATGGTGATGATGTACCGCTTCAACTTACGCACCTTGGCGTAGCCCATCATCATTTGCTTAAACGATAGAATATCCGGCCCGCCAATATCAAATGCCTGATTGTAAGTTTGCTCGTTCTGCAAGACAGCTTCGAGGTAAAACAGTACATCCCTAATACCGATGGGCTGACTGCGGGTATGCACCCAACGCGGTACCGTCATCACAGGCAGCTTTTCGGTCAAATCACGAATAATCTCGAACGACGCACTTCCTGAACCAATGATGATAGCCGCCCTTAAAACGGTCAGCGCCGCTTTGCCTACTTTTAATACATCTTCTACGCGTCGGCGCGAGGTAAGGTGTTCGGACAAATGGCCATCGTTGCTGATCCCGCTCAAATAGATGATTTGCTTACACTGCGTATTTTGCAGTGCATTTACAAAGTTGCGTGCCGATTTTTCTTCCATATTGGCAAAATCGCTCGACTGCGACATGGAATGCACCAGATAATAAGCCGCATCAATATCTTCCGGCAGTTGCTGCATCTGCTCAGGCTGTAGCAAGTCGCCCGTTACTACGGTTACCCGGTCGCTGAAATCGCTGTTTTCATGAAAACGACGTTTGTCGCGCACTAAGCATACTACGGTATGCCCTTTTTCGAGCAATTCTGGTATCAATCTCGTTCCTATATATCCGTTGGCACCTGCTAATAATACTTTCATGATAAGTATATAACAGACGGCGCTCAAAAGGTGTTGAGAGTAAGGAGGATAAAAGACAGGTGATCTTAGAGATAATAGGAGTATGTAGATGATTGCAAGTCAATGTTAAGTACTAAATGCCGTCAAGACTGTTTTTTTCCATAAATAAATATAAAAAAATCTTCTGCGCAAAAAGACTGCGTACTGAGAAGTAACTTTTGTATTGTTGCCAGCTTACTCGCCTATTAACTAAAAAGCGAAAAGCTTATGGAGTAGTTAGTAAACATAATAAAGTTCAGCCAATATTTTATGAAAGACATCATACTACAAAAGCTGCTCGAATTGGAGCAGCTTCATCAGATAAAAATTCTTTACGCCTGTGAGTCGGGTAGCCGGGCTTGGGGGTTTGCTTCGCCTGATAGTGATTTTGACGTTAGGTTTATTTATGCACGGCCAATAAATGATTACCTGCAGATTGCCGCTATTCCCGAAACTTTAGGCCTGCCGGTAAACGAAGTGCTTGACATAGGCGGTTGGGATTTAAAGAAGACGTTACAACTGTTTCTAAAATCGAACAGCCCTTTGTACGAGTGGTTACAGTCGCCTATTGTGTATCTGCAAAATGATGTTTTTGCTGAGGAGATCAAAGCATTAATGCCTGAGTATTTTTCGCTTAGGGCAAGCGCCAATCATTACCTATCAATGGCCTACAATACCTTTACTCAAGATTTGCAGACCGAGCAGGTTAAGTTAAAGCGTTATTTTTATGCCTTGCGACCGGCCTTGGCATGTTTGTGGATTGTGCAGCGTCAGACCCTGCCGCCTATGGAGTTTGAACCCTTGCGGTCACTCATTGCTGATGATGTTATTCAGACTTCCATCAATAACTTGATGGTAAAAAAACAAGCAGCCGATGAGAAAGCACTTACACCACCCGTCGCTGTATTAAACGACTGGATAGGCGCGACGCTGACGCTCTGCAAAGAGCAAAGCGGTGCCTTGAGTAGCACAAAGCATACAACACAAAGGCTTGATGCAATTTTTAGAAAGTTTATAGCATGATTACGTACTCTGATCTTGGCCGGCAAAAGCAACTCATCTTGTTTGATTGCATTAGTGGAAGTACGGCTTACAACTTGAATATTGCCGGATCTGATGTGGACAAAAAAGGTGTCTTCTTCATGCCTCAAAAACAACTATACGGCTTTAACCGACAGGATCAAGTTGCAAATGATAGCCAGGATGATGTTTATTTTGAGATAGGCCGTTTTCTTGATTTGCTCTCAAAAAACAACCCGTCCATACTTGAATTATTGAGTACACCACAACAGTTTGTGCTATACAAACATGCTGTGATGAATTCAATTAAAGTCGAAGACTTTTTATCTAAGCTTTGCCTTGACACTTTTGCAGGTTACGCCCAAAGTCAAATTAAAAAGGCACGCGGATTAAACAAGAAAATTAATAAGCCATTTGATGATGAACGCAAATCGCTACTTGACTTTTGCTGGGCAGTTTATAAAAATAACACGGTGCCGCTCAATGAGTGGTTTACATTAATGGGTTACAACCAGCAGGATTGTGGCGTTACGCGTCTGGCGCATTTTAGGGACGCGTACCTGCTTTACC
>CAJYJH010000068.1 GCA_913775265.1 uncultured Mucilaginibacter sp. | reverse complement strand
TGGCAGGAAGTATCCACAGCGCCCGCTGCGGTTAACGAAGAAGCTGCCTTTGCGGCCAGCGGCACTTCTATTATCATTGACAAGGCCGCGCGCCAGGTAATGATGGTAACCGGCGGGCCGATATCGCGTTTGCTTACCAGCCGCGATCTAAAAGCTTGGAACGCGCAGGCTTTGCCTATAGCGCAAGGGCTAAACAGCAAGGGTAGTTTTTCGGTTGCACAGGGTGGAGGCAATGTTGTTATTGTGGGTGGTAATTATGTGCAAAACAAAAAGACAGATTCGGTAGCTTGTTATTATACTAACAGCAAGCAAGCAGCGCAAGGTTTTCAATTGGCAAAGCAAATGCCCGGTGGTTTCCAATCAGGGGTTGTGCATTTAGGCAAAAATACCTTTTTAGCTACCGGCACATCGGGAACCAACATTAGCCAGGACGGTGGGCAAAATTGGAAGCTGATAGACCAAACAAGTTTTAATGCGTGCCAGAAAGCACAAAAAGGTAATCTGGTAATTTTGGCGGGCGACAAGGGCAAAATTGCAGTTTTAAAAAACCAGTAGCCTGACAATAAAGTTGTTAATGGTAAGATTGAAAATATTTAAAATTAGTGCTTGCACGCAATGTGATTTAACCCTATATTTGCACCACTTTAACGGAGACGGTTAAACGTTTCGGTTACCAAAGTGATGATTCCGTAGCTCAGCTGGTAGAGCATTACACTTTTAATGTAGTGGTCCTGGGTTCGAATCCCAGCGGGATCACAAGCTAAAAGCCTTCCAAGCGTGTCAGAAGGCTTTTATTTTAAAACTTGGCAAGTAATTGTTAAGTTTAGATAATGAGAAAACAGTTGCCAGGACTGTTTTATATACGCAAAACATGATTCCGTAGCTCAGCTGGTAGAGCATTACACTTTTAATGTAGTGGTCCTGGGTTCGAATCCCAGCGGGATCACAAAATGTTTCTTAAACCTTCCAGATTTTGTTATCTGGAAGGTTTTTTTTATGTGATTAATATTAAACTGCATTTAATATATATGTTTCAGGTTCTTACGAGCTTATGTAAAATTATTAAAAACAGACTTGTGTATCATATTTATGCATGCATTTTAGAAGTTTAATATATTATAAAACAAAATCAGGCTAGAGTGCTCGGATGAGTTAAGAGTTTATTTAGTAAAAAATCACTAGCTATTTAACCCTCTTAAATACCTCGGCAGAAGGTAGATTACGGTAGTTAAAAAATTTACTTATAAATTTTATGAGTCGGAGGTTATGTGTCTATAGGCAATTTTTTAGCTAAGAAGATGCTTTTTCAAAATGTTGAATTCATATGATTAAAAGACTAAACAATTTGCAAAAAGCAGTGATTGGTCATCCTTTGTTAAAAGCTAGCCTAATTTATTCTATATCAGACGCTATTAACAAAGCTATTCCTTTTCTTCTATTACCATTGTTAACTTATTATTTGTCACCAAATGATTTTGGAATAACAACCAATTATAATATATATGTTAATATTATTGGAATATTAGTAGGCTTGAACCTCAACGGAGCAATTAGTGTCAATTATTATAAACACAATAAGAGCGAAACGGCGACTTATATATCCAGTTCTATATTTTTGATGGTTGTATCGTTTTCTTTGTCCTTATTTATAATTTGGCTGAGCAGTAGATACTTAAATTTATTCCTTCCAATTTCTCAAAACTACCTTTTAGCTGGCGCAGTAATTGCGCTTGGGCAAAGTGTAACCGCTATTAATTTAGATCTTTGGCGTCTGCAACAACAGCCTCTTAAATTTGGTCTTTATGAAATAGCGCAAGGTTTATTTGCTATTATATTATCATTTATATTAATTATTTGTTTCAATTTAAAGTGGAAGGCGAGAGTTGATGCCTCAATTATTACTGCATCGTTTTTTGGTATATGTAGTTTAATTTTTATTTTAAACAAAGGATTTCTCAATTTTGAAGTCAGAAAATCAGCTATTAAGGCTGTACTACATTACGGTATTCCCTTAATACCATATACACTTAGTTCATGGTTTCGAATGGGTATTGATAGAGTTTATATCACCAAATTTGTTGGAGCGTCGGAAACTGGAATTTATGCTACAAGTCTTCAGTTTGGAATTATAATATCTTTTTTTACTCTGGCATTAAACAACGCTTTTTCACCTTATGTCTTTAAAGCGCTTAGTACTGTAGATGAAGTCGAGCTTGAATCAAAAAAATTAAAGCTGGTCAAGTTTACCTATTTGTATTTCGGCATTCTAGTCATTATCAGTGTTGCGGCTATTTTTTTATCTGAATATGTGATTAGACATTTTTTGTCTTCCAAATATAACGGAGCACAAATATTTGTGCCTCTGTCAATCCTTTCTCAAACCTTGCAAGGAATGTGTTTAATGTTTGGCTTATATATTTTATATGCTAAGAAGACATCAAAACTTGCTTATATTACAATATTTTGTAGTATGGTGCAAATTTTAATGTCTTATCAATTGATAAAAAAATTTGGTGCTATAGGAGCAGCTTATTCTACGTTTATAGTGAACTTTATTAATCTTTTAGCAGTTTGGTGGTACAGTGCAAAGTCTTACGAGATGCCTTGGAGCCTAAAACATAAAAAGGAATTGTGATGTTTAGTATCGCTTTGACTATTTGGTCAGTATTAAATCAAGAAATTATTGCTCATACATAAATATCTCAATTCCTCAATTATCAATCATAAAATATAAACTTACTAAATTAAGCAGATTAAACACCTATTGACAGATAGTAAGCCATTATTAGGTGTTCTAGTAACTTTTTACAGCTTCCATGATAGTTTTGTGCTTTTCTTCCTTCGTCAAGAGGCAAGCAAAAGCTGCGAAGTTAATGCTATTCAATAGCTAGTTTTATAACATTAACTATTCTATTCAAATCCTCATCTGTTAAATTTGATCCTGAGGGAAGGCATAGGCCGTCCCTGAATAATTTTGCTGATGTACCGTTTTCAAAAGTTGGATAGGAGCTAAAAACAGGCTGAAGGTGTAGAGGTTTCCATAAAGGTCTGGATTCTATGTTTTCTCTATCGAGAGCCAGTCTCAAAGTTTCACGAGTAACACCTGATTTAGGATTAACGGTAATAGTGCTAAGCCAGCGATTACTGAAATAGCCTGACGGTTCTATCAAAAAATCTATGCCTGGTATTGACGATAATTCCTGATAGTAAAAATCAAATATTTCTCGCCGTCTTTTTACTCTTTCATCAATAACACGCATTTGTCCACGACCAATACCGGCGCAAATGTTACTCATTCTGTAATTATATCCTATTTCACTATGTTGATAATGAGGAGCAGGATCACGTGCTTGGGTCGCCAAAAACCTGGCCTTTTCCACAGCAATAATATCATTTGAAATTAGTGCTCCACCTCCCGACGTCGTTATAATTTTATTACCGTTAAAAGATAATACTCCGAAGTTTCCATATGTTCCTAACTTTTTACCGTTTATTTCTGAACCTAAAGCTTCAGCTGCATCTTCGATAGTAAGAATTTGATAGCGATTGGCAATATCTACAATTTCTTGGGTTTTAGCGGGCATTCCGTATAAATGAACAAATACAATGGCTTTAGGCTTCCGCCCTTGTTCTAAACCCTGCTTTATTGCTTTTTCCAGTAATTCCGTGCACATGTTCCAAGTGTCTGGTTCACTATCAATAAAGATAGGCCTGGCTCCACAATAAACTATTGGATTAGCAGAAGCAGAGAACGTAAAACTTTGACAGATTACATCATCACCGTTAGTGACACCAGCAAGGATAAGTGCTAAATGAAGTGCCGCAGTTCCAGAACTTAAAGCCGCGACATCAGCGATACCAGTATAATTTTTTAGATCATTTTCAAAGCCATCTACATTAGGACCAAGTGGAGCAATCCAGTTTGTATTAAAAGCTTCGTTTACATACTTTTGCTCATCACCGCCCATATGAGGAGATGAAAGCCATATTTTTGAATTCATTCTAATTTGTTGATTTTAAGACAAGACCACCCCATGAGTATCCTACACCAAAACCGGCCAGTAGTACGTTCCCTTTGATCTTGCCTTCTTTATAAGCCTCTGACAAGGCTATCGGTATGGTTGATGAGACGGTGTTGCCACAATTCTCTATGAAGTAATAGAACTTATCTTCAGGTATCGAAATCTTTTTTCTTAAATGATTTAGCATGAATTTATTTGCTTGATGAAAAACAAATAGATCAATATCCGAAACCGTTAAACCGTTCTTTTTTAAAGTCTCTTGAATTAAAAGAGGAACCATTTCAGAAGTGAAGTTGAAAATCTCACTTCCATTCATAAACAGATAGTTTTCGTTACGAATATTTCCAAAATCATCAATTTCGGATAATTGTTCATCTTGCTTATCAAAGCGCAAAGCACCACGTTTTACAATAAGATTGTTTGCTCCTTTACCATCAGTACCAACACTACTTTTTGCAATCTCTAAAAAGCCTTCGTCGGCAGATATCAAAGTTGCTGCTGCTGCATCCCCAAAAATAGTTCGATTACTTTTATCTTGAGGATGAATAAATTTGCTGTATGTTTCGGCAGTTATAAGTAAAATATTACGTGCTTCTTCAGCAAAAATTAATCCTTTTGCAAGCCCCAAACCATAAACATATCCAGAGCAACCTAAATTAAAATCCAGTGCACCGGCTGTTGAAGGGATATTTAGTTTGCTTTGTATCAAGCAAGCTGTTGTAGGCAAAAAGTAATCAGGGCTTTGGGTGCAAAAAAGTATATAATCGATTTCGTTAGGTGAAATATTATGTTCTTTAAAGAGATTTAGTGCGGCTGCTGCGCCCAGGTCGGATGAAAACTGATCTGCCGCAGCAATATGTCTTTTTTGTATACCTGTTTTAGAAGCGATTTTTTCGACAGACCATTCTGGAAAAAGTTCGTTGAGATATTGATTATCCTGGACCTCATCAGGTAAATAGTAAGAAATTGCTTTAATGTAAGCTCTCATTTTGTGTTAATAAATTGTAATAAGATTGTTGAAATTTACAAACACGCATTTCTTCTTCGCTCAGTTCGCCAGAGTAAGGAGCACTTCTAACTCCAATTTGAACTTTTTCGCAAATGAATTTGTCTTCAGCAAAAACTTTCCTGTTAAAATCTTTTAAGCTATTTTCGTAAGCTTCTTCAACAGCGGATGTTTTCTTTTCTTCATTTTTACGAGTAGTAAAAACATAACTTTTAAAATTAGATACCGCCTCGGATACAGGCGTCACAAACGAAATGTTGAATGAAATGCCATATGTAGTAGATAACAATACGTTAGGAAATATCAATAAGTGATTGTATCCATTAATTTTAAAAGGACGATTTTTGTAGGGTTTGTGTACTACTTGCACTGCCTTATCATCCTCCGCATATTTCAAGTCGGTAGACCATAAGGAATGACTCTTAGAAAACTGAAAGTCAAGTCCGGAGGTTCCAAGCTTTCTGAATGTATCTGTATGAATTAAATTGACATGATAACTTTCCAACGTATTTTCAACTACTATCTTCCAGTTAGCCTCTATCTTCATTTCGTTTACATCGACGAGTCTGCCAAATGAGTTCGACACTTCTTCAATGTAAGCATAAAAATTGCCCAGGTAATCTTCAAGAGTGACATCGTTGTTGGCAAGTTTAACAAACAAAAGATTGCCGCACGTTGCCACACTGTACTCAACAAGTTTCAAACAATGCAGTTCCTCTTTACTAAATTCAAACAGAGGTTTTTTAGGTATACCCAAAGGTAACCCTTCTTCATTGTAAGACCAGCCATGATAGGGGCACACCATTGGCCTGTTACCTTTGGGTTCTGTTTGAATAATAGAAAACCGGTGTGAGCAAACATTTTGAAAGGCTTTGATCTGTCCTTTCATATTTTGAAGCACAACAGGAATATCGGCTATTACAGTTGTCAAAAAATCATTATTATCACTTAGCTCGCTGGTTAAACCAACGCACACCCAGGAGTCATGAAAAATCTTCTTCTGTTCCTGGCTAAACAAGCTTTGTTCAAAGTAATATTTAGGTGTTATAATAGCTTTCATAGTATCTTATTGTAAACTGTGGCCACCATCAATTAAAAGTGAGGTGCCAGTAATCCATCGACTTTCAGACGATAGTAAAAATAAGGCTGCTGAAGCAATGTCGTGTGGCGTTCCCAAACCTAACGGATATAATTTTTCCGCCTTTTCAAATGCTTCGGCATTTAACTGGTCAGATGCTCCTTCAATCATCGGCGTTTTAACTATACCAGGCATGATTGTGTTAGCCCTGATATTTTTCGGTGCCAGTTCTGAAGCTAAAACTTTTACTGCAGTATTAAGTGCTGCTTTTGATGCACCATAAAAGGTTGTTGCTGGCACACCTAAAATAGACGATATCGAAGAGATGTAGACTAATGAGGCATCCTTATTAACTTTTTTGAACTTTATAAGATAATTGGTAAGTTGAATAGCTGAATAAAAATTTACATTGAATACTTTCTCGTATTTTTCGCGGCTAAAAAACTTGAAGAGAGTATAATCTACAACTCCGGCAGAATATACAAGACCGTCCAGAGACTCTATGTTTTGAGCAAGTGTCTTAATGTTATTTTCATCGTCTAAATCACAGACAATAACTTTATGAACGGGGTTATTCAGTTCAGCCATTAAACTGTCCATTTTTTCTCGGCTACGGCCTGTCAGAATTAAATTGGCACCTTGGCTTGCAAGCAAAACAGCTGTATATCTGCCTATGCCCGAAGACGCGCCGGTGATCAGGATTGTTTTATTTTTTACTGAAAACATGCTATATCTCAATAATTTCAGGACAGACTATGTTGTTAGTTGCTAAATATGCACTACCCCAAGATAGCCCAACGCCAAATCCTGACAATAATAAATTCAGCGGTTTTGAGTTAACCTGATCTTTTATTTGATGAACAATTGTTAGCGGAATAGTTGCGCTACTGGTATTGCCGTACTCTGAAAGCGAATACAAATATTTTTCTTCAGGGATTTTTAATTTTTTTCTAATCTTCTCATTCATGAACAAGTTAGCCTGATGAAAAATGAAATAATCTATTTGGTCAACATTTTTGCCAATGCGTTCCAAAAGCTTTCTGGCAGATTCTGGAGCCCTGCTTATACCGAAGGTAAACACATCCATTCCGTCTAAAGACAGATCTACTTTGCGTCGGGTAATTCCTGCCTGAATTTCTATTTCTGTTAATGCAATTTCATCAACGGACTGTCTTGATCCTCCAGCCTCAATTTGTATTGCTTTGTAGCCCGACCCATCTGTAGCTAAATGGAATTGGATACCATCGCCGCTATTCTTAGTTAATTCAAATGCCGTTGCAGTGCCGGCATCTCCAAAAAGCGGTGCAGTACTCTTGTCCTTGATGTTTGTTTTTTTGGTGATAGTGTCGCCCACCAATAGGATCGCTCTTTTTAATTTGCCTGCAGACATCATACTGGCAACTGATGACATGCCATAGATAAAACCGGAGCATCCGAGAGCTATATCATAAGCAGCGCATTCTTCTGACAGACCTAATCTTTGCTGTAGGATTGTAGATGTAGCTGGTATAATGTAATCTGGCGTTTGGCTAACAAAGACAAGCAGGTCAATATCAGTACGATTCCATCCAAGTTCGGATATTAGTTGATCAGCTGCTTCAAAACAAAGGTCTGATGTACAGGTGTTGTCATCAGCAATACGTCTTCTTTCTATACCTGTTGTTTTTATTAATTTATCTTTCTCTTCTGTCGATAGATGCGGATAATCCTTATTATGGTAAGATTGTTTAGGTATACATGCTGCAATACCTGCCATTCTTACATCGCTGATATTGATAAAAGCCATTAGTTTTTGTTTGCTATAAGCTGATACAAATCCTCGATGGTGTTTGCTTCACGAATATCGTTTCCTGATAATTTTACATCGTATTCTTCATCAACCATCGCAATAACTGATAGCGCAGTTAACGAACTCCACTCATCCAAGTCTTTGAAGTTTACAGAAGGGGTAAACTCAGATACATCGGTGTCGTCAAACTGGGCGGCAAAGTTTTCTATGAAACTATTTAATTCCATTATTTATGTTATTTTATATTAAAAGTCTTTATTAAGTGCAGGTATACCAAACAGGCTTTTATTGTTGGCTACATTTCTAATAACCAAGCTGCAAGCACCAATGCTATTAAAGGATCCTATTTTTTTGTATTGTATAACAGATGAGTTTAAGCCAAATGTATTGCTGTTTTCAATTAAAACACCCCCTGATATCTGAACATTTGGCCCAAAATGATTATAGTTGCCAACAGACACGTCATGGCCCAAAGCTGTCCGCGTATTAAAAGAGTTAAAATTACCTATTGTTACATCTCTGGCGATTATACAGCCGACATTAAAAATATTTCCAGTACCTATATTTATATTTTCAACGTCTGCAACTGTTGTGGGATGATATATGTTAGGGTATGAAATCAGCGAATTTGTTATTTTAAAAACAATCTTTTCTATAACCTGAGGTTTACTTATTGCAATAACAATCTCTGTTGGCTCGCTAACGTTATTTAAATCATCTAAATTTCCGAGAACTGGGTACTTGCTTATGATAGTTGATTTGGGATAATTGTCGTCATAAAAACCCGTTATATCATAAATAGTTTCAACTTTATTAATGCTTTCTAATAAAAAAAGAACGTCTTTTCCAAAACCGCCTGCACCATAGATAGCAATCTTTTTCATCCGTCAAAGATAGGAATAAATATAGCGTTTACTATCCGATAGTAATTATTGCAGTAATTCAATTTCCTTTAAAACTATCCATTGTAGCGTTTTGAGAGGCATTTACATCGCTTGAGGAAATCACCTTTGTTATAGTAAGAAGTAATATTTTTAAGTCGAGCGCCGCACCAATATGGTCTACATACCAAACATCATAATTAAATTTTTCAATCCAGCCAATTGCATTTCTTCCATTAACTTGTGCCCACCCCGTGATGCCTGGTTTTACTTCATGTCTCCGGTTCTGAAATGAATTATATAGTGGTAAATATTGAGGCAGAAGGGGCCTGGGGCCTATAAAACTCATGTCTCCTTTTATAACATTTAATAGTTGCGGTAATTCGTCCAAAGATGTTTTCCTGACAAATGCACCTACAGAAGTAAGCCTTTCCATATCTGGTAAAAGGTTGCCATTGCTGTCTTTCTTATCGTTCATTGTTTTGAACTTGATTATTTTAAAGAGTTTACAGTTTTTACCTGGCCTGATTTGAAAAAAAAACGGTGAGCCTTGATTAGCAACAAATAATAAGATTGTTAAAATAGTAAACAAGGGACTAAACAAAATAAAAAGTACCGATGCGGCAATGAAGTCAATAAAGGGTTTTACAAAAGATTTGTACATTGTAGGTTAATAAATCTTGAAAATAGCTTAGTTAGATGCCTTTTGGTAAAACGACAGCAGTTCTTTGTAAAAAGATTCTTGTGAAAACAAACTAACCGACTTATGCCTGCAATACTCTTTATCAAAGCTTTTATAGTCATTAATCATGCTTAACATAGCATTTTTTAAATCTTGCACGTTGCGCTTGTTAATAATGATTCCATTTTTAGAATCAATTACTTCATCAGTTCCATTGACGTCTGTTACAATGCAGGGCAGCATCATTGCACCTGCCTGTAAAATTACATTTGGAAAACCTTCGCGGTAACTTGGTAATATGAGTGCGTGGCTTATTGCCATATAGCTTCTCACATCCGATTGAAAGCCTACAGCCTTTATGCTATCATTGTTATCAATAATTTGCACAGTATCACTCTGCAATGCATCTAATGTTTCCTCTTTAGGCCCAACAAGTATTAGTTTAATATTTTCTTGATTTACCTGAGAGAATGCCTTTACCAACTCATTTACTCCTTTATCGCCGGTAAGGCGTCCAACAAATAAAAATACGAAGTCGCCATCTTCAATATTTAATTCCTCTTTTAAGCGATTTCTTATTTCTTCTGCTACTTTTTCTTTATCCCAAAATTTGTCATCAATCCCATTTATATTACCATTGCCTATTATAACGGATGGTTTGTTAGAGAGATTGTTTTCTTCAATCATCCTTTTAACTCCCTTGCTTTCGGCTACAACGTGTGTTGCACAACGGCAAGTAACTTGTTCCATCCAAATCAATATCCTTCTTTTTAATCCATGTTCGGTTTCAAATCTAAGACCGGTAATTGTATATATCCGGCACGGAGCACCAACTATTTTAGCAGCCAGCATAGCAATCAAGCTCGATTTAGGGGTATTGGAATGGACGATGTCTGGTTTGCCAGCTTTTAAAACTTTAATTAGATTTAATAATGATTTTATGTCCTTTTTTATATTGATTTCTCTTTCAAATTCAACCGCAATAGTTTGAACGCCTTCTCTTTGCTCTAATTCATCAAGATATTTACCGGGTGAGGATACTGCAGTAACATGAAAGTATTGATTCAAATATCTAAGCTGATTCTTTAAGAGAATGTTTAGCGAGACCGGAATAGTAGTAAGTCTGTAAAGCTTTTTCAAAATGTTTGTATATCAATTAATTAAAACGGGTAATTAATACTCTTCTAAAATGTTTCAAAAGAGACAACGCACAAAAAAAGTAATATTGAGATATGCTGATATAATTCTTTTGTCGCAGGAGTTTAAAATTCATAAATTCACCCTTTGTCATCTTCCATAACTGAGATGAAAGGCCGGAGTGGCCATAAATTGGTTTGTCTGAGAGTAAAACTAACTTTTTGTTTACTATTACAGATTTTCCGCCTTTTGCAAGTTGAAGCCAAAGCCCGTAATCTTCAGAATATTTCTGTCGCACATTAAAACGAGTATTAAGTAACAAATGCCTCCATGTAACAACGGCTGGTGTTGAAAATACATTGCTCCATAGTAACATATTAAAATCAATTACAATCCATTTGTCTTCTACTGATTTAAATTTTACGTCAGAAGTTTTACATCCTACAATAATTACATCTGTTCCATAGGTGTAAAAGACTTCAAGTTGCTCTTCTAGCTTATTATTAACCCAACAATCATCGGCGTCTAAAAAAGCGATCAAATCTCCTGTGGCTTTCTCAATGCCTAGGTTACGTGCCGCTGACGGGCCTCCGTTTGGAACGGTAAAAAGTTTTATAATAAACTGAGGATGATCATCAATGAATTGATTAATAATAGCTACAGTGTCATCTGTTGAACCATCGTTTACAACAATAATTTCTAAAACCGGCACTGTTTGATTAATGACAGATTCGAGGCATTTTGAAATGCTGACCTGCGAGTTGTAAGCCGGAATAACAGCACTTACAGAAATTGAACTGGTACGATTTGTCATGTTTAGTTAACAAATTTTATTCCTGCTACCGTTTTAGGGAGCTGATTGTTGATAACACCTCGAATCTTATTACTCCGGATGTGAAAAACAGCGCTTTGTGGCATATCCTTTGGCTGAGCACCGTATCGACTAAACAGAAAAGTTTTACTGATTTCTAGTCCAATATCATTATGAGAAATTTCTACTTTTTGTGGGAAGGCTTTTTTAGCATCAATACTGAAGGCGATTGCATGTTGCAATGCACCTATAGTGTTATTAGCTATTTTTAAATTTAAGATTGATGATTCAGCATTGCCATATGAAATCGTGATGCCATTTTTAAATTTGCCGTTCATCTTATTGTTAGTAATAGATGCTGCTTTAAGAACGGGTTCAAATATACCTATAGCTTCGTTGGATATATTTTGATATTTATCGGCATTTATGATGTTATCTGAACAATTTATGGAGCCTGTAACCGCATAAAATCTTAATCCAGATACAACAGGTGATTCTGAATTGAGCAGGTTAATTACATTTTTGTTTACATTTACTGTATACGACTGCTCAAACCACATACCCGATGGCGGGTTATTATTATTCACATTTTTACTGTTAACTATTATTGTATTTCCGCTAACAATGGCAACACTGTTTTTGTAACCCAGATCTCTAGCTAAGTCATGTACTATTCCACACCTTCCGGGATTAACAATGTAGTTGTTTTTAGCTACCATTGAATCGCATTCGCCTTCAATGCCATCGCCGAAAGTAGTTTGAGGATATGATGACTTTTTGTTCTTTTTCAAACCGTCCAGAATATACGTCTCATCAATGTAACCTGTGTTTTTAATAGAACAATTACTTACATAGACTGATTTTACACGGTGACCCGTAATTGCGGAACCGCTAACGTTATTAATTTGATTTTTTGATGCTATTAGTTTGTTGCCGCTATAGCAGGCTATCCCTTGCCCATGAAAATTATTTATTACACAATTATTAACGGCAAGCTGATTTATATTGTAAGTGTATATTCCATTTATTGCTTCGTCTAAATCAACCACACCGGCTTTCACTTGCTTCCATTTTCTAAATTTTCTGGTTTTTAAGCCATCTAATGTTAAATTAGTAAATGATAAACTGACATTAGGAACCTCGCAGAAAAACAGCGCTACATTCACAGGGTCATCAACTTTTTTAATTAGAGTGGTTTTTCCCGCTACTCCTGTAATATTAATAGTTACAGCTTTTGAAGGTCTTATATCAATAATATTTGTTAGATATTTACCCGAAGGAAAGTAGACGGTTCCTCCATTAACCGCAGCTTTAGAAAAAGCATTTTTTATAGCTTGAGTGTCATCAGTTATTCCATCGCCCTTGGCCCCAAGCGTTTTAACGTTTATGGTGGCTGCAATAACCTTATTGTATAATGTTATTGAAAAAAATATACACAAAACAATGATATGAATTAATGTGAGCTTTTTTTTTAGCATGTCGTTAGCAGTCATTTTTAATATGTAATAAAAACTTATCCCAATGTGCATTAATATGTTCTTTAGTGAAAAGTTTTGCTTTATTTTCTGATCCGCTAGCTTTTTGCAATCGTAAACTTTCATCAAATATTAATTTACCAATGGCGTCAGAAAGCTGATGGGTGTTACCGTTATCTACTAAAAATCCATTGCTGTCATCAATAACTTCTTTGGGACCAGTAGGGCAATTGAACGATGCAATTGGTAAACCAAAAGACATCGCTTCCAGCAATACCATAGGTAAGCCTTCAAACCTTGAAGACAGTACATAAAATGCAGCTTGCTTATAGTAGTTCGATATGTTTTTAGTTGCTGGCTCTATAGTAATTTGTTTCTGCAATCCGTAATGGCTTATTAAACGCAGCAGTTCAGCTTTTTCGCCGTAGTCATCACCTACAATTACTAACGACCAATCAGGATATTTAGCAGCTATTTTAGCAAAAGATGTAATCAATAAGTCAAAGCCTTTTTGCGAAATGAGGCGGCCAATTGATAAAAACGACTTGTTACGTTTAAAATCCTGATAGGATTTAAGGGCGAAAGGAGTAGCATTCGGAATACATGAAGTTTTCCTGGGATGATATTTCTGATCAATAATCCGGCAATCATTTTCAGTTAGTGTTGTTACATATAAATACCGGTACAAAAAATTTCTGACTAACAATGTGCCTTTGCCGGCTGCCGTTATCGAAAAGTGCTCGCATGTTATTTGAGCTCTACAGCGTTTAGGCAAAAGACTATTTGCTAAAAACATTACTAACGCCAATAGCGGATTTGTTGTTATGGCAATATATTGATCTAATTGATTTTGATTTTTTAAATACCTGTAAAGCCTTACCAGATGACGCAAGTGCGAAACAAGAATATTTGAATATCGTTCTTGTTTGTATTTCCCTAAAAAAACGACATCTGCTGCAGTGGGGGGTAAGTCAAATGCCAAGTCGCAAGGTTCATGCGCTAATACCACTGTAGTTTTTGTAAACTTGCGTTCACTGAGGTAATCAACTAAATTATAAATGGCACGCTCTGTTCCGGCTAATTTGTCTAAATCGTAATTAAAAATTATATAATGCTCATTTTTCATTTATAAGCCAGGAGTTGTAAGGTAAATATCTGTTTTCAACGGAGTACATGCTGTCCAAAAGTATAGAAGCGAAGAATAAACTTGATGAAAGTAAGATAATTATGCTGCACACAACTATCTTACCGGCTGTTTCTTTTATTAGTTGTACATATAGGGGTAGTATAATTAAATAGATAAATTTAAAGTACATTAGCACCCTTCCAAACTCACCAAAACCTGTAGCTACTGCGAATACTACCAGCCCAATCCAAAATACGTTCAGGTAAATATTGAAGTTAGCATCCAGCTTCTCCAGTTTCTCGCGCCAAATCAGAAGTCCGGCGAGTAGTAGCATCCAAGTGATCGAAACAGATCCAAAAAAAGCTCCCTTACCGCTTAAGTATTCCTTTACTTTAACTGCAGACAAAAATGGGATTTTGGTGAGTACAATGCCTGCCACGGCCGAAAATGCGTTTGTATATATACCTGCAACGGAAATTATAACACTTAAAATTATAAAATTAGTATTAAATTTTTTTTTATTGATGAATGCAAAAATCAGTAGAATAAAAGCAGAAGAGTGAAAAAGACAAGCGATAATAATGGCAAAACAGTATTTTTTTATCCGTCCCTCAATTAAATACTTAATAGAATAAAAAAAGATTGACCCTGCCATTACCTGGCGGATTGCTGAAAAACCGGCGATGTAGCCGTAAGCTAAAAAAGCCATTACGGCAACAAACCGATAACGTGTATATAATGACAACCTTGAGAAAAAAAAGTACATGAAAGTACTGGTAAATAAAAGGTTAAATACACGGAAGCTTATACCAGCCCATTTAAAAAGTCCGTATAAGGACAAAAAAAGCGGCTCGAATCTGGTTATTGCTGTATATATAGGGAATTTGTGTATTAAAGATGGGAAAGCGGGCGTCACAAGGTACATGGATTCGTAAGTCCATAAATCAGGACCAACGGTGCGTGTGCCTAAAAACAAGGTGAGTACAATAATCAGTGTTACAAAAATGGCATTCTCCAGGTCTTCTCCTAAATCAATCAAATTAGCATAGCAGCATATAGCAGCTAATAATGAAATTAATATGTATGGCAACATAGATGACGGTAGGAACTCTGACTAAAAAATGAAGTTATAAGAATTAGTTTGAGTTAAAACGGTAACAACTAAACAAATGATAAGACTGAAAAATTGTTGTAATATTAAGCTTCGGAATTGTTAGCCATTAAATCTTTAAACAATTTGTAAAAAAGCAAGACGAATGCCGTAAATATTAAGCCTGCTAAACCTGCTACGATTATAGCAAATACAGGTGTAATTTCCTTTTTTTCAAGTGGGTAGCTTGGGCTATCAACTACCTGAATCAGTGGTGTTTCTTTTTGAAGTGTTATTTTGGCCAGTTCAAGGTTTTTTACCAATTCAGACAGGATTGCTTTATTGGCTTCGGCGGTAAGCTGAGCCTTTTGGGCTGGCACCCTAAGCACCTGCCGCGTAATATTTAAATTTGGTGTGGCATCATTTACGCTTACTGTTTGATTAATTGCCCCATTCAGCACGCGTCTTACCGAATCAGTTTGATGTTTTAAAATGCTAACATTCTGTAAAGTAACTTTAACTTTTGTTTGCTTATAAAAGTCATTAACGTTATTTACTACTTTGTCATTAAACTCCTTCGCAAAAATTTCATCCGGAGCTTTCGTTTCAACCTTTATGATGCTTGCATTATCGCTTACTTTGCCTACTGTAAGATAATTCTTGTTAATGTCTTTGATTACAGCTTTAATTACGCTGTCTTGAATTCTGGTTAAGGGCTGGCCAGAGAATTCTTTAAAGCGCAAATTTTTTAATGCTGGCTTTGTTTCCCATTTCTGTCTTAAATGTTTAAATAATATGTAACGATCAATTAAAAGGCCTTGACTTTTTTCGCTCAATGGGCTTAGAAGTGTTTCTTTCAACATTTTTTGTGACTTATAAAGTTCAATTATGTTGTCACTTTGAAAAAGTCCATTTTTACTGCCACCCATATCTAATCCAACCATTGAGGCAAGACCAGCATATTGGGCAAGACTGCTACCTCCTCCACCATCATCGAGCACAAAAGTACATGTGGCTGTGAATAAAGGGGCTTTGAATCGCGAATATAACAGGGCAGCAGAAATAAATATTAGAACAGTAATTAAAAATACTTTCCATTTTGCTTTATAGTATTTGAGGATAGAGGCAAATTTTAGAAAGAACTCTTTTACTGAGACATGGTTATTGTCGATATTGTTAGTATCCATTTTAAATATAAAATTATGGGTAAAGGTTAGTCAGAAGTATATATGGATACTCTTATTTGATAAACAAACGATAAAGAAGTAGCGTTGCCGAGTAATTGAGTATAGCAATATCTTCAACAAGATTTTAACTTAAACATGCTGTAAACACATTGAGTTATTTTGGTAGCTAACTTTTTAAGTAAAGCTTTTAATTGTTTTTTGCAAAGATAGTAATTTAATGAAAATCGAAGTGCTTTAACTTTATGCAATGAGTGCACAGGTGATAAGGAATAGTTACCTTAGCATTCTGTTAAGCTAAGGCAAATTTTACAAATCAAAACCAGAATAACTTCTGTGTAAAATCTTATTTTGCGTGTGAGTCTAAATGCAATAACATAGCTAATCTTTTTCGGTAATGCCATGTTCAAAGTACAAAACTACCTACGTTACGAGTGTTAATGTGTAACGTTTAATCTCGTAAATTAGAATTGGCGATAGATTTAGCTATGTAAATAATGGTTAAGGTAGATTGACTATATCAAAGCATGTACACATATAAATTTGTGTACATGCTTTGATATAGTTTAAATTTATAATTGGTAGTTTTATAATAATGCTCCTACAGTAAATCCGGGTCAGTCCCTCCTTCATTAGGCTTGGTCATCTTACTCAAATTGTAACTCACCTCACCATCCTGCTCAGTGCCTTTGATAAGGCCTTTGCTGTATAGCTCTTGTAGCACCTGTTCGGCTTGGCGGTGCAAATTCTGAGGGGCTTCTTTAAGCTCGTATTCAGTAAGCTTGGCGGCTACGTCGGGCGCGGTGCCTTCACCTAATTGGGCTAATGCATACAAAACTTTGTCTTGCCAATCCGCTTCGGCGTGGTAAGCTTCGGGTGGGGCTACGGGTTTAAACTTTTCATTAAAAGGTTGGTCGGCTTTGTTCATAGTATCAGGTAAACATTTGCAGGTAAGCTAATGTTTTATTTAGCGTTATACTTACATCATGATTAAAGCTTATCAACTCTATACCGGCCCTGATGGCCATTCATATTTCAAAACTGGCAATGTATCAGAGGCTGTAATTACCAAGGCACAGTCTATCCGTTTCCAGGAGTCGCCGCCCGGCTCTGTATACGACTGGCACCCGGCGCCAACAATGCAGTTTGTAATTAATCTGCGGGGTACACTGGAGTTCACTACTTATAAAGGTGAGACGTTTGTGCTAAGGCCCGGCGAAGTACTTATTGCACAAGATACCATAGGTAGCGGCCATAAATGGCGTTTGCTGGGTACCGACCCGTGGCAAAGGGCTTATGTAGTTTTTGATGATACTACCGATATTAATTTTGTACCGGAGAAAGTAGCAGATGTGTAGCGAGTGGATGGTTGGTTGTTGAAGTTTTGTGAAAGCATTGGGGTTGATTTAAGCAACGCAGATTATTTAAAATTGATCAGCGACTGGTAAAAATGACTTTCAAAGCCGTTAAACTTCTGATTAAATCATCATCTTTGTAATTATGAGACCCGGAGATAAAGTTGTTTGTATTAACGATAAGATTGATCCTGACAAAGTAGAGGAGATAAAGCAAGACTTTGAAATCTGGATCACTAAGGACAAAGAATATACCCTTCGAGAGATATTAGATAATAATGGTATTGTAACCGGGGTACTGTTAGAAGAAGTGCATAACTTCCCTAAATTCTTCAAGCTCATCAACCGTTTTCAAGAGCCGGCTTTTGCCATCTGGCGTTTCCGCAAACTCAATTATGCTACATCTGAGCAATCTGAAGAGTTTAGCGAGGAGTTGATAGAAGTAGGGGGCCAGGAAAAGGGCGCCGAGAAACCTGAGTCTTTTTAATGTATTGCAAAAGTTCATCACTGCAAGACTTCATCATTTAAAATATTGATATGAATATTCGTTTGGCAACCCTTGCCGACATCGATGCCATCATGCAACTGGTAAAGCAGGTAGTGCCTATTATGCAGGCTACCGGTAACTTACAATGGGACGATAAATATCCTGATACTGCAGTTTTCACTACAGATGTACAAACTAAGCAATTATGGGTTGCTGATATTGACGGTCAGATAGCTGGTGTAATTGCTATTACCTTGGGGCAGGAGCCCGAATATGGACAAGTGCCTGAGTGGGATACAACTGAGCCTGCAGTAGTGGCTCACCGCTTAGCTGTAAGTCCGGATATGCAAGGTAAAGGTATTGCTAACAGCTTACTGCAGCAGTGCGAAGTGGTGGCCAGGGAGAAAGATATACCATTAATAAGGTTAGATACAAACACCGTGAACCGCCCAATGCAAAACCTGTTTTTAAAGATAGGCTATCACTTAGGTGGCGAAATTACCCTGCACAAAAAACCGGGACTTAAGTTTATGGCTTTCGAGAAACGTTTAAATTTAGAAACCGTTTAATATTGATAAAGGCCTCTGGATAATCCAAAGGCCTTTGTGTTACGATTTGCGTAAGTGCTTTTGCGGTGACGCCGCATCAATTAATATTTACAGTCCGCAGGTTTTAATTCAACCGAAAAGGCGGCGCTGTTGTCTGTCACCTGCCGCCCGGTAGAATTATCTGCCTTGAGCGGCTTTTGCATCAATGCCTTTGGTGTTAACAAAAATGCAAGCGTAAGTGTATCGGTCTGACCCTCCTGCATATAAGTCCAAACTGCTTTGATGCTTTTATCTTTCTGAACGCTGCCTGTTAAATTTCCACGACGGGCATCTTTTTCATAAATGCTTTCTACCATTTTACCGCTTACTTTATCACTTTCAATGTGTAACTGCACATACTGCGTGTCGCGCATTTGATTTCCGCTAACATGAATATAACAGCCATCCTGAGTCCGTTTGGTAATCCGGCCACGTTTGGCGTCGCGGTTGGTGCTATCAGGATTATCCTGAGCTTCTTTTTTAGATGAGTTTTCGCAAGCGGTAAGCATCAACAAGCTAACGCAGGCTAATGTTGCAGCCGCTTGTTTGTAAAAGGTATAGATAGGAGTCATAGCTTTGGTGGTAAAGTAAACCATACTATAAACTCTAATTAGTAGCTTTTGTTGTTGGGATGTTAAACCAGTTATTGTAATAGTTTTATAACAGGGCGAACATCTAAAAGTAGAATACTGGCCTAATTATATCTTGCTCTTTTTGGCGGCAAACTCGCGTATAAGCGTACCTAAGCTGCTGATATTAAAAGGTTTTTCTAAAAAAGCATCAGCGCCGCTTTTCTGTGCAAGTTGTTCAAGGTTTGGCATAGTAGATACCAGTATAACCGGAATATGCTGTAATGAAGGTGTTGCTTTGATATGCTGGCACCACTCGCTGCCACGTTTGCCTGGCAAAAGTTCGTCCATCAAAACCAGGTCTGGCTTTAATTCTTCAAAACTGTTGGTGATAGTTCCATCTTCAGACGAAATAACTTCATATCCCTCATCTTTAAGGATATAGTCCATGATTTCACTGATGTCCGGATTGTCTTCAATAACAATAATCTTCACTATATCTTATTAATTAATTATTTGTAATGATAGAACAAATATAATTATTATTTGAGAAGTATTTGTTGATAGATTTTTTTGAAGTGAAATATACGCTTGTGATGGCTGCGCAGTTCATCAAATTGACGTTTTTATGCATCACTATCAAGAGGTGAAAGTTAATTCATCATACACTCAAAATATACTGTGCAGCTTCCAGCAAATCTGCACATATATACTCCGGTTCACGGAATTCATTATCCTTCAACCATTGGGTTTCGCCGCCGTTGTTGATTAAGATACTGCGACAGCCCGCGCGGTTGCCGGCTTCTACATCATGTAAAATATCTCCAATCATCCATGATGCATTTAAGTCAATTTGATGATCTTGCGCAGCCTGTAGTAACATACCCGGCAGGGGCTTGCGGTTGTCGCAACTTATATTGTATGGGGCAACAGTTCCCTCCGGGTGATTTGGGCAGTAGTAAAAGCCATCAAGCAGGATGCTTAATGGCTTTAACAATTCTTGCAATTTATTTTTTACCGCTGGTAATTCGGCTTCAGTAAAATAACCTCGTGCTACTCCGGCTTGGTTAGTTACCATGATGAGTAAGTAGCCGGCTAATTGCAGTTGCTGCAGTCCGGCGGCAGTGCCGGGCAACAACGTAATTTTATCCGGGTCAACATTGTATGGCACATCTTTAATCACTGTACCGTCTTTGTCCAAAAAAATGGCTTTGTTCATGCCTTTTAAGCTGCTTTGCTTTTAGATTTTACTATCGGTTCGCTGGCAAAGCGTTGTGTTTCTACCATTATTTTTACGTATAACGAGCTTAGTTTATCGGTCACTTGCGACCATGTAAAATAGTTATTCACCCTGCGTAATGCATTTTTTCCGAGTTGTTGTAAGTTGGTTGGATTGCTAACCAATTGCTCAATTTTAGCAGCCAATACCACCGGATTTTCGGGCGGAACTAATGCACCCGTCTCACCGTCGACTACTGTATACTTGATGCCGCCAACGTTCGAACCGATTACCGGCGTACCACATGCCATGGCTTCGAGTGGCGTAATACCAAATGGTTCATACCAAGGTGTACTGATGAAAATATCAGCCGCAGCATAATAGAACTTTAGTTGCTCCCTGCTTTTACGGCCTACAAATTTAATTGAGGTCTCAACGCCATGCTCAGCAGCAATTTTTTGCAAACGGCTTAGTTCCGGGCTTTGCGCAGAATCGGGAATATCGCTTTCACCACCTACAATCACTAATTGAACAGCTTGCTTGTCTTTTAAGTATTTGAGTGACTTGATTACATTATCAACACCTTTACGCGGCACCATGCGCCCTAATTGTAAAATGATGTGCTTATCGGTATCAAGCTTTAGCGTTCTACGTGCCAATTTTTTATCAATCGGGTAAAACTCCTGATGACTAAACCCACACGGAATGATAACGATTTTATAAGAGGGTGCATTATAATGATTGATCAGGTCATCACGATCCTGAGGGCATTCTGCAATAATATAATCGGCCTGTTGTACAATGTCTTCCTCAATCTTTAAACGCTCGGCCGGAAACAGGTCGCTATTACCCTGATGTATACGGCGTACATGGCCTAATGCATGGAAAGTAATGGCGAACGGGATATCCAATGCTGCTTTTAAGTTAGCGGCTACCAGGCCCGACATAAAAAAGTGTGCATGGATCAGCTCATAATCAGCTTCGGTAGTTTTAATAAACTCCAGCATGTTCAGCGTAAATTCCGGCATGTAGCCTAAAATATTTTCCTTGGGTATAATTTTCACTGGGCCTGCCTTAACATGTATTACCCTTACTCCGGGCTGCCAATCAACAATTTGAGGCTGATTTGCATCCTCCCATCGGGTAAACACATCTACCATATAACCCTTACGCACCAGGTATTTAGCTACCTGTGCAACATAAACATTTTGACCGCCGGTGTCAACGCCGCCTAAGGTGGCCAAAGGCGAGGCGTGTTCGCTTATAAAAGCAATGTACGGCTGGTTAGCTCTCATGATTTAATTGTGAAATGTTTTATCGGTATTTTACAGGATCAAGAAATAAAAATGGAGGCTTTTGTTTGTTGGCTTACCTTTGTAAAAAGCTGCTCCCAATCTTGCACAAAGCGCATTATATTAAAACGGCTTTGTGCCAGTTGCTGACCACCGGCACCAATTTGGCGTGCCAGCTCAGCGTCTTCAATCAATAAATTCATTTTATCAATCAAGTAATCTACATCAGTATGTATAAAACCTGAATGGCCGTTATCTATCACGGCTGATAGTTCGGTAGTAGCTAAACCAACCACTGGTATCCCCTGCATCAAGGCCTCACATACAGCTAAGCCCAAACTGGTGTAGCGTATAGGGTTAAAAAAGAAGCGGTAATTAGAAATAAACTCAGGTAATTGCGGATGCAATACTTCGCCCAAACCTAAGTCGCCGGTGCCCATACCCACTAAATCAATAGGTACATGTTCGCGCACCTTCAAAAATATGTCTAACCCTAACAAACGGCCGCGGATAGGTAAATTGTTAATAACTACAATGCCGCGCGGCTTTTCGCCGGTATAGGTCGCACCGGGTGTAGTTACCCCATGCTCAATTACAGTAGTTGGAGTCATACCGCAGTCCCACATCAGCTTGTTAAAGTGAGTAACATGCACTAAGGTAATGTCTTTATCATCAACCACGTGTTTGGTATCGGTCGGATGCTGACGTGGTGGATCATGTTCGATATACACCTTAGGCAATTCGCGTTGCTCGGCCGATAAAATTTCGTACTGATCTTTTAGATAATTTTGGTTGGTTTGGTAAACAATGACATCAAATTCCTGATTTTTTACTTGTTCTGCCGGGATCTCAATAACATTTAAGCCAAACGGAAAAGTTTCGCCGCGACCATAGTAGCCTTCAGTTTTTTCGGGTTTGGTAGGAATATAGATATCATAATTACCTTGCGATAAGTAAAAAAGATAGCTACCGTGAATGTGCCAGGTGAAAATTTTTAACCGTGTATTTGTCATGTGGGAGTGTTGTATTCTGGCACACGTTGGTCAATAATAACACCAAAGGGAGTAAACAAGATAGTTTTACTGTGGCAGAAGCGGTTATGTAAAAATGTCAGAACCGCTTCTTGATACACTCTGTATGTTTTAATATACTATTTTATTAATTGAAATTTTTAATTTCTGTGAAACCCTCAAAAGTTTTCAACAATTGTTATTTCCTTTAAAAAAATTATGTCGATGGTGAGTAAAGCAACCATCAAATTGTAAGTATAGTAAAATATTGACAGCTTGATTTTTAGTTAGATAGCTTACAGAATGAGTTTAATTAACTCAAAGTTATACTCAAAATATAGATGTTTCTATTTTTAAATATTGTCTTTAAATTTTTTTTAATTTTTTCGCATCCAATTATTGGATAAATACAGAAATTTTTCTGTTAATTGCGGTGTTAAGCAACTATGCTTAAATTGATAATTTAAAATTGATGAACATTTTTGTAGGAAGCCTTCCTTACCGCTTACAGGAAGCAGATTTAAAAGAACTCTTTGAAGCATACGGAGAGGTAAACTCAGTAAAATTAATTATTGACCGTGAGACCGGCAGAAGCAAAGGCTTTGGCTTTGTTGAAATGCCTGATGATGAAGCAGCTCAAAAAGCTATTTCTGGCCTTAACGGTGCTGAAGTTAGCGGCAGATCAATTGCCGTAAGCCAGGCAGAAGACAGAAAACCAAGCGGCGGTGGCGAGCGCAGAGGTGGCGGCGGCTTCGGCGGCGGCAACCGTGGTGGCGGCGGCTTCGGCGGTGGCAACCGTGGTGGCGGTGGCGGCGGTTATCAAAAAGATAACAACCGTGGCGGTGGCCGTTGGAACTAAGATATATATTGAAAAGCCGGATTTTTAAGCACAATCCGGCTTTTCTTATTTAAGGGCAGATTCTCATCTGCGCCGAGCTTTTATTATCTCTATTTTTCAAAGCCAACCTGGCTTTGCCTTAGCTCTTACTATCCTATCCGTTTTTAACGCGATTGCTTGTATAAAGTCCAGAGTGTTTCTGTTTTAAATTGTTCTATCTATTTCTTTTACTCGCCTCATTGGTTCGCAGCAATGATTTGCAGTTTTCTTCAGGGAGTAAATTCCGATATAATCATCCAATATCTGGTTTTATAGGTCAAGCCAAATTTTAATTCTAAAAATTTTATTTAAACCTCTGTTGCTTTATTAGAAGTATGTGATTTATTTATTGAAAGTCTGCTACTTACTCAATAGCTGCTGCCTCAAAAAATCTTATTAATCGTTAGTGTAAGGCCTTTTGTAACGGAAAAGTTATGCCTGTTTCCCGGCTTAGGTTAAACCATAATTTCCGCTAACTGTCATACCTACACAAAACGATGCAACAGCATCCGGATGAAATTAAATTTTTTGCAACATGAAACGTATTACATTTTTAGCAGCATTTTTAATAGCCTTAATGAGTTTTGGTGCTAAAGCACAAGTAGCCGCACACATAGGCGTAAACATTGGCCGTCCGGCTTATTACGCTCCACCGCAACGCCGGGTAGTAGTTGTTGAACGTCCGCCACGTCGTTATTACCATCGCCGTCCGGTAATAGTACGCCGGGGGTATTACGGTCCACGTCGTCCGGTTGTGGTTCAACGTTACTATCACCGCCCGCACCGCGCTTACGGCTACAGAAGATGGTAACTTGTAATTAAATAATAGATATAATACATATAATAAAGCCTTTGGGGAAGCTCAAGGGCTTTATTAATTTAAGACAAAAGCCAGGCAAAATGAGAGTAGGAGTTTTTGGGCTGAAGTTGTCAGAATTTTCAAATTGGGCTGATGAGAGGCAATTACTGTAACCAATTTTACTTGTTTAAACCTTAAATTACCTACCTTAGCCCCGCAATTAATCCACCTATTATGAAAAGATACTTTTTTCTGGCTGTTATTGCTTCTTCTATATTAACTGCTTGTCAGTCGGGTAGTAAACAAGAGACTTCAACCGTGCAAGGCAGTGACAGCACAGCTATAGTTGCTCCGCAAACCGATACTGCTAAAGTATATAATGCTTACTTGGCTGTTAAAGATAACTTGGTAAAAACTGATCCTAAAGCGGCGCAGGAGTCAGCCAAAACACTGGCGGCTAATTTAGGAAACATCAAAGGATGTACAGAGGCGGCTGATTTGGCTAACCGGATTGCAGCTACAGATGATGTGAAATCGCAGCGTAATATATTTTTACAGTTAAGCCAGGATGTTATCCCGTTGGTTAAAGGTATGAAAACCAAATCCGGACCGGTTTACGTGGCTTATTGCCCTATGGCAGGTAACGGTAAAGGCGGTTACTGGTTGTCGGCCCAAAAGGAAATCAAAAACCCTTATTACGGCGACGAAATGCTGGAATGTGGCGAGGTAAAAGAAGAAATTAAATAACCCAATGTTTAAAGTGTTAAGCATTGTTAAGTTTTTGTTAGCTAACAATAGCTTGCACTTAAATTATTAATTATAAACGTAAATTTTAAGTGATAATACTAACCGGCAAAGGTGATTAATGGCATATTTAATTACATTTGTTACGGATACAACCCCATATTTCTATGTCGGAAACTGCACAATTAAAAATCGGCAACAAAACATACGACTTACCTGTTATTGAAGGTACAGAAAACGAAAAAGCTTTAGATATTTCTAAACTGCGTGATTTAACCGGATACATTACTTTAGATATTGGTTACAAAAACACAGGTGCTACTAAAAGCGCTATCACCTTTTTAGATGGCGAACAAGGTATATTAAAATATCGTGGTTATCCAATTGAGCAGTTGGCCGAAAAATCAACGTTTGTTGAGGTTGCTTACTTGTTGATATATGGCAACTTACCTACACAAGAGCAATTAAAAAACTTCCAATTTGAGCTGAATCGCCATACATTGGTGCACGAGGATATGAAGAAGTTTTTTGACGGCTTCCCTTCCAACTCGCATCCAATGGGGCAGTTGTCATCTCTAATTGGTGCACTGGCTGCATTTAACCCGGAGTCGTTAGCGCCATCGTTGCCTCCTGAAATTGTTGACCTAGAGATTCATAAGCTCATTGCTAAAATGAGTACCATCGTGGCGTGGATTTACAAAAAATCATTAGGTCATCCGGTCAATTATCCTAAAAATAAATTCGACTACGTTACTAACTTCATGTACATGACCTTCAGCAAACCAACTGAAGATTATGAGATTGATCCAGTAGTTGTCGATGCCATGAATAAATTGCTGATTCTACATGCCGATCATGAGCAAAACTGTTCTGCTTCTACCGTTCGTATTGTAGGTTCATCAGACGCTAACTTATACGCTTCTATTTCTGCCGGTATCTCGGCACTGTGGGGCCCGCTGCATGGTGGTGCTAACCAGGCGGTGATTGAGATGCTGGAGAAAATTAAAGCTGATGGTGGTGATACCGATAAGTGGATTGCCAAGGCTAAAGACAAAAATGATCCTTTCCGTTTGATGGGCTTCGGTCACCGTGTGTATAAAAACTTCGACCCTCGCGCTAAAATCATCAAAAAGGCTTGTGACGATATTTTGGAAAAATTAGGTGTAAACGACGAGGTATTAGATATTGCTAAACGCCTGGAAGAAGTTGCCTTGAAAGATCCATATTTTGTTGAGCGTAAATTATATCCAAACGTTGACTTTTATTCTGGCATTATCTATCGTGCATTAGGTTTTCCAACCGAAATGTTTACGGTGCTGTTTGCCCTGGGCCGTTTACCGGGATGGATTGCCCAATGGAAAGAAATGAAAGAAAATAAAGAGCCGATTGGCCGTCCGCGTCAGATTTACACCGGCGAAACCGGT
This sequence comes from uncultured Mucilaginibacter sp., assembly GCA_913775265.1. Classification (GTDB taxonomy): domain Bacteria; phylum Bacteroidota; class Bacteroidia; order Sphingobacteriales; family Sphingobacteriaceae; genus Mucilaginibacter. Next base: position 109,334 of record CAJYJH010000068.1, on the reverse strand, counting down.
AATGATTATACCGACATCAGCAATCGCTAATTAAAATACTCAATAAGGGGTTGATAGCTTAAACTGTCAACCCTTTTTTTGTTATCAATTTTTAGATAAAGTTCTTATAAAATATTAAGGGCGTTTAATTTGTCTTTGAAACCAATAATAAAACCCAATGAAAATATATCGTCATTTATTACAGTCTGCTTTTGTTGTGTTGCTTCTGTTATGTACCAAAACTTTTGCTCAGCATAATCCGGTGATAGAGGGCTGGTACGCCGATCCGGAAGGTATTAAGTATGGCAACACCTACTGGATATTTCCAACCTATTCTGCACCTTACAAGGATCAGATATTTATGGATGCATTTTCGTCAGCTGATTTAAAAACGTGGAAAAAGCATCCACGCATTATAGATACCAGCGCTGTAAAGTGGGCCAAGAAAGCCATGTGGGCACCAGCAGTGCTGAAAAAGGGTAATAAATATTATTTATTTTTTGGAGCTAATGATATCCATCCAGGCGAAGTAGGCGGCATCGGTGTAGCGGTAGCTAATAAGCCCGATGGTCCTTATAAAGATTTGTTAGGTCATCCTTTAATTGACACCATCGTTAACGGTGCACAACCTATAGACCAGTTTGTGTTTAAAGACAAAGACGGATCATATTACATGTACTATGGCGGATGGGGCCATTGCAACATGGTTAAGCTGAAATCCGACTTTAGCGGGATTGAACCACTGCCAGATGGTACCCTATACAAAGAAATAACGCCTGAGCACTATGTAGAGGGGCCATATATGTTTATCCGGAACAATAAATATTACTTTATGTGGTCGGAGGGGGGCTGGACCGGTCCGGATTATAAAGTGGCTTACGCTATTGCCGATTCTCCATTCGGCCCGTTTAAGCGACTGTCAACCGTTCTAGAGCAGGATCCTAAAATTGCACGCGGTGCCGGTCATCATTCTGTGATACATTCAGCTAAAGATGATAAGTATTACATTGTATACCACCGCAGGCCACTCGACCAAACCGGCGCTAATCAAAGAGTAATTTGTTTGGATCAAATGCTGTTTGATAAAGAGGGGCATATCCTGCCGGTTAAGATGACTTTTAGTTGGATGGCTAAGTAATTAATTGTAAAAATTGAATAGTGTAAGTGTAGTTTGTAGGTCAGCAAAGCTTAGATAACTGAAATTATGCTTTAATTTGACTCACTATGAAAATTGAAACTCTGGCCATACATGCCGGTAGCCATATTGATGAAAGTACATCGGCTGTGGTATCACCCATAATATTGTCTACCACTTTTGAACGCGACCACGACGGTAATTACAGCAAGGGCTATAGCTATAGCCGTGCAGGGAATCCTAACCGTCAGGCGCTCGAAACGGTGCTTGCCCGCTTAGAAGGCGGTGTGCAGGCAGCAGCATTTTCTTCTGGTAATGCTGCGGGCATGACGGTGTTCCAGTCGTTAAAACCGGGTACGCATGTGATTGCGCCTGATGATATGTATCATGGCCTGCGTAATCAGCTTAAAACTTTATTTGCCGGTATACTCGAGTTTGATTTTATTGATTTAAATAACGATGAGCAACTCTCGTCTCTCATTAAGCCCAACACCGGTTTAATTTGGGTAGAAACGCCGTCTAACCCGTTGTTGAAATTAACGGATATCAAAAAAGTCGTTGCTTTAGCTCGCAGCCGGGGTATCAAAGTGGTCTGCGATAATACTTTTGCCTCACCATTAGGGCAACAGCCGTTAAGCCTGGGTGTTGATATGGTGATGCATTCAACCACCAAATATTTAGGAGGACATAGCGATTTAACAGGCGGTGCGCTAATTACTGTACAAGATGACGACTGGTGGAAGCGGATACTGGATATACAGCAAATGGGCGGTGCTATACCTGCACCAACCGATTGTTACTGGCTCGCCAGAAGTATCAAAACTTTGCCTTATCGCATGCGCGGCCATGTGCAAAATGCCCAGTTACTGGCCGAATTTTTAGAACAACAATCGCAGGTAGAGCAGGTGCTTTATCCAGGTCTGGCATCGCATCCGCAGCATGAATTGGCCAAACAGCAGATGCTGAATTCTGGTGGTATGTTATCTTTTATGGTAGCGGGTGGGAAAGAAGCTGCCGAACGTGTAATCAATCATTTAAAGCTGTTTACGAAGGCAACCAGTTTGGGCGGGGTAGAAAGTTTGATTGAGCGCCGTGCGGCTATTGAAGGGCCGGATACAAAAACACCACAAAACTTGCTGAGGGTATCGGTTTGGTTAGAGCATATTGATGATCTGATTGCCGACATGCTAAATGCGTTAATCAAAGCCTGATTTGATTATGATATATAGTATTATTGGAAGGTGCTGAAAAGCACCTTTTTTAGTTAGCGTCTATTTTAGTCACCATCCAAATAATGAGTGCACCTAATAGTGCAATCACGCCGAATGACCAGCGTAAATCTGCAGCCTGAGCAATGTAACCTACAAACGGAGGTACCAATAAAAAGCCAAAATATCCAACGGTTGATATCGAGGCAATAGCGGTGCCACTGCTTAAGGATGCTGATTTACCTGCAATGCTAAATACTAATGGTACTACGCAGGCCACACCTAAACCTACCAACATAAAACCGGCTCCGGCAACAATTGGATAAGGGAATAATACCGCCAGCAATAACCCGGTAAAAATAAACCAACCACTGTAATTCAGCATATTTTTGATACCGATGCGTAGTACAACTTTGTCGCCCACAAAGCGGCCGGTGGTCATGGCTATCATATAGGCTACAAAGGCTGCAGTTGAGGTAGCTTTACCGGCGTGTACCGCTTTTTCAAAATAAATGGCGCTCCAGTCGTACATGGTATTCTCGCAGGCCATACAGGCAAAGCAAATCACCGCAAACTTAAGCATGTGCCTGTCGGGCAGTATTAAAAAAGGTTTACGCTCAACAGGCTTAGGCTTTTGATAAAAGGTGTACGAATAAAAATAGATGGAAGCGGCACAAAGTAAAACACTGATAGCTCCCAGGTGATAAAACAAGCCGATATTAAAACTTACCATCAAGTAACCACCGGCAGCACCGGCAAACCCTGCTATACTCCAGATACCATGAAAGGTTGTGATGATAGATTTTTGGTACAGCGACTGCACGCCTACCGACTGTGCGTTCACCGAAAGATTTAATAAGTTACGCGCCGATCCCAAAGCAAATAAAATGATGGAGAACTGCCAGGCAACGGTAGCCAATCCTAATAAAAAAAGTACCACATTAAATGCGATAGCGCCAAAAAACATAATGCTGCGGCTGGTATAATGGCTTAATAATTTACCTGTAACCGGCAGCGTGAGCATGAGTCCAATTGGTAAGGCAAACAGGAGCGTGCCTAATTGGGCTTCGTTTAAATGTAACTGACGCTGAACTGAAGGTATGCGCGAAGCCCAGGAGGAATAGCCAAAACCCGAAATGAAAAAGAAAATAGCACACCCGATTCGCAGTTCGCGCGGCGACCGGTTTGTTATAGCAGTCATCGCCGCAAAAGTAAATAAATGTGGTTGTATAGCTTAAATTTAAGGGTAATAAACTATAGGCTTGTTTTTATACAATCAAGCTTGGTAAGCAATAGCTACTTAACCTTGATGTAGGGATGATGCCCGGATAATAATTTCTGAAGGTTGAATGAGCCGGTTTTTACGGCCTTTTTTGTCGTTGGCGTTATTCAAACGGTCGAGCAGAATTTGTGCAGCTGTAGTGCCCATTTCGTAGCCCTTATAGTTTACAGTAGTTAAATTAGGTTCTATAATGCTGGACTCAGTATCGTTATTAAAACCAGCAAAGGCAATATCCCCGGGTATGCGTACGCCGTGGCGTTTTAGTTCTTGCATACAGCTTACTGCGCAGGCATCATTGGTTACAAATACGCCGTCCGGTCGTTCAGTCATGTTCAATAATGTATGTGCTGCTTCAACACCTGCCTCCAGGGTAAGTTGTGTAGGTATCACTAAGCTTTCGTCAAACGGAATGCTATGTTCTTCCAAAGCTTGGCGATAGCCTTTAAATCTATCTGCTGCAACACTGCTTAATTTAAATGCGGTAACATGTGCAATGCGCTTGCAGCCTTGCTTAATTAGATGGCTGGTTATTTCATAAGCTGCCCTGACATTATCAATTTCTACACTGGGGCATTCAGGGTGAGGCCACGCACGGTCAAAATAAACCAGCGGGATGCCTCGTTTAACAAAGCTTTCAAAGTGGTCGGCATTTTCGGTACTGTAAGCCAGCGATACTAATAGGCCATCTACCCGGTTATTATACATGGCTTGCGCTATGGCAATTTCTTTGGAAACACTATCCAACGACTGGCTGATAATTAAGTTATAACCTGCATCACTTAACACTTTTTCAACCCCGAAAATAACGTTAGACATAAAGCTACTATTGAGGTTACCTACAATAATGCCGATGATGTTACTCTTCTTTTTACGGAGGTTGCTGGCCAGTTGGTTAGAACGGTAGCCCATTCTTTTAGCGGCATCCTGTACCTTTTGCTTGGTATGGATATTTACAGACGGGTGATCCATCAGGGCACGGCTTACCGTGGCGCCCGAAATATTCAGCTCTCTGGCAATATCATAAATTGTAATTTCTTTTTCAGGAATGCTCATTTTACCTCATTATGCCTGGCTAATGTAATTAATATTATGATAAACTGTAAACGCCGGCTTTTTAACTAATTATGTTTTAAGCTAAAGTATAACGTTTTAGCAGCTATGCAAGGATTCACAGTTATAAGTATGGTAGCAAAAGCCTGTTATGTTTCCATTACTTTTAAAAAACCTATAGCACAACTATCAAAAAGGTATCACCCTTCACGAAACATTGATGGCATAAAAAAATTAAAATGCTTCGCCCAAATTTAATCTGATAGACGAATAACCCTTGCTAAAGCCATAATCAATGGCGATGTTGGTATTAGATGCTTTATTGATTTTAATGCGCAGACCACCGCCGCCAGCCGGGTGGAAATAATTAAACTGGCGGGTATCTGGTTCGTTTACTGATGTCAAATTGGCGAACAATACAAAACCGAGTAGACCATTGCTGGTTATACTGCGGCGGTATTCGGCTTCGGTATACCACAAACTTTGCCCACGGTAGCGGTTCTGCTCAACACCCCGGCCCGAGCGATTATATAAATCCCAACCTACGCTGGGCAAGCTTAAGTATGGTGCGCCGCGGTCTAAGGTACTCCAGAAATAAGTCCAGAGCGCAAGTGTATTTTGTTGAGCAGGTTTGCCCGGGTTGAGCGAAATATATTTACGCATGTCTGCGTAAACGGAAGTCCAGGTGCGGTTACTACCCAATACCGGAGTATTAATCCGGTAAATTAAATTAGCATAGCAGCCGGGTAGTGGGTTGATGGAGTTGTTACGGGTATCATAAAGCAGATTAAAAGTAACCCCGGACGATAAAGAGTTTTGACCATAATCAGTACCAAAGGCATAACCCGAAACGTCTTGCAGATCGTTGTTAGCGTAATTGCCTTTAATACGCATGTGGTAATCAAGGTTATAGCCAACACCCGCAAAAAAATAAGATTTAATACGACGGTACAAGCTTTGGTAAAATCGGATGTAACGGTAATCTACCCGCATACGGTTTTCTTCGGGCTGATTGCCTCCCAATCCCCAGGTATCCTGCGGATATACCATAAAACGGGTATCGCCGGCCAAGTACCACTGGTTATTATTAAACCAAATACTCGAACGTAGCGGTAAGCCGAAACGGCCTTTAAAGTTAAAATATGGTGTAAACGTAAAGCTGGAAAGGTTGGTGGTTTGCTGACTACCTAAATAAAAGCCAGCTGTAGTGGAGGTAATAAACATTTTGCCGCCGCCATCGGGTAGGGTAGAAGCTGTAGGTAAAAAAGAAAAGTAAACCTTACCCTCTTGCGCATTAAGTCGTGTTGACGGTTTGTTGGGCCTGAAGAACTTTTTAAAAACATCAATCAGGTCTTTTTGGCCAACAGTATCAATTTGTGCTTGCTTAAAGGTAGATACCATCGTACTGTCTTGCGCAAAAAGCGCATTTGCAGCGAAGAGGTATATAACAATAAAAGCAATGATCTTATTAACCATTCAGTCCAATCAAATACAATAATTAAATATTGGTTTAAGGTTTATGTATGGTTTTGTTGCTCCTTTAAAAAGCTTTGTCAAACCGATTGTAATTAACAAAAAAAAAAGTAATATTGCAATAGCATGACAGTTTTTGCATCATTAAACTGCCCATCTTTTAACATTGTTTTGGCTTCTTCAAAATTTAACTCAATAGGTTCAATAACTTCGCCCTCGGCAGCTAAACCTCCAAACGTTGCTTTAAAAGCCGATGAGTCATAAACCGCAATAAACAAATGCAAATATTCGGTAATGCCACCGGCTGATGTGTATACGGCTCCTATTTTACGCAGGTTACTAATATCAATGCATAATTCTTCTTTAGCTTCGCGAACGATGGTTTGCTCTGGTGTTTCGCCATCATCAATCAAACCGGCGCATGCTTCTGTAATGTAGCCCGACTCATTACCGTTTAAATAAGTAGGCAGCCTGAACTGTTTGGTTAGCAATAGCTTCTGTTTATCTTGATCATACAATAGCGCAGCAACAGCATCGGGGCGATAGTATACTTCTGTTTTTTGCTCCTGCATTTTCCCATCGGCATCCGGCTTTAAATAAGTGAATGTTTTAAGCGGATACTTTTGATCTGATAATGTCTCGCGATTCAGAATTTGTATAGTCGACATATTTTTGATTAATAACTACAAAGTCAACAGCAACCATTAAATCATAGTTTTGTCTTTATTCATCAAGCATAAAAAAAGCGATCCTCTTCTGAGCATCGCTTTTTTTATGTTCACATCCGACGACAATTAATTATAACGGCGTCTGCTGTAGTAGCGTGAGTTTTTCCTTGTCGAACGATAATAGGCACGTCTTTTGGCTTTGTTGCGACGGTGTTCGTTACCAATTACGTAACCACCACCAGCACCTATAGCACCACCAATTAAAGCACCTTTAACACCGCCGCCAATTAAACCACCGGCAATGGCACCACCGGCACCACCAATTAAGGCGCCTTTGGCCTGTGAACTCATTTTACGGCGTTGTGCCATGGTAAAATCAGTAGACGAAACTATAACAGCAAGTATTAAACCGAATAACAAAAAAGTCTTTTTCATAAGTGTAATAATTTGATTCTGATGTAGTGTATGATGCAAATTACAAGCCAAGGTTTAAAAAGGTTTTACACGTGCAATAAACTTGTTACAACTTTTAGACATCAAAAAGGTAATAAGGACACTCGTAGCCAGCTTTCGTTAACACCGGTTTAGCTACATTAAATACCTTAATATCAGTGTTGTTGATGGTGCCTTCGAGCGTACCCGCGTGTGCATGACCATGAAATGCAGCCAGTACGTTGTTACGCATCAGCGTTTCGGCCAGCCGTGATGAGCCTAAAAACGGGTAGATCTCCTCGGGCTCGCCAACTACTGTTGCCTTGATAGGCGAGTAATGCAAAACGGCTATTTTTTTATGCACTTGCGCATCGGCATCCAGCTTTTGCAACGCGCGCTCTAAGTGCAACGCTTCGTCAACAGATTCTTGCACATAGGCTTTATTGGCATCCTCGCCAAACATAGTTAACAGGTAGCGGTCAAAACCGCCGCCAAAACCTTTAACACCGGCAAAACCAACATTACCTATAGTCATGGCTTCGCCATCTAACACATGCACGTTATGATTTTGTATGGCCTGCCTAATCAGTTTCTGGCGCCCCTTTTCATAGTCGTGATTTCCTAAAACGCAGATCACCGGAATGGTACAAGCGCGCAGCTCGTTGGCTAAAACCTGAGCTTCGTCCTCATCGCCGGTATCAGTAAGGTCGCCGCAAATTAGTAGTACATCAGCTTTACTCGATACTTCTCTAAAGTATTCCACCCATTTACCACGGTCTGTTTCGCGTACGTGTATATCGCCAACAGCTGCAATACGGGTTATATTTTTTTGTTCCATTGCTGTTAAACTGTTTTTATAGTATACGATTTATAGTTCCAGTCTTTTATATCAACGCTATATTGAGTTTGGTCAATCATCGGACCACGGCAAACTTTTTCTTCGGGTGATGGCAGGTCAAACTGCTCGGCTGCCCGGCGCAACAGTTCATCATACAACCAACGCGGAATTATTTGTTGATAATCGGCAGGGTAAACAAATTGAAAAGTGATTACCTGGGCCAGTAATAATTGCCAATGCTGATCGAGCCTGAACAGCAGGTGATGCCAGTCCAGGTCGGCGCCTACTTGTACCAAAAGGTGGTTAATATCAGCCCCGTCAAAACGTTCGCGATTTTGTACGTAGATTTTACTCCATATCAATTCTTCGGGAGATAGGAGCTTTACATTGCGGTCAAAAAAGCTGGCATCTTCTGCTCGCTGAAACCAAGTATCGTCAACCTTGCAGATGTTATTTACGGTATCAAAAATTAAGTCTATGAAATATTCGCCCTTAAAAATCTTGGCCAGCCATCGGGCATCAGTAAATTGGGTTTCGTAACCGCGGTCGTTAAAATATTTTAATATGCGCGGGCAATCAACCGATTTGCAGTAAACGTCTAGGTCTTTAGTATCACGGTAAATACCGCTGTAATGAAAAATAGCAAAAGCTCCGCCCAATAAAAATTCTATGCCGCTTTCTTTTAAATGATCGAGTGCCTCCTGGTAAAAGGCAATTGCATTTTCGTCCTCGTTTATTCTCATAAATATCCCGTACTGGCGCTGTAAATGGCTTTTACCAGTGGGTATACAACTTTTAAGGGCATACTTCTGTTTTAACACTTTGTTAAGTTATAATTAATCAAATCAACTACAGTTAAACAATCAGGGTGTAAACAAGCTGAAATAAATAGTGTTAAGTAGAAGATTTTATCAGGTAGGATGGTTGTTTGATTACTACTGTCCGATAGGATACTTGCACAAAATCACTCATGGCAGCAGTGCAGATGGGTAAAATAATATTGCTGATACATAATTATTAAAACTGATACAACTATGAAAGATGCCTATGAACCAATTGAGAACTATGGCGTTATAGGTAATCTTCACACTGTAGCGCTGGTTTCTAACGCCGGTTCTATTGATTACTTGTGCCTGCCTCGTTTTGATTCGCCTACTGTATTTGGGGCACTGTTAGATAAAGAAAAAGGAGGATATTTTTCCATCACTCCGCAGTTTACTCACGTAAGCAATAAACAAATTTATCTAACGGATTCGGCCATATTAGTTACCCGTTTCTTTGCTGATGAAGGCATTGCTGAGATAACCGATTTTATGCCCATTGTGGATGATAACGGTGTATTTACTATTGTACGCAAAGTTACTGCAGTGCGTGGCGATACCAATTTCGATTTAATTTGCCAACCCCGATTTAATTATGCAGAAACGCCACATAACATTGTCAGCACTGACGAAAACCGTATTGTATTTAAGGCCGAAGATGGGCAAGAACTACACTTGTGGTCTGATATAAAGTTAGTTTCGGATAAGCAGGATGTTAATGAAACGTTTTTATTGAAGCAAGGTGAAACCGCCTGCTTTGTACTACAGAATAGTATTGAGGAAAGTGGGTTTAAAACAGATTTTCATCATTACTGCCTCAACTGCTATAACCGTACCTACGATTTTTGGAAGAAGTGGACCAGTCAATGTACGTTTACCGGTCGATGGGAAGAAACAGTAAGGCGATCGGCTATCACTTTAAAACTACTGACGTCGCGCATTTACGGATCGGTAATGGCAGCAGCAACTTTTGCCCTGCCCGAAACCTTGGGTGGAATCCGCAACTGGGACTATCGTTACTCATGGGTGAGGGATGCCTCTTTTACCATGTATGTACTGCTGAGACTCGGTTTTATTGAGGATGCTGAGAATTACATGAAATGGGTTGAGGCTAATTGCATTGCTGATGATATGCATTTGATGTATACCATGGATGGCAATCACCCTAATGCAGAAACTGAACTTACACAGTTTGCCGGATATAAAGACTCTAAGCCGGTACTAATTGGTAACAATGCGTTTGGGCAGAAGCAGATGGATATTTATGGTGAGCTGATTGATACCATTTATTTGTTTAATAAATACGACGGACAAATCACCTTTGAGTTTTGGCAGATGATTACCAAACAGATTGACTTTGTTTGTGAGCATTGGCAAGACCCTGACCATGGCCTGTGGGAAATACGCGGTGAGAAACGTGCTTTTTTACATTCGAGGCTAATGTGTTGGGTAGCTTTAGACCGTGGTATTAAAATTGGCGAATCGCGCTCGTTTCCGTTCCCGCGCGAACGCTGGTATGCTGTGCGGGATGAGATATTCCTGAATGTTTATAATGATTTCTGGAACCCCGAAAAAGAAGCCTACGTACAGTATTTAGGCGGACAAACCATGGATGCATCGGTGTTGCTGATGCCGATGGTGCGCTTTATTACACCAACAGACCCGCGCTGGTTAAAAACTTTGGAAGCTGTAGAACGTGAGTTGAAACTGGATGTATTAATATACCGTTACCGTAACAGCGAACTAAATATTGATGGGCTTGGCGGCGAAGAAGAAGGCACATTTACTATGTGTTCGTTTTGGTATGCTGAGTGTTTAGCCAAAGCCGGCGAATTGGATAAGGCTAACGAAGTTTATGCTAAAATACTGGGATATGGCAATCCTCTGCGATTATACTCCGAGCAGTTAAGTAAACGCGGGCAACAGTTAGGTAATTTTCCGCAAGCGTTTACCCACTTAAGTTTAATTAGTGCTGCACTGGCACTCAACAAGTATAATAACGATAAGTAATGATAGCGGGTTGTTATAAACTGGTGCTAATGGTCAGGAAATGATGTAAATATAGTATAATTCTTGAAATGGAATTGGTATATATCATATAATTGTATAATTGACAATTAACCAATTCTCTTAACCTTGAAAAAATATTTACTTCTGCTGTTAGCTGGCATCAGCTTTAACAGCTACGCCCAAAAAAAAGCGAGCATTACGGTAAGTAATGACTCAAAAGACACTATTAGCAGGCACATTTACGGCCACTTTGCAGAGCATTTGGGTCACGGTATTTACGGTGGCTTTTGGGTAGATAAAAATCTACCGGTTCAAAAACAAGATCGCATCAGGCTGGATATTGTAAACGCCTTAAAACGTATCAAAATCCCTAACCTGCGCTGGCCCGGCGGCTGCTTTGCCGATGAGTATCACTGGCGCGATGGTATTGGTCCGCGGGTACAACGCCCTAAAATGATCAACACTAACTGGGGTGGGGTAGTGGAAGATAATAGCTTTGGTACCCACGAGTTTTTAGAGTTGTGTAAGTTATTGAATACCGAGCCCTATGTATCGGCCAACGTAGGCAGTGGTACGGTGGAAGAAATGAGCAAGTGGGTAGAATACCTAAATTTTGACGGTGCAAGTCCGCTCACGGCGTTACGTAAGCAAAACGGACATCCCGGATCATACAATGTTAAATTTTGGGGCGTGGGTAACGAAAGCTGGGGCTGCGGTGGCAACATGACCGCAGAGCATTATGCCGACGAGTACCGCCGCTACGCTACTTATGCACGCGACTATCCTAATGTTAGGTTGCGCAAAATAGCCTGCGGACCAAGCGATGGTGATTACGACTGGACTGAAACCATGATGAAAAAGGTAGGCACTCGTATGTGGGGCTTGTCTTTACACAGCTACACTTTGCCTACCGGCCGATGGAACGATAAAGGCCCTGCAACCGGTTTTGGTGAAAAAGAATACTTCAATACCATCAAGAATACCCTGCGTATGGAAGAATACGTAACCAAGCACTCCGCCATTATGGATAAGTATGACCCGAAGAAGCGGGTAGCACTGGTTGTTGACGAATGGGGGGTGTGGACTAACGTAGAGCCAAACACTAACCCGGGATTTTTGTACCAACAAAATAGTTTGCGCGATGCGTTGGTAGCAGGTACTAACCTTAACATATTTAACAACCATTGCGACCGGGTAAAAATGGCTAACATAGCACAAGCCATTAATGTGTTACAATCGTTAATCTTGACAGATAAAGAGAAAATGCTGTTGACACCTACTTATTATATATTTGATATGTATAAGGTACACCAGGATGCTAAATATCTGCCTATACAATTAAATACCCCTGACTACGAGTTTGACGGTAACAAGCTGCCTGCAGTAAATGTATCTGCTTCGCAAGACAAAGCCGGAAAGGTGCATATCACACTGGTTAACTTAGATTCGCATAACAGTATTGATGTAAGCACTGCTTTTAAAGATGTGAAATGGAGTAAAGTTACCGGGCAAGTACTTACTGCCAATAGTACGGCTGATGTAAATACGTTTACCAAACCAATGAACGTAGTGCCTAAAACTTTTAACGGTGCAAAGCGCGATGGTGACAGACTGATGGTAAGTTTACCTGCAAAATCAGTAGTAGCTTTAGAGCTGAATTAAAATATAGCTATATTTACCGGCAAGTCCTGCTTAAGTGGTTTAAGCAGGACTTTTTTGTTTGATGAGTACTTTAAAAGAGCAATTACACCAGCAGTGCGTTCATTATGTGCAACAGCGTATGGATGCAGCGCAGCAAGCCATTGCCGAAGCCCAGCAAGCTGCCAACAATGATACTAAAAGCAGCGCGGGCGATAAATACGAAACCGGGCGCGAGATGGCTCAGCAAGAAACTAATCGTAACCTTACCCAATTAAATGAGGCTAATAAATTGATGGTCGCGCTAAATCGCATAGGTATCAATGGGCGATCGACTACAGCCGAGGCCGGTAGTGTGGTCAAAACTAATCAAGGGAACTTTTATTTGTCAATTAGTGCGGGGAATATTAAGGCAGACAACGAGGTATATGTAGCTATTTCAACAGCATCGCCTATCGGACTTAAACTTAAAGGAGCTAAAGCAGACGATCAGTTTGATTTTAATGGGAAGAGTTATATAGTACTGAAAGTTTTATAATTCAATTCGTTTTAAAGTTAATACTTATTGTGTACGCTATCTATATGTGATGGCTTGTTTTTACACTACAATCGTTCAATACATCTCACAATTGTACTCAAAGCATTACAACAAAGCGCAGTTGTATACCAAAATGGCAGCTAATTAGTACACTAATTAATAGCTGCATATTTCTTAGAAACGCAATTAACATTTTGATGACTTTTCAATTTTAAGTAAATTTTGTTGCCTTTAAAATTTGCTGAAAATCAACAAAATGCCCTATTTTCTTGATTTTGGTTTTAATTTTTGTGAAAGTTCGTGTGGGATAAATAAGCTATTAACAGTGTTCAGAAATCGTTTAGTGGCAAAGTATTTGATTATCGCCTTGTGTACAAATTGGTACAAAACTTAACATAATTCACAAAAACGAATCAAAAATCATGAAAAAACTAACAAAAGTTATAGCAGCTGCAGGTATTGCCGTTGCCACTCTTTTTACTACAAATGCAGTTAAAGCTCAAAGTACAACTCCTCCAAATGCATGGAGATTTGGTATCGGTATTGAAGGTGGCGTGCCTGTCGGTAGTGTACGCACATTTTCAAAAGCAATGTTAGGTGGTACAGCTCGTTTACAATATGGTGTAGCAAACAACGTAGCTCTAACTTTAACTTCTGGTTATTATAACCTTTTTGGTGCAGATGCTGTTAAACTTCCTGGCAATAATAACGATGTAAGATTTAAGTCAATGGGAATAATCCCCTTAAAAGCTGGTATCAAGGCATACACTGGAAGCGGTTTTTATGTATCAGGTGAAGCTGGTGCCGGATTTGAAACATCAAATTTTGGATTGCTTAAAGGTCAAAGTGATGACGGTTATAACAAAAGCACTAAGTTGATTTTAGCTCCTGGTATCGGTTACTCATGGTCAAACGTCGATCTAGGTGTTCGTTACGAGCATTTCTCGGGTAACAACTACAACTATGGTATGGTTGCCGCCCGTTTAGCTTACGGATTTAAGTTGTAAAATATTATCGAAAAATAACAACGGCCTCCTTAACATTTAAGCGAGGCCGTTGTTGTATAAAATACACTGTAATTTTTTGAATAATATATTGCTTTGTTATAGATTGTAACGTTACTTCACTTTTTTTGAAAATATTGTACTTAATAGTTATATTTAAAGAATGTTTTTTTAATAAAAACAAATATTTTGTAACAATGTTAACTATTTAAATTATATTCGTCTGGAAAATTTTTATCACACATATCGTTTATGAAATTCAACTTGCCTCTAATTGCCGTAATCCTTTTTGCACTGTTAGGTGCATCAACTGCCAAGGCTCAGCTTTTAGGAAACAACGAGCGTTACGCGCAGTATGTATCACACATCAATGTTGGTTTAGAAGGCCTCTACGCCCAAAATCCCGGTCATCAAATTTATAGAGGCGGGGTAGGCTTTTCTATTAAATACCAATATGACGTTACTCAGAACTTAGGTGTGACAGGTGGTACCGGATATTATGTATTGCCAACCGTTAACAAAAACAATAACCCTTTTCCGCGCCCGGATTTTAAAATGATTCCTTTGCGTGTAGGCGCTAAAGCATACTTCTTACCCGAAGCTTATTTTGGGGGTGAGTTAGGTGTAGCATACGTTGACCCATATGTTAATCAGGCCAGTCAATCCCATTTTGCCAAATTGTTAGCTCCGTCAATTGGTTACGAAACTAACCACCTTGATGTATCCTTCCGCTATGAGAATGTAAACCACAACGGTGATTACGTAAGCTTTATGACATTACGTGCGGCTTATATATTTAATTTTTAATAAAGGTTGATATTTCATACATAGATGCCCTGCTGGATTTAAATCTGGCAGGGCATTTTTATTCATACAACTTTTAGGACATAGGCATAAAAAAAGCCGGACTACATTTATCGTAATCCGGCTTTCGTATAATTATAAGCTATATTTCTTATTGCAATTGTCCTAAAGCATTTTTAATGCGTTTAACCGCTTCAATCAGTTTATCTTCGGCAGCAGCATATGATATACGGATTGATCTCGGATCTCCGAATGAGTCGCCACCTACTACGGCAACATGGCCTTCCTCTAATAAATATAAGCTTAATGCATCAGCATCATTTATAGTGCGGCCATTGTAAGACTTGCCAAAAAATGCAGTTACATCCGGGAAGAAATAAAATGCACCTTCAGGCAGGTTAACTTTTAAGCCTTCCACTTCCTGTAACAAGCCGTAAACCAAATTGCGGCGTTTTTTAAACTCAGCACGCATTTCTAAAACTGACTCTAAACCACTCATGTAAGCTGTGATACCCGCACGCTGTGTGATAGAACAGGTACCAGAAGTAATTTGTCCTTGCATCTTATCAAATGCAACAGCCAACTCCCTGCTCGATGCAGTATAGCCAATGCGCCAGCCGGTCATGGCATAAGCTTTCGAAAAACCGTTGATGATTATCACGCGGTCTTTAATGCTGTCAAACTGTGCAATTGATTCGTGCTTGTCTACGTAATTGATGTGCTCATAAATTTCGTCAGACAGGATGTATACTTGCGGGTAACGCTCAAAAACTTTGGCTAAACCAGCCAATTCCTCTTTACTGTATAAACTTCCTGTTGGGTTAGACGGCGACGAAAACATGAAAAGTTTGGTTTTGTCGGTAATAGCCGCTTCCAACTGCTCAGGCGTAATTTTAAAGTTTTGCTCAACGGTAGTGTTAATAAATACACTTTTACCCTCGGCCAGTTTAACCACCTCAGAGTATGACACCCAGTAAGGAGTAGGAATGATTACTTCTTCGCCAGGGTTAACCAAACATAATACTGCGTTGGCAATAGCTTGTTTAGCACCGGTTGATACTACGATGTCGTTAGCGTCGTAATCTAAATCGTTCTCTGTTTTTAACTTATGAACAATGGCCTTGCGTAAGTCGGGATAACCTGCTACAGGAGTATAATAAGTGAAGTTCTCGTCAAGCGCTTGCTTGGCGGCTTCCTTTATATGCTCAGGGGTATGAAAGTCGGGTTCGCCAAAGCTCAGGCTAATTACATCAACTCCTTTTGCGGCCAGTTCGCGGCCTAATTTTGCCATTTTAATTGTCTGTGACTCAGACAAATTATTAATTCTGTCACTCAGTGCGCTCATAGTTAAAAATCAAGTTGTGGCAAATATAGAAAATTACTTTACCCGTATTTAATCGGCTTATGATTAAATTTGCCCATATTTTACGCTCTTGAAAGACAAACGGAATATAATCATTATAGCGCTGGTGGTGAGTGTGGTGTTGATGCTAGCCAAATTCAGTGCATATTTTATCACCTCGTCTAATTTTGTACTAACTGATGCTGCCGAAAGTATTGTAAATGTGGTGGCCAGTGCCTTTGCCTTTTTTAGTATTTATATAGCCTCTCGCCCGCGCGACGAAAATCACCCTTACGGACACGGAAAGGTTGAATTTTTTTCAGTGTTTTTAGAAGGTGCGTTGATCTCCATCGCCGGTATTGGAATTCTTTTTAAATCGGTTTACGGACTGTTTTACCCTCAAGAAATACGCGATCTGTTAATTGGTGCGCTCATTATCGGTATTACCGGTGCTATCAACGGCGTTTTGGGCTATTATATGATTCATAAAGGTAAACAGCTTAAATCAATAACACTTGATGCTGATGGCCGGCACCTGCTCACCGATATGGTAACGAGTGGCGGCTTAGTATTGGGTCTTTTGCTGATTTATTTTACCGGCTTTGCATGGCTGGATAGTGTGCTTTCGATTACAGTTGGCCTGTACATATGTTATAGTGGGTATAAGCTTATCCGTAAATCGGTTGCCGGTTTAATGGACGAAACTGATTTTGCGGTAGTAGAAGAAATTATCAGCGTGTTAAATACCGAACGTAAACCGGAGTGGATTGATATTCATAATCTGCGTGCTCAAAAATACGGGCATGAATTACACCTGGACTGTCACATGACGTTGCCGAACTACTTCGACCTTAATCGGGTGCACCAGGAAGTGGTTTTGGTTGATAAACTGATTAACGAAAAGGCCGGTGTATTTACCGAACTTTTTATACATACCGATCCTTGCTTACCGCAGTGCTGCCACTATTGCAGTATGCCCAATTGTCCTATCCGTTCAGAACCTAAACGCCTGGATATTGAGTGGACTATGGAAAACATCATCCGAAATAAAAAGCATTACGAATAATGTATTTTAATGTACGAGTTTACGGTCTGCTCGTCAATGAGCAGCAGGAGATATTACTAACCGATGAGCAGGAGCAGGGCTACCGTTTTACCAAGTTTCCGGGCGGAGGCCTTGAGTTTGGCGAAGGGTTGACTGACGGACTAAAGCGAGAGTTCATGGAAGAGTGTAATACTGAGGTTGAAATTGTAAGCCACTTTTATACGACTGATTTTTATGTAAAGTCGGCCTTTAACGATTCACAGTTAATCAGTATCTATTACCTGGTGAAGAATATTTCTCCGCTCACATTCCCCATTAAGACTAAAGCGTTCGATTTTGACGGAACAGGAGTTAGTTTGCAATCATTCAGGTGGAAAAAGCTGGGAGAATTACAGGCCACTGACGTGACCTTCCCGATAGACCAGTATGTGGTGGACTTATTAAAAAACAAAGCATGACTTTAAGCGAACGCGATTTAAAAGTAATATGGCACCCTTATACCCAAATGCAAACTGCTGCACCGCCAGTAGGTATTGTGCGGGGGGAAGGAGCCTGTTTGTACGACGAAGAAGGGAAATGTTATATTGATGCCGTATCGTCATGGTGGGTAAATATCCACGGGCATGCGCATCCTTATATTGCAACGAAAGTTGCCGAGCAGCTGCAAAAGCTGGAGCACGTTATTTTTGCCGGTTTTACACATGAACCTGCTATTGAGCTGGCGGAACGCCTGCTTAAGATCATACCTGACAACCAAAGCAAAGTCTTCTATTCGGATAATGGATCAACAGCAGTTGAAGTGGCCATTAAAATGTGCTTGCAGTACTGGTATAACCGCGGCGAGCAGCGCACCAAAATCATAGCTTTTAAAAATGCTTACCACGGCGACACATTTGGCGCTATGGCCGTTAGTGCCCGCAGTGCTTTCACTAATGCGTTCGAAAAGCTACTGTTCGAGGTAGAGTTCATTGATCTGCCTAACCAAGATAATTTAGAAGAACTGAAAGCTCAGATCACTGCCCTTAAAAATGAAACAGCGTGTTTTATTTTTGAACCTTTAGTATTAGGCTCGGGAGGGATGCTGATTTATGAAGCAGCCTATTTAGATGAGTTGGTAGCCCATTGTCGTACAGAAAGCATTTTTACCGTTGCCGACGAAGTTTTTACGGGTTTTGGGCGTACGGGTAAAGCTTTTGCCTGCGACCACCTGACACAACAGCCCGATATCATGTGTTTCTCGAAGGGATTGACCGGTGGCACCATGGCGTTAGGTGTAACTACCTGCACGCAGTATATCTATGACGCTTTTTTGTCTGACGACAGACTGAAAACATTATTTCATGGCCACTCTTTTACGGCTAACCCTATAGCCTGCGCGGCCGCTTTGGCAAGTATGGATTTGTTTGTCGATCCATCAACCGCGCAAAACATACAGCTTATTACAAAAAGTCATCAGCAGTTTGCCTTGCAACTACAGGGGAATAAAGGCATCAAAACCGTGAGGCAAATCGGAACCATTTTGGCTATGGAATGGGAAACCGGTAGCCAGACTTCCTATTTTAGTAATCTGCGTGATACGCTATATCAATATTTTCTAAACGCCGGAATTATACTTAGGCCGTTAGGCAATGTGGTTTACATTTTACCTCCGTATTGCATTACCGACGAGCAGCTCAACTATATTTACATCACTATTTTGCAAGCGCTTCAAACTATATAACAACCTATGGAACTTAAAAGCCTGTTTACTCATATTGTAAATAACGACACCATACACGCCCGCTGGTTAAACACCTTATCTTTAATGGAAAATACCGGTGCGCGTAAAATATCGGCCAGCGAAGACCCAACTACCGTTACTTATATTATTCTTAAACATGCGGCCGAGGAGCATCGTCATGCCTTTTATTTGAAAAAACAGATTGAAAAAATAGAAGGGGTTACTTTGCCCACCTATGCGCCCAAATATTTGCTTGCAGCTACACACAGCAAGCGTTACTTAAACCAGTTAGACATCGACGTATGTCGTTACCTGAAAGAAAAACTGGCTTTGAAAGGTGCTGAATTGCGCTTTGCGGCTTATTTACTGGTTACTTATGCGATTGAAGTGCGTGCCGATGAACTTTACCCGGTTTATCAGGAAGCCCTTACAGAGGCAGGCAGTAAGGTAAATGTGAAGTCGATCATTTTGGAAGAAGAGGGTCATTTAGAAGAAATGCTTAACCAGTTGCAAAACTTCTCTGCCGATTGGCAGGTGCATGCTGATAAGGCAGTGGCTATTGAAACCCGTTTATTTAACGCTTGGGTAAATCAGGTTGGTGTGGAGCTGGAGGTTGCTTAAAAGGTAGATCACAAAGTATTGATACTGATTTTAGTAAGGATTTCTTAGGTTTAGGTGTATCAATGTCACTAAATAACTGCATGGTGTTGTGAACAAAATTTAAAAGGTTGCATCGAATGGAATCGCTTGGCACTATCCGCTAATTTCAAATTAGCATGACTTGATTTCCTTCATTTTTGGCTAACTTAGTGCTGTGGATAATTTTATTGTTTCGGCCCGGAAATACCGCCCGGTTACTTTTGAAAGCGTTGTAGGTCAGCAACATGTGACCAATACACTTAAAAACGCAATTAAGAATAATCAGCTGGCGCAGGCGTTTTTATTCTGCGGGCCGCGTGGGGTAGGTAAAACTACATGTGCTCGTATCTTAGCTAAAACTATTAACTGTACCAACCTGCAGCCTAACGGTGAGGCTTGCGGACAATGTGATTCGTGCCGTGCTTTTCAAAACGGAAATTCTTTTAATGTACATGAACTGGATGCGGCATCCAATAACTCGGTTGATGACATCCGTAGCCTGATTGAACAGGTTCGCATACCGCCGCAAGCCGGCCGTTACAAGGTGTATATCATCGATGAGGTGCACATGCTATCGCAGGCGGCATTCAACGCGTTTCTGAAAACACTCGAAGAACCGCCTAATTATGCCATTTTTATTTTAGCCACTACGGAGAAGCATAAAATACTGCCTACCATATTATCTCGGTGTCAGATATTTGATTTTAACCGTATCCGGGTCGAAGATATGGCCGGTCACTTATCTTCTATTGCTCAAAAGGAAAATATTAGCTGCGAACCCGACGGACTGCACATCATTGCTCAAAAAGCAGATGGCGGTTTAAGGGATGCGTTGTCGATGTTTGACCAGATTGTAAGCTTTTCGGGAGGACAAGTTACCTATAAATCGGTAATTGATAACCTGAATATCCTGGATTATGATTACTACTTTAGCGTTACCCAAAGTTTGTTAAGTGAGGACACCTCAAAAACGCTTTTGTTGTTCGACGAAATTTTAAGCAAAGGGTTTGACGGAAGCCACTTTATCACCGGATTAAGCGGCCACTTGCGTAATTTGCTGGTAGCTAAAGATGCCGCAACCCTGCAATTGCTCGAAGTTAGTGAAGGTATTAAACAGCGTTATCTGCAACAATCACAGCAAGCTACACCGTCATTCCTGCTTTCGGCCATGAATATTGCCAACCAGTGTGATTTAAATTACCGGTTGAGCAAAAATCAACGTTTACAGGTTGAGTTGGCATTGCTAAAAATATGCCACCTGCAGGCGGCGTTTACAGCAGCAAGTTTACCGGCCCAACAGGCATCACCAGCAGGTGAGGCTTTAAAAAAAAAAACTGATCCAGTCGTAAATCAGGCTCCGGAGATACCCAAACCGGCTAATGCGATACCTATTGAGGTGCCGGTTACCGCTAAAGCACCGTCGATAGTTAGCGAGCCTAAATCGACCTATCCATCGGCTACACCATCGCTCAATAAAGCTGAGCCTGTTGCACATCAAACCGAGGCGCTGCCATCGGCCTCGCCACAGCCGGCTGTTAAAAAGCCTGCACCTACCCTGGCCGAAAATCCGGGGATGATTAAGCCGATCACCGGTTCATTGCTGGCTACACCATCTTTAAGCCCATCATTAAAAGGCGGTGGAAGTGTAGGCGGTGTGGTTATTGAAGAAGAGGAAGATCCGTACTTAAAAGGTACGGATAAAGAGGCTTTTACTTCCGATACTTTTTCGAAGTGCTGGAATGATTTTGCCACCAAGGTGAAGGCAGATGGGAAGTCAACACTGTTTACCATTTTAACTACCAGCGCGCCGGTAATGTTGAAGGAATATACCTTTGAGGTTATTGTAAGCAACCGTACTCAAGAGGCCGTATTTAGAGAAGAAAAGCCTGGTTTGATGAACCACTTGCGTACCACACTGCGCAACTTTGATATTGAAGTACAAACCCGTATTGATGAGCAAACAGTGGTGAGAAAACCGTATACCTCAATTGAGAAATTTCAGCACATGGCTGCTAAAAACCCACAGTTGATGGAATTAAAAAAGCGGTTTAACCTTGAATTCGATTAAACTGCTTTTTGTAAATTTATTGATAAAGCTGTCTGCCGGAGCAGGCAGCTTTTTATTTTAAAAACTCATCGTCTTCGTCATCATCTTCATCGTCCCCGCTAACATCTTCATCCGTTTTAGTTTCGTCATCCTCGTCGTTATCCAATCCTTGGTCATTTTTAGGATAGCCCTCTTCGTCTAAATCGTCGCGGTCATCTTCAGGAGTACGTGCCAGCGTTTCATCTACCGGGTCTAATTCTACAATTTTGCCGTCATCAATGTGCATACCCAAACCTTCAGCATCGGTTTCTAATGAGCGGTTTTTGTCATACTCGCCCTGTGTATCATAAGGGTTAGCTTCGTCGTAGCTCGAGTCAAAATCGCTGCCGCCGGGAGCTGCGGTGTCAAATAGTTGCGGTGGATCATAATCCGGATCATCACTTTCAACTTCTATTTCGTAGCTGTCTGTATCCGGGTCGTATTTTAAGTCGTGCGTTGATGGATTGCCATCCAGGTCGTCTTTCAGTTTCTTATCTCTATCCAGGTTTTCGTCATTGAAGCCCGGGTAGAAGGTATCGTCGTTTTTCATAGGATTAAGTTTTGTTATGATACCTAACAGAAAATATCCTGCCAAAGTTTTAACCCTGTTAATTTCTGACCAGCTTATTGGTGCGATATAGATTTACGGTAAGAGGTATAACCACCAATGGCAAACTTTACACCTATTACTAATTGAGTAAAAAAATCTTTGCGGCTGCCGGCTTTAATGCCGTCTAATTGGTCTCCTAAAACATAGTTATATTGATAGCCTAAGTCTATTTTAATAGTAGGCTCATCATAACTGTTAAATACTTTAAACTCATATCCGGCTTTAATTGGAATAAAAAATTCAGTACTGGTATTGCGTCCCGTCGATACAAAGCCGGGTATTGGCGATGACCGATTTATTTCTGCCATGTTGTTATATATAATGCCCAAGCCGCTACTTACATATACATTTTTTAAAGCATTGTATAATTTACTGTCAGCATAATCAATAAATTCTCCGGCTTGCAACTGAGCTCTGAAGGTGGCCGCAGTATAGTTATTTTTAAATTGCCGGCCAGATATAGTATTAACAGAATCTCCTCCGGCAAGCCTGCCTAATTGTAGTTCTGCAATGTAATTTAAAAACGGTGTATGATTATACGTAAAATTGAGAAATAATGCAGGTGTTTTTTTTATGGTCTCAGCATCGGTACATGCCTGATTGAGGGCAACACCTAAACCTGCATCGTACTGTGCATAGTTATAGCCTGTTTGCGCTTTTACTAAAAAGCACATCAGGCAGGCGCTAATGGTTAAGATATAACGTTTCAAAATGCTTTTAACGGGTGTATGTGTATTGTTCAATAGTAGTATTAATTTTTCCTTCAACAATAGCGCTGCTGGTTTCTGCTAATATCAATTCTTTTGCGCCAAGGCTTATGACATCGTATTTCAACATTAGATTGCCGCTTTTAAATGTAAAAACATCTTTAGCGGCTGACGATGTATATGAGTAGTAACCTTGGCGCAGTTCTGAGTCTGCAGATAAAGAAAGGACAGCTTCATTGTTTTCTTTAATGGTTAAGTAATCTTGGTCTGTAAAGTCAGTAATTGACATTGTAGTTGTAGGCGCATCATTGTCGACGGCTGTGCTCACTTCTATCATTGTTAAATTCCACTTGCCCAAAAGTTTTGAGTTTTGCAAATTGTTTGGAATAACTACCTCGTCTTTTTTACAACTGCTTATTACAACTATAAAAGCAAGAAATAAAAATCTGTAAATCTGTTTCATCTGCCCTGTGTTTTTACGTTACTTGTTTGCAACAAGTCGGTTAATACGTAACAAACACGTTAATGGGTATAAAAAAGATTAAAATTATTAAACCCAAACGTAAGATATATATATTTGGGGGTTTTAAATAACCGAACAACAACAAACCCGATATGTCAAAAATTAAAGTAGAAAATCCGGTAGTTGAACTGGATGGCGACGAGATGACCCGTATCATCTGGCAATTTATCAAAGATAAATTGATCTTCCCGTACCTTGACCTGGATGTAAAATATTTCGACCTGGGCATTGAGTACCGCGATGAAACTAACGACCAGGTAACTATTGATGCTGCCAATGCTATTAAACAATATGGTGTAGGTATTAAATGTGCTACCATTACGCCTGATGAGGCTCGTGTAAAAGAGTTTGGTTTAAAACAAATGTGGAAATCACCTAATGGTACTATCCGTAACATTTTAGATGGTACTGTATTTCGTGAGCCGATTGTAATGAGCAACGTACCTCGTTTGGTACCTAACTGGACTGCCCCAATCTGTATCGGCCGTCACGCGTTTGGCGACCAGTACCGTGCTACCGACTTTTTAACCAAAGGCAAAGGTAAATTAAAGATCACTTTCACTCCTGAAGATGGCGGCGAAGAGCAATCGTTTGAGGTGTTTAACTTCAAGAGCGATGGAGTAGCTTTAGCTATGTACAATACCGATGAGTCTATCCGCGGTTTTGCACATGCTTGTTTTAACCAGGCATTAATGAAAGGCTGGCCTTTATACTTGTCAACTAAAAACACCATCCTAAAAAAATATGATGGTCGTTTTAAAGATATTTTCGAAGAGATTTATCAGGCAGATTACAAAGCCAAATTTGACGAAGCCGGTATTGTATACGAGCACCGTTTAATTGATGACATGGTTGCTTCGGCCTTAAAATGGAATGGTAACTTTGTATGGGCTTGTAAAAACTATGACGGCGACGTACAATCTGATACTGTAGCTCAAGGTTTTGGTTCATTAGGTTTGATGACCTCAACATTGGTTACTCCAGATGGTACAGTAATGGAAGCCGAAGCTGCACACGGTACAGTAACCCGTCACTACCGCGAGCACCAGGCAGGTCGTCCAACATCAACTAACCCGATTGCTTCTATTTTTGCCTGGACCCGTGGTTTAGAGTTCCGTGGTAAATTAGATAACAACCAGGAGTTGATCGATTTCTGTCATGCATTAGAGCAGGTTTGTATCGAAACTGTAGAAAGCGGTAAAATGACTAAGGACTTAGCTATCACTGTAAAGCCTAAAGTAGAACACGGTACCGATTACTTGTATACCGAGGAGTTTTTGGAGGCAATTAACGAAAACCTGAAAGCTAAATTAGGTAAGTAATATTACAATAATAAAGCAAAAAGTCCATACCATGTGTGGACTTTTTGCTTTATAGGATTTCTGTAAATGTATATTATTGTGAAATGGATGGGCAACAAAAACTTAAATTAACTGTTGATGATCATCGAAACAAGGGGTTGCCAGCAATTGCAAATTTATTTGATGATTTAAGGAGAGAACTCTTGCAATTTGATTCAATTTGCGAAGTGCCGACTCGACCGTATGTGGGGTATAAATACAAGAATAGCGGAACTGGTAAAAAGCTTCGACTTTTTGCAGAAATCCATATTTTAAGAGAAAAAATATCTGTTCATCTAAGGCCAATAGAGTACAAAGCCTCTAATATAAATGTTTACTTGTTCCCGGATACTCATTTATGGACATTGAGAAAGGGAATAGATATTTCTACCAAAAATGAATTGAAAGAAGCTTTGGAATTAATAAGGCAATCTTATAACGATGTAATTTAAAATCATATGTCAACACTCTATCCGTTAAAATTTAAAACCATTTATAAAGATAAAATCTGGGGTGGCCAGAAGATTAATACTTACCTGCATAAAGATTTTGGCGATTTGCCTAACTGCGGTGAAACCTGGGAAATATCCGGCGTAAAATCGGATGTATCGGTAGTTGATGGCGGAGAATTAGATGGTCGTTCACTGGCCGATTTGCTGGAAGAGTACAAAGGCGAGTTGGTTGGTAACGCAGTTTATGAGCGCTTCAACAATACTTTTCCATTATTAGTAAAGTTTATTGATGCTGCCGATGATTTATCTATCCAGGTACACCCTGACGACGAATTGGCAAAAAAACGCCACAACTCATTTGGTAAAACCGAAATGTGGTATGTGATCGAAGCCGATCCGGGTTCGAGCCTGATTGCTGGTTTTAACCAGGAAGTTAACCAGCAGGTTTATGTAGATAAACTAAACAGCGGTCACCTAACCGATATTCTAAACCGTGAAGACGTAAAAGCAGGTGATGTATTTTTTTTACCGGCCGGTCGCGTTCACACCATTGGTAAAGGTTTGTTAATTGCCGAAATACAACAAACGTCTGATATTACTTATCGTATCTATGATTTTGACCGTGTAGATGATAAAGGTCAGAAACGCGAGCTGCATACCGAAGAGGCACTGGCTGCAATTGATTACAAAAAGTACCCGGAGTATAAAACCAAATACGAGCCTAAAAAGAACGAGGATGTGCATTTGGTAAGCTGTCCGTACTTTACCACTAACGTGTTGGATTATACAGAAAATTTAAGCAAAGATTACTCTTCGCTGGATTCTTTTGTGATTCATGTTTGTTTAGAGGGTAATTACGAATTACATTACAACGGCAGCACTATCAACGTTAAAATGGGCGACAGCATTTTATTACCTAATAGTGTTAAGCAGGTAGAACTGACTACTACCAACGGCTTTAAAATTTTAGAGAGCTATATTGCTTAATTAATAGCAAAATAATCTAAGAGAACCCGCTATAGTTATCACATAATCTGTAGCGGGTTTTTTATTTAAGCAGTGCGCACCATTTCTATATGAGGGATACCGTCTTCATCATAAACTTCACCTTCGGCTTTAAAGCCAAATTTTGCATAAAAAGGCTGGGCATATACTTGCGCACCAATCCGGATAGAGGTATTGCCAAACAACCGCTGGCACTCCTCTAAAGCATGTTGCATCAGTATCGAACCCGTGCCCGTTCTGCGGACGGCAGCACTGGTGATAATACGACCGATAGATACTTCTTTGTACGATAGACCTGCAGGTACCAAACGCGCGTAAGCAGCCAGCATACTGTCCTGCCATAACATCAAATGGTAGCATTTCTGGTCTTTGTTATCAGCATCCTGAAAGGCACAATTCTGTTCAACCACAAATACTTCGTTGCGAAGCCGCATAATGGCATAAAGCTCAATGTTAGTTAAATCGTAAAATGCTTTACAGCGCTGTATGTAGTTAATGAGGTTGTGTGCCATGTATTGTTGTATCAAAGGTAAGTAATTGCCAATTATCTACGCAGCGTTAAATTGATACTTGTATGTTTATGAAAAGTCATATATCGGGTCTGTGTCAGCATAACTCATTTAGTAGCTTGTAAATTTGTATCGGTCATTCCAAAATGCTTTCGCGAAGAAAATTAGATGGCCTCAATCATTTTACTATGGCAACTAAGCAATTAAAAGATATAAAATTTTCTGTACTCGATTTAGCCAGCGTTGCACAAGGACAAACGCCTGCAAACACCTTTAAGAATAGTGCAGATTTAGCCCGGCACGCCGAACAATTGGGTTTTACCCGATACTGGTTTGCCGAGCATCATAATATGGAAAATGTAGCCAGCTCGGCTACTGCCGTGCTAATTGGGCATATTGCCGGTGCTACCAGCACTATCCGGGTAGGCTCGGGCGGTATCATGTTACCCAACCATGCACCATTAATTGTGGCCGAACAGTTTGGTACGTTAGCCTCGCTGTATCCCGGTCGTATTGATTTGGGCTTAGGCCGCGCCCCAGGCTCTGACCAGTTAACCGCTATGGCTATCCGCGGAGAAAACTTTGCCGCTGCCGAACATTTTCCGCAGGATGTACAGCGGCTGCAAATGTTTTTTTCGGCCGATAATCATACCAGCAAGGTAAGGGCTATCCCGGGCGAGGGATTGGACATCCCGATCTGGATATTAGGGTCAAGTCATGACAGTGCCCGTTTAGCAGCAGCTATGGGTTTGCCTTATGCCTTTGCCAGTCACTTTGCACCGGCTCTGTTTAAATCGGCTATAGATATTTACCGCAATAACTTTCAGCCTTCGGTACATCTGGATAAGCCGTATGTGCTGGCTTGTGTAAACGTGGTAGCGGCAGATACTGATGCCGAGGCTAACCGATTAGCAACATCCTTATACCAGTTTTTTATGGGTGTGGTTACCGGCAAGCGCCAGTTGCTGCAACCACCGGTAGACAGTATGGATGGCATATGGAGTTATCAGGAGCGACAAGCGGCCATGCAAATGCTGGCTTACTCTTTTTTTGCAGGCCCTGAAACTTTGAAGAGTAAAATACAAGCTTTTATTGATGAAACACAAGTTGACGAAATTATGGCTACTTCTCACATCTTTGAGCATAGCGCAAGATTACATTCATACGAGATACTGGCCGACGTTTTTAAAAAAGGTTAAGCTGAAGTGACGGAAAAGCAAATTAAGTACGATATATTGCCCCTTAATCATCAGCTGATCTTATTTGCATGTCACAGAACTCCCTGCAACGACGCTTAGGTTTATTACAGGC
Source organism: uncultured Mucilaginibacter sp. (assembly GCA_913775265.1). Taxonomy (GTDB): domain Bacteria; phylum Bacteroidota; class Bacteroidia; order Sphingobacteriales; family Sphingobacteriaceae; genus Mucilaginibacter. The sequence continues at coordinate 81,165 of CAJYJH010000068.1, read as the reverse complement.
TACCGCCATTAACATGACCGACATGGTGGGCATTGGCCCTTTCATCACCTTGCCTATGGTAATTGGTATGATGAACGGGCCTTATTTTTTATATGCTTGGCTGGCAGGTGCCGTATTATCTTTAGTGGACGCGATGGTATGGAGCGAGCTGGGCGCGGCTTTTCCAAAAGCTGGCGGATCTTATAATTTTTTGAAAGAAACTTATGGCAAGCAGGGCTTTGGCCGGTTAATGAGCTTTTTGTTTGTTTGGCAAACCATGATCCAGGCGCCTTTAGTGATTGCTTCGGCCGCTATCGGGTTTGCTTCTTATTTTTCTTACCTGGTGCCTGTATCAACCCTCCAAAGTAAACTCATTAGTGGTGCAGTGGTAATATGTATCATCGCTTTACTGTATCGCAAAATAGAGCATATTGGTAAAATAAGTGTGCTGTTATGGGGTGCTGTTTTATGTACGATGTTTTGGATTATTGGCGGAGGTATTGCGCATGGTAACTTCGCAGCACCCATCAGGCATATTAATGATGGCATTACCTTAAACTATGCATTTGTGGCTGCCATAGGTTTTGCGAGCGTAAAAAGCGTTTATAGCTATTTAGGCTACTATAATGTATGCCATTTAGGCGAAGAAATTATTAACCCATCGCGCAATATTCCGCGCAGTATGTTCTTGTCTATTGCGGGTATTGCTTTGCTATATCTGTGCATGAACATCAGTGTAGTCAGTGTGATCCCATGGCAATTGGCTAAAGATAGTCAATTTGTAATCAGCGATTTCATGGAGCAACTGGCAGGTCATACCGCTGCCAAAATAGTTACCTGCCTTATTTTGCTGGTAGCTTTCGCCTCTGTTTTTTCTGCTACATTAGGTTATAGTCGTATCCCTTACGCGGCAGCTGCTGATGGTGCCTTTTTTAAGGTATTTGCTAAACTGCATCCTACCGGTAACTTTCCATATGTCTCGCTTTTAGTTTTGGGTGCTATTGCCTTTGTTTTTAGCTTGTTATTTAAACTGAGCGATGTCATCAGTGCCATATTAGCGATGCGTATCCTGATTCAGTTTATTTCGCAGGCTATAGGCTTATACCTACTACGCAGAGTTAAAAGCGAAACAGAATTCCCTTATAAAATGCCACTGTTCCCGTTGCCTATTTTTTTAGCTGTGCTGATGTGGGCCGGTATACTAATCTCGACGGGCGTTACTATGGTATTGGGTGGCTTAGCGGCTATTGCCACCGGTACTGTAGTGTATTTTATCAAAGCCCGTGTAAACCGGGAGTGGCCTTATAAACCATCCGGGTCAAAATCATAAAATTGCCTATACAGGTAATCATCAAATACCTGTATAGGCAATTATCAATTAACTTCTATCTACCATTTTCCAGTTGCTTTCGCTGTATCGGTCGCCCGTATCAGGGTATTTGGCCAGCAAATCATCGATTACTTTGAAATCTGCCTCACTCAAAACCACATTAACAGCAGCAGCATTTTCTTCCAGGTATTTGCGTTTTTTGGTGCCTGGTATGGGTATAATGTGATCGCCTTGTGCCAATACCCACGCCAGTGCTAACTGGGCGGGTGTACACAGCTTTTGCTGAGCCAAAGCTGCAAAGCCGGCAACCAACTGGTTGTTATTGTCTTGGTGCTCTTTTTGGTAACGGGGTAAGCTCTTGCGAAAATCGCCATCGGTCAGGTTATTTGTATTAAGCGTATTGGTAACTAAGCCACGCGCCAATGGACTAAAAGGTACAAAGGTAATTCCCAACTCTCTACAAAGCGGTAACACGTTTTCTTCCGGTTCTCGCGTTAATAGCGAATATTCGCTTTGCAACGCACTGATGGGGTGTACTGCGTGGGCTTTCTTGATAGAGTTAGCAGAAGCTTCTGATAAGCCCAAGTATTTTACTTTACCTTCTTTAACCAGTTCGGCCATGGCGCCAACCATCTCTTCAACCGCGATATTCGGATCGATCCGGTGCGCATAGTATAAATCTATAACATCTGTCTTCAGGCGTTTTAAACTGGCGTCAACCGCAGTTTTCATGTAAGCAGGCGATCCGTTGAATGACATACCTTGACCATCGGCATTCTGTGTAAACCCAAATTTGGTGGCAATAAATATTTTATCACGGTTGGGCACGAGCACTTTTGCAATCAGCTCTTCGTTTTTACCACTACCATATACATCAGCGGTATCCCAAAAGTTGACACCTAAATCTAAAGCTTTATGCAAGGTTGCAATCGATTCTTCATCGTTGGGTTGGCCATAAGCATGGCTCATACTCATGCAACCTAATCCGGTAGCCGACAGTTGTTCACCTGTTTTTCCTAATTCTCTGTATTTCATAAATGTTGTTTAGCGTTTACATTTTACAATCGGCAATTAGGGGTGTTTGTTCAATATTTACTTATGACAATTTGCCGATTTTAACCCTTTGTTAAATAATAGGATGAGGTAAGATAATGTTGTTTCTTTTGAGGTTTTAAATTTTATATGTGCTGTGTAAAATGTACATTTGAACGTAAAGAGATAATTCTAACCCGCTGATTACTACTGTATACTGAGGCGTCTATAAGATGTAAAAGTCGTCATAATCAGTACGGGTGATGCCGGAAATATATTCTGATACACTCGTACTTATTTTATGATACTTATGCGCTTGTTACGGCCTTTTTTTACATGTTTTATTGCACTATTATTTTTTAATAGCAATCTATCAGCCGCAAGCTTAAATAATAAATACACCCCATATGCCAAAAATGGGTTGATTGATTTACGTCAGCAATCTTTTAACCAGGTTTTAGATCTCGACGGTGAGTGGTTGTTTAACTGGAAACAGTTATTAGATCCTGCACAGTTCAATCAAAAGCAGTCAACCACAGCGCAGTTTCCGGCGTTATGGAAAACGATCAGGGCTAATGGCCATACCATCTCTTCTGTTGGTTATGCCACCTACCGGCTTACTGTCTTGCTTCCACACCATTCAAGTCCGTTAAAGTTAAGCATGCCCGATGTGTATAGTGCCTATCGTTTTTATGTCAATGGTCAGTTGGTTGCCGAGAACGGCAATGTAACTACGTCGGCTAAAAATTTTGTTCCGCACTGGCAGGTTAACGAAGTAGACATACCGGCCAAAACAGATACACTTAAGCTGCTTTTACAGATTGCTAATTTTGTACATAGCAAAGGAGGTACCAACCAGTCAATACTTATCGGGACCAAGAAAATTATTGAACTCAATAGTTTTCGTTCCAATGCTATTGATTTGTTACTGACGGGCTGTTTGTTAATGGCCGGACTCTTTTTTTTAGGTTTATACTTATTTGGAAACCGTGACAAAGCTATCCTGATGTTTGCGCTGTTTTCCATTGTGTACAGCTACCGGATTTTAGGTACAGATAATTACGTACTGCATACTTTAATGCCACATTTAAACTGGTATTTAACTATTAAGCTCGAGTATATCAGTCTGTTCGCGGGGATAGGCTTATTTGGCTTTTATTGTCACTACTTGTATCCAAAAGATCAAAACAGTAAGATAGTATACAGTGTAGGTATTGTCTGCGGGGCATTTGTAATAGCTACTTTGTTGTTGAGCCCATGGTATTTTACGCAGCTAATAAACCCGTTTATTGTGGTTGCGGTAGTTTGCATATTTTATGTGCCTTACCTGTATGTAAAGGCCTATCGTAATCATCGGCCGGGAGCTGCCTATTCATTAATCAGCAGTTTTGTACTGATGTCTATATTTATTATCACGCTGCTACATTACTGGGGTATTTTGCCACAGATGCCAATGGTGAATTTTATCGGCTACATGACGTTTTTCTTTTTGCAGTCATTGGTGTTGTCGCACAGGGTATCATTTACGCTTAAGCGTGCTAATTCGCAGGCCGCCGAAGGTTTAAAAGCAAAATCTGAGTTTTTGAGTACCATGAGTCATGAAATCCGAACGCCTTTAAATTCTGTAATAGGTTTAAGTCATCTGCTACTTAAGAGCGAACCCCGGGCCGATCAGCAGGAACATCTCAACGCAATGATATTTTCTGCCAACAACCTGCTCAACATTGTTAATGATATTTTAGACTACAGTAAAATAGAAGCCGGGAAAATTGCTTTCGAAAATATTGAGATGGATATAGCCGGGCTGGCTGGCGCTGTGATCAAAAGCTTGGAAGCTGCCGCGCAGGATAAGGGTTTGGATTTAAAACTGGATTTAGATGCCAGCTTAAAGAATACCGTTTTCGGCGATCCTACCCGTACCTCGCAGGTGATTACCAACCTGGTGCATAACGCCATCAAATTTACTTTGAAAGGCACGGTAACTTTATCTGTAACAGTAAGGTCGCAAACTGAGCATGACATAGCGCTATGTATTGAGGTGAAAGATACCGGTATAGGTATATCTAAAGAAAAGCAAGCATTGATATTTGAACGCTTTACCCAGGCAGATTCCTCCACATCAAGAGGTTTCGGTGGTACGGGTTTAGGTTTGTCTATTTGTAAACGAATACTCGAGCTGCAGCACTCATCTTTGCAGTTAATAAGTAAGGAAGGCAAAGGATCCAATTTCTTTTTTAACCAACGATATGAGAAGGCAGGCGACATTACCCAGCCTAAAATAATTGAACCTAAGCCTGCCGAAAACGCTAAGCCGTTTGCAGGAGTACATATTTTATTGGCCGAAGATAATCCCATGAACGTAATGGTGGCCCAAGCATTTTTAAAACGTTGGGGAGCGTCTGTAGAAGTGGCCGTGAACGGACAGGAAGCACTTGATAAATTAGATGTTGATCGTCATCAACTTATTTTGATGGATATACACATGCCCGTAATGGATGGTTATCAATCGGCTAATATGATGCGCCGTAGAGGTATAAATACTCCTATCATAGCTTTAACAGCAACGCTGCCTTCCGAAATTGGGTTTGACTTAGCTATAAACGGTATAAATGATATTTTGGTAAAGCCCTTTTTACCTGATGAGTTACACGCCAAAATTTCTTATCATATCTCAAAAAATAAGATATTTGATAATGTTGCAGTACAATCTGTTAAACTATAGTTTAACAGGTATACATTATTAACAGCTAATGCATCATTTAACGGCTACATCCCACACCTTCGACATCCTCGACTTTCCGGCCGGGCCATCAATGTTTAACACTACAATATACTTACCGGCTTCTTTATATTGATGGATTGGGTTTTGCTCGGTTGAGGTAGTTCCATCGCCAAAATCCCATCGCCAATTGGTGATTTTACCATCGCTCTCATCTTTAAAAGCTACTATGCGGCGGTTCATATCTATCACGGTAAAAGACCAGCGGGCATCAATCGCTTTTTTGTATCTGGCTTCAAGCGGCATTAGGGTAAATACCGTACCCAGGCTGGAGTTACCATACATTTTATGGTTTTTAGATAAGTTCCAGAATCCTTTTTTCGTTTCATCGTTCACATCATCATAATCAATTATGGCCCAGGTGAGGCCTATCTTTTTATTGTCGGTAAGTATAGATTCTACTGCACGGGCAGGGCCTTCGGCACCAGCATAATCAAAGGGTGTAATCCAAAACTCGGCAACCAGTTTGCCAGGCTGACCGGGCTTAAAGTTATATGAATATGCGATGTTGGCATATGGCAATTCTTTAATCCAGGGCTGGCTACCCCATGCTAAGGCCCAGTCTTTGCCCACGGCAGGCGTAAATATGTGATAATTTTGAGCATGAACGCCATGATAGGAGAAATATCGGTCCCATTGGTCAAGATTCTGATAAGGGTGAAAATCGGTGATGAGCGGTCCGCCAGACATATCGCCGTCAACTATAATTTCAAAAGTATCATTATGCAGGCCGGGTAGCGAGAAGTCCCAGTAATTATCATAAGTTTCGTACAAAAAATATAAGCGATTTAACCCTTTAACCCAGGCTACTCGCACTTTTACATCCAGGTTTTTAGGGTCGACGGCAGGGTAGCGGTGCGAGTCGTCCCAAAGCTGGTCGGTGCCCACAATATATTCTTTCGGGAAATTATCCCAATCGTCGGTTTTTCCATCAATCTTCGGAATCATGTTAGCCGGAAACTGGTAAATTTTGTACCCGCGATCTTCCTGCGCTTGGGTTGAACTGCTGATGATTATAAATAATAGAAACAGAAGGATAGTAAGCAGTCGGTTCATAGTAATAAAATAAAGGTATACCGTTCTTAATTTCATAACTGCACAAAGTGGGTAACAATCAATAGTCGCCTATCAACTTTGAATAAGATAATAAAATAGGGTAAAATGGTATAGTGCAAGCTAAGCTACATCATAAATGGTGTTGTAGTATCCTGCCTTGTCCTGTTATACGAATTTATGTTACAGAAGCAATGAAGTGACCAGCAAAAAGGCGCCTGCGTAAAAAGTAGGCGCCTTAGTAAACTTATAATATTGATGGTTTAATCTAACTGTTCTTCCGTCTGAATGAGTGGTATACAGAACCAAAAGGTTGAACCTTCGCCTTCTACACTGTCTACACCTATTTTACCATAATGGCGATGGATAATTTCGGCGGTGATGTACAAGCCTAAACCTAAGCCCGAGAATTTTTGAGATGACTCCTGCACCCGGAAAAAGCGGTCGAATACCATATCTTTTTTCTCGGCCGGGATACCAATGCCAAAGTCCTTCACCGAAAGCTTAAGCATATTATTTTCAGTAACTTCCTGCTTAACAATGATATCTGGCGTGTCCGGAGAATACTTTACAGCATTTGATGCAAAATTGCTCAATACCTGCTCCAGGCGGTGCTTATCTGCGTAGATCTGAACGTTTGCCTCTCCCTCAATTACAAATTTATGTGTAGAAGTATGCGATTGCGTATCTTCAATGCATTCGCGTATCATGTCGCCGGCATTAAACCAGCTGTAATTAAAACGCATTTTGCCCGCGTGTATACGGGTAACATCCAATAGGTCTTCTACTAACGAGGTAAGTTTACCGGTTTGCTTGCTGGCCTTTTCGATGAACGGAAATATTTTATTCACCGTGTTTTCGTTATGTGCCAGCCTCTGAACAATCTGCAACGAGCCTTTTAAACTGGTGATTGGCGTTTTAAGCTCGTGGCTGGCAATACTCATAAACTCATCTTTACGGTGCATAAGCTCTTTGGTTGCTTGCTGAGCCTTAACCAAATCTGTCACTTCAAAGCCGAAAAATGCAACGCCGTCAATATTTCCATAGTTGTCAAAAACCGGGGTAAACAGAAAGTCCAGCCAGGTGTCAACCAAGTGACCGCTGATGCTGTCAATGCGTTTTACGTTAAAGGCTTTTCCTGTATGGGTGATGCCCTTATTGATGATTTTTTTATCGTCGGCAAATAAATGTTTGAAGTTAAAATCAGCGTGTGCTTCCTGCGTGGTACGACCAATAAAGTCGTGCCGGTTAAAAAAGTCCTCAAATGCTTTATTGGTAAACTCGTACCTCAAATCGGCACCGCGGCGAATGCTGATCAATGCCGGTGCATTCATGAAAATGCTGTAAAACTCTTCCTGCTGTTTTTTTATCAGACTTTGAAGTTCGATCCGATTCTTTTCAGCTTCTTTCTGGCTCGATAAGTCAATTACATACGTTACCGCATCCGATATATGGTCATCTTCCAATTTGGCAGAGCCCATCAATACCGGGAGCTTGGTGCCATCTTTCTTGATATATTCTTTTTCGAAAGGAGCGCAATATCCGTCGGCTTGTAACTGTTCAATAGCTCTGTCGCTGATAGCCTTTTGGTCGGGCGGTGTAATTTCATCCCAGGATAAACGGCCCTGATGAATATCTTCGAGCGTATAGCCGAGCATGTCCAGAAAAGCATTGTTGGCATCTACGATGTTGCCGTTAAAATCGGCGAATAACATACCGATCATGTTTGACTCGTAGATTTTTTTGAAACGGTTTTCGCTGTTATTTACCCTTCGTTCGGCTTCGGTAATACGGCTGATGTCCACAATAGAGCCTACCATCCGGAAAGGAGTGTGGTAGTTATCGTGCAAAATACTGCCACGATCAAGGATCACAGCATAGTTGCCATCAGCTTTCAAAAAGCGGTACTCAGCCGACCAATTTTTCTTGCCGCTATTGATCGCGTCATGAACGCTCTTCTCAACCTGCGTGCGATCGTCTGGATGTATTTTACTGAACCAGAAATTTACGTTGCTGGTATCATCGTTACTATGATAACCAAACATGGCGGTAAAATTGTCGCTCCGCCACATTACGTTGGTTACCAGGTTCCAGTCCCAGATGGTATCATTAGTAGCTTGCGACACCAGCTTAAAGCGCTCCTCGCTTTGAGAAAGGCGTAAGGTGCGCTCCTTAATTTTATCTTCTAACTCGTTGTTTAATTTTTTTAAGTTTTCGCGTGCGCTGATTAGCTCGTTGTAATTCTTTTTGAGCTTTTGCTCATTAAGTTTACGTTCGGTAATATCAGTGTAAGTTACAGCAAACCCATCTGCAATTTTGCTGGCCATTACCAGGTACCAGCCCTTATTTTCGAAATGGATTTCGTTTTGCAGGTACTGGCCCGACTGTACTACTTTTTTAAACTGATCTAACAGGTTGTTTTGCAGCAACTCGGGCAGGTTTTTAACCAGCAGGCTATGCTTTAAATCAGCCTCAGGCTTGCCCAATAGTTTGGAAGCCATACTATTGGTAGTTACGCATTCAAAATCAGTAATCTGACCTTGTTGATTGCGTACTGCATTAAATACTATAATAGCGCTTAAACTGGTATTAAATGCGCCGGCCACAATGTTACTTAGCTCCGTAACGGTACTTACGTCTACAAACGTAATCACTACACCGTCTTTTTGTTTATCCTTACGTACGTAAGGAAGTATACGCATCAGGCAGTGCTTGCCGCTTTTAAGTTCAATTTCTTTTTCAATCACTAAATCCTGTTGATATTGCACCTGGGCAATATCATCCAAAAAGTGATCGTATTTAATGTTGTTGGATATATGGCTTATTGGTCGGCCTATGTCGGCCTCAATCAGGTTAACCATACTTACTGCTGCCGGGTTAAATTTGCGGATTAGCGAGTGGGTATCTATAAATATCTGACCAATGTCGACACTTTTAAAATAATTATTCAAGTCGTCGTTAAGGTCAATCAGGTCCTTTATTTTAAGCTGATGTTCGGTGTTGAGGGTGTGCAATTCCTCGTTGAGCGACTGTAGCTCCTCGTTACTCGATTGCAGCTCTTCATTGGCCGAAAGTAATTCTTCATTACTCGACTGCAGCTCTTCATTGGTGGTTTCCATTTCTTCCACCGCCATTTGCAGGTTGCCGCGTACTTCGTTCAGTTCCGACTCCAGCTCTGCCACGTAACCGCTTTGATGTTCATCAGTAGTTAGCGGAATTAAAATCTGGTCTTTAGCTGCCGGGTCGAGCGCCGTTTCGCTAAACAGCACTAAGGTAAGTGCTGATGATGTAGCGTTATTGGGTGGATTGATGGAAATGTTAACGTAAATATCTTCCTGGTCGCGCTTTATTTTGATGCGCTTCAAGGTAGCCGGTTCGTTGTTTTTCCAAACGGTGCGTATGGCGGTATTAAGCGTAAACGAAAGTTCGCGCGGAACCATTTTGAGCAGGTTAAGCTCCAGCTTTTTTTCGGGTAGCGACAGGTATTTTTTAAAATCGCCTATAGTTTCCTTAATCTCGTAATTCTTGTCAACAAAAACACCTACGTAGCCCAGCGTAGTTGTTAAAAATTCGGCAAATAACGTGTCTGTCGATTTTTTTACCGACTGCAACGGCCTCTTAATCTCTTGCGGAACGGTAGGGCTGCTACTATAATAGTTATTAGTGGTCGACTGGTTAATTGGGCCGATTTTGCGGTACAATTTCCACTTGCTGCTTACCTCGTGTAATCCCTCTTTAATAGCCGAAGCCGTTTCGCTGGAGCCAAGGAAAAGATACCCTCCCTGGTTAAGCGAAAAATGGAAAGTAGAAAGCACCTTTTGCTGCAAAAGCACGTTCATGTAAATGAGCATGTTACGGCAGCAAATCAAGTCGTTTTTAATAAAAGGGGGAGCTTTAGCTACGTTATGCCTGGCAAACACAATTTGTTTGCGTATGGTTGGTATAACGGTGTAATGGCTGCCGTCTTTTACAAAATATTGTTCCAATATATCCGGAGCAATTTCTTTAGCTATCGCTTCAGGGTAGGTGTTATGCGAAGCTACATCTAAACTGGCTTCATCAATATCTGTAGCAAATATTTTTACTTCAAGTTCTTTGTTTTTACGCTGTAGGTACTGATCAATCAATATAGCTACTGAGTATGCTTCCTCACCGGTGCTACAGGCACAAATCCATACCTTAAGGGTTTCACCTTCTTCTTTGCCGTCAATTATTTCCGGTAAGACCTTATCGGCCAGTAGCTCAAAAGCTGCTTTATCTCTAAAAAAGCGGGTTACGCCAATTAAAAAGTCTTTGCCTAAGGCTTTTACTTCTTCCGTGTTTTCCTGCAGGTATTCAGTGTATTTCTCCAGCGTACGGATGCCCACAAAACTCATACGGCGTGCAATACGCCTGATGATGGTGGGTGTTTTATATAAGTTAAAATCGTGCCCGCTTTGCTGGTGTACCAATTGAAATATTTCATTAAAAAGCTCGTCGTTGACCTTGCCGTTTTCTAAAATCTGGATGGGTTCTTCTTTTACATAGGCAAAAAGCTCTTCATGTATTTTAGCCGGCGAGGTAACGATGTCGGCATTACCCGAAGTGATAGCACTTTTAGGCATCCCGTCAAATTTGGCCGTTTCGGGGTCCTGAACAATCACCATGCCGCCGCATTCTTTGATGGCTTCGATGCCTTTAGTCCCATCGGTACCGGTACCTGATAATATAATGGCGATAGCCTTTTCATGCTTATCGTGCGCCAGCGAAAACAAAAAGTTATCGATGGCAGTGTTAGGTACTTTTTCGTGGCTCTTTTCAGCAAGTTTTAAGCGGTTGTTATTTACAGTAATGAGTTTATTGTTCGGGATGATGTAAACACAATCAGGCTGCAGACTCATGTTTTCGGTGGCTTCAAACACTTTCATGTGAGTGTGTTTGGAAACCAGCTCAACCAGCAGGCTTTTATAATCTGACGACAGATGCTGTATGATAATAAAAGAGAAACTGGAGTTACCCGGCATGTGATCAAAAAACTCATGGATAGCTTCCAATCCGCCTGCAGAAGCGCCGATAGCTACTACATAGTTATCGGTAAACTTACCTGCAGTGCCGTTGGCAACATGCTTTCTCAACTCTTTATTCATACGATCAGCAAAAAAACTATAAAACTTGTTTAGTTTTATATTCAAATACAAAACTCCTGAAAGTTTCGGCAATTACCAACTCTTGTTCATGCCAGGGCAAAGAACTTTGATTTACGGTTTCTAACCAAACTTTAAAAGAGTTGCGCGGATGATAATTTAATCCGTTTTCTTCAAAATTAATGGCATTGTTCGGGTCGCCACCCCACTCAATAGTGTGAATCACTTCCGGCCTGAAACAAACAATATAGTCGCCGGTATCCGCATCAATCGGGATAGCCAACATGCCGCTGGCGATATCTGTAAACTCTAATGCTTCATCAAAAGTTTCAGACAATTGTTTAGTGCTGTATACCTTGTCAATGCCTTTAGCCTGTAACCACAATTGCAGATTTTCGAGCATTTCCTTGTCCGGTACGGTCCCGGCGGTGCTTACCTGTCCGTCTAAATAAATTACGGCGCCGGTAGCGCTAAACAGTGTTAGCAGGCTTTCGTCCTGGCGTAAAAGGCCTTCTACCAGATCATTATTAGTGTAGGTCTGTTCTATCAGCAAATTACGGCGACTTTGCAGGCTGGCCACATAATCGTAATCGTCTTTATTAATGATAGATGATATTTTATTTGAGATTACGCTCGATAGTAATTCGAATATGGAACGTATCTCAAAACTCAAATAGTTAGGCGATGCATGGTGGCAGGATATTAAACCCCACAAATTTTCGTTGTGTATTACCCTTACTGACATAGACGCAGTAATACCCATGTTTTTTAAATACTCCAGGTGTACTGCTGCAACGCTACGCAAATTACAGTCGGACAAATCGGTAAACGAGTTGGTAACCGGGTTTAAAATAGGATATAACCTAACCGGCGTATAATCACGGTTAGGAATTAAACGATACGGGTTTTTTAAATAAAGCTGACGAGCCTGTTTAGGTACATCAGATGCCGGGAAGGTAACACCCAGGTATTCTTCCAGGCCTTTACTTTTTTCTTCGGCAATGACAGTGCCATTCCAGTTTGCGTCAAACCGGTACATCATAATGCCATCAAAACCTGATATACGCCTTAACTCATGTATGGCAATTTCGCAGGCCTCTTTAACCGAAGTGGCTAGTTCGATAGCGGCCATTACATATTTTACCTCTTCAAATACGTTAATGAAAGTGCGGTCAGTACCATGGTTGGCAACTTCCAGTTCAATCAGCAAATAATTAGGATGGGCATGCACTAAAGCCAATACAGGCTTGTTGTTCATGCTAAGGGTAACGGGGATTTTGTTTTTGATTCCCGTATTCAGTTTACTGCTCAGATCGTCTAACTGAGCAGACGGTATGTATTGATCTATGTTAGTATTGATAATGCTCGCAGCTTCGGCCTGTAATAGGTCACTTATGTTCTCACTAACCTGAATAATATCCAGACTGTCTGTATTTAGCACCAGTAAATAACCATGCGGCTGTATCATATTTACATGATGCAGGGGCAAGCTTCCGCAAAACTCAGAGTCAAAATTTTTATTGGCCATACTTTTAGTTCTAATTAAATTTTATTAGAGGTTAATGCTATTTTACAGGCGTTTATAACGCTGTTTTGATGCATAATTAGTGTATGAGCCGTAGTTCTTGAATTTATTTTCAGCATAGTAGATAGTGTTGCGCAAAATACGCATTAACAAGTTGATAATTTAATTTATTCGATAATGGAGTAAAAAAAGAAGCTTCATAACGCTCACTTAAAATTATTAAAATTTAACGCTTAGCACTTTGCAAAAGTGCATTGTTGCAAAAGTTATCAACACCATAATTTTATGGAACAGATATTGCTTTTATGACAATGTAAACACATAGTTATGGATAGCCAATATATTCAAAACATTATAAGCCGGACCCAAGCGCAAAAAGAAGCTAATCGTTTAGCCCTTATTGATCTTCAAGATAAATTGTCTGCATTTAAAAGTCAATTATATAGCTTTGACAATGACCTGCAGGAAACTAAAACTAAGTTTACCGAAATTACAGCTGCTGTAGAAGCAGACATTCGCATCAAAAGTATGGTGCCTGTTAATATGCACTTAGTAGCATCATAAGGTTTTATCTCAATACAGTTATACGTCAATAAAGTTATATGGGGTGCATACAAAACTGATATTCGGTTTTGTATGCACCCCTTTTTTTTATTTCATTACAATAGCCCAATATTAATTATTGCAATTTGATGCACTTTTGCCCGAATTGCATAATGAGCCCTAAAATCACCGAAATACTCGAAGGATTGCTATTTGCCCTGTTTTGGGCGTCTGCTACGCCTGCCACTAAATTTGCTGTGCATTCTGCCGATTTGTTTTTGTTAAGCTGCTTACGTTTCTTATTTGTAGGGGTGGTGATGCTAACATATAGTTCATTGTCTAAAAAGAATCCGTTAGAGCATCCGTCTAAAAAACAGTTCGGCCAGCTGTTCATCCTTGGCCTGCTCAACATCACAATATACATGTGCGGGTTCCTGATTGCCGTTAAAACAGTGTCAGCAGGTTTGGTTAGCCTGGTGATGGCTACTAATCCGCTAATTTTGGTAATGATGTCGGCCGTATTTTTGAAAAGGCAGCTTACCCGGTTTGAGTGGATCGGAACATTTATATCGCTGGCAGGGTTGGTAGTGGCGGCAATACCCAACCTTCGGGAGAGCCACGCTACGCTGACAGGCATCATTGCGTTGCTGTTAGGTAACCTGTCCTTGTCGTTTGGGAGCATCTATTTTTCGAAAACTGGACTAACCTTGCGCCGGACTACGGTTAACATGTGGCAGATTATTTTTGGCGGTTTGTTGTTCATTCCTATTGTTGCGCTCAACGCCCGGCATCTGTATTTTATGCCCAACTTTAACTTTTTTGCGTCTTTTTTATGGCTGGTTTTCCCGGTTTCTATAGTGGCTTATAGTCTTTGGTTGCATCTGTTGCATAAAGACCCAGTGAAGGCTGGTATTTGGCTATTTCTTACACCGGTATTGGGTTATGCTATGGCTGTCATTATTTTGCGTGAACACCTTACTTTGTTCGGTGTAATTGGAGCAATATTGGTAGTAACGGGACTGTTTTGTTCCAGAAAGCAGCCTGTTGCTGCTTAAAAGCGCATTGCTTAAGGGGCCCGCCGTCTACAAGCTATCAGTGGTTGCAAGTTTTTAAAATAGCTGTAACATTTAATACGATGCCGTATCTAAACCGGCATAAGTAAATTTAACCGGCAGTGACCGCAACTGAAACTACAGATTTCGAAGCTATCTATAATCAGTATGCTCCCCAAATTTTTAGGGTATGTATGGGCTATACTAATGATGCTGAGCAGGCCAAAGATCTGGTGCAGGAGACGTTTATATCCGTTTGGAAAAACCTGGCTACATTTCGTCATCAATCGCAGATCAGCACTTGGATTTTCAGGATTGCCACCAATAACTGCTTGCGTGCGTTAGAAGTAGCCAAGCGTATGCCACCTGCTGAGCTACCTTTTAATATGGCCGAAGCAGGAGAGGAGTCGTCTGAAGAGAAGCTCAAATTTTTATATCAATGTATTGCCGAACTGGAAGAAACGGAACGCATCATTATATCGCTCACATTGGAGGATTTACCTCAGGCCGAAATAGCTGCTATTGTAGGTTTGAGCAATGGTAATGTGCGCATTAAAGTACACCGGATTAAAGAAAAACTGGCTAAAAAATTTAAATTGAATGGACAATTTAACTAACCTAAAAGCCATATGGCACAGTGCCAAAACGGATAATCTGCCTACGTCAGCGCAGATGCTGCAGCTGATACACAAGTTTAAGAGCCAACGACTCAGAAAAAAGTGGACGGTAATTATAGTGGCCAGTCTGTTAACCTTGCTGATGATTTTTACGATGTTTTATTATCAGCCTAAAATGATTACTACCCGCATCGGGCAGGTACTTATTACAGTAGGATGTGCATGGCTGGCGTTTACTAATGTTAAATCTATCAGTCGCTTTTATCATTTAAATGATTGCAGTAATGCAGAGTTTCTGGCTTTTATAGAGCAAACCAGGCAAAACCAAATCTATTTTTATAAAATAACACAGGTTATTATTATGTCGCTTAGTTCTGTGGGTTTGCTGCTATATTTTTATGAGTCGGCCAGTGCATCTCTAAGCGGACTAATTATTACCTACAGCCTGAGTGCAGCGTATTTAGCTTTTATTTGGCTGGTAGTAAGGCCACGAACATTCAGAAAAAATGCAGAGAAGTTGAACACGGTACGAGCGCACTTAAACAAAATTTCACAACAATTAAAAGACGATGAAGCATAACACAATCCCTAAACAAGCTATAGTATTACTAATAACAGGTCTTTTAATAGTAAGCTTCAACCTTATTTTAGGCAAATATATGGGCGTACCCGACTTTATAAAAGGCTTTTTATCTGGTTTGGGTATAGCCCTCGAAACCATTGCGCTTATAAAAATACAACGTAGTAGAAAAGAAAATCAGCAATGCAGCGGGCTACCGGTTTTTAAAATGTAAAAAAGGCCAAAGGTTTCATCGCGCAGCCTAATCAACGAGCGCCACAAGAGCTTTATATACTATTTAATTCTTGGGCGTCGTGGGCGCTGGTTATTAGAATCAGCATTGTTTTTATTATTAGGATAGTTAGTAAACCTTTCGGTAGGGCGGGCGGATGGGCGTTTAAATGAAGGTTTTGGGGCAACAGGTTTTTCTTCACTGATCTTTACAGTCAGTTCTCTGTCCTGAAGCTGTGCTCCATCCAAAGCAATCACTGCATTCTCGGCATCAGTTAACGTAGCCATCTCAATAAAGGCATAGCCTTTACATTTTTTGGTCTGTCGGTCGCGAACAATTTTAATCGTAGCAATATCACCGTGTGGGGCAATAAGCTGGGCGAGTTCCATCTCTGTAATCTCTAAGGGGAAGCCGCTAACAAATAATTTAACCATAACTGATAAGGTTTTCTGTAAATCAATAAAACTCAATCAAATGAACGAACTGTTGGTAAACATGCAGCTTATCTCTGCATTTTACCATAAAACAATTGCTGTTTCAAAGTTATGTATACAACGCCGGTTTTCATAGCTTATTTTAGCCAGATAAGTTTTAACTTACATATTTCTTTGAGATGTAAACAGTTGTTCTTTTACAACGAAATTATTAAATAACCTTTGATTAATATAGCTGGAATTCAACAATATACAAATTATGGTTATAACTAAAAAGAGGCAGATATTTATCCGCCTCTTTTTAGTTCATCTATGATAATTGATCGATTATCTTTAATAGTTTTAAATCCAGTTCGGATGGCTGCAGAATGGCCTGATCTAACGGGATATAAACAATTTGCTGATTCTGGATGCCTGTCATAACCTGCGTTTTGCCTGCAATTAGGCCTTCAACCGCTGCCACGCCGAACCGGCTGGCCAAAACACGGTCGTTACAACTCGGATGGCCGCCGCGCTGCATGTGGCCCAGTACAGATACGCGTGTATCGTAATGAGGGAATTTTTCGCGTACGATGCGGCCAATTTCAAATGCGCCGCCAATTTCCTGCCCCTCTGCAACAATTAATATTTTTGAGCTTTTTTGGTGTCCGGGAGCAGACAGGCGTTCAACTAAATGCTCCAGGTTGTTTTTTAATTCAGGGATCATTACAGCCTCGGCACCGGCAGCAATACCTGCGTGCAAAGCAATCATGCCCGAGTCGCGTCCCATCACTTCAATAATAAACAAGCGGTCATGCGATTCGGCTGTATCCCTGATCTGGTCAACAGATTTTACAACCGTATTTAGGGCGGTATCATAACCAATAGTAAAGTCGGTTCCTTTCAGGTCGTTGTCAATAGTAGCAGGTATACCAATTACCGGTATCTCAAACATGTCGCTAAACTTGTTAGCACCGGTAAAAGTACCATCGCCACCTATGGCAACTAAAGCATCAATGCCAAAGCGTTTTAACTGGCGATAAGCTTTTTGTTTACCCTCGTCGGTACGGAACTCTTCGCTACGCGCAGTCTTCAACACAGTACCACCACGGTGCAAAATATTACCAACTGATTTCAGGTTCATGGGCTGTATGTCGCCGTTAATCATACCCTCATATCCTAACCTGATACCCGAAACCTCTAACTGGTAATAATGAGCAGTTCTGACTACTGCCCTGATGGCTGCGTTCATTCCCGGAGCATCGCCCCCCGAGGTATATACACCAATTTTGCTTATCGTACTCATTCTAAATATACTCCTATAAAATATGCAATTCTCAGCAATAGCAACGCTGAATTGTGTCGTTGCATACGTAGCTAAGTAATATGCGGCTAAAGATAGATATTCTTAGTGTTGTTAAGACACTTACTTTATATTATTTTGATGCGGAAATGCCGGACTTTTCAAGACAGCTATTCAGGATTTGTTTACTTAATGCAATCTTGCTTGCAGCACAGCAACGGCTTCAGAAAATAAGCTCAAAGTAAAGGTTGCCGTTAATTATTATCTTTGCGCCCCAACGTTATTAAAACTATGGCCGAACTTGCACCTTGTCCCGAATGTAAATCGACGTATACTTATGAAATGGATAACCTATTAGTATGCCCCGAGTGTGGTTATGAGTGGAATCCGGAAGATAGCGGTGATGTTGCGGGTGCGGCGGTAGTGAAGGATAGCAACGGCAACATTTTATCAGACGGCGACAGCGTGATAGTGATTAAAAATTTACCCGTAAAAGGTTCTTCACAAAATATTAAAGCCGGAACTAAAGTGAAAAATATCAAATTAGTTGATGGTGACCATAACATCGACTGTAAGATTGAGGGCTTCGGCGCTATGGCTCTTAAGTCTGAGTTTGTACGAAAGGCCTGATTAAGGGTTTCCTTTGTTCGTTTTAATAGCCTATCAGCAAATTATCATAGCGTAAACTTTCGAATAAATCATATATGTAGGTGGGATGTGATCTTGTTGCATCCCTGTTTTTGTTATCTGCGCTCATATATGGCAGATGTACTTCAACAATTTAGGCAGGGGTTGTGCACTAAACAGATAAGCCGATGGCCGGATGCTATTCAACATAAAGGTTGTCGTTCCGCAAATTGCATAATCTGTATAAATCATCCTGAGTGGTTACGCTATTAGAGGGGAGTTTTTATAAATTGCATAGAAAATCGCCTGTTTTTAGATATATAGGCATGTAAATTTCCATCAATCTTTTCAATTTTTCTTATTCCATTCTCCACGACAAATACAAATCATGACAATATTGTATAAAACATTGCATGGTTTTCATAAAACTTAATCTATCCAAAAAGTTACGTTTGTATTAATCAATTATAACTTGTGTTTATGCACTTGTCACATTATCAATGCTTTGTAAGCAGTAATAACGTGAGATGTGCAGTTGGTGCATTATGATTTAACCATTATTAGAATTACTGAATTACTAGTAATGCATGGTTATTATCATACAAAGGCTGTTTGGTTAACAACAGGTTTTAAGATGTCCTCTTTAAACAAAAAAATACTATCAGTGCAGGTAATTAGTTTATCGTACGTCCTATCAACAGAGGCAATAATGATTAAGGTTTTATAAAGTATAACACAAACAAAAACACTAAATAAAAGAGTCTATGCGTAAAAAATTACTTACCCTATAATCTACTTACCCAAAATGGCATTCCAATCTGGATGCCATTTAATAATCCTGAGTTAACTAATTAACCTTTATGAACAAAAAGAATGAAATCTAATTGTGAGGGGAAGGGTATACCCTTTCGTCAAAGTTTTACAAAGCATCGTAAACTCGTCAAGTCGGTGCAATACTTAGCTTTTGCTGCGCTATTACTTAGCTGCAATACTGTGGTTAGCGCTGCTGATTTAGCATATAGTTATCATGTTAAAGAAAATAGCCTGCCGCCAATCAAAGTATATGGTACTATTACCGACTTAAAAGGCAATCAACTTCCGGGTGTTAGTATTCGTGTTAAGGGCACCAACAAAGGTACCGTATCTGATATGAACGGTAACTATACATTAGAACTTAACGAGCCGGCAACAATTACATTTACATTTGTGGGCTTTTTAACTCAAGAAGTAAATGTTACCGGCGGGCAAGCTGTTAACATAAAAATGGTTGAAGAGCAAAATTCCTTAAGCCAGGTAGTAGTTACCGGTTATGGTACGCAATCTAAACGTAATGTAACAGGCGCAATTGCTAAAGTTGATTTAGCACAAACGCGTGATTTACCAAACACTAACGTTACTGAAGCTTTAAGAGGCCGCGTACCGGGTGTACAGTTTAATAGCAATGGCCGGCCTGGACAAAACGGTACCATTTTAGTACGCGGTGCCCGTTCTCTCGGTGGTGCTAATAATCCCTTGATTGTTGTAGACGGGATATTTTTTAATGGAAGCTTAAATGATATTAACCCTAATGATATTGAGTCGATTGACATTTTAAAGGATGCCAGCGCTGCAGCTATTTACGGTTCACGGGCGGCTAACGGGGTTATACTAATCACCTCTAAAAAAGGCACAACCGAAAAGCCGGTAATCAGGTTTAACGTTTATACCGGTGTGTCAGACCCGGCTCACGAAATTAAATTGTTATCTCCTGAGCGCTACTTGGAGAAAACACTGGATTACCAGCGGCAAATTGCCTCAGCCGGTACTGTTATTAAACAAGCGCAGGATTATCTTACCTCTTCGGAAAGGGCTAACTATGATGCAGGCGTCACTCTCAATCCATGGAAAGAAGCTACACAGCGGGCAAGCTTTACATCAGCCGATTTAAGTGTTTCATCAAAAGCAGGTAGAACCTCATTCTACAATTCTGCGTCGTATACTAATGAAAAAGGTATTCTGTTTAACGATAACCAAAAACGTATCACCTTACGTTCTAATATTGAAACTCAGGTAACAGATTGGTTTAAAGTAGGTATGGCAAGTACATTTGTGAATCGCGATTTATCAGGCGTTGCTGCTGATCTGAACAGTCTTTACTATAGCAGTCCATATGGTACCTGGAGATATCCTGACGGCGAACCTACTCAATTTTCTGTTAAAGAAGAAACGATATCAGGGAATCCGATCAGAGGTTCGCTGTTAACTAAGAATGAAGAAATTGCACGTAACTTATTTGCTAACTTTTATGGTATATTAAATATACCTCAGGTGCCCGGTTTAGCTTACCGTGTAAACTTTTCGCCTAACTACCGCTGGGACCATACCTACAATGCCACCCGCCAGGATATAAGGTTAAGTAATAATACTAAGTCGGCCAGTAAATTTAACCAAGAAACATACGACTATGTACTGGAGAATATCCTGACTTACAACCGCAAACTCGGCCGCGATCATTACTTTGATGTAACCTTTTTGTATGGTCGTAACCGTTCGGGTTTCGAAAGCACCACGGCAAATGCAGCCCAGTTAAGTACCGACGCATTAGGTTGGAACAGTTTACAATTTGCCGGTACACCTACTATATCTTCTTCTGCTCAGGAAGTGAACGGCATATCATCAATGGCGAGATTAAATTACCGTTTAAAAGATCGTTACTTGTTAACCTTAACGGCCCGCCGTGACGGTAGCTCTGTTTTTGCTAAAAATAATAAATATGCTACTTTCCCATCAGCGTCTTTAGCTTGGGTAGCATCCGATGAGGCTTTCCTGAAAAACTCGAAGGTAATTAGTTCATTGAAGTTCCGTGTTTCTTACGGTTCAGTGGGTAACCAAGCTATTTCTCCTTACCAGTCGTTAAGTTTATCAAGCACTAACAATTACGTGTATGGTAACCCTGGTGTAACTGCCTTGGGTGTTTTTCCGGCCAACATTGCTAACGATAACTTGAAATGGGAAACTACACACACTACTAACTTAGGAGTTGATTTTGGTTTATTTAACAACCGTATCTCGGGTACAGTAGAGCTTTACAATAGCAGGACCAATGATTTGCTGGTTACCCGTGCTATACCAGTAATGACAGGATTTACTAACATATTAACTAACCTGGGCGAAACCAATAATAAGGGCATAGAAATAGGGTTAAACACCCTGAATGTTAACGGACGCAAATTCACCTGGAATACTAACTTTACCGTTTCTATTAATCGCAATAAGATTGTACATCTTTATGGTTCAGACGCCAATAACGATGGTAAAGAAGATGACGATATAGCAAATGCCTGGTTTATTGGCAAGCCGATAACCTCTTTTTACGGTTACCAGTTTGATGGTATTTATCAGCAAGGCGATAATATTCCATCAGGCTCGCAACCGGGTTTCATTCGCTTTAAAGATACCAACGGTGATGGCGTAATTAACGCTGCCGATCGCACAGTAGTAGGCTCAGGTGGTTCGCCAAAATTTATGGGTGGCTTAGGTAACACTTTTACTTATGGTAATTTTTCGCTTAATGTATTTGTGAACACGATGTTAGGTTGGAAAGCACCTTTTATTTTGCTGGATCCTAACTCATCTTTAAGTGAAAACTCTCCGGGCCGTGCATTAAACCAGATTGATGCCGGTTGGTGGACACCCGAAAATCGTTCAAATACCCGTCCGTCATTAGTTTATACCAATCCATTAGGATATCAGTACTACGTGAGTCGCAATTTTGCTCGTATACAGGATGCTACTTTAGGTTATAACCTGCCCAAGCGTATCGCCGAAAAACTGAAGCTGACTAACCTAAAGATATATGTAAGCGGTAAAAACCTGCACACGTTCACTAATTATCCGGGTTCTGACCCCGAAATCAATGCAGGCACATCGGCTGCTACTATTAAATCAAATATGTATCCGCTTGCCCGTACCATATCTTTCGGGTTTAATGCCGGGTTCTGATCGTATTTACTTTATGTTACAACCACAACATGAAAAAAATTAATGTAAGAATTTTAGGAGCAGTGCTGTTTACCGCAGTAGTAGCCACCTCCTGCAAAAAATCGGTGCTAGACGAAACTGCATTGTCGCGCCTCTCATCCGATGTGAATTTTAAAACCAAATCAGGTTTTGATAACGCCATGACCGGATTGATTTATGCAGCACGCGATGAGTTTAACGGCGAAGATTTGGGCCGTTGGTATGATATGGATTTGGGGACTGATTTGGGTACTACCGGTCAGGAACAAACAGTAAATTTTAGAAATTATACCACCTTCCTGACTCCATCAGCGTCGGCTGCATCGAGTTACTGGAATTGGGCTTACACCCAAATGATTTTAAGAGCTAACACTATCATAGCTTATGCTTCTAACCCCGATTACGCCTCTGTATTTGCAAGCGAGGCCGAGAAGAATGCTTATATCGCAGAAGCAAGGTTTTTTAGAGCTTATACTTACAATACCCTGGCTAATCTATATGGTGGTGTACCTTTGGTAGACCGTACTTATCAGGCTCCCAAAACAGATTTCACCAGAGCCTCGCGCCAGGAAACTTATGATTTTGCCCGGGCAGATGCTGAGTTTGCTTCGCAATACTTGCCAGCTACTGTGTCAAATGATAGGCAGGGGCATATTGTAAAAGGTGCTGCCGATCATCTGCTTACCGAAATTTACATTAATTTAAAGCAGTATGATAAAGCAGTAATCAGCGCATCTAATGTTATAAATAGTGGATTATATAAACTGATGACTACCCGCTTTGGCGTTAATGCCAACCTGCCAGGCGATGTTTATTCCGACTTGTTTATTGAGGGTAATCAAAACAGAAGCACCGGTAACCTGGAATCGATTTATGTGTGGCAGTTTGAAAATTTGATTACCGGCGGCGGTGGCTCAACAGGGCGTAATAACCTGATCAGAGGCTGGACACCGGCCTTGTGGAATTTGCTGGCACCTGATGGCAAAAGCGGTATGTCTATCACCGATAGTTTGGGCAGGGGCGTAGCTTACAGCCGCCCGACTACCTGGTATTTTTATGATTTATGGAAAGATAATTCACAAAACGACATCCGTAATTCAAAATACAACATTCGGCGTACGATTTATTATAATAACACAGCTACCTCATTTTTTGGCAAAGCGGTTGAAAAACGCACTACACAAGAAGATACTATGCGTAATGTTTACCCATACCTGCGTAAAGTAGAAGGTAAATCCTTTAACGGCGATCCAACATCAGGAGGTACAGGTAAGGATTTTATTGTCTACCGTTTGGCAGAAACCTATTTACTACGTGCCGAAGCTTACTTAGGGCAAGGTAATTTGGCCAGTGCTGCTGCGGATGTTAACGCGGTTAGAACCCGTTCTAACGCTAAACCTATCTCGGCAAGTGATGTAAATATTGATTATATTTTAGATGAGCGAGCCCGCGAGTTGATTACCGAAGAACGCCGCCGTATGACCTTAAGCAGATTAGGGAAATTGGTTGAGCGAACCAAAAAATATCAAACCAGATCTGACGTAAAAGCTACGATACAAACCTTTCATGAGCTGTATCCAATTCCGCAATCGGCAATTGATGCTAACTTTGGTGCCAAGCTGGAGCAAAATCCGGGTTATTAATCCATTTTATTGATGATTAAAAAAAGTATCTTATCTGTTGTAGCATTATCATTGAGTTTGTGCCATTTACAGGCACAAACTCAATGGAAAAAGGTGAGCGAAACCTTAGTGTTTGAGCAGCCTCCGTTTAAAAACTGCCATGCATCTACCATTGTGCAAACCCAAAAAGGCGACCTGTTACTGGCCTGCTTTGGTGGCTCACAGGAAGGTAAAAATGATGTAGTAATATGGAATGGCAAAATTGAGGCTAATGGCAAAGTAAACCCAAAGGCTATTGCTGACGGCAAAGCTGCCGGAGCCGAACAATACCCCTGTTGGAACCCTGTTTTTTTAAAGCAAAAGAACAACCAGTTAGTGTTGTTTTACAAGGTAGGGCCCAACCCGCGCGAGTGGTGGGGGATGTACAAAACCTCAAACAATAACGGTTTAACCTGGTCGGCATCAACTCGGTTACCCAACGGGATATTAGGGCCCATCAAAAATAAACCTGTGATTCTGAGTAACGGAAATATCCTCTGCCCATCGAGCATTGAGTTGCCTAACGGACACTGGAAGGTGCAGATGGAATTAACAGACCGTAACCTGAAAAACTGGAAGGCAATCCCGGTAGATACCGGATCAGCGTTCGACGTAATTCAGCCAAGTGTTCTGTTCCATGGCAAAAATAAGTTACAGATACTTTGCCGCAGTAAGCAAGGTACAGTCGTGCAGTCATGGTCGCAAGATAATGGTAAAACTTGGTCGCCGTTGTCAAAAACTACGTTGTTAAACCCAAATTCAGGTACGGATGCGGTAACGCTTAAAGACGGAAGCTTTTTGATTGTGTACAATCCTGACGTACCCGGTAAGGACTGGTTTAACGGACGGTCGAAATTACGCGTGGCTGCCTCTAAAGACGGTAGGGCATGGGAAGATGTGTTGGTGCTTGAAAACGGAACCAAAGAAGAATTTAGTTATCCGGCTATCATTCAAACAGCAGATGGCCTGGTACATATCACATATACGTACGACAGAAAAAATATTAAGCACGTAGTAATTGAGCCCAGTAAAAAATGAGTTGTTGTTTAGTTAATTGATAGTTTGTGTTTGGCCGGGGTTGGAGTTTCCCCGGCCTTTTTTATGGTTGCAAAAAGGGCTACGCTTATTTGATCAACGTTTGAGGAAATTTAATATTTAAAGCTGCTCAATGGTCGCTTAACTTTAATAAAAATATTTGCAAATAGGTATTACCATCTGCATGTTTAACGTAGCGGTTGTAGGCCAGAAAATTTCCGTTATTGCTCCAAATTACACTGCCTACAGCTTTATCATGCTGTTGATGAAACGTAACCTGCTCCGCTTGCCCTGATTTTATGTCTGTGATCCAAACATTATTGTTGGATAGGCAGGCAATATATTTGCCATCCGGCGAAATATTAAACGGACCGGAAACACCTGCCTTGAGTTTGCTGATTTGATAAGGCTGTCCGCCTTTGGGCGAAACACCGAAAACCTGTGCAAGCTTATTTTCATCGTATGATAGGAAAGCGATCATATTTCCATCAGCAGATGACCTAAGCCAATGCCTTGGGCCACAAATGCCATATTTGGTGTAGGTTAACCGCCGTTGCTGTATTGGTTTCGGGACCAAAGGAGGTGAGGTGAGACTGCCTACAGTTTGCATCAGTTCTTCGCGAGAAAAACATTGGGTTAAATCAGCAATGTAAACTTCTCTTTTTTCTTTACCCAATTCGTCATACAGGCAACCCTGAAACGCAATGGCTTTGCGTTGCCATTGGCCGCTTGTTGTTTGATAGCCATCAGTGCCTATCCAACATTCGTCTACCGCGGCAAAAATCTCATCTGTGTTAGGTTGTGCATCAATTTTAAGGTCTGATATCAGTATAGAAAACATGCTGCCCGAAAAGTTTTCTGCATCTACTGAATGTGTAATATTAACCGGGTAATCAGGAATCATGATACCTACCGATCGGTTGAAATTTTTATCAGGCTGCTGCTTGCTTAGTTCGTCGAGCAAATAATCATTATAAGTGTAGCTTATCCAGTTGCCGTCACCGCTCCATTGATGCGCATGCGTGCCTCCCCTTAACGCACCCGGAACCAATGGCTCCACAATATTACGGGCATCCAGGTTTTGGGCTACTTTTAATTGATCAATATCCACTTTGATGCCTGAGCGCCGATTAAATGCATAGGGATGCTGTTGGTCGCAATTGAGTACTCCTCTTAAAAACATAATGCTTTTTCGGGTTGGCGAAAAGCTTGCAGCGCCTGCCCCGGGACCGTACGCATTTTGGTGCGGTACTTGGTATACCAGCGTTTCTTCGCCGGTCTGCGCATTAATCATTTCTATTGAGCCGGTAGTCTGGATTTGCGAATCATCGTTTCGGGTGTCGTAAACAATCAGGCTATCATCATCACTAAATACTTGGGTATTGTGCAAACAATGGCCCTTGGGCGATGAGGTTAGTTGCCGCTCTTCGATTAACATGTGGATAAATATAAATTGAGGTAGTAGTTTGACAGCGTAGACAGCTACGTGATTTTAAGAAAAAATTACAATAACACAGTTTAAAAATAGACTTCACGCTAATGCCAGATTTGCCAATTATTATCTATCTATTATACAGTATTATCCAAAATATTGCCCCATTAAATGCTTGTTTCAGACAATGTATTTTTGTTTTGTATTTAAGTGTATGATTGTCAGTTATTTGTAATCCTTTTTTTGTCTGGATGTTGTCTTGTATGTAAAATGCACCTAACAGAATATTTGCAGATATTGCCATGGTTGTGTAACTTAAACTTCTCGATAAACCATTATAAACTGTACTATTTGCTGACAACTTAGGTTATGAAACCTCATTTCTATAAGATAACTAATAATGATGAAAGTTCGCTGAGTGCTAATTTAAGGGTTCAGCCAAACTTTGGGCGACTATGGCATTACCATCCGGAGTTAGAGTTGCACTATATTATTAAAGGGCAGGGGGTACGTTTTATAGGCGATAGCATCAGTAATTTTCAGGACGGAGAACTGGTTTTATTAGGGCAGAACTTACCACATACCTGGCGGTGCAATGAAAGTAAGACATTGGGTATTCGAGAGGATAGCACAGCAGCCATTGTGATTCAGTTTTTACCCGATTTTTTAGGTAAAGAATTTTTTTCGATACCTGAGGCATTGCAAATACGTTTACTGTTCGAGAAAGCCAAACGCGGTCTGTTAATTACCGGAAAAACAAATGCTATTGTGCACGAAAAAATGTTGAAGGCGGTTGAAGAAAGCGGCATGTACCGCATACTAACACTGCTCGAAATTTTGCATATCCTGTCGCAGAGCTGCGAACTCAATTACATCGCAACGTCCGCTAATTTCCACCGGTCTAATGAAGCCGAGTCGGTGAGGTTAAATAAGATCTATGCCCATACCATGGCCAACTTTAAACGGCCCTTACCGCTGGAAGAGATGGCCGAAGTAGCCAGTTTAAGTGTTACATCCTTCTGCCGGTATTTTAAAATGATGACCAACAAGTCATTTCATGATTTTTTGATGGAAATCAGGATCAGTAACGCCTGTCGTCTGTTGGTAGAAGATAATCTGTCTATCAACGCCATTTGTTACGAATGCGGTTTCGGTAACGTCTCTAATTTTTACCGCTACTTTGTACGAATTAAAAACACTACTCCAGCCGAGTTTAAAAAGCAATATCTGGAGCGGAAACTGACAGACGTTTAACGATTTCGTCAAGATTGTGAAGTGAAATTCGAAATGCCAACTTACAGACAATTATTATTGATGGTTGATAAAATCGCTGAAGTAACTGCACTCATTAACCGCCTGTTTATAAAACCTGGTAGATTTGTACTGCTGCATCTCTTTGTAATAATTGTTGCTTTGCAGTGATTCCAAATACACTTTACGCTGTTTTTCATAGTTGTCGTAATTATTTACATACAGTGGAGACTCATGCTGTTTTTGTTCGCATTTGGCCGCCATAAAGTTGCATCTGGCTTTCATCTCAGGATCGGTGCTTAAGTCGCGCGCTTTTAAATAATATTGTTTGGCAAGTTTAGTCTCAATATAATCACCATCGTAATAGTATATGGGTTTTCTACCAAAGTCTGTAGATGACCATTGATAGGTAATCAGTCCCCATGAGTTCCCATAAGTAGAGGTATTGTACAATGCATTACCTATTTGATAGTAAATCTCTGCATTTTTAGGATTTGCTTTTAACTGCATTTCTAAACCGGTCATTTTTTGTGCAAAGGTGAGCTTTGTGTAACGCTTACCTATAAAATGTTTAGGGTAGTCATTAATGCCTGCATAAAACGGATCTCCCTGATAACTTGGACCGTCGCCATAATAATTTTCGCCATTGTAGTTACCATTTCTTTCTTTTGCGTTTTTGATACGTTGAAAGGCAGCCACTGCCTGCGGATAATGGTGTTCGCGCAATTCTACGGTACCAAGTAAATCATAAAGCTTATCACTGTCTACACTTTTTAACCCGGCACTCAAAAAGTTTAAATAACGATTCATTTGAGGCTTTTCCTTCCATTCAATTAATTGACGGAGATGATTGGAATGTAAAAAATTAAACCAAAAATCAGGTATTTTATCATCAAGATAACCTCCATAACCAGGGGCATATCCGTTATTGCTTTTAAACAATGCGAGGGCTGCTTTTGCAGTGTCGCCTTGGCGCAAATAGGCAGGAGCCAGTACGTAAGTATAAAAGTTGCGTGCGGTAATGGCAAAATGGTTGTCGTCTGCCGGTGTAGGTGGATAGACGTCTTTCGATGGTTTTGCTCCCGAAACCAGTTTGTTTTGCAGCCACTGCAGGGAGGGAAGCAGTTCTTCCTCGTCTACAGCTTGTATTTTTTGAAGCTTTTGTGCCGACAAAAGTAAATGGATAATCTGTTTTTGATCGGCCATTTTGGGGCTTAGTTTATTACTCTGCGCTTCATGAAATATTTTAAGTCCATCTTCCGGGCGGTCCTGCATAAAATATAAATAAGCGTTAATCAAGATGCCTATCTGTGCATCCGGATACTTAGCATCACTATTCAAGGTAGTGCAGAAGCTCCGTAATTTTTCGATGTGTTGATCGTAGTTTGTTTTTACGCTATCAGGCAGGCTGACAAAAAAACTGCCTTGCGGCAATGAATTTTCTGACGGGGACTGCTGTTTATTAGGCTTCAGGAAAAACCAGGCAATACTAACAATACCTAACACCATTAAAGCTCCGGCTGCAATCTTGCCGGATTGCAGATGCGAACTCTTTTTGAGGAGATAAATCAATAAGACAGTACCTGCAATCAAAACAACAATGCCTGCAATTAAAGTCCATTTAGACCGGGACACGGGCAATACTGTTTTCGACGAAATTTTCTTCAAAGAGCTGCTGTAAAATTGATCGGTATTATTAGACAGAGCCGGGGTAAGGTAATACTGCTCCAGTTTATTCACTTCCCTTACCAGTAACGTACCAACCAATTCAGACGCAGGAGCATAATTATATACTTCTTTAAGGTTATCAAACTCTATCTCGGGATTAGCAAAGCCTTGTATAGCATATAGGTTAGCTTTTTCCTGAGGAGTTTGCGCCAACTTAAGCACCTCGTTTAGTGGAGGGTTGATATAATGGTAGTTACGATATGCCTGCACCCGGCGCTCCGGATATTCGGCAAATACTTTAGAGAAAAGATAGGCTGCCCTGATTGTATCTCCTAAGCGGCGTTGCTCACCGGCTTTTAAAGCCAAAGCCCAGCCTTTAACGTGGCTTTGAGATTTAATTTTAACTAATTGCTCGTCATAAATTTTATTAGCCTCAGCGTAGTTTTCGGCATAATGGTTTAGCTTTTGGGATTGGTAGAGGTATCTAAGCTTTAAAAAGCTATCGGTTTCATTATTGGCTGCCTGCAGGGCCTCATCTGCTTGGGCATTTAGGCTTGTTGTATCAATAGGAACAGGGTTCCAAGAGTTATAATCTGATGCGCTCAGAGACTCGGCTTGCAAGGCGAACTGATAGTATTTCCGGGCAGCCGAGTGATTATTATCTGCCAATGCCACTAAAAAGCTGTTCTGAGTAAGGCTGTCTGGCATTGAAGTATTTTGATCGAGCGCAGTAAGTATCTGTTGCTTGCTGGCACTATCCAATTTATACATGGCTTTTTCAACATCTGCGGCTTTTACTTGGCCACCTAAGTATTGCGCCCATTCTGTAGCGTTAATGTCGGCCTCGCTTACAGGCTCATCATCAGTATAAGTAAAACGATAGTCAGTAAAGTAAAAAGCGCTATAATCCTTTTTGCCTTGAATATCCGGGCGGAAAAAAGAAGTGTAATAGTCGTAAGGATCAGGCTCGTCTGAACACGCCACAATTACGGCTATGCCAATGATTAGGAAGCTTACCAGACTAACGGAATAAATGAGCAGTTTCTTCCAGTGTTTCATAAGTGTAATGTTTCAGGGTAGATGCGTCAAGGTGAAAATAAATCAAATTTAACGTATCAGGAGCTATATATTTACTGATATAGCCGGCAGTTGTTTTTAATTGTGCCGGGGGGACGTTTTCCCATCTTACTTCGTCGCCCTGTTTAAGGCCGAGTGGTGGCAAGTCTTTTAACAAAGTGTACAGCTGATTGTCTGTTAGTGCAAATAACTGTTTATTGTTTAAGCTATCTGCATTAAGCCTTTTGGCTATACCCATATATTGGTGCTGCCTAAATACTACCGCCCAGCTAAAAAGTGGCAGTCCAACGTCAACCGGCATGGGGTAATGAGTAAGGTTGGAGCCCATATACTTCTCAAGTTCGGGCTGATCTAAAATGGAATTTTGCGGACCGTATTTACGTAAATTGCCCATGTTATAGCACATGAGCATAACACGGTCAACAGGCGGTATGCCGCTGCTTTGCTGGTTTTTAAGCTGATGGAGACGAAGTGTGGCCGATAGTTGTTTGTTTTTTAGGGCTTGGTCTGCTTTGATACGGTTAAGCAGATAGAAATAATTTTTTCGAGTAGTTCGTGTCCAGTCGCAATCAATCTGAAGTTCTTTAAACGTATTTTTACCCGATTGCTTTATTTTACCGTTAACGTAGTAAACAATCTTAGATGCCAACTGATTGAGCTGTGTCAGCGTCTGCTTTTTGAGCACATTGTTTACAATAAACACCACCGGCACTACTTGTACTGAGGATGGCAAAACGGATTTAAACTTGATAGGCGATATAAGTACAGGACCTATATTGCCCTTATCTACGTCCATCATGCGTACATACAACCGTTTGCAATAAAGTGAATCCAAATACTGCTGTTCGGTTGCATTGGTTTCGTAAACAGTTTTCCAGTAGTAAAATGCCGTATTTACCATGCGTTGCTTACGGCAGGAGGCTAATATTACCATCAGCATCAAGTACGCAGACAACCGGATCAACTTCATCATTTTACCTGCTAAGTAAACTGGTTTATTTTACCGAGTTAATACCGCCAATTAATGCGCGATTCATGTAATCGTAAAGGCGGAAAGATAGTTCTTCATAACGGGCATTATCTTCGGGTTTTTCAAAGCTTAGATCATTCCAGGAGCCCATGCCACCAAATACATGCGCAGTCATGGCTGCATAAATTAGTTGAAGCTCTTCAGGTTCATAGCCTTCTTTGCTTATCTGTGAATCCAGCCACTCGTCAGCCGGTGTTTTGCCTTGAAAAATCTGTAGGGCTTTGTCAAAAATTGCTGCCCAGTTGTTTAATTTATGTTGTTCGGCAAAAAGTTTAATGTTGTTTAATACACTATTTAAACCTTTGCGAATTTCGCTGGTGTCGGGTTTGAAATTGATAGTCTCCGTTTGATGAACAGTGCGGCCATAATTAACCGACCAAATATTCTGGTTCGGGTCATTTTGCTGGGTCACCTGCCAGCGCGCTGCCCAAAAATCTGAATAAGCAGGGTAAATAGCTTCAATAAGCCAGGTACCACCGCCGCCAACAAAGCCAGCCATCTTGTGGTCGGGTGTGCCGCCGGCGTTATTTTCGGTAGGGTGGTAGTATGCTTTCAACTCCCGGCAACCTTCCTGTTTTAACAATTTAAACCAATCAGTAGGGGTGTCGGCTGCAGCTATTTCGGTAGTGGTACCGTTTGGCGATGACGACAGGTGCATGAAATTAACCGTATTACAAAACTTGAAAACCGGGTTGGCCGGATAATAATCATTCGGTAAGGGTACAGTTTTTAGATATTGATTTCCAAAGGTGATGAGCGATAAAAGCTGACTGGTAGATCCGTTCATAAGATAGCGTACTATATTGATATTGTAAAGGGAAAATCGTGACGGGTAAAACACGCGAAAATCCTTCCTTTTGTACATTAAGCAATAATAGAAAAAATAATAGCCGATAACAGAATGGCTGTAAATTATGATGTGGTTTAAGTGTTTACATAGTTTGCATTTTTTTATAGCTGAATAATTTGCGGTCTGGCTGATACTAACTTTAGTAAGCAAATATTGCCGCGGTCTGTTTGTAGCGCAGTTAGCAATGTAAGCATAAATTAACTTAGACGGTGTTAAGTCAGCCTTGTGTTGAAAAGGAGTCGCTGCATTTTTCTGTTAAGTTCTCGTGCTTATCTTTACCAGTGAACGTATTTTATGTTAATGAAAAAGATAGGATTTTTGTCATTCGGACATTGGGCAGACCATCCGGCTTACCAAACCCGCACCGGTGGTGATACCCTGCTACAGTCTATTGATTTGGCTGTTGCGGCAGAGCAGTTGGGGTTAGATGGAGCTTATTTTCGGGTCCACCACTTTGCCCGTCAGTTGGCCTCGCCATTTCCGTTGCTTTCGGCGGTTGGCGCTAAAACCAGCCGGATTGAGATTGGAACAGGTGTGATAGATATGCGGTATGAAAACCCGTTATATATGGTGGAGGATGCCGGTGCTGCCGACTTGATTTCAGGAGGACGCTTGCAACTGGGAATTAGCCGGGGATCGCCGGAACAGGTGATTGATGGCTGGCGCTATTTTGGTTATGAACTTGCTGCAGGCGAAACTGATGCTGAAATGGGTCGTCGCAAAGCATTGGAGTTTTTAGAGAAATTACAAGGTAAGGGCTTTGCCGAGCCTAATCCATACCCCATGTTTCCTAATCCGCCGGGGCTGCTCCGGTTAGAGCCTTATGCACCGGGCTTGCGCGATCGCATCTGGTGGGGTGCTGCTTCAAATGCTACCGCAGTTTGGGCTGCAGAGCAAGGGATGTACCTGCAAAGCTCAACATTAAAGTATGATGAAAGCGGCAAACCATTCCATGTACAGCAGGCAGAGCAAATCAGACTATATAAAGAGGCCTGGAAACAAGCAGGGCATACCCGCAAGGCCAGGGTATCAGTAAGCCGTTCGGTGTTTGCGATCGTAAATGAGCAAGATCGACTATATTTCGGCCAGCAGGGCAAAGGTACTGACAGTTTTGGCTACATTGAAAGTGACAAGCGTGCCGTTTTCGGCAAAACTTATGCAGCTGAACCTGACAAATTGATTGAGGAGTTATCGCAGGACGAAGCAATAAAAGAAGCCGATACATTATTGCTTACTATCCCCAACACACTGGGCGTCGATTATAATGCGCACATCTTATCATCTATACTCGAACACGTAGCTCCGGCTTTAGGCTGGCGTTGATAGAAATATTTAAATTATCGTATTTGAGACTTCAGTGTGTGCTGCAAGTATTAAGACCAACGAGGCTGCCAGCATAAGTTTGTCTCGTTGGTTTAAAGTAACTATAGATTTTTTATACTCAAGAGTTCGTCAACAATGCTGCAAAGCTTTTCGTTATCAAAAGGTTTATCTACAATACGATCCGCACCGTAATGGCCCAATGATTCCAAAACACGCCCATAGCCCGATAAAATAATTACTGGTATGTGAGATGTCCGCTCGTCTCGTTTAATTTGGCTGCAATATTCGCCGCCATTAATACCCGCTAATATATAATCTGTAATAATTAAATGCGGCTCTATGTCCAAAACTGTTTTAATGATGTCTCCGGTTTCACTTATAGCAGTAATCCGGTAACCTTCTTCAGATAAAATAGTGTTGAGTACGTCGCTAATGCCCGGATCGTCTTCAATAATTAATACATGTTGTCCTGTCATTTCCTTTAAAATCAGCCCCGCGTATCAGGTGTTTGTTATGAGTTACCGGTTGCAATAACCATGCTAAAGTTTACTATTAATTAATCGATAAGGTTGTACTATAACAGTAGCCTTGATAGTAAGTTCGGATGTCTTTTTTAAAAAGTTGCGTCGCTTTTTGCAATCAAATTACTCATATTTTTAGAACTGCTAAGCTGTTCCGGATATCAAATAATAGCTATAGTCTGCGAAAACCAGCACTTTTTATCTAATTTCGCCGCCCCATTGCTAAAGGGGTAGTGGATCAGCTCATTCATGGAAAAATATTTATACGGTATAGATTTCGGAACCACCAATTCGGCGTTGGCCATTTATAATCAACACACCCGCCAGGTTGAACACACGTTTCTTGTTCCTTCTTTGATTTATTTTGATGAGTACCATCACCCCGACGGCTCGCCAAACTATGTGGTTGGAGAAGACGCCATCGCAGCTTATTTGGCCAAGGGTATGAAAGGCCGTTTCATTAAATCGGTTAAACAGGTATTATCACGCCCCAGTTTTACCGAAACCCGTATTCAAAACAAACGTTACAACGCGTCTGAGTTGGTTGCCATCATCCTGAAAAAATTAAAAAGCCGGGCAGACTTGCTGATCGGAGTCGATTGCCGGAGGGCCGTTATTGGCCGGCCGGTATTTTTTGATGATGACAACGTGCAAAAGGATACCCTAGCGCAAACCCGCCTGAGCAAAGCGGCAACCCTGGCTGGTTTTGAAGATGTGCGGTTTCAGTTAGAGCCTATTGGTGCTGCTTTTGCCTACGAAAGCACGCTCAGTAAAAAAGAGCGTGTATTAGTGGCCGACTTTGGCGGCGGCACTACTGATTTTACCTATCTGATATTAGATCCTGAAAAGGTTGGTAATCATGATCGTAAAAGCGACATGATGGCCAACGGCGGTATTTATGTAGGAGGGGATAGCTTAGATGCCGCCTTTATGTGGGAACAAGGTACTCCTCACTTTGGCAAGCATACCCAGTATGAAGCTACGCCCGGCAAGCGGTTAACGGTACCCAAGTCGCTGTTTGCCAACATCTGCTCTTGGGAGCAAATGAATTTTTTTAATGGTATCCGTATTCAAAAAGATATGGAAAACTACTATCATTATTCGGGTAAGGATAGCAAGTTTAAAAACCTGATCACACTAATTGAGCATAACCTTGGCTATGCTGTATTTCAGGCTATCGAAAAAGTGAAAATCACATTGTCTGATACAGATCAGGCACTATTTACGTACCATCACCTGGGCATTGATATAGAGGATCATATAACTTTAGCCAAGTACGAACAAATTACGGCCAAGGAGGTTGGACGGATCAGCGTATACCTGGATCAGTTTATGCAGCAAAATAACATTAGCCCCGAAAGTGTTGACAGCTTGTTCCTGACCGGTGGTACATCGCAGGTAAAAAGCATACAGCAATTATTTAAAAAACGGTTTCCAAAAATCAACCTCAATGCAGGCGACAATTTTAAAAGTGTGGCCATTGGCTTAGCTTACAGCGGTTACCTATTTGAATAGGCATATAAGCCGTTGTTAATATAAATCGGCTTTACAACTGCTCGTATAATTGGCGATGCCTTGATACCATATCCTGGTACACTGCATCTTTTTTTGCCTTTTGCCAGTAGCCATAAAATATTCTCGCCGACTCAGCTTTTACTTCATCAATAGTTCGGGGTAGTTCTGCACGGCCATGTGCACCGCTTTGTCCTTTTTTATCTGTCGGGACCGGGCCATCGTATTTTTTGCCGCCTTTATAATTAGCATAACGGCGCGACCGCGTGTAGCCCATTTGCAAAAACTTGCGGGCCATGTCCATCCCTACAAAGTCTTCAGCTCGTTTATATTCCTCAAACAGCTCAAATATCTTTTTGGCTGATTCTTCGGCAATGTCGGGAGTTTTAAAACGCCAATGAGGCAGTATTTCGCTTTTGTAGGGTTCTACCAGTAAAACACCTTGCTCGCCTTTGCCAATACGATAATGTTCGGGGTGTTGCCTGAGATCGGTATGTTCAAAATCGAGTTGGTAATTAAAAGGCGCGTTGGGCATAATAACTAAAGGCTTTGTTATTCAACCTTTATAGATCGGGATGGTTTGCAATGGATGGTTTCTCGACACCATTTAAAGTAGCTAATAATTTTACGGCACTAAAACATAAATGCGCCCGTAAATCAGCATTTTTGCAATTTATTATAGGCCGCATCCGGCAAATAACAACGCATGAATTACTTAACTCAAGATACTATTGTTGCATTAGCTACCCCTAATGGGACAGGTGCTATAGGCGTAATCCGTTTATCGGGTCCTGATGCGTTAAGCATAGCTAACAGTGTATTTAAAGGCAAAGATCTTAGGCAACAAGCATCGCATACTATACATTTTGGGCATATTGTTGATGGCGATTTGGTGTTAGACGAGGTGTTGGCATCGTTGTTTATTGCGCCGCGATCATATACTAAAGAAAACGTGGTTGAAATATCCTGCCATGGATCTAACTACATTATTCAATCTATTATCAAACTGCTCATCAGGCAGGGAGCCCGCTCGGCAAAACCCGGTGAGTTTACCTTACGTGCATTTTTGAACGGACAATTTGATTTGTCGCAAGCTGAGGCTGTGGCCGATTTGATCGCGTCTGATTCGAAAGCATCCCAGCAGGTGGCCCTACAGCAATTGCGGGGTGGTTATAGTACCGAACTGCAGACCCTGCGCGAACAACTGGTGCATTTTGCCAGCATGGTAGAACTGGAACTGGATTTTTCGGAAGAAGATGTGGAGTTTGCCAACCGTGCCCAGCTCAAACAATTGATTCATGATATAGCGCGGGTAATTGGTAAACTCATACAGTCGTTTGAGTTGGGTAACGCTATTAAACAAGGTATCAACACCGTGATAGCTGGTCGGCCAAATGCCGGTAAATCTACCTTGCTGAATGCTTTGCTTAATGAAGAACGTGCCATAGTTAGCCACATTGCCGGTACCACCCGCGACACTATTGAAGAAACGCTTAATATCAATGGCATTAATTTCAGGCTGATTGATACAGCAGGTATACGCGAAGCCACCGACGCTATTGAGCAGATTGGTGTGCAAAAAACCATGGAGAAAATCAGCCAGTCGGCCCTGTTGCTTTACGTGTTTGATGTAGAACAACTGTCGATAGAAGAATTGCAGCGCGACATTGCAACTTTACACAAGCCCGGCTTGCCTACTATTGTAGTAGCCAATAAGGTAGATCTGGTGCCGTTTAACCCGGAAAGTTATCAAACTGCATTGCCCGAAGGCGTAATGCTCACGGCTGTTTCTGCCAAGACCAAAACACATATTGACGATTTAAAACAACTGGTTTACGACATCACCATACAAGGCCGCTTAAACGGTAACGAAACATTGGTAACCAACATCCGCCATCTTGAAGCCCTGCAAAAAACGGAACAGGCCCTCATCAAGACCCTGCAAGGCATCGACCTGCAAGTCACCTCCGACTTTTTGGCGATGGACATTAAACAAGCCCTGCATTATTTGGGTGAAATTACCGGTGCTGTAACTACTGATGATTTGCTGGATAATATCTTCTCGAAGTTTTGTATCGGAAAGTAACTCAATTAAATATTTAAGCTGATCAAAATAGATCAGCTTAAATATTTAATTTTCTCTAAGAACGTTAACCTGATTATTGCTTAGTATACTGCTGCGTACCAATGCAATCAGCATTCGGCGGACAAACAACTGTCCAGTTGAGTACGGTTTTAAAATCGGTTAGCTGGTAAGTGAACTGCTGATCGGCTGAGTTACCTTTATTGGTTAATTTCTCTGCAGCCACATAAGGATCAGATGTATTGTTAGCGAATATTTTCATATTAGACAGTTGTACTACGCCGGTTCCGCTAACCTGGTATTTACCGGTGTATCGGTAAGCGTATCCCAGTATTTGCTGTGTAGATGGATTAACGTAATACCTATT
The DNA here is from genome assembly GCA_913775265.1 of uncultured Mucilaginibacter sp. Classification (GTDB taxonomy): domain Bacteria; phylum Bacteroidota; class Bacteroidia; order Sphingobacteriales; family Sphingobacteriaceae; genus Mucilaginibacter. The sequence continues at coordinate 43,189 of CAJYJH010000068.1, read as the reverse complement.
GATGATGATGTCACCGTTTGAAGAAAATTCGACGCTTTCTTTGCCAGTGGACGTGCCGGCGTTGGCAGCTGCCTTAATCCAAATGCCAGTTAAAGCGGTATCTATGTTTTCGGCGCTGGTGTTGTCTTTTTTACATGCAAAGCAAAATGCAACGATTAATGCGAGAAGTGATAAGTGCTGTTTCATAATGGTTTAATTGTTATTACAGACAATACGTTTAATAATAACCTGATGTAACAGCCTTACTGTTTTTTTATTGGCTTGTCAAATATCGGCTTGCGCGTTACACCCTTTACATTGTAAATTACTACAAATAATAACAGCTTAAATAGTGCTAATAAAATGCTATTTAAGCTGCAAATAATCACCTGATAAATTTATTACCAAGCTTAAGAATCGAATCAGCAGTAGATAACCTGTCAGGTAGGATTTTGCTTCATCGACAAGTCGTGCCGTCAAATATTACTAAAGCAACTCCATCATTTGCTTAAAATGCTGTATGCGGGCAATAGGTTCGCCGTTGGTTTTACCAAAGCCGTATTCGGCAAAAATAATGGGCACGCCTGCTTTGGTGGCGCTATCATAATCGCCTTGGGTATCGCCTACATAAACGGGATTCTTCAAGTCAAAATCATGCACCACATCTAATATATTCTGAAACTTAGGTTGACTTTTGGTGCCGTAACACTGATGTCCTTTAAACAAATACTCCAACTTATTCAGCGTCAAAAATGTCTCGATGTAACCGCATTGGCAGTTACTTACAATAAATAGCGGATAACGCTCGTGTAGATATTTTAACGTTGATACTAGGTCGGGATATAAGTCGCCGCCTTTAGTATTCAATATTTCCAGCTCGTACTTGGCACAGAGGGCCTGAAATTCCTTACGTTGATCAGCCGTTAAATACGGTACTAATTTATCAAAAATGGCATCGTAAGCCATCCCGGTGATAGATTGTACTACTTCGCGGGTGATATCCTCCTTCACATATCCAACTTCTTGTTTAGCTCTCTGCCAGGCGGTGGCCACATTCGCGGTAGAGTTCCACAAGGTGCCATCGAGGTCAAAAATTATACTATCGAATTTGTCTTTTAGGTCTGTTCTCATAAGCATTTGTCAGACGGTAAAAATAGAGCTTTGTTAAGTAATGCAACGGGTTTCACCAGTAAAGTTACGTGTACTTAACACAATGTGTTTTAACTTCAGTTTATAGTGCAGTATATTTCGCACCTCAATTTAACTTCTTCTATAATGCGTCACGGCGGTATTTTTCAGTTTTTTATTTATCTCATTGTATTTAGTTTTCTGCTTGATGTTTACGTTAGTCAGGGTATCAAAACCTTGCTGGCCAATGCCCGAAAGCAAACTCGGCGCATCGTACTGTGGGTGTATTGGGTTATATCGATAGTACTGGTTGTTGCCTTATTGGTCACTATAAACGGGGCAAACCAGCCGCCGGGCATGCGGCCGTACCAGCAATGGTTGCTCAGTATATTTATAGGTTTACTGGTAACCAAGTTGTTTTTTGCCTTGGTGTTATTAGCAGGAGATATTTACCGGTTGATAGCCGGACTGTTTAATGGTATCAGTAGAAATAAAAAGGAGGGAAATTACATACCGGCGCGGCGCAGATTTGTAAGCGAGGCGGCAGTTTTATTGGCTGCCGTGCCCTTCGCATCGTTTTTATATGCTATGGTAAAAGGCAAGTATGATTACCGGGTGCACCGGCATACGCTTTATTTTGAAGATTTGCCCGAGGCGTTCGATGGCTTTACTATTACCCAGCTTTCCGACATCCATTCGGGTAGTTTTGACAATGCCGATGCTGTGCAGCGTGGTATCGACTTAGCCAATGCCCAAAAGTCGGATTTATTTGTTTTCACGGGCGATCTGGTGAATAACGTGGCTACTGAAATAGAACCTTACATGCATCGTTTCAGTCAATTAAGCGCACCTTATGGCCAATACTCTATTTTAGGTAATCACGATTATGGTGATTATATACAATGGCAAAACGAGGAAGCTAAAGCTGCCAATTTGCAGAAGCTAAAAGAACACCATAAAGCCTTAGGTTTTAGATTAATGCTTGATGAAAACTTGCCGATTGAAAAAGATGGACAAAAGATTGTCCTAATTGGTGTACAGAATTGGGGTCGGGGATTTATAAAGATTGGTAATTTGGATGAAGCCTTGGCAGGGGTAAAGCAAGACGACTTCAAGCTTTTACTTTCTCACGATCCTACACATTGGGAGGAAAAAGTACGTTACCATCCTTCGCATATTCATTTAACGCTATCTGGGCACACGCACGGCGCCCAGTTTGGCGTGGAGACAGATAAATTTAGATGGAGCCCTGTAAAGTATCGTTACCTGAATTGGGCCGGTTTAGCGCAAGAGAACAAACGCTTTTTATATGTAAATCGTGGTTTTGGCTTCCTGGCTTTTTCGGGTAGATTAGGTATCTGGCCCGAAATTACTGTTATTGAACTGAAGCGAAAAGTAGTTTAAGAACTTTCCATCATATCAAAAAAGAAAGGGAGCTGATTTTAAATCAGCTCCCTTTCTTTTATAATAAAAAATAGCAAAATATTATAAAGACACCATTTTAATACTGTCAGATGTCATAATATTTGACGGCGTTTCCCAGTTTACGGTTGGCATTTGCACCTTAGGTATAAACGTGCGTTTGTTGGCAGCTGTAAACACTTTCTTTTTAGAAAAAGATTTTATGATCGGTTTAATAGCAACAGCTTTTTTAGCGTTTAATAAATCCATTGCTCTAATCTCTGCCTTTAAATCTTTAAGTGATTGAGTAAACACATTCTCGTTTTCAGGTACATGAACGACAGCATACAGCCTAGAAAATGCAGTTTTTACTAATGAATCGCGCTCGGTCATTCTATTTTTAACTGCTAACAAGTGCGCTTCTTTTAAATCGCGTTTAGCTAAGTTATAGTCGTTGATATCCATTTTAATATCTGCCAGGTCAACTAAAGTATTGATGATGTTAGGCGTTGACTTTTGCTGGCGCGACAGTGTATTAGCCTGTAATATAAACCACTTGGCCTGAGCAAACTTGCGCTGCGAGCGATATCCTTTAGCTAAATTACGGTAACTGCTAACTAAACCCGTAGTATCATTGTGCTTGTAATACAAGCGCATGGCCTGCATTGTTACATTAACTGCGTTTTCTTGTGAAATGCGTTTCGTATAAGCGTTAGTAGAGTTGATGTTGCTCAAGTAGCATTCGGCCATTTGGCTGTAGATAACAGCTTTTTCGGCATCATCGGTAGTTAACTGTAATTTTTGTTTAAGGCTGTCAATAGGAGTAGCTTTAACAGCAGTAATGAAGAATATAGAGTATGCAGCGAGTAAAAATAGCTTTTTCATATAAAAACAAATTTTGATCATTTGTAATCAACCATTTGCAAATTGTATGCCTATTTACGCAATATTCTTTTTAAGTGTAAATTAATGTGTATAAAATGTGTGAGTGTGTAAAACTATTGTATAACTCCTTCGTATAAGCGCAGCCAACGCTGTATACTTTTTGAGTGGGTTACTATATAGTTAAATAATGCAATACCGAGGGCCGCAGTAGCTATGCCCGCCATTACATCGAGCACATAATGGTGACTGGTATACACCGCCGAAAACCATATGCCAACACTTACGGTAATAAAAAACAAGTTTGCCCAGCCCAAACGATTTTTTAAACCATAATAAACTACAATAAGCGGATAGCTGGAATGCAGCGAAGGCATAGCTGCAAATACGTTAGACCCCTTAGCGTAGATGGATTTAAAAAGGTTGATATGAAAATAGGCATCAAACCTGGCTAATCCAGCTGTATTACCCGGAGTTGCTCTTACAAATTGAAACCCATGATATTGTATATACCAGGGTGGTGCAGCCGGATAAGTATAATATACTACGAAACCTAACAAGTTCACCAACACAAAGGTTAACGAAAAATATAAAAACTCCCGTTTGCGGGTAAAAAACAGATAAGCTGCAAAGCCCAGAGGCACCGGTATCCAGCATAAATAAAACAAGCCGGTAAGCACATTCAGAAAGGTGTTGCTATGAACACGCCAATACTCATTCGGCGTAAGCAAACGGCCTGCTTCGCGGATACCGAAGTAATGTTTCTCTAAATTATAAAGGCTGGAAATGTGTACTTCGCTGTATTCATAATTGGGGAACGCCTTCATGTAGTCGAAGATGATCCAGTAAACAATGAATATGGAAAACCCAAGTACAAACTTGCGGGTGGTATCAGTTAAAAAATAAAGGGAAAAAAAGATGCCTATCAGTACTAACTGGTCCGTTTTAAATCCAACCAAAAAATAGGAGGCAACCAGGTAGGCAATAGCTATAAGTACAACGGTGATAAAGCTTTTAAAGTTTACCGCTGTACTTTTAGTAAGAACAAGACTCATTTGGCTTTTTTGATGAAATCGGAGCCGAATACTTTGTCCCAAACAGGAGAGCTTACACCATAACCTTTGCTTGGATCCTGGTAATGGTGTAGCATGTGGTGTTGTTTAATGCGTTTCCACATACCGCCCTTAAAGTTAAAGTGATGTATAGCGTAGTGCGAAATATCGTAAATCAGGTATCCGATTAAAAAACCCGGGAAGAACGAGTAAATATAAGTGGATGGTAAAATCCAGTCGAACAGAAAAAATAAAGCCAGGGCCATAGGTATACTGGCCGAGGGCGGCATCACTAAACGCTTGGCATCACTCGGATAATCGTGGTGTACGCCATGAAAAATAAAGTGGATGCGTAAGGCCCATTCTGCTTTGGGTACAAAATGAAATACGTAGCGATGCAGTACATATTCAGCAAAAGTCCAAAAGGCCAGACCTGCTGCAAACAAGGCAAAGAAACCTACCGGTGTAACAGTACTTTTGGTAAAAGCTACATAACACAAATAGCCGATAACCGGTATGTAAACAAATAAAGGCACAGTCCAGTGAACCTTTGATAAAGCTTCTAAAAAGTCGCTTTTAAACATCCTTACAGACTCGGTTGAGTTGGAAACGTAATTTCTTTTCATCACTAATCAGGGTTTGAAACGTTCAGTAACTTCTTTACCAGTAGCCGGATCCGTTCCTTTAAATTCCACAAAACGAACGTTGGGAACCCAGAACGATCCTCCTTCAATTCTAACGAAAACTCGGTTAACTATAAACTGCCTTTGCGAAATTGTTGCGAAGATATGATATTTTCCGTCAGCACCTTTCATCAGCGTCAGCGGAAATTTCTTGTATGACACAAATCTGATATCATATTTACCGTTACCCAGTGCTTTCGAAGTAAGCCCGTAAGCAAATTTGCGTTGGATAAAGTTTAAGTCAGCTTTTTTGCCACCCTCAGTGTAGCGTATCCAGTAAGCATGAACCGGCTCGTCGGCATCTGGCTGCCCCTTATCATCTAAGTTTAATTCGTAAACAATAGTGTTAGCGTTGGGGGTGCGCTGTACATAAAACAAGCGGCTCACATTGGCCGGTAATGCCTGGTAAGGATTGCCCGGCATCTGATACAAGTTTTTGGTTGTATCGGCTGGTGTAGGTTCATTTGCCTTTGCTGCAGCCGGCATAATCACCAGTAAAGCAAAAGCAGTCAATATATTTAATAATCTGATCTTCATTATTTAGTTATTCTCTCCGTTTTCAATCTCAAGCAAACTTTTCTTAGCGTCCATTAAGCGCTTAAAGGCTGTAATGTTGGTCAGTATAGCCAAAATGGTAATAGGCACAGTAAACAGCGACATGGTTTCGAAAACGTGGTAAGGAATACCCGGAACGTATAACTTGTAGTTGCCACCTATATAGTTAGAGGTAATACCGCATAACAAAGCGCATAGGCCAATGGTAACCACGCGTTCTGGCCGTTGCATTAGGCCGCCTTTGCACTCAATGCCTAAGCCTTCAGCACGTGCACGCACGTAGCTCACCATCATGGAACCTATTAAGGCTATAAAGGCAAATATGGAACTCAAGAAATAGTGATTGGCTACCAAATAATAGCAGATACCCAAAAACATGATCAGCTCGCTGTAGCGGTCGAGTACAGAATCGAATAAGGCGCCGAAAACCGATTTCATGTTACCTAAACGTGCTACTTGTCCGTCGAGCATGTCAAACAGACCGGCAAACAAGATCAGTCCGCCTGCCCAGGCTACTTCAGATAAATCGTCGCGGGTGCCTTCTTCGGCACCCCATATAAATATGCCGGCCACGCCCAAATTCAGGATAAAGCCAATCAGTGTAACTGCATTGGGCGTTAACCCTACTTTTATCAATACCTTAACAAACGGATCAATCACCCGGTAAATACCTAACTGGAGGTTGGTGCGTAATGAGGTTTGATGTGCCATGTAATAAATTATAGTAAAATTTGTGCTAAATTAATTAAAAAATAAATTGGAACCGGGTTCTAATTCCCCAGTCGGCAATGTTTGGATGGTCCAAATAGTTAAAACGTTTAACCAGATCTATCCTCATCACTTTAAAAATATTCTCGATGCCTACACTGCCCTCTACATAAGGCTTGCTGCCCAAGCTGTAAGTAATAGGGGCACCGTTGGCTTCTTTCGGAAACTCGTATAAATATGGATGCAATGAGGGATTGTTTTCGTTTCTTACCCCGCCCCAAAGCGATTTAACTGAAGCAACCTCCCGCCATTTTAGCGCCTTAAGTAACGGGATACGATTAAACAATAACCCGTGGAAATGCTGATCAATGTTGATGCTGGCATAATGATCGCTCACAAACTCTAAAAAGTTCATCAGGTTATAGGAGATCGGATCGTATGCAAAAGTCTGGTTGGCCCGGTGTATGGTAAGCAGCGGGTAGGGTACCTGGCCAAAAGTGTTGCCACCCTCTACCCAAACATCAGCCTCACCCAGCTTTTTCATAAAAAAGTGTTTGTAGATATTGAGCGATACTTTGTTGTAATTATACTCGCCGCCTAATACATTTTTTAAACCGGCAGTGTAATTAAGGGTGATGATCGGGTATTTGTTGATAAAGGATTTACGAAAAACTTTACCCTGTATAAATTCTTCGTGCGGGGCATAGCGTAACTGAAAGTTAGCCTCGGACGTGGTAAGGCTGTTCACTTGGTTACGCAAACCATTAAACTGGTTGATAAAGTATAGTGAACCTGCCGGAGATTGCGTTAAACGCCGTAAGCCAGCCGAGATAGACAACCGATTGGTAAATTCCTTAACATAATCAATCCGGTAATTATCATTATACAGGTACTTGTCGTTATTGCCCCGTTTAAAGGATAGCAGGAAGTTGTCTTCGCGTAAAAACAGCAGTTCCTGGCCCGGAATGCGGGTATCGCGCTGAAAGCTGGCTTTAATATAATGCTGCGGAAAACGATACGTCCAATTTTTATTAAATGAATATAAGCCGCTTAAAAAGTACTTCCACTTCTGATCTTTAAAGCCATACGCTGCATAAGTTTCAAACATCATGCGTTTGCTAAAATCAATATTGGTACGGCCGCCAACCCTGAGCCTGAAACCTTCAACCGGGTTAAAGCTGTAAAAGGCATTAGCCGGACCAACATCTACCGGGCCGAATGTTTTGTACCCAAAGAGAAGCAATTGCGCAATATCTACCGTGGTGCGGTAAGATTTCATTTTTCTGAGGCTGTCTACGTTTTCATAAACCTGCGCTTCTGCTTTGCTTAAGGTGTCCAGCCTGTTTTTTGTCCAAAAATCATTGCTGCGATGTTTTACTTCATCAGCTACAAGCTCATTAGGATTTGCATAGGTACTGTCGGCGCGCGGTACGTTTATTTTATAGTCATCATACACCAGGTAACGCTGACCGAAGAGCCCCTTGTCCTGATTTTTAGTAACGCCGAAATCTGCCGTGGTTCTGCTCTTACTTAAATGGTAGCGGCCATCCGAGCTTTTTGCAAAGTCAAGGTTAATGTGCATCTCCTTAACCCAGTTCAGGTTAATTTTGCGATTAAGCGTGAGTTCGGCTTTTTGAACGGCATAGTTGCCATCTAAAGTGATAAAGATATTACCCTCGTATAATATGTCGTTGGTATTACGGGGGGTAAAACTCAGTTCTACCAGCTTAGTACCGTCAACTACTACTGTATCAGTAATAAAAAACTTATAGTTGGACGGAGCATTATCCGAGATAGGACTCAAAAATTCGTTGGTTACCAACAGTGCACTATTAGCGTAAATATCTACATCCTGATAAAGGTGCTTAAAATATACACCTATGCCCTCGCTGTCAATAAAACTTCCGAAGTTAACGCTCTTTTCGCCTAATACTTTGGTTTTGCGCCGTTCCGGGGCTTTGCTGTAATAGTAATTGTATACTTTTTCGGTGAGATAAATAGGTAACAGATTTTTGCCGGGCGAGCTCGTTGTATCACGGTTGTCGAGCAGAAACTTGTATTTGCGAAACAATTTCCGGTCGCTAAAGCCGGCAGATACGTTGACGAACGAAAAGTTTAAACGTTCGTAACCTTTGTATTCAATATAATTATAGTTCTCCGGCCTGTTTTTGTCTTTGTTGGCTATAACCTTCCTGATGAGTTCTACCGCCGGATTATCTTTGTTGGTATATTTCTTTTTTTTGCCTGATTGTATGGTTACAGCGTTAAGTTCGGTGCTCTCCGGCCTGAGCTTTACGTCTACCGTTTGCTCCTTACCCGGAATAATATTGACGGTTACTGTTTTATAACCAATGAATGATATCTGTAATTTATTGTATGAAGTATTAGAGGTTGACAGCTTATATTTTCCCTGCTCATTGGTATTGGCACCGATACTCGTGCCCGGAAAAGCTACAGTTACATAACTTAAAGGGCGATTGCCTGCTGCATCTGTTACTGTACCCGTAATTACTGTATTTTGCGCAAATGTCACTATACTACTGCATAGCAGGAATACAAAAGTGAAAAAAACCTTATAGTAACGAGTAGGGCGCATTGATCGGGTAGTTAAAATATAGCTTGCAGCTGGTATCATTAATCGTTATTAACGTAAATTACTGGTGGGTGTATTGTGCCAACTTGCTGCTTTAACAAATTATATTTTAGCTAAGACGTTACTAAATAAAGTATGTTACGCTTATCATTAACTTATTAGCCCGTGCGTTTCATTACAAAAATAGTTATTTAAACGCTTACTTCTTGTTTTCGAAAAGTAAAAAGTTAATCAAATGATTAAATACTAACGAGGCATTCAACAATAAAAAAACCGCTGTGTTTGCAGCGGTTTGTCATTGTGATAGGTTTAGGTAGGAGTTACATCGCATCAACTACATCCTGGTAATAATCCAAGCCCAGGTGCGTGATTAAATCTTCGCCCATCATGTGGCGCAAAGTATTTTGTAATTTGGTTAGTTGTTTAAATATATCGTGCTCCGGGGCTAATCCTGGTGCAGTTTGCGGCGACTTTAAATAGAATGACAACCACTCCTGTATGCCGCTCATACCCGCGCGTTTGGCCAAATCGATAAATAGTGCCAAATCCAAAGCAACCGGTGCAGCTAAAATTGAATCGCGGCACAAAAAATTGATTTTAATCTGCATTTTGTAACCTAACCAGCCGAAGATGTCAATGTTGTCCCAGCTCTCTTTGCTATCGCCGTGCGGAGGATAGTAGTTGATACGTACCTTGTGATACATGTCGCCATACAAATCGGGGTTAGATTCAGGTTTGAAAATTTCTTCCAACACGCTCAGTTTTGATACCTCTTTGGTTTTAAAGTTATCCGGATCATCTAAAACGTAGCCATCGCGATTGCCCAAAATATTGGTCGAGAACCATCCGTTTACGCCCAAAGCCCGAGCAGCTAAGCCGGGTGCTACGATAGTTTTCATCAAAGTCTGACCAGTCTTAAAATCTTTACCGGCAATAGGGGTGTCGGTGTATTTGGCCAGTTCAACCAAAGCTGGAATATCAACGGTTAAGTTAGGGGCGCCGTTTACAAAAGGTACACCTAATTTTAAGGCAGCATAAGCATACAGCATACTTGGTGCAATCAGTTTGTCGTCATTAGCCAATCCGCGCTCAAAAGCTACAATATCCTGGTGCACTTCCGACTCTTCAAAGTATACTTCAGTAGATCCGCACCATAAAACTACTATACGGTCTAATCCATTTTGCTCCTGGAAGTTTTTGATGTCTTCCATCAGCTCATTAGCCATATCTAAGCGAGTGCCGGTTTTAACGTGAGTGCCGTCGAGGTTTTTAGCGTAGTTTTTATCAAAAGCCGCTTTCATAGGTTTAATAGCTTCCAGCTCGGCTTTTACCGAATCCAGTAAGCGCGATTCCAAAACCTCGGCATTAACAGCAGCTTCGTATACGTTGTCCGAATAAACATCCCAACCTCCCCAAACAATATCATTTAAGTCGGCTAAGGGTACAAACTCTTTAATTTTAGGATATCGGTTTTCGGTTCTTTTGCCTAAACGGATATTGCCCATTTGGGTAAGCGCACCAATTGGTTTAGACAAGCCTTTGTTTACGGCTTCAACCCCGGCAATAAGTGTAGTGGCAACAGCACCCAATCCCGGAATTAATATACCCAGCTTGCCGTTGGCAGGTTTAACATTGTTCTCCATTTGTTTTCTATTGTATTTGTGTCACTGCATCGATCTCGATCGATTTAAGAAAAGTAAATTTTGTTTTTGCAAGTATATTGAAATATTTATTTACTTAATCGTTTTCGTAAATAAATAAAAATTTATCCCTTGCTCTCTAAGCAAGGGATAAATTTATAGCCACTTATGTTCTTTATACCAATTGAGCGTTTCTTCAAGCCCCCTGTTAAGGTCATACTGCGGTGTAAAGCTCAACTCACGCTGCGCTTTCTCAATACTGCAAATCCAATTAACAGCGGTGAGCTCATTTAACTTTTCTACATTTAATGCTGATGGTTTTTTAGTAACCCGGCTTACGCTTTCGGCCAGGCCTGCAATAACTCTAACCAACCCAACAGGTAAATGTATTTTTAAGGTAGTTACATTAAGCAAGCGTTTAGTGATATTCGCCAATTCGTACCGGTTGTATCTTTTACCGTCCGAAATCAGGTAAGCAGTTTGATGTCCTTTAGTTAAAGCCAAAATACAAGCCTGCGCTAAATCTTTAACGTAAATGAAACTCAGGTACTGGTCAATCTTACCAATGTACGGCTCAAACCTGCCGGCAAACTGTTTCAGTACAATCAGGATATCCTTATCGCGCGGACCATATACTGCCGTAGGGCGTAGAATCACATAGTTGAGCGCTGTTATACTTTTTAGCGCTTCTTCCGCCCGTTTTTTGCTATGCCCGTACGCTGTAACAGGTAGTTGTGGGTTGTCTTCGTTCAAAATGCCCTCAACGGTGGTTAATGGACCAACCGCTGCCAGGCTGCTTACAAAAACAAATTTTTTAATCCGGCCTGACGCTACCGCTGCCTTAGCCAGGTTTATGGTATAAGTAGTATTTATTGCATCATAATCTGCCGCTGAGTTAGCTTTGGTAACGCCCGCAGCGTGTATAATGTAATCGTATTTATTTTGTTCAATTTCCGCCTGTAGTGCTTCAACGCTGTTAAAATTACTGTAGGCGTACTGTACGTTAAGGTTTTTAAGATGATCGGTTTTACTGCTTTTGCGTACAGCAGCAAATACCTCCAGTCCGTTCTTTAAAGCCGCTTCAATTAAATGGAAACCTACAAAGCCACTTGCACCGGTAATTAATACCCTTTCGCTCATATTGCTTTTTCGTAGATACGGTATTTTTTGTAAGGGTCGCCGCCAATAGCTTCAATAGCCCGGTTTACCATGTCGTTATGTTCCAGCGTCCATGATGCTTCTGCGTATTTCAAATCTTTACGGCGGTATTCTTTGATGATGGTTCCATACAAACAAGCTTCGATGCCCATTTTTCGGTAACCTTCAACCACGCCTAAAAGCATAATGCGTATGCCCTGTATTTTCTTTTTATTAAGTAGCAATTTGAATATGCCAGTCGGGAATAACCGGCCTCTCTTGATGGTACGTAAAATTTGATTCAGATCGGGGATGGCCACGCCGAAGCCAACAATTTTACCATCCTGCTCGGCAACATAAGCAAAATCAGGATCTAAAATTAATTTTAAGTCTTTGGCGGTGTAGTCAAACTCTTCGTTCGTCATCGGGAAAAAGCCCATGTTTTTATCCCACGCGTGGTTATAAACTTCGCGTAGCTTATCGGCTTCTTCTTTAAACTTTTTAAGATTGATTTTACGGATTACTATCTTACTGTTGCGTTCCAGGCGTTCTTTAAGCCTGTCCAGCATCTGCAGCGATTTATCATTATAGTTCTGTCCTTTCCAGCTCCAGGCAATCATGTCTACCTGTTTGTGTAAACCGGCGCCTTCCAGTAAATCCAGATAATAAGGCGGATTGTAAGGCATCATTACCATAGGAGGGCTGTCAAATCCTTTAACCAACAAGCCACATGTCTCGTTAGTGGAAGGGTTAGCCGGGCCAACCAATTTATTGGCACCCTTTTCCTTAAGCCATTGGGTAGCTACCTCAAAAAGCTTATTAGCAACCTCCTGATTATTGATACAGTCAAAAAAACCAAAAAAGCCATCGCTGGCGTTATTGAATTTGTTATGATTAGTATTAAAAATGGCTGCAATTCTGCCTACGATCTTCTGATTATCGTAAGCCAGGAAGCACTGTAATGACGAGTGCTTGTGGAAAGGGTGGGTGGTGAGCAGGTCGCGTTGTGCGATAAAGAGTTCCGGAACATAATTTGGATCATTGGCATACAAATCATGTGGGAAATCTATAAAGGCGGCAAGTTCCTTTTTGGAACTTACCGCAACTATGTTAATCATATTCTTTCTTTAACAGTGGTTACGCCCACCTCTTTAAATACACGGGATATTTTGTCAACAGCTTCGTCAATCTGGGCGAAAGAGTGAGTTGCCATTAATGAGAAACGTAGTAAAGAAGAATCAGATGGTACCGCCGGAGAAACTACCGGATTTACAAACACGCCGTTATCTTGCAGCAGTTTGGTTACCATAAATGTTTTATCGTTATCGCGTACGTAGATCGGTAGAATAGGGCTTTCAGTTGGGCCTAAGTCAAAACCTTCGTCGGTAAGCAATTTCATCGCATAATGGGTATTGTCCCAAAGCTTTTCGATACGCTCAGGTTCAGATTCAATAATATCCAAAGCAGCGATAACGCTGGCAACTGATGCCGGCGGCATGCTGGCACTGAACATTAATGAACGGGCGCGATGTTTCAAGTAATCGATAGTTTCGGCATCGGCAGCAATAAAGCCACCTAATGAAGCAAATGATTTACTAAAGGTACCCATAATCAGATCCACATCATCATTCATGTTAAAGTGAGATGCAGTACCGGCACCTTTGTGGCCAATTACGCCTAAGCTGTGTGCATCATCAACCATGATGTTGGCACCGTATTGCTCGGCTAAAACAGCTACTTCGGGCAGTTTTACAATATCACCTTCCATGCTGAAAATACCATCAACAGCAATTACTTTAACGGCGTCTTCGGGCAGCAGGCTCAGCTTGCGCTGCAAATCCTGCATATCATTGTGAGCATATTTAATTACACGAGAGAAAGACAGGCGGCTGCCATCAATGATAGAAGCATGGTCGTACTCATCTAAAATAAGATAGTCGTTACGGCCGGTGATGCAAGAAAGCACACCTAAGTTAACCTGAAAGCCGGTGCTGAAAAGTACAGCAGCTTCTTTATCAACATACTTGGCCAAACGGTTTTCCAGCTCAATATGAATATCAAGCGTTCCGTTTAAAAATCTCGAACCCGCACATCCCGTTCCGTATTTATCTGTAGCTTTTTTAGACGCTTCCTTAATCTTAGGGTGATTAGTTAACCCTAAGTAAGAATTAGAACCAAACATCAGCACACGCTGGCCGTTTATCATTACCTCAGTATCCTGCCCTGACTCAATAGGCCTGAAAAATGGATATACACCTTTGCTCCTGGCATCCTTCGCACCGGTAAACTGAGCTATCTTCTCGTGTAGTCTTTTGCGCATGTATTAACCCTGCTTAAATTTTTTGTAAAAATACCAATCAGAAAGCTTAAAACTTATACTTGATTTGTAAATTTTTTAAAAGAGTAGTTTAACCCAATATTAAATAATCAGTTAATATATAGATTAAGCGTATGTTATCTATCAGGCAAAGTAATTAAAAATTTTGTAAATCACTATCACGGCATCTTAAATTGTTTTATAAAAATTCAGAATTTTTACACTCGTTCAACCAATTGCCTTTTCATTGTAAAATTTATATACACTTAGATGTATTAGTTGTGAAATATCCAATATTGCGCTGCTATTAATTAACAACACTACAAACTAATGCTTGTGTTTATGGTTCTCATAACGCACAAGTGTGCTGCTCTATGAAAAAATATATTTGGCAATTTACCATACTATCGTTTTTTATATTGCCTGCTACTGTATCAGCCCAAACCGCACGCGATACTTTGGGTACACTTACCTTGCAGCAATGTATTGACTTTGCTCTGCGCAATCAACCCGCAGTTAAACAGGCAAACATCGATGAAAATATCAACGAGCGTGATATTCGCATCAGTTTATCATCCTGGCTTCCGCAAATTAACTCTTCAGGCAGTTTCCAGCATTACCTGGAGCGTGCTACTATTGTGTCCGGAACCGGTAACACAGGAATCGGTACTGGCACCGGGACGGGTGTTGGGAGTGGAACTGGTACCGGTACAGGCGGAACAGGAACAGTACCTGGCACTGGTGGTACCGGAACAGGAACCGGCACCGGAGCTGGAGGGGTAGGTGGTGCTGCTGGTGGCGGTGCATTGGCTTTGGCTGATAACGTGTCTTCGTTAGGATTACAGGCCAGTCAGGTCATTTATAATAATGAAGTTTTGCAAGCCTCTAAAGCTTCGAAGTTCTCAAGACGTTACTATAAGCAAAATACGCAAAGTGTAAAGATTGACGTAGTATCCAATGTGAGCAAGGCATTTTTTGATGTTTTGCTTTCTCAGCGACAATTAGATATTACCAATCAGGACATTGCCCGCCTGCGCCGTAACTTAAAAGATGCAACAGCCCGGTACCAGGCTGGCGTTACTGATAAAATTGATGCCCGTCAGGCTACTATTGCTTTAAACAACTCGCTGGCATCGCGCAAGCAATTGCAGGAAGCAGTAAACAGCCGACTGGCCTATTTAAAGCAGCAAATGGGATATTTGCCTCAACGACCGCTGAATGTGGTATATGACTCGACTCGGTTACAGCGCGAAATTGCCATCGATACTAACCAGATACTCAATTTTAATAATCGTATCGAATATAGTTTACTCCAAACGCAGCGTAACCTGCAAGAAGTTAATGTTAGCTATTATCGTTATGGCTTTCTGCCATCGCTTTCTGCCATTGGCTCATATAACCTGCTTTATTTTAATGATAAGTTTTCGAGCTTATATCGTGACGCCTTTCCGACGGCGCTGGTTGGCTTGAGTCTTAACCTGCCTATTTTTCAGGGTACCCGCCGCCTGCAGAATTTGAGCAAGGCAAAACTGCAGGTAAAACGTGTTGATCTGGATATTGAGAATACCCGTAACTCTATCAACACTGAGTATGTGCAGGCCTTGGCCAACTACAAAAGTAATTTCAGCAATTATCGCTTTATAGGCGAAAACGTGACTTTAGCACAAGATGTATATAACGTGGTAAGCCTGCAATACCGCGAAGGCGTAAAAACCTATCTGGATTTAATTGTAGCCCAAACCGATTTGCGTACGGCACAGCTTAATTATTATAATGCATTATTCCAATTGCTATCAAGCAAAATAGATCTTCAAAGGGCGCTGGGTACATTACCGGTACAATAACAGAACATCAATATGAAAACGAGATATACCTTATCAATTTTCTCTTTAGCCTTGCTGTTGTGGGCAGGTTGTAAAAGCAAAGAAAAGAATGCGGCCGCGGCCGCACCACCAGCCACTCCGGTAAACGTAACCGAGGCTAAAATAGAATACTCTACCTATTACGATAAATACCAGGCAACGATTGTAGCCCTCAATAGTGTAGAATTACGGGCGCAGGTTACGGGATTTATCACCGGTATTTACTTTAAAGAGGGCGAAATTGTACCGAAAGGGAAATTGCTTTACGAAATAGATCGCCGTACCTACGAGGCTGCTTACCAACAAGCCTTGGCTAACCTGGCCAGCGCTGAAGCTAATTTAGTGAAAGCGCAAAAAGATGCAGACCGTTATACATTCCTTTTGAAACAAGATGCTGTTGCGCGTCAAACTTATGATCAGGCAATTGCTACTTTGGCTACTAACAAGGCACAAGTACAAGTGGCCAGGGCAGGTGTAGCTACAGCACGTACTAATTTATCATACTCTCAAATCAGGGCACCGTTTACCGGGCGCATTGGTATATCACAGGTAAGGTTGGGATCGCAGGTTAGTCCGGGCACTACCATTTTGAATACCATTTCCAGTGAGCGTCCTATCGGAGCCGATTTTGTGGTTAACGAGCAGGATATCGACCGTTTTTATCGTTTACAGCGCCATACTACCGATTCAACGTTCAGGCTTAAACTGAGTGATGGCAAAATGTACAATCAAGCGGGTACTATTTATGCCATCGACCGAGGGGTAAATAACTTAACAGGTACGGTTAAAATCCGTATAAAATTTGCTAATCCTCAGGATAGCCTGCGCGACGGCATGAGTGCTGTGTTAAACGTATTGAATGATGAATCCGGACGGAAAATTCAGATACCATACAAAGCAGTTACCGAGCAAATGGGAGAGTACTTTGTGTTTTTAGCGCAAGACACCATTGCTAAACAGCAAAAAATCACTTTAGGCCCACGCGTACAGGAGAATGTGATTGTTACCTCGGGGCTTAAAGAGGGACAAAAGGTAATTACTGAAGGTTTCCAGCGTTTGCGCGATGGCGGCAAAATTACATTAGGTATGCCGCCCGCACAGGGTGCTCAGGGTTCGGCCGGTGCTGGCGGAGCCCAGGGCAGCGGAGCTGCATCCGGTAAACAAGGCGAAAAACCAAAGCAACAATAAAAGATATAAGCAGCTTGGCCTGCTCCATTAAATAGCTTTAAAAGTTAACTGTTTACAGCTGCCCTGCAAAGGCAGATGTAAACAGGCAAATTCATAAAAGAATGATCGCAGATGTATTTATAAGACGACCGGTTACTGCCATTGTTATTTCGATAGTGATTGTGGTAGTGGGTATACTGGCTATTACGAGCCTGCCTATAGGTCAGTACCCGGACATTACTCCGCCTACCGTACAGGTAACCGGTACTTACACCGGTGCCGATGCGTTGACGGTGGAACAAACTGTGGCCACCCCGGTCGAGGTGCAGGTAAACGGTACGCCGGGCATGACTTACCTGCAAAGTAACAGTACCAGCAATGGGCAAATGAATATGACCGTTAACTTTGAGGTAGGTACTGACATTAATATTGCCGCACTCGATGTGCAGAACCGGGTGAGTATTGCGCAACCTACCCTGCCACAAGAAGTGCAGCGCTTGGGTTTAACCGTACGTAAGCGTAACCCCAGTATCTTAATGCTGGTGGCTATGTACTCGCCTAAAGGAACGCACGATGTAACTTTTGTAGACAACTATACTAACGTATTTGTACGTGATGCATTATTGCGCTCGAAAGGTGTGGGCGACGTGTTTACCCGTGCTGATGACTTTAGTATGCGTATATGGCTAAAGCCTGATAAGCTGGCCTCGTATGGTATGACGGCTGCCGAGGTTACCGCTGCTTTGCAAGAGCAAAACGTGCAAGTAGCCGCCGGTACGGTAGGTGCGCCACCGCAGTTAAACGGACAAACCTTTGAGTATACCGTGCTTACCAAAGGCCGTTTGGTGAAACCGGAGGAGTTCGAAAACATTATTGTACGTACACAACCCAATACCGGTGCACTGGTGCATTTAAAAGATGTGGCCCGCGTGCAGTTAGGAAAATTTAACTATACCGGTAACTCCTTTGTGGATGGCAAGCGGGCATCTTACCTGCTGGTTTACCAGGCACCCAACAGTAACTCGCTCGAAACTGCCGAAGGTGTGTATGCGACTATGGAGCAGTTGAAAAAAACATTCCCTGCTGATATTAGCTACGTGGTGCCTTTCGAGTCTATCACGGTAGTAAAGGTTTCTGTAGAGGAAGTGATACATACGCTGCTTGAGGCTTTGGGACTGGTAGTAATTGTAGTATTCCTCTTCCTGCAAAGCTGGCGTTCGACTTTAATTCCTGTACTGGCTATTCCAGTATCTATTATAGGTACGTTCATCTTCTTTATTCCGTTAGGCTTTACCATCAACACGCTTACGTTATTCGGTTTCGTGCTCGCTATTGGTATTGTGGTAGATGATGCCATTGTGGTGGTTGAAGCTGTGCAGCATTACATGGACGAAGAGGACATGTCGCCACGCGAAGCTACCGAACATGCCATGCGGGATATATCGGCCCCGGTAATCGCTATTGCCTTGATTTTGGCAGCGGTGTTTGTACCGGTAGGCTTTGTTCCGGGTATCGTCGGTCGACTGTACCAGCAGTTCGCCATTACTATCGCCATATCAGTACTGATATCGGCTTTTGTGGCACTGTCGCTTACTCCGGCATTGTGTATATTGTTGTTAAAATCACATAAGATAGATGAAAATTCTAAAGGTTGGCTCGATCGGTTCTTCTATAAATTTAACAACTGGTTTGGCCGTGTTACGGGGAAATACGAAAAAGGTGTAGACAAAAGCATCAAAGGCTCCAGGTGGATCATTATGTTCCTGGTAGTTGTTATCGTTGGAACAGTATTCTTGTTTAAAGGTAAGCCTTCAGGATTCTTACCGATAGAGGATGAGGGGCGTATCTATGTTACTTACGATTTACCTGAAGGTTCATCCACCCAGCGTACGGTAGACATGCTGAAACGCATGATGGGTACTTTGGATAGTATTCCGGGCATTGGTCATTACGCAGCTTTGGGTGGATTAAACGCCGTAAACTTTGCCAGTAAGTCGAACAGTGCTACGATATTTGTGCAGTTAAAGCCGTGGGATGAGCGTAAAGGTGATGGTGAAGATGCTGCTGGCATTGTAGCTACTTTACAGCAAAAACTGGCTAAGTACAAAGAAGCCAGTGTGGTGGTAATTCAGCCGCCGGCCATTCCAGGTTTGGGTAACACCGCAGGTTTCTCTTTTATTTTGGAAGAAAAACAAGCCGGCGGGGATATTAAAAACTTCGAGAAAACTCTTCAAGGCTTTATCGCCGCATTGGGACAGCGTAAAGAGATTTCGCGTTCATTTTCGTTCTTTACTGCCCGTACACCCGCTTATCAGTTAATTGTTGACCGCGAAAAGGCTAAACGTTTAGGTGTACAGATTTCGGACATAAACAATGCTATCCAAACCTATCTTGGAAGTTCGTATGTTAACGATTTTACCATTTACGGCCGTAATTTCAGGGTGGTAGCACAAGCAGATACTTCATACCGTACTAGTATTCAAAACCTGGGACAATTTTTTGTTCGTAATTCGTCAGGAAATATGTTGCCCCTAAGCACGGTAACCTCTTATAAGGTAATTGAGAATGCACCGCTGATTTCTCACTATAACCTGTTCCGTTCTGCCGAGATTAACGGTAGCCCGGCTCCGGGTTACAGTAGTGGCGACGCTATTAAAGCCCTGCAAGAAACTGCTGCACAGTATTTACCGGAAGGATATGGTTACGAGTTTTCGGGCTTAACACGTGAGGAATTATTATCTGGGTCTAAAACGGTATACATATTCGCCTTATCTATCGGCTTTGTATTCCTGTTCCTGGCCGCATTATACGAGAGTTGGTCGGTTCCGTTTTCGGTGCTATTGGCCGTACCGCTGGGAGCCTTTGGTGCAATATTATTCCTGACGTTTTTACCAAAGCTGACGAATAACGTATACGCGCAAATTGGTTTGATTACGCTTATCGGTTTGTCGGCTAAGAACGCTATTCTAATCGTAGAGTTTGCCAAAGAGCGGGTTGATGCCGGACATGAGTTGGAGGAAGCGGTATTAGAGGCAGTGCGTTTACGTTTACGTCCAATCATCATGACCTCGTTGGCATTTATCTTGGGGGTGGTGCCGTTGATGATTGCCTCGGGTGCTGGTGCCGAAGCTCGTAAAACTATTGGTTGGACTGTATTTGGCGGTATGTTGGCTGCGACCTCGCTGGCCATATTTGTGGTGCCGGTTTTATATTATTTGATTACCAAGTTTGCTTACGGCAAAGAGAAGCTGGAAGAACTACAACGTAATCGGCAAGATAAAGAAGGCGACCATGGTAAAGCCTTGCCCGAAGCATAGTTACAGATTCCTATAAAGCGCAAATCGCCGCTACTTCTTTGAGTAACGGCGATTTGTGTTTAATTGATGTCTATCTTACTAAAAGTTCGAAGCTTTGAATTTATTTGTATGTATAATACTCTGATTTAGAGCTTTTGTCCTCGCAAAAATTCATCAATACCCATTCTTTTTTTACCTTCCAACTGTACATCAGTAAGGTGAACGTAACCGTTGTTGCAGGCAAATTTTAGATAAGTTTTATTGTCGGTATCGTATTGCCCAGGCGTATGCTTGGGGGCTGTCGTTTCTTTAGTGGCTTGGTAGATTTTGATGGTCTTGCCGTTCAATTCGGTAAACGCTGCAGGGTGAGGGCTAAGGCCACGGATCAGATTATAAACCTGGCCAACCGGATGGTTCCAATCTACGCGACAATCTTCTTTGAAAATTTTAGGGGCATGTTTTAATTCCTGTCCCTCAGCCAACTGTTCCTGCGGTTGTTCGGTGTAGCGGCCACTTTCAATGGCTTTTACGGTTTTAACCAATAGGCCTGCACCTTTATGCATCAGGCGGTCGTGGTACTCTCCAGCGGTTACATCATCAGCAATCGTAATTTTTTCAACAAACAAAATATCGCCGGTATCAATCTCCTGTTTCAGGAAAAATGTGGTTACACCGCTTTCCGGCTCGCCGTTAATGATAGCCCAGTTGATAGGTGCAGCGCCACGGTATTGCGGTAACAACGAGGCATGTAGGTTAATAGTGCCTTTAGGTGGCATATTCCAAACCGCTTCGGGCAGCATCCTGAAAGCTACCACTACTTGCAGGTCGGCATTTAAGGACTTTAATTCTGCCAAAAACTCCGGGTCTTTCAATTTTACCGGTTGTAATACTTTTAAGCCTTTTTCGACAGCGAATTTTTTAACAGCCGATTCGTTAAGCTTTTGGCCACGCCCTGCCGGTTTGTCGG
Organism: uncultured Mucilaginibacter sp.; assembly: GCA_913775265.1. Taxonomy (GTDB): domain Bacteria; phylum Bacteroidota; class Bacteroidia; order Sphingobacteriales; family Sphingobacteriaceae; genus Mucilaginibacter. The sequence continues at coordinate 21,822 of CAJYJH010000068.1, read as the reverse complement.
GCGCGGTAACTACGCCTACAATCTGGCTGCCCGCTTCAATCAGCGCTTCTAACGAAGCTACTGCAAATTCGGGCGTACCCATAAAAACAATTTTCATAGTTGCAGAGATGTAATATTTTTAGTTGTTGTATGTAAAGTGTGTTATTGTAAAAAGTGTGCTCAACTGCTAATTGTTTGCACTGTATCCCGGTAATTATACTGTCTTAATTATATAGTAAGTACTTTTTACGGGTTTGCTTAAACTTGCTTAGTGCCGGCTCCCAACTGTTTCTGATGGTGGCTTCGGTCATGCCGGCTTCGATCTGCTTGCGCAACTGCTCGGTGCCGGCAAGCTTGGTGAAGTACGCGTTAAAAAATTGGTCTTTCTGCGGAAATTTTTGATAAACATCCATCAACCACGACAAATTGAGCCGTCCGCTTTTACGCAGCAACTGAGTGTCATAGTTGCGCAGGTCAATGCCAAAGCATTCTACATTTTTTTGAGGCGGATTATCGCTGATACCTGGCATAGGCACCGGTGTAAATGAGAAGCTGTAGATGCCTTTGAGCAACGGGTGCCCTGCCACCTGGAACGGAAATGTAGTGCCCCGACCCAAACTTAAGGTAGTGCCTTCAAAAAAACAGATACCTGGGTACAGCAAAATAGACTGTTGCGTATTTAAATTAGGTGATGGGTTAACCGGTAAGGTATAAGGTAAACTGTGGTTATAATTAGCCACCTTGATGATTTTGAGCTTGCACTTTACCTTGTTTTTAAGCCAGCCCTCGCCGTTAATCATTTGTGCATACTCGGCAATGGTCATGCCGTGAACCACCGGTATAGGGTGCATGCCCACAAACGAGCGGTAGGCCGTATCCAGAACCGGACCATCCACAAAATATCCGTTGGGGTTAGGACGATCCAATACCATGAGCTCTACATTGTTTTCGGCACAAGCTTCCATAATGTAGTGCAGCGTGGATATGTAAGTGTAAAAACGGGTACCTACATCCTGGATATCAAAAACCAGTAAATCCAGCCCTTTCAGATCGTCAGGAGTAGGTTTATTTTTGGCACCATACAAGGACACTACCGGTATGCCGGTTTTTTTGTCTACCGTGCTTTTTACATCAGCCCCATCGCTGGCATTGCCTCTAAAACCATGTTCTGGTCCGAATATTTTTTTGATGCTAACGCCTCGCTTCACCAAGCTGTCGACTACAGTGGTTTTATGGCCTCCGATGATGGAGGTTGGGTTAACTACCATACCTATCTTTTTACCCTTTAAGTAGGGTAAATACAACTGAGTTTGATCGGCTGCCGGTATAATTTCATTGGCAGGTTGATGCCTTACAATTGCACGTTTTGATGAGGTTGCTCTCTGCTTATTAGCGGGCGAGGGATTACCGCAGGCCAGGGCCATATTTAAGAGCAATAAGGCTGCAGCAGTGACTGTTTTTTTCATAGGTAATGATTTACAGATTTACAAAAATGCGTACCAAACGTAATGTACACATTCGGTACGAAATCTGCATATTTGCGAAAGTACAAAAAAACTGTTTGCCTTGAATTTTTCATCCTTTGTTGCTTCGCGGCTTACTTTTCAAAGCAAGCGCACATTTTCAAAACTGATTGTGCGTATTGCCATATTGGGCATTATGCTGGGCCTGGGCGTCATGATTTTGTCGCTGGCCATTGTAAAAGGATTTAAACGCGAAATACAGGGTAAGGTAAGAGGCTTCGCCGGCGATATCCAGATCACCAAGCTGGATAATAATTTTTCGTACGAGAACTCTCCGTTTATGGTCGACAGTATTTTTGTGGCCAAAGCCAAAGCGCTGCCGCTGGTTAAAGGAATTATGCCTTACGCAACCAAACCTGGCATCATTAAAGCCAATGGGGAGATTGAAGGCGTAGTATTGAAAGGTGTAGACAAAACCTACGATTGGGGCATATTCAAGTATACTTTATTATCCGGCAATTTTATAGATTTTGCCGACTCTGCCGCTGCGCAAAAGCAGATCATGATTTCCAATTATACTGCCTCGCGGTTAAAACTTAAAGTAGGTGATAGCTTTTTAATGTACTTTGTACAAGAGCCCATGCGCACACGTAAGTTTAACATTGTAGGTATCTACAATGTGGGCGTAGAGGATGTAGACAAGACTTTTGTGATTGGTAACCTGGCCATTATCCAACGATTGAATAACTGGACGCACCGTGAGGCCGGAGGGTACGAGGTGCAAACCAACGATTTCGATCAGCTGAAACAGGCGGGTATTGATCTGAATAATATTTTACCTACTTATTTGCGCCTCTATACGGTTGACGAGATTTATCCAACCATTTTCGAATGGTTAAAACTGTTGGATGTGAATACGCAGGTGATGCTTATTTTAATGACCATTGTAGCGGTCATCAACATGATATCGGCCCTTTTGATTATGATACTGGAGCGCACCGCGATGATAGGTATGTTTAAAGCGCTTGGCGCAACCAACTGGGGAATACAATCTGTCTTTTTATACAATGCCGCTTACCTGGTTGGTGTAGGTTTATTGCTGGGGAACTTGTTGGGTGTAGGCCTGAGCTGGTTTCAGCAGTCTACGCACTTCTTTAAACTGGATGAAGCATCTTATTACATGAAGTTTGTGCCTATCGAACTTCATGCTACCGATGTGTTACTACTCAACCTGGGTACATTAGTAATATGCTTATTAGTACTGTTGCTGCCATCCATGTTGGTCAGCAAAATTTCGCCGGTTAAAGCAATCCGCTTTAAATAACATTTATTTACTGAAATTTAAACCGCAGGTTTAGTCCGCCAGCACCGAACCTAATCTGCTCAGACCCTAAGCCGCTTAGCGGGTACTTAAGGAACGGCTCAATAATTAGACGGTTCTGTTTGCTGATTTGATAACCCATACCAATAGATAGGTTAAGCGTGCGTGCAAAATCAAACCTACTAAAGCTGCGCCGGGTAGTGGCATCGGGCAGGTTGCTGGACACACCAAAAGCATTAGGCGTATTATCGTAACGGTAAGTATAGTTTTCGGTAATAAACGTGCCCGAGCTTAAGCCGGCCGATATGTAGCTGTCGTTCTTCTGAGGATTGAGCTCGTACTTTATATTTAATGGAATGTCTAAACCAGTAAGGCTTACATTGTAGGCACTCACTACAGGCGTAGTAGCAACCCGTAAAGGTACAATGCCTAAAGTGGTATTACTGTAACTGGCGTTAACATCAGAAACAGCAGGAGCAGCGCTTACTGCGCTTCTTAATATGCCCGATTGCGTCGGTTGCCCGTTATAATCCAATGTGTTTTTACCAATTGCTACGCCAGTCGATAATTTGAAGTTCCCGGATAAACGGATATCCGTACTTACACCCGCACCGGTATTAAACTGAGTTTTACTGCCTTCGGCATAATTAAAATAGGTAGCAGCATAAATGTTAAACAAAACTTTCTTGTCTATAGTGGCCGGGCTCTTTTTCGTTTTCTGAGTCTTTTCCATACGCTGTTCTGCAGCTAACAGCTTTTCCATTCCCGAATTTTTATTGATGAATGCCGAGTCGCTACGTGGATTAGTTACCGACGACTGCTTAACGCGTTGTTGTGCAATAACGGATACACCGTTATTCTGTGTACTATCATCATTTTTTGCAATTGCAGTATTATTAATGGAAGCTGCAGAGCTTGTTTTATCGGTTATGCTACGATTATCGACCGATTGACTGCCTGGATTAATTGTTGGTTGAGTAATGTCGCTTCCAGTTCGGGTTGATGCCAAAGCAGGTGGTGCTACAATAACATTTTTTGCTGTTTCGGGATTACTGTTAGGGATTGCAGGCGAATAAGCGTTTCTTGGATGTACTGTATTTAAGGAACGTCTGCTTTTAATTTTCTGATCAGCAATAGCAGCATACTGCTTTTCGCCAGCAATCCTGTCACTTACCCTCGGATTCGATTGGTCTGCTGTACTATTCGAACGATTTTGAATCAGTGTATCTACAGGTTGTTTATAAATTCTCGTTTTTACTACGGTTGATTTTGGCTGCTGAGGCATATTGTATAACCAAACCCCAAATAAAGCCAAGATGAGTATCGTAGCGGCTACACTCCACCACAACGGGATAATCCTGCGCTTTTTTTGAGGCAGAAATTTTTGACGCAGCTGCAACCAGCCCTCCTCGGCAGGAGCGGTATCCTCGTATTGGTCAAATACGTCGGAAATGTGTTTGCTTAATTCGTCGTCAAATTGTTCACTCATGGCCTTGCGCTATGTGGGTTAATGCTTTGCGTAATTTCTCTTTTGCCCTGCTTAAATAAACCCGCGATGAACTGGCAGGTATATTCAGCATAACTGCGATCTCGTCGTGGTTATATCCATCAATCTCATACAAGTTAAAAATGGCACGCTGCAGTGCCGGCAATCCATCCATCAGCTTTAAAATGTCTTTAGCATTAAGCTGTTGTATGGCTGTGTGGTTATGCCCAATGTGGCTGGCATACTCCATATCAGTATGCAGCTGGTATTTTAAATCCTTACGACGCCTGTCGATAGCCGTATTAATAATAATACGGCGTATCCAGGCTTTAAATGATTTGTCAAGGTTGAAGGTATTTATAGTATTAAATACCTTGATGAATGCATCGTTAACTACCTCCAGTGCATCATCGCGGGTATCGCAGTAGCGCAAACCAATACCCATAGCATAGCCATAGAACTGCTTATACAGCTGTTCCTGATATTTTAATGAGCCTTGCTGACAGCGCTGAATTAGTTCATATTCAGCGCTGCTGGTGGTTTCAAGCATGCAGTATTAGAAATTATCTGCTTAGTTAAGGTGCTGTTTAGTTAGTGGTTTTTTTCAAATCGTAGTAGTACTTTAACGTATCGTTATAAGCTTCAAATTTAAAGGCCGTACCATCATAAGCATAGTTATAATTACCGTACAAATGATATTTAGGAAGATTTAAGGCGTTAGCTCCCTTAGGTACCGTAACGTCGATCCACTGAATTTGAGCTGCGTTGTATCCGAAGGTACCGTTACTGCCGGCATGTTTGGAGGTGTCGCCGGTTACTTTAAAGGTGTTATTTACCAGCTCCATCTGGAAGTTGAGCTTAACGGTATCATACTTTTTGGTGGCTGGCGCATAATGGATACGCTGGAACGTACCTGAGAATTTGCCCTGTGGCTGTAATACAGGCGTCACATCATCATTGCTCTTCATACAGCCTGCTGCAACCGCTGCCAAACCGGTTAACAGGCAAAGTAATTGCTTTTTCATAAAACGTTGTTTGTAATGTACAACGCCTTTACGCAGAAAAACAGGCGGGTGTAACAGGCCCCCTGAAAAAATTATAGTTTTTTTGCCTCGTTCCAGTAAACATCCATCTCGCTCAGGGTCATGTCCTGCAATTTTTTGCCGCTGGCTGCCGCCTGAGTTTCGAGATATTGAAAACGTTTAATGAACTTTCGATTGGTTTTTTCGAGCGCGTTTTCGGGATTGATGTTTACAAAACGTGCATAGTTGATCAGCGAAAACATTAGATCGCCAAACTCGCTTTCGGCACGTTCCTGGTCAATCACGGTGTTATCATCAGTGTTATATTCCTGACGGAATTCCTGCATTTCTTCCTCAACCTTTTCCCAAACCTGGTCTTTGTTTTCCCAGTCAAAACCTACACCACGGGCCTTTTCTTGTATACGAGCCGCTTTCACCAAGGCCGGAAGAGATGTCGGTACACCTCCCAAAACCGACTTATTGCCTTCCTTCAGTTTGATTTGCTCCCAGTTGCGCTTTACATCCTCTTCATTGGCTACATCAACATCAGCATAAATGTGCGGGTGGCGATTAATCAGCTTATCACAAACGCTGTTTAACACATCGGTAATATTAAAGGTGTCGGATTCTGATGCAATGCGGGCATAAAACACCAGGTGCATCATCAAATCGCCCAGTTCCTTTTTTATTTCGTTGGTATCGTTACTCAAAATAGCATCCGATAGCTCGTAAGTTTCTTCGATAGTTAAATGACGCAGGCTTTCAAAGGTCTGCTTCTTATCCCATGGACAGTTCTCGCGTAAATCGTTCAAGATCGAAAGTAACCGGGTAAAACCTGATTCAGGATTAGCAGCGGTATCTGGAGGAGTTAAAGGCATAACAATGTTTTTATAAAGGTAAGTATTACAGGTCAGCTTCGGAGAGTTTAGTAGCCCGCAACATTTCGCGCTTGCCGGGTGCACCAGGGGCTTTTTCTACTTTTAAACCCAGCGCTTTAAGTTGGCGTTTTAAATTGCCGGTAATAGCATACGTAACAAATACGCCGCCCGGCTTTAAAAATTGTACGGTATGCTGTATTGCTGCCTCATTCCACATTTCGGGTTGATGTATGGCGGCAAAGGCGTCAAAATAGATTACGTCATACTGCTGTGCCGAGTTAAAGTCCATCAGCATGGTGTGAGCCGTAAATAGCTCCACGTTTTGGCTAAGCTGTACCGGATGGTTCAATGAACCATTATATTCTTTTAAAAAAGCCTGCCACATGGCATCTGAAACATAGCTATCATAACCTGTTTCGGCAAGCATTTCGGGACTAAGCGGGTATGCTTCAATACCGGTATAATGAAGCTTTATATTCTTAGCTGTGCAAAAGTCTGCGCTGAGCAAAAAATTAAGGCCTGTACCCAAACCTACTTCTAACACCGAAACCTCGGCACTATCTGTACCTGCCAGAAAGTATCGTAAACCCGCATTCAGGAACACATGCTGGCTTTCTTGCAAGGCGCCATGTTTAGAATGATAATTTTCGCCCACTTCGGCATTAAATATGGTTTTTGAACCATCAGCCGTAGTGACGATAGATAGATTACTCATAACTTTTGACAAATACAGGTTATTGATGTTGAATGAAGATTTATTTAAAGGTAGTTACAGCTTCTCCCAAATCGTAAACCGGTACATTGCTGATCTGCGCGCTTAAAATGCTGCGCGCTGCTGCCGAGCGATACCCGGCAGCACAATGTACTACAATAGGTTTATCGGTCGGTATTTCGCCGATGCGGCTACGGATTTCTGGCAACGGGATAGTTAAGGCATTCTCAAATAGCAAACCGGCATTAATCTCGTTCCAGTTACGCGTATCAATAATTGTAAATTCATCGGGGTTAGCTTTAAATACATCTAAATCTAACTCGTCTGATACCTGATCAGCCTGCTCAGGGTTTACTAATGCACCTTTAACCTGCTGCTCATATCCAATTTTAGCCGCACGGGCCAGTGCCGTTTCCAGTTTGGCTTCATCGGCTGCTATTAAGTAAAGCGGCTCTTCAGGAGCAACGACAGCCCCTAACCAGGTCTCAAATTTACCCTGCAATTGCAAGTTGACCGCACCCTTAACATGGCCGCTATTAAAATCGGCTTTAGGGCGGCTGTCTATAATCAGGATATCTTCAGCTAAATTACTATCTGCAGATATGCGAGGCACATCTGCAAGGCTTTGGGCGTAGGCCGGTGCCCCGTGCTTGTTCAGTTCAACGTCATAGCCGAAGTATTGCGGCGTAAACGGCTGGTCTGTAATTAATTCGTTAATAAACTTTAACTCATCCATCAGTTGTAGTGCGTAGTTTTCGCGCAACTCCCGACCGATGGTAGTTTGTAAATCGGGGCTCATGTTTTTGCCGCACAGCGAGCCGGGACCATGTGCCGGGTAAACTACCACATCTTTCGGCAAAGTCATCAACTTGTGCCGGGTGGTATGGTACATCTGCCGGGCCAGGTCTTCTTTTTTTGCAGTGATATTACCGGCCTCTTCGCGCAGGTCCGGACGGCCAACATCACCCACAAAAAGCGTATCTCCGCTAAATAGGGTAGTGCTTTGTCCGTTCTCGTCGGTTACCAAAACACATATAGAATCGGGCGAGTGGCCGGGTGTATTAATGGCTTGTAATTGTATATCGGCCAGGGTAATTGTATCACCCTCGTCAAAAGTCTGGTGCGGATAAGTTGCCCCCAACAAACGGCTTACATAAATAGTTGCCCCGGTAGTTTCATGAATTTCCAGGTGCGAGCTTACAAAGTCGGCATGCGGGTGCGTTTCTATTACGCCTACAATATTGGCCTCGTGCAGGGTAGCAAAATCGTAATAGGGCTGCGGATTGCGTGCCGGATCAATAACTATAATCTGGCCCGCCCGTAAAACAGCATAAGAGGCATGCGCCAGATCGGTATCATAAAATTGATGTATCAGCATAAGTGGGCAAAGATAAGTTTTACGTTGGTTGATGTAAGGATTGCTGCACAGCTATTTAGTCAATCTTGTGCCATTATAGTAAGGCGATTGCCCTTGATGTTGAAAATTTGCATGAGTGTTAAAACACACATCCGTTTATTTTGCGTTTATTGATGTATTATTTAAAAAGGTGATGCGCATTGTAATTTGCCTGATCTTAAAAACAAACTTATTTATAATTACTCATGGCTAAATATATTTTAATTGCCGCTGCTTTAGGTGTCTTGTTATTATCGTCGTGCGGGCAGCAAATGAGGATGGTTAAAACGTCTAAAACCGACTCATTAGCCGTTGAAGCGGTTTGGAAACAATATGTGAGGGCGATAGCTACTAAAAACGTTCGTACCTTAAAAAAACTATCCTTGAGTAAAGTGTACTGCCAGCCTTGTGCTACCCAAGCTAACACGGCTAATGAATTAGTAACGGCTGACGCTTACATTAAAAGTACATTGCGTACCCTGCCTCGTACTAAACTATGGGAAGCGGTGCAAACCGGCAAGCATGTTGTTTTAACCGAAAAGATTAAAAACTACAAACCGCAGAATATTAATACCAGCGACGAGGTGCTGAACGTATACGACATTTGGTATGTAACCCGCCAGCCTGACAAAATCAAAGGATATGAAGGCGTGCGCTACGCCTTCCAATTTGTGAAAGAGCAGGGTCAGTTTAAGTTTTTTGGTTTGACATCGTTACGATAGCTTATAGTAGATACAATATTTGTTTTAAAGCAAATGTTATGCGCTTGTGAAATTACTACTTCACGAGCGCATTCTTTTTAAAGCTGCCGATGGCGATAAATGTACTGACCAGCATCAGGATAGCACCCAATAAATAGGGCGCACCCGGGAAATAGATAGATGAAGATTTTGGGTTAGTAAAATGAGCAAATAAACTGCTCATCAACAACGGACCAATTACCGTAGTGATACTCACCAGGCTGTTCAATCCACCTTGTAATTCACCCTGTTCGTTTGCTTCAACTTTGCTGGTAATTAATCCCTGCAAAGCCGGGCCAGATATGCCGCCTAAACAATAAGGAATCATGAACAAGTACATCTGCCATCCTTGAGTGGAAAATGCAATCAGCGTTAAACCAATGGCGTAAAACAACAAGCCCGTTACTATGCTTCTTTCCTGCCCCAGTTTAGGAATGATGATGCGAATCAGTCCGCCTTGTATACCGATAAGCAATACTCCAATAAAAATACCCAGGCTGCTGATGCTGCTCATGCTCCATTTAAACTTTTCGATTAAAAAGAAAGCCAGCACCGTTTCTACCGCTTTAGAGGCAATGTAAACCAACGTAAAAGCACTTACCAATCCTGATATTGCAGGGTATCTATTCAAGCGTTTTAAAGCCGCAACAGGATTGGCACGCGTCCAGTCAAACGGCCTGCGATTTTCGGGTGCTAATGATTCGGGAAGTACAAAATAGCCGTATAGTGCATTGAGTAAAGCGAGCCCGGCAGCCACCATAAACGGTATTTTTAAACCAACATCGCCCAGGTATCCGCCCAAGCCAATACCTACTATAAAGCCCAGGCCGGTAGCGGCGCCAATCAAACCAAAGTTGGCGGCACGTTTATCGCCCGTACTTACGTCGGCAATGTATGCTGTAGCCGTAGTACTGCTGGCACCGGCAATACCTGCAATAATGCGACCCACAAAAAGCCAGAATACATTAGGAGCAAAGGCCATCAGAAGATAATCAATACCGAAGCCGAAGAGCGAAAGAAGCAAAACCGGCCTGCGACCATAACGGTCGCTCAGGTTACCGAGCACCGACGAGAATATGAATTGCATTAAGGCATAAGCAAAGGTAAGGTATCCACTTAACTGGGATGCCATACTTACATCAACGTGTCCTATTTGTTCCAGCAATTTAGGAAGCACAGGTATAATGACGCCCAAGCCAAGTACGTCAACAAATACAGTTACAAAAATAAAACCCAGTGCAGCCGGGCGTTTGGGCTTTAAAGCTTCGCTCATGTGTTATAAAAAAGGATCACCAATAAAAATGAATTGGCGTCAAAATGTTTGATTTAAAAAGTTGACGTGCTTTGCCGAGGAAGCCTATTTACATTGTTGGGTTTACCTTACGCGCCCTTTTAAAGCTACGTACAGCCAGCGCCGTGCTCAATAACATCAATATAGCGCCCATCAAAAATGGAGCGCCTGGAAACTGAAAAGGTGCATTTTTATCGGTAAACCAGGCAAACAGCGAGGTCATGAGCGGTGGCCCCACAATAGAGGTTACACTCATTAAGCTGGTCAGCCCACCTTGCAATTCGCCCTGCTCGTTGGGTGGAATTTGGGTGCTGATAAGGCCCTGCAATGCTGGTCCGGCAATACCGCCCAGGCAATATGGTACCAGTATGGCAAACATCATCCAGCTTTGGGTAGCAAAGGCAAATAATAACAGGCCTATACTATATAACAGCAAGCCCCAAACAATGCTCTTCTTTTGCCCCAGTTTAGGGATGGTAATGCGTATAAGCAGACCTTGTACCAAGCCCGATAATAATCCAACAAATCCTAAAGAATAACCCACCAGCGATTCGCTCCACTTAAAGCGTTCCATGGTAAAAAACGTCCAGGTGCTTTGTACGGCATGGGCAGCAATGTAAATTAAAATCAAAGAGGCAATTAATCCGCTGATGGCCGGATATTTTTTTAATTGCATTAATGAACCAATAGGATTAGCCCGCTTCCACTCAAACTCTCGGCGGTTTTCTTTCGCTAACGATTCTGGCAAAATAAAGTAACCGTATATCGCGTTCAGGATAGCTAAAGCTGCCGCGGCCAGAAAGGGAAGCTTGGTGCTGTATTGACCTAAAACACCGCCCAGCACCGGACCAATAATAAAACCTAAGCCAAAAGCAGCCCCGATGATACCGAAGTTTTGTGCGCGTTTTTCTGGTGTACTTACATCAGCAATGTAGGCCGATGCCGTGGTAAAACTGGCGCCCGTAATACCGGCAATAATACGGCCAACAAACAGCCACCATATGCTTGGCGCGAAGGCTAAAAAGGTGTAGTCAATGCCAAAGCCCAGTAACGACCCTAACAATACCGGGCGGCGGCCATATTTATCACTTAGGTTACCCAACACGGGGGCAAATAAGAACTGCATGATGGAGTAAGCAAAAGTTAGCCAGCCGCCATAACGGGCTGCATCACTCAGGTTACCATGAATCAGATGCTCAATTAATTTTGGAAAAACCGGGATCACAATGCCAAAGCCTGTAACGTCAATCAGTAACGTCACGAAAATGAAGCCTAAGGCAGGCTCGCGTTTAGGTTGTACAGGTTGCTCCATACCTGCAAAATAAATAAATTATACCGGATAATGGAGTTGTAATATTTTGCAAGAGCAGTATGCAGGATAGGTAACTGCTTGTTGATCAAAATTACTGGTTGGTGGCATGAGTGGTCAGGAAAGTTAAGTTAGAAGTAATCTTAAACAAACAAGCCGAATATTTCTGATTGGAAATATTCGGCTTGTTAGATGATGCTTTATAGCAAAAAGTATGACCGCAACTATTAAAAGTTTGGTTTGAGCAAATATTTGTCGTAGAAACGGAAAATGTGTTCTACAGCTTCTTCAGCAGTATCCACCAAGCGGTATAAGTTCAAATCATCAGGGCTGATGTTGTGTTCGCTGTTCAGCATTTTTTCTTCTACCCAGTCAAATAAGCCTTTCCAGTAATCCACTCCAACGAATACGATAGGGAAGCGGGCAATTTTACCGGTTTGTATCAGGGTAATCGCCTCGAACGATTCGTCCATCGTACCAAAGCCGCCTGGCAATACAATAAATCCTTGCGAGTACTTCATAAACATTACTTTACGCACAAAAAAGTAATCAAACTCCAGGATCTTGTCGCGGTCGATATACTTATTATGGAATTGCTCAAACGGCAACTCAATGTTTAAACCTACCGATTTACCACCGGCTTCGTAAGCACCTTTATTAGCCGCCTCCATAATACCGGGGCCACCGCCCGAAATTACACCAAAACCACGCTCGGTAAGCAGACGGGCAGTATCTTCTGCCAGTTTATAAAACGGGTTATCGTTATGGGTACGTGCTGATCCAAAAATAGATACACAAGGGCCTATTTTGGCCAGTTTTTCAAAGCCGTCTACAAACTCGGCCATAATCTTAAAAATCTGCCACGAATCGGTAACCTTAATCTCATGCCAGTTTTGGTTATGGAAAGCCTGTCTTATTTTATCATCATCATTCATGCTGTCAAATTTAGATTAACTATAACGCTGCTATTTTAGTTTTAGCCTTTGAGGTAAGCAGCAGACCGGCAAAGGTAATTAAACCGTTAACAATGATTAATTCGTTATCAAAAACATATCCGCCTAAAATCTTCGACGATTCAGTACTTAAAAAATAACAGATCGCAGGCGATACTAAACAGATAAACGGCACCAATTTGTCATTCACCTGCCGGCTGCTTACAAATAAGCCAAAGCTATATAAACCAAGTAATGGACCGTATGTGTACGAGGCAACTTTGAAGATGGCGCTCACCACTGCATCGTTATTTACCGCGTTAAACAAAATGATGGTTAAAAACATCAATGCCGAAAATGCAATGTGCACGTAATGGCGTACTTTAACCATGGCCGGGCTGTTGGTATCATTACGTTTGTTAAAGTTTAAAAAATCAACGCAAAAAGAAGTAGTCAGGGCCGTGAGTGCCGAGTCGGTAGTGGCAAAGGTGGCTGCAGTTAAGCCCAGCATAAACACAATGGCCGGTACCAAGCCTAAATGCCTCAACGCAATGGTAGGGTAGAGGTAATCGGTTTTTTCGACACTGATGCCATTTTTGGTAGCGTACAAGTACAACAAGGCGCCTACGCTCAAAAAGAAAATGTTGATTATTACAAACACCGCCGTAAAGCTGAACATGTTTTTTTGTGCCTCACCGATGTTTTTACAGCTCAGGTTTTTCTGCATTAAATCTTGGTCGAGACCCGTCATGGCTACGGTAATAAACAAGCCGCCTAAAAACTGTTTACTCAGGTGCAGCTTACTGCTTACAAAATCGTTCAGGAAAAATATTTTGGAGTAACTGCTGTTTTTAATGGCGTCGGCCGCTTCCAGCATGTTATAATCTAAACTACGACAGATGAAATAGATGGATAAGAATACCGATGATACCAGAAACAGCGTTTGCAGGCTATCGGTAATGATAATGGTTTTTAAACCACCCTTAAACGTGTACGACCAGATAAGCAGCAGGCAAAGCAGTACAGTTGCCCAAAACGGAATGCCGTAACTATCGAAAATAAATTTCTGCAGTACAATTACCACCAGATACAACCGGAACGACGAACCAATAGTGCGGCTGATTAAAAATATTGTAGCGGCCGTTTTATAACTCCAGCGGCCCAAAGCATTCTCAATATAACTGTAAATGGATGTTACCTGCAGCCGATAATACAAGGGTAACAATACAGTAGCAATGATGATAAAGCCCGCCGCATTACCCAGTACAAACTGAAAGTAAGCAAACTGGTCGCCGCTGGGGGCGCCTACTTTGCCGGGTACCGATATAAAGGTTACGCCGCTCAACGCTGTACCAATCATGCCGAAAGCTACCAGGTACCATTTTGAATTGCGGTTGGCCACAAAAAAGGTATCATTATCTGACGACTTGCGCGAGGTGAGATAAGAGATGAGAATCAGCACCAAAAAGTATCCGGCAATAAAAATAAGTAGCGTTCCTGGCGACATAGTATTTTACTTAAAATAGTCAGTTTGATATGGTTAGCATTTGGCACCAGCACGTGCGCTGATGTTAGTGTGTGCAAGCTAATATAAAAACTTTTATGCTGCTTGCCTAAGGGTTAAAAAAAGCGATGATATAGGCCTTATTTTTAATAGCAGATGACGGTGTGTTGACCTATTTTTAGGCGCAGTTTTTGTAAATTTGATGTATGAATTTTTCGTCAAAATTGTTGGAGAATGCGGTTGGAGAATTTAGCAAACTACCTGGCATAGGGCAAAAAACAGCGCTCAGATTAGTGCTGCATTTACTTAACCAGGACAAGCCCGACGTCGAGCGTTTTAGTTTAGCCATGACGAAACTTCGTAACGAAATACAGCATTGCCGCACCTGCCATAATATATCTGACTATACGGTTTGCGAGATATGCTCATCATACAAACGCGACCATAACACGATTTGTGTAGTTGAGGATACGCGCGATGTGATGGCTATAGAGAATACAAATCAGTACAGTGGTGTATACCATGTGCTCGGCGGACTGATTTCTCCGATGGATGGCGTTGGCCCGTCTGACCTGGAAGTTGACTCCCTGATAGAACGCATTAGGGCTACCGATGTTAAAGAAGTGATATTTGCGCTTAGTGCAACTATGGAAGGGGATACTACCATCTTTTATTTGCATAAAAAGTTAAAAGATTTAAATATTAGTATATCAACCATTGCCCGTGGCATAGCGTTTGGAGGAGAGTTAGAGTACGTAGACGAAATCACCTTAGGGCGGTCAATCGCTACCCGGGTTCCTTACGAAAATTCGCTCGTTAAAACATAAAAATGAAATTATCTGCCATCATAGTAAATCAGGATATGTGCAAGCCTTTGCGAAGCGCCCTTTCGGCTTTGCATAAAGCTGCTCATGGCTTGAATGTAGAAGTTATGGTGGTGGATAACGCTTCGACAGATCAATCGGTGTCTGTTATACAGAATGAGTTTCCTGACGTAAACCTGATAGTTAATGAAAGAGATTTGGGCTTTGCCAAATCTGTAAATCAGGCTATTGAAAAGTCTTCGGGAGAGTATGTATTGATCATGCATCCATCTATTATCAACAGTGAAGAAACGTTGGATAAGGTTTTGCAGTTTATGGACCATCATCCGCATGTAGGTGGTTTGTCGGTACGTATGCTGGATGCTGAAGGGCATTTTATTCCGGAATCAAAAAAGGGAATGCCAACTGCCTGGGTTAATTTTTTCAGGTTTACAGGTTTGGCGCGCCTGTTCTCGAAGTCGCGACTTTTCAGCCCCCACTACGAAGCCGGCTGGGTTGAGGAGTTTGAAAATACCGAAACTGATGTGTTAAACGGTTGCTTTATGCTGTTGCGTAAATCAGCACTTAACATCACTGGGTTATTTGATGAGCGTTTCCCGGTTTACGGTTACGATATTGATCTTTCTTATCGCATGCGTTTAGAAGGTTTCCGTAATTATTACTTTGCCAAAACCTTTGTGATACAGCAACAGGTGGCTCAGCCATCTAAAGTTAGCTGGTACCATTTACGCAACTTCTACGGTGCAATGTTTACTTTTGCAGCTAAATATTTATTCAAGATGCCCGAGCTGCGCCTCAAAGCTATGCCGCGGTGGTCTTCATCAGCTGTATGAATTTAAAAAGCAAGGTTGTTATCATTACCGGCGCCTCTTCGGGCATTGGCAAGGCATTGGCTTATGAGCTGGCCGGTCGTGGTGCAAATTTGGTATTAGGCGCACGCCAGTACGTTACCTTATGCGAAATTACGCAGGATATTGAAAAACGTTTTCAAACTAAAGCCGTAGCCGCGCAGTGTGATGTAAGTGTGGAAGATGATTGTGCGTTTCTGATTAAACAAGCCATACTCACTTTTGGTAAAATAGATGTGCTGATCAACAATGCAGGTATATCTATGCGGGCCTTGTTTAAAGACCTGGACCTGAAAGTGCTTAAAACGCTAATGGATGTAAACTTTTGGGGTACGGTTTATTGCACCAAATATGCATTGCCCGAAATTGTTAAAACAAAAGGTTCAATTGTTGGCGTGTCATCCATTGCCGGTTATAAAGGGTTGCCTGGTCGTACCGGATATTCGGCATCAAAATTTGCCATGAATGGTTTTTTGGATGCCTTACGCATTGAGAATTTGAGAACCGGCGTACATGTGATGACGGCTTGCCCGGGTTTTACAGCATCCAACATCCGTAACACAGCCCTCAACCAAAGTGCGCAGCAGCAGGGCGAAAGCAGCCTGAACGAAGAAAAAATGATGACCGCCGAAGAAGTAGCCAAGCTTATTGCCGACGGTATTGAGATCCGCACCCGTACACTGATTATGACGGGCCAGGGCAAGCTCACTGTAACGCTCAGCAAGATATTCCCGGCATGGTTAGATAAGCTGGTTTATAACGTTTTTACTAAAGAGAAAGATCCTTTATTGAAGTAGGTTTTCAAGTAGGGATTAAATTTTACTATAGTGATAGTTCGGCTTTCGTAAAAGAACTGATCCTGCTTAAATCGAGTGATACTTTACCATCTTCATCAGTATAAAATGCCGGTGTAAATTTGCCTCCCCAAACTAATTCATCATATTGATAGGATGTACGCGAATGTACTGTTTGCGAAAACGTGTCATCGTAAGCCTTCATCAACACAGCAAAGTTGGCATTGGTTGCCTTCAACTCATCGGGCGAAACATGATAAAGCGGACTATCATCGTCAAGCGGGTGTACCACCGTCCAGCTTAAAGTTAAAATGCTGGCCTTGCTCCGTTCTAATTTCAACGGGAAAAACTTGCGGACTATCTTGCCGTCTAACTGCTCGTTGTAAGAAAATATTACATCAATCGAGAGGTCGATAAGTGTGTTACTGCGCATGTTGCCCAACCTAAACATCAAACCTTTTTGGTTTTGCAGATAAGGCGCAACCAGCATATTATTGCTGTAAACAATTTTAGCCGAAGGTCTCGAAAATCGCCCGTAAAGTAAACCAGTAGCTAAAGCAAACGAAAGCAGGCCCAGCATTGACTCAAAGGCGGCGATGGAGTTGGTTAATATACCTTTCGGACTAATGTGCCCGTAACCTACGGTAGAAAGTGTTTGTGCAGAAAAGAAAAAGGCATCAAAAAAATGCTCGATGAGTGTTTTGCCATCAGCACCTTCCAGGTTTTTTATGCCGGTAAGATTATAAATAAAGGCAAAAGCAATATTGGTAATTAAGTAACCGCTTAGCACCACCAACCAAAACCTGGTCCAGCTCATGCTGATCAGATGGTTGTAAACATCAGTAGTCCTGAAAAAGGGCAGTCCTCTGCGATTAACGTTGATAGAACCGTCTTTATTAATTACGCGTTGTGCAACGGCCTGTCTGCCAAAGCCTAAATCATCTTCGGGGTTAATTATCCTATTACCTATAGCCATGTAATTTATTGAGCGCTGTTTTGCTTATAAAAATATTATAATGATTTGCATTTCGAAAAAACAATAATCATATTTGCCTCCATAAAATAATGAATATACAAAACAATAACTGGTGGTGGCTTAACGAGTAATCGTAAGGCAATCTCCTGTTTATTAGTTTACATAATACGAAGGGTTGCCCGTAAGGCAACCCTTTTTTTGTACCCACCAGCCCCCTGAAGGTGAGAGTACGGCAAAACACTCAGGGACTAATTACTACGCCGCCACTTGAGGCGACCGGGAACATATGAAAGCGATACTTAATCATTTATTTGAGCACAAAACATTTAGCCGGGAGCAGTCTAAAGAGATACTCACCAATATAGCACAAGGCAAGTACAACGTATCACAAATGGCGTCGTTCATGACGGCCTACTGCATGCGCACCATAACTGTGGATGAACTGGAAGGTTTCCGGGATGCCATGCTGGAACTGTGCCTGCCCGTTAATCTGGAAGCCGATGATTTGATAGACCTTTGCGGAACCGGCGGCGACGGTAAAGACACGTTCAATATATCAACCTTGGCATCATTTGTAGTGGCCGGGGCAGGGTATAAAGTGGCCAAGCATGGGAACTACGGTGTTTCGTCGGGCTGCGGATCATCAAACGTGATGGAATACCTGGGGTATCAGTTTACTAACGACGCTGATAAACTGAATACTGGCTTAGACAAAGCCAATATTTGCTTTTTACACGCGCCGTTATTCCATCCGGCTATGAAAACTGTTGCACCGGTACGTCGCGAGTTAGCCGTAAAAACCTTTTTTAATATGCTGGGGCCAATGGTTAACCCGGCCCGGCCAAATAATCAAATGGTGGGTGTTTACAATCTCGAGCTGGCACGCCTGTACGCTTACCTTTATCAAAAATCTACTATCAATTACACCATTGTTAACGCTTTAGATGGTTATGACGAAGTATCGTTAACCGGCGACTTTAAAACCTTTTCGGCAGATGGCGAAAGGATTAACAGCATCACCGCTTTAGGTTTTGACAGGGTTGATGCGGCAGAAATTACCGGAGGCCATACCGTGGCAGATTCGGCAGCTATATTTATGCAGGTGTTAGAGGGCAAAGCCTCTACGGCGCAAAATAATGTGGTGCTTTGCAACGCGGCCTTAGCTATCCGTACCATTAAAGGCACGCAAACTTTTGCCGATAGTTTTTATGAGGCCGAAGAAGCCCTGATGAATGGCAAGGCTCTTGACAGTTTTAAAAACCTGCTGCAAAGCTAACATGAAGATCAAGGTTTGTGGGATGAAGCATCCCGAGAATATAAAGGCATTGGTTGAATTGAATCCCGATTATATGGGATTTATCTGCTATAATTTATCGTCACGATATATCGCCGACTTACAGTCCGATGTCTTGAATACCTTACCTGAGTCCATTTGCAAAACTGCTGTTTTTGTGAACGAAGATTTGGATAAAATCAACGCCCTGATAAACCAGTTCGGGTATAATGCCGTACAACTGCACGGCAACGAGTCGCCGGCTTTTTGCCAGGCATTGCGTGGTCAGGTTACCGTTTTTAAAGCTTTTGGTGTTGACGACGATTTTGATTTTACGCAATTAAATGATTACGCAGGGCACGTAGACTACTTTATGTTTGACACTAAAACGATAGGTCACGGTGGATCGGGTAAAACCTTTAACTGGGATATTTTAGCGAAGTACCAATTGGACATTCCGTTTTTTGTGTGCGGTGGCTTGGGCCCCGAAAATATTGCCGGCGCAAAAGAAATTAAACACCCTGCTTTTTACGGTGTTGACCTGAATAGCCGGTTTGAAATTGAGCCAGGATTAAAGAACATAGACCAATTGCGCAACGCATTTAATATATTAAGAGCTAACTAACCATGAAATATACAGTAAACGAGCAGGGATATTACGGAGATTTTGGAGGGGCATACATCCCTGAAATGCTTTACCCAAATGTTGAGGAGCTACGTCAGCAATACCAGCAGATTATTGGCGATGCCGGATTTAAAAGTGAGTTTGATCAATTACTTAAAGATTACGTTGGCCGGCCTTCGCCACTGTATTTGGCAAAACGGCTGTCGGAAAAATACGGCGCCAATATATTTTTAAAGCGCGAAGACTTAAACCACACTGGTTCCCATAAAATTAATAATGCCATAGGGCAGATATTACTGGCCCAGCGACTGGGCAAAAAACGTATCATAGCCGAAACTGGTGCCGGTCAGCATGGGGTAGCTACCGCTACGGTTTGTGCTTTGATGGGTATTGAGTGTGTGGTGTATATGGGTGAGATAGATATGGAGCGCCAGGCACCTAACGTAGCCCGTATGAAAATGCTGGGTGCTACTGTAGTACCGGCCACTTCGGGTAGCAAAACCCTGAAAGATGCTACCAACGAGGCCATGCGCGATTGGATTGGCAACCCTGTGGATACGCATTACATCATTGGCTCGGTAGTAGGCCCTTATCCATATCCAGAAATGGTAGCACAGTTTCAATCTATTATATCTTTAGAAACTAAAAAGCAACTGTTGGAACAAACCGGTAAGGAATTGCCTGAGTATGTACTGGCTTGCGTAGGCGGCGGCAGTAATGCCATGGGTATGTTTTATCACTTTTTAGAGGACGAGCAGGTAAAATTGATCGCGGTGGAGGCAGCGGGGAAAGGTGTAGATAGTGGGCATTCAGCAGCTACCTCGGTGTTGGGCCGCGAAGGTATATTGCACGGCAGCCGTACTATTTTGATGCAAACTGATGATGGACAGGTAGTAGAGCCATATTCTATATCAGCAGGTTTAGATTATCCAGGTATCGGCCCGCAACATGCCCACCTACATAAGAGACAGCGCGCGCAATATGTAAATATTACCGACGATGAGTCGTTACAGGCAGGCTTGCTGTTATCACAGTTAGAAGGCATCATCCCGGCTATCGAATCGGCACACGCGTTTGCGTACCTTGAGAAAATGAAATTTGAAAAAAGCGATAACGTGGTTATATGCTTATCCGGCCGTGGCGACAAAGATTTATCAACTTACATTAAACATTTCGGCTTTTAAATAACGATCCGTGGTTCATCATAACCAACAGTTTTAGCTTAAGTGCATGGGAGGCCAAATTGCCATGCACCATGAACTACCCGCTATGAACCACCAACTCTCAACAAAACACATGAACAGATTAAATCAATTGTTCGAGAAAAAAAAGAACAACCTGTTATCCGTATACTTTACAGCCGGTTATCCGGAGCTCAATACCACCGTAGATATTGCTGAAGCGTTAGAGAAAGCAGGCGTTGATTTCCTGGAAATAGGCTTTCCTTATTCAGATCCTGTAGCCGACGGGCCAACTATTCAGCATAGTTCGCAAACGGCGTTGGATAACGGCATGAATTTAAACCTGCTGTTTGAGCAATTGGCCGATTTGCGTAAGCGGGTAAGTATACCGGTATTACTGATGGGCTACGTAAACCCTATGGTGCAGTACGGCGTTGAGCGCTTTTGTGCCAAGGCTACCGAGGTAGGAGTGGATGGTGTAATAGTACCTGATCTGCCCATGTACGAGTACGAAACCTTATATAAAGACTGTTTTGCCAAGCATCAGCTTAGTAATATATTTTTGGTCACCCCGCAAACTGCTGAAGCGCGTATTCGCAAAATTGATGATTTGAGCAATAGCTTCATTTATCTGCTGTCGTCGGCATCTGTTACCGGAAACAGCCTGCAGGTGTCTGATGTTACCGAAACTTATTTCCAACGGATTAAAGACCTGCACCTTAAAAACCCGACAGTGATTGGTTTTGGTATTGCCGACCAAGCCACGTTTCAAAAAGCAACTGCATATGCCAACGGTGCCATCGTGGGCAGTGCGTTTGTGAAAATATTAGGAACTTCCGGTTATATGGAAAAAATACCGGAGTTTATTAAAAGCATTAAGGGGTAAGATTTTCAAAAGGCCGGAAAGCTATATCTATATTAATAGCTTTCGGCCTTTACACTTTGTTACATATACATTTCTAAATCACCTTTGCCTTCACGAATCACCTCAAATTCTCCTGAGGTTACATCTACAACAGTAGAGGCAACGTTGCCGCCATATCCTCCATCAATCACAAGGTCTACCATATCCTGATATTTCTCGTGGATCAGTTCCGGATCGGTAGAGTATTCTAAAATATCATCCTCATCACGTATAGAGGTTGATAAAATAGGGTTGCCCAGTTGTTTAACAATCTCGCGGGCAATGTTATTATCAGGGATACGTATACCTACTGTTTTTTTATTGGAACTTAACAGCTTTGGCACTTTTCCGCTGGCATTCAAAA
>CAJYJH010000067.1 GCA_913775265.1 uncultured Mucilaginibacter sp. | reverse complement strand
CGTTTATTGATTGATGATGCGCATGGTTTTGGTACTATGGGTAAAACCGGCGCCGGTACACATGAGGAGCAGGATTGTATCGAAGACATTGACGTGTACTTTGGCACGTTTGCCAAATCAATGGCGGGCATAGGGGCATTTGTGGCTGCCAAAAAAGATATTGTAGCCTTTTTACGCTACAATATGCGCTCACAAACCTTTGCTAAAGCTTTACCTATGCCTATGGTAATTGGCTTGCAAAAGCGTTTTGAGCTGCTAAAATCAAAACCTGAGCTGCGCGAAAAACTTTGGACGGTAGCACGTACGTTGCAAAACGGTTTAAAAGAGCGGGGCTTCGATATCGGTATTACCAATACCATGGTAACCCCAGTGTTTTTAAAAGGCGACCTGTTCGAAGCTACCAGCCTTACCCGCGACCTGCGCGAGAATTATGGTATTTTCTGTTCTATCGTGGTATACCCGGTTATTCCGAAAGGCTTAATTATCTTGCGCTTGATTCCAACTGCTACTCACACCTTAGAAGATGTGCAGCGTACTTTGGATGCCTATAGCGAAGTAGCTTTAAAATTAAAAGAAGGTTATTACAAAGAAGACAAAGCAGCAGTTTTAGCTTAACTATATAAGCAGGCACTCAAATAACATATAAACCCCTTGGCATATAAATGTCGAGGGGTTTTTTGCTTAGAGTGTAGGTACTTTCGGCGCTTTTATCATTTTGTAATTTTTCTTTAATCTAAATAAATCGTTAAAATGCAATTTTACAATGCTTGTTCATAGAATTGTTGTTAAAATAAAATGGAATTTGTTAACAAACTTTAATTAATAGCTATTAAACGCTATTATTATTTAAGTAAAGTAAGTGCTTACATTAAAAAGTGCCAAATTTGGCTTTAAACGCACTTTTTAGTGTTCAAATATTTTTTTATTTCAAAAAACGCTTTAGATTAGCCCTATATAAAACAATAAACTTCAATCTTTTTTAAAAGGAGTATTTACAATGGAAAAATTTACACAAGTAAAAGAACTTATTGCATCTTTAGAAGGTGATGCTGACAAATTCTACAACAAGGGCAACAGTGCAGCAGGTACTCGTGTACGTAAAGGTATGCAAGATCTGAAAAACCTGGCGCAAGCTATTCGTTTAGAAGTTCAAGAAGCTAAAAACAAAGAAGAAAAGTAAGCGGTAATCTTTACTTAGTAATGCTATAAAAAAAGCCGGTATTTGCATACCGGCTTTTTTTGTGTCAAAGCGATAGAGAGTTACGCTTTCAATACATTTTTCCAGCTTACCAAATCACCGATGATTTTATCTAACTGGTCGGCTGGTACACGCTCCTGCGCCATGCTGTCGCGGTGGCGAATAGTAACGGTGTTATCCTCCAGGGTTTGATGATCTACCGTGATACAGAAAGGTGTACCAATTGCATCCTGGCGGCGATAGCGTTTACCAATGGCATCTTTCTCCTCGTATTGCAAGTTAAAGTCTGTCTTTAGGCTGTCCATAATTTCGCGTGCCTTTTCAGGTAAGCCATCTTTTTTAGTCAGCGGGAAAATAGCAGCTTTAACCGGTGCCAGGCAAGGGTGCAGGCGCAGTACTGTACGGCTGTCTTGTTTCTCTTCGGTGCTTAAATCTTCTTCCTCAAAAGCGTTAATCAACGTCAATAAAAACATCCGGTCTAAACCAATCGAAGTTTCAATTACATAAGGGATGTAATTGCCATATGGCTTATTGGTATCAGGGTCAACCTCCGGATCGAAATACTGCATTTTTTTACCCGAGAACTCCTGGTGTTGTTTCAGGTCAAAATCGGTGCGGCTATGTATACCTTCTACTTCTTTAAAGCCGAACGGAAAATTAAATTCAATGTCATAAGCGGCATCGGCATAATGGGCCAATTTAGTATGCTCGTGATAACGATATTTCTCAGGAGCGGTACCTAACGCCAAGTGCCATTTTAAACGGGCTTCTTTCCATTTGTCAAACCACTCGCGCTGTGTGCCCGGGCGAACAAAAAACTGCATTTCCATTTGCTCAAACTCACGCATACGAATAATAAACTGGCGTGCAATTACCTCATTACGGAAAGCCTTACCAATTTGAGCAATACCAAACGGGATTTTCATCCTACCTGATTTCTGTACGTTTAAGTAATTTACAAATATACCTTGCGCGGTTTCGGGACGCAGATAAATTTTGTCCGCATCATCGGCCACGGCGCCCATTTGGGTGCTAAACATCAGGTTAAACTGGCGTACCTCGGTCCAGTTACGGGTACCGCTAACAGGGCAGGCAATTTCATGCTCTACAATCAGGTCGCGTAGTCGGGTTAAATCATCAGCTTTTAATGCATTGTCCAGCTCTAACTGTAACTGCTCTGCTTTATCTGTTTTCCCGTCTTTATCATAACGGGCAATACGGTCTTCTAATAACTGGTCAGCACGATAACGCTTTTTCGAATCCTTGTTGTCAATCATCGGGTCGTTAAAACCACCCACGTGACCGCTGGCTTCCCAAATTCTGGGATGCATAAATATGGCCGAGTCAATACCTACAATGTTCTCGTTCAACTGCACCATACTTTTCCACCAGTACGTTTTTAAGTTGTTTTTAAGTTCTGCGCCGTTTTGGCCGTAATCATAAACAGCACTTAAACCATCATAAATTTCGCTGGAAGGGAATACAAAACCATACTCCTTGGCATGGGCAATTACATTCTTAAACAGTTCGTCGGTATTTTTACTCATAGCGTGTCAAAGATATGCATAGTCTATATTTTTAATAGATATAAAAACATGCTTAATGAAAAAATACTGCTAAGTAACGTTGTGCATATAGTATTACTGCTATCTGCGCTGTGCGCTGCCTGTGAACATGACATTAACTTTAAGTTCTATTAACTAATTTTGCCGCCATGATTGAACAGCAAATCAAGGACGCTATACGCGATGTTCCTGATTTTCCGAAACCCGGAATTGTATTTAAAGATATCACCACTATACTTAAAGATCCTGTACTTTGCCAGTTAATTGTAGACGACTTTGTAATGCAGCTGCAGGGGCTGCAAATAGATGCCGTTGCCGGGGTAGAAAGCCGCGGCTTTTTATTTGGCGTACAGTTGGCCGGTAAACTGGGCGTGCCGTTTATTCCTATCCGCAAGGCAGGTAAGCTTCCTTATAAAGTTCATCAAAAAAAATATGACCTGGAGTATGGTTCGGCCACCATCGAAGTTCATGCTGATGCTTTCGAAGCAGGTCAGCATATTTTAATACATGACGACCTGCTGGCTACCGGCGGAACGGTTACTGCTGCCAGCGAATTGATTACCGATATGGGCGGCGTAGTAGCCGGTTTTTCGTTTATTGTAGGTCTGAACTTTTTAAACGGTAAAGAGAAAATCGCGCCTTTAAGCGATCGCATTGTAGTGTTGGCCGAGTATTAATTGGCTGAGAAATGGCAGAGATAATACCTGCCATTTAACAAAAAAGAAACCCGCGATAGCGAAACAGGCATCAATCAGGATGCAATAGGATAGCGCTTTAGCTGATTATGTAGTATAATTGCGGCTCAAAAGTTGCCATAAAGGCAACTTTTGCGGGTAATTAATGACAAGTTTGTTTAAACAATACTTAAAAAAACTTGTCATTATAAAATTCAGCAAAATATAATAATTCAGCACATCAATTGCAAATTTAACCGTGTAAGTTACGTCTTATATTGTTAGTTTTGTACCGTTTTACAGATTGGTATTCAGATGGATCGTTTAACTTACGTCAATAGCGGAAACGCTGCCTATATAGATTCCTTGTACGAAGCATATAAACAAGACCCCGAATCGGTTGATTACGGATGGCAAAAGTTTTTTGAAGGCTTCGATTTTGGTCAAGGATCTGCACCCAAAAGTGCTGCAACAACAGATGCAGCCGGTGCTCCCGAGCATGTTTTAAAAGAAATAAACGTGCTGAACATGATAAACGGTTACCGCAGCCGCGGCCACTTGTTTACCAAAACTAACCCCGTACGCGATCGCCGCAAATACTATCCCGGTAAAGAGTTAGAAACTTTTGGTTTAAGCGATGCCGACTTAGACACTGTGTTTAACGCCGGTGTTGAATTAAATTTAGGTCCTGCAAAACTGCGCGACATACGCCAGTTACTGGAAGATACTTATTGCCAAGCCATAGGTGCAGAGTACAAATACATTCGTAATCCGATAAAAACTAAATGGTTTGAAGAGCGGATGGAAAGTAAACGTAACAAACCATCGTTTATTGTTGAAGAGAAAAAACGCATCCTGAAAAAACTGAATGAAGCGGTAGGTTTCGAAAACTTTTTAGGTACCAAATTTTTAGGTCAGAAACGTTTTTCGCTGGAAGGTGCTGAGGCACTTATTCCTGCTTTAGATTCGGTTATCGAAAAAGGAGCTCAATTAGGCATCGAGGAGTTTACCATTGGTATGGCCCACCGCGGTCGCTTAAATGTTTTGGCCAACATTATGGGCAAAACCTATAAGGAGATTTTTAGTGAATTTGAAGGTAAAAACTACGACTTAGAGTCATCATTCGGTGGTGACGTAAAATACCACTTAGGTTTTTCTACAGATATTGCTACCTCAAACGGTAAAAAGATACACTTAAGCCTTTGTCCAAACCCATCACATTTGGAAGCCGTAGACCCTGTGGTTGAAGGCTTAACCCGTGCCAAAATTGATGGTAAGTATGATGGCGACCACGATAAAATTGCACCAATATTAATTCATGGCGATGCTTCTGTAGCGGGCCAGGGTATTATTTATGAGGTATTGCAGATGGAGAAGCTGGACGGTTACAAAACCGGCGGTACCGTGCATTTGGTTATTAACAACCAGATTGGTTTTACTACCAATTATAAAGATGCCCGTTCGAGCACTTATTGTACCGATATTGCTAAAACGGTGTTATCTCCGGTATTCCATGTGAATGGTGATGATGCCGAGGCTTTGGTTTATACTATTAACTTGGCTATGGAGTATCGCCAGGAGTTTAACGAGGACGTATTCATCGACATTTTGTGTTACCGTCGTTACGGTCACAATGAGTCTGACGAACCTAAATTTACGCAGCCGGTATTGTACAAAGCCATTGAGGCCCATGCTAACCCGCGCGAAATTTATTACCAGAAATTACTGGCTGAAGGCAGTATCAGTGCTGAGGAAGCTAAGGAAATGGAAAAATCTTTCCGCGACCTATTGCAAAAGCAACTGGACGAAACTAAGGCTGAAGCCCGTGTTGAAGGTGGTAACCAGATGTTTGCAGGTTCGTGGCAAGGATTACACTTACCAACTAAAGCCGAGGTTTATGCTACTTCTGATACCGCAGTAAGCGAAGAAGAAATATTAGAGCTCGGTAAAAAACTGACCGATTTGCCGTCAGACAAACAGTTCTTCAAAAAAATTGAGAAGTTGTTTGAAGATCGCCGCAAAATGGTGAACGAGACTAAAACGTTCGACTGGGCCATGGGCGAATTACTGGCTTACGCCTCCTTACTTAAAGAAGGCCACCCAGTGCGCCTGAGCGGTGAGGACGTTAAACGTGGTACTTTCTCGCACCGTCATGCTGTGGTAACACTGCCTGATACCGACGAAGAATACACCCCAATGAATACTTTGGGTACCGAAGCTAAGTTTTATATTTATAACTCATTGTTGTCTGAGTACGGTGTATTAGGTTATGAGTACGGTTACGCTTTGGCTAACCCTAATGCATTAACCATTTGGGAAGCCCAATTTGGCGACTTTATAAACGGCGCTCAGATTATTGTTGACCAGTACCTGGTAAGTGCCGAAACTAAATGGCAACGTGGTAACGGTTTAGTAATGCTATTGCCACATGGTTACGAAGGCCAGGGTCCTGAACACTCATCGGCACGTATAGAGCGTTTTATGGAGCTTTGTGCCGATAACAACATACAGGTAGCGAATTGTACCACACCGGCTAACTTCTTCCATATTTTACGCCGCCAGTTGCACCGCGATTTCCGTAAGCCGTTAGTGATATTCTCACCTAAAAGCTTGTTACGCCATCCGGCTTGTATGTCAAAATTAGAAGACTTTACCCAAGGCAAGTTTCAGGAAGTAATTGATGATGCTTATACACAAGATGCTAAGAAAGTAACCCGTGTGCTTTTCTGTAGTGGTAAGATATATTATGAATTGCTGGAAAAACAACAAGCTGACAAACGTACTGATGTTGCCATTGTACGTGTTGAGCAACTTTACCCAACCCCGGTATTAGAAATGGAGGCTGTTAAGGCTAAATACACTAATGCTGATGAATTTGTATGGGTACAGGAAGAACCTGAAAATATGGGTGCATGGCCTTTTATGCTGCGCAAATTCCGTAAAAGCGATTTACAATTAGAGGTGATTTCGCGTAAAGAGGCTGCCAGCCCTGCTACTGGTTATGCTAAACAGCATGCTAAACAACAGCTATACATTATAGGCAAAGCATTTGAAGCAGCTGTAAGCGAAGGCCAAAAAGAAAAAGTAAAACAAACAGCCAAAAAAATGGCTGAAACAAACGCAGACTAACTGGTAACAGTATAAATTTAGCCAGAGTAAAGTATACAAGTGTTTAAAGGCACTAATATTTTACTCTGGCTGCGTGCTTAACTGTATACCCTAAAAACATAATACAACTTAAAACACAATATGAGTTTAGAGATCAAAGTTCCGCCGGTAGGCGAGTCAATCACTGAGGTTACCTTGTCGCGCTGGATTAAAAAAGACGGTGATGCGGTTGAAATGGACGAAGTAATTGCCGAGTTAGAGTCAGACAAAGCTACGTTTGAACTAACTGCCGAAAGTGCCGGAACTTTAAAAACGGTAGCTGCCGAAGGCGATACATTGCCTATTGGCGCTGTTGTAGCCAGTATTGAAGGTGGTGGTGCTAAAGCTGCTGCCGCACCGGTTGATAAAAGTGCAGCAGCTGCTGCTGACGAAAGTGCTCCGGGTCAGCGTACCGAGCGTCCGGAATCTGCTCCGGCTGCTGCACCCGCTGCCGAAAGCAAAACCATTGAAATTAAAGTTCCGCCGGTAGGCGAGTCTATTACCGAAGTTACCTTGTCGCGCTGGATTAAAAAAGACGGTGAACAGGTAGAAATGGACGAGGCTATTGCCGAACTGGAATCTGATAAAGCTACATTTGAGTTAACTGCCGAAAGTGCAGGTATGTTAAAAACTACAGCTAACGAGGGTGACGTGTTAGCCATTGGTGCTGTAGTATGTTCTATTACTGGTGGCGGTGCTGCTACCGCTGCTGCCCCTGCTAACAATCAGCCGGCTGCTTCGCAACCTGCTGCCCAGTCTGCATCATCATCGCAAGGTGGTTATGCTGCTGGTACGCCATCGCCTGCTGCCGGTAAAATACTGGCCGAAAAAGGTGTAAGCCCTGAAAGTGTGAATGGTACTGGTGTTGGTGGCCGTATCACCAAAGAGGATGCTTTGAATGCACAGAAACCTGCTGCTACATCTTCATCAACGCCAAAAGTAACACCGCAAACTACCCAGACACAGCCTGCTGCTGTTACCACTGGCACGCGTGCCGAGCGTCGCGAAAAAATGACTTCGTTGCGTAAAACCGTAGCTAAACGCCTGGTAGCCGTTAAAAACGAAACCGCTATGTTAACTACCTTTAACGAGGTAGACATGCAGCCCATTATGGATCTGCGCGGTAAATACAAAGATAAGTTTAAAGAAAAACATGGCGTTGGTTTAGGCTTTATGTCATTCTTTACCAAAGCGGTTTGCGTTGCTTTGCAAGAGTGGCCTGCCGTAGGTGCACGTATTGACGGCGAAGAAATTGTTTACAGCAACTTTGCAGATATTTCTATCGCCGTATCAGCGCCTAAAGGTTTGGTGGTTCCAATCATCCGCAACGCAGATGCAATGAGCCTGGCTGAGATTGAGAAAGCCGTTGTAACGCTGGCTGGTAAAGCTCGCGAAAACAAGCTGACTATAGAGGATATGACTGGCGGTACCTTTACCATCACTAACGGTGGTGTGTTTGGTTCGATGTTGTCTACCCCAATCATCAACGCACCACAGTCAGCGATTTTAGGTATGCACAATATTATTGAGCGCCCAATAGCGTTAAATGGTCAGGTAGTAATCCGCCCGATGATGTACATTGCTTTGTCATACGATCACCGTATTGTTGACGGCCGCGAGTCGGTAAGCTTCCTGGTACGTGTTAAACAGTTATTGGAAGATCCTGCACGTTTGCTGTTAGGCGTTTAAGTATAGCTAGCTTTCTATCATAAAAGCAAAATGCCCGGCGTTCGCCGGGCATTTTGCTTTTTAATCCTATCCGATTAATGGTCCAAAAACAAATTATTTGGACGCTAGAAATTCTGAATCTGCTTTGGTAAACGTATAGGTGGTGACACGCGTAAAATGATCTCCTGTAGGGCCGTCGGCTATTTTAATTTGTCCGGCATAACCTCCGTAGCCGCTCAACAGTCTTACCGTAATCAAATTTTTGATTCCATTTTGCTTAACTTTATAAAAGTGGTCAGCAAAACTATCTATGTCGGGTTGTTCAGTTACCTTATCAATCTTATAAACCGTTTTAGTTTTGTAGTTATCGGTATAATAGACAATAGAGTCTTTAAACACCTGCAATGCTATAGCCTTTTGCGGCAGGTTCACCCAGTCGCGAGTAATGTCAAGCTTTTGCGTTTCGTTGTTCCATGCTTCCGTGCGTACGGAGGTGCACATGAAATACCCTTTTTCAATAGCTTGTGCGGAGCAAAGGCTGTGTAAACCTAACATTAAAATTAAAGTGGCGAAAAATTTCATGGTTTAAATGGGTGCTAAACGAGTTATTTAAAGTTCTACATTTTATACCAATAGTATATTATCGTTGAAATTTATTATCTGTTTTAAAGACATCGTTATAAATGCTTCACTAGCGTTTTTATTTGATTTCTAAATCAATATACACTTGTACGCTGGCTATCACACTAAGTGAATGTTATCTTGCGTTAGTTACCGATGTTTCTTCTTTGATAACTCGTTGCACCGTAATAAATCCCTAATCCTAATAGAAAAACACCCAAACAAACCAACGTAGCTTTGGGGCTGGCGGCAAAAATACTGAAGGTAACAAACCAATAAATAGCGATAAAGAACAGCGGCACCAACGGGTACCATTTGATAGTATAAATGCCGATGTTATCTAATTCTTTGGTGCGTTTGCGTAATATAAAAATAGCCATGGCAGCAACGCTCATACCTATGCACTCAAAAAACATGGCGTAGTTTAGTACTTCGCCAAAAGAGTTTACCACTAACAAAATGAGTATAACGCTGAATACAAAAAAACTCATACCAAACTCTTGAACCTGGGTGCGTGGGTTGATACGTTTAAAAATTGGAGGTAACACACCATCCTCGGCCATAGCGTAGTACACCCGCGGTACCGACATGATGTTTACGTTTACATAAGCCAGCACCGAAATAAACATCAGTACCGAGGTGATTCTCGAGCCAACCTCGCCAAATACTACTGATGCCATCTTTGCGGCCAGCCCGGTGTTTTGCTGTAGCCCGCCCATGCCTAAAACCTGGTAGTAGGCAAAGTTAATAGCCATGTAAACTATAATCACAATGGCTATGCCCATAAATATACCTTTGGGTATGTTACGTTTGGCCTCTACCACATCGCCCCCAAAGTTGATGGTTTGCTGGTAACCGGTAAACGTAAAAAACACGGCTACTAAACCCAACCCGAAGGCGGCAATCGGATTGCCTGAAGCGATAGGAATACTTTTGTTTATTACCGTGCTGCCATCACTCCTGAAGATGGCCAGGCAAAGCACTACGATCATGGCCACCTTAAACAGGGTAAGCAGGTTTTGCATCCTGGCACTCATTTTTATACCCCAAAAGTTAATCAGGTAAACTATAAGTACCAGTCCCGTCGTTGTTAGCTTGGTACCTAAAGTAGTTTGTAAACTTTGAGGGAGTAAAATGGGGTTCAGGTATTCGGCACCAATCAAGGCTACAGCAGCAACGGAAGCCGTGGTGGCAATAACCGATCCCCAGTTAATCATAAAAGCAAAAGCCGGATGATAGCAGTATGAAAATAATTTGTAGAAGCCGCCTGTGTTGGGATAGCGGGCGCCTATCTCGGCAAAAGTTAGTGCGCCGCATAAAGTAACCAGCCCGCCTACAACCCAAGCTGTAAAAAATAAGGTTGGACTGCCTGTACGTAGTGCTACCTCGCCCGGCGATTTAAAAATACCCGTACCAATGATTAAGCTAATCACAATCATGGTAAGGTCGAAACGGCTGAGTTTGGGTTTAATATGCATTGATGGGGCGGCTGTTTTTTTAACAGGTATTATATTTTACATTTGTTGAGTTTGCACTCAATACACGGTTAATATAAATAAAAAGGGTTAGCCGTAAACTAAGTCATGAAGATTATTAAACGAGTTTGCAAAAGTAGCATAATTACATTCTTCATCGTTTGTGTGATCCAGCAGTGGGCTGTAGGCCAGCATCGCAGGCATAAACAGGCAGAAGTAGTTAAAGACAATCAGCCTGCACCCTTGAGGCCTTTTATCAAGGAAGCAGAAGAGGCAGGAATAGAATTTTCTTTTCCACCGGTGCTTAAAGAAATGCCGGCTATAAACAATGAAAGTTTTTCGTTCGATTGTGCTATGGCCATGCCCGGTCAGGACTTTGAAATCTGGCTGCAAGTGCATTCGCTCAAGCAAAACTGGACCAGTTACGAGCAGGTAAAAAACATAACGGGTAAAATAATGGCTAGTCCTGACTCAGCGTACATCAACACGATCAAGGCTCAGGCTCTAGCACTGAGTGATGATGACCGGTATTCCATTCGCTCACTTGCGCCTGAAATACTGGAAGCATACAATGCTGACGCAGGTAAAAGCTGTACGATAAGCCTGGCTGATTTGCCAGAAACTAAAGGCTACAAATATGCCTTATTAATTGCCTTGCAGAAAGACCATGCCGGTTATTTTTTGGCAGTTTGTTTAACCAACGATAAAGGCCCTGACTTTTTCAGGAACATTAATAAGGTGCGTGAGTGTATTAAATTCCGGCAGGTTAAAGGCTGATATTTGCCAACTTTTTTAGTATATTTGAATGGGTTTTAAGCCTTTTAGATGCTTTTAGCTGATAAAAGGTGTATGACATTGATCCCTATTATTTTAACATGGCAGAGATTAATTATAGTGAAGATAGTATCCGCTCGCTCGATTGGAAAGAACACATCCGATTGCGGCCGGGTATGTATATAGGTAAGTTAGGCGATGGATCTGCTTACGACGATGGTATATATGTATTGCTGAAAGAGATTATTGATAACTCTATCGACGAGTTTGTGATGGGTGCCGGTCGTACTATCGATGTAAACATGAGCGACCACAAAGTAAACGTTCGTGATTATGGGCGCGGTATACCTTTAGGTAAGGTGATTGATTGTGTGTCTAAGATCAACACCGGCGGTAAATACGACAGTAAGGCTTTCCAGAAATCAGTAGGATTAAACGGGGTTGGTACCAAGGCAGTAAACGCTTTGTCTACATCATTCACGGTACAGTCTTACCGCGATGGGCGTACCAAGATAGCAGAGTTTACCAAGGGTGAACTAATACGTGATGAAGCCGAAAAAGAAACCAGCCAGCGCAATGGTACAGCTATCAACTTTTTCCCGGACGAAACCATCTTCCGTAACTACCGCTTTATCCCGGAGTTTGTACAGAACATGATCTGGAACTATGTGTTCCTGAACGCGGGTTTAACTATTAACTTTAACGGACAAAAATTCTTTTCGCAAAACGGCCTACGCGATTTATTAGAGCGCAACACCGATGCCGAGGCGTTGCGTTATCCGATCATCCACTTAAAAGGGGAGGATATCGAGATTGCCATGACCCACGGTCAGCAATACGGCGAAGAGTATTACTCGTTTGTTAACGGTCAGCATACTACGCAGGGCGGTACCCACCAGGCTGCGTTTAGAGAGGCTGTAGTTAAAACCGTGCGCGAGTTTTATAAAAAGGAGTTTGATGCGTCGGACGTACGTTCGTCTATCGTTGCAGCTATTGCCATCAAAGTGCAGGAGCCGGTATTTGAATCGCAAACCAAAACCAAATTAGGTTCACAAAACGTAGGGCCGGATGGGCCAACCGTTCGTGGTTTTATCAACGATTTTGTTAAAAACGAACTGGATAATTACCTGCACAAAAATCCGTCGGCTGCGGATGCTTTGCTTAAACGCATTATGCAGTCTGAGCGCGAACGTAAGGACATTGCCGGTATTAAAAAGCTGGCTAACGAGCGAGCCAAAAAAGCATCGTTACATAACCGCAAGCTACGCGATTGTAAAGTGCATTTTGATGATACCCACGAGCGTAAACAGGAAACTACCTTATTCATCACCGAGGGTGACTCGGCCAGTGGTTCGATCACTAAATCGCGCGATGTAGCTACCCAGGCAGTATTCAGCTTAAAAGGTAAACCATTAAACTGTTTCGGCTTAACCAAAAAAGTAGTTTACGAAAACGAGGAGTTCAACCTGCTGCAGCACGCGCTCAATATTGAGGATGGTATTGATGGCTTGCGTTATAACAACATCGTAATTGCTACTGATGCCGATGTGGACGGGATGCACATCCGTTTGCTCATCATGACCTTCTTTTTGCAGTTTTTCCCGGATGTGGTTAAAGCCGGTCACGTGTCTATTTTGCAAACCCCTTTATTTAGGGTGCGTAACAAAAAGGAAACCATTTACTGTTACAGTGACGAAGAACGCCGCAATGCCATTGCCAAGTTAGGTAACAAGCCGGAGATCACTCGCTTTAAGGGTTTAGGCGAGATTTCACCTGATGAGTTCGGCTTATTTATCGGTAAGGATATGCGCCTTGATCCGGTGATTTTAAAAGATGCCAACATCAAGGGATTGCTCGAGTACTTCATGGGTAAAAATACACCTACCCGCCAGCAGCATATAGTGCAAAATCTTCGGGTAGAAAAGGATGACGAAACGGTGAATCCGTTGCTGGCTGAGCCTGAAGCTTTGGTGGCATAAGGTATACCATATACCGGAAATTTCAGGGGCTTATAGGATAGCATTTGCTTATTAAAAAAATAAGTGCTATCTTATAAGCCCTTTTTGATTAGGCCATAGCCGGGAGGTTATTATACAAAGCTTAATCAGGTAAAAAGAAGGTATCTACATACATGATTAACCACGAAATTAAGATAGCATTTGAAGAATACAGCGCTGTTGAAGAACTAAACAATAAAGATCATACGCTATGCCTCGAAGCTGCTAAGGCACTCAAAGGCTCTCACTCTCCATATTCAAATTTTAGTGTAGGCGCTGCACTGCGCTTAAAAAGCGGCCGTATTATTTATGGTAGTAACCAGGAAAATGTAGCTTACCCATCAGGCTTATGTGCCGAGCGTGTAGCGCTATTTAATTGGGGGGCCAATTATAGTGAGGATCCTATCGAAGCTATTGCTGTTACGGCGCATACTGATAAATTCATTATCGAAAAACCCATCACCCCATGCGGCTCATGCCTGCAAGTAATGGCTGAGTACGAAAAAAAGCAGGCGCAACCTATACGCATTATGCTGTATTGCCAAAAAGGTACCGTTTGGATAACTACCGGCGTTGAAAGCTTTTTACCATTCATGTTTTTCGAAGATAGACTGGTATCTGTTTAAGCTTTATTAGTTTACTAAAAGGGCAGTTGCACTGCCTTAACAAGCCTGGTTTAATCTTTGCTTAGGTAAGGTAAGTAACAGGCTTGTTTGCTTTTCGCAGTGGTATGAATCTTAATTAGTATGGTGGTAGTGTATTGAATCGCCTACAATTAGTGTTATGCTGAGAAAGTAAGCAAGGTTGTAATCGCTATAAATACGAAAGGCCGCTCTCGCAGCGGCCTTTCATATGATTAACTAAAACTATATAATTTACTTTTTCTAAAAAGAAGAAGATTATTTGAAAACTGAATACACGTTGGTGATTTTCCAACCATCACCGGTATTAGTCATTGTTACGTAATTGGTACGGGTAAAGTTGTCATATTTCATATCAACTTTCATTACGGTCATATCATTGTTGCTTTCAACTTCGCTGGTAGTAGTGGTACAAGCTTGTTTAATATTTTTATTCTGGTCAATAAATTTCAACATGTCGGCTTTGTCAAAATTTACTAACTTGTTACCGCGTAACGAGCTGAATTTTACATTCTCGTCAAGCACTGCATCAAAACCCTGGTTGTTACCTTGCGTCATGGTAGTCACGTAAGTTGCGATTGCATGATTTTTAGTTATTTTAGCTGCAGTTGGTTCGTCGGCTTTAACAACGTTGGTAACTACTAATAATGCTAAGCCTAATACAATTGATTTTAAAGTTTTCATATGGTTAAAATTTTAAGATTAAATATTTTGTTTTATATCCATAAGACACCTGTAGTACACCAAACGTTACAGCTTTTTTCATATTTATTTGATATTTAACAACTCCTTAACATTTGCCCACTGGTTTAATACATTTGGTATGAAGAGCTAATTTTAAAATGATAATATGGTAACGTTTACAACGATAATTTTAAAATTAGGGCAGCAGGGCGAAAAAACAGGTTGGACCTATATCGACATCCCGGCCGACTTAGCCACTGAATTAAAGCCCGACAATAAAAAATCTTTCAGGGTAAGAGGTACTTTAGATAATTTTAAGATTACCGGTATAGCAGTTATGCCTATGGGCGGGGGCAGCTTTATATTACCGTTAAAAGCTGATATCCGTAAAGGTATCCGCAAAAGCGAAGGCGCCATGTTGCAGGTGAGCCTGGAGGAGGATATATATTTTAAACTGGAAGTACCAGATGATGTAAACGACTGCCTGACCGACGATCCTGAAGCTTTCAGCTATTTTAACAGTTTGCCTGAATCGCATCGGCGTTATTTTTTGAATTGGATTAATAGTTCCAAAACTGAGCCTACCCGTGCTAAGCGCATTGCACAAACCTGCCATGCTATGGCCAATCATTTAGATTACGGGCAAATGATAAGGCTGGGGCGAAGTAGAGAAGCTTTATAAATGCATTGGTATGCCTAAAAGCTGTTACGGGTTAACGTGCTTTTATGGCGGGATAATAGGTTTTTAGCCTGCTTTTTAGTATATTTGGCTAATATTTTTAGCAAATTGATTTCATTCAAAATGTTTAAAAAGATTCTTTTTATCTTTTTGAGTATACAGATATGTCAGATAATTTAGATCAGAACGAAAAGCTGCACAACATTATTCCGTTAGATGGTTTATACGAGAACTGGTTTCTGGATTATGCCTCTTACGTAATTTTAGATCGTGCCGTTCCGCATATATATGACGGTTTAAAACCCGTACAACGCCGTATACTTCACTCTTTAAAAGAGATGGACGACGGGCGCTTCAACAAAGCGGCCAACGTAATTGGTAACACCATGAAGTATCACCCACATGGTGATGCCTCTATTGGTGATGCTATGGTACAGATTGGCCAAAAAAACCTGCTGATTGATTGCCAGGGTAACTGGGGCGACCCTATTACCGGCGACTCTGCTGCCGCACCCCGTTATATTGAAGCACGCTTATCAAAGTTTGCGCTCGATGTAGTGTTTAACCCCGACACTACCAAATGGCAGGCCAGCTATGATGGCCGTAACCGCGAGCCCATTACGCTGCCGGTAAAATTTCCGTTGCTGCTGGCTCAGGGTGCCGATGGTATTGCCGTAGGTTTAGCTACCAAAATTTTACCGCACAATTTTATTGAACTACTGGATGCCTCCATTGAGGTATTGTTAGGTAACAGGCCTAATCTACTGCCTGACTTCCCTACGGGTGGTATGGCAGATGCCTCTAACTACAATGAAGGTCAACGTGGTGGTAAGGTAAGGGTTCGTGCCAAGATCATTGAGCGTGATAAAAAAACATTGGTGATTACCGAGATACCATTCAGTACTACCACTGGTGGATTGATAGACAGTATTATTTCGGCGAATGACAAGGGTAAGATCAAAATCAAAAAGATCGAAGATAATACCGCAAGAGATGTTGAAATTGTAGTGCACCTGGCACCCGGCATATCTCCCGATGTGACTATCGATGCCCTGTACGCCTTTACCGATTGCGAGGTATCTATATCGCCTAATACCTGTATCATTCTGGATGACAAGCCGCACTTTATGAGTGTGAACGACATTCTGACGCAGAGTGCTAATCATACCCGCGAGTTGCTTAAAATGGAGCTCGACATCCGGTTGAAAGAGTTGATGGAAAAGATTTTCTTTAGTTCGCTGCTTAAAATCTTTATCCAAGAAGGGATGTATAAGCACCCGGATTATGAAGGCTCAGGTAATTTTGAGGTGGTGGTGAAAGTATTGGATCGGTTGTTCGAACCTTTCTTTCCGCAGTTTTATCGCACCATACTGCCTGAAGATTACAAGAGATTGATTGATAAGCCCATGAGCAGCATCACCCGCTTTGACGTGAAAAAGGCGGATGAGCAAATGAAAGCTTTAGAGGCTGAGATAAAAGAAGTAAAGCATCATTTAAAACACCTTACTGATTACGCTATTGCCTGGTTTAATAAACTGAAGGAGAAGTACGGCAAAGGGCGTGAGCGTAAAACTGAACTGCGTACCTTTGATAGGGTAGAAGCGGCACAAGTGGCCCTGGCTAACGTAAAATTGTACGTGAACCGCCAGGATGGCTTTGTAGGCACCGGCCTGAAAAAGGATGAATACATCTGCGATTGTTCAGACATCGACGAAATAATTGTATTTAGGTATGATGGTAAGTGTATAATTACCAAAGTGCAGGATAAGGTCTTTGTAGGTAAAGATATCATCCACGCTGCCGTATTTAAAAAGAACGACGAGCGCACCGTTTATAACCTGATTTATAAAGATGGTGAAAGCGGTACAACGTTCATCAAGCGTTTTTCGGTGTTAGGAGTAACACGTGATAAAGAATACGATTTGACCAAGGGGACTAAAGGCTCAAAAGTATTATATTTTTCTGCCAACCCTAATGGTGAAGCCGAAGTGGTGAACGTACAGCTTAAGCCACATTCTAAGTTGAAGAAGCTGCAGTTTGACGAAGACTTTGCTGCCATTGCCATTAAAGGCCGTAGCTCTATAGGTAATCAGGTAACAAAATACCCTGTTAAAAAGATTATTTTCAAAAGTAAAGGCGTATCTACCCTGGCCGGTCGTAAAATATGGTACGACGAGGTACTTAAACGTTTGAATGTAGATAACCGTGGGCAGTATTTGGGCGAATTTGATGGCGACGATAAGATATTAACCATAACTGGTAATGGTATTTACGAGTTGCATAGCTTTGATCTGAATAACCACTTTGACGACAAGATGCTGCTGATCGAAAAATACGATCCGGAGAAAGTATACTCGGTAGTGCATTATGATGGTAAATCAAAAAATTACCTGGTTAAGCGTTTCATGTTCGAAAACATTGTGCTTGGTAAACAAACCAGCTTTATCAGCGAAGAGCCAGGTTCTAAACTGATCCTGATTTCGGGTGCGGCGCAGCCGGTGGTTAAGGTAGAGCAATTGAAAGGTAAAGCGCAGGTACTGGAGTTGGTAGAGCTAAACCTGACCGACTTGATTGATGTAAAAGGCATGAAAGCTATGGGTAATCGCCTGTCGGCTCATCCAGTACAAACTGTTGAGCTTATCGCAGAACATGATGATGCTGAAGACGTGCCTGATCCGGCACCTGCTTCGGTCGAAGATACGCAGGTACTGGCTGATGTGACGGATGAAAAAGACGTTCCGGATGTCAACCCGGAAACAGCTGCCAAAATCATTTCACTCGAGATCACTAATCCGGACGATGTTGATTTGAGTAAGGGGCAGTTGGGATTATTTTAAATAATGCACTTGGTGTTGGCACTAAACAGAAAAAGCTTCCTTATGGGAAGCTTTTTCTGTTTTTGTATTAGTTTGATTATAAAATCAAGATAAGTACTAAAATGATAATAATAATAGCACCTACTGAAAGGTAAACACCACCACCAACAGCAGCAGCATTAGCTTCTTTTTTAAGCTCTTTCAGCTCAGTTCTTAATTCTTTGCGCTCAGCTTTGGTTAAAGCCGATTTGTCCATCGCTTTAATTTCTTCTACACGCGTTTTAATTTCTTCTACACGGGCATTTCTTTCTTCAGCAGTTTTAGTAGCATAAAACTCTTT
Source organism: uncultured Mucilaginibacter sp. (assembly GCA_913775265.1). Classification (GTDB taxonomy): domain Bacteria; phylum Bacteroidota; class Bacteroidia; order Sphingobacteriales; family Sphingobacteriaceae; genus Mucilaginibacter. The sequence continues at coordinate 72,279 of CAJYJH010000067.1, read as the reverse complement.
GTAGTTTTTGCCATGGTCATCACTGGTAGCTGCATTTGAAGTAAAGGCAACAAAGCTCAGCATCAGCGCAGTCATTAAAAAATAGATTTTCTTTTTCATGTGATTGTTATTAAATGTCCAATTGACTTAAGAAACTACGTTCAAAAGGAATATGTTTTAAAAAAAATCACTTAACAGCAAATTAACTTATACACTGATGTAAAAAGGTGCCTCAAAAACATGGCCTTTTTCGAGCTTTTGGATGGCAGGCTTGGTGCTGATATCGCTTGCCGGGACAGTGTTGTCGGCATAACCCAACCAAGGTTCAATGCATACAAAATCAGCTCCCGGCTTAGCCCAAATACCCAAGTGCTTAAAATGCGGAAACTCCACGGATAACGTTTGGTCATGCTTATCCGACTTAATAGTAATCATCCGCGAGTTGATATTTTTAAACACCAGCGCGTCGTTATCAAACAGGTTACGCGTGAGGTGCAGTTTTCTTCCTTGTAGTTGTACCGACTGCGTTTCGCCGCTAAAATAACCTTCTTTAGATAGCAAATGTGTTTCCAGCGGTTCAGCTGACTCAAACTCCAGGTAATAATCTTCGTAGCTACCCTGATTGCCAAACGGAACGTTAAATGCAGGATGACCGCCTACCGAAAAATAAATGGTTTGGTTATCCAGATTAACGACTTTATAGGTTACCCGTAAACTGTTTTCAATCAAAGTATAAAGCACCTGAAAAGAAAAATGGTAAGGGTAAACTTCCAGCGTCTGTGCGTTGGCAGTTAACGAAAATACTGCATGGTCTGTAGTAGCCTCTGCTACCTTAAACTCTGATTGCCGCGCAAAGCCATGACGAGATAATGAATACGTTTTACCCTCTATGTTTAAATGATTATTAACCAAACCGCCCACGATAGGAAAAAGGTTGGGAGCATGCCAAGGCCAGATGTCTGCGTTGGCCTGCCACATGTGTTCGGTTTGGGTTGATTTGTTAATTAAAGAACTTAGTTGTGCGCCCTTTGTGCTGATAGCAGCTTTTAAAAATTCATTTTCAATAACAATCATAGGTATAGCTTATAGATAAAGGCTAAATTAATAATTTAATCATCATCGTCGTCACGTTTCTTTTTAGCTTCCAGGATAACGAAGGCGCTGCGTTTAGGGGCTGGCATAACGGCATTTTCACCTTTCACATACTTCCATACTACATCGTTTAATTCCAGATCGGGTATGGCATCTTCCTTAGCAAAATTGAATAGCTCCGAACGCTTGCTGCTTTCGTTTACCTTCATGTTCCGCTTTTCTAAATCTACACGTGCTGCCTGCTTGACGTATGGCGTAAAGTCTGGTTTGGCAGTAAAACAATCATACAGCGGCATTGCGGCGGCATCGTATTGGCTCATAGGTGGTAGACCCAGTATCAATTCAATCGTTCTTAATACGCCCGAGGTTGAATACATGTGACTCACTACGGCATTGCGTTTTACATAGGGGCCGGCTATAAATGCCGGCGAACGATGAGCATCTACATGATCGGGGCCGTTCTGAGCATCGTCTTCCAAAATAAACACTACCGACTCTTTCCAAACCGGGCTGTGTGATAAATGCTCCAATATCATCCCAATGCCCTGGTCATTATCGGCAACGGCTGCTGTGGGTGAGTATTTGCCCTTTTTTTGTCCGCTGGTATGATCGTTAGAGATACGGATAGTATTAAAACGAGGAACGGAATTGATAGTAACCAGCGAGTCGAAATCCTGAGCCCATAACTTGGCCCTCAGCACATCTTTAATATCCATATCAAAGCCCGGTGAGCGGGGGGCTACATGGCCTTGAAGCGATTTAATATTTGCTTTCCCATATTCGCCAAACTCGCCGTAAGTGCGGTAACTGATGCCTGCACGCTTACAGTAATCCCAAATAAAGCCATCGCGCGGATAGGCTACCTGGCGCGAACCTTCAAAGTCGTAAGTGCCACCCCGGCCACCATAGCTGGTTGGCCATGTTTTTTCCACAAAATCGGTGGCATAAGCGGCAGTGCTCCAGTTATGGCCGTCGGCACTCACTTCGGCGTTTACGTAAAAGTTATCTAACAATACATAGTTATCTGCAATAGCATGGTGATTAGGAGTTACATCTTTTCCGAAAATGCACAGCGATGTGTCGCCGTTGCCTTGCGGCATATCGCCTAAAACCTGGTCGTAAGTGCGATTTTCTTTAATAATGTAAAACACATACTTAATAGGAGATTTGTCGCCCACCTTGCGTGGTATAGGGTTGCCTGCCTCACCAGGGGCGGTTGCTTCTATTTGTTTATTAAATGGCGTATTAGCGTAAACCTGCTTGGTGTAAGTTTTTAATAGTTCAGGCTTAGGCTGGTCAATAATGGATAAGGTGCCTTTAAACAAACCACCAATGTATTGATCGCGACTGTTAATAGAGCCAATATGATGCCCGCTGTTATCGGTTTTACGGATAGGCTGCGGTCCGTTAGGGTTAGCCATGGAAGTAAAACCTTTACCGTTTGCAACAAACAACTTTTTACCTAATACTTTGATATTGGTAGGGTACCAGCCTACCGGTATAAAGCCCCGGCTTTTGCTGTTACCCGGCTGGCTTACGTCAAACACTGCTAAGCAATTATTATCGGCATTGGCAATGTACAATGTTTTGCCATCCGAAGATAAGGCCAGACCATTAGTAGTTGCCCCGGTTAATTTGGTAGGGTATAAAGCTGCCGAAACAGTTTCGATTACCTTATTGGTTTTAGTGTTGATTACTGATACGCTGTTATCATTGGCGTTTGCTACGTACAGGTAAGTGTTCTTTTTATTCAGCAGTAACTCGTTAGGGTGGCTACCGGTAAAAATACTTTTAACAATTTGTTGTTGTTGGGTATCAAACACGGCAACCTTTTCGCCACCCCATAAGGAGATGTAAAGCGTTTTTTCGTCAGCTGATAGCAAACATGCGTAAGCCTCAGCTGGCAATTTTATTTTATTCAGCGTTTCGCCCGATTGCGGGTTGAGAGTATACAGGCAACTGTCTTCTTTGGTAGTTACATATAATTTAGTATTGCTATTGTTTACGGCAATGCCTGTTGGTCCGATTTTATTAGGCCACGGCTTGCCCAATCGCAATGTATCAGGCTTACCGAGTTTGTTGTCGTTTAGGGAGAAGCGGTATATCCAGTTATCATTCCCGCCGGACGCGTAAAGTGTTTTTTCATCGTGCGAAAAGGCCAGCCCGTACCACGATTTGGCCAGGGTGCATTGGTCTAACTGCTTCTCGTTTTTAGTATCAATCAGTTGCAGCGACTGTGTGCTTTGCCCGTTGTTGGTTACTGCCAGTAACCTGCCCGACGAGGATAGTTGTATGTTTAACGGTAAATCGCCCAGGGGCAAGGAGCGGCCTGCCGGGCTTAATTTCCATCCATTGGGAAGTAATACTTGCCCGGTAGAGGTTTTGCCCGGTAATTGTGCTGTTGCACTTAAAGCTGCAAGTGCCAGGTAAAAGCTCAAGATTAACGCCTTCTTCATTGTAAATAACCTAATAGTGGGATAAAAATAGGTTTAAACTTGGGTGAAAGGTTGTAGTTAATAAAAGCTTAACAATTACATATTATTTAGCCAATCTTGCTTTGACCTTAATGATCGAATCTTTTTGTGCCGGGTTAAGCCTATAATTAAATTTAAATAAGGAGCCTTCCCAATCACCGTACGACGGATTGGGTAAAACTATGTATTTACTGCCAAATTGCCGAGCCAACTGCGTGGTTACTGTGTTGCGGATTTGCTCGGTCGGATGATTGTCATATAGCTTATCAAAATCAGGTAAGTTATCGCCGCAAAGCAATACAATGTTGTAGTTCTTTAACACGTCAAGCCGTCGCGCTTCTTTGCTCGAACTGCCTGATTTTAGTAGTAAGTGCGCATCATCTGCGTTTGGCAACTGGTAATGTTGCAGGTTTTTGAGGGTGCCTATGCGTTCGTCTTCGTCGCGGTTGGTAATATAAAATACCGTTACACCCTTGCTGGCCGCATATTTAAAAAAGTTGGGTGCGCCGGCAACAGTATCACAAGCGGCCTGAGCTGTCCATTGTTTCCAGGTGGCGGTGTCGTACTCAAGATTATTGATGGCACGTTGTGCATCGTAAGGGCTATTATCTAAAACGGTTTCGTCAATGTCGGTTACTACCGCCAGCGGTTTACTGCTTGGTTGTTTTAATGCTTCATCTAACCTTAGTTGTGCCAGGTTATAGGCCTGAAAGCATAGCGCCCGGTATTCAGCTGCACGTTGCTGCCAAAGCGACGACCAAACTTTGCCATTGTTCACGGTAGAAGTTGAGGCCGTGTTTACTACGTTCTTGGTGGTGCCGCACGCTGACAGCAGAGCCCATCCAATCCAAAATATTGAAGAACGTTTGTTCATAGTTTCCTGATATAAATCTTGATCAAAGTTAACTAAACTTGATTGTTAGATCGATTAAAAGCTGCATACTTATTAAGTAATAGGAGTGTGATAGATCAGCATAATCGGAACAATTAAAATAAATATTAGCTTAATCTCGTGTTTTTGATGAACTTGGTTGCTCATTATAGCTATGAGGAAAAAACTTTACTGGATTAAGCTTTTTTTTGAATTTATCAGATGCTCTCCGCACATCCTGGTATTCGGATTCCACAAGAATAAGGAACTAATTAAGTCAGATATTGACCGGTGGCTAAAAGTATTTGGCTTGCAATATAGTTACACCACCGGGTTAGTGCATCTGTTAGGTTCATTCCCTGAGTTTAGAAATTTGTTTTACAAACGGGTAGGATTTTGGAAAGTGTTGCTGAATGTGATCTGTCCTAAGTTGTCCTCACTATATATTTATGCTGATAATATTGGACCGGGATTATTTATTCAGCATGGGTTTGCAACCATCATTGCTGCTAAATCAATAGGCGCTAATTGCTGGATAAATCAGCAGGTAACCATTGGTTACTCCAACGATACAGATATGCCTACGTTGGGTAACGGTGTAACTATTAATGCCGGCGCTAAGGTGATCGGTAATGTTACCATCGGCGATAACAGTACAGTAGGAGCCAATGCTGTAGTGGTAAAAAATGTGCCTGCTAATTGTACGGTGGTGGGTGTGCCAGCCTCCATTGTGAAGCGCGATGGGGTAAGGGTGAATGAAAAATTGGTGTAATTGTAAATTGATGCTTTTTATCTGATAGGAAAAATAAAATAAGTTTGTACTATAATAGGAATTTAGAAAGTATAATAAATATTTCCTTCTAATTAAATGTGATATTTGCGCCTTATAAATTATTTTACTTTATATATTTAAGCTAAAATTCAACTCAAAATCTTATGACATTACTTTACACTTCCGGCGCGCCTGAAATTCTGGTAATCATATTTATCATCGTAGGCCTGTTTTTTTACTTTATCCCAGCTTTTGTTGGCAGAAACAAGCGCGACAGCTTGGGAATTACTCTCTTAAATATATTTTTAGGATGGTCGGTGCTGGGATGGATTGGTGCATTAATCTGGGCGGTTACGTCTGAGCGTAAGGATGCGCCAATCATGTACAATAATCCGTTTCAGCCGGTTGCTGCGCCTGTATCAAACACCGAACAGTTAATGGAGTATAAAAAACTGCTGGACGCTGGTGCAATTACTCAAGAAGAGTATGATGTTAAAAAATCAAAACTACTGACTGTTTGATATCTTATCAGTAGCAAAAAAATCTAAAATCAGAAAGCCGTTCCTTGTATTATCAAAGAACGGCTTTCTGATTTTATGGTGTTTATCTTATGAATGGGCTACCATTTCTTCGGCCTCTTTAGCGGCCAGATAACGTTCTGCATCTAAAGCGGCCATACATCCGGTACCGGCTGCGGTTACCGCCTGGCGATAAACATTGTCTTGTGCATCTCCACAGCAAAATACGCCTTCAATATTGGTTTGGGTAGTTCCCGGTTTAGTAATGATGTATCCGGTTTCATCCATATCTATCAAACCTTTAAATATGTCGGTGTTAGGATGGTGACCAATGGCTACAAAGAAGCCGGTAACATCTAATACCTTTTCTTCCTGAGTTTGATTGTTGATGATGGCTACGCCGTTAACACCTTGTTCGTTCCCCAAGATTTCCTTAGTCTCGGTATTATAAATTACCTCGATGTTAGGCGTGTTTAGTACGCGGGTAACCATTGCTTTAGAAGCACGGAACTCATCGCGACGAACCAGCATATATACTTTACGGCAAAGTTTAGCCAAGTAGGTAGCTTCTTCAGCAGCGGTATCACCGGCGCCTACAATGGCAATGTCTTGTCCGCGAAAAAAGAAACCATCGCAAACAGCACAAGCCGATACACCAAAGCCATTATATTTTTGTTCTGATTCTAAACCTAGCCATTTAGCAGATGCTCCGGTTGAGATAATTACTGTATCAGCCAGTATAGTTTTCACCTCGTCTACTACTACCTTGTGGGGAAGGCTCGAAAAATCAACTGAGCTTACATAGCCGAAGCGGATATCAGTTCCAAAACGCTCGGCTTGCTTACGAAAATCGTCCATCATTTCAGGGCCCATGATGCCTTCAGGGTATCCCGGGAAATTTTCAACGTCAGTGGTTTGGGTGAGTTGGCCTCCGGCCAGCATACCGGTATATAATACGGGTTTCAGATCTGCACGTGCTGCATAAATGGCAGCTGTGTAACCGGCCGGGCCCGAACCTATGATTAAACATTTAACATGTTCTGTATCTTGAGACATCTGCATAATATTAAGCTACAAATTTAAGCTTTAAATACTATGGAGCAAATGTTATACCGTCAATTGATTGCCATGCTTTTCATGACAAGTTGCCTGTGTAAGAGTTTATAAGAAATATTTCTTTGCCAGATGCAACTGCTTTATGTAAACTTATTATTACATTTACCGTTAAAGGCATTAGCAGAAACGATTAAAAGCAGGGAGGATAGATGCTGATTATGACCATTATTTACTTGTGTAAAAAATATGATGTAGCGGGCTGGTTAAAAAAGCGTGCAGCAGTTATTAAAGTAAGTTACGCAGTTAGCGAAGCAAAATCCTCCTAAAATACCCTTCTGAATAATCGTATAAACAAGGTTAAGATTATTTTCCTTCTTTTCTTTTACAACTTATATGTTTCAAAAGTCTTTCAAACTACTTGATAAGAGGTTGTTTGGTAGCGTCCCATTTTAAGCGGAAATTGATACAATTCATGCCAATTTGATCTCTGAAAGTATGACGTATAATGTTATTTGTTTTAATTATTCGTTAAGTAAATTTATGTTGGCAAGCATTTTTTTTAAACTATGTCCCGAAAATGGTGTTGAGTAGCAGGACAACCAACAATTATCACATCATTAAATTAAACAGCAAACCATATAAGTTGTAAACTCGTAAGTAGTTGGAGATTTAACTTAGAAATATCATCCTGTTCATAATTTAATTATGTTTGATAAAGCAATTCATTGTTAAGTCGTTATATAACTAAAGATGCAACAAACCGAACTTGATTACTTTGCCAGGCTGGTTGAAGAACAGCGCCTAAAGCAAACTATATTTAACACGCACATCCAGCTCGAATTTTTGAGTTTGGAAGAATGTGATATCGAAAAGAATTACCGCCAACAACACATGAAACAGCTGGCCAACCGGATTGTACAGATTAACCATTTGTTAGAGCCATGGTTAAGCGGAGTTGAGCTTGATTTGGAGTAATGCCTAATTTACCTATAAGGTCAGGTTCCTGTCTTTAAACCAAACCTCATCAGGCTTCGCGCTAAAATTTTCCATCAAATCAACCAATTCGATTGGGTTGGCCGACGAAAGCACCAGCTCACGATTTAGCGGCTTCAGAAAGCGTTGCTCAACCATTACATCCATTTGCTTAAGCAGAAAATCATAAAAGCCGTTCACGTTTAAAATGCCTATAGGTTTTTGATGCAGGCCTAATTGCAGCCAGGTAAGCACTTCAAAAAACTCTTCGAGTGTACCGAAACCTCCCGGTAGGGTAATAATGCCATCACACAAATCATTCATCATTTGCTTACGCTGATGCATATTCTCTACAACATGCAGCTCGGTTAAGCCCGTATGTCCAACTTCTTTATTAAGTAAAAACTCAGGTATAACGCCAATAGCTTTACCACCCTTTTTAAGAATAGCATCTGCTATCATACCCATTACACCCACTCTGCCGCCACCAAAAACTAAACTCATATTACGACTCACCAGTACTTCAGCCAGTTGTTCAACGGCTTCGGTAAGCGCTGGGTCATTATTAAAGTTGGCGCCGCAAAAAACACAAATCGATTTCATAAAATATGGTGGTACTTCTGTATGAGCTTTGATTACAAAGGTACTAAATAAAAAACCTCTTGTTTTTTCGTTTTCTGAACTAACTAAAAACTGAAAAGACAAGAGGTTTTAATATTGTTACGGATTGGTTTTCCGTGATTCCTGCATTGGGTTGCCGCCTGTGCTGGCACCACGAATTGTATTTTGCTGTTTAAACAGCTCGAAACGCGTAGGCGTATATTCTCTTGGCCAGCTATTATTGCCTTCGTTAATATCGGCTGTTTCGCGGTAAGGGTCGAGCTTTATGCCTTTAACTTCTTTAGTTTTAGCAAATACTTTAGTCACATTTAACTCATTGTGGCGCCAAATGTAAGCTGATATTTTTTCAAGCTCTTTGCTGCCGTCTGCATAAGTCCACTCAATAAATAAAGGCATTGGCAGGCCTCCTTTATTACTGAAACTAATTTCATAAAAGTAATTCTTACTGTCAAACAGTTTTTTCTCTTCGGGGCTTAAGGCGTTATACATAGCCTGGTAGCTTTGCTGAGTAACCGGCGTGGCGGCAAAGCGGTCCCATTTATAATAAAAATCTTGTAGTGCAGTGTCAGCTTCCACGGCAAACCGGGTTCCGTTTTCACGGTTGCGGGTAGTGCTGATGTTTTGCAGGTTGCGATCAAACTGCGCACGGTCAAAGGTTGATTCTACCTGCGGGTTTTTGGTATTTAAGCGATAGTATTTCACACTGTCTACCGAAATATCAACTGGGTCAGTACCATAAAACCAACCTCTCCAAAACCAATCCAGATCTACAGCCGAGGCATCTTCCATCGTGCGGAAAAAGTCGCTTGGCGTTGGGTGTTTAAAGGCCCAACGGCGCGAGTAGGTTTTAAAAGCATAATCGAACAACTCGCGGCCCATCACCGTTTCGCGTAAAATATTAAGTGCAGTTGCCGGTTTAGCGTAAGCATTGGGGCCAAAGCGCTGTATGTTTTCTGAGTTGGTCATGATAGGCTCCAACTCATTTTTAGGCAGCTTCATGTAATCTACAATCTTATAAGCCGGACCACGGTTTGACGGGAAGTTCGGATCCCATTCCTGCTCGGTCAGGTATTGGCAAAATGTATTTAGCCCTTCATCCATCCAAGTCCACTGGCGCTCGTCGGAGTTTACAATCATCGGAAAAAAGTTGTGGCCAACCTCGTGGATAATTACGCCGATCATGCCGTTTTTAGTGGCTTCGCTGTACGTACCATCTTTTTCGGCGCGGCCATAGTTAAAGCAAATCATCGGATATTCCATACCGTTTGATGCCTCAACCGATGTAGCACAAGGGTAAGGGTAGGGAATAGTGTGCTTAGAGTAAGTTTTAATGGTATGGGCAACTACCTTGGTAGAATAACGACGGTACAGCGGGTAAGCTTCAGGCCCATAAACCGACATAGCCATTACCTTACGGCCACCATCAATTTGCGTAGCCATGGCATCCCACACTACACGGCGCGATGATACCCAGGCAAAGTCGCGTACGTTTTCGGCATGCCAGTTCCACACTTTACGGGCAGTGGCATGGCCTTTCAAAGCGTTTTTTGCTTCGGCCAGGGTAACTACCTCTACCGGTTCTTTATATGAGTTTTGTGCTTGTTGCCAGCGTTTATATTGTGCTGCAGTTAATACTGAGCTATAGTTTGAGCATTGGCCGGTACCGTCAACTACATGGTCGGCAGGTACGTTTATGGCTACTTTAAAATCGCCGAAAGCCAAGGCAAACTCTCCACGACCGGTAAACTGCTTGTTTTGCCAACCCTGAAAATCGCTGTACACAGCCATACGCGGATACCACTGTGCCATGGTATACAGATAGTTTTTATTTTCCGGAAAATACTCGTAGCCGCCGCGTCCGCCAATGGTTAAGCGGTCGGAAATATTATACCACCAGGCAATTTTAAACGTAAATTTTTGGCCCGGCTGCAAGGTTTGCGGCAGCTCAATACGCATCATGGTTTCGTTGATGGTATATTTAAGCGTATTGCCCGATCCATCTTTAGCGCTTACGATATGGTTGCCTAAATTCAGGTTGTGTCCCATAATCGACTGCAAGTCGCGAAGGCTCATACGGTCTTTCATACGGCTCTCGTCAAACTTAGCGCTCTCGGCATCCTTTTTATGCTGGTTCTCGTCTAACTGCAACCACAGATAGGTAAGAGGGTCGGGCGAATTGTTATAGTAAGTAATAGTTTCGGTACCATCCAGCCTTTGTTTATCATCGTCAAGTTTGGCTACAATATCGTAATCGGCTTTTTGCTGCCAGTACTTAGGTCCGGGCGCACCCGAAGCAGAGCGGTACATATTAGGATCGGCCAGGTAAGTGCTGCCTAACTGTTCAAACTTGTTTCCGTGGTTAGAGCCTGGGTTGTTTTCAATAACCTGGGCTTGCAGGGCTGATGATAGCAGAAGCGAAGCTGCCAGTAAGTTGTAGAGTTTGTTCATCTAAAATGGATTAAGGCATAGCGCTCTATGCACATAATTAACGCTATGCCAAATATAGCAGATGACAGGAACAATGTCCATTCGCGGCGCTGTATTTTGATAACGTTAAGTAAAATAAATGATACGGTTAAGATGCATAGTACAATAAGCACCTGCCCAAACTCTAAACCCAAATTAAAAGCCAGTAATTGCGGTACAATGTTGGTGCTTTTACCCAAAAGGCTTTTTAAGTAATTAGAAAACCCTAAGCCGTGTATCAATCCAAAAAAAAGAGCAAGTGCATAAGATAAACGTAAAGTGCCCGGCGACCGCCTTTTGTTTTTAATGTTGATAAAGCTGGTTACTACAATGGTAACCGGTATCAAAAATTCAATGAGTGAGGTATTGACATGCAAAATGTCTACTACGCTTAAAGCTAACGTAATAGAATGACCTACAGTAAATGCCGTTACTAAAATAAGCACTTTACGCCAGTCGGCCAGTAGGTAGGTGCCGCACAGTACGGTCACAAACAAAATATGGTCGTACCCTTGCCAGTCGCAGATATGCTGCCAACCTAACTTAAAGTACAATGGAAAATCGTGCATGGGGCAAAAATATTAATTGCCGATAATATTAGTTTATTTTGCAGTCAGTTGATGTTATTCTATTCAGTATGTTACAAGGCCTGTTTTTTACCTGGTTTGCTATCTTCCACCCGTTTTATGTAAGCGTAACCGAAATTAATCATAACGCCCGCACACAGGCCATCGAAATAAGCTGCCGCATGTTTTATGACGATTTGGAGCACGTGCTCGAGAAACAGTACAAAGTGCAGTTGGATATTATAAAGCCTGCCAATAAAGAACAGCTTAAACAACTGATGAGTGATTATGTACACAAACATTTAATTGTTAAGATAGACGGTAAAGTACTCACCCCGGCTTTTTTAGGTTACGAAATACAAGAAGATGGTGCGTGGGCCTATCTTGAAGCAAAAGGCATCAGCAAAGCACAAAAGATTGAAGTGCGCGATGATTTATTATACAGTGAACATGCCGAACAAATAAATATGCTGCATGTTACCGTGAAAGGCGAACGCAAAAGCACTAAACTGGACAACCCGGAGGCGAACGCCAGCTTCAACTTTTAAAGCAGATGGTATTTAAATCGGGCAAAGCTATATGGGCAGGAGTGATCATCTGGGCTGTTGTTGGACTGATGTTTTTCAACGGTTTTCTGATCGTTACTGATAAATCTAACGACCCATTTTACCTGATTGTTATTGCCTTAATTACTGCATTGCTTTTGTGGGTTTGGTTCGGTACTTATTACACAATTGAGAACCAGCAACTCAGATATCGTTCAGGACCAATTCATGGAGTCATTGCTATTGCGGGCATTCGTAAAATTACCGTTGGAAAAACCAGTTTTGTAGGATTAAAACCATCACTCGATAGTAGTGGATGTGTAATAGCCTATAATAAGTACGACGAGGTTTATTTGTCGCCCAAAGATCAAAGTGGGTTTGTACAAGAGCTGGTTAAAATAAACCCAGCCATTGAAGTAATCACTCAATGATATTGAGCAGTCAGGTTTTCTATATCGCTCTTGCCTTGTTCGGTTAAAGTGGAATTGAGTGTTTGTAGTTCTGTTTCTTCGCTGGTACTCACAATGGCACGAATAACGTCGTCCAGTTCTTTTACCGACACATCTAAAAATTCAAAAAGCTTTTTATCCTGAGTAACCACATCCGGGCCAGGTAAAATCAGGCTCATCAATCCCATGATACGCGCTAAAGGCGCTCTAACAATGTGCGATTGCATAAAGGCGATATCGCGTAGCTTTGCGTTTTGGTTTTCGATGGCTAAGGCGTGTTCAAATTGCGCGGTAACATCGGTTGAAATTACCAGTCGTGCGTTTTTGCCATTAAACGGAATTTTAATACACTGTACATCAACGTAAAATACTTCGCCGTTTTTAGTTTGATGCTGAGTATTTACAACGCAATCTGGCTCTGGAGACTTTTTTTGCCTTAAAATTTTATGTAGCTCCGGAATTTTAGAGGAGGGTCTTACATCTTCAATATTCATCCCCAAAAATTCCACCCTTGAGTAGCCATACCGTCTAACAGCAGCATCATTTACCTGCAAAATCATCAGGTTGTCTGCATCGTAAATCCACATGGGGGATGGGTTGAGCAGGAACAAGCTTTTGTAATGTTCTTCAGATTCGCGCAGCGCCTTATTAATACTTACATTTTCACTCATTTCAGCTTGCAGGTCCTGGTGTAAACGAACCTCTTGCAAAATGGTAACTTTTAAGCCGTTAACAATGTATCTAACCTGAATAATAACAAGCAAATTAAGGAACAAAAAGTTAAAAGAGTAGGCAATCCACATGTTTATCGTGTAGTGATGTACTACACTCAAATCGAAATACCGGGTATAAACAATGCAGCCAAATATGACATAAATGGCAATATTTGTTAACAAAGATGTATACACTACTCTTTTAGAAAATATTAGAGCAACAAGTACGCTTAGAGCCAGCAGATAAATGCTACCTATACTAAATGAGCCTAACGCAGCTATTAACAGTATAGACATGGCGTAAAGAAACACCACCAGAAAGCCTTTACGAAATCTAAGACTAAGGCTTCGGCTTAAACTTACGGCAGAAATGATTCCAATAGCCGAAATATATACATAAGGCAAAAATTGTTCTCCTTGTTGATGTGCGATAATTGCCGTTGGGATAACCGCAATTAAACTTAAGGGGAGCGAGTAGAGAATAATGTTAATAAAAAGACGCTCTTGCAAATAGTAGATGTCTTTAGTTTCGAGCGCAGTTTTAGATACAGCTGCTTCTACAAATTGCTTGTAACGGTACCAGACTTTATCAATACCCAAAATAATTTTATGTAAAAACCGTTTCAAACCCTTTTATAATCTATGAAAGTTTAGCCTGTAACATAGCCGGCTTTTGGCCAAGGAACTGCACGTACGTAAATTAAAATATGATGTTATTGCCGTTTATATAGACAGATAGCCCATATTACGTAACTGCTGACGAAATGTTACTGACTGTGGTTCTATTAATAATTAAAAATTGATAGCAAAACAAAAGCCCGGTGCATTGAGCACCGAGCTAAGCCACATCCAGTAATTTTGTGTAATATATTACTGGTACTGTATATAAATAGGTTGCGGTTTATACTTCATCAAGTCTTGTGGAGTAAGCATACGATGAGGTTCTTTTTTTAAGTCGTTTTTGTAAAATAACTTAAAGCCGGTGAACTGTACGGGTTCTGGGAATATAAAGTTACGGTAGGTACCTAACTTCAAGTCAGGTTCGCCCCAGCCGTCCATATCCATTACCACTTGCACTTCAGGGCGTAATTTAATGTCTTTAGTGCCGGTTACCATTTTACGGGTAAAGCGGTGTACCACCAAAATTTTTGGAGGCAAATTGTATTTTTTTACTAATCCTGCCAGATATTCGCTGGCGTAGTTAATATCGGCAGCATCATAAGTGCCAATTCTTTTACCCGGCTTGCTGCCATCTTTCATCGAAAACTCAGGGTCCATGCCAAAATGTACTTGCGGCATAGAAAGATATTTTTCTAACAAAGGCAGTTCAGTTTTGATATTACTTAAGGCTACCTGTATGTCTAAAAATACGATTGAGTTAGAGCGTTTGGCTAAGGAAAGTACCGTGTCAATTTGTTTAAAAGGCATACGGTAACGGTATTTACCATCGGCACCGCCATCGCCTTGGGCAACTACAGCAATATAATGCAACGCGGTTTGTACCGGCGTTTTAGGATCAGCTTTTTCCCAGTTTTTTGCTTCTGCTTTCAACTTAGCCAGCATTTCTTTAGGAGGCAATTCGCCTAAAATGCCCATGCGTTTGCTAAACAGGTTGCCATAAAAAGCAACTACACGTTTAAAAGGCAAAATGGCACCAGCTGTTGGGTAAGGCTGTTTTTTAACAGGCCAGTGACCGGTTGTGTCGCCATTAGCCAGACGTTTTACCAAGCTGTCGTACTTAGCTTTGTCAACCGGCTGGTAAACAACCTTAGTGGTAGTATCTGTAGTGGTGGTGCTTGTTGTAGTAGCAGTTTGAGTACCATTAGCAGCTTTACCTGCCTTACTGTTTTCTGTACAGCTCGACAACAGCACGTAAGATGATAATAGTATTGAGGAGGATAGCAATAACGCTTTGAGATTCATCATAAATTGAGCCGTAAGGCTTTACAGAAAGTTTGGCTAAGTATTTTTTAGCGCCGTTAAAATTTTTTTAACTCTTGAGCGTTGTAAAGATAATTATTGCCTTTAATAGTTATAGTTAAATTTTATAAAATTTGCCGAACACCCCCAGCGGCAATTTGCTACCAGCAGTGGCCTGTAAAAATAGTTCGCCAATTTCCAGGTTTTGCACTTCAGGAAAAGCTCCCCTGATTAGGTTTTCTACAATTACCGACGAAAAGCCAAGTGAGTAAGTATTCAGAATCAAAAAGTGTTCTTCGGGATCTAATAATTGTACCACATCTTTAATCATTTCGTTAATGTGATCTTCCAGTTTCCATTTTTCGCCGTTGGGGCCATGGCCATATGCAGGCGGATCCAGGATAATACCGTTGTATTTTTTTTCGCGTTTTAATTCACGCTTTACAAACTTCAGGGCATCTTCAACCACCCAGCGTACATCTTTTAAACCCGAAAGTTCCTGGTTTTCGTTCGCCCAGGTTACTACTTGCTTTATAGAGTCAACATGGGTAGTATCGGCACCTGCGGCCTGTGCAATTAACGAAGCGCCGCCGGTATAGGCAAAAAGGTTAAGCACCTTTGGACGCGCTGTTTTAAAGCGTTTAACGTTTTGAGCAATGTAGTCCCAATTAACGGCCTGTTCTGGAAAAATACCCAGGTGTTTAAATGAGGTTAGTGCCAGGCGGAACTTGATAGCCGCATCATCATTTTTGTATGCGATATGCCAGCGGTCGGGCGTTTTAGGGTTCTTCTTTATCCAATCGCCAGCCGTGGCCGAACGGCCTCTGAATCGGATATGGTGTAATCGCTGCCACTCGCTGTCGGGCAGTTGTTTGCTCCAAACGGCCTGTGGCTCCGGCCTGATAAGTATTACTTGGCCAAAACGTTCCAGCTTTTCAAAGTTTCCGCAATCAATCAATTCGTAATCTTTCCAGTGCGTAGGGGTGAGGAGTTGGATGTTCGACATAAATAAATGTAATGCTTGCCTTGATATTGCAAAGGTAAGATAATATGTGCAGCAAGCATGAGTGATTGTTTATTATAAAATTGATATGCACAGCAGGTATGTAATAATTACTTATTCAGTACGTTATATCTGCTCAACCGCTCCAACATGATCACAACACGTAAACTTTACAGCATCGTTTTGCTTCTTTCCATTTTCTGTTTTTCAGCAATAGCACAAAATCAACCGCCGCAGACCGGTAAAATTCAAAACATAGCCAATATTAAAATTGATGGCAAGCCTGCGGATTGGAACCCTGGATTGCGGATGCATAATTCGAGTACAGACGTTGATTATTATATCACTAACGACGATAAAAATTTATACTTGATGATTCAGTCTAAGGATGGTATAATCAATAAAAAACTTTTTGGCGGCGGCGTTACTTTGACGCTGAATAGCACCGGTAAATTTGGGGGGATGGACTTTGTGTCTTTAAAATATCCTACCATAAGTAACAGGTCGCAAACCGTTTTAAGTGAATTGATTAATGACGAAGCTACAGAAGGCGAACAGAAAGCCAAAAAGGAATATGCCGACTCCATTTTACGCCTGATGAATAAAACGCTGATTGAAGGCGCTAAAGAAATTCAGGTAGTGGGTGTAAAAGAAATTAGTGATGTATTGATTTCGATCTACAATGAATACCAAATTAAAGCCGCCCTGCAGTTTCAGGATAAGAAAACGCTGACTTACGAAATCGCTGTCCCGCTTAAATACCTTACTGCTTTTACTGTCAATAACAATAAACTCTTTTATAACGTAAAGCTAAATGGTATATCAAACAGCCAAAATACAGTAATACGCCAAACCAGTGATGGCCCGGTTACAATTACAACTACACCTCATGGGATGTTAAGCGCATCAATGTCAAATTCCGGCTTTCAGACAATGGCATATGCTACTGATTTCTGGAGTGAGTATACAATTAAGCAGTAAGTAGAATTTGACTGAAACTCGCGTTTATATTAGAGTTTCTCTTTAGCTGCTTGGGTAAATTTACTGGCAAATACAAAGTCGTTAAGCTCTTGATTGTCGGTATGCGCAATTTCTTTGTTGGAGCCTTCCCATGCTTTCTTGCCTTGGTGCAAAAAGATGATGTGATCGCCAATACCCATTACCGAGTTCATGTCGTGGGTTACAATAACAGTAGTTATTTTGTACTCCTGAGTGAGCTCATTAATCAACTCATCAATGACGATGGATGTTTTTGGGTCGAGGCCTGAGTTAGGCTCATCCACAAACAAATATTTAGGTTCCATAGCAATGGCTCGCGCTATGCCTACACGTTTTTTCATGCCACCCGAAAGCTCGGAAGGGTACAAGCTGTTTTTGTCTTTCAGGTTTACCCGCTCTAAACAAAAGTCAGCACGGTCGCGTTTTTCGGACACGCTCATGTCGGTAAACATGTTAAGCGGGAAAATAATATTCTCTTCCACCGTCATGGAGTCGAACAAAGCCGAGTTTTGAAACAACATACCAATTTGCTTACGGATGGGGACGCGTTGCTCAAAATCCATCTCAGTAAAATTCTCATTGTTAAAAATAACCTGTCCTTTGGTTGGCTCATGCAAGCCTACAATACATTTAAGCAGTGTAGTTTTACCAGACCCTGAACCACCTATGATTAAGTTGTTTTTACCCGGCTCAAACACTGCGCTTATACCACGTAATACCTCGTTTTCGCCAAAGGTTTTATATATATCTTTAATCTCAATCATAGCATTATACTGGTTACCATCAAATCGGCAAATAAAATCATTACACAGCTGTAAACCACGCCCTGAGTGGCCGACTGTCCCACCTCTAAAGCACCACCCGAAGTATAAAACCCTTGATAGGCGCAGATAGAAGCAATCAAAAATCCAAATACAAAAGCTTTAACCAAGGCCACCTGGATGGTGATGGGCATAAAGCCGTCGTGTACGCCCATTAAATAATCGGCAGGGCTAACATCACCGGTTACCACGCAGGCAATATAACCACCGGTTAAGGCCAGTGCTATCGAAAAGATCACCAGTAACGGCACCATTAACATACATGCTATAATTTTAGGTGCAATCAGGTATCCCGGTGCGTTAACACCCATAATTTCGAGGGCGTCTATTTGCTCGGTAACCCTCATGGTGCCAATTTGCGATGCAATACTTGAACCTACGCGGCCTGCTAAAACCAGCGAAGAGATGGTGGGGCTAAACTCCAGAATGTTAGAGTCGCGTGCAATACTGCCGGCAATACTGCGGGGGACTAACGGGCTTGATAATTGGAAAGCTACTTGTATAGTAGTGGCAGCTCCGATAAAAACAGAAATAATGCTGATGATACCCATAGAGCCAATGCCTACAGACACCATTTCGCGCATCACTTCATTCCAATAGATAGAAAATTTTTCGGGGCGCTTAAAGCTTAATCTTAGTAAAAGAATGTACCGGCCTAAAGTAGAAAACATTGAAAGTATGCTTTTTTGATTATGGGTAAAAATACGTTTTTGTAATAAAGCCCTATAGCTTTAATAAATTGCTTTATTTGTTATTAATTATGGAAAATGCCCTCATCACAGGCGCTACCCAAGGGATAGGCCGCTCCATTGCTATAGCATTTGCTAAACAAGGATTAAACCTGGCAATTTGTTCGCGAAAGGTAAAAGATTTAGAACAATTAAAGGAAGAACTACTGGTTGTAAATCCTAACATCCGGGTTTTTACCCGCGCTACCGATTGCAGTATAAAAACCGATTTGCTTGATTTTGCCCGCCAGGCGCAAGCACAATTGGGTTTCATTAAAGTACTGGTGAATAACGTTGGCTTGTTCATTCCGTCGAAAGTGCTGGACGATGATGATGATACTTTGATAAGCCAAATCAATACTAACCTGATGCCGCCCTACGAGTTATATCGTTTTTTCGGTAAAAGCATGACTGAGCAACGCAGCGGACACATTTTTAACATCTGTTCGGCCGCTGCTTTGCATCCTGCAATAAATGCTGGTAGTTATAGTGTAACAAAAGCTGCGATGTATAGTCTTAATACTGTAATGAAACTTGAAATGCAGCCATACAGTGTAAAAGTAACCGCGCTACTGCCGGGTTCGACACTTACGGCATCATGGGCCGGAACGGAGGTGCACCCCGACCGGTTTATCATGCCTGACGATGTTGCCGCTGCCGTAGTTACTACTTACCGCATGAGCGCAGGCGCAAATGTAGATGAGATTGTAATGAAGCCCGTTTTAGGTCAGTTACAATAAGTACCATCAAAAACTTAAAACAATGAACAACAATAGAAGACTTTACCGCGACGAATTAAATAAAATGGTTGGCGGTGTGTGTAAAGGAATTGCCGATTACCTGGATATAGACCCTACCATCGTAAGGGTGCTGTTCCTGGTGGCTTTAATTGCTAAAGGCTCGGGCGTATTACTCTATATCATTCTTTGGGCAGTGTTACCTAAAAAGGTAGATTACACCTTTAAACAACCGGAAGTAGATTATACTATGCCGCCGGTGCAGCCCGATGCCGACAGTGCTTCGCCATTTGCTTCTTACCAGCCTGTTAAACGTAAAAGTAATTTTAGCTTAATTGCAGGTTTGTTGTTCATTATTCTGGGAGCCGTACTGCTTTTGGATGAGTATGATATATTCCCGGATTTGGACTTTGAACACTTATGGCCGGTTACCATTGTAGGCGTGGGGTTAGCACTCATTTTTACTTCAAGCAACCGTAAATCGTCAAATACTAATCCTCCAATTGTTTAAACCATGAGAAACGACAGATTATTTTCGGGCCTGGTGCTGGTAATTATCGGCGCCGTATTTTTACTCAATAACTTTGGTGTAATTGATTTTCATTGGGGCAACCTGTTTCGCCTGTGGCCTGTGTTCCTGGTGATTGGCGGTGTTAACCTTTTGCTTTCAAATACCAGGGCGGTTTGGGCTACGCTGGTAAGGGTAGCTGTACTGATTATAGGTTTAGGTTTTATACTGTTTAGTAACGTTGGCAATCGTCATGGTTTTGGTCCTTTTAAATATAATTATAACATCACTGATGATAACGACGATGATGATGACACGGACGGCGATTTAAAAGTATCTGATAAAGCATCATCTAATACCTATCAGCAACCGTTTGCAGCAGGTACCAAATATGCCCGCCTTAACGTAAGCGGTGGTGCTACCAAGTATACATTAAGCAAAACTACCGACAGTTTATTTACAGCCTCAACCAGCGAGTATTACGGTGACTATAAATTAGACAGCCGTACCGAAGACTCAGTTACTGTAGTTGATTTTGACATGAATAAACGTAACCGGCGTTTCAGGTGGGATGGTGGAAATATGAATGTGGCCCGTTTGAGCATTAATACAACACCTATCTGGGACATCAATATAAAAGGGGGGGCGGCCAAAGTAGATTTTGATTTAACACCCTACAAAGTGCGCAACTTAAACATCAACGGTGGTGCAGCATCATGCAGTGTTAAGTTAGACGATAAACTACCGCTTACCGATGTAGTGGTATCAACCGGGGCGTCAGAGATCAATATTAGTATCCCTAAAAATGCTGCTTGCGACATTGTAACCTCAAGCGGCCTGTCGTCTAACGATTTCGAAGGCTTTAATAAACTTAGCGGCGATCATTATACAACGTCTGGCTTCGAGAATGCTAAAAACAAAATCTATCTTAAACTGAAAGGCGGCGTGTCCGATTTTAACGTACACCGGTATTAAGTAAAAATTCTGCTGATTTGATTTAACGGTTGCCAGGGTTTTGGCAACCGTTAATTTTTTGTATCGTGTGTAAACTTTAATATTTGTTGTTGTAGGTAAAAGTGTTTACAAAAGGCTCAATAAATTTTAAGCTGTAGCGTTAGTATTATTACGATAATCATCACCAATTGACCCAGGCAAAAAATGGAATGCTGATTTAAAGGCCAAAACATTACATTTGCCGTTCTATAAAATTTTGTTCTGAAATTACATGGTTAAATTCAACCGTTTTACATTGAGCAATGGCCTTAGGGTAATTGTTCATGAAGATCATACCACGCCTATGGCGGTAGTTAATATTTTATATGATGTTGGCGCCCGCGACGAAAGCCCTGATCAAACCGGCTTTGCTCATTTGTTTGAGCATTTAATGTTTGGTGGCTCTATTAATATTCCTGTTTATGATGAGCCACTACAGCGTGTTGGCGGCGAAAACAATGCTTTTACCAGCAACGATATTACTAACTATTACATTACTCTGCCTGCGGCAAATTTAGAAACAGCCTTTTGGTTAGAGAGCGACCGCATGCTGAGCCTGGCTTTTAGCGAAAAAAGCCTGGAAGTGCAGCGCAACGTGGTGATGGAAGAGTTTAAGCAGCGTTACCTTAACCAGCCTTACGGCGATGTATGGCTGCGCCTGCGCCCCATGGTTTATAAGCAGCATCCTTACCAGTGGGCTACGATTGGTAAGAACCTGGAACACATAGAGCACGCGAAAATTGAGGATGTAAAGGCTTTCTTTAAAAAGCACTACAACCCGCAAAATGCCATTATGGTGGTAGGTGGCGATGTAACTACCGAACAGGTAAAAGCCCTGGCCGAAAAATGGTTTGAGCCTATTCCAGCCGGCCAAAAGTATGAACGTAACCTGCCGCAAGAACCTGATCAGCAAGAGGAACGCCGTGAAATTGTTACGGCAAAAGTGCCTTTAAACGATATTTATATTGCTTTCCAGGTGCCGGCCCGTACCGACGAAAATTATTATGCGCTCGATCTGATTTCTGATATCCTTTCGCGCGGACAATCATCCCGTTTGCACCGCTCGCTGGTGCGCGAAAAACAACTGTTTAGCGAAATACATGCTTATTTAACCGGTAGCTTTGATAAGGGTATGCTGGTGGTTGAAGGTAAGCCTTTAGAAAACATCAATATTGAAGAGGCTGAAGCTGCTATTTGGCAGGAGCTGGAAGAGATGGGTAAAGCGCCTATTACTGATGAAGAACTGACGAAGGTTAAAAACAAAACCGAGTCGACTATGGTATTTGCAGAGATGGCTTTGCTCGACAAGGCCATGAACCTGGCTTATTTTGAGCTACTGGGCGATGCCGACTTGTTTAATTACGAAACCGAAAATTATTTAAAAGTAACTGCACAGCAAATACAGGAACAGGCTCAGCGTGTTTTCCGTAAAGAAAATTCTTCTACACTGATTTACCTGGCCGAAAAATAAACCGCATGATGTTGAACAGAACTTTGGCGCCTGATTTTCAGGCGATTGATCATATCAGTCTTATTGAGCCCGGGCACACACAATTGCCTAACGGTTGTAAAGTGTACTGGTTCAATTCCGGCGATCAGGATTTGCTGCGTATAGAGTTGATTTTTGGTAACCTGCGTTTCGACCCGACCAAGCCATTACTAAACATGGCGGTAAATACCATGCTTACCGAAGGTACTTCAACCTTGTCGGCCACACAAATAGCCGATAAAATTGATTATTACGGTGCTTTTTTGCAGGCAGAGTATGGTTATGATAACTCGCAGCTAACACTTTACAGCTTAAACCGGCACTTAGAACATACTTTGCCGGTTATAAAAGATATTTTAACTGACAGCCAGTTCCCGGAAAAAGAACTGGATACCTACATCCGCAACCAGCAGCAAAAGTTGCAGGTAAGTCTGCAAAAAAACGACATCCTGGCGCGCCGTGCGTTTAACCGTGCAGTGTATGGCGATTCTATTTATGGCTTAAGTGCTGATGCTGTTCATTATCAGCAATTGCAAAGGGCAGATATGTTGGCGCATTTTAAACAAATGTATCAGCCTGCTAACTGTACATTGGTAATTGCCGGTAAAGCTGATGAGGCTTCACTGAAACAAATCATAGATGCTTTTAGTGATTGGCAAAATGCTGCTGAGCCGGCTGATGTAAGCCAGCAGCTTATTGAACCAGCAACAGAACATTTTTATTTTACCGAAAAACCGGAAGCATTACAGTCGGCCATCCGCATGGGCTTGCCGATGGTTAATCGCACGCATCCCGATTTTCCGGCATTGCAGGTGTTGAATACCGTATTGGGTGGTTATTTTGGGTCGAGATTAATGGCTAATATCCGCGAGGATAAGGGTTATACTTACGGGATCGGCTCTGGTATATCATCACTTAAATACGGTAGTGCGTTTTTTATTGCTACCGAAGTAGGTGCCGATGTTTGCCGCAGTGCTGTAGAGGAAATTGAGAAAGAGATCAGTTTACTCAAGACCGAACCCATCAGCGAAGAAGAACTTTCGTTAGTACGTAACTATATGTTAGGCTCTTTATTGGGAAGTTTAGAAAACGTTTTTTCACATGCTGATAAATTTAAAAACGTTTATTTTTCGGGGCTGAACTACGATTACTATACTCGTTATACCGAAATAGTAAAATCTGTTACGGCCGATGAGCTGCTTAGTTTAGCCAACCAGTACTGGAACTTCGACGAGTTTTATAAAGTAATTGTTGGAAAATATTAATAAAGTAATATAGTGTCTTCTATTTTGAAGGCACTATATTACTTTACCTATTTTGCAGGGTGATGTCCGGCATCATCATGGCTTTGTTGCATCGGCCGTATTTTGTCATTTAAGTTTAAACTATACAGGCATTTACAGCTATATAGCTGTAAATCGAAATAAATTCTTACCTTTGCCCGGCAAATAATCAAACACAAAATTATTTGCCATGCAGCTCGACCCCTCCAAATTTGTCGCCGAAGGTTTAACATACGATGATGTGTTGCTACTTCCGGCTTACTCAGAAGTTTTACCGCGCGAAGTTGATACCAGTTCGTATCTCACTAAAAAGATTAAGTTGAATATTCCTGTCGTTTCTGCGGCTATGGATACTGTAACCGAGTCTCAGTTAGCTATTGCTATAGCGCAAGCCGGTGGTTTAGGTATGCTGCACAAAAACATGAGCATACAAGCGCAGGCCGACCAGGTACGCAAAGTAAAGCGTTCAGAAAGTGGTATGATCCAAGACCCTGTTACCTTGAACGAGAGCGCCATTGTAGCTGATGCATTCAAAATTATGCGTGAGTACCGTATTGGCGGTATTCCGGTAATTGATGCAGATGGTAAATTAAAAGGTATTGTAACCAACCGCGATTTGCGTTTCCAGAAGGTAATGAGCAAGCCGGTAAGCGAAGTGATGACCTCAACTAATCTGATTACTGCACCGCAAGGAACTACTTTACTGCAGGCCGAAGAGATTTTGCAGGATCAAAAAATTGAGAAGCTACCGGTGGTGGATGGTGATGGTAAATTGTGTGGCCTGATTACTTTTAAAGATATTCAGAAATTTAAAAACTATCCTATAGCCTGTAAAGACGAGCATGGCCGGTTAAGGGTAGGCGCTGCTGTTGGTGTAACTGCCGATACCATGGAGCGGGTAGACGCCTTGGTGAAAGCCGGTGTTGACGTTATTGCTATCGACACGGCGCATGGTCACTCTAAAGGAGTAATCAATCAATTAAAAGATGTAAAAGCTAAATATCCCGATCTGCAGGTTATTGCAGGTAATATTGCTACCGGCGATGCTGCCAGAGCCTTGGCCGAAGCCGGTGCCGATGCGGTTAAAGTGGGTATTGGTCCGGGTTCAATTTGTACCACCCGTATTATTGCAGGTGTGGGCGTGCCACAGTTATACGCTGTGTACGAGTGTGCCAAAGCTTTAGAAGGTACAGGCGTACCGGTTATTGCTGATGGTGGTATTAAACATACCGGCGATATTGCTAAGGCTATTGCTGCAGGCGCAAGTTCTATCATGGCCGGTTCACTATTCGCCGGTGTAGAAGAGTCGCCGGGCGAAACTATTATTTACGAAGGACGTCGTTTTAAATCTTACCGTGGCATGGGTTCCATCGAGGCTATGGAGTCTGGTTCCAAAGACCGTTACTTCCAGGATGTAGAAGACGACATCAAAAAGCTGGTACCCGAAGGTATTGTTGGTCGTGTGCCTTACAAAGGTACGCTGGCTGAGGTTACTTACCAGTTTGTAGGTGGTTTAAAAGCCAGTATGGGTTATTGCGGCGCTAAAGACATTGCTACGCTGCAAAAAGCCCGTTTTGTACGCATCACTGCTGCCGGTATTCGCGAATCGCACCCACACGACATTACCATTACTAAAGAAGCACCTAACTATACCAGGTAAGCTCACAAAATAAATCAAAGCGACGAAGGCTGTACCTCATCAGGTGTAGCCTTTGTTATTTAACAACCTTGTTACGGTTGGGTATGCTAATATCATATACTTACATTTGCCGTAACCAAGCCAATTAAAATCTACCTCAATGAAAAAAGTAATTCTGTCGCTGTTGATGCTGGCATCCATACAGCTTTCTGCTCAAACCAATAAAGGTGCTCCACCCCAGGTTAAAACCGCTAATGGCTTATTAGAGGGTGTTACCGAAACCAGTGGTATACGTTCTTATAAAGGCATTCCGTTTGCACAGCCGCCAGTAGGTAAGTTGCGTTGGGTTGAACCTCAGCCTGTCAAAAACTGGACAGAAGTCCGCAAAGCTGATCATTTTAGTCCGCAGGCTATGCAGCGTGCCTTGTACAGCGATATGATTTTTAGGAGCGATGGCAAAAGTGAAGATTGTTTATACCTTAACGTGTGGACGCCTGCCAAATCGGGTAAAGAGCGTTTGCCTGTGTTAGTATACTTTTACGGCGGAGGTTTTTCGGCAGGTGATGGGTCGGAGGGCCGGTACGACGGAGAAAGCATGGCTCAAAAGGGGATTGTGGCCATCACGGTGAATTACCGTTTGGGTGTATTTGGTTTTATGGCGCATCCGTTGCTTACTGCCGAGTCGGCGCATCACGCCTCAGGCAATTATGGTTTAATGGATCAGCATGCGGCTTTGGAATGGGTACAGAAAAACATTGCAGCTTTTGGCGGCGACCCGAAAAGAGTTACCATTGCAGGTGAATCGGCAGGTTCGATGTCAGTAAGTGCACAAATGGTATCCCCGCTTTCCAAAGGATTATTTGCAGGAGCTATTGCGGAAAGCGGTGCATTGTTAGGCAATCTGTCTCCGGCACCGCTTGCCACCGCCGAGGAGAATGGCCAGAAATTTGCAGCTGCAGTAAAAGCTACTTCGCTTAACGATTTACGCAACATCCCAGCGGATTCCTTACTTAAACTATCATCCGGTTTCCGTTTTGGGGCTGATGTGGATGGTTACCTGATCCCTAAAATGCCTAAGGCGATTTTCGAAGCTGGAGAGCAAATGCATGTGCCGTTATTGATAGGCTGGAATTCGGCAGAGGGCAGCTACCGCAATATTTTAGGTAACCGGCCATCTACAGTTCAATCTTATAAAGATGCCTTACTGGCTATTTACGGTAAAGAAAAGGCAGACGCCATTTTTGCAGCTTATCCGGCAGCTACTGATGCTGATGTTGAGCAAGTGGCTACCGAGCTGGCTTCGGATAATTTTATTGCTTACAGCACCTGGAAATTGGCCGACATGCAAAGCAAAACCGGTGGCAAGCCAGTATACAAATATTACTATACCCGCAAGCGCCCGGCTTTTGCCGATGGCAAACCTAATGATGCCCCCGGTGCCGTACACTCGGCCGAAATTGAGTATGCGCTTGGGAACCTGCGTTACAACAAAGCCTACAACTGGACACCTGAGGATTACAAGGTTTCCGAAACCATGCAAAACTATTTTGCCAACTTTATTAAAACAGGTAACCCCAACGGTAAAGGCTTACCAACCTGGTACAGTTTACAGGAGCGGCAACCGCAGTCGGTTATGATTATTGATGTAAACAGTAATTTGCAGCCTGATACTCATGCATCGCGTTATGCTTTACAGGAAAAGTGGAACAGCAGGTAACTGTATTTTTGACTATGTATTGCTCTGCTCTTTCAAATAAAATTGCAGCTATTTAATAACCGAAATTATCTTCGTGATTTTAATTATCCGGTAGCCGTTCA
This sequence comes from uncultured Mucilaginibacter sp., assembly GCA_913775265.1. GTDB lineage: Bacteria > Bacteroidota > Bacteroidia > Sphingobacteriales > Sphingobacteriaceae > Mucilaginibacter. Next base: position 45,247 of record CAJYJH010000067.1, on the reverse strand, counting down.
TTTTGTGCTTTGTAATTTTATTGACTAAATAATTACATCACTCTTAAAATCTTTTAATTTCACGCCTCGTTAAAAGTCTAAAACGTTTTATTCCAATTATGTTTCTAAAATACCGGCTTCTGTTTTCGCTGTTTATTGTTCTTTCTTTCTACAGTTCTCATGCTCAAAATAATGATCCCAATCTGGGCATCATACCCGCACCGGTATCGGTGCAGAAGCAAGCCGGAACATTTACTTTAAGCCAGGAAACCGTGATTTTGGCCGACAGCGTAAATAACAAAGCGGTGCAGTTTTTAAGCAGTTACCTGCAAAATAAGTATATGCTCAAAAATAAGCTGCAGGCTTATAAGGGTACGTCTGCGAGTAATTCGGTAGTGTTAACTTCAGCGGGAAGCGAAAATTTACCTGCGGAGGGTTACCGGTTGACTATAACACCAACCGTAATTACCATAGCTGGTAAGGGTGCTGGCTTATTTTATGGTATGCAGTCTTTAATACAGTTATTGCCGGTTGAACGGGCTGCCACGGCAAAACTGCCTTGTGCCGTTATTGAAGATTATCCACGTTTTGCATATCGTGGTTTGCACCTCGATGTTTGTCGCCACTTTTTTTCGGTCGAGTTTGTTAAACGTTACATTGATTTAATAGCCGCTTACAAACTGAACAATTTTCACTGGCATTTAACTGATGACCAGGGCTGGCGTATCGAGATCAAAAAATACCCGCGTTTAACACAGATAGGCAGTCAGCGTGCGCAAACCCTTATTGGCAATTATCACGACCGTGTACCGCAACAGTTTGATAATACACCTTACGGTGGGTATTATACCCAGGACCAGATCAGGGATGTGGTAGCCTATGCGGCCAGTAAATATATCAACGTAGTGCCCGAAATTGAAATGCCCGGCCATGCCATGGCGGCTTTAGCATCGTACCCCGAACTGAGTTGCGATACCAAGCAGGAATATAAAGTAGCAGAAACCTGGGGCGTTTTTAACAATATATTTTGCCCTACCGAAAAAACGTTTTCGTTTTTGCAGGATGTGCTGACCGAGGTAATGGAGATGTTCCCGAGCAAGTACATCCACATTGGCGGCGACGAAGCACCTAAAGTAATCTGGAAATCATCGCCCGAGGCACAAGCGGTTATTAAGAAATATAAGCTGAAAGATGAGCATGCCCTGCAAAGCTATTTCATTCAGCGCATGGAGAAATTTGTAAACAGCAAAGGGCGCAGCATCATTGGATGGGATGAAATACTGGAAGGTGGCTTAGCGCCTAATGCCACAGTGATGAGCTGGAGGGGCGAGGCCGGTGGTATAGCCGCAGCCAAGCAAAACCACCAGGTAATTATGACGCCTGGCAGCGGCGGTATGTATTTTGACCATGCTCAAGCCCGTTCGGACCTGGAACCTTTAAGTATTGGAAGTTACTCGCCTTTAACCAAAACATACGCTTACAACCCTGCTTCGGCCAGCCTTACGCCGCAGCAGCAAAAATACATCATGGGGGTACAAGCTAATTTATGGACGGAGTATATTGCTACCGAAGATAAAGTTGAGTATATGGTATTGCCACGGTTGATGGCCTTATCAGAAGTGGCTTGGTCGCCGTTGGTAAATAAAAATTATAAAGATTTTTCGGAAACTCGTTTGCCTAAACACCTGGCCTGGCTGGAGGCTAATAAATATAATTACCGTGTGCCAACGGCCATAGGCACCAAAGATACCTCGTATACCGGCACCCAACTTACCGTTGACTTAAGAACTCCTGTTAACGGTGCCAAAATTTATTATACCATTGATGGCTACACGCCCGACGAAACCTGTTTGGTGTATAACTCGCCGTTCACGCTAAATATTCCGCCCGATCAATACCGTGAGCTAAAAACAATCGTTATTACTCCAAGCGGTAAACGTAGTTTAGTAACGCGTACCATGGTAGTTAACCGTACGCCATTGCCAGCCGTCCCTTTTGATGGTAAGCGGCCCGGAGTAAAGTACGAACTGGTTGCAGGATCGTTTACTGCGACAGGGCAACTGGATGGTGCAAGAGTTTTAGATACTGGTGTAGTTAAAACTTTTAACACGTCGGCCTTTAAACGAGCTAACCGGACTTTCGGCGTTACCTACGAAGGTTATTTTAACGTTGATGCCGACGGCAAGTACATATTTTCTACCCAGTCTGATGATGGTTCGGTAGTTTTGATTGACGACCAGATGGTGATAGACAATGATGGTAAGCATAGCCTGTTTGAACAACCTGGAGAGGTTTTGCTGCAAAAGGGAATGCATAAGTTTACCTTAAAGTATTTTGATGCCGGGGCGTTCAGTACCTTAAGAGTGTACTTAACTTTGCCCGGAAAACCTAAAGGCGAGTTTTCAGCCGAATCTTTATTCAATTAGTGCTTACGTATAACCGTAGGCATCGAACATATTTAATTAATTTACGCTTTGCCATATCCTGATTTTGGTACAAGCAAACTATTGATGTTAAATAATGAGGCGTTATTTATTTTTAATGCTGAGCTGCATGGTAGGGTTAGCCGCATGCAGCAATAATAATTCGGACGATAGCCGTGTGGCTGCACCTGTAGCTACAGAGCCTCCACGGGTGATGGCTCCGTTCAGGTACCACAAAACTATCGAAGTAGCACCGGGCCAATCTTATGATATATTATCATGGGGCAGGGGCTCGGAAAGTACCGGAGCTTTTGAGATACTACGATCAGATTCGGCATCGATGAAGTACACCACAACCACCGGCGATCTGGATGGCCGCATCGTGGATGTATTTAATTCGGACATGGATACGGATGGCAACCCGGAGATTTTTATTCATACCCAGGCGGCCGACAGCACCAATGCTGCACAGGTTTTTGCATTTGAATATAACGACAACTCTGCGCGCAAATTGGAGTTCCCGCGGTTAACCAAATCGCAACGCAAAGGCTACAGGGGCAACGATCGGTTTTTTATTAAAGATGGCAACTTAATGCGGGAGTTCGAAGTGTATGACGAGGCTGACTCTCTGGCCAAAGCACCGTTGCAAAAAAGATTAATTGAGTATAATCTGCGTGGTAACAGCCTACAATCAAAGCAGCTAAGTACCGATTCGGCAACCACAACGTCTGCAACTCCGCTTACTTCAAAATCAACGAGTGAAACTAAGTCGTCCTCTAACTCAAATAGTTCACATTCCTCAAGCAGGCGATCAACCAAAAAGAAAACTGTTAAAAAGAGCCGTAGCTCCAGGCATCAGGAAGGTCACCATAAACGCAGAAGGCATCGTCGATAAATAACTCTGTGATACTGTATTAACATATAAACGCCTGCAATTGATTAATTGCAGGCGTTTATATGTTAATCTACCAGCTGTAACTTGTTCAGTTCGCCGGTAATCATGGCAATTTCATCTGCACTGAGTTTTACGTTGATAGCCTTAGCATTTTGCGTGGCTTGCTCGGCATTACGGGCACCAACCAAAGCTACGGTTATGCCTGGCTGCTCAATTGTCCAGCGGATAACTAATTGCCCAAGCGTAGCATTTTTTTCGTCGGCCAGGGGTTTTATTTTATTCAGGAAATCATTGGTGCGGGCAATGTTTTCATCTTTAAAAAACTTGAGGCCTGCGCGGTGGTCACCTTCACCAAATTGTTGTCCGGGTTTCATCTTACCGGTAAGTAAGCCGCGTTCCATCGGGCTGTAAGCCAGGATACTTTTATGATGATTGAGGCAGTATGGTACAACATCTTGCTCAATCTTCCGGTTAACCATACTGAACGGTACCTGGTTAGAGGCTAATTTGATAGTCTTTTCAGCTTCCTGCATTTGTGCTACGCTATAATTGCTTACACCGGCCTCGCGTATTTTACCTTGTTCCTGCAAGCGTAAAATCGCCTCCATGGTTTCAGCAATAGGCGTGCTTTCATCCGGCCAATGGATTTGGTATAAATCAATGTAATCGGTGCCCAGGCGCTTCAAACTGTTTTCGCACTCAGTGATGATGCTTTCCTTACCGGCATATTTATAAATGTCCAGGTCTTTACCGTCGTTATCTTTCGATTTAAAGCCGAAAGTGCCTTTAGTCAAGTCCCAACGCATTCCATACTTGGTTAAAATCTGAACTTTATCGCGTGGTAAATCTCTAATAGCCTGACCTACCAGTTCTTCACTTTTACCCTGTCCGTAAATCGGAGCTGTATCAATACTGGTAATGCCGGCATCATAAGCTGCCCGCATGGCACCAATGGCATCATTGTCATCATTCCCTCCCCACATCCAGCCACCTGCAGCCCAGGCACCGAAGGTAATTGCAGACACCGCTAAATCTGTTTCTCCTAATTTTCTGTATTCCATAATTCTGTTATCGTTTGGAGTCAACATTTCACAGAAATTATTGTTCAGGTTTAGGTTTTCGTCAAGCAATAGTTACAACCATTAATAGCCTGTACAGCAGTGTACTTACGTTGCAGTTAAACTGTGTAATGGGAATGTTACGGTTGCTAGCTGTCGTTTTTTATATTTTTTCAACAAAAAGTGCATCCTAACAAAGACAGTCGCCGTATAAGTTTATGGAAACAGTTATAAAGTTGCATTAATTTTTAATTAACCCTTGGCTACAAATAACATGATAAGCTTAAAAAATGCCAACCGCAATGCGTGGTTTTGGATGCTGTTATTGTGTTTATTGGCCGGGGGCAGCACTTCATCTTACGCCTCATATCGGGCAGATAAGCATCCCCGAATTGTTGCTTTAGTTGATTCGCTTAACGATCAGGCGTCACCACTTATCCGGTTAGATCCGGGTAAGGCATTTACTTTGTTGACAGAGGCTGAGATACTGGCTACCCAATATAATTACAGCAAAGGGCGTGCGGTAGCGTATCTTAATCAGGCAGAGGTTCTAAACCAACGTGGTTACTCTACTCGTGCTTTAGAGTTATACTACCGCTCTATGCAATTAAGTCGCCAGAACAAGGATGTATACAATGTGGCCCGTGCCGAACAGTATATCAGTTCCATTAAACGTAAAGGCGGTAGTTTTAAAGAAGCCGAAGATTTATTGAACCACACACTCGGAGTTTTTTCGGACTTGAAAAAGCCTATTGATATGGTTAACATTCAGCTTAAGCTGGGTTTGCTTTATGCCGAACAAAAAAACTACGATAAAGCCATGGCCTATTATAACATGGCTTACAATCTTAGCGCTAAAATTAAGTATCCATACGGTCAGAAAAAGAGCTTTTATAATCGTGCTATTTTGTACGAAGAAATGCATAAGCCTGAGGATGCCATTAATTACTTGAATAAGGGTTTGGTAATTGACAGCATTTCTGGCGACACTTATGGTAAAGCTTTAACTTACATTGAGCTAAGTAAGGTTTACATTCATAAAAAGCAATACAAGGAGGCTTTGCCTTATGCCACACTGGCCTACAACAAAGCAGACAGTTGCGCAGCGATGGGCTTGGTGAAAACTGCAGTACAATTACTATTAAACATCAGCAAAGCCTCGGTAGACAAAGACGCCATTATACAATGGCAAGACGAACTGATTTACGTAGACAACCTGATAAACGACCGTGAGCGTAAGCAGGCAAATGATTTTATTGATGCTTTAAGGTCGCAAGAAGAGCAGCAACTTAAAGTGCAGCAAAGCGTATTGCAGGCCGAAAAGAAAGCCGCCCAGCAAAAAAACCTGATCATTGTTTATATCGGTGCCTTGTTGTGTTCGGCTATGATTGTGGTGATTTTGCTGTATAACTATAAAAAAGCCCAGCAAAAAAATGCCAAGCTAAATGCGCAAAAACAGCAAATTGAACGGCAGATTGGTATGCTGGATAAACTTAACCGCGAAGTGCTGAGCCAAAATCAGAAATTGGAAGATGATAACGTGCTTAAAAGCAAATTGCTTTCTATCATCAGCCACGATTTGCGTAAGCCATTAGCTAATACCCAAAGCATTTTACACCTGGTTAATGCCGGTTTGGTATCTGAGCGCGAAACCAAGGATTTATTTCAGCAATTAGAAGCGCAATACGGCCGGGTAATGACCCTGACCGATAACATGCTTTTCTGGATACGCGGACAAGTAAGCGGTGCGCCGGTTAAAAAGGAAACGGTTAATCTGTATGAGACCGTTAATCATATTATTGACGAAACGGTAATGCCAATCAGCGAGAAAAGATTGCAGGTACGAAACCATTTACCTTCCGAGCTGGCTTGGGTGACTGAGAACGAAACGCTGAAAATTATTTTGCGTAATCTCATTAACAATGCTGTAAAATTTACCCCTACAAATGGTTTGATAGCTTTTAGTGCAGACGTTAATGATCATGAAACTCATTTAACCATTACGGATAGCGGCATTGGCATCAGCCCTGCTATGATGGAGCACATCAACAGCGAGAACTACTACACTACCAAAGGAACTCAAAACGAAGAGGGCAGTGGTTTTGGCTTAATGCTGATCCGTGATTTGCTGAAAAAGCAAAACGGCAGGCTCCGGATTAATAGTAAACCAGGCGAAGGCAGTGCATTTACTATCAGTTTCCCGGCAGTAACAGCTAACTTACCTTTAGTTGCTTTGTAAGTATGCCCTATAAGGGTATATTTGTTACTATACCTGCTACCATAAAGCAGAACGTTTAGTAACATCATGCAATTTGTTTATCCGGCTTTTCTGTTTGCTTTATTATCGCTTACAATACCGGTGCTGGTGCATCTGTTCAATTTCAGGCGTTATCAAAAAGTTTACTTCAGTAATGTTCAGTTTCTTAAGGAAATTAAGGAACAGCAATCTTCAAGACGCAACCTGCGCGAGCGTCTTATCCTGATAAGCCGACTGCTGGCACTGGCATTTTTGGTATTGGCTTTTGCCCGGCCGTACTTTCCCGACAAAAACTCAGTTAGTCCGGGTAAACGGCAAATCATCAGTATTTTTCTGGATAACTCATACTCCATGCAAACACTGAACACCGAAGGCAGCCTGTTAGATGAGGCTAAACGCCGGGCTAAAGAAATTGCATCGGCTTATAGTATAAACGACCGTTTTCAACTACTCACCCAAGAATTTGAAGGCAAGCATCAACGGCTACTCACCCGGCAGGAGTTTGACGATGCCGTTGATGAAGTAAAGATAAGCGCTCAGAGCCGCCGCCTGCCGCAAATCATTTCGCGCCAGCAAAGTATCATGCAAAATCAGTCGGGTGCTACCCAGCAGATTTATGTGATATCCGATTTTCAAAAAAGTGCTACCGGACAAGAGCAAATTAAGCCTTTAGCCAACGCAAACTTCAGCCTGGTGCAACTTAAGGCTAACACTTTACCCAATATTGCAATAGATTCGGTTTGGCTGCTAAGTGCGGTGCATCGCCCCGGCGAAAGCGAAAAGCTGGTGGTTAAGCTGCACAATTACGCTGATAAGGATGCGCAGGGTATTCCTTTAAAACTTTTCATCAACGGCAATCAAAAAGCGTTAGGCAGCTTTAGTCTTAAAGCAAAATCTACGCAGCAGGATACGCTATCCTTTTCGGGCTTGCAATCCGGCTGGCAACAAGGTCTCATTAAGTTACAGGATAACCCGATTGTATTTGATAACGACTTTTACTTTACGTTTAATGTAAAAGAACGGATGCCTATATTATTGATTGACGGCGGACAAGCCAATCCGTATTTGCAGGCGGCGTTTACCACAGATGCCTTTTTTAAGCCAGTTAATGTAAACTATGGCAGTGTTGACTATGCCGGGCTAAGCAGTTACCCGGTTGTGGCATTGGCCGATGTAAAAAGCATACCTGCCGGACTTGCACAGCAATTAAAAACTTATGTGGCTAAAGGCGGTACTCTAATGATATTCCCGGCGGATGGCGCAGACTTGAACAGTTACCGCGGAATGTTACAAGCACTCGGTTCTGCCTGGCCCGAAAAACTAATCACCGAGGCAACGCGGGTAAGTAATTTAAATACCAACAGCCCTTTGTTTAGAGGTGTGTTTGAAGATGTGCCACGGAACCCTGATTTGCCGCTGGTACAGAAATATTATCAATTAAGCGGTGGCGGACGTACGCAAAGCGAAGCGTTGATGGATTTGCCCGGGCGGCAACCGTTTTGGTCCGGCTATCGTAGCGGTAGCGGTAAGGTTTATTTATCGGCGGTGCCACTGCAGGAGAGTTACAGCAACTTGCCAAGGCATGCCTTACTGATCCCTGTATTGTTTAGGATAGCACTTTTAAGCGGGCACGATCAGCCATTGTATTATACCGTCGGTAAAAATGAAGTGGTAGAAACTATTCCGTTTCAGATTAGCGAAAAGCAGGTGCTGAAGTTGAGCAAGGGTAATCAAACACTTATACCAGATGCCCGACAGCAGGAGGGAAGCACCTTTTTGTACGTGGCCGACCAGATACAGCAGCCCGGAAATTATTTACTGAAAAAGCAGGATAGCCTGGCTGCTGTAATTGCTTTTAATAGTAACCGGCTCGAGTCTGACTTAACCTATTTTGCCCCAGATGAACTAAAAAATCTGATTCCCAAAAATGGAACAGTGGTTCAGGCAGGTAAGGCATCTTTGCAGGGAGCTATCAACGAAACAAATTTTGGCCTGCAATTATGGAAAGTTTGTATAATTTTGGCCCTGATTTTTGTGGCTGCCGAGATATTGTTGATCCGCTTTTATAAAGTAGAAAAACAATCGCTGTCAACGCCGGCCTCAGTCAAATAACAAGGTAAAGCATAAAGCCCCACCAATATGAAGTTGCTCATCAAATCTGCTCAAATCCTGTATCCCGGATCGGATTTTCATCAAAGCAAAGCCGATATATTAGTTGAAAACGGATTGGTTAGTACCATAGCCGAAACTTTAAATGCCGAGGATGCTGAGATTGTAGACGCGGAAGGTAGCTACCTGTCGCCGGGCTTTTTTGATTTGAACTGTAGTATTGGTGAGCCGGGTTTAGAAACCAAAGAAGACCTGAACACCGGTTTGCAGGCTGCCGCTGCAGGTGGTTTTACCGGGGTAGCGCTGATGCCTGATACCCAGCCGCCTATACATTCAAAAACTGAAGTAGAGTATTTAATCAACAGAGCGAATGGAAACCTGGTGCAGGTATACCCTTTAGGTGCTATATCTTGCCAGCGTGAGGGCAAAGACATGTCTGAAATGTATGACATGTACCTGAGCGGAGCTAAAGCATTTACCGATGGCGACAAACCGGTGAAAGACGCTGGCTTGATGGAGCGCGCTTTACTGTATGCCAAAGGTTTTAATGCCTTAGTTTTTTCTTATCCTGAAGACGTAGCCATAGCCGGAAAAGCCAAAGTACACGAAGGTGCGGTAAGTACCTTATTAGGTATGAAAGGCATCCCATCATTAGCCGAGGAATTAATGATTGCCCGCGATTTATATTTGGCCGAGTATACTGATGCGCCTATACACTTCAGCACCATATCAACCGCCCGCTCGGTTGAATTGATCCGGGATGCTAAAACCAAAGGCTTAAAAGTGACCTGTGATGTAGCTGCCCATCATCTGGTACTGACGGATGAAGCTTTATTAGGCTTCGACAGCCAATACAAAGTTAAACCTCCACTACGTACCCAGGTGGATGTTGATGCGTTGTTGCAAGGACTTAACGATGGTACCATTGATGCCATTGTATCGCAACATACCCCGCACGAGATAGAATTTAAAGATGTGGAGTTTGAGATAGCTGCTTTTGGTATCATCGGCTTGCAAACCGCATTTTCGCTGGCCGTTAAAGCTGGATTACCGGCCGAATTGATTATCGAGAAGATGGCTGTTAATCCGCGTAAAATATTAAATGTTGAGCAGCCTGTTTTAAATGAAGGGCAAACCGCCAACTTTGTGCTGTTCAACACTGATGCCGAATGGACATTTGATAAACAGACTAACCGGTCCAAATCAGCCAACTCTCCGTTTTTTAATCAGAACTTAAAAGGTAAAGTGCTGTTAACTTTTAACAACGGAAAATTACAAAAAAACTAAAATCGAAATCATGATCAATCCTACTATAAAGGCTGCTATTGATGCCGCACTGAATACTTACACAGTTTACGAACCCGTAAACGCATCTGTAATATCAGATAAACTGAAAACGGTTTTTGATGCCGAAGAAGATTTTTTAGACAAGGCTGATGCTTTGGATGAGGTGTTTGATGAGCATCCGGAAGTAGATGATTTGCGCGAAGTTTTCTTTGATTTACTGATGGTGAATTTCTTTAGCGCAGACATTGACCGCTTGGAAGAAGATTACCTGGACTCGCCAGAATGGGCAGAGATTGAAGAGGAAACACTTGACCGAGGAACTGAACTGCTTAACCTTTTGTTGTATTTAAATGAGTGCAGCGACGAGGATTTAGAGCCATCATTAGATGATTACCTGACTGAGTTTTTATTAGTAGATGATGACGAGTTCCAGGACGAGCACCAGATTTACGAGCCTATTATCGCTAATCAAATTCTGGTAGAAAGCTCTCCTGAAGAAGTGAACAAGGTTGCTCAGCGTTTATCAGAAGACGCAGAGTTAAAAGAACTTTTTTATCCTATCATGACTTTCTTCCAAAACACGCAACCAAACGAAAGTGATAAACAGGATGTAGCCGAGCAGGCGCCTGAAAAAGCATTTGACATGGCTGTTTATAACGTATTACTTGCCTTTAACCAAAACTGAGCGCTTAATTCCCTGAATGGAAAATTTAGATAAGGCCGTAAGATATCAAGGCGCCCTGCGCGGATTGCTTTTTGGCGGCCTCATGTTATTTATTGATATACTTAAACTATGGTATCTGGCCTATGCGGCCGGATCACCATTGGTTACTTTTATTGTCCTGTACCCCGTTTACTACGTTATTTTATTTGCAGCTTCACTGTTTTTCATCAATAATCTGCGTAATAAAATTGGATACTATTGGAGCCTCAAACAAGCTATTACCGGTATTTTTATCATGCTCTTTATTACCGGTATTATCTGGAACAATGGCTTGAACCTGTTCTCGGCCAAGATAGCGCCAGCTACGTCCGAAAAGGCGCATGTTGAATTAGTAGAAGCCCGTAAAAAAGCCATGGAAAGCAGCAAACTGGCACCCGAAAAAGTGAAAACCGAAGTTGCCCAAATGGATGAAGCTTATGCTGCTGGCAAGCAATTTTCGATCACTAACTTTTTCAGGTCGCTGTTAATATCAACGATCTTGGTATTCGCGGTTTCTGCTTTATTGGGCGCGCTTTTTAAACGAGAAAAGCCGGTTCAGGCTTCTTGAAAACTCCTAGTTACTGCATCATTTGGTTCGGATTGTAAGGCCTCACAGCTAATACACTATCCACTACAAAGCTGCTTACGCCACGCCATGGCAAAGGGTTTTTGTATTCTTTATAATGCAACTCCAAATAGGCTCCTGAACTTCTGTTTAATTTATCTGCCACTTTAGGGTCGGTAACCGAAAACATAAATTCGTTCGATTGTATATTGCCTTGTGTGGGCGTACGTATACCTGTTTGTATCAAACGGCCTTCGTAGGTTTTAAATAAGTTGCCTTTATGTACAAAGTAGTTCATGGTACCGGCCTTAGTGCCATCGCCAAAAACAAAGTAGTAGCGATAATAAACTACCCCGGCCAAAACCAGGAAAAAGATAATTAAGACAATAGTAATGATGCGCTGTTTCATGATTGGTACTATAACAAGATAAGTACCAATTTGTACAGATTATTTTAACTTATCTTCTTAATTAATAACCTTTAACGATAATTAACCGGCATGTCTCAACTGGTATCACTCAGTTGAAGAGGCGGCTCGCTTTGCAAAACACCTTATACGCAAAAACGGCTTTCCGTTCGGGAAAGCCGTTTTGTTATTTGATGTAAGTGATGAACTTACTTCTTCATCAGTTTTACAATATCGCTGCCAAATACAAATACCATAAGCGATACCAGTATTACAAAGCCTACAATTTGTGCACGCTCCAAAAACTTATCGCTTAGTGGTTTGCCTTTTATCATCTCTATGATCAGGAATAAAGCATGACCACCATCAAGCGCGGGGATAGGCAACAGGTTCATCAACGCCAACGCCATCGACAATAAGCCTACCAGGCTCCAGAAACGCAGCCAGTCTACATGTGCACCAAACAGGCGGGCAATGCCAATAGGGCTTGATAACGCTTTGTTAGCTTTAACCTGTCCGGTAAACACTTTACCTAAACCTTTGGCATTATCGCTAAACGTACCCCAGGCTTTTGAGGCACCTACCGGTAGTGAACCGAAGAAACCAAATTTTAAAGTTTTCTCTTCAGGCAGGTCTGTTTTTACACGGATGCCAAAGCGGCCATCTTTAAAGCCCAGCATGCCATCTTTGTTCACATCGGCTATAACGGCTTTGGTTTCGTTGTTGCGTTTAACTGTAAGGCCTATTTGCTTATTTTTGTACTTCTGAATTTCCTGCTGAAACTCGTCGTAAAAATGCACCGTTTTGCCGTTAACAGCAACAATACTGTCGCCATGCTGTAAACCTGCTTTTTGTGCGTTGCTGCCGGTTACTACAGAGTCTACCATAAAAGTAGTGCGCGGTACCCGGTTTATGAACTCTTCAATGCCCATGTCCGATACATCGTTCAGAATATTGCCCGGCACTTTAATGTCGAGGTTTCGGTTGTCGCGACGCACATTTAAGGTACTGTTGCCCATCAGCACTTTAGAGCTGATCAGGTCCTCAAAGCGTTCAACTTTCTGGCCGTTAACAGCCTCTACTTTATCACCGGCTTTCAGGCCAATTTCCTGACCTATTTTGCCAGGTACGATGCCATATTTCAAAGCATCGTTAGGGATGTAACTCTCACCATATTTCATGGTAAGGATCCAAAAAATTAGGATACCTAATACAATGTTTACAAAAATACCACCAAGCATTACAATAAGGCGCTGCCAGGCTGGTTTAGAGCGAAACTCCCAGGGTTGCGGCGGACCAGACATTTGCTCGGTATCCATCGACTCATCAATCATACCGGCAATTTTTACATAGCCTCCTAACGGAAGCCATCCCACGCCGTATTCAACCCCTTTATAATTAAATTTAAATAGGCTAACACCCCAGGCATCAAAAAACAGGTAAAACTTTTCTACTTTGATGCCGAACGCACGGGCTGCTAAAAAATGCCCTAATTCGTGCAGTATTACTAATATTGATAGGCCCAGTATTAACTGGCCTGCCATAACCACTATATCCATTATTGTTGTACGTACTAAACAGTCAAAGCCTTAAACGGCGTTTTCTTAATTAAATTTTGCGCTAAGATGCGTGTTTCTTTATCAGTATTCAAATAGTCATCCAATGTTGGACTCTCCACGTAAGGCATTTGTTTCATACAAGCCTCAATTATTTCGCTCATTCCTAAAAAGCTCACCTCGTCGGCTAAAAAGCCGGCTACCGCTACTTCGTTAGCCGCATTGATAATGCAAGGCATGTTACCGCCAATCTTTAAAGCTTCAAAAGCCAGGGCTAGATTCCTGAACGTTTTCATGTCAGGCTTTTCGAAACTCAGGTTAGGATAGGCTGTAAAATCGAATCGTTTATATTGGTTCTTGATCCTTTCGGGGTAACCCAAAGCATACTGGATAGGCAATTTCATATCCGGTAATCCTAACTGCGCCTTCATGGAGCCGTCTTCAAACTGTACCAGTGAGTGTACGATGGATTGCGGATGAACGATAACTTCAATCTGCTCCAATTTTAAATCAAACAACCATTTGGCTTCAATTACTTCCAAACCTTTATTCATTAATGAGGCCGAATCAATGGTGATTTTAGCTCCCATTACCCAGTTTGGATGCTTTAACGCATCTTGCCGGGTTACCTTTGCTAAAAATTCACTGTTCCTGCCCCTAAAAGGTCCACCCGAAGCCGTTAAAATGATTTTTTCAATCGGGTTTTGTTCTTCACCGGCCAGGCACTGAAAAATTGCGGAGTGTTCAGAATCTACCGGTAAAAGTTTTACCTGATGTTGTTTAGCTAAAGCGGTAATTAATTCACCTGCAACTACCAGTGTTTCCTTATTAGCCAGAGCAATATCTTTACCTGCTTTTACCGCATTAATGGTGGGTTCTAAGCCGGCAAAACCTACCATAGCAGTTAATACAATATGTAGTTCGGGCAGGGTGACTATGTTTTTTACTTCTTCATAACCGGCTAATACTTTTACGTCAGTATGTGCCAGGGCCTGCTTTACTTTTTCGTATAATTCGAGGTCGCATATTACGGCATAAGCCGGTTTAAACTGCAGGGCTTGTTCAATCAGTAAATCGGCATTGCGATGTGCGGTAAGCACGTGTGCTTTAAAACGATCAGGATTTTCGGCTATTACCTCAAGCGTTTGGGTACCAATGCTGCCGGTTGAGCCCAAAACAGCAATATATTTTATATCAGCAGAAGACGAGACAGACATTATGTGCAATAATCAAAACCTACGTAAGCTGTAACCGCTTGGTTTGTTGGTTTTTGATGCGTAATTTAAGTGTATAATCAAACTATATAGTTAGCAAGAGCATCAGCAATCTTGCGGTCGTTAGATAAACGGGGCACTTTATTTTGGCCACCCAATTTACCCTGTGAGCGCATAAAGTTAATAAAACTATCCGGTTGTAAACTTCTGATGACCAAAGGGCGCAAAATGTTACCCTCAATTAAATCAAAGTAATAGATGTTTTTTTGCTGCAAGGCTTTGTCTACCTCTTGTGCAAATTGCTGCAAATCGGCCGGAGCTTTGCCAAATTCAACAAGCCATTCATGGTACGGCAAACCATCAGCAGGGGTAACCTGCGGGGCAACGGTAAACTCTACAATATCTACACCTTGCTGCCTAGCCACACTCATCAAGGCATGCTCCACCTCTTCGCCAATCACGTGTTCGCCAAAGGCCGATATATAATGTTTAATGCGGCCGGTAACTACTATTTTATGCGGTTTAAGCGATGTAAATTTAACGGTATCGCCAATGCTATATCCCCATAAACCTGCATTGGTATTTAAAATAAGCGCATAGTTTTTATCGAGTTCCACGTCGGCCAGGCTAAGCCGGGTACGGTCTTCGTTAAAGTATTCATCGGCCGGAATAAATTCGTAGAATATGCCGGAGTTGGCCAGCAGTAATAAGCCTTTATCTTTTTGCGAATCCTGAAAAGCAATAAAGCCTTCGGACGCAGGGTAGGTTTCAATGGTGTCTATACCAAAACCAATGCTTTCTTCAATACGGGCACGGTAAGGCTCATAATTAACGCCACCATATACAAAGAGCTTAAAGTTTGGAAAAATGTCTTTGATTTTTTTGCCTCCGGCTTTAGTCGACAGACGGTCGAAATACATCTGACACCAGGGCGGTATGCCTGAAATCAGACGCATATCCTGAGCATAGGTTTCCTCTACAATAGCATCTACCTTTTGTTCCCAGTCTTCAATGCAGTTTACCTCGTAACTCGGCAGGCGGTTTTTTTGCAGGTAAGCGGGTACGTGGTGTGCCACAATGCCCGACAACCGGCCTACGGCAATACCGGCTTTTTCGCTCATGATGGGACTACCCTGCAAAAAGATCATTTTACCATCCACAAAATTGGCGTTGCCGGTTTCGTGAATATAGCTGAGCAAAGCATTACGAGCCGCTTTTATGTGCTCGGGCATGCTTTCTTTAGATATAGGAATGTATTTAACGCCGGATGTAGTGCCTGATGTTTTAGCCAAATAGGTAGGTTTACCCGGCCATAGTACATCGGCTTCGCCCTCGGTCATGCGGTCGATATACGGGCGCAGTTCCTCGTAATCGCGAACCGGAACACGAGACTTGAAATCGTTGTAATGAGTAATTTGTTGAAACTGATGATCTCGGGCAAAAGCGGTATTGGCTGCCTGCTTTAACAGTTGTTGTAGTGTTTGCTGTTGCAAAGCTACCGCGTTGTTACGTAGGTAGTCGATGTCCCGATTTACCCAGGCAGCAAACCATTTGCTCAAAACCGATTTTAAACCCATACTTACAAAGTTTCAGATACGTCGTCGTCTACGTCTTTGTGGCTGTAAACCAACTTGCGATAAGTTGCCATAATCATTACCTGTACTGTTGGAAAAGATATGGCAAACCAACAGATGGCAGCAATTTTAGCGACATAAGAGTTGTTGTCGGTATCAAACAACAGGGTAATCAATAGATTGATGATGATAAGTAATAACGCAATAAAGCCAACCACAATCAGTATAAGCGCCAGCATCTTAAAAAAGTTATTCCAGGTAATGTAAAAGCTCTGTTTAAGCGACTCAATTGGTCCCGAATCTTCGTCAACAATAAAGCACAAACAAAAGATAGAGCGGATTAACAGATAACCCAAGCTTAAAATTTCAACTTTGTCCAGTATCTTTTGCAATAGTGGATAGTCGCTTAATTGCAAATTGATGAAGATGACCGTGCCAATTAATATAGTGTAAAGCACACCTATAGTTACAAACGAAAGAGCCATTCTGAATGACGGCAAAATATCCCGAAACTCAAACTCATAGTACTCCCGGTCCATAAGTGTGAGTATAAGTTTATAAAAGCTGAGTACGAGATATGACTGTACCAACATCATAAAAAATACAAAGGCTACCTGGCTGTACTGGTTATCGTAAATAACAATAAAGGCCGTAAAGAAGTTGATAATTTCGTAGCATATCAATGAAATTACCGAGTACACGATAAGCGAAATGTAATTCTTTTTAATAACATTCCATGCGGTTTTAATAGTGTCGGCAATGGAAAAAGGATGATACATAACTGCTTACGATGTTTTAAAAATTACGCGCTTCCAGAAATCCTGCATAAAGCCTAAACCATAGGCTACAAGTTGGATGAAGGCGGCCCCCACGCTCAAAAATGCAACTTTTAACGATTTGTTTTTGTACCAGGAGTGAAAAAATATCAATAAAGTAAACAATGCCAGTACCACGTTGCCCAATACAGCAATACCCCAACCTAACAAGTTAGCAATAACGGTAAATATTAAGCCCAACGTAAAAACAGCCGGAAAGAAATGTACCAGCTTTAATTCGCTCGGGAAAAACTTATAGATGTTGATGCGTGCCCGGCCAAAAAAATGCAGCTGCTTATAAAATTGTTCGTAGCTGGTACGGCGTTTATGGTACACCTTGGCTTCGGGAATCAATCCTATTTTAAAACCGGCTGTATGTATGCGGATGCTGTACTCAATATCCTCGCCCAAGCGTGTAATAATAAAACCGCCTACCTTTTCCCAAACCTGTCGTGATACACCCATGTTAAAACTACGGGGATGAAACTGGCCGATTCCTTTTTTATTACCGCGTATACCGCCTGTTGTGAAGGGCGAGGTCATGGAGTAACTGATGGCCTTTTGCATATCCGTGAACGAGACATGTGCGTCATCAGGTCCACCGTAAGCATCAAGATAATCTGTTTGCAGGCGATGATTAACTACTTCCAAGTAGTTTTCAGGGATAAGGCAGTCAGAGTCAAAAATGATGAAGTAGTCGCCGCGGGCACGTTCAAAACCAAAATTACGGCTAAAGCCTTGGCCTTCGTTTGGTTTAAAGTAATAATGGATGTCTAACTGCCCGGCAAAGCCTGCTACAATATCTTTTGCATCTTTAACCGATCCGTCTTCAATCACCAATACCTCAAACTGCCCATAGGTTTGCCGGGTAAGGCTTTCCAGCAGTTCTTTAATTTCCTGCGGACGGTTGTACAGCGGTATGATGATAGAAAAAAACATGGTAGATGAGCAGCTAACTGAGCAAACGTGCAATTATACTGATGATATAATTAATAGTTAAACGATCCGGAGTGGAAATGTGCCTGATTGTGCAAATACTTTTGCAGTTACACTCTTTCCTCTACCTGATATTTGTTCCGCTCGCTCGAACTGCGTGCAACTAACTCGGCCACAAAGCCTGTTAAAAACAGCTGCGAACCTAAAATGATAGCTACCAGCGCTAAATAGAATAAAGGATTATCGGTGGCATCGCGGTATTTCTCGTTATGGGCAATGTGAATGAGCTTCTCAGTAATGATCCAGATGGTCATTACTAAGCCTATAAAAAAGCTAAGTACACCTAATGAACCAAAAAAGTGCATTGGGCGCTTACCAAACTTGCCAACAAAAAATATAGACAGTAAGTCTAAAAAGCCGTTGATAAAACGGCTCATACCAAATTTAGTAGTACCATATTTACGGGCGCGGTGTTCAACCACCTGTTCTCCAATTTTACTAAAACCTGCCCACTTCGCAATCACAGGGATGTAACGATGCATTTCGCCATACACCTCAATGTTTTTTACCACGGCTTTGCGGTAAGCTTTTAAGCCGCAATTAAAATCGTGCAGGTTATCAATGCCCGACATTTTGCGGGTAGCTGCATTAAACAAACGGGTAGGTATGGTTTTACTTAGCGGGTCGTACCGTTTAGCTTTCCAACCCGATATCAGGTCGTAATGCTCTTCGGTAATACGGCGGTACAGTTCGGGTATTTCATCGGGACTATCCTGTAAATCGGCATCCATCGTGATAATCACATTGCCTTGTGCAGCTTCAAAGCCAGTATTTAACGCAGCCGACTTGCCGTAGTTGCGACGGAACTTGATGCCTTTAATGTTGGAGTTTTGGGTATGAAGCTTACAGATCATCTCCCATGATCCGTCGCGGCTTCCATCATCAATGAGTAATACCTCGTAGGTAAAATTGTGTTCCTGCATAACCCGGCCTATCCATGAGGTAAGTTCGGGTAGCGATTCAACTTCGTTTAATAAAGGTACAACAACTGATATATCCATGCATTATAAGCAAAACCCAAAACAGGCTTAATTGCAACAGGCAAAAATATAAAAATACTTGATTATAGAAGATAGTCTGACGCATAGCCTGGCGCTGTGAATATGAAATAAACCGCTCTGCTATTTAGGGGAATAATGTTATTGCACGCGTTTGCGGATCGTGTTAAAATAAACCGCTGTACCTGCACCGGTTAAAGCGCCTACAGTTACATCTGTAGGATAGTGCAAGCCCAAATACATCCGCGAGTATGTAACAGAACCAGCCCATAAAAAGGCAGGAGCCATCACATACCATTTGGGGTAGGCGATAGAGAGCGCCGTTGCCGTGCTAATAGAAGAAGAGGCATGACCCGACGGAAATGAATAATCGCCGGCGATGTAAACCGGTATTACCCTAAAGTTGCCCCTGAACGGCCGTGGTCGTTTAACCAGTTTTTTAACCAGTAATACCAAACCGTAAGAGATAACCGAACTGCTGACAACATACAGGGCATTCTGGCGCATTTCTTTGTTGTTGTCAATCAATCCTCCAACTAACAAACCTGCAGGAACAAGAGCGTTACCATACAAATTGGTTTTCGACATGGTGTAGTAAAAATCAGTTTTGGCGGGCGTACGGCTGTCGGCCAAGTTCATCATAATACGGTCGTCTAAATGCCGTGGCACAAAAGCTTCAACATACTGAGCTTGTGCCGGCAAGAAGAACAACGCAAATATTATAGCAAAAAAAACAGATAAATACCCGACGCGGTTCATGGTTATAAGTACAAGGTTGAGACGGTAAAGTTTAGCAAATGCCTGTTTGTACCGGTAAAATTGCATAAAATTTACCGGCTTGTTAATCGTTGTTTTAATGCACCGGATATAGGTACCTTTAAAAGCCAATTATACGTTAAAACCAAATGACGTAATTTTTATTATTATGCAATGCAATATTTGGGTAACGGCGTCATGTGTTCAGATACTTATCCATATTAGTAACTTTTTTTAATCGCCTTATTATGAACTACCAACAACTGCTGGAGCGAGTAAAGCAGCACGTTTTGTCGTATTTTAAAATACAAAATAACGAAAGCCTGATTTACCACAACCGCCGGCATACCGAAGATGTTGTGGCTGCGGCTAAACAAATAGCTAACCACTACCAGCTAGATGATAAAGATTTTTTTATAGTGATTGCTGCATCATGGTTTCATGATACCGGTTACATGAAAAGCCTCGAAAATCACGAAGAGCATAGCGCGCAAATTGCTGAGGAATTTTTAAGAGCGCAACAGGCCGACGAGGAAGTTATACAGCAGGTAAAAAGCTGTATTATGGCTACCAAGGTTCCGCAAAGACCTAACGGGTTATTGCAGGAGATTATTTGCGATGCAGATTTGTTCCATTTAGGTACCGACGATTTTGATGATAAAAACAAACTGATGCGCAAAGAATGCAAAACAGCACTCAACTGCGATTTTAGTAAGCAGGACTGGCGTCATAAAACCATCCGCTTTATGACGGCACATCACTATCATACAGATTATGCAAAAATGCTGTTGAACGATAGAAAAGAGAAAAACCTGCAAAGCTTAAAGGACAAAGAGGCCGAGTGGATGGAAAAAAACAAAACTGAAGAAGAACCCGAAAAAAACGCGAGTCCCGCCGGTCTTCCTTTATTTTCCTCAGATTCGCCTGTGCATGACAATGCGGTGTTTAAAGAAAAAGAAGTCAAAAAGAAAGAACGGCCGGACAAGGGAATCGAGACAATGTTCAGGGTTAGTTCGAGCAATCACCAGCGTTTGAGTGATATGGCCGATAATAAAGCCCATATCATGATTACGGTTAATTCCATTATCCTGTCGGCCATTATCAGTTTGTTGCTACGCCGGTTGGAGGACTACAGCTATCTCATCATTCCAACCTTTATCATCCTGATGGTAAGTTTAACCACCATGATTTTTGCCATATTGGCCACCCGGCCATCATTGCCCGAAGGGCGATTTTCGGCAGAAGACGTGGATAATAAAAAAGTGAACCTTTTGTTCTTCGGTAACTTTTACCGAATGAACTTGCAGGATTACGTTGCAGGCATGCGCAATGTAATGGCCGACCGCGAATTTTTATACGGAAGCTTAATTATAGACGTATACTCGCAGGGTGTGGTGTTGGGCCGCAAATACCGGTTGCTGCGCATTTCGTACAACATCTTTATGTTCGGGCTTATTGCATCAGTATTAGCGTTTATTATTGCAGCAGCTATTAACGGTCAGGGCAAACATTAAAATCATGGATTTTAAATATTTTAACCGCGACGTTAGCTGGCTGTCTTTTAACGAGCGGGTGTTACAGGAGGCCAACAGAGCGAGTTTGCCTGTTTTAGAGCGGATCAACTTTTTGTCTATCTACTCTTCTAACCTCGATGAGTTTTACCGAGTACGTATGCCGGTTTTACAAGCCTTAAATAAGCTACAGAAACGGAAAGAAGATTTAACCCCAGTAAGTACACAGTCTGATGATTTAAGCAACGCCCGGGAGCAAATACAGCAGCAGCAAGAGCAGTACGGGCAGATATTGACACAATCCATTCTGCCGCAACTTAACGATAAAGGCGTTCATTTACTTTACAACCAGCCTCTGCCGCCGCAAATTGTACAGCAAGTAAGCAATTACTTTTTAAGCCAGGTAATGGCTTTTTTGCAGCCGGTCAGATTATCGGAGGGAAGTGATTTTTTTCCGGAGAATAACCAGCTATATTTCCTCATTTTACTAGGTGACGAAAAGCAGGAGGAATTGGTAGTGATGCACATTCCTTCCGACGAGTTGCCACGCTTTTTTAGTATAGAAGTTGAGGATGAACAATACATCGTTTTTCTGGATGACATTGTACGCTATAATTTAGACAAAGTATTTACCGAAAAGGTAAACGGATGCTATAGCTTTAAAATAACCCGCGATGCCGAACTCGATTTTAAGGACGAATACAGCGGTGATTTGGCCGATGCATTGGAGCGGCAATTGCGCAAGCGCGATTATGGCTTAGCCACCCGCTTTTTACATCAGCCGGGTGTACCGCTAAGAGTGTTGCATCAGGTTTGCCAGTGGCTGGGTGTAAACGAGCGTAGTTTGGTAACCGGCGGCATGTATCATAATCTGAGAGATTTAGCCGATGTTTCTGTAAGCGATTCCTCTTTAAAAGCTGAAAAATGGCCGGCTTTAAATTTTGCTGCTTTGCCCGAAACACAATCGGTATTAAATCAGGTTGGTGTGAGGGATTATCTTTTACATCCGCCATATCACAGTTACGATACCATCTTGCGCTTTTTTAATGAGGCTGCTATCCGACCTGATGTGGAGGAGATTTACACCTCACTTTATCGCGTGGCCAGCGACTCAAAAATTGTAAATGCTTTAATCAGCGCTGCCAAAAATGGTAAAAAGGTAAATGTGTTGGTGGAGCTGAAAGCTCGTTTTGACGAAGCTAATAATATTAAATGGGCCAAAAAGCTTCGTGCAGCCGGAGCTAAAATTATTTATAGTGTTACGGCTCTGAAGGTGCACGCTAAAATAGCGTTAGTAAAACTTAAATCGGGCGACCGTACCCAATACAGAGGCTTGCTGGCCACCGGTAATTTTAACGAAAATACGGCCCGCTTTTACACTGATCATATTTTGCTGACGGGTAACCACACCCTGCTGCGCGAAATGGAACTGCTGTTCATTTTTCTGGCTAAAAAGCAAAAGCCTGCTGATGCCGGTATCATGCCTTTTAATCAGTTGCTGGTAGCTCAGTTTAATTTACAACAACGCTTTATGGAGTTGATTGATAACGAGATCAGCAATGTAAAACAAGGTTTGCCCGGATCGATCATCATTAAGCTTAACAATTTAGAAGAGGAAAAGCTGATTGATAAATTGTACGAAGCCTCAAACGCGGGGGTTAAAATACAAATGATTGTGCGGAGTATTTGCCGTTTGATACCGGGTGTGGCCGGACAAAGCGAAAATATTACCGTTACCCGCATTATAGATAAGTACCTGGAACATGGCCGCGTCTTTATTTTCGGTAATAACGGTAATCCGCAGATATACATGGGATCGGCCGACTGGATGAATCGTAATATATATCACCGGATAGAGGTGTGTTTCCCGGTTTACGATGCAGGCATTAAAGAAGAAATCCTACAGATCATCGATTTGCAACTGCGTGATAACACACAAGCTGTACGTCTCGACACACAATTAAAGAATATTCCTGTTAAGCAAGGTGAGCCCGCTTTAAGATCTCAACTCGAAATTTATAACCTGCTCAAACGCAAAGCCGGCGATGCTCATCCACTATAAACTAATTACGTTATGAAAAGCAGTACTTCTATTTATACTTTAATGCTGATAGCCATATTAGGCGTATCGTGTGCCCAGAGCCAGCAGCAGGAGTATACCAGCCCCAAAGGTTATAATTTGAAAGAACCCAACCGTTACAAAATGGAAGATGATTTGCTGGAAATTTCGGGTATCACATTCAATAAAGGTGATAACAATACCATTTTTGCTATTGAAGATGAAGATGGTAAACTATTTTACGGCAGGCCGGCCGACCGCATGAAAACTGAGCACACTAAATTTGGTAAGCACGGAGATTACGAAGATGTAGCTATTTGCAACGAACGGGTAATTGTACTTAAAAGTAATGGTAAACTGTACACCTTTCCGCTAAGTGAAATCAAAGAGCAAGAATTAAGCAACGTGCACGAGCATACCGATTTGCTGCCCGCGGGTGAGTACGAGAGCATGTATGCTGATGACGCGACAAACAAGCTGTATATACTGTGCAAAAACTGTGATGACGAAAAAACTACTAAAAGCAGCACCGGCTATATTTTAGATATTTTACCTAATGATAGCTTAAAACAGGCTGGGACTTTTAAGATTGAAGTAAGTCAGATTACCAAGTTGATTAAAGACGATAAAATAAAATTCAGGCCGTCGGCCATGGCGCAAAACCCAATTACCAAGCAGTGGTATATTGTGTCGGCCGTAAATAGCCTGCTTGTTGTAGCCGATCGGAAATGGCAGGTGACTAACGTATATCCGCTAAACCGGAAAAACTTTTTGCAGCCCGAAGGTATAGCCTTTGATAATAAAGGCAACCTCTACATCTCTAACGAGGGAGACGAATTTAGCCGTGGTAATATTTTGAAGTTTAGCTATTTTGGCAAGAGATAATTCTTGGCAAATGTGCCAACTTATCAACCATTTTAAACGTAAGTATACTTCAAATGTCCAATTGTATTTGGGCATCAATACAAGGCGCTGTTCATGCAAACAAAGTCATTTTACATCAATAAACATCTGGCCGACTTAAAGCTGATTGACACAGCATTGTCGTTTAAACCGTTTATCAGTTACCTGCAAAACCGGTTAAAAACGGAAGACAGCATCAAGGCTAAGTTTTACAGCTTTATACTCGAGCATTTTAAAGAAGCTCAGGATCTGGACAGCATTTTAAACAATCCTGAACGTGCACAGCATAACGCCAGTTTACTGGAGTTAATTTATGGTACGCTTTCGCCTGTTTTACTAAGTGAGCGCGAATGTTACTGGGCGCTAAGTACACCGGTACCTA
Organism: uncultured Mucilaginibacter sp.; assembly: GCA_913775265.1. Taxonomy (GTDB): domain Bacteria; phylum Bacteroidota; class Bacteroidia; order Sphingobacteriales; family Sphingobacteriaceae; genus Mucilaginibacter. Next base: position 20,801 of record CAJYJH010000067.1, on the reverse strand, counting down.
ACTGCGTATTTTACAGTACGGATGCTTTCCATAGTCTGATAACCAGCCGCGACATCCGCGAGGCGGCTAACTCTATGATTACGGATGATGAAGTGTTTTATGAGCAGCAGCAGGAATATGTGTACCGGCATATCTTAAAAAAGCTTTACCATTTTACTTCGGTACTTAATGATAACACTTACTACTCTTACACTGATGCTGAAACCGGCTTAGACCGGTATTACCATATACACATTGATACCACTTTTGTAGACATTGAAGTAAAAGGCGAATTGCCGGAACTCGATTTTGAGACCATCGAGAATTATTTACACAACGAAGATGGGGTTGATGTGTTGTCCGATATTTTGCCGTTAAGCCTGTTTAAGCTAACCGGCTTTTCTGTCATTACTTTAGAAGACGTTACCCCCCGTCGCGCTATTGAGGATATCAGAACTGCTATCATCAACCCTAATGACGACCAAAAAGAATTGTACAAAAGCGTCATCAAATCACTCGAAATATTAACCGAAAATAGTAATGTTCATTTCGGACTGCTTCCTTTTTTAAAACTCAACGGCGAACCCCTGTTCGATCTGTCATCCTGCTCCGAGAGTATTTTGATACAAGCCGCACAAAAATATGGTGTAGCCGAAGAAACCTACCATGCACTGGTTAACCGGTACGAGAAAAATCCAAAGGCGGTCTTTTTCAGTTCGCTATCTGAGGCAAGGCAGCAAAAGTTTTTCTTTTTAAAAACGCTGAGCGAGGCCGGTATTAAGTCATACGCCGTAATTCCGGTTTTTTATAATAAGCATATTGCCGGTATGATGGAGATTTATTCTGAAGATCGGTTGGTGTTTTATGAAAATCTGCTGTCGCGTTTAGAGTTTGCTACGCCGCATATCGCCCAATTGCTGCAAAACAGTATAGAGCATTTTAATGCCTGTATTGATCGGGTGATTAAAGATAACTTTACTTCGATACAGCCTGCCGTACAATGGAAATTTAACGAAACGGCATGGGATTACGTAAAAAATCCAAAATCGAAACGTAAGCAAACCGGTAAGAGCATCATCAGCTTTAAAGATGTATATCCGCTTTACGGAGCCATCGACGTGCGCAACTCAACGGTGGAGCGCAACCAGGCTTTGCAGCAAGACATGAAGCGTGTGTTGAAACTGTTGCTAAAAATACTGCTCACGTTGGACGAAAAATATCCCGGCCGCGACTGGCAGGAACTGATTGATAAAGCCAATAAGTGGATGCTGGTAGTGAACGACCAGATTAATACCAGCGACGAGATAATGATTGACGAGTTTTTGGAAAGAGATGCCGGTTTAACACTAACTCACTTTAAATCTGAAAACCGTGAAGCAGGCGAGATTGTAGACAGCTACCTGGACATGATTGCTATGGATTGCGAAGGCCCGGCTTTTACCCAGCGTAACCGATTGGAAACGGCTATGCAAATGATCAATGTTACGGTTAATAATTACTTTGAACAGGCCGAGCAAAAGTTGCAGCAAATATTTCCGTGCTATTTTGAGAAGTTTAGGACAGATGGCGTGGAGTATGATATTTATGTTGGGCAAGCCATTGCGCCCAAGCAACCTTTTCAGGCCGATTATCTGCGGCAGATGCGTATGTGGCAATTAATTTCGATGGTTGAGGCTGCAAGGCTTACCCATAAGTTATTGGATAATATGCCTGCTGCCTTGCAAACTACGCAGCTTATTTTTATTCACAGCCAGCCGATAGATATCAGTTTCAGAAGCGATGAGCGCCGTTTTGATGTGGAGGGTGCTTACAATATCCGGTACGAAATTATTAAAAAGCGAATAGACAAAGTTTTACTGCACAACAGTACCGAACGCCTTACTCAGCCCGGTAAAATTGCTTTGGTTTACTTTACTCAAGCTGAGGCTGAGGAGCATATTGGCTACATCAAAAAGTTACAAGCCCAAAATATGCTGCTACCCGAAATAGAAATGCTCGACCTGGAAGAACTACAAGGTGTAGTTGGCTTAAAGGCACTTCGCGTTAGCGTAAACTTTGAAGAATGATTTATAGCTGATAGCTTAACAGCCACATTTCTGTTAAGCTATCAGCAAGTTGCAGCCCCGAATATCAGAATTATCAAACCGGCCCAATACTTCAAAGGATCCGTCTTCATAAACTTTACCCAAATCTTGCGTGGCTAAGAAAGAGGAGGAGTTGACGTTGGCTAAGTCAATAATATTGATGCCGCCAGTTTTGCCGTAGCCTACCGGGCTTGCAGGGTCGTTGGTATCACGGGTTTGTATACGCATCCAGGGAGGGCAGTTGAAAATACCTTCACCTTTAGAGTAGGCTTGCGATAAAAGCTCCGTCATGCCATATTCGGAGTGTATCTGGCTTACACCAAAGCCCCGGCATAGTATATCGTGCAGTTCTTCGCGTATCATTTCTTTACGGCGGCCTTTCATACCGCCTGTTTCCATAATAATCAGTTCCGGAAAATTAATGGCATGCTGCTCTGCAAAGTCAAGCAAGGCAAAGGTCACGCCGATAAGCAGCGTAGGAGTGCCTGCCTGCTGCTGTTTTAATAGTTGCTGATGTAAGTCGGCATGGTTATACAAATAGAAGCCACTATCAGGATGACCGGATTGTTTAATCAGGTCATCGGCCATATACACCAGGGATGAACCTGCCCGCTCTAAATAAGCCGGTAGAAGTGCCAGCACACAGTACTCGTTAATATCGCCATAAAACAGTTGAAATGCTTGCCTGAAGCTTTGCTCATACCAGCTTACATCAGTAACCAGGTGCTGACTGGTAATCATCCCCGTAGTGCCCGAACTGGTAAACGTAACCTGTGGCTGTGCCTGTCTGCTTACTACCTCATGATTTTTAAAAAACTCTATAGGTAAAAACGGAATCTGATTAACGTCGGTAACCGTTTCGGGGGTAATATTTAAACCGTTAATAAACTTACGGTAAACAGCACAATTTTGTGCCTGATAATTAAAAGTTTCTAGCGCCGCCAGGGTAAATTCCTGACGATTGCTGATGGAGAAAATTTGCTGCTTGTTGGGCATTTGCATGCTGCAAAGATAACAAGCCCTATGTTTACCGCGTTACTATCGGGATATACATGACAACCATTTAACATATTTTAAAAGCACATACCGCTAAAGTTTGTTATAGGGCTTAGGTAAATTAATATCTACGTTTATGAAAAAGTTAAAATTAATCTCATCTACTTTGCTGCTGAGCTTTATGGCTATCGTGGCTTCAGCACAAAACGCCGGTAAAGAAACCGAGCGCATTCAATCCGCTACCCAGGTATTAAAAACCTTTACCGGTTCTGACGAAACCATACCGGAAGAGTTATTGAAACAAACAGAGGGTATGGTGATCATTCCTAAATTAATTAACGCAGGTTTTGGTATTGGCGGTAAACGCGGTAAAGGCGTAGCCACTGTAAAATTGCCCGACGGAAGCTGGAGCAATCCGGTGTTTATTACGCTTACCGGCGGTAGTATCGGTTTCCAAATAGGTGTACAATCTGTCGATTTAGTACTGGTGTTTAAACACAAAGGTGTACTTACTCAAGTTAAAAATGGCGACTTTACTATTGGTGGCGATATTTCGGCTGCAGCCGGACCGGTTGGCCGCAGTTCAACTGCCAGTACCGACCATAAGTTAGAGGCCGAAGTTTATTCGTATTCGCGCAGCCGCGGCTTATTTGCCGGTATCAGTATCAATGGATCAAACCTGGCCATTGACAAAACAGCTAATGCGAACTTCTATGGTTCGGGCGTGAGCTCTCAGCAAATTTTTGAAACCGGTAAAAGCAGTGCTTCAGCGGTAGTAAGCTTAAAAGCAGCTTTAAAAGGTTTATAAAAGAGGCTGAAAATTTTAGTGAAATTATTGTAATAAGAGGGCTGCATGTAGCGACGTGCAGCCCTCTTACTTTGTTATCGTAGTTCGATTATTGCTTAACTGTTGACGGCATAAAAACCTGTTTAACATAAAAACCCGACAAGGCCGAAAGCCCGCTAACTAAACCGCCAATGATACAGGTGATGAGTAATAGAAGCGTCCAATGCGGCAAGCCGAATAATTGAGCTACTCTTTCGGCCAATTGATGCTCGTTAGGCATACTTTTAAAAAGTGACAAAACCAGCCAGGCTAAAAATATTGCTAAAAAGCCAGAACCAAATGCATGACCTGCCCGGTTAGCCATTAACAGCGACGCTACAAAAGCTATAATGGCAACAATCCACCAAGGGAAAACATAGCTGGCGGCCAAGCTGAATATCAACAGAAGTACAAATAGCATATCAGATTATTATAGGTGATTACCTTATTTCTTATCATTCTTTTTAAGTATTGTAACAGATTTTATCCTTTCAGATTTTTCTTCTGCCGATCGTAAATACAACAGTTCGTTAAGCTGGCCCTCTTTCCAGGTTTGCAGCATGTCGGTATAGTAAAAGCTGCCAGGGTTACCCGACTCGCCGCCCGGGAAAACGCCATACCCCTTTACGCTTGGCCCCATCTGAACTACCATCCGCCAAGATGGACCAGCACCTTCATGAATTGCATTCACAATATTACTACTACCGCCCGATTCAAAGTTGCCGGTACCAAATCCTTTCAGGGCAGCTAAATGATCAATACTAGTGGGCCTTATTTTGCCCCACTGCCAGCCAAGGCCCGGTCTGCCATGCTTAACCGATAACTCATTGACTGATTGATTGAAGGCAGTACTTACAATATCCTCGGCAGTTTCAACGCCCGGTGTGTTACTATCATCAAACCACTTAGCGCGTGGTTGTGTAAGCAGCATTTTGATGGTACGGTCGCGCGATGGCCATTGTAAATTAGCCTTTTCGTCGCCAAACTCATCTTTCCACGTCAGGTTGTAAACCTTGCGCCACCAGGCATCAAAAATACTGGCCCCTATCGAGTTTGCATCATATCTTTTATCCCACTGCTTTAAAATATCCAGTGCCTTCAACTGGTTTCTGTCCAGTTTGCTCGTATCAATCTGGGCAATCAGCGTTGGTAAAATATCACGTGCGGTAATACTGTAATTATCTGTTTGCAGCAAACGCATGCTGTCAACCGTAATTCTGTTCATAGCAGCTAAGCGTGTGTTTATACGAGTGCCGCGTTGGTAAGGGCCAAATTGCCAGTTAATGTAGTAAGGGTACGTTTTGTCGGTTAATGACTGGTTGGCCGAACTCACAAAGCCCCTTGGCGGGTTTTTAACCGTAGGGTTTTGCTCGGCAGGTATCCAACCCTGCCAGTCGTTAGCTTTATCTGTTCCGTCTAAAATAAACTTTCCTTGGTCGGCAAATTTTAACGGGAACTTGCCATTGGGTGTAATAGCAATATCTTTACCGGCACTGGCAAAAATAAAGTTTTGCGCCGGTGCGGTATAAAGGGTTAATGCTTTGCGGTAATCTGTATAATTTTTGCTGCGGTTTAGCAGGTAGAAAGTTTTTAAATCGTTTGATCCATCGTGCGCAATCCAGCGCAGCGCCGCTCCGGCGGGGAGGTTGGGGTTCGATCTTTTGCTAACCGAGTCCTCAAAAACCACGGGCCCATAATGGGTATAAATCACTTTCTCGGTAACCGGTTGCTCACCGCGTACGTGAATTACTTCGGTACGGCGGGTAACGTTGTTCCATTGGTTGTTGTGCCAGTACTGATTTTTGCCGGCATCTTTAAATTTTATCTGGTACCAGTCTAGTACATCAGCATCGGTATTAGTTACACCCCAGCTTATTTTATCGTTATAGCCAATGATAATCATAGGGGCTCCGGGCAGTGATACACCATAAACGTTAATACCCGGTGCACTTAATTGTATTTGATACCAGATAGACGGAAAGCTGAGGCGCAGGTGCGGGTCGTTGGCCAGTATTGGATAGCCCGAGGCAGTTTTGCTACCAGCTACGGCCCAGTTATTACTGCCGATGCCTTCAACTTTACCGGCCGGTTTACCATTGGCAGCCATTTGCGCCTTAAAGCTGGCCGAAACAGGAGGCACTGGCAGGGCCTTAAAATTCCAAGGCGTTCCTTTGGGTATGATAGGATCTTCCTGAAAATTATGATCCGGGAATAAATCTTGTGTCACCGCAGTGCCAAACTTGTTCAGGGTATTGGTCATCAGAAACTCGTCAGATCCGCCCGATAGTGTTTCTGACATCAATTTCAAGAGAAAAGCACAATTGATAGGCTTCCACTCTTCAGGTTTGTAGTTTAACAGCTTGTATTCAATAGGGTAGTCTCGCACATTCAAGTTGTGTACATAGGCATTTATTCCGTCGGTATAAGCTTCAATTGCGAGGCGGGTTTTCGGGTCTTGCAGCATGGCGCGCAAAGAGTTTTCGGCACCGTAAACCATGCCTATCCGGCGGTGGTAGCGGTCGGTTTCTAAAGCTTTAGCACCCACCACTTCGGCCAATCTTCCCGATGCGCTCCGGGTTTGAATATCCATCTGCCATAAACGGTCCGTAGCAGTTACGTAACCTTGCGCGTAATACAGGTCGTGCTCGTTTTTAGCAAAAATGTGTGGTACGCGGTGTTCGTCGTATTTGATAGTAACCTCATCCTGTAACCCCGGAAGCTTCAATTCGCGTTGTGAAATGATGCGTTTGTTTTCTGCATTTTGCCAAAAGCCGGTTGCCGGGTTTAAAAACTTGCCCAGGGGCGGTATGGGGCCGAACTGTGTTTGCAATGCCCACACCAGCACTGCTGTTAAACTAAGAGTTATGAAGGCCTTTATAATTTTCATGAAGGTTGCTGTAACAGTATAGTTGTGCTTAAATATAAGAGTTTGGCTGTAGTAATATGCACTGCTACCAAGGTTTGTTTTTTCTATCGGAGGCATGTTTAATCCATATAAACTTGATTGTTATTGTTGCTGATTTAGCCGGGTATGTTCATCTCGTCAAACAAAAAAACTTTAATATTGCTCTGAATACATCATGACGTTGAAAGCAACCCAGCATAAACTAATTATTTACCAGGTACTACCCCGATTATTTGGCAACACAAATACTACCAACAAGTTTTATGGTTCGATAACCGAAAACGGCTGCGGTAAGTTTAACGACATTAGCAACGCAGCACTAACAGCCATAAAAGATATGGGTTTTACTCATGTTTGGTATACCGGCATTATAGAACATGCCACCATGACCGATTACAGCGCATCAGGTATCAAACCCGACGACCCGGATGTGGTAAAGGGTAGGGCTGGATCACCTTACGCTATTAAAGATTATTACGATGTAGACCCCGACTTAGCCGTAGATATACCCAATCGTATGGCCGAGTTTGAAGCATTGGTCAATCGCACCCATCAGGAGGGCTTGAAAGTAATTATTGATTTTGTACCTAATCACGTTGCCCGCACTTATCAATCGGATGTTAAACCAGTCGGCGTTCGTGATTTTGGGGAAGATGATGATGTGACTCAGGCATTCAGTTCGGCTAACGATTTTTACTATATACCCGGACAACCTTTTAAAGTGCCTGAAGGTTATGACCCCGGAGGCAGTGAGTTTACAATTCCCTTAAAAGATGGTCGGTTTGACGAGAATCCAGCTAAAGGCACAGGTGATGATATATTTACAGCCAGCCCATCTATTAACAACTGGTTTGAAACCATCAAACTGAACTATGGAGTAGATTTTAGTAAGGGGTATGATATGCATTTTGATCCTACACCACCGGTATGGAACAAGATGCTGCACATTTTGAGTTTTTGGGCCGATAAAGGTATTGATGGTTTTAGGTGCGATATGGTGGAATACGTACCTTCTGAATTTTGGGCGTGGATCATCCCACAGATGAAACAGCGTTACCCTAACCTGATTTTTATTGGGGAGGCTTACCAGACCGGGCAATACAGCAATTATTTATTTAATGGGCAGTTCGACTATCTGTATGATAAAGTTGGCCTGTATGATGCCTTGAAACGTTTAGTGCGCAATGAACCCGGAGCCAGTACCTGGGAAATCAACCGTGTTTGGAACCATGATACCCGTGGCTTTGATGAGCGAATGCTGCGCTTTATGGAAAACCACGACGAGCAGCGTATTGCTTCCGAACATTTCGCCGGAGATGCCTGGCTGGCTGTACCCGGCATGATTGTTACTACAACCCTTGCCGGCGGACCAGTAATGATTTACTTCGGACAGGAACTTGGCGAGCCAGCCATTGAAGCCAATGGTTTTAGCGGTGCCGATGGTCGTACCACCATTTTTGATTACTGGGGAGTGCCCGAGCATCAAAAATGGTTAAACGGTGGTGCTTATGATGGTGAGCAATTATCGGACAGCCAACGCAAATTATGTAACTTTTACAGTAGGTTACTCAATTTATGTAGCCGATGTCCGGCCATTTATGAGGGTAATTTTTATGAGTTGATGGTGGCTAACGAACGTAATGCAGGCTTTAATGAACGCATTTATTTATACGCACGCTACACAGAAGGGCAGCGCATATTGGTTGCGGTTAATTTTAACCGCCATGAGCAGAATATCAACATTAAGTTGCCGGAAGATTTGATAAATCAATTTAACTTAAATGGCTCTGTTATATTCAAAGATTTACTGACTGAAGCTGAATTTAGTTCTGAAAATATTAATGACGGCTTATGGATTAAGCTACATGCTACCAGCGGTTTGATGTTAGAATTTTGATATGATTAGCAAAGCTCTATAAATGATTAAAACCACCTTTTGGGTGGCTTTAATCATTTATAGAGAAAATTATTTTACTTCATGGTAGCAAAAAAAGGCAGGCGCGCTTGTGGTGTATGCATCATTTGCTGCATGCTTTTGAGTTGCTGGTAGTAAGTGTAGCTTTCGCCTAATTCGGCTTTAACCAGACGGGTTTGCACGTGGCTTTGCAAATCGCTGCTTAAGCTTTTAAAGAAGCTTTTTTGCTCCGGATATTCAACCAGTTTATATTTTTTTAAACCTGCTTTTTTGGCTGCGCTGGCTACGGCATCATTGATGTTGCCTAAGCGGTCAACCAAGCCAATTTTAATGGCCTGCTCACCGGTCCAAACGCGGCCCTGGCCAATGCTGTTGATGTATTCAGGTGTTTTTTTACGACCGGCAGCTACGGCACCGGTAAAGTCGCTGTAACCGCGGTTTACCTGGCTTTGTAATATAGCGCGTTCTTCTGGCGTAAGCGGTCGGGTTACATCGCCCAAATCTGCATATTTGCCGGTTTTAACACCGTCGAAAGACAGCCCTAATTTACCTGTCAGCAAACCACGCATATTAGGCAGTATAGCAAATATGCCTATAGAACCGGTAATGGTATTTGGTTCGGCGTAAATGGAATCGGCTGCACAGGCTATGTAGTAACCGCCAGAGGCTGCATAATCACCCATGGATACAATGACAGGTTTAACCTTTTTAGTCAGGCTCACCTCGCGCCATATCACGTCAGAGGCCAATGAACTGCCGCCTGGTGAGTTTACCCGCAATACTACAGCTTTCACTTTATCGTTTAACCTGGCCTGGCGTAAAGTGGCCGAAATGCGGTCCGAACCAATGGTATTATCATCGCCGTTACCGCCATTAATTTCGCCCGAGGCGTAAACCATGGCTACCTGGTTGTCGGTATCTTTGTCGCCGTCGTTTTTATCATCGCCATCATTTTGAGCATAGCTTTCAATACTTACGCTGTGCAGGTTTTTTTTCAGGTCAACTTTGGTCAGGCCTTTTAACTCGTTCAGTACTTCATCTTTGTATTTTAAGCCGTCAACCAGTTTATAAGTAACTGCATCTTCGGGCATACGCACCTTTAGGTTGTTGGCAATGCTAAACAGGCTGTCTTTATTAATATGGCGGCTATTGCTGATGCCGGTTAGCATCTGATTGTTTAACGAACCCAGGTATGACGTCACCTGCTCACGGTTGGCATCACTCATTTTATCCAGTATAAAAGGCTCAACTGCGCTTTTGTAAGTACCCACCTTAATAACCTGAGCTTCTACACCCAGTTTGTCTAAAGCTCCTTTAAAAAAGGTGATTTGCGAACTCATGCCGGCAAAGTCAAAAATGCCTTTAGGGTTCATGTACACTTTATCGGCCACCGAAGCCAGGTAATATGAGCTTTGGGTATACACCTCGGCATAAGCAATGATGAACTTTTTAGATTTTTTAAAATCAATCAGCGCATTACGTATCTCTTCGGTAGTAGCCTGTCCAGAGAGGGTTAAGTTATCAGCCAGGTAAATGCCTTTAATTTGTTTGTCGTCTTTAGCTTTTTTAATGCTGGCTAAAATATCGTTCAGGCCGACGCTTTTATCTTCATCAAAACCTAAAAAGCCTAAGTTGGCTAATGGGTTGTTGGGGGTCCGTTCGGGTACAGCGTTTTTAAGCGAGATAGTGAGGATAGAGTTATCATCAATCTTCACTTCCTTATCGCTGCTGGCTGCCACAATGATGCCTACAAATACCACCAATAAAACCAATCCTGCCACAAACACGCCCACAATGGTAGCCAGTACAAACTTGAAAAATTGTTTCATTAACTATATTAATTGAATTATCTATGCAAACTTATTAATCGGGTACAATATAACGTTTAGAGCAGCATATCTAATATTTGTTACAACATGGTTGACGTTTATTTACTATTGGGCAGTAACCTTGGGAACCGGCAATTGTTTTTGCAGGATGCTGCCCGTTATATCCAAAAAAATGCAGGCAAAATTCTGAAGAGTTCCGGTATTTACGAAACGCAAAGCTGGGGTAAAACTGATGCTCCTGATTACTTAAACCAGGTTTTATTAATGCAAACAGAACTGCCGCCACAACTGTTACTGGCAGAGCTGTTAAACATAGAAATTATGCTGGGGCGGCAACGTCTGGAGAGGTGGGGATCGCGCACGGTGGACATTGACATTCTTTTTTACGGAGATGAGATTATCAATGAATCCAACCTAACTATTCCGCACCCGGAGTTGCACAACCGGAGGTTTACATTGGAGCCATTAGCCGAGATTACTCCGGATTTATGGCATCCCATTTTAAACAAAACAGTTTTATCACTTAAAAATGAGTTGAAAGACTCATTAGCGGTAAAAAAAATATAATTTTGATTTATTAATCCATTCACCATGCCCGACACACCTGCTAACACCGATTTTGACTTATCATTTCTATACGAAATTGCCGATGGCAGTGATGAGTTTATTGTGGAGTCGATAGATATGTTTACTGTACAAACTCCGCAGTTAATGCAGGAGATTGGACAAGGCATAGACACACAAAACTGGCAGGTGGCAGGTGCTGCAGCACACAAACTGAAGCCTAATATGGGCTTTTTTGGTATGCTGAATTTGCAAGGCATGATGCAGGAAATTGAAGCCATGTGCAAAAGTGGTTCTCCGGATCAGGCAGTATTATCACAAAAGTTTGCTGATGCCAAAACCATTGTAGATAATAACCTGGTTAAGCTGGCAGAAATTAAAGCCGAAAAGCAGCGGTAGTTTTTTACTTATTTAGTTGCAGGCCTAACACCTGCATAATGGCTTGGGCTTTCAAGAGGCACTCGTTATATTCTTGTTCGGCTATGGCATCAAATGTTATAGCGCTACCAACTTGGAAAGACAAGTATTGCTTTTGTGCGTTATAAAGAATACTTCGTATCACTACATTAAAATCAAAGTCGTCGTCCGGATCAAAATAGCCCATCGCTCCCGAGTATACACCGCGGCGGGTACGTTCGTAGCGTTCCATCAATTCCATCGCCTTTAACTTGGGCGCTCCGGTCATGCTGCCCATAGGGAAGGTGTTGCGCAAAGCATCTATGGGAGATAAGCCATCCTGTAGTTTGCAGGTTACGGTAGATATCATCTGGTGGACCTGCTCAAAGCTGTAAATGCCAAAAAGTTCTTCAGTTTTAACCGTACCCGGCTCAGCAGATTTTGTTAAATCGTTACGCACCAGGTCAACAATCATTACATTTTCTTGCTGCTCTTTGGGGTTATTGCGTAGCTGTTGTTTGATGCTTTCATCTTCTTGCTCACTGCTGCCACGTTTGGCAGTGCCTTTAATAGGTTGTGAAATGAGTTGCTGGTCTCGTTTGGCCAAAAAACGTTCGGGCGATGCACCTAAAATATATTGGTCGTAGTGTTTAAAAAATCCTGCAAAAGGCGCAGGTGAAGTAGCATTTAGTTGCCGGAAAATATTTAAAGGATCAATGGCTGCATTCGTCGCAAAAAACTCCTGGCAAAAGTTGGTTACATAAATATCACCACGATTGATGTGTTGCTTGATTTGGGTAAACGTATCAATGTAGTCTGACCGAGTGAAGCGTGCCTGTAAAATCAAGTCATTTACCGGCTCGAGACGCGTTAATGTTTCCTGGTTGATCTGCGCCCAAACTTGTTCACTTTCGGTTGATATAATCTCTGCTTGAGGACCTTTTACCCTAATTAAATGCAGCGGTGCAAAAAAATAAAGATCCGGAAATGACAACTCGTCTATTAAATTTGATGATAACTGCTCTACTTCATTTTTAAGATCATAACCTAAAAAGCCGGTAACCCAACCGGGATGCAGTTGCCTGAATTGTTTCAGTGCATCAAACCCTTGTCCTGCTTGTGCTGTTATCTCTGCCTTTACTCCGGCAGCAATCAGCGTATCAAATTTTGAATCAGCGTTAGTAAATTGATTTGTGTCCAGATAACAGCATACCTCAAAACCAGCAGCCCATTGCAAGGTCCGTGTTTTAAAATCGGCAATATTTTCGACATCAAAAAGCATGGTAATTCAAAAATACGCTTTAAGCACAAAGGCCGGAAACCGGCCTTTGTTATTTGTAATTTTAGAAGCTAACTTAAATCTTAATTCTCTTAGTGTAAAACCAAGGTTTGTTTACGGTCAGGGCCAACCGACAGATATTTCACAGGTACCTCTAATTCGGCTTCTAAGAACTCCATGTAAGCTTGCAGCTTAGCCGGAATTTCCGAATTTTCGGTAATGCCAGTGATGTCCTCATGCCAGCCATCAATTTCTTTTAATACCGGCTCCGGTTTAATGGTGCAGATATCGTAAGGCATGTAGTCAATGGTTTCGCCCTGATAGTTGTAATGCGTACACGCGTATATCTTTTCAAACCCGCTTAATACGTCAGCTTTGGTCATTACCAGTTGGGTTACACCATTTAACATGATAGCATATTTAAGGGCAGGTAAATCAATCCAGCCGGTACGGCGTGGGCGGCCTGTGGTAGCGCCAAACTCATGGCCTAACTGGCGTAATTCTTCGCCTAACTCATTATCCAGTTCGGTAGGGAAGGGGCCACCGCCAACACGGGTACAATAAGCTTTAAATATACCAATTACATCGCCAATTTTACTTGGGGCAATACCTAAACCGGTACAAGCACCGGCGGTAGTAGTATTTGATGACGTTACAAATGGATAAGAACCAAAGTCGATATCCAGCATAGCGCCTTGAGCACCTTCGGCAAGTACTTTTTTACCTTGTTTCAGGTAGCTGTTTACCAAATGTTCTGAGTCAACCAGTTCAAATTGTTTAATCAATTCAATGGCTTCAAAAAATGCTTGCTCACGCTCCGTAAAATCAACCACGTCGCCGTATAAAGATTGCAGCATCGAGGTATGCTTACCAACCAGCTTTTCGTAGCGCTCTTTAAAATCGGGCAGCAGGATATCACCTATACGTAAACCATTACGACCGGTTTTATCCATGTAAGTTGGGCCAATACCTTTTAAAGTTGAACCAATTTTGCCATCGCCCATTTTTTTCTCGTTGGCTGCATCCAGCAACTGGTGGGTAGGTAAAATCAGGTGTGCTTTTTTGGCAATCATTAAGTTGCCTTTAGCCAGTAAATCCTGGCCGGCATCTTTTAGTTTATCAAGTTCCTTTTTTAAGGTGATCGGGTCTATTACAACACCATTACCAATGAGGTTCATGGTGTTTTCGAAAAATATACCTGAAGGAATAGTGTTTAATACAAACTTTTTACCGTCAAACTCTAAAGTATGTCCGGCATTGGGTCCACCCTGAAAACGGGCAATCAAATCATATCCGGCACTAAGTACGTCAACAATTTTTCCTTTGCCTTCATCGCCCCACTGGAGGCCTAATAAAACATCAACAGCCATTTGGTTATTTGATAAAACATGATGCCGAACCCATGTCAGCATCCTACCGGGCAAGCAGCCCATTTTGGTGTAAGATGCCGAAAACAGTCCGGCATAACGTATGATTATAATTAATTTATAGTCTTACTTTTTAAGCTGCAAAAGTAAGATTATAAAGGAAACTATCTCTATCAATTATAAAGTTTGTGCACTTAAAACTGATAGCAAAGTTCAGAGCCTCTATATTTTGCGGTCGCAGTGGCCTTCTTTTAATTTATTGCAGTTGCCGTATAGGTTTAGCGAGTGGTGCTTAATATCAAACTTAAGCAGATCACCCATCATACTTTGTATTTGCTGAATGCGTGGGTCACAAAACTCTACTACTTTGCCGCAGTCGATGCAAATAATATGGTCATGCTGTTTGTAGCCATATGATTTTTCGAACTGGGCCATGTTTTTGCCAAATTGGTGCTTAGTCACCAAATCGCACGAAACCAGCAATTCGAGGGTATTGTATACCGTAGCGCGGCTTACACGGTATTTTTTATTTTTCATGTGGATATACAAAGATTCCACATCAAAGTGATCATTACGTGAGTAAATTTCTTCGAGTATGGCAAAACGTTCGGGGGTTTTGCGCAAACTTTTATTTTCGAGATACGCCTCGAAAATTTTTTTAACCATATCAATGGTTTCCTGTAGAGGCATAGTAATAAAACTGTTAAGACTTCAAAGTTATGAATTATTGCACATAATTAAGCGGGTGAAGTGGAAAGCTGCCAGATATGACTTAAGTCTGTTACTGCACTTTCCACTCCAATACCCAATGTTTTATGATGCTTTTTCGATTTGTGCCGGAGCAGAATCAAAGCGGTTTACACCCGTAACACCTTTTACTTGTTTCAAGCGTTTAATCAGGTTGTCCAGGTGTTGAGTGTCATTCACATACATCATAATGGTGCCTTCAAAAATACCGTTATCGCTGTCTACCGTAATAGAGCGCATATTCACTTTAAAGTCGTTTGATATCACGGTGGTCAGTTTGTTAATCAAGCCCACGTCATCAATACCGGTAATGCGCAAGCCGGTCAGGAAAGCTAATTCATGCTGAGTGGTCCAACGGGCTTTTACTATGCGGTACCCATAGTTAGCCATCAGCTTAGCAGCATTAGGGCAATTGGTGCGGTGTATTTTGATACCGTCGCTCACCGTAATAAAACCAAATACATCATCACCAGGGATGGGATTACAGCAGGTAGCCAGCTTGTAGTCTATTTTCTGCATGTCTTCGCCAATTAGCAATATGTCGCTGTCTTTGGCTTTTACATTGCGTAATAAGCTTTGTACCTGGTCCTGGTCAATCTTATCCTGCGGTTTATTTTCAACAGTGCGTTCTGCAGCGTGAAACTCTTTTAAGTCTTGGAGATCAATCTGTCCTTTGGCAACTTTATAAAATAAATCCTGGCTCGAAGGCAGCTTGAAGAAAAGCGTCAGCTTTTGGATGTTATCTGAGTTGTAAGTGATCTTAAGCGATTTTAACTTACGCTCCAAAATCTCTTTACCATCCTCGGCAATTTTGCGTTTCTCTTCTTTTAACGAAGACTTGATTTTTGCCTTAGCCTTGGCAGTAACTACAAAGTTTAGCCAGTCCTCTTTAGGCGTTTGCTTACTCGAGGTTATGATTTCTACTTGGTCGCCGTTTTGCAGGTTATAATTAAGCGGTACCAGTTTATGGTTCACTTTGGCGCCAATACAACTGGCACCCACATCAGAGTGTATCTCAAAAGCAAAATCGAGCGCGGTAGCATTAGATGGTAATTGGATCAATGCTCCTTTAGGCGTAAAAATGAAAATCTCGTCGCTAAACAAGTTCATCTTAAAATCATCCAAAAAGTCAAGAGCGTTACTATCCGGATTACGTAGTAATTCGCGTACCTTATGTATCCATTGATCTAAACCACTGTCTGATGATGATTCTTTATATTTCCAATGCGCCGCAAAACCCTTTTCGGCAATTTCGTTCATGCGTTTGGTGCGTATCTGCACTTCAACCCATTGTCCACGTGGCCCCATCACCGTAGTATGAAGTGATTCGTAGCCGTTAGCCTTAGGCGATGATACCCAATCGCGCAAACGATCAGGGTTAGGTCGATAGGAGTCGGTTACGATAGAATACGCTTTCCAGCAATCAGATTTTTCAGTTTCTGGCGTGCTATCCAATATAATACGGATAGCAAACAAATCATATACCTCTTCAAAAGGTATAGCCTTTTTCTTCATCTTATTCCAGATGGAGTGGATAGACTTAGGGCGTCCAAAAATATCGGCATGTAAACCCTGGCTGGTTAGCGTTGCTTTTACCGGCTCAATAAAATCATGAATAAATTTTTCGCGCTCTGCCTTTTTCTCGTTCAGCTTTTTCTTGATGAACTGATAGGTTTCGCGCTCCATGTATTTCATGGACAAATCTTCCAGTTCTGACTTTATGGCGTACAAACCCAAGCGGTGCGCTAATGGGGCATACAAGTAAACCGTTTCAGACGAAAGTTTAAGCTGCTTATCGCGAGGCATAAACTCCATGGTGCGCATGTTGTGCAAGCGATCGGCCAGCTTAATCAAAATTACCCGTACATCATCCGCCAGCGTAAGCAGCATCTTGCGAAAGTTTTCGGCCTGCAGCGAGCTATTGGTGTCAAAAACGCCCGATATTTTAGTAAGGCCGTCAATAATTTTGGCTACTTTTTTACCAAACTCGCGCTCAATATCCTCTAAGGTTACATAAGTGTCCTCTACCACATCGTGCAATAAGGCACAAACAATAGAGGTGGTACCCAATCCTATTTCTTCGGCAGCAATCTGAGCCACGGCAATAGGATGGTAAATATATGGTTCGCCCGATTTACGGCGCATATCTTTGTGGCTTTCTACAGCCATTTCAAATGCTTTACGTATCATCTTTTTATCCCCCTTTTGCAAGGTCGATTTTGATGCACGCAGCAGGGTGCGATATCTTTTTAAAATCTCCGCTTTTTCAGCTTCCAGATCAATCACTAAATCTTTCATTTATAAGCGTTTGTTATCCGAGTATCATAAATAATGTAACAATATTTTTTAACGCTCGTTAATTGTAAAACACCAAAAAATACCATTATTTTTGTGTTAAGTAAATATATGAAATTTATTGGGTTAATGTTATTGTTTTGCTGTGTTATGGGACGTGCAATGTCGCAAAACCAGCCGCCGCATCCTAAGGTTGGCAAAAATGATACCATTAAAACCTATTTAACGGATTTGAACGGTGAGTTAGTACCTTGGGTAGTATTACCTGAGTTTATGGTAAAAGGTGTACGTATTTTTGCGAGTGAAGAAGACCGTAAGGCTTATTATCGTTTACGTTATAATGTTTACAAAGTAATACCCTATGCTCGTATAGCCGGCGATAAATACCGGCAGTTGCAGCGCGATCTGGCAGTTACTACTGACAAGACACAGCAGAAAGAATTAATTAAAACATGTGAAACGCAAGTAAAGGAATTGTTTAACTCACAAATTAAAAATCTTACTATTACCCAGGGTGAGATATTGATTAAGCTGATAGACCGCGAAACCGGCACTACCAGCTATGAATTAGCCAAACAACTAAAAGGTGGATTTCATGCCTTTATGTTTCAATCGGTAGCTCGTATATTTGGCCACAATTTAAAAGAAACATACGATCCTGAACAGGAACGGGATATTGAGGCTATTTTACGGCAAGCCGGATACTATTCCAACAGATTTTAGTAACAAATGGACGATCAAAGTATTTACCGGTTTAGCGTGCAAAAGCTAAACGGTGAAGAAGTGAACTTGAGTGATTACAGAAATAAGGTTCTGTTAATTGTTAATACAGCTTCGCAGTGTGGTTTTACCCCACAACTCAAAGAACTCGAAGCTTTACGGCACGAATTTGAGGGGCAGGATTTTGAAATACTGGCATTCCCTTCAAATGATTTTGGAGGGCAGGAGCCCCTTGATGGAATTTCGATAGGTAAGTTCTGCAAAATTAACTTTGGAGCGCATTTTCCGGTTTTTGGTAAAATGCAGGTGAAAGGTCAGGATGCGCATCCGCTGTTTAAGTTTTTAAGCAGTAAAAAAGAGAACGGTCGCGTGCAATCAGCACCCAAATGGAATTTTCATAAATACCTGGTAGACCGTAGCGGTCATGTACAGGACTTTTTCTATCCGTTTACCAAACCTACTTCAGTTAAGATCAGAAGAAAAATCAGCGATTTGCTTTCGGTAGACGTAGCCTTACTGCAACATGGTTAAACTGGATATATTGGTTTTACCTGTGCATCCTGATGATGCCGAGCTGGGCTGTGCCGGTGTGATTTTGAAGCACAATGCTATGGGCAAAAAATCGGGCATAGTTGATTTAACCCGTGGCGAACTCGGAACGCGCGGCTCTGCCGAGATACGCTTACATGAGGCTACCGCAGCCGCGAAAATATTGAATCTGGCTGTAAGAGATAACTTAGGCATACCCGACGGCTTTTTTGAGAACACCAAAGAGTATCAACTTAAGGTAATTGAGGTAATACGGCGTTATCAGCCTGAAATTGTAATAACCAACGCTTACCACGACCGGCATCCCGACCATGGCCGGGCAAGTGATTTGGTGCAAACAGCATGTTTCTTATCAGGCCTGCGTAAAATCGAAACGTTTGATAACGGGCAACCGCAAGAGGCCTGGAGGCCAAAGCAACTATTGCATTTTATACAGGATATGTATATCAAACCCGATGTGGTAGTTGATGTAACTGATTACTGGGATACTAAGATTGCCAGCGTAATGGCTTACGGTTCGCAGTTTCATAACCCGGAGTGGGAAGAGGAACCACAAACCTATATTTCGTCGCCTGAATTTATTGTTGGGGTAGAGGCTCGCGCCCGTGAGATGGGTCGTTCAATACAGGCTAAATATGCCGAAGGTTTTACTTCACGTAAAATATTAGGTGTAGAAAGCCTGTTTGACTTAAAATAAAAAACGATTTTCAAATGAGGGGGCATGAGGCCTCTCGTTTGAAAATCGTTTTTGCTTGATTACGCTTTAACGTATTCAAAGCGGTTATTTTCTTCGCTGCGTTCGCGGCGTAATTTACTTTCGTTAGCCAATTTTAATAATATACCCGACAATTCAGAAGTTTTAAAATCAGAATCGTATTGGTCTTTACAATGGGTAGCAATGTCTGCAATAGAGTGTGGTTGATCGAAAAAGTCTGTTTGCAAAAGCTGGTTTAATACCTTGGTAGCACCAGGTTTTCTGATACTCTCCCGTTGTCTGGATTCGCCGTCGGCATAGCTCCGTGGCTTTCTGGAGGTGGCTTCATCGCCATCCCGGTCTTCCAAAATTGAATCTAAAAGCCGGTCGACAATCTTTACCTGTACGGCTTCAGATTGAAAGGCGTTAACTACATCAGAGATTTCGAGAAGTTGTTTCTTTAGTTTTTCCGTTTGTTTGCTCATCTTAAAGGTAGTCCTGTGTTCCTTATGATTTGTTTAATTAATAGTTTATACTATTGATTGCAGCGGTGACAATTATTATCATATTTGTCGCAATCTGCAACCAAGAGAATAACGCAATAATAGCATATTGTTTATGAAAAGTACGCTAATGTATAAGTAACGAATTAGTGAGGGTGATATTATTAATATCTGTTACTCTAAAATGTCTTAGCACAATATTTTTTAATACGAAAAATAAGTGCATGATTAGGATAAAAAAATGATAAGGCCAATAGTGTATTAAAAGTGCTGTTAGGTTTGTATAAAACATGCATGTCAGCCAGTTAAAATACTGATATTAAGTTTATTGTTAAGATTTAATATTTGTCTAAATAAGGTGGGCTGAATGTAGATGTCTTGAAGTTAAATAGTATTTAAGATGAGCAAATAGATAGTTTGCTTGATTTCAATTAAAAGAAAAGTGATGCTAAAATTTATGTTCGAGCCCGAGCAAGCCGAAAAGGCCACCGCTATGTATAACTAAAATGTTACTTTCGGGTTCAAAATGATTTTGACTGGCGAGGTCTAAAACAGCGTACAGAACTTTGGCGGTATACACCGGTTCAATTAAAATACCGGTTGACGCCACAAAGCCTTTAACAAATTTAATTAACTCAGGCGTGGTTTTAGCATAGCCGCCAAAATGGTAAGCTGTGTGCAACTGGTAATCTGTTGGTGTCTTTAAATAGGCGTCTATTTCTTGCCGCATAAAGTCACCATTTTTAAAAACTGGAATAGCGTGAAAAGTCGACTGCGCTTGCTGCTGTTGCAAGCCGGTAATTACACCTGCCGCAGTAGTGCCGGTACCGCAAGCGCAAAAAATGTGATCGTAAATAATGGGTAGTTCAGTAACGAGTTCGCTGCAGCCTTTTACTGCTTCAGTAGAGGCGCCGCCCTCATCAATAAAATAAGCTTCGGCATCTTCAGCAAAGTGATTGTTAAATAACTCAGGCTTGTTTTTGTAACTTTCGCGGTCGGTAAATATCAGGTTCATGCCGTGCAAGCGGCACAAAAATAATGTGTTGTTTTGCACATCTTCTCCGCGAACAAAGCCAGTTGTTTTAAACCCAAACCTGGCACTGGCAGCGGCCGTAGCCAGTAAATGATTAGAAAAAGCTCCGCCAAACGTCAC
>CAJYJH010000066.1 GCA_913775265.1 uncultured Mucilaginibacter sp. | reverse complement strand
TGTTAGGGTAAATGCTGATACCGCCACCCAGGTTAACCAGGTTAAGCGCAGGCGCGCTATGTTTGCCCGACATTGTAAGGTAGTCGGCCGTGGCGTGTAATGATATATACTTGTCGAGCGGCCATTCTTTGCGCAACCCGGCGGTAAAGGCAGTGCCAAAGTAGTCGCGCGTATGTTTATCGGCCAGTCCTACTGATGTAGTAATGTCCAGGGTAGCACGTTCGCGGCGGTACGGCTCCTGTGCGGAGGCCGCATGTGCAAACGCCACAAGCAGGGCTATAAGTGTTAAAAACAATTTAAAATTCATCGGTAGGTTGAATAGGGGGGCAAGGTAGCAGGATATTTTTATAAATGGATGGCACCCACCTAAATCGTGCCCGAAGGGGATGACTTTAATTTACAAGCGGGTGGGCACACTTTAGCGTAAGTTTTAGTGCGGCTGCAATGCGCAACTCTGCCTTGTGCTTAGCCAGTGCAAAGCGAAAAAAAAGTATTGCCGTAGGCCTTTGCGCTTCTTTTTGTCTGAACCGGAATTTACTGAATTTTAAAAATTAACAGAATTGACTACAATCACGCCAATCAAAAGTCCTCCCTTCCGGGGAGGATTCAGGAGGGGTTACTCCCCATTACAGGGGGCCGGGGCGCTTGCAAACCTGAGCCTGATTGTTTATGATTGCTGTCAAATCATTAGTCTGTAAAAACCTGTCACGCGCCACATGCTCAAGTTCGAAATCGAGACATCATCATCACGAATAAATATTACCAAACCCGTTAATCAGCCGGTGTGTGGGTTTAAAATAGCGCGCGTGGGTTGGCTGGGTAGCAAAAAAGCCTTTACAGGCGTGGGTAGTGATGTTGCCTTTACCATTGATTGGGTAAGGCGTGCAGGAAGCTGGTTTTGGGGCAGTAGTTCGGTCGAGGTAATTGGCAATGTGCCACCGGTTACCCTGCGTGCCGAATATCGTTTTCGTAAAATGGTGCTGTGCGACTACGCCCGCGGCATCGACCTGGTTTGGCATAGCGAAAACCAGTATTCGGTGCGCGATGCCGACCACGAAATGGCACGGATCTACGTTTACAAAGCATCCTACGGTTTTACCAACGCTGATAACTACGTGCTTACCGTGCTGGACGAGGAGGTTGATCTAACATTGCTGTTTTTATATGTGTTCTGTTTCAAGTTTGTAATGGCCGGCGAAAGGGGTGGTAACTTTAATGTTGATGATAGCGGCGGCGGGGAAACTGGCGGCGATATTCATTGTTACGATGGTGGTGACGGAGATTGTGATGGTGGGGGCGGTGATGGCGACTGACATGCAACCTATTATTGGAATACAATTTTGATATAAATTGCCGCAATTAAATAAAAGTCTACCCCTGAGAGCCCGCAGCCTTACATAACACATTAATATCTGTTGCCAGCTGCGCCGTAAATTTTTGCTGCTGAAAATAGGTTATCGTCCAGTTAATGCCACCCAGCACAATGGGGGCAATGATGCCAAACCACCATTTAACTATGAATCCTGCAGTTAACCCTATAAATGCCATCCAGATAAAATACGTTTGCATTGTATACTGATTAATCAAGACATAATTCGAGCCCTTACCAACCAGTGTAAAACTGCCTTTGTCAATATGGCTAAAAAATGATCTGGTTGGATGGCCTGTACTCCCTCGGTATACTACTTGGTTTTCATTTACAATTATATTGTCGGCCAGCTTATTTAACAAAGCAGTTTTAATGCACCTTAATACCAGATGTTTGTTTTCTTGTTGAACAGGGTAATAAATGGGAGCTGTAAAGCGCATAGCTGTAAAGGTTTAATAATTGAGGCTATCCAATGCGCCTGACGTTAGTTAAGGCTGTAAGTGCATGAAAGATGCCACCTCCAATAAGCACCAAGCTACCCAGCAAAACTAATACATTCAGCATATACTCCGACGGACAAAAGGCACTCAGTATAAACAGGTATACGCCAAAAATAACGCCGCAAAGTGCAGCCAAAAATTTAACGAGTGTTATAAGTACACGTACAATAAGGCGTATCATCAGACTTTTGGTCAATTGAATTACGTAATAAACTACAACAGTTGAATCTTAAAAACTGTTAGTTAAAATATAATTAACTTCAGCTAATATAAAAGAAATTATTGGGTGGCAACAATCGCTACCTTGGCTATCAATCTAAGCAATTACATGAAAGCCATAACCTTATTGTTTCTTTTATTTGCCTGTAAAAGTTTTGCGCAGCACCAGTTGTACATTTCGGCCGATGGCACTTACCAGGATGAAGCTCAAATACGATACGCTTATAATAAAACGAGGAAGGCTGTGCCGGCTACGCACGATGTTAATGCCATCATTTATCATAAAGTTATTAAAAAAGATACGGTCATTAATTATTACACTTTGGGTGTTACCAAAAGGAGAGAGTCGGGCTTGGCCGCATCGGCAAATTTCAAGTTTCAGTTTAAGCAGGATTCTACTTTTTTATTTTTAGACAAAAAACTGCCGTATTTTAAGATGACTGATCTTGATGGTAAGGAAGTTACCTCGAATGACTTAGTAGGCAAACCCACACTGATCAACTTTTGGGCAATCTACTGTACCTGGTGCATTGCAGAAATGCCCGATTTAAGTAAGCTCAAAGAAAAGTATAAAGACAAAGTAAACTTTTTATCAATCACCGAAGACAGTGCCGATGGCGGACAGTTGCGCAACTTTTTAAAAGATAAAGATTTTAATTACCGGGTGCTGGTAGACGGAAAGTGGTACGAAAACCAATTAGCCTTATCAACCTTACCCCGCAATCTTTTTTTAGACAAAAACGGCATACTGCGCTCCATACAGATCACCTACCCGATGATCGCTGCCGGGAAACCGCGCAGCATTGATGATAAGGACAATTATTTTGTTAAAATTTTAGATTCGCTTGTTAATCAAAAGTAATAATGTTCTACTTTAAGATGTAATGGCGTTTTAAAGTCAACAAGCTCCAAGCAATCGTGCTGAATTAGGCGCCGTATTTTACCGTGCAGGTTCACTTCCTATGCATGCTTACCCAATCGCTACTTAACAGGTGGGTGTGCAGCCCTTCGTCGGCCTAATCGGGACGGTAAAGTAAGTCGGCCGCCGGACAGGAAAATGTCGATTAGCTATCGCTCGCTTTTACCTTACTCCTCCGTCAGCTTTTTATGACTATCGCCCCATCTTTCCAGTTCGGTTATTACCGGTTGTAAGGCGTAGCCGATAGGGGTTAGCTCGTACTCCACACGGGGCGGTACTTCGGCGTATACCGTGCGTTTTACTATTTTATTTTCTTCGAGCTTGCGCAGGTGCAGGGTGAGCATGCGTTCGGTGATGTTGGGCAAGCGTTTTTTTAGTTCGTTAAAGCGCAGCTTACCTAAAAGCAGCCAGGAGCAAATTACCAAAGTCCATTGCCCGCCAATGATGTTTGAGGCATAGGCCTCGGGGCACTCGTCGCTCAGGGCTGTTTTGTTCGAAAAATTGGTTGAGGTAGGTTTAATGGCGCTCATTACTTACATTTTTGATAGTACCTAACAATGGGCAGGCAATATACAAAACGGAACAGTACCTCTTAGTTTTGTATCAAATAAGTAAACAAGATCATTCCATGAAAACGTTAATCATCGTCACGCACCCCAATATCCACGAGTCAAACATCAACAAAAGATGGGTAGAAGAACTGACTAAACACCCCGATCAATATACCGTACACCAGTTGTACCAGGCTTACCCCGACGAAAAGATAGACGTGCCGGCCGAGCAGCGTTTGGTGGAGCAGCACGACAAGATCGTATTCCAGTTTCCGTATTACTGGTTTAATAGTCCGGCCCTGCTCAAAAAATGGTTTGATGAAGTGCTGACCCACGGCTGGGCCTACGGCAGCAAAAGCGGGTACCGCATGCAGGGCAAAAAGGTAGTGCTGGCTATATCGTTAGGGGTAGAAGAAGATGAGCTGACCCCAGCCGGCCCATACAAATACCCGCTTGCCGAACTCACCCGACCCTTTGAGCTAAGCTTTGAATACGTAAAAGCCGACTACCAGCCGCCGTTTGCCTTTTACGGCATGGAGCATAACGTGTCCGAAAGTCACCTGGCGCTTGGCGTGCAGCGCTATATGGAGTTTTTAGCCTGTTTTTGAGAGGCGAGGCAATTATCTAAAAACACACCATTTAGCATGATGTTGGTGTTGTTGCCAACCTTGCGCCAGACTGGCAAAGCGGCGAATTAGCTATAAGTTTGGCGGTAATACCAACCTCAGTCTGGAATAAAAAAGGCCCGTTAACGTAGTGTTCTGAACACCGGCAACCATCAGGAACATAATTTACATTTTGTGAAATTTGTTTACCTTTACGGTAAGTTCCGGTTATTATTTCAACTATGTCGATTACGCCTTTCGCTTCCCCTGAGCAGCAGCGCCTGGCTGCTTTAAAAGCCTATAAAATCTTAGATACTGCAACTGAACAAGATTACGACGAACTTACTGAGCTGGCTGCTGCCATTTGCCAAACGCCGATAGCGCTCATTAGTTTGGTAGATCAGGACCGCCAGTGGTTTAAATCGCGCAAAGGATTGGATGTTACCGAAACCGAGCGGTCTCAATCTTTTTGTGCCCACGCTATACAGCAGCCTACCGAACTGATGCAGGTGGAAGATGCAAACATTGACGAGCGTTTTAAGGATAATCCGCTGGTAACGGGCGATCCGCATATTACCTTTTATGCAGGCATGCCGCTGGTGGACGATGAGGGGCACGCCCTTGGCTCGCTCTGTGTGATAGACAATAAGCCCCGGCGTCTTGATGAAGCGCAGCAACGCGCTTTAAAGGTTTTGGCCAGGCAAGTGGTTGGCAAACTAAACTTGCGCAAAAAGGTGATCGATCTGGAAATGGCGCATACCGATAATGCTGCCCTGCACACCAAGAGCCGCGAAAGTGAACATAACCTGCGCCGTATCATTGAGCAATCTCCCGCAGCCATCATCGTTTTCAGGGGGGCAAATCTGATGATTGATGCGGCAAACCCAGCTATGCTAACCCTACTCGATCAGGAAGCCGGTATTGTTGGTCAGCCGCTGCTGCAGGCAATTCCGGAGCTGGACGGCCAACCGGCTTATCATTTATTGACTGAAATATACAAGACAGGTGAGCCGGTTTATGGTTATGATACACCCGTACAGTTGAAGCGTAACGGGCAAATCGAAACCGGTTACTTTAATTTTACCTATACACCGCTTATTGAAGATGGCCACGTGGTGGGTATTATTGATATGGCTATCGAGGTTACCGAGCAGGTTAAAGCACGCAAAGCTATTGAGCAGAGCGAACATCGGTTGCGCCAGATGGTGATGTCGGCCCCGATGGGTATGTGCATCCTTAAAGGGCACGATCTGGTTATAGAGATTGCCAACGAGCCGATGCTCAAGATATGGACGCGCAAGGCAGACGAGGTGTTAGGCAAGCGGCTTACCGATGTATTTCCGGAGGTAAAAGGGCAGCCCTTTCCGGCAATGCTCCGGAAGGTTTTAGATACCGGCGAGCCGCTGGCTATACCCGAACTTAGTGCCGATATTGCAGAAACAGACGGCACTATTAACCGCGTTTATATAGATTTTACCTATGATCCGTTATTGGATGCCGATGGCAAGCCCGAAGCCATTATGGCTACCGTTATAAACATTACCGAAACGGTTAAAGCCCGCAAATTACTGGAGGCAAGTGAAAACCAGTTGCAGAATGCTAATGAGGAGTTAACTACCGTAAACGAAGAGCAGAGCGCCGCTAATGAAGAGCTGGCTGCTTTGAACGAAGAACTGATATCCACTAACGAGCAATTGCAACTGGCCCACACCTTGTTATTAGAAACCGAGCTTAAACTTAACTTGGCTATTGGTGGTGCTCAACTCGGGCTGTGGACTTTGGATTTTGCAGATAACCGGCTGGAACTGAATACCGAGTACCGCAACATGTTTGGTTTACCGTTAAACGGCGAAGTAAGCCTGGATGCAATTATGCAAATTGTTGACCCTGCCTATATTACGCTGCTTCAACAAGCCATAAGCGATGGGATACAGTATCAGCGCGATGCCGATTTGCTTTACCCGATCAGGCATGGTGTTACGGGCCAGCGCCGCTGGATTAAGGCACGGGGCCGGGTACAACAGGATGAAAGCAAAACACCGGTAAGATTTATTGGCATCAATATCGACGTAACCCGCGAAATTGATGCTATAGAACGCGCCGAGGCACTTCATCAAACGCTGGCTAATACGCATGCAAAGCTTGCAGAACAGGAGGAAAACCTGCGCCTGGCAGTCTCGTCGGCAAATCTGGGTACTTGGTACATGAATATGAAAACACACGAATTTGTGCCATCTAACCGCCTTAAAGAGCTGTTTGGTTACCACGTAGATGAGTTGATGCCTTACAGTGCTGCCTCGGAGCAGATCGAAGAAAGCCATCGGGACCGTGTTAAACAAGTTATTGAGGTTGCAATTAACAACCGTCAGGAGTATGATCTGGAATACCCGATCATCGGTTATCATGATAAAAAGCTGCGTTGGGTGCGTGCCACCGGGAAAATATTTGAAGCCCATGGCAGCAGTCCCGAACATTTTTCGGGTACTATTGCCGACATTACAGAACGCAAGCAGGAAGAGCAGCGTAAAATGGATTTTATCGGCATTGTTAGCCACGAATTGCGCTCGCCGCTAACTGCGCTTAACGGGTATGTGCAGGTGTTAGCCTTAAAAGGTAAAAAAACAGAAGATCAGGCAGTTTTAGACCTTACGGCCAAGGCCAAACGGCAGGTAGACAAAATGAGCAGCATGATTACAGGCTTTTTGGATGTGGCCCGCATGGGTGAAAGCCAAATACAGCTTAAGCGTACTGCGTTTGATATGGCTGCATTGGTTAAGCAGGCCGAAGACGAATCTCTGGCAACCATAACCACTCACAAGGTAGTTTTTGCACCGGTAGAATATACGCCTGTTAATGCCGATCAGGATAAGATTGAACAGGTATTGATCAACTTTATTAATAATGCTGTAAAATATTCGCCGCCGGGCAGCACTATTTGCGTGGCCTGTATCACGCGCGGTGGGCGGGCACATGTAAATGTAGCCGATGAAGGAATGGGTATATCTCCCAAAGACTTACCTTTTGTATTTAACCGCTTTTTCAGAGTGGAGAGCGAGAGCATGAAATCAGTTAAAGGCTTTGGTATCGGGCTTTATCTTTGCAAAGATATTATTGAGCGCCATGGGGGCAAAATAGGTGTGGAGAGTGTTTTGCATAAAGGAAGCTCATTCTGGTTTGATTTACCTGTTGCCCTGTAAGTTATAGGCACCATTATTGTAACTACACAGATGCATGAGTAATTCCCCCCGTACGGTTTTGGTTTGTGATGATGATGAAAGTATACTTGATGTTACCAGTATACTGTTGAGTTACGCAGGTTTTAACGTTTTAATCCAACAAGAAAGTAATCGATTGATCAGGCAGGCTATCAAAGAGCAGCCTGATGTACTGCTTTTAGATATCTGGATGCCTTTAATGAGCGGAGATCAGCTGACCAGGATAATTAAAAAAACGTCCGAAATAGCGCATATTCCGGTCATTCTCTTCTCGGCGGCTATCGACGGTAAAATCATTGCCAAAGAAGCCGGTGCAGACCGGTTTATCGAAAAGCCCTTTGATTTAGACAATCTGTCCCATATTATAAACGATGTGTTGTAGCGATAAAAACACCGTTTGCTAAAGTTTTGTCAATTTAAGCGTTATTTTTAGTGCTTTTGGCTTTGGCATCATGTCTTTTGTTCGTCCTGGATTAGGTTGGTGCAAGCTAAGCTTTCGCAACAGTAATTATACTAACAATCTGCGATCAGAGTGAGGACAGGTTGCGTTTTTATTTAAAGTTGCCCTACATAACTTTTCTATAAGCTTTTTACTGATCTGCTCCGGCTCAGCATTTGTCCGGCTAAAACCAGCACGGTGCCGGCTACGCTCCACAAGCCTATAGGTTCGCCGAGTAAAATGTAACCATATACATAACCCAGTACGGGCACCAGGTAAAGCCAGTTGGCCGCGTTAACCGAATCAACCTTAACCATGTTTAGCCACAAACGGTTGGCCACAAAAGATAGAGCCACCGCCATGTACAAAAGCGAGCCAATCAGCCAGCCGTCTACATGGGCTATGTGCACCTGTTTAAACAATATGGCCACAGGTATGAGCATCGCACCACCCAAAAGTACCTGCCACACGTTAAAAACACCGGTGGTGAGGGTACTTTTAATTTTAGCAAAGTAAATGGCACTGCCGGTGTAAGCCAGCACATAAACCACCAAAAACAAAACTCCAAGCGGATGGATATGCCCCTGCGCCGTACTGCCAAATGATGCTGCGGCTATACCCATAAATGCAATGAGCATTCCGCCCGCCTCGGTACGCACCATTTTGCGCCCCAGAAACAGCGTGCTGGCAAATAAAATGAACAATGGCGTAACCGCAATAAATAAACTGCTGATGCCTGCCGACACATATTTTTGCGCCACAGAAAATGCGCCCAAAGTAATGGTGGTGTTCAGTGCGCCATAAATGAGTACCTGCTGCCATTCGGTACCGCGCGGCACAAAGCGGGTTTGTGGGTTAAGCAGGTAAAAAGGCGCAAAAAGTACTCCGGTAAACACAAAGCGCATGGCAGCCAGCACCAATGGGTCTGCCGAGCGTATGCCAAACTTTACCGCCACCGCGCCCGATGCCCATAGCAGCGCGAAAGCCAGGCCCTGAAGAAAAAAGCTTTTCATCATGAACAAAAATTTATCATGGAGCAAAGCTAAAAAGCGCTTTGAATGCCGACGGGGTAATTTTTTTGATTCAGTAAAAATCTCTTATGTATAACTTGATTTTTTGCGGATGGTTGACGTTGATTACAACCATCTGCCAGGTGAGCATGTTAGCAGTGAGGTATACAGAAAGCGACATTAAATTTTTTTTAACCTTCACAAACAATTATCAGCACTTTAATGTCATAAAAGTGACTAACGTTCACTTTTATGACTACAGGGAACAAACATCTTCCGAAGTTGCAAAGGGAGCAACAAATCATCAGCGCGGCCGACCGGGTGCTGGGCGAGGTTGGCGCCCATGATTTTACCATCGATAAGATGCTGTCGCATCTGGACGTGGCCAAAGGCACTATCTATAAATACTATAAAAGAAAGGACGATGTACTTGCTGAACTCAGCGTTAAGGCCTTACAGGTATTGCTCAATTATTTTAAAGCAGCCGAACAAAAGGAGAACGACCCTCTAACGGCCTTGCAGGAAATGATTATGGCCTTTTACCGGTATTATTTAAAGTACCCAAAATATTTTGAGCTGATCATTTACATGGAACGGCCCGACTTTAAGAGCGATATCCAGAGCTATTTAAACATAAGCCTGGAGATGAAGAACTACTTTACCAACCACCTCATTAAATGCCAGTCGGCAGGTTTAATTAAACCACATCTCGACCCATCGTATTGTACCTACCTGATATGGGGAAGCTGTATGGGCCTGATGAATTTTATTGAAGCTAAAAAAGTATTTATTGAAGAGATAATAAAACTTAAAAAAAAGGACTTGCTCAAAACGTATGCAGAGATCATCGTAAGCGGAATGAAAGCATAATTTTTTTTGATTTAAAAATGACTACCAGTCACTTTTAACTTAAATATATTCTGCCAGGATTGAGTTTTAAAATACTGTATTTGAGATGATTAAACTAAATACAAACCATTGAATTATGATTTTAGTAACCGGAGCTACAAGTGTAATAGGACAAAAGCTGTGTCAGTTGCTTAAGGAGAACCAAAAATCGTTTAAGGCGATGTGCCGAAAGCCGGAACAGGTAGAAAAACTGCGTAACCAGGGGATAGAGGCCGTGCCGGGTGATTTTGACAACCCCGAAAGTTTGAAGGCAGCGATGCAGGGCTGCACCACGTTGTTTTTGGTTAGCCCGCCTAACGAGAAACAACTGCAATCAGAAAAAACAGCTATCGACATAGCCAAACAACAACAGATTAACTACATCGTAAGGGTATCTGCGTCCGACGCCAATTTACGGTCGACGGTGCCATGGGCCAAAACACATGCCTACATTGATCATTACATGCGGGCATCGGGTATAGCCTGGACCATTTTAAAGCCTACGGCGTTTATGCAAAACTTTTTAACCATGACCCAACCCATTTCCAAAGGCTATTTGCCACAGGTAGGCGGCAAGGGGCTGGTCGGTTACATTGATGCTGAGGATATTGGCCGGGTGGCCTACCATGTGTTAACAGAAGGCAACCACCAGCGGGCTACCTATTACCTTAATGGTCCGGAGGTGCTGAACATGAAAGAGGTTGCTTCGCAGATATCGGATGCCATCGGCAAAAAGGTGCGGTACGTTCATCTGCCTGCGTTTGCTTTCCGGGTACTGCTAAGGGCCACCGGGGCATCAAGGTGGCTGGCCAACGGACTCATTGAGCAGTATGCGGAAGTGGTAGCCAAAAACCACGACCACGACCTGGGCGAGGAGGTGCTGCGGCTAACCGGCCATGAGCCACGCTCGTTTGCCGACTTCGCCCAAAAGAACAAGAATAAATTTGCCGGAGCTAAATAACTGCGGCAGCCTATGGTTGGAATAGTATCCGGCCATAGGCTAAATTTCAGCGATCCCCAGCGTTCGCTACTCCATAAACGTGGTTTCGTGCATGGTTTCGGGCTGGATGATTACAAAACGCACAAGCTTAAACTCGTTTTTTACGTTTTGCCTGATCTCATCAATTGCCAGGTTAATGTCGGTGGTAGTCAGGTCATCCTTAAAGGCAACAATCAGCATCAGCACTACTTCGCGCGGCGACTGGTAGGTAGACAGGATATGCTGCACCTGCCTTACCGCCGGGTGCCGCTCTACTAGTGCGGTTAGTTTAACCTTGGTTTCGGGTGCAATGCCTTCTCCCATCAGCAGGCTGCGGCTTTCGCGGGCCAAAATGGCCGATACTGCAACCAGCAGTAAACCCACCAGCAGTGAGGCCAATCCGTCTAACCACGGTAAATGATACTGATGGCTTAAAAACATGCAGATGAGCACAATAAACAAACCGGCCACGGCAGCGCTGTCTTCAAACAGTACCAAAAAACTGGATGGGTCCTTACTCTTTACAATAGCGTCCCACCACGACAGGTCGCCTTTAACCTTGTTAAATTCCTTAATGGCGATGACCAGCGAGGTGCCCTCAAAAGCGATGGACAGGGCCAGCACAATATAGCTTATGGTGGGGCTGCCCAGCTCTTCGGGGTGGATGATGTGAATGATGCCCTGGTAAATGGATAAACCACCGCCCAAACCAAAAATGAGGATCGAAACGATGAACGACCAGAAATAAAGCTCTTTGCCATAACCAAACGGATGGTTACTGTCGGGAGCCTTTTTGCTACGGCTGATACCCAGTAAAAGCAGCAACTGATTGGCCGTATCAACCAGCGAATGGATAGCTTCGGCCAGCATCGACGAACTTTTGCTGATGGTACCGGCAATAAACTTGGTAACAGCAATTAACAGGTTAGCAGCAAGGGCACTGTAGATGGATATTTTAGATGAAGCCATGACTGTAAGCAAATCAGCCAGGGGCAACTTTGTTTGGTCAAACTCATCAAATCACTAAAATAAGTCGGCCGTTAGGCTGGTTTTATGGCGGCTCATGCGCCGTCCAGGAGATAAAGCGTGGCTGAAAAAACCTAAACTGAAGCTGCGATTTAAAGATGAGCCGGTAAAAATGCTGTTTATAGGATAAGCAAAAAAGTATTTCCCCCATCAGGGGGAGATTAATGCGGGCTTGGGCTTTTGTGCTTATTCCGTCTTCATCCCATAATCAGGCAGTTTAATCTGATTGGAGTTACGCAAAAAGACCTTTGAAAACAGTTTGCGTATGGCGGGTTTGCCGGCTACCTTCATGGCGGCGCGTAAAAACCGGAGGCCGATGCGGGTGCGGGGCCAAAGCGCGCTGATGACAAATTGCGGTGTGCCTTGCCCTTCTTTGACAAACGGTTGCATGATTTTTTGGTAGTTGGCAAAAGCCTGGGCATAGTTGTCGGTTTTGCTCAACTCTCCGGCCAACACGTAAGGGCCCACAATAGCCAGCGTGGTACCAATACCCGAAAGGGGGGTGGCGCACCAGGCGGCATCGCCGGTAAGCACTACGCGGCCCTGGTGCCAGTATTTAAGTTTAACCTGTCGCAATACCTCAAAATAAAAGTTGTCGGTTGGTGCATGCCCTCTAAAATACGCGGAAACTCCCAGCCATCATGGGCAAAGCGCTCCTGCATAAACTGTTTTTGCTGCGCCGTGGGCAAGCGGTTTTCCTGCCCGGGCTTTTTGTAGATGCCCATATATACCCGCAGTTTACCGTCGCGGCCTGGTTTAAGGGTGGCACCCCTGCCGCCAACGGTATTGTACTGCCGCGCAAACTGCCCGTCGCCGGGTTTGCCGGGTATGGCAAAGTAGGCAATGGTGAGGTTTAGGTAACGCATGCGGTTTTGACCTGCAAATAGCATTTGGCGGGTGGCGGAGCCTACGCCTTCGGCCACAATTACCAGGTCAAAGGTGTCTTGCCTGCCGCCGGCAAAGGTTACTATGGCAACGTCATTGTTTTGCTCAATACGGGCTATGCTTTCGTTAAACAGGTAAGTGGCTTTCCGGCTGGCGGGTTCGTAGATGATGCGGGAGATGTCGCCCCGCATGATTTCCATTTCGGAGGTGGGGCCGTCGCCAATGTCTTCTACGGCAAAGCGTGCAATGGTGCGGTTTTGCTCGTCTACCCAGTCGGTGCCAACTTCGCCGGTGCATAGCTGTTTGGCGGTATCTTCCAGGCCCATTTTTCTTAATACATCACGAGCCAGGCCGCGCACGTCCACATTTTGGCCGCCGTCTCTAAACCATTCGGCTTTTTCGGCTACGGTTACTTCAAAGCCCTGTCGGCTCAGCCACCAGGCGCAGGTATTACCGGCCACACTGGCACCGGTAATTAACACTTTTTTGTTTTTCATATAGGTATGGTAAATATAGGTGTGCGTTAATTTGCGCCCGGGGGCGCGGAGCCCTGTTCGCGGAATTTGGCAGGCGATGTTTTAACCGTTTTGGTAAACAGCCTGATAAAATATTTATAGTCGGGGTAGCCCAGGTACATTGCTATTTGTTTAACGCTTTTAGACGTGTAAAGCAGCAAACGCTGCGCTTCGGCTATTACCTCTTGTTGCAGATGATAGGTTGCCGCCATACCCGTCGCGGCTTTCAGCGTGTCGTTTAAATAGCCGGTACTGATGCTCATTTGTTCGGCGTACCACGAGGGCTTTTTTTGCAACAGGTAGTGCTGTTTTACCAAGCCCAAAAATTGCCGGGTGATGGCAACGGGCCTCACTAAAAGCGGTGCGTCGGCTTGGGGTTGGTTTGTCCGACCCAGATCTAATAGCTTATAAAACAAAGTATTCAGCATCGATTTGATCAGGTAGTAATCGGTACCGGTAGTTTTTACGCTTTGGTATATTGCTTCGAGCAGGTTTTTAATCAGCGGTAAATCGGCAGGGTTCAGGCTGATGAATAATATCTGTTGTGCAAAGTTTTGCAGTGCTATCTGTGCGGGCTGTTCAATGTGCTTGGTATCAAAGGCCATCACCCAGCCCTTAATGTTTTGCATTCGGGTGCATTGGTGCACTAATCCCGCACTCAAAAGCAATAACGATGTTGGCATCAGGGTTAGGTGTTGCAAGTCTGCATCAAATTCAAGTACACCATCCTCCAGCAAAAACATTGAATAAAAGTCGTGTCGGTGCGGTGTTTCGGTCAGCTCGGCATTCTCAAGCATATAAAAGTCGGCCAGCATTGGCGATATACTGATCCCGTACCTTTGCATGGGCATGGCTAACAGTTGTATAGATGCTTTTTTATTCATGATCAGTAGTCATCAATCATGGTAACCTTGATGTTGCCGGGTACAAAATTAAGGCAAGTGTATCAGAATAAAATTGCCGGAAAGAGGTAAAAGGTGGACAAATCGCGGTAGTTGCTGCGCAGATCAAACGTTGGTCTTCAGATCCGCAACCGGGTATGTTGTCATCATTATTTCATCATAACAAATAATACCCGAGGATAAACTGCGTCATTTAAAACCAGAGGCACTGAAATACAGATGAATTTTAAACGTTTAAGTTGTAAATATTGCTATGAGTAAATCTGTTTCTGCACTGGTGCTGGCTGTTGTGTTGATGGTTACAGGCATCAGTTGCCAAAAAGAAGACGGTGGCGAGTCGGAGCCTGAGAAATTGTTAACTATTGATAACAAACTGATTATAGGTGAGTGGAAACACCAGCAAACTCAACTCAGCGTTTTTGATGTCACCACTGGCGCTGCCAAAAGCACCCAAGGATATGATTTGCCTCCAATTCAAAACCTTACGTTTACTGCCGACGGCAAATATTTGTTTGACCGTACCAGCAGTGGCACGTATGGCATCAATGCTGCCGGAACCCTGCTGACCTTTAGAGATGCCTACGGTACCATCAGTGCTTCAGATATTAAAACCTTGAATGGCCACCAATTAACTTTTTCTTCTACAGAAGTGTCTGAAAACACGCGGCTGGTAGTGGTGCTGTATTTTACGAGGTAGGCAAATTTTAAACCCATGATTAAGGTCGCCTCAACGCTTTTACCAGAAAGCCGAGGCAAAACAGTGCAGGCTACCTTGGCAATGGGGCCATGGCTCATTATAGCACTAAACGTGGCCCCGGCAATTATTGATGGTATACGCTCCGCAAATAATCCGTTAAACCCATTGCAGGCCTGCCCAATAGCTGTTGCACATTGCTTGTATTTGTTTCAAACTCTCCCCGGGCAATGGCCACGGCGTACCTGCTCAAATACTCGGCATCATCCTGAGATACGCCCTGTTCTATCAACTGCGCAACGTAAGCTTCGATTTCAACCGGGTGGTAGGGTATGGTCTTACCGGTAATGTCCGACAGCATGTTCGCAATATCGGCAAAGGAGTAAGCGGTGTCTGCCGCAATAGTGTACTCCCGGTTTTCGTGGCCGGGCGAGCTGAGTACAGCCGCTAATGTATTGGCCATTTCTGCTATCGGCAAAAAGGGCACTTTGCCGTTTCCGGCCGGGATAGTGATGCCATTTTGCAAAATATTTTTGCCACCGATGATTTGGATGAGGTCGGCATAAAAGGTGTTATTCATCACGGTATAAGGTACGCCGCTTTGCTTCAGGTAATCAGCAGTATAGGCATGGTAATCAACATCTTTTGCCATGGAGCTGTGCTTCAAGTCTTGCATGTTAAAGCCTGTGTAAACTATATGGCTCACACCCGCTGCTTTGGCTGCATCAATCACCGTTTGGTGCTGATAAAAACGATGTATGATATCTGCCGAAGAAGATACCAACAGCAGTTTATCCACACCCCGGAAGGCATTCGTTAACGACTCGGCATCCTCATAATCGCCAAGCCTTACTTGTATTCCTTTTTCTTTTAATGCTGTTGCCTTGCTTTCGTCTCTTACCAGGGCAGCAATGTTACTTGCATCAGTACCTGCATTTAAAAGCGAATGGACGGTAGCTTTGCCTAAATTGCCTGTGGCACCGGTTACTAAAATCATATTTTTTGATTTAAAGATTAATTACTTTTGTTAGGCAAAGAAAGGTATGCTGACCATCAAAAACAGCCTTTCTGTAGCATTGCAAAACAAATAGTGGTAACCTTAACGTAACTAATGGACCGTAACCTACACCAAGCCCACTGCCCGGCTATGGAAACACTGGCGCTGATTGGCGGACGCTGGAAGCTCATCATTATGCATGTACTAAGCAAGCAGGCCCGGCGTTTTGGCGAGCTGCATGTTCGGGTGCCCGGCATCTCCAAAAAAGTATTGACCGAACAATTGCGCGAATTGAAAGCCGACGGCCTGGTGAGCCGCAAAGAGTACAAAGAACTGCCCCCCAGGGTAGAGTATGCCCTCACAGCTTTTGGACTAAGCCTTTGCCCGCTGGTGAAGTATATTAACGCGTGGAGCAGGAACGGGGAGGTGGATATGGCGAAGGAGCAGGTGCAACTGCCTGACTGAAATTATCTTCACATAGTCTTTTTCAGGACTTTCATCAAGGTATAAACTTGCGTTTAAAATGATGGCGTTAGCCCATATAGTGCAACTCTTTACGTGCTGGAAAACGTGCAAAGTATACTTGTGTTTTCCCGTCAGATCAGCCTGATGCAAACCTGCTCATCGGCAAGCAATCCTAAATTCCACGCGCCACCTGTGGTTTTGGCTTTAAATACCGGTTAAGCGCATGCATGGCCCGTTTTTCGACCAGGTGCCATGAGCAGTAGCCCAGCGGCAGAGCCACTACGGCCGTCCAAAACATGAGGGGCAGGTACGTCAGTCCGAAATAAAACATTAGGGTTTGCTGCACCGGGAAAGCGTATAAGTATATCCCGTACGAGATATCGCCTGTTTTTTTGAGCACGCGCTGCACCCATTGCGGTGGCTCTAAGTCGCCAATGCCCAATACCACTACTGGGTAAACCACGTACTGTATAAATGGGTAAAACTTAAACCCGAGGCTTACCACCATTAATACTATAAAGATTAATAATACCGGTTTGGTTAAATGGGTAAATACCGGTAAAACAGCCAGCGTGGCACCGGCGGCAAAATAAGCGCCATAGTTGAGCACAAAGTACAGTTGTAGGCTGTATACCATTTTTTGCAGCACCAGCGGGCGGTTAAATACGCAATACAAAAAGGTAAAATAACAAAAAATAAGTACTGCGCCGGTTACGTACTTCCATACCTTTTTGGGTAAAAGTAAAAGTACCGGCAGTATAAGGTAAAAACATGCCTCGTAAGCAATGGTCCAGATAGACCCGTTGATGACCTTAGCGTAGGGAAGTTGCTCGAACACGCCATCAATACCGGGTTGCAGGCTCAGCATCAGGTTGCTGATAACATAACTTCGCGGGCTATGGTTGTGCACGTACTGACTCAAAGTACCGGTATAGGGTATGCAGGCCAGCAG
Organism: uncultured Mucilaginibacter sp.; assembly: GCA_913775265.1. Classification (GTDB taxonomy): domain Bacteria; phylum Bacteroidota; class Bacteroidia; order Sphingobacteriales; family Sphingobacteriaceae; genus Mucilaginibacter. The sequence goes on along the minus strand of CAJYJH010000066.1, from coordinate 22,928 downwards.
CACCGTAATCAGCAACACGATAAATAGGCCCGGGTAAATACGCGCTATCCGCTTTATATAAAATGTGAACACATTACCACTGCGGTATGAACTTTTGGTCACCAAAAAGCCGCTGATAATGAAAAAGCCGCTCACAGCCAGGTTAGAAAAACTGATTTGCCCCCAGGTAATTTGTTTAAGCCAGTCGAGCTCGGGCATACCGGTAAGCGGGTAGGCATGTGTGATGATGACAAAAAGTGCAAAAGCAATCCTCAGCAAATCAAATGAGTTGTGATGTCTGACGGTCATGTTAGGTTGATTTAAAGGCAATTTACAACTATTTTCTCTTAAAGCAAAAGTGATGCGGGGGGCTTAATGATAACGGCTTTGACAGCTTAATTGCGGTACTTTGAAGTTTAATAAATGACAATTAATGTATTGCTTACAAGATTGTTAAGTGTTTGTCTTAAACTTGACTTTGTCTCCGTCATCCGGCTTGCAAGATAGCCCGGTATCCAGCTGCTGGTTTACAAAACCGTGGGTTGATGGCACAATAAGTACTTTAACCAACTTAAGCTAAAGGTAACTTTATTAATACGCCGGGATGAAAAGCTTTTGAACATTGAAATTAACTAACTGCGTACGCGTATATTTGATTATGACCGATTATACCGCTGCAAAAACGTTCCTCATCATGATGCTATGCTTTTGGGCCAGCTATGCAGCAAAGGCTCAAACCGCAGGCAAGCACGCTTTTACATTACGCGGAACGGTAGATACACACTCGCGGGATACCATTGACATTCGGTATACCAACGAAGCAGGTCAGATCGTCAAAGACTCGGTTATCAGCAACAATCCGAATTTTATCATCAAGGGCTACCTTGCCGAACCGTCCACCATGTGGCTCAACCTACGGGGTAAAGACCGCTCTTACAAAAAAAGCGGTACCTTTTTTATCGAACCCGGGGAGATGACCATTGCTGTAAATAAGAATGATGTGAATTTATCCGTGATGACCGGTTCAGCCACACAGCACGAATTTGACAGGCTCAATAAAGCCGAAAATATAATTACTCAGGAAATAGCATCGCCCACGGGCCAGTATGCTAAGGAGACGGATGGTGCCCGACGTTCGATCAGGAAAGACAGGATACGGGCGTTGGAATTTACCTTTATAGCCATGCATCCCAACTCGTACCTGAGCCCCTTTTTAATGAAGAAATACGCCGGTTACCAATACCGCGACTCGTTAGCAGCGCAATACCAAAAGCTTACGGAGGGTGTAAAAAACAGCGTTGCGGGTAAGCAAATCTATGCCTACCTGCAACTGCCTGCCTTTAAACCGCAAACACCCAAAGTGGGAGGCACAGCTCCCGATTTTACAGAAACCGGTATAAACAACGAGCAGGTAAGCTTGTCGGCCTATCGCGGAAAGCATTACATACTGCTCGATTTTTGGGCAAGCTGGTGCGGCCCGTGCCTGGCCATGCTGCCTAAAGTAAAGGAACTGTATACCAAATACCACCACAAAGGCCTGGAAGTGATAGGAATTAATATGGATTACACACCCGAAAAATGGCGAAAAGCCGTAGCCCACGAGCAGATGACTCAATGGAAAAACATTTATCCGGCTAAAATTGAGTTGTCTAACGAGTATCCGTTACTTTCATCGTACGGCATCACCACAATTCCTGCCCTGTTCTTGATAGACAAGAACGGGATGCTGGTTGATATGGTGAAAGATGAACAGGGCGGCATTACTGCGCTGGAAAAGCATCTGGCTAAGATATTTGAATAATTGGCCTGTTAAGTTCTATATGGTTGACGATTACAAATTATTCAACCTTACCATCAAAGTTTACCTTTACCCGATAGCCAAACAATAAACAGCGCTACACCGCTCCGAAGCAGCATCTGCACCAGGGCGAGGTTTCAGCCGCCTGCCGACCAGCTTAACAAACCGAAGAACGTGCCGATGCCGGCGCCCATAAAATAGGCGGTCATGTATACGGTGTTTAACCTGCTGTGGGCGGCTTCGTCTAAGGCGTAGATGCGGGTAAAGTTGGTAATCTGGGTGCATTGGTGCACTATTCCCGGACTCAGCAACACTAACGATGCTGGCACAAGAGTGATACGCTGCATATCTACATCAAACTCCAGCATACCATCTTCCAGTAAGAAGAACGAAAAAAAGTCGTGCCGGTGCGGTGTTTCGCTTAAATCAGCATCATTCAGCGTACTAAAGTCGGCCAGCATCGGCGATACACTGATCCCGTACCTTTGCATCGGCATGGGTAATAGTTGTATAGATGCTTTTTTATTCATGGATGATTTAGCATTGCAGGCAGGCCAATAGGTACCTCACTCTTGTTGTTGGACACAAAAGTACGCCGACATTAGCTCAATTAAACCGACATGGCACGGCAAAAGGTAGACGAATCACGTTTTTTATTCTGCTGATGTAGTGCTGTTGGGCCTGTCGTTGCAGTGATCACGGCCATCCGCCAAACGGACAAAGCGGTAGCAATGCAGCTTGGTGCTAAAATGTATGGCCACACCAGCTATCGTAAGTGTTTACCAATAAAGAATACCCCCCTATAAACTGCTTTCCGCAAAATGTATCTGTATTGCCTTGTTTTGTGCAAACTGTATGGCCTTAATCAACCGACTTTTGGATCAACAAATTATTCGAAAAGAAAATGGCAAAAACAATTTTTATAACAGGCGCTTCACGTGGTTTTGGAAAACTTTGGGCTGAAGCTTTTTTAAAACGCGGTGATAACGTGATTGCTACCGCACGCGACACCAATACCTTGAATCAGTTAAAAGCAACCTACGGCAATCAGTTATTACCCCTGCAGCTTGATGTAAATAAGCGCGCAGACGTATTTGCGGCTATCGAAAAGGCTTCGCAGCAATTTGGCCAGATCGACGTATTAATTAACAACGCAGGTTACGGGCTTTTTGGCGCAATTGAAGAAACTACCGAAGCCGAAGCCAGAGCGCAGATAGAAACCAATGTGTTTGGCTTGCTGTGGGTTACCCAAGCCGTTTTACCGGTAATGCGTAAGCAGGGGCACGGGCATATTGTACAGGTTTCGAGTGTGTTAGGTGTTGCTACCTTACCTACTTTAGGCATCTATAATGCATCAAAATTTGCGGTTGAAGGGTTAAGCGAAACCCTGGCCACCTAGGTAAAAGATTTTGGCATCAAGGTAACGCTGGTAGAACCCAACGGCTTCGCTACCGACTGGGCGGGCGCATCTGCCGCAGGCACCACACCGATTGATGCTTACGAGCCGGTGAGACAAGCGTTTAGGGCCGGAACAACGGATGATGCGTTTGGTGTGCCCGAGGCTACCGTTGATGCTATACTTATACTGATTGATGCAGAAAACCCACCTTTGCGCTTATTTTTAGGTAAGGTTGCCCTGCCATGGGTTAAACAGGTTTATGCCGACAGGCTGGCCACCTGGGAAGCCTGGAACGATGTGGCTACGGCTGCCCACGGTAAATAATAGGAAAAGATAGTTTATGAAGCAGAAGTGCCGCTACGGTGCTTCTGCTTTTTTATACTGGCGTGACCTTGAATTTGATATTTAAAAGTAGATTTAACGTGCTATGAAACATTATAAAAGCCTTATTGACCTGAGCCGTGCGGCGGGCACCCCCGCGCCGCGCATACCGTTGATGAACATTGTAGAGTGCAACAACGTATGCTCATTGGGTACAGACGAGTTTACCGGCGATTTTTACATCATAGGCTTCAAAAAGTTTGTATCCGGTATGTTTATGTACGGGCGCACCAGGTACGACCATGATAATGGATCCATGTCGTTTATTAAACCGCGCCAGGCTTTGGCCTTGAACAAGCTGGAGTTTGAAGAAAACGGATTTTTGATTTTTATACACGAAGATTATTTAACCGGCCACGGCTTGCACCACGACGTCAAAAAATACGGCTTTTTTGAGTACGATGCCAACGAGGCGCTGCACCTGTCGCCAGAGGAGGAGCAAACCATGTGGGACCTTTACCGCAAAATAGAGGCCGAGTACAATAACAACCACGACGAGTACAGCCGCGACATCATCCTGGGTCATGTGGATACGATATTAAAATACTCACAGCGCTTTTATAAACGGCAGTTTATTAATCGCCAGAACTTATCCGGCAATACGTTGTCTAAATTTAATGATGCCTTAAGTGCTTACTTTGATAAAGGCTGGCTGCAAACGAAAGGGCTGCCTTCGGTAAAACAAATGGCCGCCCAGTTAAATATATCGCCGGGTTATTTAAGCGACCTGCTTAAGCAGGAAACCGGCAAAACCGCCATCGAGCTTATTCACCTGTTCCTGGTATCAGAAGCCAAGAATTTATTAAAGGGTACAGACAGCAACATCGCCGAAATAGCTTATCAGCTTGGCTTCGAGAATTTACCTTATTTTTCCAGGCTGTTTAAACGCGAAGTGGGCGTAAGCCCTGTTCAGTTTAAAAGGAATTTGATATTAAATTGAGCGGGTAGAGCTTATCAATAATATCGGTTTAAATGTATTAACTTCCAGTACCGGCAGTACACGTTCATCGCAAAACCTATTTTTATCAAAGCGGGCGAGGCTGATATCTTGTTTAAGCAAATCAGAGTTGATATTGTCTATAATCATCCGGCGATATGGTTGAGCGGTGATAATTATGGCTGAGGAACGTCATGACCGCACCACAAGATTTATGCAATGATGTTATTTAAAACCGAACGCCAGTTGTATCAAAACCGAACAGCTGCTTAAAATGACCAAAATTAAGTAATTGACAATCATTTATTTAACAAAAGGTACGCGCATTGACGCAATAACTAATGTTTTAGGTATATTAGTCAATCACTTTATCATGATCAAAAACAACATCCGCACTGCCACCCGCAATCTGCTCAAAAACAAGGGGTTTACGTTTATTAATATTTCGGGCCTGGCGCTTGGCCTGGCTACGTTTATACTCATTTTGATTTACGTAGTGGATGAGTTGAGCTATGATCGGTACAATACAAAAGCCGACCGTATTTACCGGCTCAATACCGATATTAAGTTTGGCGGCAACGCCAGCTCGCTTGCCATATCATCGCCACCTATGGCCGCCGAGCTGATGGCTAAGCTGCCCGAGGTAGAACAGGCCACCAGGTTGCTGCCGGCGGTAGATATCCGTTATAAAAAAGGGAACGAAAACGTCCACGAAACTAAAACCGCTTATGCCGACGCCAACTTTTTTTCGGTGTTTACCATGCCGCTTTTGGAAGGCGATGCGGCCACGGCTTTAAAAGAACCACATACAGTGGCACTGTCGGCCAGCGCGGCTCAAAAATATTTTGGCAGCACCCGGGTGGTTGGTCGCTTTTTAACTTTGGTAAATACCAACGAACCTTACAAGGTTACAGGGGTAATGGCAGATATGCCCCAGCAATCGCATTTCAGTTTTGATTACCTGATGTCGATGGCATCAATGCCCAACAGCAATGCCCAAAACTGGAACAGCTTTGCCTACAATACCTACGTGCTGTTTAAACACCCGGTTAATGTAAAAAGCGTTGAGCAAAAGCTTAACAAACTGGTGCAGCAGCATTTTGGGGTAGCCAAGTACAAAAAATTTGCTCAGGGCGGTAATTACATCCGTGCCGGTATTATACCGCTTACGGATATCCACCTGCAATCGAACCGCCAGTATGAGTTGGGAGCTAACAGCAGTGCCCAGTACGTTTACATATTTTCGGCCATTGCGCTGTTTGTGCTCATCATTGCCTGTATCAACTTCATGAACCTGTCTACGGCACGGTCGGCCAACCGGGCGCGCGAGGTAGGGGTGCGCAAGGTACTGGGCTCATCAAGGCAGGCGCTTATTGTTCAGTTTTTGAGCGAATCGTTATTGATTACTTTAGCTGCGTCGGTATTGGCACTGTTGGCGGCGTGGGCGTTGCTGCCGCTGTTTAATCAGTTGTCGGGCAAGGAGCTGGGCATGGGCTGGGCCATGCTGGGCTGGGTGCTGCCTACGGTGCTGGCCATTGTGCTGGTGGTGGGTTTGTTGGCAGGCGCTTACCCGGCGTTTTATTTGTCGGCTTTCCAGCCCGCCGGTGTGTTGAAAGGCAAGGTGGCAACCGGGTTTAAAAACAGTGGCTTGCGTAATTTTTTAGTGGTGTTCCAGTTTGCTACGTCTATATTTTTGATTGTCGGTACGCTGGTAATTTATAACCAGTTGCATTACATCCAACATAAAGATCTGGGCTACAACCGCAACCAGGTCATGGTGATCAAAAACGTTAATTCGTTAGAAAACACTCAGGTGCTGAAAGACCGTATCCTGCAGTTGCCCGAGGTTAAATCCGCCACGCTGAGCGGGTTTTTGCCTACCGGCACCCTGCGGCAACCTAACTCGGTGTTTACCGACCGCGCCGCCGATGCCAAAAGTGCCGTATTTACCGAGATATGGCCCGTAGATGCCGATTACCTGCGTACAATGGATATGCGCTTAATCAATGGCCGTAACTTTTCGACCCAAATGCCTACCGACTCCAATTGCGTTATCATCAACCAGGCGGCTGCCAGGCTGATGGGTATCTCTAAAAATCCGATTCATCAAAAGATTTACAACGTTGCAGACGATGGCGAAAAGAAACAATACACCATCATCGGCGTGCTTCAGGATTTTAATTTCGCATCGTTGAGGGATAATATTACCCCGGTAACTATGTTTTTGCAGCCCAGTAATGGCGCACTTAGCTTAAAGTTTAGCACTGTTGCAACCAAAACACTGATTGCCAAAGTAGCCAACGTATGGAATTCGCTGGCGCCAAGCCAGCAGCTCGAATACTCGTTTATGGACCAGGACTTTGATGCCGCCTACAAAGCCGAAAACCGGACCGGCGGCCTGTTCCTGGCATTCACCACGCTGGCTATCATGATTGCCTGTTTAGGTCTTTTTAGCCTGGCGGCTTACGCGGCCGAGCAGCGGGTTAAAGAGATCGGCATCCGCAAAATACTGGGTGCCACGGTAGGGAGCATTTCGGCCATGCTGTCAAAAGATTTTATTAAACTGGTTACCCTCGCCATGGTGCTGGCCACCCCACTGGCCTGGTATACCATGCACCAATGGCTCAATGGCTTTGCCTACCGGCAGGAGATCCAATGGTGGGTACCCGCACTGGCTGGGGTATTGGCCGTGGCGATTGCTTTGCTTACTATCAGTTTTCAATGTGTCAAAGCCGCTCTCACTAACCCGGTGGAGAGTTTGCGGAGTGAGTAAGGGGAAATGGTTTAATGATATTGCAGCTTAGGGTTGGAGTGGTCTGTACCGGCGTTACTAAAATATGTTATACCTCCGAGTCATGCTGAATTTATTTCAGCATCCCACTGGACTTGTTCACCTCCATGATTTTCCGCATGCACATTCACTACTTAATACATGGGATGCCGACCTTCGTCAGCATGACCGGATAAGTCAGATAATTAACCGGTCATGCTGAATTTATTGCAGCATCCCACCGGATAGGCCCACCAATGTGCATCTACGCCTGCGAGTTCACCACTCAGCGCGTGGGATGCCGATATGCATCGGCATGACGGGTTGACTTAAAAACCTTAAGCAGTGGTCATGCTGAATTTATTTCAGCGTCCCATTAGATAGACGCGCCGCTGCGCATGTACGCCTGCACATTCATCACTTAGCGCGTGGGATGCCGACCTTCGTCGGCATGACCGGATGAATTAGATACTTTGGTTCGTCGTCATGCTGAATTTATTTCAGCATCCCATTAGATAGGTTCTCCGCTGTGCATATTCGACTGTACATTATCTACTCAGCGCGTGGGATGCCGATATGCATCGGCATGACCGGGCGGTAATAATCAATTTAACAACAATAATACCCCTTGTGTCAATCGTCAGCCAAGCGTAACTCACGCGTCGTGTGAATGGCATTTTTAGATTAGAAAGCTTTAATGTACGCCCGTTTTTTAATATGGCTTTTTACTTTTGGGTATGAACATCTTAGTTGTTGAGGATGAAGTGAAGGTATTGACCTTTATAAAAAAGGGTTTGGAAGAGCAGTTACACAACGTGAGCGTGGCTTACGACGGACGCGTGGGCTGCAAAATGGCTTTGGAAAATGAATATGATCTGATCATTTTGGATGTTGTTCTGCCCCTGGTTAATGGGATAGAGGTATGTAAGGAAGTGAGGCGTTTTAAACCGGACATTCCGATACTGATGTTGTCGGCGTTAGATACCCTGAGCGACAAGGTACAAGGTTTGGAAGAAGGCGCTGATGACTACCTGACCAAACCTTTCCATTTCGAAGAACTGCTGGCCCGGATCAAAGCCATCACCCGTCGCCGCGATATGGCCTTACCCGGAACCGTGCTGCAGGTAGCCGACTTGGTGATGGACTGTCACCGCAAAGTGGTTAAGCGGAATGACAGCCTGATACTGCTATCAGCCAAAGAGTTCTCCTTGCTGGAGGTACTCATGGCCAACCGCGACCGCGTGCTGTCGAGGGTATTTATTGCCGAAAGGGTTTGGGGAATATCCTTCGACCGCGGCACAAACTTAATAGATGTGTACATCAATTATTTGCGTGCAAAAATTGATAAAGGTTTTGATAAGCAACTCATCCACACCGTAGTAGGTATGGGTTACGTAATAAAAGATTAATTTGGTTCTATCAGCATTAACCGTTAAAAACCGGCTGGCGCTGCAGTTTACGCTGCTTTTCGCAGTGTTACTGGCAGTGGCCCTCACCGGTATTTATGTATTTATAAAGCAATACAGGGAGCAGGCTTTTTTTAAGCGCCTGGATGACCGCGCACTCACCGTGGCCGAATTTTACTTGGCCGAGGACAACCTAACCTCGCAGCAGTTTAAGCAAGTAAAGCATAAGTATTCGCACTCCCTGCCTCACGAAAACCTGAGTGTTTATAACAAGCAGCTACAGCCCTGGATCAAGGCACAGCATCCCATACAGTGGCCCAAGGAGTTTTTAGAGGACGTTCGGCACCACCGTAAGGCCAAGCGTACCGATGGTTTACGGCAGGCTACCGGCATCTTGTACCATGATAATTCGGGCGATTTTGTGTTTGTGGTCTCTGCCGAAGATGATACCGGCTATACAACCATGCAAGAGCTGCGTATCATCATGATTTCGGTGTTCGTTGTTCTGCTGGGTATCACCTTTGTTTTAGGCAGGATGTTTGCACATTTTGCCTTGCGGCCCATTGTCAGTATCCGCAACGAGCTGGGTGCTATTAAAGCTGTTAACCTTAACCGGCGGTTAGAGGTGAGCGACGAAAAAGCCGATGAGATTGATAGCCTCTGCGTTTCCATCAACCAATTGCTGGAGCATCTGGAGCAGTCTTTCGAGAGCCAGAAGTTCTTCGTCGCAAACTCATCTCATGAGCTCCGGACGCCTTTAACATCCATCCTCGGCCAGGCCGAAACCACCCTGGCGCGCGACCGTAGTGCAGACGATTATAAAGCCACCTTACAGGGCATTATCGAGAGTGTGGTGCAGCTCAATCACATCATCAACAGTTTGATGGAACTGGCCGAAACCAACATGGATATCAAAGACTTTCAAGTAATTAAAGCGGATGAACTGGCCTGGGAAATTACCGACGAATTTATGCTGAGAAATAGTCCCGAAGCGCTTTCGGTCGAATATCATTTGTCGGAGGTTCCGCAGCATTCGCTCATTTACGGTAACCGGCGCCTGCTCTTTCTGGCCATACATAATCTGTTAAAAAACGCCAAAAAGTTTTCAAACGGTCAAACGGTCACCTTTAAACTTACTACCGGCAACGCAGGTGCTACCATCGTGGTAGAAGATCAGGGAATTGGCATCGACCCGGCCGATCTCAAAAATATTTTCCGTCCGTTTTTCAGGGGCGCCAACGGCATGCAATATCCCGGCAGCGGCATAGGCCTGTCATTAACCCATAACATCATGAAACTGCATAACGCAGAGATTGTGGTCGAGTCTGAAATGGGTGCAGGCACGCGTGTTAGTCTGCACTTTCCTCCATACTCTGCAAGCAATTAGGAGGCACATTAAAGCTTTTTAATGTGCCTCTAATCTGCCCTTAATTTCGCTTTAAGATGCGGCTAACGGGTTGCCTCTACCTTCGCAGGCAATTCAATTGTTATGCATAAGTTTATCCGCCCCATCGTTTTAATACTTGGCCTGTTTTTATCTATTCCGGCCCATACGCAGGTAAAAGGCAGGGACACCCTTCGCCTGACTTTGAAGGAGGCAGAAACACAGTTTCTGCAAAATAACCTGGAGCTGATTCAGAGCCAGTTTGACATCAGTCAGGCACGTGCCGAGGTTTTGACCGCTAAGCTGTTTGATAACCCGGAAGTTAGTTTTGAGAACATTTTCATCAATTCGGAAAATCGGACAATACTCGACTTTTCCAGAAATAACGGGCAGTTTACCGCTGCTCTCTCGCAGCTCATCCGGACGGCAGGGAAAAGAAACAAGAATATTCAACTGACCAAATTGGGTGCCGAACAGGCAGAACTGCAGTTTGCCGATTTGCTGCGAACGTTACGCTACACGCTTAGGAGCGACTTTTTTAAGATCTATTTCCTGGAGCAGACTTCCAAGGTGTATGGCACCGAAATCGAGTCGTTGCTGCAAACGCTCCCGGTGTTTCAGGCGCAGTTTAAAAAAGGCAACGTTGCGCGCAAAGAGGTGTTAAGGATCCAGTCGCAGTTGTATACCCTACAGGCAGAACTAAGTAGTCTGAATAACGATATAGATGATGTGCAGAGCGAATTGAAACTATTACTCCGCGCCAGGGCCGAAACCTTCATCATTGCAGACGCTACCATTAATTTGGACGGTAAAAAGTTTTTGCAGGCGTTTTCTTACCAGCAAATGCAGGATTCTGCTTACCGCAATCGTGCCGATCTCAAATTGGCAAAAAAGGCGGTGGAGTATACCGATGTAAATTACCGGTTGCAAAAGGCGCTTGCCGTGCCCGATGTAACAATATCACTAACTTACGATAAGCAGGGTAACTTTTTGCGTGACTACAACGGTTTGGGTATAAGCATGCCGCTTCCGTTTTTTAACCGTAACCAGGGCGCTATAAAACAAGCCGGCATTGCTATCAGCGCATCCAAAGCCGCCCTTACCAGGCAGCAAGACGTCATTCAGAACGAGCTGGATAACAGCTACCAGAGCGCGCTGCGGCAGGAAAAGCTGTTTAACGGATTTGACCCCGCATTCCGCGCCGATTTTTCGCATCTGATTGATGAGGTTTCTAAAAACTATCAAAAGCGCAACGTAAGCCTGTTAGAGTTTCTGGATTTCTACGACTCTTTTAAAGAAAACACCACGCAGATGAATAACCTGCAGATGGATTACATCAACGCCCTGGAGCAGCTGAACTACGTTACCGGAACCCCATTTTTTAATCATTAATCTCAAACACCATTGTGTTATGCATAAAGCCACGCCATTAAAGTATATACTATCTGCCTTCGCTATCATCATTGCAGGTTGCAGTCAGCCTGAACATGAAGCTAAAAATAACCCTGACGACAGTTTTCAATTGACCGACAGTTTGTTAAATAATTTGAAAATTGATACCGTTAAAGCCGGTGATGCTGCCTCATCAATCACCCTGACCGGGGTGCTTGCCCCTGATGAGACTAAGATGGTGAAGATATTTCCGATGGTGAGCGGCATTACCGAAAGGGTAAGGGTACAGCTTGGCGACCATGTAGCCAAGGGCCAGATACTCGCTAATATGCGCAGTGTTGAGATTGCCGGTTTTGCAAAAGATGAGATTAGCGCCCAGGCCGACCTGCGCAACGCCAAACGCGCACTATCATCAACGCAGGACCTGTACCGGAGCGGCCTTGCCTCCGAAAAGGATATGGAACAGGCCCGCGCCGAATACGACAAGTCAGCAGCAGAACATAACCGGGCTAAATCGGTAATGTCTATCAATCGCAGTAATAACCAGGGCTATGAGGTCCGGACACCCATCAGCGGGTTCATCGTCGAAAAAAATGTGACCAGCAACACACAGGTAAGGTCCGACAACGAACAAAATATGTTTACCGTCGCCGATCTGTCAACCATCTATGTTTTGATCAACATTTACGAGTCTGACATCTCGAAGGTAAAACAGGGGGATAAAGTGCGCATTACGGCACTCTCTTACCCGGACAAGACCTTTAGCGGCGCCATCGAAAAATTGTATGACATGATTGATCCTGAAAAGCGGGTAATGCAGGCGCGGGTACGGATAGAGAACCCCGGGTACTTATTGAAGCCCGAGATGTATGCCAATGTTACGGTAACCGGCAAGGCAGAAAGCAGCTTACCTGTGGTCAATATCGATAACATCATTTTTGATGACAGTGGCAACTATGTACTCATCAGGGATGGCAAAGCAAATGTGCGTGTCCAAGCCATCCAAATTGCCCGAAGGGTAGAAGACCGGGCCTATGTTTCGTCGGGCATAAAATCCGGCGATCAGGTCATTGCTTCCAGGCAGGTTTTTTTATATGAGTCATTAAAAAAGTAAAGGAGTAAGCTATGAACAAATTCATCAAAAAAATCCTTGCGTTCTCTCTCAAGAACAAGTTTTTTATATTCTTTACCACTTTACTGTTACTCATTGGCGGCTACCTTAGTTTCAAGACTATTGCCATTGATGCCTTTCCGGATGTGACTAACACGTCGGTCATCATCATTACCCAATGGCCCGGGCGCAGCGCCGAAGAAGTGGAGAAACTGGTGACCCGCCCGGTAGAGATAGCCATGAACCCGGCCCAAAAAAAGACCACCGTTCGCTCATCTTCGCTGTTCGGACTGTCGGTAGTCAAAGTCACTTTTGAGGATGATGTGGATTATGCCTTTGCCCGTTTACAGGTAAACAACCATTTAACCGAAGCCCAGTTGCCAGAAGATGCCACTGCCGAAATACAGCCGCCCTATGGACCGACCGGCGAGATTTACCGCTACACCCTCACCAGCGACCGGAAATCCGTGAGGGAACTTAAAACGTTGCAGGAATGGGTGGTAGAGAAAGAGATCCGCTCGGTGGCGGGTGTTGCCGATGTGGTAAACTTTGGCGGGCAATCCAAAGCCTACCAGATCACCATCGACCCTAAAAAAGCCGTGGAATACGGTGTAACTCCGTTGGACATCCTGGAAGCAGTCAAAAAAAGTAACATCAACGTGGGTGGGGATGTCATTCAGCAGGGTGGTCAGGCTTATGTGGTGAGAGGTATAGGTTTGCTGAACGACCTGGCCGAAATCAGGAACGTGATCATTACCAATATTAAAGGCACACCGGTTTATGTTAAAACGATTGGTGAAGTAACAGAATCAAATCTGCCCCCGCTCGGGCAGGTGGGCCGTGATGCCGACCCTAATGTGGTTGAGGGTATTGTGGTGATGAGAAAAGGAGAAAATCCTACCGAGGTTATACAAAATCTCAGCGTTAAGCTTGATGAGCTCAATGAAACTATTTTGCCGGACGATGTAAGGGTTAATACTTTTTACGACCGGCAAAACCTGGTTTCGTTTGCTACGCACACTGTTTTACATAACATGCTGGAGGGCATTGTTTTAGTAACCGTAATTGTGTTTCTTTTTATGGCAGACTGGCGCACCACCCTGATTGTTGCGGTGGTTATTCCGCTGTCACTGCTCTTTGCCTTCTGCTGTTTAAAGATTAAAGGGATGTCGGCCAACCTGTTATCAATGGGTGCTATAGATTTCGGAATCATCATTGACGGGGCGGTGGTGATGATGGAAGGCATATTTGTTATTTTAGATCAGCGTGCAAAAAAAGTAGGCATGCACCGGTTTAATAACCTAAGCAAGCTGGGCATGATCAAGGAGGCCTGCTTAATTAACGGTAAAGGCATTTTCTTTGCCAAGCTGATCATCATTGCCGGTTTGCTGCCCATCTTTAGCTTCGAAAAAGTGGAGGGTAAAATGTTTGCGCCGCTGGCCTGGACACTGGGCTTTGCCTTACTGGGGGCGCTGATATTAACCTTTACGCTGGTGCCCGTGATGGCAAGCGTGTTGCTGAAAAAAAATGTACGTGAGCGGCACAACCCGTTTGTAGAATGGATCACCCGGCAATCCGTTAAGCTATTTAGTTTCACTTTTAAAAGAAGGGTCGCGACTATCATCGTAGCGATCACTATTTTGATTACAGGTTTGTTCTCGTTTGTGTTTTTGGGTTCCGAGTTTCTTCCTCAGTTAGATGAAGGGTCTATCTATGTACGGGCCACGGGGCCATTGAGCATTTCGCTTGATGAGTCGGCCAAAATGGCAAACGACATGCGGAAGGTTTTCAGAAGTTTTGATGAGGTAAAGGAAGTGATCTCGCAAACCGGCCGGCCGGATGACGGTACCGATGCCACGGGCTTCTACAATATTGAGTTTTTTGTGAGCCTACACCCGCGCGAAGACTGGAAGAACAAAGGCACCAAAGAGGAACTGATAAGCCGGATGCAGAAAAAGCTTGATCTTTTCCCCGGCGTCAACCTCAACTTTTCTCAACCCATATCAGACAATGTCGAAGAAGCTGTCTCCGGTGTGAAAGGGTCTATTGTAGTGAAGCTTTTTGGTAACGACTTTAAATACATCGAACAGCAGGAAGAAAAGATCTACGCTATCATGAAAAAGGTTGAAGGCATCCAGGATCTGGGCATTATGCGCAACCTGGGGCAGCCCGAATTGCAGATCAACCTGGATCAGGACAAGATGGCGCTTTACGGTGTGGCAACTGCCGACGCCAACGCGGTGATCGAAACGGCGATAGGCGGTAAAGCAGCCACCGAGATTTACGAAGGCGAACGTAAGTTCGACCTCCGCGTTCGCTACCCCGAAAGCTTCCGGAGCAGTGCAGAGTCCATCGGCGATTTGCGTGTACCCACCTTATCCGGCAACAAGATACCGCTTCGGCAGATTGCGAACATCAAAAAAGTAATTGGACCAAGCATGATTTACCGCGACCACAACAAGCGTTATGGCGCCATCAAATTTTCGGTAAGGGGGCGTGACATGGGCAGTACCATCAAAGATGCGCAGAATAAGGTGAACGCGCAGATCAAACTGCCCAAAGGTTACTCCCTGCAATGGGCCGGCGATTTTGAGAACCAGGAGCGCGCCACTAAAAGGCTTGCCCAGGTGGTACCAATCAGCATCTTGCTTATTTTCTTCATCCTGTTCGTTTTGTTCGGCACTATAAAAGATTCGCTTCTGGTATTAAACAACGTGCCGTTTGCCATTATCGGGGGCATCTTTGCCTTGCTGATCACGGGTGTCAATTTCAGTATATCATCAGGCATAGGCTTCATCGCCTTGTTCGGGATATGCGTACAGAACGGTGTGATACTGATTACCAAGTTTAAAGCGAACATTAAAGAGATGATACACGAGCACCCGGAATGGACTTTTGCTGATGCCCTGCGCTTGGGTGTGGAGTCGAGGATCAGGCCGGTAATCATGACTGCGATGATGGCAGCTATTGGTTTATTACCGGCGGCCATGTCAACCGGCATCGGATCGGAAACCTCCAGACCCTTAGCCACCGTGGTAATTGGCGGACTGATGACCGACACCCTTTTTAATCTGTTTGTTTTCCCGATTGTGTTTTACTGGTCGTATCGAAATGCAGTGCCTCAAAACAAAGTAGGCGTTAAAAGTTAGGGTTTCACTAAGGAACTAAGGGCTCAGCGTACTTAGGCAGAGCCCATAATCAATAATTTCTGTTCTTGGAATTATAAGTTGTAAAGTGATGGAGCTACATGCCATCTTTAACCGCGTTTAATTACTTAGCTATCTCAGCATCCAAAAGCCTTTTAATATCGGCGCTGCCCGGCCCCGGGGCGTTAAAATTAACCACCTTGCCCTGCTTGTCTATGAGTATGTATTTGGGTATGGCATTGGCCACGTACGACCGGGCTACCGTACCTTTATCATCATAAAGCTGTAACCAGGTGGGTTTTTCGGTATCAAGCGCTTTGCGCCACTCGCGTTCGCCGTCAAAAACTGCGATCGACAAAAATTCAATCTGCTGGTTGCCTTTGTAGCTTTCGCTGAGTTTTTTAAAATTAGGTATTTCCTGGCGGCAGGGGGCGCACCAGCTGGCCCACAGGTCAATGTACAGTACCTTGCCTTTAAAATTGTCGAGGTTATAAAACTTGCCCTGGTCGCTGGGCAGGTTAAAAGCCGGAGCCGGCTGCCCGGTTTGTACCAGCATCAGTTGATCTTCCTTTTCTTTAAACGCCTTGGCAATATCATTTTTGAGCGAAACCTCGCGTATGGCATCAAGCAAATCCTGAGATTTCTTTTTACTGATGTTTAACTGCTCAATGGTGCTTGCCCGCGATATGCCCGAATTAACCGTAGCATACAAATACCTGTCGCGCACTTTTCCGGTGTATAACTTATTAATGGCGCTGAGTGTGTAACCGGGCTTCCTGACCGCCACTGAGTCTTTTAAACCATCCAGCTTACGGTTAAAAGCAAAGTACAGCGGCATAATCCACGATGTGTAATCCCCGCTCTCCAAATATTTATCTTGCGACACGCCTCCTTTAAAAATAATAGGGAGATTTTTGCGGGCAACGTCTTCCATTTCTTGGGCGCTGTATTTACCCATTTCGAGGTGCTGCAAAAGCATATAGTAGGCCATGCTTTGCTCATCAACGCTAATCATGCGCTTAAAGGTGTCAAAGTATTTATCCTGTTGAGCCTTTTTGCTGAAAACAACATGAAACACAGAGTCGTTCAGTGCCTTTGTTTTTTGGATGTAGGGCAAAAGTTCGTCAAGCTTTAATTCATACCAGGCGGTTCTGTCGTTACGGGCCGCCAGTATCGAATCAAGTTTAACACGGTAGGCATTGGTTTCGGCTCCGATACCGGAAATACGCTTGGTTTTGAACAACGTTAGGTAATTGCTGGCATCACCGGTGATGGTGAGGTTGTAACCCGGGGCCACGTAAATCCGGTTAATCTGCAGGCTGTTTTGCTGCATGCTGGTGCGTTGCGGCCCTTTAATATCATAAGTTTTCAGGTAAAAGCTACCGTCAGGGTTAATGTTGATGGTATCTATAACATACCTGCCATACTCATCCTCAAAAAAAATCTTAATCATTTTTTCGGTGGTGTTGGTCAGTTTGCCCTGGATGATGAGCGGCTCAGCCTGTTTTGTTTGGCCGATAACCGAAAACGTGTAACACAGTAACAACACAATTAGCGATAGCTTTTTCATAGTATGATTAAAAAGCGATGTTAGGTTTCGCAGCGTTTAGGTTAAATAAATTACGAATGAAAAAAATATTCAGGAGCCGGATAGTATATTGGTGAATGTAAGTAAAATATTTGATGTACAACGAGTACACCGGGATTTTCGTTCTGCCTTGCATAACTGCTTAAACCCCGAAACTATAGAAACGCTGCCTATCGTACACTTACCTTATGGTACCGCAAGCGTCCCGCTTGTGGTAGCGAAGGGGGGCAAAAGTGATGAGATAAGCACAGTAGTCCATTAACTTTCGCTACCTTGTAAATCATTCAGCACAGTACAGGACACCCGCCACTAAAATAACCCGCATTTTTAGTGTGCCAATAAATACCTAACCATGAAAGTAATAAAATCGGTAATCGGGCTGTGTTTGCTGAGCCTGCTGTGGGGCGGCAAACGCTTAACAGCGCAAACGCAATCGCAGCGCATACAAAACGACGTGTTTTGGAACACTGCCGATGGTAAGCCCATTTACAGCCAGGGAGGAGGCATCTTCCGTTTTCCTGACCCGGCCACCGGTAAACTTACGTATTACTGGTACGGTGTGCACTACCGCGAGGCCGATGTGTACCGCGCCAATCCGGCCGTTACCTTGCCTACCAGCACCTTTGAGGCTGTGACGTGCTATTCATCTGCCGATCTGGTGAACTGGCATGCCGAGCCCGATGTGTTTACCGAGGCAGATGCTTTTCCGGACGGCCGCAAAACCTGGGTAGGGCGCCTGGGCGTGGCTTACCTTAAAGACCTGAAGAAGTACGCCCTGTTTGTGCAGCATGGCAACCAGGTGCTGGTGGCTTTGGCACAATCGCCTACCAGCCGCTTTGCCTGGCACCAGAAAATTGACATGCAGCCTCTGATTGGTACGCCCAACACCGGCGACCAAACCGTATTTACCGACCCGGATACCGGCAAATCGTACCTGATATACTCGTACGGCCGTGGCCGCAACAAAATTTATGTGTCGGAGATTGGGCTGAATGATGGCAAGGTGGGCCTGCTGGATTGCGTGCAGGTATTTGCAGGCGCCAGCCGCGAGGGCAACTGTATGTTTAAGTACCGGGGCAAGTATTACATGTGCGCTTCCAATATTTACGGCTGGGACTCGTCGCTGGCTTATTATCTGGTGGCCGATAATATACGCGGCCCTTACACACCCGCCAACAACATGCAGGTAATGCCCGGCAGCGGCCACGATTATGCCCACGTGACACAAACCGGCTTTTTTGTTACCGTAAAAGGCAGCCGCCAGGAAACCGTTATTTTTTGCGGCGACCGCTGGGCCGATTTTGCCGGTAATGGCCTGGGGTACAACCAGTGGGTGCCGCTCTCGTTTGATGGTGATACGCCTTATTTTAACTCGCTCAGTGCCTGGAACCTGGATGCCCGAACCGGCCTATGGACGGTTGCCGCCGATAACAATTACGCCAAAAACGGCAGCTTTGAGGCCGACCGCAATTACATCCCCAGCAAGGTAAAACCCGTGCAGGAGCAGTTGCTGGGCTGGCAAACTACCGTGCTGCAGGGCAACGCTATCGCCGTAAACAGCCCCACCTCGCCCGTGCTCAACTACTTTAACACCGAGGCCGACCGCCACTACGTGATCGGCGAAAAAAGCCTGAATATTACCGACACCGTACCTTTTAAGCGCAAAATTAGTCAGGTGGTTCGGTCATCTGCCCATTTGCCACTGCCTGACGGCCGCTACACGCTTACGGCCAAAGTACACAACAACGCAGGTTTTACCGGTCTGCAACTCTATGCCATCAGCCAAAACAAAACGTTTACCGCAGACATAAAGGACGCTCATGCCACCTGGCAAACTATCACCCTGCCTAATATTTTGATTAAAGCCGGCTGGGCCGAAATTGGCATCAACGCCGAAGGCGCCGCCGGTGCCTATTGCCATGTTGATGATGTATCGCTGGTGAGGAGTTTGTAGGGGAGTAAAGGATGGGTGACGGTATTTATTCGTGGCGGATAGTTGGCGTGTATTCAACCACCCGCCACGCGTGTGTACCGTTACATTGATATTTAGAAATATCTTCAATTAGCATCAAACAGCCCCACCTAAATCCTCGCCGGTAAGGAGGACTTTATAGCAGCATATTCTATGCGGCAAATTCATAAACATCTACCCTTGCGGTAACAAGGGCTGCCTACTGAAATCAATTAGTTATCTTTAACAAGTATGATACAAGTTATTCCGAATTTGTATGAGGCGTTTTGCGTTATTGTCAGCTCCAATTTCTTTTCCAAGCATAAGCTGCCGATGCCCCAAACCCCAGCCCAATAAGGAAAAGATGGCGTCGTTTAATGTAAGTCCATAGGCTGATAAGCTGTAAATCACCTTTAGTGGTTTTAATGATTGTTCTACGCGGCTAATCAACATGTGTTTTTCCAAAAACTTAAGTTCCTGCGTCAGTACTTTAGCCGAAATATAAGGCAGCTCAGATTTCAACTCTTTAAAACATAGCTCTTTTTTCATATTCAAAGCTACAATGATAGCAACCCGCCATTTGCCTGATAGTACTTCTACTGCATCCTGAATAGCAATAATATTTTCCAAGCACTCTAATCGAATTGATTCATTAACATCTTTATCCATGAATATGTATTTTTTACGAAGTTAAAAAGTATTAAATAGTTTCTCGTTGGTTACCGGTTACCATAAGGTAACTGATGGTGCCGCAGACTGATCTCAACCTTAGTTTTACTGAAAATATAAATTATTATGAAAGCTATATATGTAAGCAGTTTTGGATCACCTGACGTGCTAAAAATCATTGAGGTCGCAAGCCCAAGCCCTGATGAAGGATATGTTTTGATTGATATCAAAGCAGCAGGTGTCGGCACCGTAGATGTAATGTTTAGAAAAGGTACTTACCCCGGTGTATCAACGCCGGGATTTATTCCGGGAATCGAGGTTGCGGGCATTGTCTCAGCGGTAGGTCATGGCGTTGACCAGCAATGGCTTGGTAAAAAAGTGTTTGCCTTGGTTCAGGGTGGAGGCTACGCGGAACAGGTGTCAGTGCGGGCAAGTAGCCTCGTCTTTATTCCTGATGAACTTACTTTCAATCAAGTCATTAGTCTTGGCGTGAACACCTTGGTTGCTTATTTTTCATTGCAACAAGCGGGCCTACAATCCGGTGACTGTATACTTGTACGTGGTGCAGGTGGCGGAATAGGTTTGATTACCACCCAATTAGCCTTATTAAGTGATTTAGCAGTTACTGCCGAAACCTCTTCTGCCATAAAAGCGGAAAATATAAAGCATTTAGGTGCACGCATTTTATCAGATCTTAAAGATGTAGCTACTGATACATATCAAGCGATATTTGATCCGGTAGCGGGTTCTGAGCTTGACCCCTACGTTAATTTGCTGTGTAAAAATGGACGCTATCTACTGCTTGGAGCGGCTGGCGGGTTTCCAAAGCCTGACTTTGGCATGAGCTGGTTAAGTAGGTTTCAAAAGTCATTATCATTCCACGCCATGAGTTTAAGTTCTGTAGATGAGCACATGATTAAAGACGCAATGCTCATTCTGTTCGATATGGTTATTCATAGCAAAATTAAGCCTGTGATTGACAAGACTTTCCAGTTTGAAGAAGCTGCGGAAGCTCATCGATACCTTGAATCGGGGGAAGCATTTGGAAAGATTATTCTTTCAAGGTGATCTCAACAACGGATTATCCCGTCCGAATTTCGCCTATTCAAGCCATTCGGACGGGCAGGTTGGTATTGCATGCTGTGTGCCTCTCACCACTATTATTCGCAGCTTATGGTTGCAATTTCTCCAAACATAAGCCATGCATTTCTACTTATAGCCACACCTAAATCCTCCCCGTGAGGGCTGACTTTTGAACGCGCAAAATAATTCTGCTAATTAATATAATTCCATGAGTTCCAGTTCGGCCTAAAAGAATCCCCTCCACACCCGGGGAGGGTTAGGGTGAGGTTGTCTCAATACAAAACCAATTAAAATGATAATAATAAATATTTGTTATTAACTAAACAAACCCGTAAATTAGGATGAAATAAAAATTTGGAGTGATGGGAGTGGAGCAGTTGAGTTTGGCGCGGTTGAGGCGCATCCGTTGGTTTGGCAGGCAATTCGGTTTGATGTATGTATCCCGACAGTTGTTTTGGGTACGGTTGCCGCAAAAAGGCATCAGCATTAAAAATACACAGCATTTACCTTTGAGCAGCGACGAACTGTTGCCGGCATGCAAAGGCATCAGGTTGGGTAAGTGGTTTATTAGACTGTTAAACTAAGCTGCCAGCATGCCTATAAAACAACCTATTGAAAGCGTGGTGAACCAGCTTTCGGAAAAACCGCAATTTATTTTTGCCAGCGCCGCCGAACTGAACGACCTGCTGGACAGTACCAAAAAGTTCCCGGTGGTGGGCCTGGTGGCCGAAACGGCTATTAATCTCACCTACGGCCTGTCGCACTCGGTACATAACGAGGTGCCGGTGTTTTTGTACTTTTTATACAAAGCCGAGCACAACCGCGACCGCACTGCCGATCAGGAAATTTTAGTGCAGCGTGCCCTGGCCCTGTGCAAAGAGTTTATGCTCAAACTGTCGCAGCACCGGGGCGACAACAAAGGGCGTTTTTTCCGCATTAAGGCCGGTCAGCAGGTTGAGTTTAAAACCATTTATCACCTCAATACCTTTGATACCCTTACGGCCGGCGGCTATATCACGTTAACCTTACAAACCTTATATCACGAAATTTTATGAAAAGCTTAGCCCAGGCCGAGCGCCTGTTAGGCAGGCGGCTCAGCAAACCCGAACTGGTGCTGTTCATCAGCCACCGGCACAATACCAATTACTTGATGGCCAACAGTGGTGGCAATTTAAGTATGCAGTACCGCACTGATGGATTGCCGCCAATAATGGCTAAACTGCTTTATCAGCCTTACCTTTTACTGCAAAATTATGCCGCGCGCAAAGCAGCCCTTTAAGCTTAAACGGCAAGCCGGTGCGGTAGTGCCGGTGCCTTTAACCATTGCTGTACAAAGCTGGCTAATGTTAAAAGGTTTACATGGCGGGCCCCTCCGTCAGGATAGCGCAATATCCATCACGTACAAAACCGCGGCGGAGGCCGGGCAGCACGAGCAGCAATTAAGTGCGCAGGTGATGCAGCAAGTGATGCACATTTTAAATTTTTAAACGCAATTACTTTTAATTATGGCTTTATATGTAGAAATAACACAGCGGCGCGACCCGTCGGTGTATAGCAGTAATTATGGCACAACCGATACCCGCGGCGACGTTATTTTTTATGTTTATGATGACAGCAACAACCAACCCGCCATTGGCAACGGTTTAAAGGTGTTTTATAACGAGCTGGAAAGCGGCCGTTTTGTGATGCAAAAAAGCGTTACCATTTTGGGCACGTCCGAGCAGGTGTGTACCGATATACTGCTCGAGCGGCTTGGTGGCTACCAGTCCTATTATTTTGACATTGCCATTGAAAGGTACGAGCAGCCTGCGGGCACCGTTTACCAGGGCAACGGCCCTACCATTACCGATGTGCTTATACTGCAAGCGGCTCATCAGTTTTACAACGGTGTGGTGCTTATTGTGGCCAGGAGCAGCGATGGGTCTGATCTGCAA
>CAJYJH010000065.1 GCA_913775265.1 uncultured Mucilaginibacter sp. | reverse complement strand
TTCCGGGTTTGATACCATATCTCCCCCTTCAAGCTACCCTTTCTCCTTTCAACCCTAAATCCCCTCCTTGCGATTGGGAGTGCAAAAGTAGAGTTTCTTTTTGTTCCTGCAAAAACATTTTTAGTGTTTGCATGTTTCTAGCCGCTCCGCGCTGACAGTCAACGGGATAAAATATGGAGGGGAGGTTGGCAGTGCTTTAATGAACGCTTCCTTACTTAATACATATAGCCTTCACTGTCTTGTTTTGATTGACATGTAACCTGCCTTTATTAGGTAGGTACACTTTGCTTTCCGAGATTGGAAACCTTAATGTACTATATATTGACAAACCCTTGTCTTATTTAGGGATCAGTACGAGGTACCCTTGCACACAGATTTAAGGTTATTAATATATAGCAAGTCATCCATTCAGCCCTGCGTTATCTTTTCATTCATAAAAGCTGAACCATCATTGACCCATCATAATAACTGGGCACGTGAGTATCTGTTGGAAGCAATAACGTCACCATTTAGTTAAAAGGTGTTAAATACAACAAGTACATACTTTACAAAGCTGCGTTCCGTTTAATTTAGCGCTCAAATAATAATTGACTGATTTACATTATATAATTATCTTTGCAGGATGTTTAAAACGCAACGTGCCATTATTGGTGGCCTGTTAATTTCGTCTATGCTTGTGGTGGGCAGCTGTAAAAGCAGCTACGAAAAGCTAAAGGCAAGTAACGACCGGGCTAAACAATACCAACAGGCCGTCAAATTCTATAATAAAAAAAACTATTCTAAAGCGTTAGAGCTTTTTGAATTGTTAACACCGAAATATCGTGGTTTAAGTGAGGCGGAAGATTTATTTTACTACTATGCCTACGCTAACTATTACACTAAGGACTATACTTCGGCACGCTACCATTTTAAAAACTTTGCCGATTTATACCCAACCAGTACTCGTGCCGAAGAATGCAGGTATATGCATGCTTATTGCTTTTACTTAGATTCGCCTAACGCATCATTAGATCAGGAAAACACGACTAAAGCTATTGAGTCGCTACAGTTGTTTATCAACTTGTACCCTAAAAGTGACCGTAGTGCCGAAGCGAGCAAGCTAATACAAAATTTACGCGACAAGCTGGAGACTAAGGCTTACGAAAATGCCAAGCTTTACCTCGACATTGGCGACTACCTTTCAGCAGTTATGGCATTCAACAATGCCTTACGCGATTACCCGGATACCAAATATGCTGAAGAAATGGAGTTTTTAATTGTAAGAGCTCAATATCTGTATGCCAAAAATAGTAATCAGCTACGCCAGGAAGACCGGTTTACGCAAACCATGACTTACGCTGACCAGTTTGCCGAAAAATATCCAAGCAGTAAATATACCCGTGAAGCCGCTGATTACCGTAAAGACAGCGAACGTGGCATTGTTAATGCAAAACGTTACCTGGCTGAATTAGCTGCCGAAGGTAAACTGGCTAAAAAGTTAGCTGATAAGGATACTGCCAAAGCACCGCAACAACAGTCTATTCAAGATAAACACAATCAAAGAAGTCCGCAACAATAAAAAATATACACATGAGCAACACTATTAATAATAACAATAATAAGCCCACTGTGGCCAGCAGTACAGTAACACGCGATTTACGCGACTTGGATAAATCAACAAATAACTTGTATGAGTCTATCGTGGTAATGTCTAAACGCGCTAATCAAATCTCTAACAACATCAAAGAAGAATTGCACCATAAACTTTCTGAGTTTGCATCTTCAAATGACAACCTGGAAGAGGTTTTTGAAAACCGCGAGCAAATTGAAATTTCTAAACATTACGAGCGTATGCCTAAACCTACTTTAGTAGCCGTTCAGGAATTTTTAGAAAACAAGGTTTACTTCCGCAATCCAAACAAAGAATAACTATCAAACTTTGATAATGAAAGCCGGCCTGTTAAACAGCCGGCTTTTTTGTTGGTATCGCAGCCAATGATAATGCCCGGATAGTTTCGGCTTTTATTGATATTTTTGTGCATGCTCAAAGGCAAAAAAATCATTTTAGGAGTGTGCGGAAGCATTGCCGCTTATAAAACAGCTTCGCTGGTACGGCTATTGATTAAGGCCGAAGCCGAAGTGCAGGTAGTGATGACCCCGGATGCTACACAATTTATTACTCCATTAACTTTATCGACCTTATCTAAAAAACCAGTACTGGTTAAGTATTTTGATGCCGATACCGGTAGCTGGAATAATCACGTAGAATTAGGCCTTTGGGCAGATCTATTCATTATCGCCCCGGCCAGTGCCAATACTTTGGCTAAAATGGCCAATGGGCAGTGCGATAACTTATTAATGGCTACTTATCTGTCGGCCAAATGCCCGGTATATTTTGCGCCAGCAATGGATTTGGATATGTGGCGGCATCCTGCTACACTAAACAACGTCAATAAACTACAAAGCTACGGTAATCTCATGATTCATCCTGGTACCGGCGAGCTGGCCAGCGGGCTACATGGCGAGGGCCGGATGGCAGAACCTGAAACTATCTTAGATTTTATTACTGCTACAGATCAACAACAGCTCCCATTATCAGGTAAGAAGGTATTGATTACTGCCGGACCTACTTACGAAGCTATTGATCCGGTGCGCTTTATCGGCAATCATTCGTCGGGTAAAATGGGCTTTGCCATTGCTGACGAAATGGCTAAACAGGGCGCAGCGGTTACTTTGGTTACCGGACCAACAGCACAAACCAGTAAACAACACAACATTACCCGGATAGATACCGTATCAGCAGCTGAGATGCTGGAGGCCTGTACGTACCAATTTGAGACTGCAGATATTTGTATAATGAGTGCTGCCGTAGCCGACTACACACCGGTAAATGTATCAGCGCAAAAGATTAAAAAGCAGACCGATAGCTTTAGCGTCGAACTTAAAAAGACGACTGATATTTTAAAAACTTTAGGTCAGCATAAACGCTCGGGGCAAATTTTGGTAGGTTTTGCTTTAGAAACTCAGAACGAAGAGCAGAATGCAATTGAAAAGCTACAGAAGAAGAACCTGGACTTGATTGTGTTGAATTCGCTAAACGATAAAGGTGCAGGCTTTCAGGTAGACACGAATAAAGTGACTATTATTGACCGTGCGTTGCATAAAACAAGTTTTGATACTAAAAGCAAAGAGCAGGTTGCTGCAGACATTTGCCAAAAAGTGATAACATTAGTGGTATGATAAAAAAGCTGTTGTGGTTTGTTTTAGTGAGTGTGATGAGTGTAACTGCCTCAGCTCAGGATTTAAATGCACGGGTAGAGGTTTTGTCGCCCAAAATTGCGACGACCAATAAGCGCATTTTTAATTCATTGCAAACTGCTATGCGCGAGTTTTTGAACGGCCGCAAGTGGAGTGCAGATGCTATACAACCCCAGGAAAAGATTGATTGTAGTTTTATTCTTACCATCACCGCCTGGGATAATGGCACCAGTTTTAGCGGCGAGTTACAAATACAATCCACCCGGCCGGTTTACAATGCATCTTACAATACACCGCTACTGAGTATAAACGACCGCGATTTTGATTTTTCGTATACCGAGGGGCAGACCATCGACTTTAATAACCAAACCTTTGAAAGCAATCTAAGCTCAGTGATGGCATTTTATGCCTACATGATTATGGCTTTTGATTATGATAGCTTTTCGAGGTTTGGTGGCACTGCCTACTATGCAAACGCACAAACGGTAGTAATTAACGCACAAAGTTCATCATACAAAGGCTGGAAAGCATTTGATAATAACACCAACCGCTACTGGCTTTCCGAAAACACCATCAACAAAACTTACATTCCATTACGTGAGTTTTTATACACCTATCATCGTTTAGGTTTAGATGCCATGGCCGATAATGCTGCCAACGGTCGAAAGGCTATCTTATCAGCTTTGCCTGTACTTACACAGCTGGATAGGGTGCGCGTTGGAGCCACATTGCCTACGGTTTTCTTTTCGGCCAAGCGCAGTGAGCTGGTCGCAATTTTTGCGAAGGCAAGCCCACAGGAAAAGGTGCAAGCGATGAATATTTTAAACCAGGCCGACCCTGCGAATGGTACATTGTACCAGACTTTGCAACAATAAGCCCTTGGTCGCTATAGTGCGTTAAACACTTAGATTCCATTCAAAAACTGCATCAATCTTTTGCAAGAAAATGTATGCCTACCCTTAACATTAGGCATTGCTTTTGCAATTAAGTATCTTTGTATACAAGGATAAATTTACATGCTGCATCAGCTAAACATACATAATTACGCTTTAATTGATAACCTGGAAATTGGATTTGATGCCAGTTTAAATATCATTACCGGCGAAACAGGTGCCGGTAAATCTATCATTTTAGGCGCCCTTTCCTTAATATTAGGTCAGCGTGCCGAAAGTAAATACTTCTTCAATCAGCAAAAAAAATGTGTGATTGAGGGAACGTTTAAGATCAGTGACTTTCACCTGAAATCTTTTTTTGAGGAGAATGACCTGGACTACGAGGCAGAGACAGTTTTACGTCGCGAAATTTCGGCTGATGGCAAATCGCGTGCCTTTGTAAATGATACGCCTGTCAATCTGGCCACTTTAAAACTATTAGGCGAGCAGCTGATTGACATACACTCCCAACAAGCCACCCGCGAAATTAACGATCCGGCTTTTCAGATGCTGGTAGTTGATGGTGTGGCCAAACATCAGGCGTTACTGCAATCTTATCAGTCAGATTTTAGAGCCTATCGTAAAGCGGTTAACAAACTGCAACAGCTGATTGCCGATAATAATAAGGCGAAAGCCGACCTGGATTATTACCAGTTTCAATTTGACGAATTGGACAAAGCTGGCTTATCGGCCAATGAGCAGGAAGAACTGGAACAAGAAATTTATAGCTTAAACAATGCTGAAGAAATTAAGCGTAAACTGAACGGCGCATTATTCTTGCTACAAGACGGAGAAACTGCCGTTACTTTACAACTTAAAGAAGCCGGGCAACAAATTTCATCGTTAGATAAATTTAACTCCGAAATTGCCGGCTTGCATGAGCGTTTAAACAGTTCATTGATTGAGATCAAAGATATTGCTTCGGAGATTGAACTGATAGAGCAGCAAACACAAACCAACGAAGCTCGGGCCGACGAAATTAACACTCGCCTGAGCTTATTATATAACCTGCAGAAAAAGCACCGGGTTAGCAACAACGCTGAGTTGCTGGCTTTGCAGGAGGATTTATCAGCTAAGATACAGCAGGTACTCTTTGGCGACGAAGAGATAGAGTCGCTGCAACAGCAAATCAATCTGCAAAAAGAAGACCTGCAGCAACTGGCGGCTCAACTTTCTGAAAACCGTATTAAAGCTTTGCCTGATATTGAGACTCAGGTAATGGATACTTTAGCCGAAATGGGGATGGGTAATGCCCAATTGAAAATTGAGCATACGTATACTTCGGATCAGGAGTTGACTAAAAATGGGGTGGATCAAATCCGCTTTTTGTTTACCGCCAATAAAGGACATAACTTGGCCGAGATGAGTAAGGTAGCATCAGGTGGTGAGCTTTCGCGCTTAATGCTCAGTATTAAATCTATCATTGCCCGGTATACGGCTTTGCCAACCATCATTTTTGACGAGATTGATACAGGTGTTTCGGGAGAGGTGGCCAACAAGGTAGGTATTATTATGGAGCGTTTAGCGCAAAACCTGCAGGTAATTACTATTACTCACTTACCGCAAATTGCCAGCAAAGGCGAGAGCCATTATTTTGTTTATAAAAATAACGAGACTGCTACTACCTATACCCAAATACGCCAGCTTACTGAGCAGGAACGCGTGGTAGAGATTGCTAAAATGCTAAGTGGGGATAATCCGGGCAAAAGTGCTTTGCAAAATGCTAAAGAGTTGTTGAAGAGTTAATTTGATGAAAAGGCTACTGCTTGGACTTGCGTTTACATTGATAACTAATATATCATTTGCGCAAATTCAAAAAACAGTTCGATTAGATACCATCAATGTCAGGGGTATGGTTTATACTCCTGACGGGAAACCGGCACCTACTATTGTTCTTACCACTATGGGGCCAAATTACAATATTGACGACTCTGCTCACGGAATTATACTTAATGCGCGAACAGATAGTACAGGCCAGTTTGAGCTTAGAGGGTTAAAATTCAACGATACCATTACTGTAGAGAATTTTAAGTATTACAGCAAATATGCAGTATCCGGAAGCCGATTTATCGTTATTAACCTTCCGGCTCCGAAGCAGGCTGAAAGCATGGTATCATCAGTTACTGCTAAAAGGATAAAACCAAGACCAGTTCACGAATTTGGGTTGAATGAGAATTTTCCGTATGGCAATGTAAGGGTGTTTCCCTCTTTCCCCGGAGGAAAAGAAGCTTTCGTTAGTTATATTCGGAGCAAGTTAACCTATCCTAAAAAAGCAATCAAAAATAATATTGAGGGAACCGTTGAAGTAGCATTCGATATAAATCGCGACGGCTCTACTCAAAATTTCAGACTTATAAGAGGTATTGGTTATGGCTGTGATGAAGAAGTAATAAAGGCAGTCGCCTACTCTCCGCTTTGGACGCCAGGAAGAGTTTTTGGCAGGCCAGAATCACTTACACAAACAGTTGCTATACAGTTTAAACTAACTGATAAATAATTTTTACCTTTACCGCCCGATAAACAATCTGAAACAACATGGCTTATAATTTATTAAAAGGTAAAAAGGGTATCATTTTTGGCGCCCTTGATGAAAAGTCAATTGCCTGGAAAACAGCCCAGCGCTGCGCTCAAGAAGGTGCTGAATTAGTATTAACCAATGCTCCCATCGCTTTGCGCATGGGCACTATCAATAAACTGGCCGAAGAGGTAAACGCACCGGTAATTCCGGCTGATGTAACCAGCGAAGCTGACATAGAAAACCTGTTTGTTAAAACTAAAGAGCACTTCGGTGGTGGCGTTGACTTTATCCTGCACTCTATAGGCATGAGTATCAACGTACGTAAAAACATCCCATACACCGAAAATAACCTGGATTTTACTCACAAAGGTTTAGATATTTCGGCGGTTAGCTTACACCGTGTGTTACAGGCAGCCATGAAACATGATGCCATTAACGAGTGGGGTTCGGTAGTAGCCTTAACTTATATTGCTGCACAACGCGTATTCCCTAATTATAATGACATGGCCGATGGTAAAGCGATGCTGGAAAGCATTGCCCGTAACTTCGGTTATTACTACGGTGTAAAAAAGAAAGTACGAGTTAATACCGTATCGCAATCACCTACCTTAACCACTGCCGGATCGGGCGTAAAAGGCATTGATGGGTTCATCAACTTTGCCGAAAAAATGAGTCCGTTGGGTAATGCTACTGCCGATAATTGTGCTGATTACTGCGTTAGCTTATTTTCTGACTACACCAAAATGGTAACTATGCAGAACCTGTTCCACGATGGAGGTTTCTCCTTTACCGGTGTAACCCAAGATGTAATCGAAAAAATGGGAGAATAATTCCATTCACGATATTTAAGAAAGCCGTAGTTATGCTACGGCTTTTTTATTTTGATTAATAACTAAATATTTAGTTATTTTTGATTTGATGAAATGGTTGCTTGTTTGTCTGATTTGTCTACTGCCTACCCTAAGCTGGGCACAATTTACCGTTACAGGTAAAGTCATCAACCTGTACGATAAAAAACCGATTGAAAAAGCCAGTATATTTTTAAGTAATACTACAGTTGGCAGCGCCAGTACTGATGATGGCAGTTTTGTATTAGCCAATGTAAAATCCGGTCAGTATGATTTGATTGTTTTGGCAATAGGTTATGAAACATTTACCAAAACCATTGTTGTCAATCAGCAACTCAATATCCCATATATTGAACTGACACCCAAAACCATCAGCCTGAATGCAGTGGTTGTAAAGCCCGATCCTGATTGGCAGCAAAATTATACCATCTTTAAACAGGAACTTTTGGGTTCCACAGACTATGCTGTCCAATGTAAAATACTCAATCCTGATGTGCTTAATCTCAATTTTGATAAAAAGAGACGCATTTTGACCGCAACATCTAACGATTTCATGGAGATTGAAAATAAAGCATTGGGTTATAAATTAAGGTATCGCCTCACCGACTTTATTCGGAACTTCGAATCAGGCTCTCTTTATTATCAGGGCGACGCCTTTTTTATTCCATTAGCAGGTTCAAAATCTCAGCAAAAGCGGTGGAATAAAAATAGATTAAACGCTTACTTAGGCTCGTCGCAGCATTATTTCCGTTCGGCTATTGGCAATCAATTAGAGCAGGCAGGCTTTAAAACTATGCAATTAATCCGCAGGCCTAATCCGCAAAGGCCGCCAGATAGCTTAATAAAAGCTAAACTGCGCCAATTTGGAAGGATGACTATGTCAGGCAATCATTTTGTTATTCAAAATAATGACTCCCTCCATTATTGGCAGGAAAAAAACAATTTGCAAAAAATGGCAGAATACTTAATCACCAAGCCATTGCGGGCTGATAGTTTAATTAAGCGGACGGACCTAAAAGGAATTTATGCATTAGGATATAAAGACATTTTATACGTCATCTACACTAAAAAACGTGGCAACACCGGTTATATGACACCTACTTTAAATGCTCCCGACTACCCTACCAGTTTGATGACTTTTACTGAGCCGTACGCTTTCTTTGATGCCAACGGAATAATCGCCAACCCGACTTCTATTGTATTTGAAGGCAATTGGAGTACAGATAGGATAGCTAAATTGCTGCCTTACGATTATGACCCGAATAGCGTTAGCAACCAATAAGCTTATAAAGCGACAAAAGCCGCTAATCACTTAGCGGCTTTTGTCGTTTATATCTAATCTTAAATTATCCTTGCTGTTCAGCTTCCGGAGTTTTGTTTTCGCCATCGTTTTTGGCAGAAACTTTAATCTCATTGGCTTCTTTGTCAAAATCAACCTCTAAGATATCACCTTCAGCTAATTCGCCTTTCAGTATCTCTTCCGCAATCGGATCTTCCAGGTATTTCTGGATAGCACGTTTTAGCGGACGGGCACCGAAGTTTTCGTCGTAACCGCGGTCAGCAATCACTTCCTTGGCGTTCTCAGTTAACTCAATTTTATAACCTAAACCATTGATACGGCCAAATAACGAAGCCAATTCAATGTCAATGATTTTGTAGATATTCTCTTTAGTTAAAGAGTTAAACACAATAACATCATCAATACGGTTCAAAAACTCAGGAGCGAAAGCACGTTTCAGCGCATTTTCAATCACTCCTCTTGAGTGTGCATCAGCCTGATTTGCTTTAGCTGCAGTGCTGAAACCAACACCCTGACCAAAGTCTTTTAACTGACGTGCACCGATGTTCGAGGTCATGATGATGATGGTATTTCTGAAATCCACCTTACGACCTAACGAATCTGTTAACTGACCTTCGTCTAAAACCTGTAACAGAATGTTAAATACATCCGGGTGAGCTTTTTCAATCTCGTCTAGTAATACTACCGAGTATGGCTTACGACGAACTTTTTCAGTCAGTTGTCCACCTTCTTCGTAACCTACGTAGCCTGGAGGCGCACCGACTAAGCGTGACACGGCAAATTTTTCCATGTATTCGCTCATATCAATCTGGATCAGCGCATCCTCAGTGTCAAACATAAAGCGGGCTAATTCTTTAGCTAACTCCGTTTTACCAACACCAGTCGGACCCAAGAAGATAAACGAACCGATTGGCTTTTTCGGATCTTTTAATCCGGCACGGGTACGTTGAATAGCGCGGGTTAATTTCTTAATCGCATCATCCTGACCAATAATTTTACCCTGGATACTTGTACCCATGTTCAGCAATTTTTGGCTGTCGGCCTGTCCAACTCTTTGCACCGGGATACCGGTCATCATCGAAACTACCTCTGCAACGTTATCTTCGGTTACAGTGTAACGCTTTGATTTGGTTTCAGTTTCCCAGGCAGCTTTAGCTTGTTCCAGTTCTTCCAGTAAATGCTTCTCGGTATCGCGCAGTTTTGCAGCCTCTTCGTATTTCTGGCTACGTACTACACGGTTTTTCTCTACCTTAATGTGCTCAATCTTTTGCTCAATATCCAGAATGTTTTGAGGCACATGGATATTGGTTAGGTGCACACGAGAACCAGCCTCGTCTAAAGCATCAATAGCTTTATCCGGCAAAAAGCGGTCTGTAATATAACGGGCAGTTAAGCTAACACAAGCATTGATAGCTTCAGGAGTATAAGTTACACCATGGTGCTCTTCATACTTATCTTTAATGCGTGTCAAAATCTCGATAGTCTCATCAGGCGAAGCCGGTTCAACCATTACCTTTTGAAAACGACGGTCTAATGCGCCATCTTTCTCAATATACTGGCGGTACTCATCTAACGTAGTCGCACCGATACATTGAATTTCTCCGCGAGCCAAGGCTGGTTTAAACATGTTTGATGCATCCAGTGATCCAGAAGCACCACCTGCACCAACAATGGTATGAATCTCATCAATGAATAAAATTACATCAGGAGATTTTTCCAGTTCGTTCATCACGGCTTTCATGCGCTCTTCAAACTGACCGCGGTATTTAGTACCTGCCACTAATGAAGCCAGATCTAAAGTAACTACACGCTTGTTAAACAATACGCGCGATACTTTACGCTGTACAATACGCAGTGCCAAGCCCTCAGCAATAGCCGATTTACCCACACCTGGTTCACCAATCAAGATTGGGTTGTTCTTTTTGCGGCGAGACAGGATTTGCGAAACGCGTTCAATCTCTTTCTCGCGGCCCACAATCGGATCCAACTTTCCTTCTTCAGCAGCTTTAGTTAAGTCGCGGCCAAAGTTGTCGAGCACCGGGGTTTTTGATTTGATGTCCGAAACTTTTTTAGGCTGGCTAAATGATTCTTCTTCTTTAAAGTCGTCATCACCGCCGGTTGATGATCCGGGCATTTCATCAGTAATATTTTTGTGTGATTCTACTTCACCTTTAAAAATTTCGTAGTTCACATTAAACTGCATCAGCAGTTGTGAGGCAATATTATCTTCGTCGCGTAAAATAGACAGCAATAAGTGTTCAGTGCCTATTATATCACTCTTAAATATTTTTGCTTCCAGATAAGTGATTTTCAACACTTTCTCTGCTTGTTTAGTTAAAGGTATGCTGCCGATATGCACATTAGTGCCGGTTGTACCCTTTACAGCATCTTCAACAGCGCGGCGCAGCTTGGCAGTATCCACATTTAAGCCTTTCAGCAGTTTTATGGCTATACCATCACCGTCGCGGATTAGTCCTAACAGCAGATGTTCAGTCCCGATATAGTCGTGTCCAAGGCGTAAAGCCTCCTCCCGACTATAGGAGATAACATCTTTAACACGTGGCGAAAATTTAGCTTCCATCGAGTACCTTTCTATATAAATGTTTTTTGGTTTGACGTCCGGATGTATAGTTTTTGGGTACGCATTCGGAAGTATGTATGTTAATATCAACAATGTTGCCAACATTGCGCAACAACATGCATTAATTGTTAACAAAATGTAATGTATGGTTGCAGCAATGAGTTTGCCTTATTTTTAAGCCACAACCTTGGCAAAACAGGGCTTTTGTTGTAGGTATTAATACATGCAATTTAGTATTTGATTTAATTTATTTAAAAAAGTTTAAAAAATAATGTTACTCATTATATATCCAGCATCATCCGCCTGCCATTTCGCCATTTTACACGCCATTTAGACATAAGCACTTCTGCCGCTGCTGTCAATAAGTTGGTTTAGCCTTTGCACATTTCATACACAAGGGTGTATACCGTTTTTAACGTAATTAGTTGCTTATCTATGCACTAAGTAAAAACTAAAGTTTAGTTATTTGTAAAGTTGCTGTAAGTAACTCAATTAACAGATATTTGCTTTTTTAAATTAACAATGGCCGACGAAAAAATAATATTCTCGATGGCAGGGGTAAGCAAAATTTACCCGCCTCAAAAACAAGTGCTTAAAAATATTTACCTGTCGTTTTTCTATGGCGCTAAAATCGGCGTTATTGGTTTAAACGGATCAGGTAAATCATCATTGCTAAAAATCATTGCCGGGCTGGATAAATCTTTCCAGGGCGAGGTGGTATTCTCGCCAGGCTACTCGGTGGGTTATCTGGCGCAGGAGCCCGAACTGGATCCGGAAAAAACCGTGCGCGAAGTAGTGGAAGAAGGCGTAGCCGAAATTACCGGCATCCTGAAAGAGTACGAAGACATCAATGAAAAATTTGGCTTACCTGAGTATTATGAAGATGCCGACGCTATGGATAAATTGATGGCACGCCAGGGCGAATTGCAGGATAAAATTGATGCCGTAAATGCCTGGGAACTGGATACCAAGTTGGAGCGCGCCATGGATGCCTTGCGTTGTCCTGATCCGGAAACTAAAATTAGTGTATTATCAGGTGGTGAACGCCGCCGCGTGGCTATGTGTCGCTTGCTGTTACAAGAGCCGGATGTGTTGTTACTGGATGAGCCTACCAACCACTTGGATGCCGAAAGTATTGACTGGCTGGAACAACACTTAAAACAGTATAAGGGGACTGTAATTGCAGTTACCCACGACCGTTATTTCCTGGATAATGTAGCGGGCTGGATACTGGAGCTTGACCGTGGCGAAGGTATCCCTTGGAAGGGAAACTATTCGAGCTGGTTAGACCAGAAAGCTAAGCGCCTGGCACAAGAAGAAAAAACCGAAAGTAAACGCCAGAAAACTTTAGAGCGCGAACTGGAATGGGTGCGCATGGCACCAAAAGCCCGCCATGCCAAAGGTAAGGCACGTATTGCCAATTATGAGAAACTGGCATCTGAAGAAACTAAGGAACGCGAAGACAAACTGGAGCTTTTTATACCACCAGGCCCGCGTTTGGGTAATGTGGTGATTGAAGTAAACAACGTAACCAAAGCTTACGGCGATAAAGTATTATTCGAAAACCTGAGCTTTTCTTTACCGCCCGCAGGTATTGTGGGCATTATTGGCCCCAACGGGGCGGGTAAAACTACCCTGTTCCGTTTAATTACAGGGCAGGATGAGCCTGATGCCGGCACCTTCCGCGTTGGCGAAACGGTTAAGTTAGGGTATGTTGACCAGATGCACGATGATTTAAAAGCAGACAAATCGGTTTGGGAAAACATCACTGACGGACAGGAAACCATTTTGTTAGGTAATAAGCCAATCAATTCACGTGCTTATGTATCTAAGTTCAACTTTAACGGCGGCGATCAGCAGAAAAAAGTGGATGTACTGTCGGGTGGTGAGCGCAACCGGGTGCATTTGGCTATCACGCTGAAAAAAGGATCAAACGTATTATTATTGGATGAGCCTACCAACGATATTGACGTGAACACTTTACGTGCGCTGGAAGAAGCACTGGATAACTTTGGTGGCTGCGCCGTAATCATCAGTCACGACCGATGGTTCTTGGATCGTATCTGTACCCACATCCTGGCTTTTGAAGGCGATTCGCAGGTATACTTTTTTGAAGGTAACTACAGCGAGTATGAAGAAAACCGCAAAAAGCGCTTAGGTGATGTAGCTCCTAAACGTATCAAATACAAAAAATTGGCCGACTAAATTTTAATTAGTTTTTCAACCTGGCGGATAGCTGGTAAAAGTTTTTGTTTTACCAGCTATCTGCTTTTTTATTTAATAGTGCTGTTAAGCAGCAAGCGGGCGAAGTAATTCTATTTGATTACAAGCAAAGCGACGCGGTGATTTTTTGCTGAAGTAACATCTGCCAATAAAAAATATAAGGGCGATGATCAGTATGAGTTTAAGCCAGAACTTAATAATTCGTAAAAAGAGCATCACACCAATAATGCAGCAAACCACAACGGTTAACCACGATGTTTGGCTCATTAACAGCACAGACAGTAACATAATTTAAATAACTATTTTGCAGATGCAAATTTACCATTTTGCCACATAGCTATTAGTAGTAAAATAAATGCAGCCCTTTAGCGAACTACTTATTGGCTATTTTGCGGAAGAATTAAGTCAGCATAGTTATTTACTGCCTTATTTACTTCTTTGCTTACTCTAAACACATCCATTTCCTGGTCTGGGTAAGCATCCAGTAATGATAACACTTCTTTGGCGGGTATGTCCTGCGCCAACCACAGTTGCTCTTCCTCTTTTTTCAAAATCACGGGCATCCGGTTGTGCAGCGTGCTTACCGTTTCATTGGGTTCGGTAGTGATGATAGTAAAACTTTTATACCATTCGTTTTTTGCCGGGTCGAGCCAGTGACTGTATAAACCGGCAAAAGCAAACAGCTTGCGCTCGGGCAATATAAAACGATAAGGCAACTTCTCTTTACCAGCGGCCTTCCACTCATAAAAGCCATCAGCCAAAACCAGGCAACGCTTGCCCTTGTTCATTAAAGGTTTAAAGCTTTGTACATCCAGCAAAGTTTCCGACCGGGCGTTAAACATTTTAAATCCAATTTTAATATCCTTGGCCCAATGAGGTACCAGGCCGAAATGATATTGCTGAACGCGGTTGGGCTGATCGGCCGTAATTACAGCCGAGGGCATTCCGGGTGCGGTGTTGTAAGACTGCAAAAATGGATCAATAGTTTGAACTCCGTAATCTCTCGATACACTTTCCGGGTCTTGAGCAAATGAGAAACGTGCACACATATTAAAGGTACATTCTATTATTGCCGTTTGTTTTGTCTTGACAACGCGCTACTGCTTCTTTGGAATAAAGCAATTGAACTTTTTATAAACCGTTATTGCTTTGTAAATTACGCTTCGAAACTATTAACTGCATTTCATGAAAAAACTTGCCTGCTTTTTACTGGCTTTGGCTATGGCAAATACTTTTGCTTTTGCCCAGCAAAGCGACTACGCCAAAGAGCATTACACTAAAAAAGATGTGTACATCACCATGCGCGATGGTGTAAAACTCTTCACTTCCATCTACACTCCTAAAGATGCCTCTGCACAAAAAATGTATCCTATTATTATGCAGCGTACCTGCTACAGCGTAGCCCCGTACGGCGCCGATAAATATCCGGCTCGCTTAGGCCCGTCCGAATTGATGATGAAAGAAGGCTACATTGTGGTGTACCAGGATGTGCGCGGCCGCTGGAAAAGTGAAGGCACCTGGACCAACATGACGCCGGTGATTGATAATAAAAAAAGTAAAAAGGATGTAGACGAAGGCTCTGACACTTATGATACTGTTGATTGGCTGGTTAAAAACGCTTCGTACAATAACGGACGTGTTGGCCAATGGGGTATATCCTACCCCGGCTTTTATACCGCGGCTGGTATTTTAGCTAATCACCCGGCGTTGAAAGCCTCATCACCACAGGCACCGATATCCGATTTTTGGTTTGATGATTTCCATCATAACGGAGCTTTGCTCGAATCGTACTTTTTTACTTATCCCGTTTTTGGCGTGCAAAAAAAAGACACCACATCAAAAGCATGGTATGCCGACCAGAATATCAAGACCAACACACGCGATGGTTACCAGTTTTTGCTGGACATGGGCCCGCTTACCAACGCCGATAAATATTATAAAGACAATTTTTACTGGCAAGAAACGGTTAACCACCCCAACTACGATGAGTTTTGGCAAAAGCGCGACTTACTGCGCCACTACAAAAAAGTGATGCCTGCGGTAATGCTGGTAGGTGGCTGGTACGATGCCGAAGATTTACGTGGCCCGTTAGCTATCTTCAAAACTATTAACCAAAAAGATCCGTCGGCTTATAATACCATCGTAATGGGTCCATTCGGTCACGGGCGCTGGTCGCGCGAGACTGGGCATACCCTACACAGTAATGTATACTTTGGTGACAGCATTGCCACTTTTTATCAAAAAAGCATCGAGGCTAAGTTTTTCAATCATTTCCTGAAAGGCAAAGGCGACAAAAATACCGGTCTGCCTAAAGCATACATGTATAATACAGGCAAAAAAGAGTGGGAAACTTTTAGCCAGTGGCCGGTAGCTACCGCAACACATCAAAAACTATTTTTGAGTGCCGATGGTACATTGCCCATGAGTCAACCTGCCAGCGCAGCATCAACATCGTTTATCAGCGATCCGCTAAAACCGGTACCCTATACAGAGGATAACACTACGACC
The DNA here is from genome assembly GCA_913775265.1 of uncultured Mucilaginibacter sp. Classification (GTDB taxonomy): domain Bacteria; phylum Bacteroidota; class Bacteroidia; order Sphingobacteriales; family Sphingobacteriaceae; genus Mucilaginibacter. Next base: position 296,043 of record CAJYJH010000065.1, on the reverse strand, counting down.
ATGGGCTTTACCCCTCATAATTATATGAGCGAAGATCAGCGTTTTGCCGGTCGCCGCCCGGATGTGCTGGTATTCCAGACCGACGTTTTACAAAACGATGTAACCTTAGGCGGCGAGATTATGGCACATCTTAAGGTGGCTACCACCGGCACCGATGCCGACTGGATAGTTAAACTGATTGACGTGTACCCGCCCGATGAACCCAACCATCCATATTTACCTAATAAAAATATCATATTGAGCAATTACCAGCAAATGGTACGCTCTGAAATTATGCCGGGCCGTTTCCGCAACAGCTTTGAAAAACCCGAAGCCTTTGTGCCTAACCAAAAAGCCAATGTAGATGTAAAATTGCAAGACGTGCTGCACACCTTTAAAAAAGGACATCGTATTATGGTACAGGTGCAAAGTACAGCTTTCCCGTTGTTTGCCCGCAACCCACAAAAGTTTGTACCTAACCCCTACAAAGCAACCGAGGCCGACTATATCAAGGCTACCCACACGGTATATAACGACAGTTATGTGGATGTAGAAGTGCTAAAATAGTAATTAAGAATTGTCAACATAAAAGGTGCAATGATTGAATAACTTAGTATTCACTCATTGCACCTTTCTTATTTAAGGGGTAAATGAAATTACTCTACGCAATTGTCTTTGCGGCGGGTATCAACAATGTAAATAACTTTCCAGCCATCTGCAGTTTTCATTAGTTGGAAAACATTAACACCGCAATGGCTGAATGTACTGCCTACATAGAATTTATAAGGTGCCCAAACGCTGGCCAAAGGTCCGTCTACTTTCACGTCAGTGATTACGATACGTTCATCGTATACTTCTTTATGCGGCGTACCTATTGATTTTATAAATACAGCCGCTTTCTCGGTAACCAACCCTACGCTGCCGTCGCGTTTGCTTACCACGCTTTGCAAAATCATCTCTGGCGCAAATACTGATTTAAGCAGCGTTGTATCACTCGTGCGCATGGCTGTAAACAAGTTATTAACTACTTTTTTAACAGCCTCCTGCTCATTAGTTTGAGCGAAAGCAGTTGAAATGCATGACGCCAACATTATTAATAACGCGTATTTTCTCATTGTTGAATTTTAATTACACTAAAATAAGAAAAGCCCTGCCGGATGGGCAAGGCTTTCATGGTTATGATTTATTTGCAGCTTACTGACGCAAAGCGGCTGAAGTGTTTGCACCACGGCTTTGTTTAAGCGACTGTACTTCGGCTTTTAACATTTCAATTTGTTGTTGCTGTTCTTGAATAGCACCTAACAATACCGGTACTAAGCTTTGCATATCAACTTTAGTCACATCAACCGAACGATACTGGTTTTTACCGGCAGGGTACATCACGCTTTCAGTCCTGACTACAGCTGGCAATACCGATTGCATATTTGCGGTGTTAAAACCATATTGAGTGCCGCCCGGTAACTTAACACCTTTGGCCATTTGTGTATTGTACTGGAAAGATATAGGCTGCAAGCGGTTAACGTAACTCAACGAACTAGTTAAAGGTGTAACATTAGTTTTTAGTTCTTTTTCTGATACAGTGGTTTGAGCTTTAGCGCCAACACTAAATAACACCAATGCAAAAAGCATGGCTATATAATTGGGAGTTTTCATGATAAAAAAATTTATATAAATAGAATGAATAGGGCGTTCATCACCCTAAAATGAATTAGAAAGTAACAGGCTTAGTTATACTTAGCAATTAGGGGGTGGCGTAAGTACATCGGGGTAAAAAGACAACCGCATGCCTAAATCCGGCAGAACATAATGCTTTGCGGGTAAAGTAAATACCGGTGAATGAAAGTAAAACGCAAAAGTTTGATGCAAATAATCCTTCACCGACTCGGCTTTGATCATCTCTGCCTGATTAGCCGGAGTTTCGGCACAACCATTATCCTTTTGTTTACTCTGGCTGGTTTGAGCAAAAAAACCGCTGATTACATTAATACTATTACTCTCTGAGATGCTCAGCAGCAAACAAATAGTAACGAGATATTTAAAGATAACGGCTTTCACAATAAACTATTTACGCTACAAAAATACAATTTCAAAAATCAAATTCCTGTAATAATAAGAGCAACATCATGTACTCTATATAGTTTTAAGGAGCATAAACTATGCCGTAATTTAGGTATTCAAGTTCCAGATTCGTTCGGCCCGACGTCCGATTAACCAGAATGAAGCTGCCAGTATGGCAAAGAAAAGTGTGTACGGAATATGATTCCACAAATACTCAAAGTATTTAGTGTAGATAAAGATGAGTACGAAAGTAATTCCAAATTCGCGGGCAATGGCGTCCTTGGTTTTGAGCCCATAAAACGTAAAGCCTGCTGCCAGAGCCATGGCAATTACCCCCCAATAATATAAGCTGATTTGTTTAACCTGCAGCCAGTCTTCTAATTGCCCATAATTACCAAAAATACTCATCAGCCATAGGGAGATAAAAAGATAAAGTAGCCCCACTACGTAAGTAAGCTCCCAAAAGGGTGCAATCCATTTTCTACCCTTTAAAATATAACAGCCTGCTAAAAGCACCATGCCAAAAAGCACAAAGCGCAAGGGGTAGTTCATGCCCAAAAAGTAATAGCTCCATTTGGTTTGATAACCGGTTTCGGTACCAAACCAGCTCCCGAGTGACACCAGCGCAAACAACCAGATTAGGCGGGAATTGAGCTTCCACCCTAAAAACCCATACACGAAGACGGATAATAAGAATAATAGTGAGTAATGTCCTGAGCCATTATCAAATGCTTTACCAAAGTAGGCAATGCAACAAGCCGTAAATAAGATACCGATAAAGGTAGTAGCTTCGTTACTGAACACACGTTCGGGATATCTTTTTTGCCGATACCGGCCCAAATAAAACGCCCCTGCGGCTAACAGGCCTGCTCCTACACTAATCACAATATCGGGTGTATAATACAGGCTTTTTATCCAGTTAATTAACCGATCGCTGATAATGAGCGACCCAACAGCAATAGCGCCGCATAATAGCGCTACCCAAAAAGAGTATTTGGCCAGGCGCATCCAATCAAAGCCTTTTACCTCGGCCGAATTGCGCAAAGTTTGCGCTTGCTCTCCCGAAAGCAGATTTTCTTTTTCCCAGTGTGTAATTACACGGTTTAAAAATTCACTTTCTTGTTTGTCGAGGTTAAGTTTCATTGCTGTTTGCTGTTCGCCGGCATGAATGAATTGTCCATAAAACCACGCGCGTACGAAAGTCTAATTTATAAACAATTTCAGAATACAAAAACTTGCCTTTTAACTTAAAATAACTTTACAATTAAGATTATGCAAATTAGCCATTTAAAAGCGCCAGGACATCCAGCCTGTCTTGCGCCAGTTGGTCTTTCAATCCATCTAAAGATGAAAACTTAACATCGTGCCGCACAAAATGAATAAAATTCATTTGCAGGGTTTGGTTGTATATATCGCGGTTAAAATCAAAAATATTTACCTCGATATTGCGCGTCATGCCATTGATGGTTGGCCGGTGACCGATATAGGCCATACCTTGAAAAATTTCGTCATTGAGCTGCACTGTAACAGCAAAAATCCCATCGGCCGGTATTAGCTTATAGTTTTCTTCTACCAGTAAATTAGCGGTTGGGTAACCAATTTGCCTACCAATCTGGTTGCCGCGTATCACCTTTCCGGTAATAAAAAAAGGATAGCCCAAAAAATTATTGGCTTGCTCAATGTCGGCCTTAAGCAAAGCTTCGCGTATGCGGGTCGAACTTACAGTGACGTGGTCAATATCCTGCTCAGGTATCTCAATTACTTCGAAACCATAAACCGGTGCGGCCTGTTGCAAATCAGACAATCCGCCCTGACGGTCTTTACCGAAGCGATGATCGTACCCGATGATGATTTTGCGTGTACCTATCTTATTTACTAAAACATCTTTGATATAGGCTTCGGCTAATTGATTTGAAAAATCGCGCGAAAAAGGTGTGATAATTAAATGATCTACCCCTAACTGCTCCAGCAACGCGGCGCGTTCGTGTATGGTAGTAATCAGTTTTAAATCCTGGTCTTCGGGATGAATGATCATCCGCGGATGCGGAAAAAATGTCAGGATTACCGTTTCGCCACCGGTTTGCCGGGCGAGTTCTTTAAGGCGGGCAATTATTTGCCGGTGCCCCTGATGTACACCATCAAAGGTACCGATGGTAACTACGGCATTATTGAGTCGTTGAAAATCGTTAATGTGGTTATAGATTTTCATAGAGAAGCCCCTCCTAAATCCTCCCCGGTAGGGAGGACTTTTAATCTGTCTGGCAAACTCTGTATTTCGGTAGCAATTATATTATATACCTTTTGTGGTGCTTGTATGACTTCAGAATTTTCAAACCTTATCACTTTAAAACCTAATTGATTCAATACTTCGGTTCGTTCATTATCAGCCTCTTTATTGGCGTGATGATGTCCGCCGTCCACTTCAATAATCAATCCTTTTTGCAGACATACAAAATCAGCAATATAACTATCTATGGCGTGCTGTCTGCGTATTTTGTAACCGGTACTATTATTTCTTAACAGTTGCCACAATAGATTTTCAGCCTCATTTGCATAATGCCGATTAGAGCGACTAAAATCTTTGAGTTGCTCGTACAGCAAAGGGTCAGCAGTCTCACGAAAGACACTAATCGTATCTTCTTCAAAAGCCCTCCCTTCCGGGGAGGGTTTGGGAGGGGCTTCCTTTAGTCCTTTAATCACACTAACTAACTCCATCACTTCCCAGGCATCTTGTATTTTAAAGTTACCACTGCGGGTACGCCTTAACCTTGACAAGTAGGCGCCGCTATTTACGGCTTTACCAAAATCGTGAACCAGAGAGCGAATGTAAGTTCCTTTACTGCATACTACTCTAAAATCAACTTCCGGGAGTTCGATACGGGTTAATTCAAACTCGGTTATAGTGATAGTACGCAATCTTAATTCAACATCTTCGCCGCGCCGCGCCTTCTCGTACAGGCGTTCGCCGTTAATCTTAATAGCAGAATGCGCAGGTGGATATTGTTGAATTTCGCCGATGAATTGCGCACAGGCCTCTTTCAGATACTGCTCATTCAAGTGAACAATGTCATAAGTCTGATCCGGCTCGGTTTCCATATCGTAAGAAGGCGTAGTTGCGCCCAATACCATGGTACCGGTGTACTCCTTTTCTTCGGCCTGAAAGCTATCGATTTGCTTAGTCATCTTGCCGGTGCAAACTATCAGTAAGCCAGTAGCCAATGGGTCTAAGGTACCCGCATGCCCAACTTTTAGTTTAAGCGGTTTAAAAGCGTTGCGCACCTTGCCTACAATGTCAAAGCTTGTCCAGCGGTATGGCTTGTTGATCAACAGCAGTTCGCCGGCTGCAAAATCGAAGTCTTTAATTTTATCGTTTAATTCGTTCAACGTGTATCAGATAAAGGCACAAAGGTAACGAATAGCACTAAGATTTATTGGCCCACAAAAAAGGCCTGTCATTTTAAGACAGGCCACTAATAATCTTTTACGATCAGATTAAAGTTATATCATTTCCAGGTTATGCCCGGTCATGTATAAACCAATAATGATGGCGCCAACTATAATGCGGTACCAGCCAAACAGTACAAAGCCTTTACGCTGCAAAAAAGTAATAAAGCTACGGATAGCCAGTAAGGCTACTATAAACGCTATTACATTACCGATAGCCAGCAATTTAATTTCGTCGCCGGTAATGGCATGGCCTTCTTTATAAAAATCGAGTAGTTTTTTGGCGGTAGCGGCAAACATGGTAGGTACGGCCAAAAAGAATGAAAACTCGGCAGCGGCCTTGCGGCTTAACTTCTGCGTCATGCCGCCTACAATGGTAGCTGCTGAACGCGAAGTACCGGGAATCATAGCGATACATTGAAAGAAACCGATTTTCAATGCGGTCATGTAATCTACTTCATCTTCGTTATCAATTAAAGGTTTAGTAAACCATTTATCAACGAACAATAAGATGATACCACCTATAAACAAAGTAATACCCACGGTAAGAGCACTCTCTAATAACTGATCAATCTTTTTGCTGAAAAGCAAACCGAATACAGCGGCTGGAATAAAGGCTACAATCAGCTTAAAGTAAAAGTCAATAGACCGAAAAAAGCGCTTAAAATACAGCACCACTACTGATAAGATGGCACCTAACTGGATGGCTACCGTGAACAGCTTAACAAAATCGTTATTGGCAATACCCATCGCCGATGAAGCGATGATCATATGCCCTGTAGATGATACAGGTAAAAACTCCGTCAGGCCTTCAATGACGGCCAGGATAATAGCATGGATCAGGTTCATGCCTCCTGCGCAGTTTTTTTCATGATGGCGTAAAAGCCTAATCCAAAGCCGGCCAGTACTACCAGTGGTGCTACTACAATTTTAGTATTGCTGTAAATATCGGTAGTACCCGACATCAAAATAAACCCGATTGCTACAATTAAAACGCTAAGGGCCAGTAACTGGTAATTAGCTTTATTAAATACAAACCTCACGGGGGTTTGTTGCTTAGCTTCCGTAGCAGACAGTATAGGTCTGCTTACGTAAGGCTTGTCTTGTTTTTGTGCCATAAATCGTTATCTGTAAAGTTGATAGATTTTTAATCGTAAAAAGCGGTTAACCGCCAAAAAGGTACTGAAGCCTGCTATAAATATACCTAAGGTTACCAAACCCAGGAATACCACTATAAACTCGAAAGGATTTTGCAGAACTACCAAATCCGGGATTTGATGATAAGCCAGGTATAGAATGCCTACCAATAAAATAATGGCAATTAAAGCCCCTAATAAACCATGCCATATACCATACAACAGGAAAGGCTTACGGATAAAAGCTTTAGTAGCACCTACCAGTTGCATAGATTTGATTAGGAAACGTTGCGAATAAATAGCCAGCCTGATGGTATTGTTAATCAGCGCTACCGAAACCACCACAAATATACCGGCGAAAGCCAATATCACTAAACTAATGGCCGTCAGATTTTTATTCATCTGCTCCACCAGCGATTGCTGATACTTTACCTCTTTAACCAAAGGATTTTTACGCAGATCGTTGGCAAAACGTGTGAGGTCGGCGTTGTTGGCGTAATCGGCCTTCATGTATACGTCGATAGATTGTGATAATGGATTCACACCCAAAAACTTCACAAAATCTTCGCCCAGATCTTTTTGCAGGTTGCGGGCAGCCAGCTCTTTACTTACATACTGGGTACGTTTAACATAGCGGTTGTTATCCAGTTCGCGCTGAAACTGCAGCACGTCGGTTTCGCGGGCGCCTTCGTCTACAAACACGTTCACCACCATATTTTCTTTAATATAGCGTGATAAATTATTGGCATGTACCAAGATCAGTCCCAGCATACCCACCATCAGCAACACCATGGCAATACCAAAAACCGTTGAAATATAAATGGCTTTTGTTTTCTTGGCGGCCGTACTTGCTTCAAATTCTTCCATATCGTACCTGTTGGGTTGCGAAATTAACAAACACCGCTTAAAGGTAAAACTTTGTTGTTGATAAATATGATTTATATACTGCTGGCAATAGTGCTTTTAACAATATTTAACTACCCAAGCTTTTTAATGGCCTGCATTGTACCGTCTTAAACAAACACCGGGCAACTACTGTTAACTATAAAACAACAGGTATGACTACACCAGCAAACTCTCATCAAAAACCATCACCATCTGATACACCTACCGAAAGACCGGACGATAACGGCAATAAAGCGGTAAAAAAACAGGAGGACGAAGAATACCATCAGGATGATGCCAACTTTGGCAACATCGCCAAAAAGCACGAAGAAGACGAAGAACCGGTTAAACCCATCAAAACACCACCTGATGAGTTTCAAGACCCCGAAAAAGACAATCCACCAGTGAGAAAATAAGGTTGAGAATTTAGAGTATAGAGTCAGGAATCAAGAAAATACAACAGCCAAGTGTGTTTTCAATTATTGTTTTAATTAAGGACCTCGAAGAATGCCCTTTTATTCTGTATTCTTGACTCTATATTCTTGATTCCAAAATCATCTCTCTATACCGGCAGAGTTAAATTGCAAGTCGTAGAGTTTACGGTAGTATCCGCCTTCAATGCGTAGCAGTTCTTGGTGGGAGCCCATTTCTTTGATCTCGCCATGATCGAGTACGATAATTTTATCGGCTTTTTGGATGGTAGATAAACGGTGAGCGATAACGATGGCCGTACGTCCTTCCATCAAACGGTCTATAGCATTCTGAATGAGGATCTCGGTTTCGGTATCTACTGATGAGGTTGCTTCGTCGAGCACCAATATGGCCGGGTTATAAACCAAGGCCCTGACAAACGAAATCAGTTGTGCCTGCCCCGCCGATAACGTAGCGCCGCGTTCCATTACGTTATAGTCATAACCACCCGGCAATCGTTCAATAAACTCATGCGCACCCACATTTCTGGCTGCTTCAACAATCTGTGCACGGGTAATGGAAGGGTTGTTCAGGCTGATGTTATTGGCAATAGTATCAGAAAATAAGAACACATCCTGTATCACCGTAGCAATCTGCGAGCGCAGGTAATGCAGCTCATATTGCTGTAAATCAACACCGTCAATCTGCACATTACCCTTGCCAATTTCATAAAAACGGTTCAGGATATTGATGGTAGACGATTTACCAGCGCCTGTAGCGCCAACCAAAGCCAGCGTTTCGCCGGGCTGTATGGTAAAGCTGATATTTTTAAGCACCCAATAATCATCGATATAAGCAAACCAAACATTTTTAAATTCAATCTGACCGCGTAGCATTCCGGCTTGTATGGTACCGGTGTTAGGCGCTACTTCGTCAGTATCCAATACTTTAAAAATACGATCAGCGCCTACCATGCCCATTTGCAGGGTATTGAATTTATCGGCCAGCTGACGGATAGGCCTGAACAATAAATTGAGCAGTGTAATAAAAGCCAGTATTTTACCTGGTGTAATTCCTTGCTGGTCGGCCGTAATTGAGGTCATTTGCTGGTCGCTCAAAATACGTTTACAGCCATACCACACCAATAAGCCGATGGAGGCAGCCACAAAAATTTCCACCACCGGAAAAAAGATGGAGTAATACCAGTTAGACCGGATGTTAGCATCGCGGTACTTCTCGTTCACCGCCTTAAACTTGCGCATCTCCTGTGCCTCGCGTGAGAAATACTGGATAATACTGATGCCCGAAATATGCTCCTGCAAAAAAGTATTTAATTGAGCCACATGGGTACGCACATCCTGAAAAGAGGATTTTATAGCTTCTTTAAAAATATAAGTAGCTGCCAGCAAAAAGGGTAAAGGAATGAGTGTGATAAGCGACAGTTTCCAATCCTGTATCATCATATACACGACAATAGAAACCACCAACAGCAAATCGCCGGCGATGGAAATTAAACCTTCCGAAAATATATCAGCGATGGTTTCCAAATCGGACACGGTACGGGTAATGAGCATACCAATAGGCGTACGATCGAAATACCGCAGCCGCAAGCTCATAATGTGTTGAAAAACATGAATACGCAAATCGCGGATCACCGACTGCCCCAAAGCGTTAGTTAAGTAAGTTTGATAGTACTGGGCCGCGGTTTGCACAGCCAATAGTGTTACCATCAACACTACAATCATTACCAAACCGTTATAGTCGCCAGCCAGAATGTATTTATCCAACCCTATTTCCATCAGTATAGGTTGCGCCAAGGTGATCACCGCCAAAAAGATGGTTAATAAAGCAGCTATCACAAACGTACGATTGTAGGGCTTCACGTACTGCATAATGCGCAGCAGCAGTTTCCAATCAATCGCTTTTCCGGTTACCTGAGACATATTTTATCTTTACACTGCGTTGTGGCTTTAAACAGTTACCTCTTATCAACAACGCCTATCTTATTTTATCGCAGTAGCATTACCCAACTGCCCAATTACAAATACGGATATTTTACTTCGGTTAAATACAAACCACACGCCGGAACCGAAGTGCCGGCATTGCTGCGGTTCTTACTTTCTACAATTTGCCTGATTTGCTCCGGCTCAATCTCATGGCGACCAACCATCATGCAAGTCCCCACAATAGCCCTCACCATATTACGCAAAAAACGGTCGGCCGATATATGGAAAACCAAGCCATCACCGTGCTCTACCCATTCGGCACGTACAATTTTGCAGTTATTGGTAAACACTTGCGTGTTAGATTTACTAAAGCAGCTGAAGTCTGTATACTCCAGTAAAATAGCAGCAGCCTCGTTCATGGCCTGCACATCCAGCGCTCCCTTAATTAACCATGAATAATTTTGTTTGAACGGATCTTTTAAAAAATGCAGATGGTACTCATAAGAACGCAAAGTAGCATCAAATCGGGCATGAGCATCAGCATGTACCGGCACAATCCGCTTCACCGCAATATCATGCGGCAACAATGCATTCAAAACCTCTAACCTAAGTTTGGGTTTTATATTTTGCATTTGTACATTAACTCCTACCCCCGACTGCAAATCAGCTTCTGCTCCCCCTTTAGGGGGCTGGGGGGCTTGAACTGAGGCTTCAATATGCACAAACAGTTGCCGTGCATGCACTCCCGTATCTGTTCGGCCAGCACCCGTAGTTTCTACAGGTCCCCTTAATAATATAGCCAGGGCTTCGTTCAGCTTTTGCTGTACCGTAACGGCATTGGGTTGCAACTGCCAGCCGTGATAATGGGTACCATCATAGGCTATCTCTAAAAAATAACGTTGTAAAGCCACGCGGCAAAGTTAACAAACCCCTAAACAAGGTTACGTCATTATTTAGGCAAACAATTTTATATTTGCAGCGCTTTTTATCTCAATTATGTTACAACGTATACAAAGTATATATCTTTTTTTTGCCACGCTGGCCATTCTTGCCCTTTATGTGGTTACCATCGCTAATAATGTTTATATCAATGGTATTCCTACCAGTATTAAGGTAACCGGCTTGTTTCAGGATATCAACGGCGCACAAAGCCACGTAGAAAGTTTTGTGGCGCTTACCGTAGTAACAGCTCTGGTAGCGTTAATACCTTTGGTGATCATATTTTTATTCCGTAACCGCAAGCTGCAGGTGACGCTTTGCTACAGCGCGGTATTAGTAATTATCGGCCATAGCTTTTGGCTGGCACAAACAGTAAAAAAGGCAACCGGTGGTATTAACTTAGGCACCAATAATTTTGGTGTAGGTTTATTTTTACCTCCTATTGCTATCTTATTAATTTTCCTGGCCATTAAATCTATTAAACGGGATGATGCGTTGGTACGCTCAGCCGACAGGCTTCGCTAACATCAGATTTTGATGTCATTCAATTAGCCGCCCTACCCTCGTATGGCGGTTATTTTTTGAAATAAAAATGACGCTACTCATCTCAGTACGATCACGCTTCTTCGGCCACCAAATTTAGAGTTGCGCTTAGTTAATGCCATCAGCAAACCTACACGATTACAACTTTTTGATTTTCAATTGTTAAAGACTGTATTCTGACACTATATCACCTCAATCTCATTTTAAAATACGCCTTTAAATACTGGTTAAATTTTCGTACATTTGCACCCGATTTGGCGATGTTGCCGAATTCGTTATTTTAATTCATGAACAACCCATTTTTTGAACTGGGAATCCGTCATGATATTGTTAATGCCATCACTGAGTTAGGATTTGAAAACCCTACACCAATCCAGGAGCAGTCAATCCCGGTATTGTTAACAGGCAGCAACGATTTTGTCGGATTAGCCCAAACCGGGACCGGAAAAACTGCTGCTTTTGGCTTACCATTATTAGAACTGCTGGATTTTGAAGAAAACTATCCGCAGGCACTTGTTTTGTGCCCTACACGTGAACTTTGCTTACAAATCGCCAATGATTTGAAAAACTACTCTAAAAACATGAACAACGTAAATGTTGTGGCTGTTTACGGAGGTGCCAGTATTTCAGATCAATTACGCCAAATTAAACGCGGCGTACAGATTGTAGTTGCTACCCCGGGCCGTATGCTCGACATTATCAACCGCAAGGCTATTGATTTTTCGCAGGTACAATTTGTAGTACTGGATGAAGCTGACGAAATGCTCAATATGGGCTTTCAGGAAGACATTGACAGTATCTTATCCACCACGCCCGAGGATAAAAAAACCTGGCTATTTTCGGCCACCATGCCAAGCGAGGTACGCCGCATTTCTAAAAAGTACATGACCGACCCTTACGAGTTGACCATGGGCGCCAAGAATACCGGTAACGCCAACATTGAGCACGAGTACTATATAGTACGTGCCCGCGACAAATATGCGGCGTTTAAACGTATTGTAGATTTTAACCCTGAAATTTTTGGTATTGTTTTTTGCCGTACCAAAATTGAAACTCAAGAAATTGCCGAGGCATTGATTAAAGACGGCTACAATGCCGACTCATTGCACGGCGACTTATCACAGCAACAACGCGACAAGGTAATGAAACGTTACCGTGAGCGCAGCCTGCAATTACTAATTGCTACCGACGTTGCTGCCCGTGGTATTGACGTTAATGACGTTACTCACGTAATTAACTATTCATTACCTGATGAAATTGAGAACTACACCCACCGTAGCGGCCGTACTGCACGTGCCGGTAAAACAGGGGTATCTATTTCTATCATCCACGGTAAAGAAATTCACAAAATTCGTCAGATTGAAAAAGTAATTGGCAAGCGCTTTATTAAAGCCGAAATACCAACCGGTTTTGATGTTTGCGAAAAACAATTATTCGGTCTGATCCACAAAGTACATAACGTTGAGGTTGACGAGCAGCAAATTGAGCAATACATCCCACGTATTATGGATGAGTTTGCCGATTTAAGCAAAGAAGACCTGATTAAACGTTTTGCTTCTATTGAGTTTAACAGCTTCCTGGCATATTACAAAGATGCACCAGACCTGAATGCTCCTGAAGATACCCGTGCGGCATCTCGTGATGGTGGCGAACGCTTCCCTCGCACCGGTAACCGTTCAGATTTTACCCGTTTGTTTATCAACCTGGGATCGGTAGATGGATTTACCCGCGGCGATCTGTTAGGATATTTCTGTAACCAAACCGGCATTTCAGGCCGTACGATTGGCAAAATAGACATTAAAGGCGTTTATTCGTTTTTAGAAGTTGCCAATGACGACACGGACAAAGCCTTTGCCAGCTTTAAAGAAGCTGAATATAAAGGTCGCCAGGTAAGGATAGAAATATCTGCTGATGGCGGTGATAACCGTGGCAGCTTTGGTGGCGGTTACAAAAAACGTGATGGCGGTGGCCGTCGCGATGGTAACAGTAACCGTGGCAATGAAAGAAACGGTGGCGGTAGTTTCCGTGATTTTTCGGGCAAACGCCGCGAAGATCGCACTGAACGTCGCAAAAGATATTAATCTTGTAATAAGTTAACTTTTCGGAAGCCTCCTTTTAACGAAGGGGGCTTTTGTTTTAACGGACGAATTCTACTGCTGTCGAATCAGGATACAGTAACCTTAAATTGTGATCATCCAAATGCTCAATAACAAATTTAGTGTAAGGCTGATTGCCTTCAAATGAGGTAAATAACGAATCTTCTTTTAAAAAGTAATCTTCGGCAATGGGTTGGCCGTCTTCATTTAGGATAAACTGCTTACCGGTAACTTGTAGTTTATTCTTACCATCCTTAGTATGCCAGTTCCCCTTCAAATTGCTTTTGCCGGAGTCAGAGCAAGCTGCCGAAACCAGGATAAGCGCACACGCCACATGCAGAAATGCTAAGAAATAGGTTTTCATGATCACGGGTAGAAAGTAAAGTGCCCGCCTGTGGCAGGCACTTTAATATTACATAGGTTTATTTTTCAACTCAGACTCTTTCACATAAATGCGATGGCCTTTTTTGTTCACATAGTAGTACGATGAATTTTTATCTATATAAATGGTTTGACCACCCGGGCCTACCTTTGAGTCATACTTTTTATCAACTACTGCCGATGCACCTTTTGATGCAATTTCAGACGTTTTACGACCTACAGCCTTAGCACCTTTACCTACTGCTTTAGCACCTTTATCAATTCCGCGGCCTGCTTTTTCGGCCACCTGTGCGTGAGTATCAGCGGCTGCAAATAATCCGGCAGCCAGCAGAGCAACTTTAAATACGTTTTTCATGGTTTTAATTGAATTTTAATTTGAAAAACTTAACTCAATTGTTCTGCCAAACGTCTCATCTCCAGTGCCGGAGCCTGTTTTTTATATAAAACGCGGTATACAGCCTCGCAAATAGGCATACTCACGGTGTATTGTTTATTTATCTGGTGTAGACAATTTACTGCATAATAACCCTCAGCCACCATATTCATCTCCAGTTGGGCAGACGTTACGGTATAGCCTTTACCTATCATATTGCCAAAAGTGCGGTTGCGGCTAAATTGTGAATATGCCGTTACCAGCAAATCGCCAAGGTAAGCCGACTCTTTAATATCACGGTCGATAGGGTGGACAGCATTTACAAAGTCCTGCATCTCCCTGATAGCATTGGAGATAAGTACAGCCTGAAAATTATCACCGTAACCAACGCCATGGCAAATACCGCTGGCTACAGCATAAATATTTTTAAGCACGGCAGCATACTCGGTACCATAAATATCATCAGATACAATAGTTTTAATATACCGTGTATTTAACATACCAGCCAATTGGGTTGCCAGTAATGCATCGGCCGAAGCAATGGTAAGGTAAGAAAGTTTCTCGAGCGCTACTTCTTCGGCGTGGCATGGTCCGCTGATGACAATTAAATTCTCAAAAGGTATTTGGTAGTACTTATGCAAGAACTCGCCGATAATTAAGTTTTCGTCAGGCACAATGCCTTTAATGGCCGAGATGAGTTTTTTACCGGCTAAATCGGCAGGAGTAATTTCTTGCAGGGCATTTTTCAGAAACGCAGCCGGTACATTTAATAACACAAAATCGGCTTTGGCAATTAAAGCTTTTAGATTAGTAGAAACATTTTCTACCGGCACTTTAACCTCTACCGAGCTCAAGTAATTAGGATTATGTCTGAACTTTTGTATGTCCTCAACCGCCTGCGGATTGCGCATCCACCAAAATATTTCTTTGGGGGTATCGTTATCAGTAAGCATTTTAATATTTGCGGTGGCCCAGCTGCCTCCTCCTACTACCAGTATTCTTTGTGGTTGCCCTTGCATTGTTTATCATCGGCCCGGTAAATTGATGTTACTTTTCCGGATGAACAAAGGTATAATTTTTTGCAAGTGTGATAAGGTATTATTAGCGGGAGAACATTGCGCCACAAAGCTCAACTGAGTATTGATGAAGGCTAAAAACTAAAATTAACTTATTTTGCAGCATGTATCTGGTAAAATCTCCCTGGCTGCTTAAAAAACTTTATCCTCAACTGGTGTGGAATCATAGCCGCAAGCAGCCTGTTATTTACTTAACGTTTGATGATGGCCCTATCCCCATTGTAACTCCTTTTGTACTAAAAACCCTGAAGCAGTTTGCGGCTAAGGCGACCTTTTTTTGCATAGGCGACAATGTGCAAAAGCATCCGGAGATTTTTAAACAGGTACAGGCCGACGGGCACAGTATTGGCAATCATACCTTCAATCACCTCAAAGGTTGGAAAACAGAAGATCAAGCTTATATTGAAAACTTTATAAAGGCTGATGAGCAACACCCGACACTCTTATTCAGGCCACCTTATGGTCGGATCAAGCGTTCGCAAATTAAACAACTGCAAGCTTTAAGACCAGGTTTAAAAATTATCATGTGGGATGTATTGAGCGGAGATTTCGATATGTCGCTAAAACCGGAACACTGCCTGAAAGGCGTACTTAAGCATACCGGCAATGGCGCCATCATTGTTTTTCACGACAGCTTAAAGGCTTTTAACCGGTTAGAATATGTACTGCCACGTGCATTAGAAGCGTGGCAAAAAGCAGGCTTTACATTTGAGAAACTTACAGTTTGATTAAATTTCCGTAAAATTGCCGCCTCAAAATCTTAACCAAGTCATCAAATGGCAGCTGGTTGTTAGCTGGCACCACAATTGACTCTGTTAGTTAAAAAAGTTCAAACATGTCTATTACTTCAGAAATCGAGTTAACAGGGATTCAGGAAATTAGCAAATGTGTAGCGCTGGTATTAAAAGCCATGCGCGAATACTGCAAACCCGGGATCAGCACCTACCAACTGGATGAATATGGAGGCAATCTGCTGGCATACATGGGAGCAAAATCGGCCCCTAAACTAACTTACGGCTTTCCGGGGCATACCTGTATCAGCATTAACAATGTGATTGCCCACGGCATCCCATCAGCTAATGTGATACTGAAAGAAGGTGATTTAGTAAATATTGACGTCTCAGCAGAAAAAGACGGCTACTGGGCTGATAACGGTGGCTCGTTTGTATTGGGTAACGATATTAATAACCATCAGGCCTTAGTTACCGCATCACAAGAAATATTGCAAAGCGCGTTGAGCCAGATACGTGGTGGAGTAAAAATAGCCGACATTGGTAAGCTGATTGAAACACAAGCGGCTAAGCGTGGATACAGGGTAATAAAAAATTTAGCCGGACATGGCGTGGGCCGCAGCCTGCACGAAGAACCGCACGATATTTTAAATTACTACGAGAGATCGAACACTGCGCGTTTTAAAAAGAACAGCGTGGTAGCGGTTGAAACTTTTATTTCTACGCAATCTACCTGGGCAAATACCGGTGCCGACCAGTGGACGCTTACTGGCGATAGAGGCGGTTACGTTGCCCAACACGAGCATACCATCATTGTAACTTCGGGCGAGCCCATTATTTTAACGCAAGAGAACGGCATATTTGCATAACTATTGACCGTGCGGCTGTATAGCCCAAAATGCTTCGGCTAATTGTTGCCAGTTATTCACCGCTTCATTGAGACCAAGTGTATCCGCTATTGACTGATACACTTGTTGAGGTTTTAATCCCTGCTCTCGCGAATGCTTAACCGAAGTATCACCGGCCGATTTAGAAAGCTTTTGCCCGTCTGCTCCGGCTATTAAACCATGATGGTAAAACTGAACGTTGGTGAATGCCTCAGCGGGTAATACTTTTGCTAGGTAAAGCTGTGCCAGGGTAGACGGCCATAAATCCATACCACGCACAATGTGGGTAATTCCGAAATGCACATCGTCAATCACCGAGCTTAATTGATAAGCAGGTTTACCATCTTTTTTGCGCACTACAAAGCTCTGCATGGATGCTGGCAATGCTGCTGTTTTCTTGTCTTGCAACCACTTATTAACCAAAACGATCTCGCTTTTTGGCGTTTGCAGTCTCCAGTTTACATCCGCTTCATCAAACTCAATAGCCTTATGGCAACACGTTCCGGGATAACTTTCGTCAGCACTCAAAGCTTTAATTTGCGAGCGGGAACAGTTGCATGCAAATAACTTGCCGCTTTGATGCAAACTGCTTAATGCTTCGTGATATAAAGACATTCGATGAACCTGCGACCATTCCGCAGTAAACTCCTGCATGTTGCGTGGCCCTTCGTGCCAGGGCAACTCTAAAAAGTTAAGTGTATCAAAAACATCCTCCACATAAGCAGCATTGGCACGCTGCTGATCCATGTCATCAATACGCAGTAAAATGCTGGCTTGCTCGCGCTCAGCAAGTGCAGCGGTTAGCGCAAACGAAAGCACATTACCAATGTGCAGGTAACCGCTGGGCGTAGGTGCAATGCGTACTTTGTTCATAGGTATTGATCTAACAAAGCTAAAATTTCGCGAGAGTTTTTAGCATTAGCAGTGATTGAATTTACCTGCAAAACCTTTACTCGCTGTACTTTCAACTAACTATTCAGAATAAATCTAAATAGTATTTGCTAAAATCCTGCGGTCATATTTGGGCGTTAAATTTCGTACATTCGCGGCGTTCGCCCTGTAAAGGGTTTCTGAACAGCGAATTGTTCATTTTTTACCTAAAAATCAATCAAATGGCTTTTGATTTAGATATGATTAAAAAGGTGTACGACCGCTACAGCAGCCGTATTGAAGCTGCCCGCCAAGCGACCGGCAAACCTTTAACGTTAACTGAAAAAATTCTGTATTCTCACTTGTCTGAAGGCGATGCAAAGCAAGCTTTTCAGCGTGGTACCGACTATGTTGACTTTGCACCAGACCGCGTAGCGATGCAGGATGCAACAGCACAAATGGCTTTATTGCAATTTATGCAAGCTGGTCGTCCGCAAGTGGCTGTACCATCAACCGTACATTGCGATCACTTGATCCAGGCAAAAATCGGCGCTACCGAAGATTTGAATACAGCTAAAGATATCAACAGTGAAGTTTATGACTTCCTGGCTTCTGTGTCTGATAAATACGGTATCGGTTTCTGGAAACCAGGTGCAGGTATCATTCACCAGGTAGTTTTAGAAAACTATGCTTTCCCGGGTGGTATGATGATCGGTACAGACTCGCATACTCCTAATGCTGGTGGTTTAGGTATGATTGCTATTGGCGTTGGTGGTGCTGATGCCTGCGACGTAATGGCTGGCTTACCTTGGGAGCTTAAATTCCCTAAACTGATTGGTGTTCATTTAACCGGTAAATTATCGGGTTGGGCATCAGCTAAAGACGTTATTTTGAAAGTAGCAGGTATTTTAACTGTAAAAGGTGGTACCGGTGCTATTGTTGAATATTTTGGTGAAGGTGCACGCTCGTTATCAGCTACCGGTAAAGGTACTATCTGTAACATGGGTGCTGAGATTGGTGCAACTACCTCTATTTTTGGTTACGACGAGAAAGCAGAAGCTTACCTGCGCGGCACTAAACGCGAAGATATTGCTGACTTGGCTAATGCCATCAAACAGCACTTAACCGGTGACGCTGAAGCTTATGCTACTCCTGAGCAATACTTTGACCAAGTAATTGAAATTAACCTGAGCGAGTTAGAGCCACACGTTAACGGTCCGTTCACTCCGGATTTGGCTTGGCCTATTTCTAAGTTTGCTACTGCGGTTAAAGAAAACGGCTGGCCAACTGAGTTAGAAGTTGGTTTGATTGGTTCTTGTACCAACTCATCTTACGAAGATATTACCCGTGCAGCATCTATTGCTAAACAGGCTACTGATAAAAACTTAAAAACTAAGGCGGAGTATACCGTAACTCCAGGTTCAGAACTGGTACGTTATACCGTAGAGCGCGATGGTTACCTAGATACTTTTGAGCAAATTGGTGGTGTAGTACTGGCTAACGCTTGTGGCCCATGTATCGGCCAGTGGGCACGTCATACTGACGATCCAACCCGCAAAAACTCTATCATCACTTCGTTTAACCGTAACTTTGCTAAACGTCAGGATGGCAACCCTAACACTCATGCTTTCGTAGCATCTCCGGAAATTGTTACTGCTTTTGCTATTGCTGGTGACTTAACCTTTAACCCTTTAACTGATACTTTGACTAACCAAAATGGTGAGCAAGTGAAGTTAGATGAGCCACTGGGTATTGAATTACCGGTTAAAGGCTTTGCGGTTGAAGATGCCGGTTACCAGGCCCCTGCCGAAGATGGCAGCCAGGTACAAGTAATTGTTGATCCAAAATCATCACGTTTACAGTTACTGGATCCGTTTAAACCGTGGGAAGGTACAGACTTAAAAGACCTGCGCTTATTAATTAAAGCTAAAGGTAAATGTACTACCGACCACATTTCAATGGCTGGCCCATGGTTAAAATTCCGTGGTCACTTAGACAATATCAGCAACAACATGCTGATTGGTGCAATTAACTACTTTAACAACACTGCAGATAGCGTGAAAAACGAACTGACCGGCGAGTACGGTCCGGTTCCGGCTACTCAGCGTGATTATAAAGCTAACGGTATCGGTACTATCGTAGTAGGCGACGAAAACTATGGCGAAGGTTCATCACGTGAGCACGCTGCTATGGAGCCTCGTCACTTAGGTGTTCGTGTTATCCTGGTAAAATCTTTTGCCCGTATCCACGAAACCAACCTGAAAAAACAAGGCATGTTAGGTATCACCTTTGCTGATACTGCAGACTATGATAAAGTTCAGGAAGACGACAGAATTGACGTTTTAGGCTTAACTGAATTTGCCCCTGGCAAACAGTTAACTGTTGTATTACACCATGCTGATGGTACCGAGGACTCGTTCCAGGTTAACCATACCTATAACGCTCAGCAAATTGAGTGGTTTAAAGCTGGTGGTGCGTTAAACATCATCCGTAAACAACAAGCTAATTAACCAGCTTGTTACTTCATAAAAAAATGCCGTTGCGCCATTGCAACGGCATTTTTTGTTTATAGGCCTTAAAGCCGCTTTATAGTTGCTTATCTGTAGCTACATGATAAGCCGGGTCTTCCAGAATATTTACATCAATCACCGCATCCGCATTTTTTAGCAGTTGCCGGCAATCAGCGCTCAGATGTTTTAAATGCAGTGTTTTACCGGCTTTTTGATAGCGGTCGGTCAATTTGTTTAAGGCCTCAATAGCCGACATATCAGCTACCCGGCTATCTTTAAAATCAATGATCACTTCCTGCGGGTCTTCGTTAATTTGAAACTTCTCGGTGAAGGCCGTTACCGAGCCAAAAAACAATGGGCCGTATATTTCATAGTGTTTTACGCCTGTGGCATCAATGTATTTGCGAGCACGTATACGCTTGGCACTCTCCCAGGCAAAAACTAATGCTGATATAATTACTCCCACCAGTACCGCCAATGCCAGGTTATGCAGCCAAACAGTAATTAATGCCACCAATATGCCTACAAAGACATCTTGCCTGGGCATTTTGTTGATGATGCGAAAACTTGCCCACTCAAAGGTGCCAATGGCTACCATAATCATTACCCCGGTAAGGGCTGCCATGGGTACCCGCTCAATAACCGGTGCGCCCACAAAAATAATGAGCAGTATGGTAAGTGCCGCCACAATGCCTGATAACCTGGCTCTGGCTCCTGCCGATAAGTTCACCACCGTTTGGGCAATCATCGGGCAGCCACCCATCCCCGAAAAGAAACCGTTTAAAATATTGGCCGTTCCTTGTGCTACACATTCGCGGTTGCCGCTGCCCCGGGTAGCGGTCATTTCGTCAACCAGGTTAAGGGTAAGCAATCCTTCAGTCAAACCCACGCCAGCCATAATCAGGGCGTACGGGAATACGATCTTTAAGGTTTCCAGGTTGAAAGGAATAGCCGGAATATGAAAAGGAGGAAAACCACCACTTACTGCAGCAATATCTTTCACCGTTTTGGTTGGGATGCCAAAACCTAAAACAATCAAAAACACCACGATTATTGCCACTAAGGATGGCGGAACAGCTTTAGTGAATTTAGGCAGCAAAACAACAATGGCAATAGTTAGCGCTACCAAGCCAGCTATAATAAACAGTGGCGCACCACTTAGCCAAACCGTTTGCCCATTGACTACGGTTTTAAACTGCTCCAACTGGGCTGTGAAAATAATAACAGCCAAACCATTAACAAAGCCATACATTACCGGCTGCGGTACCAGCCTGATAAATTTGCCCAGTTTAAATACACCAACTAAAATCTGTATGACACCGGCTAATGCCACCGCGGCAAAAACATATTCAATACCTTGGGTTTTCATTAGCGCTATCAGCACCACCACCGTAGCACCAGCTCCGCCTGATATTAAACCGGGCCGACCGCCTAACACTGCTGTTACCAAGCCCATAATAAAGGCGGCATATAAACCCATGAGCGGTGGAAAGCCTGCCAGTATAGCAAAGGATAACGACTCAGGCATCATGGTCATGGCTACGGTTAAACCAGCGAGTACTTCGTTTTTATAATTTACTTTTTGTCTAAAATCAAAAAGGCGCAGAACTGCATTCATGGACAAAGAAATAGAAAAGATAAAAAGATATCGTCCGGCGGTTATCTGCCGGGCGTATTACAAGAAATAGAGTATTATTTGTTATTTAATAAGCAGACCTTGCCTGTTAAACAAAAACAGACAGCTATGTAGTCAGAGAGAAAAACTAACTCAAGGTGGTGTAACCGGACTATGGTTAATAGCTTTTTTCATGGCTTGGGTGCAAAGTTAATAACTTATCCTCCTCAGCCTAACATTTACTGCGGTTTTTGAGCCAATCCGGCCATAATTTCTTCCAGGTTGCTTTTGTCTAATATAATCCTCTCGGGTACTCCGGCAGCACTGTACTCCCATTTAATCAGTCGCATTTGGCCATCGCTGATTTCGATGCCGGTAATATCGCCATCATCAAAACAACAGCAACCACTGTTAAAATACGAAGGCCGATAACCGGGAAATGTGAACTGAGCCTCGCCTTTAGACACATGCTTATTAATCTGCTTTTGCAGTTGGTCGATCTTCTGCTGATCGCCTTGTTTTTGAGCTGTTTCCAGATCAATATATAACCGTTCCAGGTGCGTTAACGACCGGAATACCGGCTGATGTGTATGCCCGGTAATGAGCAACAGATTATTTTGCCGGCTGCTCCACTGGTACATAATTTCGTTATGGAGTGTTTTAAGATGATCATTGGTAGCCGGTGTATTAGGGTTGATAGCCAGATAGGCCTGCAACGGGCCCCACACATTAGCCACAAACCACTTGCTAAACCAGTTGCCGTCGCTTTGCAAATCGCCCTGGTGGCCATGGGTTAAATAAATGCCTAATGGCTTACCGTTAACCTTGGTTTGCAAAATAACCCCTTCGTATATTTTTACCGGCTGCCCATAAATCTGTTGCAATACTACACCGGCAAGCGGGTCATTGTCCCAGTATAAATCATGATTGCCGAATATTTTGATAAAAGTATTTCGCTGCAGAAACTGCGCTTCCTGGGTAAAGGTAGCCTTGTTGTATTTAGTTACGCCGATGATACCGTTTTCCCATAGTTCTTCACTATCTCCTAAATTGATGTAATGGTATTGCTGTTCGTAATAATAATTTAATGCGGCCAAATAATTCTTTTCGGATAGGGTAAAGTCATCGGCGCTATTCCGGGCACCTTTATGCTGATCGGACAGGATCACAAATTTGCCGGTTGCTGCATCAAACGGAATAATTAAGCCACGTTTACCGGGGTCAGTAATTAACGAGTTGTACAAATCGGTAAGTGCTGCATGAACCCGTTTAATATCAGGTCGTGACGAATACTTGTTGGCAACGTTAATTAAAGGTTGCTTTAACCATTTTTGCAGCAGGCGACGCATACAAGAGTAAACAGCATGGTGCAGGATAGGTTTATATATTGGCGATATTTAATGATAATCAGCAGGTTATTTAAAACAACGTAGAGCTGGCTGCCTGTATACATTAAAAAGCTTGGCATCAAACTTGCACCTCATTATCAGATTATAATGAATTAACCACATAAAAATCACAAAACATGAGCTTATTAAAATGGGCCGTATTTGGTGCAGCAGCTGCCTACGGCATAAAACACATCACAAAAAAACGTGTAGAAGACGGTAAATCAATCATAGATGACTGGAACGAAAAAGCACCAGAGTGGATTGAAAAAGCCAAACAATATACCGACGAGGCAATAACCAAAGTAACCAACAAGGTACAGCCGGAACAGAATTATCAATAACGGATAATTTTAAACAGAACAGGCCTCCGATTAGAGGCCTGTTCTGTTATAGGCAATATGGTAAAAGCGCTTACTTAATCAAAGGCAAGCGCAATACATTAAACGAGTATGGTTTGATAGCCACTGCCAGCGTTTTACCTTTAACAGCCATACGCTCATCTTTCGGACTTACATTAATTGCATTGTCAAAAGAGTTAACGGCTTTTAAGTTTGGTGTGCTAATGCTGGTTAAAATACCGGTTGCCGGCATTTTGTGTCGGCTCTGTACTTGTAAGTTACGGGTTTGGGCTTTGCCCGATGCATTTACAATTTTTATAATCAACTCGTTATGCTTGCTGTCAACCACAGCAGATGCATATAAGCTGTCCTGACCAGCTACAACTTTTTTTCCGGTTTTGATATCAACTACGTCTGTACCTTTATACAAAGAATATAATTTTTGTACATAATAATTTGGCGTGCCGTACACATTCAGGTTATCTACCCAAATCATATCCGGTGTCCATTGCCAGGCATCGGCATGGGCAAACAGGGGTGCGTATGAAGCCATGTTTACCACCTGTGCATTACGTTCTAAACCCGTCATAAAAGCGGCTTCGGCTAAAGCGCATTGCCAGTTATTTTGATTTTTTTCGCTGGCTATACCATTACTTTGCGCAGCATACTCGCCTGCAAACACTTTAGAGCCGTTACGGTCGTAATTATCGTAACGGGTGGCATTGCTTAAAAACCATTCGGGCGAACGATAATAATGCTCGTCAATAATATCAGCTTTATTTTTACGCAGATTATTGTTCAAAAAGTCGAACCGGTCACCGTTAGGGTCTGTACCCGAACTATTTACCAGTTTAATTTCAGGGTATTTAGCTTTCAGGCTATCAGTAAATATTTTAAGGCGCTCCAGATATTGTGGTCCCCAGTTTTCGTTACCTACACCCATCATTTTTAGGTTGAATGGTGCCGGGTGCCCCATCTCGGCGCGTTTTTTACCCCATGGAGTGTTCACATCGCCGTTTGCAAACTGTACTAAATCTAAAGCGTCCTGCACATAAGGGCCCAACTGGTCTAAAGGTACCAGCTCAGCAGTATTAAACTGGCAGGCCATACCGCAATTTAAAATAGGCAGTGCTTCGGCGCCAATGTCTTCTGCCAGTTGAAAATACTCAAAAAAGCCTAAACCATAAGTCTGGAAATAGTCACCGGTTAAGCGGTGCTTAAATTCGGTATTCCAGCGGTTAATATTCAGTTCGCGGTTTTCAACCGGACCAATGGTTTTTTTCCATGGATAGCGGGTAGCCAAGTCACGGCCTTCTACTATACATCCACCCGGAAAACGAATAAAACCCGGCTTCATATCGGCCAGTAACTGTACCATATCAGCCCTTAAACCACCGGGCCGCTGTTTCCAGGTATCACCAGGAAACAAGGAAATCATGTCAAGGTCAATAATGCCCGTTCCTTCCATCCAGATAGCAAACTTTCCTTTAGGTGCAGTAGCATTGGCGGCAAAGCTTAGCCCTTGCTTATGCCATTCGGTACCGCTTTCGGCCGGTTGAAATACTGTGGAGCCGATAACATTACCCTTCTCGTCCAGCAGCTCCAGGTGCATTTTTACACCGGGCTTTGCCTGCCGATACATCAACGAAAAATTATAATTAAGACCTTTCTTAATGCCCATCCCGCGGAAGCCCTCGTTGGTTAAGCTAAAGTCTCCCCGATTGTCTGCATTTTTTACGTTAGCTCTTAAAAAGCGCGGATTAGGATTGGTAATAGGATTTTGCTGACGGTTTAAGATCAGCACATCGCCCTCAGTTATCTTTTTGCCTTTTACCGACCAGCCCATCAGTGGTGAGTAAAACTCAAATGAGCGGTTCTTAACCAGTTCGGCATAAATACCACCGTCGGCACCCATGTTAATGTCCTCAAAAAAAACGCCCCACATAGTAGGCTGCACCTTAGCCGTTACCTTATCGGCATTTACAATGATAGGTAAGCTTTTTTGTGCCGAAGAGTTGAAGGAGAATGCCGTTAATAAAGCGGCAGTTAAATAAGTAAATTTTGCAACTGTCATATTTACACTTAAAATCGGAGACAAAACGGCGCGCTGAATCACGAAAGGATACTTAAAATTTATTTTCAGGAATTAAGCAGCAAGCCGGTTGATTATCGGAATCTAAAGTAATTAAAAATCGATCAACGATATCACACCGATCAATTAAATATAATTTGAGCTGACATCTGCTGGGTTAAAATCAGGTCGCAAAAGTTTGCGATTAGCATTATTGCTAAGCACATTACTTCGTAGCAATACTGACTGAATACGATTTTAATCTTTTTTAAAGGAAGGGTTATTATACACCAAAAGCCTTCTGTTGAAAAGGCTTTTGGTGTATAATCAATGAAAAATGGTGACACAAAGAATCTTTTATATTTAATAGCTTACCAGTTTTACCGGCCCTAACAAGCCCGACGGCATAGGTTTCCAGTTGGAGGCATCGAATGGTTTGTAATCGATATTTACAAAATTAATTTCATGATATTTGCGCCATTCTATTTTATGCTGATCCATGTAGCGAATGCGATTAGCCATCAGGTTATCGACCTCTATTTTAATGGTATTATTTCCTGCCTTAAGCAGGTTACCAACACGGGCTTTAAAAGGAATGCTCCATAAAATGCCGACTTCTTTACCATTAATCCAAACGCGGGCACTTTCATCAACCTGACCTAAGTCGAGCACGTATTCGTCCGCCTTTTTTGCCGGTAGATTAAACGTACTGGTGTAAACACCAGTACCCGAAAAATTCACTGCAGTGGTGTCACCTAAGTTCGTCCACGAGGTAAGCTTGTTAAGCTTTTTAACAGATGGCAACACAGGGCCGCCTTGGGTAAATTGCAGGTTCCAAGGGTTATTTAGCTTTACTTCACCAGTTGGTTTTTCGAGGTAACGCCATTTTGGTAAAGACGCTTTGGCCTGTAAACCAGCCAACAGTATCAATGCTTCGCCTGATTGTAACTGCACGCGCACCAAGCTTTGATTTTGTCCTGCGGTTACCGGGGCGGTACCGTAGCTTCCGGTTTGCGGGTCCATAATGGTGACCGAAGCATATTTTCCGTTCAGCGGTAAACTTGTATCAATCGCTTTAGCTGTATGGTTTACTAAATAATAATACTTATTACCATTCACATCACGGCGAATGAACTGTAAACCGGTTTCTACCAGCTTTTCGCCTTTTACGGATGCCAGAGCTGACGCATCTTCCAAGTTGTCTGACAATAACACTTTACCACTGCCAACAACAGCTTGCTTTACGCCCTTATCAGCGTTAGCAAACTTCAGGCTTTCAAGCATCTGCTTTAGCTTTGTCCTGCGGCTTTGTACATCAGTTAAACCGGGAACATCTTCGGGCAGTTTCTGGAAAACAACGGTAGCGCCTTGCCCGGCAATCTTCAATATCTGTTGCAAGGTTTCAACCGGCATCATGGTGCATTCCGGTATTACCAAAACTTTATAATTCGCGTTGGCACTGGTTTTAACACCTGCACTGCTGCCTGTACTTTTGGTTAAAGCCAGGTCGGATACAAAGTCTAAACTGTAACCTTCTTTTTGCAGGCCAACCGCATTTTTGTAAAACGGTGTTGGTATCAGCCATTCTTTAATATCATGGATGGCCAAAGGCATGTCCAGTCCTTTAGGGTGATTCCAGGCATCATAGATGGGCCAGTACATCAATATTTCATTATCGGCACGACCGGATTGCAGTACCGATTGGACACGGGTGATATAACCGTTTAGGCCGGTGGCATGGCTCCACAAACCATTATCGGGCACCATATTCATAGAGGCGTAAAACAACCAGCCCGGAAATTTCACATCCTCCGGTGAATAGGTAGTGCCATGGTAAAATACATGGTTTACACCCGACAAAAAGATCTGTTCTACCTCGGGTTTACATTGTGAGTAGGATGTTTTAAAATGCTCAGTTAACCAGGTAAAAGTTTCCGACGAGATCAACGGCTTACTATTCACATGCCCTGCCGACGAGGCAAACTTGAGCATAATCGGGTTAGGGTCAACGTTACGCACATCGGCACTGTCGCGGCGCAGGCCAGGGATAGGAAACTTACTCGAACCAAAGGTTTCACACTCTGGGATATCAACCGTACCATATAAATCCAGCAAGTTACCAGGTGAGCCGTGTGATTGATTTTTGGTAATACTTTTTAAACCATGTGCCCAATTGGTCCAGTTTTGGGTAAAGTTATGGAGCAACATATTGCTCATGGTTTCGCGATAGTCGGACTTTACCCGGCCTATTATCTCGGTATCGTCATTGTTCATCAGCTCCCTCAAGTGCATGCGCAAATCATAGCCATGATCTTTTTGGAAGGTATCAAACAACGTAGGCGACCAACTGGCCCCATACACCTCGTAACTGTCATTAAAATAAGCGCGCACTGCCGGCTTTCCGTTTTTATAGGCATTGGTAAAGCGGGCCAGGTAAACATCGGTAGCTGTTTTTGAAAGATGATCAAGTGTGTAACCCTCGCCTCCCGGAGCAGCGCGTTTAACCTTTTGCAGGGTTTTACCCACAAAGGCTGCATAAATTTCGGTTTTGGTTTTGACCGGCGCCATGTTAAAGTTACCGTTGGCATCCACCTTATCCATTACGTTGGTAGCGTTGCCTTTATCGTCATAAGCTACCAAAGCCTGCAATACGGCTACGTCGCGTTGTTTAGGGTCGTTTACCCGGATAGCTTCTTTTACAATCTCGCCGGGGTTAAGCTTGTAAGTCTGGATGATGAGTTTGCTGGCCGCATCGGCAGTTTTAATTTGCGGACCGCCAAAAGGCCAGCCGGTGCCGGTATTCATGTCCACGCCCATACCTAGCTGCCCGGCCGTGGCAGTGGTATAGTTAAGCATCTCTAACCATTTGGGCGACAAAAAATCGATGTACCGGTTTTCAAACCCGATGGCTCCGTAAATAGGTGTCACCTCAACACCACCAAAACCGGCTTGCTGGTACTTGCGCAGCAAAATGCCAATATTTTTCTGGTCAACGGCATTGCCCATCCACCACCAGCGGGTCCAGGGGCGGGTCTCTTTTTTTATGGTTGGCCAAACAGTTGTCTGTTTGGTTTGCGCCATGCCTGACGTGGCAACTGCGCAAAACGTCGTGATATATAAAAATCGCTTTAACAACATGGTATAAAACTTTAGTACCTGATGATTAATCCATATGAAAAACCTCTACAAGCGGCGTGCTTACCGGCGAATTATCGGGATTGGTTTCCATAATATCGGCCATGTAGGCCCACCATTTCTGCACAATTTCGGTGCTACCTAAATCCTGCGAAGACTGGCCGGATTGCAGCTGCACACCAAAAAGGGTGTTGGTTTCTTCGTCTAAAAAAATGGTGTAATCGCTGATGCCGTTGGCCTTGAGTAATGCGACCAGCTCGGGCCATATTTCGTCGTGCCGTTTTACATATTCGTTTTTGAAGCCTTCTTTTAGCTTCATTTTAAAAGCTACCTTTTGCATAATTCTTCTCTTTTATCAGTAAGCAGCATGGTTAGTGCTGCCAATAGGTTATCGTTAAAATAGTTCGTCTTTTACCGGGCGGGTAAAGTTTTGCTGGCTTTTGCCGGCTTGCTCTAACAAGCCAAAGTAAAAGTACAAAGTACGTTTAGTAGTGCCCTTAATGTGATTAGGCTCACTCTGCGGACCCAATTTAGACGTATTGCCGTCAATTTTTAAAGCCAGTTTAGTACCCTCGGCCGGGATGGCATCCAGAAAAGATAAGTTACCCGATGGCAAACCCGGGAAAGGCTTAACGCCCGACAAGCCGTAGAAATCGAACAAGCGTACATACAAATCAGGTTCTTTAGCCGCTACCAAAAACTTGCCCTCAACGGTATTTAGCTCCATCCAGGTTACGTTGGCAAAATAGCCTTTAAACTCCGGGAATATCCAGGGTGCGCTACCGGTTTGCGTGTTGTTGTACGGGTTTGTCCAAACATCATCGGCCACACCTTGCAAACGGTTTTTCCAAACCCGGTACGGGCCTTTGCCTAACCATTTAGCACTTAACACATAATTTTCGGGGTAAGTAAAGGTAATGCCAGCGTGAGGGTAGTCACCTTGCAGGGCATACTCATAATCCAAACTTACCCAACCACTGCCAAACATTTTCCAGCGGGCATATTTCATGTCGCCGGTATAACTAATCTCTACCACCTCGCCGTCGGCTTCCTGACGGTGCTTCATGTCTTTAAAAGTAGCATTACCGCTTACCAATGCCGGGCCACCACCAAATGACAGTGGGTCGCCACTGTTACCGGTCATGCTTACAATCTGTCCGTTTTTTTTGCTAAACGTTAAGCTTATGGTTCCAGCCTTTACCTGCAAGGTTGAGTCCGTCTCGGTAACCTGCACCGGGCTTTTGCCGGTCAAGTTCATTACGTTGTTCAGTAAACGCTCGTTGCTGTTTTTCCAAACCCAGCGATAAACCAGATTTTTGAACGGATCGTAAGCGGATAAAGTCAGCGCATCATAGCTTTTCCAATTGGACGGCAAGTTTAACGCCAATGCTCCGGTAGCCAGGGGTACAATAGAAGGACTACTCACTGTACCTTTCTTTTTAGCAATGTAGCCACCATCCTGCTCGTTAGGCTTGCGGTAATCTATCAGTTCCCAATTAAAAGTACATTGGTTCAGGTTGGTAAAATGAAAACGGTTTTCGACCGGAATGCTTCCGTTAAAATCAGCAGGTAAAGCTTTTAGGGTAATGTGTACCGGTGAGTAAATTTCGCGCATGGCAAAAAAGCTACCTTCCTTTTCGCGGTGCGGACCTAAAACGCCATCGGGTGCGTTTACACCATTTACATCAATAATGTTGTTTTGGTCGGTACGTACAATACCTTCATCTACCAAGGCCCAGATGAAGCCGCCACCGCTGCGTTTTGATTTCCAATGCAGTTCCCAAAAATCGGACAGACCGGTCGCTCCGCCGCCATCATCCTGCGCATGCAAAAACTCGGTAGGCATATAAATATTGGTATCGGCCAAAATACTTTTGGTGCTATAGTAATCCTCGTAGTGGTTACAATCAATACCATTAAAAGCATTACCCGGGCGATGGTGCGGATGGATTACCGGACGCTTAGAAAAATCGTATTGTGTAAAATACTGGTCGAGCTCTTTGTTGGTCCCGCCTTCGTTACCATTGTCCCAAAAAATAATAGACGGATGGTTTACATCGCGCAGGACCATTTCTTTCACCAATTTTTTACCGGCCGGTGTGCTGTAGGCTTTTTGCCAGCCAGCCAACTCGTCTAACACATACAGACCTAATGAGTCGCAGATCTCTAAAAACTTTTTATCTGGCGGGTAATGTGACATGCGCACGGCGTTCATGTTCATTTCCTTCACCAGCTTAACGTCCATCAACTGGATATCATCATTCAGCGTACGACCGGTTTCGGGCCACCAGCTATGGCGGTTAATGCCTTTCATTTTGATGTTTACCCCGTTCAGGTAAATACCGTCACCTTTACGGATCTCGATAGTACGGAAGCCAAATTTTTCTGACGTTTGATAAATCGTAGCAGCGCCAGCTTTTAAGGCAACGTTTACTTTATATAGATTTGGTGTTTCGGAAGTCCATAACAATGGATTAGCGACTTTAGTCATCAGATTCACTACGCTATCTGTCGGACGTACATTGGCCGTAGTACGGTTAACTACTTTGCTTTTAGCGTCGGTAATTTCAGTAACTAACTGTAAATTTTGTTTGATGTGCTCGGGGCGCACCTGCATTTTAAAGCTGCCATCGGCTTTAGCATCAATAGCTATCTGGCTAATGTGCTGCTTTGGATAAGCTGCCAGGTAAACCGGACGGAATATACCTCCAAATACCCAGTAATCGGCTAACCGCTCGGCGTTATTTACCGATGCATCAGCCGACATTTTGCTTACCCGGGCTTCGAGCAAATTATTGCTGCCAAATTTCAGTTTATCGCTAATGTTGAATTTAAACTCATAAAAGGCGCCCTGATGTTTATCTCCGGCCGATTTACCGTTGATCTTCACTTCAGTATCGGTCATAGATCCCTCGAATACCAAATAAATATCCATATTTTTCCAGGCTTGCGGCACCTGAAAATTTAATTTATAAATACCCTGCTCATCGGCAAAGCGGAAGTTTTTACCGTACGTTTTGTAGTCGCGACCATAGTTGTAGCTGCCAAAGCCCTGCTGCTCCCAACAGGATGGAACTGCTATTTTGGTCCAGTAACCGCTTTTACGGCCGCCGGTGCAGTAAAAATCCCACATCACATTAGTGCGGTTATCTTTACCCGACAGGTATTTAATCTGCCGCATACCCGGTGCAGGTGCAGCCTCAACACGCGAAAGAAGCGCTAATAGCAGGAATAGTAAAAAGAAGGTAAAGCGTGTAGGTATGGCGTAAGTATAGATCATCATAGGCGGTTATATAAGAGCTATTGCGTGGCCTAAATGGCCATTCATCATTGCTCTGATTACATTATACTTTTTTATCAATTAATGCCCTGTCGGTTACATCAGTCATTTTCTGATTTCATGCATCCTACTGGTACAAAATAGACTAAAGCAATGTGTGTTTATTTTACTGTAAGTATTATAATTGGTTTTGGAGCACAATGTACTTACTCAGGTAAATTCATCTATCCTGAACCATCATGTTTTGCCAGTAACATTTTTATACAATATTTGCATTTTTGGCGGAAGATGATACATCAGTAAGTTGTCTTGAAACGATTAATTAGTTTTGGGACAGCAATCGAAAGCATTTAATTACGCTGTCAAAACTAACTTCTGCTAACCAATTATTTAAAAACCATATTTCCGCAATGAGTAACGTATACTTACTTACCTTTAAAGCATCTTTTTTATTATTAGGGATAGCAGGCTTGTTTACCGGCAGCTACACCGGCAATCCTATTCAGCCTTTAACCGATACGGTTATACACGCCGAAGGCAACCCTATCATCAAACACAAATACACGGCCGATCCGGGTGCCATGGTGTATAAAGGAAAAGTTTACCTATATACCGGGCATGATGAAGCACCCAAAGCGCAAGCCCGTTACGTGATGCACGATTGGTTGTGCTTTTCGTCACCGGATATGATAACCTGGACCGAACACCCCTGCCCGCTTAAAGCGGCCGATTTTGCCTGGGCGAAAGGTGATGCCTGGGCATCGCAGGTGATTGAGCGTAATGGCAAGTTTTACTGGTATGTAGCTGTCGAGCATAAAACCATCCACGGCAAAGCTATTGGTGTGGCCGTAGCCGACAGCCCTATTGGCCCGTTTAAAGATGCCCGTGGTTCGGCCATCATCACTAACGATATGACTACCGAAGCTAAAATTAGCTGGGATGATATTGACCCTTCGGTTTTTATTGACGATGACGGACAGGCCTACCTGTTTTGGGGCAATACCACCGCCCATTATGTTAAATTGAAAAGCAACATGGTTGATCTGGACGGCCCTATACAAACCATTACAGGCCTACCGCGCTATACCGAAGCCCCATGGATACATAAGCGCAACGGCTGGTATTATCTATCTTATGCCAGCGAATTTCCGGAGAAGATTTGCTATGTCATGAGTCGCAGTATTAATGGCCCGTGGCAGTATAAGGGTATAATTAATGAGATTGCCGGTAACTCTAACACCAACCACCAGGCTATCATTAACTTTAAAGGCAAAGATTACTTTATTTATCACAATGGAGCCTTAACGCCCGACGCCGGAAGTTACCACCGTTCGGTATGTATTGATTATTTGTATTATAATACAGATGGTACCATTAAACGGGTAATGATGACCACGGAAGGGGTTAAAAAAGCGAAGTAAGGCTGGTTTATATTTAAATGAAGCTAAACCCGTCCCTGCTCTCCCCAAGGAGGGTTGAACAGCTCCTAGATATAAAATAAGACATTAATATTTGAAGTGAAATCAAATCCCTCCTTGGGGAGGGCAGGGAGGGGTTATAAATCGATAAGTTAATTTTCCAATAATTGCTTATCAAACCCATCCGGCAACTTGATGCTATTTTTAGATTTAATTAGGTCAATAACTGTCGCTTCAATTGTTCGTAATACATTCAGCAGATCGTGCTTCACCTCCGCCTCAGTGAAGCGGATAACAGTGATGCCGAAGCTTTCTAATTTTGCCTGTCGATGATTATCTTTTATAAAAGCATCTTCATGGTGGTGTGAAAGTCCGTCTACTTCAATGGCAAGCATCAAGTTCTTGCAATAGAAATCTACAATATACTTATCAATGCAGCACTGTCTGTCAAAATCGAAACCTAACAACTTATTTTGCTTCAATTCATTCCAAAGCAAAACCTCACCATAGGTCATATTTTGTCTTAGCTTTTTAGCTAATGGCAAAAGTTTAGGGTTGTATGGGATGATTTTAGGCATAAGTTTTAATTTATGTTCGCTAAACCCCTCCCTGCCCTCTCGAGGGAGGAATGGAAATTGCACAATCAATTCTCTATATAACCCTACACAATATTCCTTTTAAATATTCCCCCTCAGGGAAAGAAGCACGTACAGGATGATCTTCGGGTTGGCAGAACTGGTAAATAAACTGCACTTGCTTGCCGGCATCTAATGCAGCCCAGGCTAATACCTGTTTAAAAGTATCAATATCCATTGCACCCGAGCAGGAATAAGTAGCTAATAGCCCGCCTTTGTTAAGCAGCAGCATGGCAATGCGGTTTAAATCTTTGTAAGCTCTGGAAGCCCGGTCGAGCGCCGAACGTGATGGGGCGTATTTAGGTGGGTCGAGTACAATTATATCGAATGTTTCGCCTTCCTCTTTAAAGCGGCGTAGCTGTTTGTTTACGTCCGATTGTACAGCACGGTGTTTATTTTCATCGAGCCCGTTAAGCGCAATGTTTTTCTTCAGGGTATCAATAGCCAATGCCGAGCTATCCACACTGGTTACTGATGCCGCACCTTGTTGTAAGCTGTTAAGCGTAAAGCCGCCGGTATAGCAAAAACAATCAAGCACTTTTTTACCTGCGGCATGGTTAGCTAAAATATGGCGGTTATCGCGTTGGTCGCAGTAAAAGCCTGATTTTTGGCCCTCGGCAATGTTGATACCGTAAGTCAGTCCGTTTTCTTTCACTTCAACCAGTTCCGGCGGTGGGTTGCCGGCTAAAACTTCGTTGGTGGTTTCCAAGCCTTCGTGAGCACGCGAAGAGGCATCGCTTTTATCGTAAATACCTTTGGGTTGCAGTAATCGCTGTAGCTCATCAATAATGACGCTTATGTTTTTTTGGATGCCCGAAGTCAGGATCTGCAATGAAAGATAGTCAGCATATTTATCTACAATTAATCCCGGCAGGTAGTCAGCTTCGCTAAAAATAAGGCGGCAGGTATTAGTTTGGCCCGACTGCAACACGAAACTCCGGCTCTCTACTGCGGTAGCCACTTTTTGCCTAAACCAGTCGTCGTTGATATCGGTGTTTTCATCCCACTCCAGCAAGCGTAAGGCAACACGCGATTGATCATTGTAAAAACCGTAAGCCATAAAACGGCCCTGCGCATCAATCAGCTTAACCACATCGCCATTAGCAGGTTTACCTTTCACACGCTCAATAGCGCCCGAAAATACCCAGGGGTGGCGTTGCAGCACTGCTTTCTCTTTTCCTTTCTTCAGGATCACTTCAACCATAGCAGCAAAGATACGCAGCCTTAATTAATTCATTTCGGTTAACAGTTCTTTTTTGATTGACGAATGATTAGGCTATAATCCAATTTCAGTTCTTATTTATCCTGAACACACCTGAAACCTAAATGCTCCATGCCACTATCTTCAGTGCTTTTCATGCGGCGTGCTACCCGGAAACCTGAGCAATAGCTATCGTTGCACAAAAAAGAACCACCCCGTATTACCCGTTTAACAGCTTGGGGTTCCTGCGGGTCATAACTTTGGTTGGGGCCTTGCGGATTTTTAGCAGGACTCTGCTGGTAGTAAGTTTCGTTATAATAGTCGTTGCACCACTCCCACACATTTCCGGCCATGTCATAAAGGCCATAGCCGTTGGGTTTAAAAGATTTAACCGGTGCAGTGCGATAAAATTTATCGTGCAGCGTGTTTTTATATGGAAAGCTTCCCTCCCAAATATTGGCTTTTGCAGCACCAGAGGTTACGGGCTCGTTGCCCCACGGATAGATTTTATTGGCTTGCCCGCCACGGGCTGCCCACTCCCATTCAGCCTCGGTGGGCAGGCGTTTACCGGCCCATTTGCAATAGGCTTGTGCATCGTACCAGGATAATTGTGTTACTGGGTAATTGTCTTTACCTTTAATACTGCTGCCCGGCCCTTGCGGGTGCTGCCAGTCGGCACCTTTCTGCCAAGCCCACCATTGGCTGTAGTCGCTCAGATCCACTTCATTAGCTGTTGGCTTAAAAACAAGCGAGGCCGCCACCAGTAGACTGTCGGGTGGTTTAGGTGTGCCGGGTGGGAGTTGCTTTTTCAGTTCGTTCCAGTCGGGCTTTTTTTCGGCAGTGGTAATATACTTTGTCGCCCTTATAAATTCGGCAAACTGAGCATTGGTTACTTCCGTGGCATCCATCCAGAAACCGTTAACCGTTACCTGGTGTTTGGGATATTCATCAGTCGAAGCTTGGGAGTTATCGCCCCCCATAGCATACGTGCCACCATTAATCCACACCATACCACGGTGATCGGCTAAAACGCCGGTTTGCACATCCTGTGGCTGCTCCAGTTTTACTTTGCCAAACCGTGCAGGAATATTCGACTCGCAGCAGGTAGGCGCTTTAACAGCAGCGGTTTTGATAGTAACATTTGCCGATTTGGATTTAGCCCCTGACTGCTGACAAGCAGACATACCAATAATTCTAAAAACGAAGAAGCTTATTTTTAGAAGGCTAAATTTGTCTGAACTAATCAACTGCACAAGTGCTAAGCTAATTAATTGTTCGGGCGATAGCAATTATTATTCTTTCTATAAGTTATTCTCTACTGTAAATGACTTACAGTAGTAGCGATAATAGACTATATACAGTGATAGATAAATACTATATCTTCCACTGCACGGTATAGAGCGATTTATTTTACTAACAGATTCGGATAATCTGATATGATACCATCTACGCCTAACTGCTTCAACGCGCCAATCTCTTCAGACATATTGACCGTCCATGGAATGATCTTAAGATTTTGATCATGGCACGCTTTCACTAAGTCTGCATTTACTAACTTATAAGCTGGACTATAGATGTCAGGCGTAAAACCCAAATCTTTAATGTTATCAGTAAGAGTACCTTTATCGACCAAGTAAGATGTTTTAACCTGCGGATACTTTCGGTGTAATACCTGTAACGTACGTTTATCAAAAGATTGAATGATTACGTAAGGCGTTATCTTTTTGCTTTGGATAACCGCCATCAACAGGTTTACAAATTCCTCAGGTTCGGGGTTGTAAACGTTATCGTTTTTGGGATTGCTTTTGGTTTCGATGTTATAAAATACCTGCGGCTTTTTATTGGCTTTCAGGAAATGCTGTACACTATCAATCACATCGCCCAGTAAAGGAATATACGCTTTAAGTTTTTGTTGTTGCGGAAACTTATCATAGAGCTTAGAACCCACATCAAAACGAGCAATCTCAGCGTAAGGCATTTTATAAATGGCGTATCGATGGGCATCCTCTTTAGGTAATTCCTTTCCTTCGGGAGTTAAGGCAAACAGCGGATTAAAAGCATCATCATGCGAAAGAACAACTTTATCATCGGCTGTTATATGCGTATCCATCTCCAGCGTAGTAACGCCAAGTTTCAGCGCGTTCAGCATGGCAGGAATGGTGTTTTCTGGCTGTAAGCCGCGCCCACCGCGATGAGCCTCCGTATCAAATGCAGGAAATGCTGGTGCTGATAATTTTGCTTTTTGTGCCATGATGCTTGTGGTAGTTAACAAGCCGGCAAGCGTTAAGTAAGCTAATTTTTTCATTTTATTATAAACGGCATGTTGCCATTCAGGTTAAATTGAGGTGTTTGTTACTGGTTATGTCCCGGTGGTAACCGCCTCAATTGTCGTCCGAATGGCAACACGGGTATTAAGAGATATATGCAATTTAAACGCTCATTTCACGCTCATATTTGTCGCCAAAGCGATCAGTAGCTACTACTTTTACGCTTTTAACATTATTATTTAGTTGCGCTGCAAAAATATGATCGGTAGTTTTCGGTTCAGGGAAGGTACGACCGGCAGGTAATTTATCACCCAGGTACAATTTTACTGCCATGGGGTCCATGCCCGGTTCATTTTTCAAAATGCCTTTATATTTTCCGTCCAGCCAGTATTCTACTTTCCATTGCGGATCCCAATTGTAAACGTTAGCTACCAGTTTTTTCTGCTCATCAATGTGTAAGGATAACTGATTATTTTTATCGCTCTCCATTGATTTATAGTACCATTTCAGTTGATTACCTTCAACGGTGTAAACGCCGTATCCGCGCGGAGTGCCGTCTTCGCAGATCGGGCCAGTCCACCACGCACCACATACGGTGCCGTGGTTGTGCTCGTAAATGTTGCCATCAATATGGTTAGCATTATAATGGGTATGGCCCGACATAATGTGCACGTTTTTAAACGGCCTTAACAATTTGTATAAATCCTGGTTGTTCTTCACTTGGTCGTAAACCGGTATGTGCAGACAGATAATGAGCAAATCATCCTTTTTAACATATTGCAAATCTTTGGCCAGCCAGTTAAGTTGTTCTTCGGTGATGTAACCATCGTACTCACGCTCGCGGCCCAGATAACGTACGTCATCCATCATTACATAATGGGCACGTCCACGATTGTAGGAGTAATACGTCGGCCCATAAGTTTTCTTAAAGGTACGATCCGAAGTTTCGTCGCCGCCTTGGCGGTAATCCATATCGTGGTTACCTAAACCTTGGAAAAACGGAATACCGATCTGCTTAACCGCAGCATTGTAATCAGCAAAAAGCTCCAGGTTATCCCAGGCTAAATCGCCCACGCCAATACCATGTAATAACTCGCCTTTCAAGCTGACTACCGTTTTTTGAGTATCAGGCACCGATTGGGCCATCATTTTTTCAACGTCTTTTTTGTTGCGGACCTGCGGGTCGGCCCATACAATGAAGTTGTGTTTGCTATCATTCTTTTTTAATGGCACCAGATTAAAGTCAAAGCTACTGCCTTCACTTAAACGGCGATAATGCTTAGCCAAATAATCTTTATGCGGGAACTCATAACCCGACGGAATGCTGATAAATACAAACTCGGCTTTAGCGTCGGGCGTAAGTTGATAGCTGCCGTCTTTGCCTGTAGGCACAATGCTAAAACCATCTGATATTAACACATTAGCCAGCGGTTTTCCGGCAGCAGTTACCTTACCGGTAACTGTAGCTGCGCGCTTATTGCGGGCAAAAATATTTCTGAATTTTAAAGTTAACGCACCTGTAAGGACCAAGGAGCGCTGTATGAATAATCTGCGATTCATGCTTTTTTAGATTATACTAATGAGTGTATAAAAGCCGGCCCTAAACAGACCGGCTTTAAGAGCTTAATTTTTATAGAAGAACTAATTATGACCTGACAGTACTTTAGTTTACCAAGGTGGTGAAACCTGTAGCCTCTTCAATGCTCGAAAGCGGAGCTGTGGCGGTCATGATGATAAATTTAGCAGATCTGCCTGTTGGCCAGGTGCCATCTTTAGCATTGTAAACACCGCCTAGCATAGTAAAGGCACCTGCTGTAGTAGGCAAACCAAATTTCTTGGTGTTAGTACCAGCCCCATAAAACGACACAGTTACCCTGTTTTGTATGGTACTGTATTGGTCGGTATTGGTTATCCGGTAACCAGCCTCCGGCGGACCGGCAGAGTATACCAAACCGTTACCACCATACATAATTACATCTAACGGAACTGAGGTTGCATTAACATTTAATCCTGCAAATACAGCTACACCTGCCACGTTGCCGCTATTAGCTAACAAGTTTGAGGTTGCCGTGCCAAAGCCATCTCCGTTTACAGTTGAATACTGTTTGCTGGCAATCCATACGCCGTTGCTGATATCTGTTGAGCCCGCGCCCCAAATATTTTTATTGGCACCTACATAGCAGAACTGGCCCTTTTTAACCGTGCCCGAATTAATATTGAATTTGTAAGTTCGCACATCGCCGGTTGCCCAGCCTAATACAGGTGCCGCCAAAATACCGGCGTTGTTACAAGTAACTACAGAGAACGGCGTCGCAGCAAAATCAATATCGCGCGTAGCTTTAAACTGAATGTACTCATAATTAGCGTCAGAGCCGGATGGGTCGGTTAGGTAACCGGTGATAATTAAAGGCGAAGGTATAATCTCAGCCAATGGAAATATATCGCTTGTAGATCTTGGCCATAATTGGGTACCTGATGATGTGTTAAAAACAATACCGGTGAAATCAGCAAACGGCGTAGGTCTCTGATTAGCAAAAGTAGCCGCGCTTTCTGTATGTACTGCTAATGTACCAAACCCATCATTAATGGTTTTATTACCTGCGTTAGTATCGTTGTTTCCAGGTGCAGGATCCATTTTACCTTTACTTACCGTTACTAAAGTACTCTCATAAAAACCAGGGCGGCTTGCTATAGCACCTGCGGTAACTGCACGTAAAATGATTTTTCTGCCTGATGCCTTTTTTTCTACATCTGTTGAGGCTACACCGGTAAGCTGCAAGATGCCGTCGGTCCGTTTTAAGGTGGCACCCGAAATTTTGATGTGTACAGAATCGCCCGGAATATACTTGGACGCATCAGCTCCTATATTGATAGCTATACCCCTCAATGAGTCGATGGCATTACCGGCAACACGGCTGTTTTGAATGACTAATAAGCCTGACGGCATGTTATTGCTGGTATAATCTGATATAACTACGCCTTTAATAAAATTAGCACCACCTAAAGTTTCTGTGCTCAACGCCAGGTCGGCATTTTTAAACAGATTGCGTAAGTCAAAGTTAGATATATACGGACTAACTGCAACCGGAATATAATCGTTGTCGCGTTTACAGCCTGCAAAAGAGGCGCAAACTAAAACCAGAGCAGTGATATAGAAAATGAACTTTTTCATATAATTTCTTGATGAGATTATTATTTTTGCCACCAAACTAATGTGTTAATATTGTCAGGTCCCTGAGCAGCTACTGCATTGGCATAGCTGGTAGGGTTGGTTGATTGTGATGCCAGCGGATAGTTCAACCTGGCAGGCATTCTGCCCCCGTTAGCCAGGCCGGTACCTTTAGGCAGGAATGGATGGCCGGTTCTGCGGTATTCAAACCATTGCTGAAAATCAACTAAAAACATGGCATAGTACTTTTGCAAGTGAATGTACTCCATTTTGCTTGGCGCATTGGTTGCTGTATTATCCAGCGGTAAGCTGTTACTCCACCCGATATCGGCAGCCCTGATGTAGCTCAATAGTTCAGGATCTGTAGTCGAGGTAAATTTAGCAGGCAGCCA
This sequence comes from uncultured Mucilaginibacter sp., assembly GCA_913775265.1. Taxonomy (GTDB): domain Bacteria; phylum Bacteroidota; class Bacteroidia; order Sphingobacteriales; family Sphingobacteriaceae; genus Mucilaginibacter. Next base: position 254,866 of record CAJYJH010000065.1, on the reverse strand, counting down.
ATAGTTCAGTCCATCAGCAATACCTTTGGTATAGTAAGCTTCGCCGGTACCCGAAATCCATCCTTTAGCAGCAGCTTCCGCTAAAATAAAGTCAACCTCTGCACAATTCATGATGATGCCGGTGTAAGGATCGGTTTGCAAGGTAACACTTGCGTTTTGCGCGTCCGAGTAAAAATAAGATTGCTTAACCACCGATGAGCCGGTATCGTAACCACTCGGTACACCGATTAAGCCTGCTGGGCCACCTGCTATACCAAAGCGGTTATAACCATTTGTACCGTATGCGCCTGATACCCGTGGATCTGCCCAGTTGGTCAGGTTACCCAAAAAGAAGCTGGTGATGGCAGGTGTACGGAAGTCAACCGCACGCACATTGATCATAAATGGCGAAGAGTATACTGCAGTACTGCTGTTAGTACCATTCCATAAAATTTTAGCTGTATGGCTGTTATTTTCCATGATCGGATAATTGCCTTTATTGGTATCGGCAATTTCTTTGATCTTGGCAATTACCTGGCTGCTTACCTCAGATTTACCCGAAGCACGAAGCAATAACCTTAAGTAAAGCGAATTGCCCAATCGGCGCCATTTGGTAACGTCGCCCTGATAAACCGGGTCGCCTGTTTTTATAATAGCAGCGCCTTCTGCTAAAAGCGTATTAGCTTCTTCCAGTTTTTTAAACAAATCGAGGTAAATATCTTTTTGCTTATCGTAAACCGGTTGAAGGTTACCTTCTTTGCCCTGATTGGCCTGTGAGTACGGTATATCGCCGTACACATCCGTCAGGATTTGAAAAACCCAGGCTTGTGTAATTAGCGATATCGCTTTGTACGATGAATTAGTTGATGTGGGCTGACTCGCAATGGTATAAATATCACGCAGGTTGGTAAGCTCCGGGTAGCAAGTGTTCCAAGTATAATCTGCCCAGTTACGCCTTACGTCATATCTGAAAATCTTGCCCTCGGCATCGCTGATGTCTACCGTCACCTGCATCAACTCGTTGTTGAAGTTGCGGTTACGTAACATGTTAGCCTGTAAAACATTTACCAAAGCCGGTGCCAGTAACTGGTTAGCTGAGGTGGTTGATTTACCAATAGGATCGGTGTTTACCTCATCAAAATCTTTTTTGCAGGAAACCGATAAACTGGTAAGTACCGATAATAATATATAGCTGGTTGTTTTCTTAAACAATTTCATGATTCAATTTTTAAATGCCTACAACTAAACGGAAACCGTAACTTCTGGTAGAGGGCAATTGGCCTGTTTCAAAGCCCTGAACAATGTCGGTACCCGACAGTGTACCAAACTCAGGATCGAACGCCGGCCAAGGAGACCAAACAAACAGGTTACGGCCGTATACACCAAGCGATAAGCGGCTAACGCCAATGGTTCTTAATACTTTTGGTCCGAAAGTATAAGTCAGGTTAGCCTCTCTGAATTTTAAATAATCAGTTCTGAACACACTGCCTTCGGCCTGGTCTGATCCGTATAGTGATGAGTAAAAGCTTTCCATATTTGTAGCCACTACATCATTAGGACGATAAGTGCCATCTGAATTTTGTACCACACCCTGGCCAACCACACCGTTATAACGACCCGGTAAAGTAATTTTGAGTTTACCCAAAGCCGCCATCCTTGAGAAGGTAAGCGAGTGAGCCACGGCTCCTACTTGTGCATCAAATAAACCTGATAAACTAAAGCGTTGGTAAGTAACTGTAGAACCAAAACTGAACCTGAATTTAGGCATGGTGTTGCCTAAGTAAACCAACTGGTCGCCGGCTTTGGCATTACCTGTAACAGCATCATATACAATTTGGCCGTCCGGCGAGCGTACAATGCCTCTTCCGTATAAATCACCCAAGCTACCACCAACACTGGCTACAATGGCAGCGCCACCTAAAGCACCGTTACGTAACACTACTGAGCTATCTGCCAACTCTATAATTTTGTTGCGGTTGGCTGTAAAGGTTCCGTTAAGTTGCCAGCTAAACTTTTTAGTTTGTATAGGTGTGCCGCTAACAGCAATCTCAATACCTTTATTCTGAATGTTACCGGCATTAAAAACCGCCAGGCTATAGCCAGTTGCACGGTCAACCACCCTCTCTAAAATCTGGTTGGTAGTATTGCCCTTGTAAACTGCTAAATCAAAGTTTAACCTGTTATTGAACAACTTAAATTCGGTACCCAACTCTATGGTGGTTGTTTTTAATGGCTTTAAGTTCGGGTTGGGTAGCCTGTTCGGATTGGTCATGGCACTATCAGGATAAATACCATTTGCGGCAAGCGGGTAGTTATAAGCGGTACGATAAGGAATTGTACTACCACTACCTACCTGAGAAACAGACGCCCTGAATTTTAAGAAACTAATAGTTGACGGTAGCTTCCAAAAATCTGATGCAATAAATGATGCACTAGCCGATGGATAGAAGAAGCTTACATTGTCTGTTCTTTCCGGAGTTGCCAATGCACTGTTCCAATCCTGCCGACCGGTTAAATCTAAATACAGGTAGTTTTTTAAACTGAATGATACCAAACCGTAAAAGCTGTTTAACCGGTAGCGTGCCGTATCCGGAACATAAATTAAAGGATTGGCATTATTATCCAGACTAAATACTCCTGGAATAACTAAACCATCAGCCCGAACTTCTGATCTCTTATATTCGTTACGCAGCTGGCTTCCACCCAATGAGGCGTTCATCTGTAAAGACTTAGACAGCTTCTTGTTATATCTCAATAAGAAGTCGGCATTGATCTCGTAACTTATGTTGTTTTGTACCCGGAAAGATCCTTGTGCAAATTTGTTACCTGCGGCATCCCAAGGCCGTTGAGTTTCGCGAAGGTCTTTGTTGTAATCTAGCGATCCGCGTACCATTAAGCTCAAATCGTTGGTAAGCTTATAAGTTGCCTGTAGGTTGCCTATTACACCGTTACGACGTTGTTTGTTGATGTATTGCTCTGAGATAGCGTAAGGGCTTTCGGGGTTAGTCGTCGTGATGTTAACAAATTGTTGATTCTCCCGCCCGTTAACCCAGTAATCCCTGTACCAATCGGTATTTACATTGGGTTGTGCAAACATAAACCAGTACATCATCGATTGGTTACCATAACCGGTTGCAGGCAGGTTATCACTATGCCTGTTGTTATAAATGGCTTTAAACTGAATATTCAGTTTCTTGGTAACATCACTGTTTGCTGAGAAAGAGATATTGGTACGCTCTAAGCCTGTGTTTGGAGCAATCCAGTTATAATTACCATGATTTGCCGAAAAACGCATGCCTACGTTTTTGTATCCCCCATCAATGGCGATAGAGTTTAATGTTTCGAAACCGGTTTTAAAGAAAGATTTTACCGGGTTATCATAAGCCACCCAAGGCGTTCTGACAGTGCCACGGGTTTTAGTAGCCGGATCATACTGAAAAAAGCTGGTGCCCTGGTTAAAAGGGGCACCCCACGTAGCACTGGTAGCGTTGGTGCTGGCACCATCATCAGAAGCGCCGTACGAGAAATAGTTTACACCAAACTGACCTTGCCCATAATCACTCTGAATATCCGGACTCTTATTTATTGATTCCCAGGTATTGTTAGATGTAAGGGTGATGTTTAATTTCTTTTTAGCTTTCCCGGATTTGGTGGTGATTATAATAGCACCATTGGCACCGCGCTGGCCATAAAGTGCTGATGCACCCGGTCCTTTTAACACGGTAACACTTTCAATATCGTCTGGGTTCAAGTCGTTTAAGGCCGAACCGAAATCCGGAGGCATAATATCACCCGAGGTACCGTATACCCCTCCTGAGGATGCTGCCGGCCTCCTGGCTGAACTGCTGGCCACTACACCATCAATTACAATCAGTGCTTCGTTATCACCAGTCAGGTTATTCTCGCCACGCAGGATAATTTTGTTTGATCCGGCAGGGCCGCTGTTTCTGATCAGGTTTAAGCCTGCTACCTTTCCGGATAACGCATCCGTCCAGTTACTGGCAACAGCTTTGGTAAAAGCAGTGCTATCCAGCTTAGGTGCCGAATAACCAAGAGCACGCTCCTCCCTTTTAATACCTAAAGCGGTAACCACGACTTCATTTAGCTGACTTGAGCCACGTTTTAAACGGATAACGATTTTGCTTTGGCTCGTGTTAAAAACACGCGTTTCGGATGTGTAACCAATATAGCCGATTTGTAATTCGGTACCGGCGGGTACGGTTACTGCAAATGCACCCTGCGTGTTGGTAATAGTAAGTGACCTTTTTTTGTTGTCGCTGATGGTAACACCAATCAGCGGTTCAGAGTCGTCGTTGTCAATAACAGTACCTTGCACGGTTATGTTACGGGGCTGCGTTTGCGCCAGCAACGTATTATACGACAAGACTTGAAAAGCGACTGTAAAAATGCAAAGCAATAGTTGGAAAATGCGTTTGCCTAATGACGTTTTGGGGCTTAGCCGGTAGCAACTTGTGTCCTGACCGGAAATTTTCCAAAGCCTGCTTATGCCATAAGTAAAGCTTTTGTTCATAAAGGGGAGTTTATTGGAGTTACAGTAAGTGTATTTGTCAGCTTTAAATGCTGCTGCAAAGGTGAGCAAGTACTGTTAAGCAAAAGTTAAGCATACATCATGCTTGTATTATCACATTCTCAATAAAAGGGAGATAAAATGAAAATATGTAAAAAATTAGATACAAAACTGATTCTTTCTTTAATACATTAACCGATTGCATCAAACCCGGATATGTTGATTTACATAAAATGAAAGCTTTTTTAATATTGATATGATGAGCCTTTAACAATGGCGGCACATTGATTTAACCTGCACAAAAAAATAATCGGCACTTTACTTTTTAGCTCAATGATAATTTCGGATTTTCGCGGGCGTTAAATGGGGATATAAGCGATATGAGTTTTTTGTATAAGCATCTTTTGGCAGGCGTGCTTGCTGTATTAATAATGTCTTCGTGTTCACACACTTCAAAAAAGGGAGTGGATAATTCGGATAAACCCTTTGAGCCGCAAAAACTGTTAAAATATAACCCCAAAGATGCTGACGAAAAGATTGACGCTTTTATGCAGCAATTGCATAGAAAAAGCGCCTTTAACGGTAATGTGCTGGTAGCTAAAAAAGGCAAGATTTTATATGAAGGCTCGTTTGGTTGGGCCAACCATCTCACCCGCGACAGCCTGAAGATTGACTCGAAGTTTGAACTGGCCTCAGTATCAAAAACCATAACTGGTACGGCCATCATGCAGCTTTGGGAAGAAGGCAAAATAAAGCTCGACCAGGATGTGCGCGATTTCTACCCTAACTTTCCGTACGAAGGGGTAACCATACGCTTGCTGCTCACCCACCGCTCGGGTATGATGAACTATGTTTATTTTGTTGACGGATTGTACCGCTCGCAGCACCTTGACCAGCGGAAAGGAATTACCAACCAACAGGTGATGGATCTGATTGCCAAATACAAGCCTGCTCCGTTTAATAAACCCAACGCCCGGTTTTTGTACAACAACTCTAATTACATGGTGCTGGGCTCCATCATCGAAAAGGTTACCGGTGTGCCTTATGCGCAGTATGTGCAGGAGCATATTTTTAAACCTTCGGGCATGACGCATACTGCGGTGTACTCAAAAGCGGTTTATGATAAAATTCCGGTTGATGTAGTGGGGCACGACCGTAACAGCTGGCGCTACTCTGTTGCCCAAAACTTTTTGGATGGCCCTGTAGGCGACAAAGGAATTTACAGTACGGTTGGCGATTTATATTTATTCGACCAAGCATTAAAAGCCGGTCGTTTAATTAAAAAGAGCACCCAAGACTCTGCTTACACAGCACATGTAACGCCTTTAATTCGCGGTCATTTCAGCTATGGATACGGCTGGCGTATTTTTGAGAGCAAAAACGAAAAGGTAGTTTATCATACCGGCTGGTGGCATGGTTTCAGGCATATATTTTTACGAGATTTAAAAAACGATGTCACTATAGTTTTGTTAGGAAACTTAGTAAACGGTAGCTTGCTGCACCTGGACGAATTGTTTAAAATCACAGGCATGCCTATTGTGCGTAAAGGTGCCTATACCGGTGCCGGCGAAACGGCAGATGATTAATACCTTATAGTTAATCAGCATACATAACTCACTTAAAATAAATTTTATGTTCGACAAAATATTTGAAGCTCAGCAAAAGGCTGGCGAAATGAAAAAACGCCTGGACGACATCACCGTAACCGGTACGGTAGAAGGCGGCAAGATCACTGTAACAGCTAATGCTAATAAAGTAATTCAAAGCATCGTCATCAGTGATGAATTTATGAAAGAAGCTGACAAAGACGAGTTAGAAGAATTATTAGTGACCGCCGTAAACAAAGCTATGGAGCAGGCCGACAATATTAACCAGAGCGAGATGGCTGCCATGACCAAAAACATGTTCGGCGACTTGGGCGGCATGTTTGGCCAATAGCAGATTACAGCTATGTAATAAATCGGTAAAATCAATTTTACCAATAAAGCGTTTAAACAACTATTAATAGTTTTGTTTAAACGCTTTATTTTTTACTTATGAAACTGACCTATTACGGGCACTCAACTATCGAGCTGCAAACCGGCGGTAAAACACTTTTATTCGATCCGTTTATTACGCCTAACGAGTTAGCCAAGCATATCGACATTAATGAGCTGAAGCCTGATTATATTTTGATTTCGCACGGGCACGGCGACCATGTGGCCGACTTGCTGCCTATCCAAAAAAACAGCGGCGCCAAGGTAATTTGCATTGCCGAAATTGCTGGCTGGTTAGGTAAAAATGGCGTGGAAGATGCACATGGTATGAATATTGGCGGCAGCTATAACTTTGATTTTGGCCGTGTAAAAATGGTATACGCCCTGCACTCAAGCTCTATGCCCGATGGCAGCTACGGTGGTGTACCTGCAGGCTTTGTGATTTATGCCGAAGGCAAAAAAATCTATTTTGCCGGCGATACAGCCTTAACTTACGACATGAAGCTACTGGCCGAAGAAGAACTGGACTGGGCTATTTTACCTATTGGTGATAACTATACTATGGGTATTGATGATGCCATTAAAGCCAGTGATTTTATTGAATGTAAAGACATTGTTGGTGTACACTATGACACCTTTCCGGCCATTAAGATTGATAAAGACGAAGCCATGGAAAAATTCATCAAGGCTGGCTTAAACTTGAAGCTGCCTGCTATCGGCGAGAGCATTGAACTGATGGGAAATTAAGCTGAATGTATATTAAAATAAGAATGGCCGCGGCATTAAGCAACGGCCATTCTTATTTAGATGATGGCTGATACTACATTTTTGTGGTAGTATCTTTTTTCACTTTCTTTTTCATTTTGCCATCCTTTTTCTTCCATTTTTTCTTGGTAGTGTCTTGTTTGGCAACGTCAGCTTTAGCTGATACGATTGGGCCATGTGCAAATACAGTTCCGAAAGAGATTGCCGCTAAGGCAACCATGCAAATCATTTTTTTCATAGCAAGCTGATTTTTAATTAATCCCTAAGATTAACATCGCCTGAGTATGTAAAGTTTGCGTTTGACTTAATTAATTTAAATCACAGTTCCGGATGGTATCACTGCACGTTTTTTAACTACCACAATGCCGCCCTGCACGGTATACGATCCGTAGTCGCCATCGGCTAATGTTTCTTCGCCCCAGTTAATGCTTACATCGTCGCCAATGTGGGCATTTTTGTCAATAATGGCATTTTTAATTTTGCAGCGGTCGCCTATACCCATAATTGGTGTGTTGGCAGCCTTGGCATCGGCAATCTGCTCTATAGTCTGGTAATTATCATCGCCCATTACGTAGCAGCTTTCTATTTCGGTACCGGTGCCAATGCGGCTACGTATACCGATGATAGAGTGCGTAATGCGGCTGGCATTGATGATACAACCATCAGCAACAATGGATCTTTCGAGGAATGTGCCTGATATTTTTGATGGCGGCAGCATGCGTGCCCGGGTAAAAATGTGCTTTTTATCAAACAGGTTAAACTGCGGGATGTCATCCGTAAGGCCCAGGTTGGCCTCGAAAAACGACGGGATAGTACCGATATCCTCCCAGTAACCCTCATATTGGTAGCTGGTTACGCGGTGCGTTTTAATAGATTGCGGTATAATCTCTTTACCAAAGTCTGGATGATCGTTTCCTTGTAGGAGTTCATAAATGGCCTTGCGGTTAAAAATGTAAATACCCATTGAGGCCAGGTAGTTCCGGTCTTTAGCGGCCATCTCTTCACTCACCTCAGAAGCCCAACTCTCAAAACCGCTTTTTGGTTTTTCAATAAAGTCGGTAATTACACCTTCGGCATCAGTTTTTAATATACCAAAGCTCGGTACATCTTTAGCGTGCACCGGGATGGTGGCTATAGATATTTCTGCTTTCGCGTCAATGTGCTTCTGCACCATATCTTTAAAATCCAGCTGGTACAACTGGTCGCCGGATAGGATGAGCACATACTCAAAATCGTGTACTGATAAGTGGTGCAGGCTCTGCCTAACGGCATCGGCCGTGCCCTGGAACCAGCCCACGTTTGAAGGGGTTTGCTCGGCAGCCAAAATATCTACGAATGAATCGCTGAAGCTGCTGAAGTGATAAGTATTTTTAATGTGTTTATTTAGCGAGGCAGAGTTGAACTGCGTGAGTACAAAAATGCGTTCGAAACCCGAGTGCAGACAATTGGAGATTGGAATATCAACCAAACGATACTTACCGGCAATAGGTACGGCCGGTTTTGAACGGGTAGCAGTTAACGGGAATAAACGTGTTCCCTGGCCCCCGCCAAGTACAATGCTGATTACTTTAGAGTTCATATAGTTGGTTTTAAGCTTTCATAGAGTTGGATGTATTGTTGGGCCGAGCGGGTCCACGAAAAATCGAGCGCCATCATACGTTTACGTAACAACTGCAAGTGGTTGCTGTTCTGGTAAAGTGTAACTGCACGGCTAATAGAGTAGCAAATATCATTAACGCTGCTTTGGTTAAAGCAGATGCCGTAGCCGCCTTCGTCGCCAAAATCGAGCACGGTATCAATCAGTCCGCCGGTACGTCGCACAATAGGCAGGGTGCCGTAGCGCAGGGCATATAACTGGTTAAGACCGCAAGGCTCCACCCGCGACGGCATCAGCAAAAAGTCGCTGCCTGCATATATCAGGTGGGCTAACTCTTCGTTATAACCTATGTAGGTCGTATAATGGTCCGGAAATTCTTCTTTAAGCTGAACAAGTGCCGCTTCAGTTTCTTTATCTCCGGCACCTAACATTAAAATATTGAGTTTGCCGGCATGTTCTTTTAAGCTGCGGGTAAAGGCTTCGGGTAGCAGGTCGGCACCTTTTTCAACCACCAATCGGCCGATGAAAGATATCAGCGGCAGCTCAGGCGACAAGCCAAAGCGCTCGCACAAGGCCTGTTTGTTTTTAAGTTTACCGGCATCCGGCTCATCAGCAGCAAACGGTGCGGCAATCATCGGGTCAATCTCCGGGTTCCATACTTCGGTATCAATACCGTTAATGATGCCCTGACCTTTGGCGCGTTCCAGGTAAAACAGAAGCTCCAACCCATTGGAGTTTTTAGAAAGTTCTTCTAAATAACTGGGCGATACGGTGGTGTACTTATAGCAGCACTTAATGGCACTGGCCAGTGGATTAATACCGCCTCCCCAGTCCAGCAAGCCTGCATGGGCCATATCCACTTCGGGCAGGTAATTAAACTTTTCGTATCCAAAGGCGCCATGATACTGCCCGTTGTGTATGGTAAATACGGTAACGGTTTGCGCCAGGCGTTTGTATAGGGCCGAATGTTGCAGCAGGAACGGTATCAATCCCACATGATGATCGTGGCAATGAATAACGTCAGGCTTTTGCTGCGACCAGTTAATCCAGTCTAAAAAAGCCAGCTGAAAAGCGATGAACTGTTCGCGCTCGTCGGGATAGCTGTATACCTCGGGGCGATCAAGCAAACCGGGTATGTAGATCAGAAAAAGTTCGAAACCAAGTTTGTTGGTACGCTCTTTCCAGATCTCAAATTCGTAGCGTTTGGTGCCTAACAGGTTAGAGGCCTCAAACACTACATCAAATTCGTTTTCCTGAACAAATTTGCGGTCGTAAAAGGGTAAAACTACCGAAGCTTGTAAACCGGCCTCGTTTTGGTATTTAGGTAAGGCGCCCACAACATCGGCCAGCCCACCAACTTTTGCGATGGGATAACACTCTGCGGCAAGATGAAAAACTTTCATTTTATAGGTATGATGGGCTCAAAGTAAGCAAATAGTTTACTTTGAACAACAACCCGCCAGTAATAAAATGTGTTTTTATGATTTGTTGATTATTGCTTAAAAATGAATATGAAATAATTAACAAATGTGACTTTGCACGCAAAGCCTTGCAAGTGTTTTCAATGAGGTTTCAACCGGATTTTAACAAGTGGATTACTTACGCTCATTAAGATTACCAATAAGCATAAATCAAAAAAGCCGGAGCAGTATGTCAAGACACTAATTCCTGATATACCGTTCCAGCTTTTATATGTTTAAAAGCGGATTTTAGTTATCCGCCTATTTTTGCCTGAAGAAGATTTGTATCGGCACACCGGCAAAATCAAAGTTTTCGCGCAGTTTGTTTTCAATAAAGCGCTTGTAGGGATCTTTAATATATTGCGGCAGGTTACAGAAAAACGCAAACATGGGCGATGTAGCGTTGATCTGGGTAACGTATTTAATTTTTACGTGCTTGCCCTTTAATGCCGGCGGCGGATAGTTTTCGATAATCGGCAGCATAATATCATTCAGTTTTGAGGTTGATATTTTTTTGCTGCGGTTGGCGTATACATCTGCTGCGGTTTCGATTACTTTAAGCAGGCGTTGTTTTTCGAGCACCGAGGTAAATATGATAGGCACGTCGGTAAACGGTGCTGTTTTTTCGCGGATCTGCTCTTCAAAGCGCTTAATGGTTTTGTTATCCTTTTCAATCAAATCCCATTTGTTAACCACCAGCACAATGCCTTTTTTATTTTTTTCGGCCAGGTGGAAAATGTTGATATCCTGCGATTCCAAACCTTCTACCGCATCAATCATCAGGATGATCACATCGGCTTCTTCGAGCGCTTTAATGGTACGCATAACCGAGTAAAACTCAATATTCTCTTTTACCTTGGTTTTTTTACGCAACCCGGCAGTATCAATCAGCATAAACTCGTGGCCGTAGCGGTTGTAGTGTATGTGGATGGAGTCGCGGGTGGTACCGGCTATCGGGGTTACGATGTTGCGTTCTTTGCCAATCAGCGCGTTAATGATGGATGATTTACCCACGTTAGGGCGACCAACAATGGCATATTTAGGCAAGGTGTTTTCTTCGGCTGGCTCGTCATCAAAGGTTTTCACCAACTCGTCCAGCAGTTCGCCGGTGCCCGAACCGGTCATGGACGAAATGTTGAAGATTTCGCCTAAGCCCAGGCTGTAAAATATGGTAGCGTCAGATTGCAGGGCATTGTTATCTACCTTGTTGACTACCACAAAAACCGGCTTTTTGCCTTTGCGCAGCAGCGTGGCAATTTCATCATCCAGGTCGGTAATGCCGGTGGTTACATCCACCATAAATATAATGGCGGTAGCTTCTTCGATAGCAATCACCACCTGCTCGCGGATGGCCACTTCAAACACATCGTCCGAATTGGCTACATACCCGCCGGTATCAATTACGTTAAAGCTGTGGCCCACCCATTCGGCAATGCCATAGTGACGGTCGCGGGTAACGCCGCTAAAGTCATCAACAATGGCCTTGCGCGTTTCGGTAAGTCGGTTATATAAAGTGGATTTACCTACGTTAGGACGTCCCACTATGGCTACTATGTTACTCATGTTTTGTTAAGATGCAAGAGCCAAGAGCCAAGAACCAAGACACGCCCGTAAGCCGTACCCCCTGATTTTGCCTGTTAACTCTCTAATTACTTATATTAAAATTACTCTTTTGCTTCTAATCTTTACACCACAACCCAGCTAAAATCTTGGTTCCTGGTTCTCTGCTCTTAGCTCTATCTCCCCGCCAACCTCTTGGCTCCTGGTTCTTAGCTCTTGGCTCTAAAATCAATCCTCGTATCCAAACTGCTTCAAATAATTCTTCTTGCTGCGCCAGTCGCCTATGACTTTCACAAACATTTGGAGGAATATTTTGCGCTGAAAAAACTCTTCCATGCTGCGACGGGCGTAGGTGCCTACAATTTTAAGCATCTCGCCGTTTTTGCCGATCAGGATGTTTTTTTGCGAATCGCGCTCCACGATGATTTCGGCACTGATGCGGTACAGTTGCTCGCCCTCCAGAAACTCGGTGATGACCACCTCGGTACTGTACGGAATTTCTTTTTTGTATTGCTTAAACACCTGCTCGCGGATCATCTCCGACGCAAAAAAGCGGTCGTTGCGGTCGGTTAAAAAGTCTTTTTCGTAATAAGCCGGATGCTCGGGCAGGCTCTCTACTACAAAATCCATCACCCCGCGGATGTTATGATCTTTCAGGGCCGATATAGCAAAAATAGCCTTTGGGTTAAGCTTTTGCTGCCAGTATTCAATTTTAGCTTTAACGGTTTCCTCGTCGCTTTTGTCTATCTTGTTAATCAGCACGGCCAGGGGAGCCAGCGAGCCTTGCAGCTTTTCGAGCACCTCGTTTTCGTCGTGTGTTTCGTTAATGTCGGTTACCAGCAAAATCAGGTCGGCATCTACTATGGAACCGTTTACCTGGTGCATCATGCTTTCTTGCAGGGCATAGTGCGGTTTAATAACGCCGGGCGTGTCCGAAAAAACAATTTGATAGTCTTGGTCGTTAACAATACCGAGGATGCGGTGCCGGGTGGTTTGCGCCTTTGGCGTAATAATCGACATCTTTTCGCCCACGAGGGCGTTCATCAGGGTAGATTTGCCTGCGTTAGGCTTACCAATAATGCTTACAAAACCTGCCCGGTGACTCATATAAAAAATATTAAAAATAAATTTGGAGTACAAAGAAACGAATTATATCTTTGCAGTCCAATAAAAAAACAAACATAGTGCGGGATGGAGCAGTTGGTAGCTCGTCGGGCTCATAACCCGAAGGTCATAGGTTCGAGTCCTGTTCCCGCTACCTAAAACGAAAGCCTCTTAGAGAAATCTAAGAGGCTTTTTTAGTTTGGCACGTCTAGATTTACTGTATCATCATTACTATTACCAAGTAAACAGTGTGTTGAAGTTGATTATTACCTATTATAAAATTGGCTTTTCAATCTTCATTCTCAAAAGCTGCTACATCATTAACTCCTAATAATTTATTAAGCTATAATTTTTTATTTGAATATTGTGATATATTGACTTAGCTTTAACTAGCAATTATTGTTATAACCTTTACCCAATTTCACAATGTCTAAATTTTACAGGGACTCCTTAAATCGTACTAAACTTGAAGAAGACAATGTCTTAACACCTATCAAGGCCGTCATAAAACTTATTGAAAATAGTGAATTTTATAATGAGCTGATCTTATTATTCAAAATCGATATTGGAGAAAAAGTACACATTGAAATTCCAGGATTGAGTATTTTGATACGTGAGATTATTTCAAAAGATGCTAAGTATGAGAAGTTTGATGTTAATGTAAATCTTTCTGACGTCACTTTATTTAAGTTTTCTGATGATGGAGCAGCTATCTTAAAAATAACGTCAGAAAATAACAAAGAGATTTTCGGCACTGAGACGATATATGCTGAGACAGCTTATAATGCTAAAAGTGATTACTTTGAGAGTGTTTATAGGCTAGACACGTTTGCCAAGTTTTGCTTCAAAGAAGGGCATATTAAGTTACTCAAAGATAATATAGCGCATCTAAACGAGTATTATCAAGCTTCTAACAACTTTGACAGAAGCTTGAGGCTTTTGAAAGATATTGACAAGACGTATTATATAAGAGCAATAACGTCAACAACACATTATAACAAATACGATAATCGATTCAGCCTTTTTGTTGCCGTTATGGCATTGCATAACTTGTCAATGTCAACTAATAAGAAGTTTAGGGTTGCTAGCGCAGAATTTGATGAGTCGCATATCAAAGTGTTTTTCGAAAAGGATGGTAGCAGAAATATCAAAGGAGTAGGGTTAGTGAGATTCATGGTAGAAGTATCGAATGATGAAATCAAAAGAGAAGCAATGAAGTTCTCTGCGGCATTCTCGATTGTTTCTGATGAATTTGAGCTGTTTTTTAAGCCAGAGAAGCTTAAAACGGAGCTGATCTCTATTCAGCATAATTTTAACCCATCTACTGTCTTCAATTATTTATCTGAGCTAAATGATTTTATCGATGATGCTGAGTCTGAGATTATCAATGATGTCAAAGGTCTAGCTGATACAAAAAACCCAGATGAATTGAGGCATCTCCTCTATCGCAAAGTGGAGGCTACCAAGAATGATGTTATAAAACAAAATAGGTTTAAGTTAAAAACACTACTCTTAAACAAAATTTCTACGCTTTCAGAATTACTTCGCGTGATGAATAAAGTTGAATTGATCGTATCTGACTTAGAAACGAATGAATACTTACGCTATATTTTCTACGACATATTAATTAAGAAAAACTCTTAATTTTCACAAAGAATACGTTACTAATGAAAAGTTTACTAAACTTTGATGTTTTAATCGATGATTTTTTTTCCAACATTAGTACTGATAGTTCCTTATTTCCGATAGATAAAAAGAAAGTTTTAAGTTTAATTAACGATTTTGAAAACGGAAAATGGCGTTATTCTAAGTTCCAAAGCTTTATTTGGGATAATATTGCAGAAACTTCTTTATCATACCAAGAGCGACAAAGCTTAATTGGGGCAAGCCATTCATTACTGACGGCCTCTGCACAAAATTTGAGACTTACAGACAATCAAGAAGGGATTGGGTCAGGTAGTGAATTAGCGGAGATCGTTCTTTATGGAATTATGAAGCATTATTATAAAGCTTTACCTGTAGTGCCGAAAATATTTCATAAGCAGAATGCACAAGATAATGCTAAAGGTGCTGATAGTGTCCACATTGTTTTGGACGAATTTAATGATTTTTCAGTGTGGTTTGGTGAAGCTAAGTTTTATAATAGTATAGAAGATGCAAGATTGTCGGAGATCGTTCAATCGGTAGAAAATTCTTTAACTACAACTAAGCTAAGGAAAGAAAATTCAATAATTACGAACGTTGCTGACATAGACCACTTGGTTATAGATGAAATAGTAAGGAGCAATATCAAAGCCGCTTTAGACAGAAACAATTCTACAGATAATATCAAAGCTAAACTGCATATTCCAATTCTACTACTACATGAATGTTCGATAACCAAGAAAACTGATTGCTTGAGTGAAGATTACAAGAAGGAAATAATTCAATATCATCAAGAACGCGCACAATCATATTTTAAAAAGCAACTAAGTAAGTTAAATACGTTATTCAAATACTCTGAAATTAGCTTTCATATAATCCTGTTTCCAGTTCCCTCGAAACAGCATATTGTTGAAGCTTTTGTTAAAAACGTCACTCATTATAAAAGCCAAGATTCGGATGGAGATATTTGAGACATGTTCCATTATAAACGATCATTTAACAAACAGGAATGATGTTAGCGCACGAGCTGAATTAATCAAACTTTTAGACTTTCATGCTCAAAACGAAATAGCTTATTCTCCTTTAGTAAACCATCTAATTAGAGCTACTGGCTTATATCCCTACTTACAAGTTGAAACGGCAAACTGGCAAGATAGGTTTGTATACGAAGCTTTTAAAGTAGATATTGGTAAGGGCACCGCTACGTTACATCGGGAGCAGTCCTCTCTTTTAAAAAAGTTATTAGATGGTGAGAGTATAGCCGTTAGTGCTCCTACAAGTTTTGGTAAGAGCTTTGTTATTGACGCTTTTATTGCACTGAAAAAGCCAAAAAACGTTGTGATTATTGTGCCAACGATAGCATTAACCGATGAAACAAGGCGAAGGATATATAAAAAGTTTGCTAACACCTATAAAATTATTACGACAACAGATGTCGAACTGAGTGATCAGAATATTTTTATATTTCCTCAAGAACGAGCTGTTAATTATGTTAATAGAATTGAATCAATTGACATATTAATAATTGACGAATTCTATAAAGCTAGTGTAAGGTTTGATAAAGAAAGAGCTCCGACGTTAGTTAAAGCTATGCTTGAATTAGGCAGGAAAGCCAAACAAAAGTATTTCTTGGCGCCTAACATTTCGACTTTAAAAGAAAATCCTTTTACAGAAGGAATGGAGTTTATTCCAGTAAATTTTAGTACAGTGTTTACTGAAAAGCAAGATTTATACAAGACTTTAAACGACATTGATTCTAAATCTAAAAAGCTTATAGAAATTTTACATGCGAAGAAAACAAAGACTTTAATTTATGCTGGAACATACTCAAATATAAATTATCTTTCAAACCTACTTGAGAAGGAGTTTAATATTCTTGAAATAGACTTACTCGCGAACTTTTCAGCGTGGCTTAAGCTTAATTACAGTGATCAATACCTGTTAGCAGACTTAGTTCATAAAGGAATCGGTATACATAATGGACGGTTACACAGATCTTTAAGCCAAATACAAATAAAGCTTTTTGAAGAAGAGAATGGATTAGAAACCATTATCTCAACTTCTTCAATAATTGAGGGGATAAACACAAGTACAGAGAATGTTGTAATTTGGTCAAATAGAAATGGTAATCCCCTTTTAAATGATTTTACTTATAAAAACATCATTGGAAGAGGGGGAAGGATGTTTAAACACTTCATTGGAAAAATTTTTATTTTTGAAGAGCCCCCAGTGCAAGAACAAACCCAATTAGATATAGAGTTTTCAGATGCAAACATAGGTAGTATTGATGAAGTAACGTTCAAAAAAGAATTAACACGAGAGCAAATCGTAAAAATTATAGCTTACAAAGAGGAAATGTCAAACTTGCTTGGGAAAGACACTTGGACAAGATTATCGAAGGAAGAAACTTTCCAATCAAACGCTAGCATTATCAAAGATTTGGCCACTGATATGATAGAAAAACCCAGCACTTGGAATTCCTTACCGCTATTGAATTCTTTTGATGTGAACAAATGGGATAATATTCTTTACAAAGCACTTAATTTTTCCGGTGGAGTTGGTGTTCAATACAGATCCTTTGTGTCTTTCATCAAAATTTTATCAGAAAACTGGGTTAAGTCTATTCCTCAAATATTAACTCGTTTAAAGACACATAACATAGAATTAGATTTGTTTTTTGAGCTTGAGAAAAATGCCACCTTTAAGTTAACATCTTTATTAAGTGATATAAATATCTTGCAAAGGGAAATTTTTAAGAATAAATCAATTGACATATCACCGTTTGTCTCGAAATTATCTCATGCTTTTCTACCATCTGTCGTTTTTCAATTAGAGGAGTACGGTTTGCCTAGAGTCTTGGCCAAAAGAATACATAATGCTGGATATATAAATTTTGTAGATCCTAATCTTACTCTACATCAAGCTATATTGATGTTTGATAAAATTGGGAAAGATCAATTGAAAAAAAATTTACCAGAGCTGCATGTTTTTGAAGAATATATTTTAGATTATTTTTATGATGGTATAACTATTAAGTGATCTAAATACACAAACCAATACAGCAAATGTCAATCTAATAGGCACAGGCCTCAGTGCAGTAACCATAAGTATTATCTTACTTACATTGTTTATCTTATCCATTCAAAAACATTTGATTAATGATGTAGGTATGAAAGCCTTATCGCTACACCATATAATTAAAAGGAATATTTACCTAAGAAACATAAATTAGTAAGCTTAATACTGAGGCTAATATTTCCCCTCAATCACCCCACTATTCACCACCTTCACCTCCTCCGTATGGTCAGCGCTATACACATTGGTATTCACTAACGCCGGAGAAGTTACGTTATCCAGCTTAATGGCAAAAGGCGGTTTAGGCCCGGTGGTATTGAACTTCACGTTCTCCAGGCGCAGGTGCTGCACGTTCATGGCGCCAAAGGCCCAGGGGGCTTCGCTGGTGGCGTTGGTAGCATAGGTTATCTGCAGGTTTTTAAACATTACGTTTTGGTAACTAAAGCCGGGGGCGGCATTTACGGCAATGCAGCGTTTTATGGCGTCGGCCACGATGTTTTCTACCGTAATATCCAGTGCGTTGTTGCCTTTGTGCAGTTCAAAAATAAAGGGGTTGTCCATATTGCGCATTTTCAGGTTGGAGAGGTGCACGCCTTCAATGTCGCCTTTTACCAGTCCCCAGCCGCCGGGCTGTATATAAATACCGGCCAGCATATTGGTGCGGTGCAGTTTGCCCGAGGTGCGGTGCGCAAACTTGCCCGGCCCGGCAAAAAGGCATTGCGTAACGGTAAAACCCTTAACCGGCATAATTACCCTGATGCCGTTACAAGCCGAGTTGATAGAGCAGTTTTGCACCCTAAAGTTGTCCCAAAAGCCACCGGCAATGGCATCATCGCCGGTCTGCAAATCGCAGGCTTGCAACAGCACGTTTTTACCACCGCGGATGTGGATACCATCCCACCCCTGGCGGATGCGCACTTTGTTAAAAACCACATCCTGCAGGTTGTAAGCCAGTATGGCGTAGTTGGCCGCCTTTTCGATGGTCACGTTTTCGAACTTTACGCCCGTGCAGTTGGCCAGGATAATGGTATGCGGGCCGCGCATGTTTTCTTCGCCTTTGGGGTTAAACACATGTTCGCCATCAATCACGCCCTCGCCCGAGATAGTAATGTTGTTGGCACCCTCACCAATAATCAAAGCCTTAGTCCACACGGTATCATAAGCACTATTGCCGTTGTTGCCCTCATCGCTGATGGTGCTGTATTTAGACAGGTCGGTTTTGGGGATAAACGACTGATAGCGGTTAGCATCGGCCACACCCTTTAACACCGCGCCCTTGCTCAGCAGCAGGTTCACCTTGCTCTTGAGGTAAATGGTCGACGTTAAAAATACGCCTTTGGGTATCACTACCGTACCGCCGCCTGCTTTAAAGCATTGATTAATGGTTTTATTAATGGCATCGGTATTCACGGTTTTATCGTCGCCTTTGGCTCCTGAATTCTGTATGTTATACTGCTTACCCTGTGCATGGGTTAAAGCCGGAAGGAGCGTTAATAAAGCGTTACAAGCAATAACAACAAGGGTAGTTTTAAGCTGGCGGGTAATGTAGTTCATCAGATAAAAAATTGGGGGAGCAAATCGTATCTGCCAAATATATAATATTTTGATGGTGCAACATGCACTAAAACCTTTTAGTGCTATGTATGCGGTTTAGCTTGCCCGGCGCTTTTAATTTTCGCTGTCCGTGTTCATAAAACTCAAGCTAACCTACTTGCTACCTGCATGCTGTATAAGTCGGTAGTTGTTTGTAGTTTTACGGCCATCTATTGTTGGCTTATGAAAAATTGGTTGTTGCTGGTTCCGGTGTTGTTTGTACTGTCGTGTAAAAGTCCTGCCGAAAAGGAAGAGATCAGGCAGCTCAACAAACTGGCCGAAGATTATGTGCACCTGGGTTTAACCATTGGCCAGTACGACGAAGCGTTTGTGGATGCCTATTATGGCCCCGACTCGCTGAAACCCAAACAAGCCGCCGGCGAAGATTTTCCGAAAGACAGCCTGCTGGCTTCGGTTAACGAACTGACCAACGCACTGGGCAACCTGTCGCACTCCTCTACCATCGACTCCAATAAAATGCGCGCCAACTGGATGTACGACCAACTGATGGCCTTTAGCCGCCGCATCCGTGTTGCCAGCGGCGAGTACGAATCGTTCGACGATGAGTCGAAACAGCTTTTCGGCGTGGTGGCACCCGAGTATAACGAAGATTATTTTAAAGCCTATATAGATCAGCTCGACAGTATTTTGCCCGGACGCGGTAACGTAAACGACCGCTTCCAGAAACTGGCCCGCAAATTTGTGATCCCGAAAGATAAACTTGAACCGGTAATGAACGCCGCCATTGCCGAAGCCCGCAAGCGCACCAAAGCCCATTACCAGCTACCTGCCAACGAAAGCTTTACGCTGGAGTTTGTAACCGATAAACCCTGGACGGGTTACAACTGGTACAAAGGCAATTATAAAAGCGTTATCCAGATTAATACTGATACCAAAGCTTATATAGAACGCGCCATTGACGTAGGCAGCCATGAAAGCTATCCCGGCCACCATGTATACAACATGATGCTGGAGAAAAACCTGTACCACGATCGCGGTTGGGTGGAGCTGTCGTTATATCCGCTGTTCAGCCCGCAATCGCTGATTGCTGAGGGGAGTGCCAATTATGGGGTGGATCTGGCTTTTCCGGGGAATGATAAGGTCAATTTTACCAAGTCGACCCTGCTGCCCCTGGCCGGACTGGATACCGCCGGTATCGACGTTTATTTTAAGGCATTGGCCATTAAAGCCAAACTCAACTATATCCGCAACGAGGTTGCTCGCGGATTGATTAACGATACCATGAGCCGCAGCAAAGCTTTGAGCTGGCTGCGCAAATACGGTTTGATGAGCGATGAGGTGGCCGAAAAATCGCTTGGCTTTATCAAGAAGAACCGCAGTTATGTCATCAACTACAATTACGGCATGGACCTGGTAAAAAACTATGTGGAACAACAAGGCGGTACCGCTAAAAATCCAGAAAAACGCTGGGAAATATTTGGCCGCTTGCTGAGCAACGAGGTATCGCCGGCCAGTTTGGTGAAGCATTAATGTAGCGCTCTGAGCTTACTCCTTTCGTCTTTTTTGCAGCGATTGTTTGAATTTGACAATCATTGGTTTGATGTGTACAAACGGCCGGGCCATTTCTTTGCCCACCTTTGTAACACAAAAATAAACAACCAATGGATAAAAAAGTATGGTACGTTACCGGTGCTTCTAAAGGATTAGGTTTAGCACTGGTTAAACAATTACTCAAAAGCGGTTACCGGGTAGCAGCAACTTCGCGTTCGGCCGAAGCCTTGCAAACCGCAGTGGGTGCAACAGATCATGATGCCTTTTTACCGCTCGAAGTTAATTTAACAGACGTCGATTCGGTAAGTGCATCTATCAAGCAAACGGTAGATCAGTTTGGGTCGATAGATGTGGTGGTGAACAATGCCGGTTTTGGCATTGGCGGCAGTGTGGAAGAATTATCGGAACAAGAGGTTGCCGAGAGCTTTAACATTAATGTGTTTGCTACGATACAGGTAATTAAACAAGCTTTGCCTTACATGCGCAAGCAGCGGTCGGGGCATATCATCAATATATCTTCTATTGCAGGTTTTGCAGCAGCTACCGGTTGGTCTATATATGCCGCCACCAAGTTTGCGGTAATGGGCCTGAGCGAAGTACTGGCCGAAGATGTACGCGAGTTAGGCATCAACGTAACGGTAGTGGCCCCGGGCGCTTTCCGTACCGAGTTTTTAAGTCAGCAATCGCTGGTGATGTCCGAAAACAAGATTGACGATTATCAAACCATCCGGGCATCACACGAGCGTTACCTGGCTATGGACGGCAAGCAGGCCGGCGACCCGGACAAGGCCGCCGGGGTATTTATCCAACTGGCCGAAATGCCCGAACCTCCGGTAAGGTTTTTTATGGGTACCGATGCTTACAACCGGGCCGTACAAAAAACAAAAATCCTGACCGACGATTTAGAACAATGGAAAACCCTGTCGGCCTTTACCGACTTTAATGCATAGTTGATTGTTTTAAATTTGCAATACTGATGCAAATCGAATCGCTCGAAGATTTTTACAGGCACAAATTTAACTGGATGCCCGATGACCTGAAAAAGGACATTGGGCACTTCAATGTGTTTAACCTGGAAGAGACATACCGTCATGGGTACAGCACGGTAAAATACAGCCGCCGGGATTTTTATAAAATCATGCTCATCCGGGACAGGCACCTGTTTCATTACGCCGATAAAAGTGTAGAGGTAAGCGGCGCTAATCTTATCTTTTTCAATCCGTCGGTACCTTACAAGTTTGAGCGGCTTACAGATGATCCGTCCGGGTATTTCTGCATTTTTAGGGAAGCATTTTTTGCGGGACAGGTACGTAATAGCATCAAGGAGTTGCCGATGTTTATTCCGGGTGGACAAGCGGTTTTTCCGTTGAATGCAGAAAAGGATGAAGAGATCACCAGCATCTTTAAAAAGATGCAGCAGGAGTTAACGCAGGACTACGTTTATAAGTACGACCTGATCCGTAATTACCTGATGGAAATCATCCACCAGGCGCTGAAGCTCAAACCGGCAGAAACTTTATACCAGCATGCGGATGCCAACACCCGCTTGACTGCCGTATTTACTGATTTGCTGGAGCGGCAGTTTCCTATCGAGTCGGCGTCACAACAATTCGGAATGCGCTCGGCTAAGGCATTTGCCCAGCAACTTAACGTGCATGTAAACCACCTCAACCGTGCCGTGCGCCTGGTAACAGGTAAAACCACTACTGAGCTTATTTTTGAACGCCTGATTGCCGAGGCCAAAGCGCTGCTGCAACACACCAACTGGAACATTGCCGAAATCAGCTACTGCCTGGGTTTCGAAGACCCGTCACATTTTAACCACTTCTTTAAAAAGCTAACTGATGCTACGCCTACATCGTTCAGGCAGGTGGTTTCCTAATCAATCACCTACAAAAAACAACAATGCCTCATGAATTTCTTTAGGAGGCTTTACCGACATCAGTAAATATTGCTTTTTAGACACGCAAATATTCTCTTATTGTTTAACAAGCATTTTATTTTCATAGCTTTAGCGTAACTAAATCATCGCTATCACCTATGCAGCCCGCTTCATTCAGGCTAAACCAGCGTTCTATACTTATTGGCGCCGGTGCCATCATTGCCATACTCTTAGCCGTTTTCTTTCTTTTTAAAAAGCCCAAAAAAACGTACAACCACGAGTTTAGCAAGTACATACAATCGTACACTACCGGGGTTATTTCGCGCACGGGTACGGTACGCATTAAGCTGTCGGACCAGGTGCAGGTAACGCATGCGCAAAACGAAGAACTGAAAGGTAAGGTCTTTGATTTTTCGCCATCGGTTAAAGGCAAAGCGTATTGGATAGATGCGCAGACTATCGAGTTTAAGCCCGAAGGCGAACTGGATCCGGATAAGCATTATGATGTGGATTTCGACTTGGGTTCGGTTACTAAAGTGGCTGATGAACTGGAGCATTTTACGTTTGATCTGCAAACCATCAAGCCCGATTTTGTGATTGATTTTAACGGCTTGCAGTCGGCCACTGCTACCTCATTAGAAAAAATGAAGTTTACCGGCAGCATCCAAACTGCCGACTTTGAAGATCCCGCTAAAGTTGAGAAGGTGCTTACCGCATCTTATACATCGCCGGTCAGCATTACCTGGCATCATAACAAGCTGAGTAAAAAGCACGAATTTACGGTGAATAATGTTCCGCGTGCAAGAGGCCAAGCTTCCAAGCTGGAACTGCAATGGAATGGCGACGCGGTGAATGTGGACGACAAAGGCAATGAAACGGTGGAGATTCCGGCCGTAGGCGATTTTAAGCTTTTGCAGGTGAAAGCCGTACAGGACCAGGAAGAATACTTCGTGTATCAGTTTTCTAATCCCATCAAAATTGGTCAGGAACTGCGCGGACTGATTGGCCTAAGCAACATGGGCGACTTAACCTACACT
The DNA here is from genome assembly GCA_913775265.1 of uncultured Mucilaginibacter sp. GTDB lineage: Bacteria > Bacteroidota > Bacteroidia > Sphingobacteriales > Sphingobacteriaceae > Mucilaginibacter. The sequence goes on along the minus strand of CAJYJH010000065.1, from coordinate 231,154 downwards.
ATTGAAGGGAGTATGGTAAAGATGTATGCGCCGGAGCATCTACAAGGTAACTACACAGCAGTTGCTAACGAGGGCATTGAGGATATCACCAACAAGAAGCTTATTCGCAGTTACAGCTCCAATGTGTTTTTCGAAAACCGGCTCCCGTCGGTAACTATTCCGGGCAAAGGCGTCATCTTGCCTGACTCGGGCCGCTTGATGATGCCGTTTGAAGCCGTAAACCTGAATGCGGTTGACGTAAGCATCATCAAAGTTTACGAAAACAATGTGCCTCAGTATTTTCAAACAAACGGTTTCGATGGGCAGGAGCAGTTGCGCCAGGTAGCCAAACCGGTAGTGCAAACTACTATCCGTCTGGATCAGGACCGAAGCCTGAACCTGAGTAAGAAAAACCGCTTTATGCTCGATATTGACCATTTGATGCGTACCGAGCCGGGGGCTATTTACCGGGTGATCATCGGTTTCCGCAAAGGTTATTCGTTATATAATTGCAGCATTAAAAGCAAAACCGACTCCACCAATAACGATGATAGCGATGAGGAAGGCGATGGAGAATATAGTTCATATTACTCAGGAGGCAACAGCCAGGTGGACGATGATGAGGAATTTTGGCGCCGCTACGACAACTACTACCCAGAGGGTTATAACTGGGATGAACGCAACGATGTATGCTCGGACTCTTATTATACTAAAGACCGTTGGGCCACCCGTAACATCATCGCCTCTAACATTGGGCTCATTACCAAGCGTGGCAACGATAACAGCATGCTTATTGCCGTCACCAACATTCTGGACGCAAAACCGATGTCGGGCGTAGACTTACAGATACTCGATTACCAGAAGCAGGTATTATGGACCGGTACATCTGATGGTGATGGTTTGGCCAAGCTGGATTTAAAGCGTAAGCCTTATTTGCTGGTAGCCAAAAAAGGCGACGAGCGTGGCTATTTAAGATTGGATGATGGCAGTGCTTTACCTCTATCACGCTTTGATGTTAGCGGCGAGCAGGTACAGCATGGTTTAAAAGGATTTATTTATGGCGAGCGAGGCGTTTGGCGCCCCGGCGACTCCATCTTCGTGTCATTTATTTTAGAAGATAAACTCAAAAAGCTCCCAGCAGATCATCCGGTCGAGTTTGAGTTTTATAATCCGCAGGGGCAACTGTATAGCAAAATAATCCGCACCTCGTCGGTCGATGGCTTCTACAGTTTACATACCGCTACCACCACCAGCTCGCCTACCGGTACCTGGAATGTTAAGATTAAGGTAGGCGGTGCCTTGTTCGAAAAAGGCATCAAGGTAGAAACCATAATGCCTAACCGCTTAAAGCTCAATCTGAGTTTTGGTAACCAAACTGAATTAACCAAGGGCAGCACCAATGGAGTACTGAGCGCCCGCTGGCTTTTCGGTGGAATTGCACAAAATTTAAAGGCTAAGGTAGATGCTTTTTTATCTCCGCAAAAAACCAACTTTAAGGGTTTTGATGGTTATAGCTTTGACGACCCTACCGTAGCTTTCAGCACCCAAACGCAAAACATTTTCGATGGCCGGCTGGATGCCAACGGCAATGCCGATGTACAGGCTGATATTAACCTCGAGAAACAGGCTCCCGGTCAGCTAAAGGCGAATTTTTTGGTTAAAGTTTTTGAACCGGGCGGCAACTTCAGCATTAACCAGGTAACGTTGCCTTACAACGTATATCCAGGGTATGTAGGCATTAGAGTACCCGAAGGCAGTCAGCTCAGCGGCATGCTAACTACCGATGCCGACCATACTATTGACATTGCTACAGTCAACACCAAAGGCGCTTTATGGAGCGGTAGTCGCAATGTACAGGTAGAGCTCTACAAAATACAATGGCGCTGGTGGTGGGACAAAACCGACGAGGAACTGAGCAATTTTACTCAAAACCAGTACAATAAACTGGTGCGTACCCAAACCGTACCGTTAACCAATGGTCGTGGCAAATGGGTATTGCGTGTGCCGCAAGCCGAGTGGGGGCGCTACCTCATCCGGGTAACCGATCCGCAAACGGGGCATACCTCCGGCAAGATCATTTACATCGACTGGCCAAACTGGGCAGAACGCTTGCAGCAGGATAACCCCACCGAGGCGGCGATGCTTTCGTTTACATCCGACAAAAAGAGCTACCAAATAGGCGAAGAAGGTACGTTAACCATACCCACCAGCAACAACGGGCGGGCACTGATCAGCTTTGAAAACGGCAGCAAAGTGGTAAAAACCGTTTGGACCGATACCCGCAAAGGGCAAACCCAATACCGCTTTAAGGTAACTGAGGATATGGCACCCAATGTGTTTGTGAATGTGACCTTGTTACAGCCTCATCATCAAACACTGAATGATTTGCCGATACGGATGTATGGAGCCATCCCGATAACGGTTGATAACCCGGCCACGGTATTGAAACCAATAATTACCATGCCGGATAAAATCAGGCCCGAAGCACCATCGGAGATTACAGTATCAGAATCATCAGGCAAAGAAATGACTTATACGGTTGCTTTGGTAGATGAAGGTATACTGGATTTGACTAATTTTAAAACCCCGGATCCTCACCAATCCTTTTACGCCCGAGAGGCTTTGGGTGTAAAAACATGGGATTTGTTTGATTACGTGATCGGCGCCTTCGGTGGAGGATTGGAACGTATTTTAAGCATCGGTGGCGACCAAGCCATCGGCAACAATAAAAATGCAACGGTTAACCGCTTTAAACCGGTAGTGAAGTTTATGGGGCCTTTCCGTTTAGGCAAGGGCGAAAAACAAACCAAGCGGTTCACATTGCCGCAATATATTGGTTCGGTAAGAGCCATGGTAATTGCCGGGCACGATGGCAGCTATGGCTATGCCGAAAAAGCAGTTGCCGTTAAAAAGCCACTGATGATACTGGCTACCCTGCCGAGGGTATTGGGTCCGTCAGAAAAGTTCCAGTTACCGGTAACCGTTTTTGCGCTCGAAAATCAAATTAAAAAGGTAAGTATCCAAGTGCAGTCTACGGCCTTAAACAACACAGGGGTCACTCAAAAAGCAGTAGCGTTTGCCAAGCCCGGCGACCAGGTAGTGACGTTTGATCTGGACGTAAAAAACTTTGTGGGTATAGGCAAGGTGCGCATTATTGCCCGGAGCGGCAGCGAAACTGCGATAGAGGATGTGGTGCTTAACATTCGCAATCCTAACCCGCCGGTTACCCGCACACAGGTAAAAGAATTGCGTGCCGGCGAAAGCTGGAATGTAGCTTATACACCCTTTGCCATGGCTGGTACCAATAAGGCAATACTGGAAGTATCAAGCATTCCGCCTATCAACTTAACCAAGCGTCTGGATTATTTAGTGCACTATCCTTACGGCTGTGTAGAACAAACTACGTCGTCCGGATTCCCGCAATTGTATCTGAGCCAGTTGGTCGATTTATCGGGCCGGCAAAAAGCCGAGGTTGAGCGCAACATCAAAGCCACCATCAACCGGCTCAACGGCTTCCAGGTGCCGGGCGGTGGGCTGAGTTATTGGCCTGATGGTGGCGAAGCTGATGAATGGGGAACCAACTATGCCGGTCATTTTATGTTGCAGGCACAAGCCAAAGGTTATAGTTTGCCTGTAGGCTTTATTACCAACTGGAAAAAGTTTCAGCAGCAAAAGGCCCTGAACTGGGCGCCTGATTCCCGCAGTTTTTACGGTGCTGATCTTACACAGTCTTATCGCCTGTATTTACTGGCCTTGGCCGGTGCCCCCGAGTTAGGTGCCATGAACCGGTTAAAAGAGTTTAAGTACATCAGTACAAGTGCCAAGTGGCGTTTAGCTGCAGCTTACCAATTAGCCGGGCAACCGGAAGTGGCCTTGCAAATGATCCGTGGGTTACCTACACAGGTTAAGCCATACGACCAGTTAGACCACACCTATGGTTCGGACGAGCGCGATGAGGCTATGATTCTGGAGACGCTTACCTTGCTGGGCCGCCGTCAGCAAGCATCGGCAGTATTGCGCTCGGTGGCTGCGCAGCTCTCTACCGATCAATGGTACAGTACGCAAACTACGGCTTACGCATTAATGGCCGTTGCCGAGTATTGCGGACAGAGCCAGTCGCCTTACAAGCTACGGTTTACCTATCAGGCACCCGGTGCAAAAGGGACGGTTACAACGCCGGCTTATTTGTGGCAAACACCGCTTACTGCTGCCAATGGCAAGTTGATGTTTAAAAACAACGGTAAAAACTTACTTTATGTAAGGCTGATACAGCAAGGCCGGCCTGCGCCTGGTGATGAGCAGGAAACCGATAATAAATCGGATATACTACGTATGACTGTAACCTATTTAAACATGAAAGGCGAAGCGATAGATGTGGCGCAACTAAAACAAGGAACCGACTTTGTGGCACAGGTGACCGTTAAAAACCCATACGGAAACGGTGACTACCGCAACATGGCGCTTTCGCAATTGTTCCCATCGGGCTGGGAGATTTTAAATACACGTATGTTGAATAACGACGAAGTGTTTAAATCGTCGCCGTCGGATTACCGCGACATACTGGACGACCGGGTGTATACGTATTTTAATTTAGATCAGGGTAAAGAGGTAACCTATTATGTAATGCTTACAGCAGCCTATGCTGGGCGGTATTATTTGCCGGCCACTTATTGCGAGGCTATGTATAAAGCATCGGTGAATGCATTGCAAAAAGGCCGGTGGATTGAGGTAGTGAAATAATGCAGCGTTTTAAACGGCTTTTACATAACAAAGCTTTTGTTGCAGGTGGGCTGGTATTGCTGGTCTTATTAACCTGCTTTTGGTTTTGTTTACCATCCAGGCTGTTTAAAGCGCCTACGTCATTTGTGTTGAATGATAGCAAAGGCGTTTTGCTGGGGGCTTCTATTGCAGCCGACGGGCAGTGGCGTTTTCCGTATGATGCGCAGGTGCCTGATAAATTTAAACAGTGCATTATTGCTTTTGAAGACAAGCGCTTTGAGCATCACCCGGGTATAGACATCTGGGCTATGGGCAGGGCATTCAGGCAAAATTGGAAATCGGGGCGTGTGACCAGTGGCGGCAGTACTATTACCATGCAGGTGATCAGGCTGGCTACGCACCATCAGCGTAACTGGTGGAATAAACTGCTGGAAGCGCTGATGGCTATGCGGTTGGAGTTGACGCATAGCAAAGCAGAAATATTGGCCCTGTATGCCAGCAACGCCCCCTTTGGCAGCAATGTAGTGGGGTTAGACGCTGCATCATGGCGATATTTTGGGCGTAGTCCGGACAAATTATCCTGGGGCGAAACGGCGGCGCTGGCCGTGTTACCTAATGCTCCCTCGCTGGTGCATCCGGGCAAGAACCGTTTGGTACTTTTAAAGAAGCGAAATTTGTTACTGGATAAATTATACCATAACGGCACTATTGACAATAATACAGCCATGCTGGCCCAATTGGAACCGGTACCCGATAAACCGGTGCCTTTACCGGTAGAGGCGCCGCATTTGCTGGCCCGAATTGTTAACGAACACCAGCCCGATCAGGGCTCAGACACCCGTATCAATAGCACCATCAACGGGCATCTGCAACAGCAGGTCACGCAAATTTTAGAACGGTATCATACGGTACTAAGTGCTAATCATATTAATAATATGGCAGCCGTAGTATTGGATGTTGAAAGCGGGGCCGCTTTGGCTTATGTAGGCAATATTTATCATCTGCAGGAACCTAAGCTGGAAAGCAGTGTAGATGTGATCGGGGCACCACGCAGTCCCGGTAGTACCTTAAAACCCTTGCTTTATGCCACTATGCTGAATGATGGATTTATCTTACCGCATAGCCTGGTCCCCGATATACCTACCCAAATTGCGGGTTACCAGCCCGAAAATTTTGATTTAGGGTACGATGGCGCCGTACCTGCTTCAACCGCATTGGCACGCTCGCTTAATGTCCCTGCGGTAAAGATGCTGCAAAAATATAAGTATGAGCGCTTTTACGATTTTTTAAAAAAAGCGGGCATCACCACCCTTAAACAGCCTGCCGACCATTACGGCCTTTCCCTCATTTTGGGCGGCGGCGAAAATACACTTTGGGAATTGACCGGAGCCTATGCCGACATGGCCCGGGTGCTTAACCATTATAACCAACATCATGGTAGGTATAGTCCAACTGATTATCATCCTCCCGTTTATCAAACTACAAAAGCTATAACGCCCGAGTGGCAAAAAGATGGTTTGCTGGATGCCGGATCAATTTATTATACGCTCGAAGCGATGGAGGAAGTGATGCGGCCGGGCGAAGAAATGTTGTGGCAGCAGTTTGCCTCATCGCAACGCGTAGCTTGGAAAACTGGTACCAGCTTTGGTTTTAGAGATGGGTGGGCTATTGGCATTACGCCTAAGTATGTGGTAGGCATTTGGGTGGGCAACACTACCGGCGAGGGACGGCCCGGCCTGACAGGTATCAGTACGGCAGCCCCTGCGCTTTTCGAAATATTCAGACTTTTACCTACCACTCGCAACTGGTTTGAAAAGCCTACAGGCACGATGGTGAATGTTAAAGTTTGCCGCGAAAGCGGTTACCGGGCCAGCCAGTATTGCGACCATACCGAAGACCTATGGATACCACCGGCCGGACTTAAGTCTCCCACATGCAGCTATCACCAATTGGTGCATTTAGATGGCAGCAAAAAGTGGCAGGTAAGCAGTAATTGCTTGTCGCCCGACCAGATTGTTACTCAATCTTGGTTTGTGTTGCCGCCGGCCATGGAGTATTATTATAAGGTGCATAATTACCAATACCGCACTTTGCCACCATTTAAGGATGGCTGCCGGGAGGAAAATGAAAACTTGATGGAGGTAATTTATCCTAAAAACGGCGCAAGCGTATACGTACCTTTAGAGGCCGATGGTAAACGCGGCCGGATGGTATGCAATGCCGCCCACCGGCAATATAGTGCTAAAATATTCTGGCATTTAGACGATCAGTATATCGGCGAAACCACCGCTTACCACCAAATGGCCTTAAATCCTGCGCCCGGTCAGCACTGGCTTACCCTGGTAGATAACAACGGTAGCACGCTGAAAATCAGATTTAATGTATTGGACAAAGACAAGTCCAAGGCTGAGTGATTGATTGCAATTATATTTGCGACTTACACTTGGTAAATATGGTAAGAGTTTTTCGTGTGCCAGGATTGGCATTGATGATAGTTGGGTTGATGTTTACCACAACCTTATGCCAAACTGCTAAGCCGCCAACTTATGTGGATGCTAAAGGTGTGTTCCGATGGACTAAAGATAAAAAGCCGGTATATCTGTTCGGCGTTAACTATACTCTGCCGTTTGCTTATGGATACCGCGCCGTAAAAGCCTTGAAACTTAACCACGAGCAGGAAATTGATAAAGATGTATATCATCTGGCGCGTTTAGGTGTCGATGCCTTTCGGGTGCATGTTTGGGATACGGAGATCAGCGACTCGTTAGGTAATTTAAAGCAGAACGAGCATTTGCGGTTGTTTGATTACCTGGTGTCGAAACTGGAGCAGCGCGGCATCCGCATCATTATCACACCGATTGCTTTTTGGGGTAACGGCTACCCCGAGCCCGACGAGCGTACCGGCAGCTTTAGCGATAAGTACGGCAAAAACGGAGCCTTGGTAAACGAGCAGGCTTTTGAAGCGCAAGAACGTTACTTGCAGCAATTTTTTAGTCACGTAAACCCGTATACTCATAGAACTTACACGGCCGACAATTTTATTATAGCGACCGAAGTTAACAATGAGCCACATCCCAGCGGACCTAAAACACGGGCCACTGAATATATTAACCGCATGAAGGCCGCCATCAACAGCACAGGGTGGAATAAGCCGGTTTTTTACAACATCAGCGAGTCGCCTTGGTATGCCGATGCCGTGGCAAAATCCAAAGCAGACGGCTTTAGTTTTCAATGGTACCCCATCGGGCTGGTGGCAGGGCACGAACAAAAAGGGAACATGCTCCCCAATGTTGACCGGTATACTTATCCGTACGATACCATCCCGGAGTTTAAAAACAGGGCCCGGATGATTTACGAGTTTGATGCGGCAGATATGCTGTCGTCATATATGTACCCTGCTATTGCTCGCAGTTTCAAGCAGGCCGGTTTCCAGTGGGTAACGCAGTTTGCTTACGATCCGCTGTCTACCGCTTACGGCAATACCGAATATCAAACCCACTTTTTAAACCTGGCGTACACACCAGCTAAAGCCATTAGCCTGTTAATTGCCAACCGCGCTTTTCACACTTTACCGGCTGATAAAAAGTTCGGCGTCTATCCGCTCGATAGTGTATTTGGTGCTTTCCGGGTGAGTTATAAGCAATCATTAAGCGAAATGAACACGGATAAAGAATTTTATTATTCCGGTTCTACAGCCCCCCAGCCACGTAACAGCAAAGCGCTTCAGCATATTGCCGGTGTGGGTAGTTCGGCAGTGGTTAAATATTCAGGCTACGGTGCCTACTTTTTAGATAAATTAGAAAACGGCATCTGGCGGTTAGAAGTAATGCCCGATGCTATCACCGTTCGCGATCCATTTGCCAAACCATCGCCCTCGCGCGAAGCGGTACACATAGCTTGGAATAATCAACCCATGCAAATCACACTTACCGATTTAGGCAGCAATTTTAAAGTGCAAGGCATAAACGCTCAAAACAATTACACAACCACTGCCCAGCAAACTCAGTTTACGATAAAGCCAGGCACCTATCTGCTTACTAAGCAAGGCAAAAATAACAGCCAGTGGACGGGCGACCACATGATGGGTTATGTAAAACTCAACGAGTTTGTGGCCCCGCAACCCATAAGCCACGAGCCTTATATAGCGCATACGCCGATGGCAGAAGTTAGTGCGGGTAAAACCATTAGGGTTAATGTAAAAGCCATCAATATTGACTCGGCGGATAGAGTTACAATAATGGTCAAATGGCCATACGGCGGCCCCAATCGTGTCGCCATGACACGTGTTAGTCCTAATGATTATGTGGCGATGATTCCACCTGATGGCTCAGCTAACGGAACAATCAGCTACCGTATTGTTGTGCAGAACATGAAAGGTGACTACACCATTTTTCCGGGTGGACACAAAGGCAACCCCAACCGTTGGGACGATTTGAATGATGATTACTGGCAAACCTTTGTTGCCGCACCTGATGCAAAGATCAGCTTATTTAACGCCACTACCGATCAGGACAAAACCAACACCTATGTGCCCGAAGCAGCGAAGCAGGCCAAAATACAGTGGGTAGGCGGATCAGTAAGCGGACAACTGACATTACGTATGAGTACGCTAACAGTGCAGCAAAATCAGGTGTTAGGTATGCAACTTTACGTGGGCGACAAGATAAATAACCGGATAAGCGATTTACCGGGTGTGGTTAAAATAGTTATTAAGGTACGTGCTACTGCGGCAACAACGGCAAAGTTTCGTGTAGCACTGATTAATCAGGATGCCGCAGCTTATGCGACCTCAGCAGAGGTAAGCACTGATTTCAAGATGATAGAGATTCCGCTGAATAGTTTACAACCCGATTCTTGTTTACTGTTACCACGACCCTATCCAGGCTTTATGCCTTTGTGGTTCAAGGCCGGCAGTTTTACCGGCCTTAAATTGCCCGACATTGATAAGCTCGAAATTACTTTTAACAGCGATTTAAACACTGCGCAGCTGGGCAAGTCAGCAGGTATAGAGGTCGAGGCTGTTTGGCTGGAAAAATAGTTGTGCAATTAATGATTAATATTTTCAATAAATAACTGCATCGAGCGCGGCGAGATACTCCAGTTGGGAGCAGCCATGTGCCCCCAAACTTTGGGATTGTCGTACAGGTTAAAATAACTCACGCCAAAAATGTGCGGGTTGGACTTAATTGTAGCTGCCGCGTTTTGCAACCATTTATCTTGAAAAGCTTCGGTGCCTTTTACGCCAAACTCAGCAATAAATAGCGGCTTGTTTAAAAAGCGCATTCTATAATACTTACGTTTTAAAATATTGCTGAACATCTCCTGCTTATTGGGATCGGTGATATTTTTATCCGGCAAGCCATAAATAGCAATACTGATAAAATCTACCACGTTATCACCCGGCCAAAAATCAACCGAACCACGGTCGCCTGCCGGTGCCCATATTTTTTTTACATTGGGTGGTGGTCCGCCGTTAAACTGCATAAAATACCGGTAAGCATTGATGTATTGCACCGGGTCCTGACTTTGCCAGGCATAGCGATGTATAGGTATTTCCATTTCGTGCATAAAACGCAAGTAAACAGTTTGCCTGGTGCTGCCCAGTATTTTAAAAAGCTTACTAAATATTGCATCGTAGCGACCATGTAAAATACTGCCGGTTACATTGGTATCAGCAATGCCGCTGGTATCTTTCCACGGTTCCATCGTTATAATAATGTTGTGATGGCGATGCGTAACAGCGTTAAAATTCTTTTCAAATTCATTCCGTTGTACCTCACCCATGTCGGTAAACAGATGTTCGGCGGTGATGCCTTTAAGGTCAATCAGCTTTTCTTGAAGATCATAAACCCCTATTTCGAGCTTTTTTCTGATAGGTTTTGCAGTATCCTGGTTTACAAAGTTCCCGGATGAGTAAACTGCAGTTTTAGATAACCAGGTGATGTATTCCGCTTCGGTAGCCAACCAATCGGGCTTAAAGTTTTCTTTCTGGATGTGCCTTGATCCTAAAATGACAACCGGCTTATCGATAAAGCGCATGCGGTGCAGCTTTTGCTTCAGCATTTCCGGTATCGAGGTTGTTGCGGGATAGGCATGCGCGTTATCTTCAGATAAACTTCCCAAAGTAACGCTTACAGCGTCTACATACTTACCCCCGGGCCAATATTCGGTATCACCGGGGTAGCCGCTCGGCCCCCAAACTATTTTAACTTTAGGCGCCAGTTGCTTTAGCTTTGGGGCGATGTAATTAAATGCCTTAATATAGTCTTTGGGCGATTGATACTGCCACGGAAAAATAGTGGTCGGTACCTCCATGTCAGGATCAAACCTTACATAAACATCATATTTACATTGAGCAATAAGGTAGCCTAACTGCTCAATGGGTTTGTCGAACTTACCCTGATAAACAGCGGTCAGAACATTATCACCACTCTGCGGGCTTTTCAACCAGGTTTCAACGGTAATTATCGCCGGTCCATTTGCCAATAACTTTTCCAGCGCCCGCTCATCAAAACATAGCGCTGTCGATTTCCAGATTATCGAACCATGAGACAAGTTTAAACTACGTGCTCTGGTAGTATCGTTGGTGCGGTTGAGTATGCCCAACACCGGCTCTTGCAATCGGAGATAGTATTCATCTGCATAAGATGATGTTAGAAATTTGCTAACCGGGCGATAGGCCAGTATAATAACTAACATAAATACCAACAAACCCACAAGCCATAATTTCCATCTCCTAAACTTCCTAAACTTAAATTTTGGCATTGCTTTATTGATAAAAAGGAATATCCAATGTAGAGTAAGACTCATTAATGTTATGCCCTTGTACAGCAATAAGGTGTAAATGATAATTGGAAGCTATGCCCGGAACTTTCAATCTCAGGGTAGGCCCACGGCCTACCATTTCAACCTGTATAGGGCTACCCCATTCATTGCTTTTTACCAAATACCATTCAAACGTCAGACCCGTGGGTAAGTAAGCTGCCAAGTGCCATTTGTTTTGGCTAAAAACCAGTGCTTGGTAAGGTATATCTGCACCGGGTTCTGTTGTAATAGCCGGGCGCAATATTTTGATAGAAGGCAAATATTTAGCAGGTATGTTACCATGAAAAGCCTTGCTGATAGCATATAAATAAGGTTTGTTCCGTCCATAAATACCTTTCAGACCATCTACCGTAATAGACGATGCTGCGTACTGGTCTTGCCAGTTAGCATAAAATACTCCCTTTTCCGGATAGCTTCTCCCTATAAATGCATGCGGATTGGCATTGCTAAAGTAAAACGGTACATCTAAACTATCGGCTATGTAATTTAACGAAGCCTTGTCAGTAACAACCACCCCGTAAGCATCCAATGCCAGAATATTTGCTTTAAGTAAACTCACAGTGGCATTTAAATTCGGCGCTGCCAATACTTCTGCACTCAGGCTACGCGTCGGGTCCTGTTGTTTGATTTGCGCCGCCAACTGCTTCATCCACCTGATATAATTTTTTTGTGCGATGGCCAATTGAGGCTGTTTATAGTACTCGTTCAATTGCTGCAACGTAGTGTTACTCAAACTCCAGGAGGTAATAGTTGGGTTATCTTTTTGCGCTCTGACGGTGTTGATAATATCGTCCGACAATTCATAGAGATAGTCAAAATCATTAACAAACGCCGCTGGCGAAGGTATCCAAAAACTGTATTGTATTTTTAAACCGCTTGCTGCGGCTTTATTTAGTATAGTTTTATCATAAATACCGGGCCCATATATTTTGATGGTATTGATGCCAACGCGTTTCATTTCGGCAAAGTCGGCGGCAATAACACGTTTATCGAGCGTAAAGGTGTTTTTAAACCAGTAATTACCTTTAGAATAGATTACACCATGCACATCAGGGTAATAAGACGGTTGCGGCAAAGTAGCAACAGGAGCTTGATTGACCAGCTTATTGCGGTTGTTTGCTTTAAAAATATAATTATTGGCTACCATGGTAGGTAAACCTTCCTGCGCATCAGCGGCCGTATGATGGGCAATATCAACAGTTACGCCACTCACCAGCGGCCTTACGCTGGTCATATTGAGCAAATCATTTAACGAGCCTAACGGAAGGAGCGATGTAACAGAGGATCCGCCATCGTTTGGGCTATGCATCCCTATTATACTCAAAGCAGTAATTAAAACCACCAGCGCCAAACTTCCGGCTCTTACACCTGAGTATACCTTGCGCCTCAATAACCAAAAATGCCCTTTTGCGTGGCGGACACCCTTTAAAAAAGCATGCACCAACTGATGTCGCTTTTCGTAATTGCGCATTTGGATCTGTGCACTCGAAACCAGCACAAAAAACATCAGCAGGCAGTTAAGTCCGGCAATGCCTGCCATAAAAATAGTGTACGGATTCAGATCGTGCGTAATGCCGTAGTCTATGGCCAGCATAGACAAGAGCAAGACTCCAATATTTGGCAGGTTAATTTTTAAATTAACAGAGTCGTTCAGGTCTTTAGGTGTGGGGATGTAGGGCACTTTTTTACGGAAAAAGGTGTAAACAATACCTAAAATAAATACCCACCAGGTGCCGATGAGCAGTAAACCGCCAACTACATGAAAGCCTCGTTCGCGATCTTCCATCACCCATTGCTGTACATAATGTCTGATTAAAATTACTGCTGTAAGGTAAGGCACGCTGATAAATACAAACTGTGTAAAATCTATTCGTAAAGGATATAAACCGGTAAATAACGATATGATAGGAACCGAAAAGTTGATTAAGAAAATAAAGCCCGATACATAAAACAAAGGTAGTAACCCATAATGCAATTTTTGCCGCCAGGTGAATTTATTAAACAGGCTAATATAGGAGGTAACCAGTAATTCAAACACCCCTCTCGACCATTTAAGCTGCTGCTTATAATAGGCCGAAAGCGTAGCTGGTACCAGTCCACGCGTTAACACTTCCGGAACGTAAAGCGATTGCCAACCTTTGGCATGCATTTGCATGGCGGTATGCATATCTTCTGCCAACCCTGCGGCATGCCCATCTATCGATTCGAGCGCCGAGCGCCTGAATATACAGTTAGCGCCAATGGCTTGTACCGTACCATAGCTGTTCATGCACATCATCATGGGTCCGTAAAACTGGTAGGTTTGCTGTGCGGCTCCTTTAGCCACCCAGCTATCTTCCTGATTATAATAAGCCTGCACCACCTGCACATAGCCAAGCTCTTCGTTCTCAAAGTAACTAACCACCCGGTCAAGAAAATGAGGTACAGGCACATGGTCAGGGTCAAGCACTACACATAGTTCGCCTGCTGACTGCCGCAGGGCATTGTTAATATTCCCGGCTTTAGCATTAATTTTATGAGTGCGGGTGATATGATGAATATTTAACTCTTGGCAAAGCGCTTTTAAATACTCGTCATCGGCCTCGTCGCACAAATAAGTTTCGTGCGGGTAAGTGATGTTTTTAATGGCCCTTAGCGTTTGCTCAATCATATCATAAGGTTCGCCGGCGCAAAAGGTGGTAAAAACATCAACTGTATATTGGCGGGATGTTTTGGGTTTATCCGGAATGCTGATAGACCAGTAATGATACCACTCGTACCCTATTTTGAGGAAAGCAAAAATAAAGGTAACCATTAGCAGCCAGTACAGCGTGGTATTGCCTGCTACCTGTGGCTGCAAAAGATTATACAAAAAAAACACCATCAACCCTAGGCCTATTACAATCATAGTCCGCAGGTTAAATTTTTGCTTAAAACCGGGTGCTTTCATGTTATTTAGGGTTTAGGGGTGATGAAGTACGTAGAACGGAATATTACACGTAGCAAAATAATTTTGCCGGTTATAAGCATATACATATAAGCGGTAAGGGCCTTCTTTTACAGGAGTGCGGAACGTGATATGCTTGCCGGTGCTATCCCCGATAAAAGAGCGTGGTATTGGCATCACCTCTTGCTGGCTGTATATATCATTAACCTGATGATAATCTTCGGGGAGTAACTGCCATTTATAAGTTACGTCACCTGTTTCTTTACCGTAGAGATATAATTCAGCTTGTGCGGTGGTATCGTCGGCAAGTAAAATATTGTCTTTACCGCCTAACTGGTTCAATAAAATATATTTTAAAGGAGGCGCCTGGTGTTTTAGTTTATGGCCTGTCCATAATTCACTAACTGCATTTACGCTTTCGCTGTATCTGCCAGCTTGGTCAAATAAGCTAAACCAGGTAGGCGTATATTCTTGTTTTTGGCCCCAGTAAAACACCAGCGAACCTAAAAAGCGCTGATTCTGAACAGGCATCAGATTTTTATAAATAGCCTGATATTGCTCTGCTTTTTTAAAAGAAGAATTCTCGACGAAAGAACCCCAGGCGGTTTGATCGGTTGGATACCAGGGCCCGTCAATGCCCCATTCGGTAACCAGAAAAGGGCCTTTCCAAAGCCACGCGAAATCCTTTAAGTTACGCTTTAGATGTTTTATATCACCAAAAATATTGAGTGATATAAAATCAACATCAGTACGAAGTTTTATACAGGCAATATTTTTACGTTGAAAATTGATCATCGTGGTAGTCACCGGATGGTTCGGATCATCACGATGAATCATGTCTACTACCTTGTTAAACGCATTATAAAACCGGTTATAATTAGGCTTGTATGGAAAGGCTAACTCATTACCCACACACCAGGCCAGCAAAGCCGGGTGGTGCCTGTAGCGTTTTACCGTTGCGGTAAGGTTTTTATAATGCGCTGCTACTTTGGTATCATCATTATAAAAATCGTCCATGTTTTGATTGGCAGGCATAGGCAGGCCCACAATTACGGCTAGGTGATAGGCTTGTGCCGAATCTAAAATACCGGAAATATTAACCGTATCCCATATCCTGATGGTGTTACCACCTAATGCGCTTAGTGCTTTAAGATTGGTAAACCCCGAAGCCCCCTTTACAAAAAAAGGTTTACCGTTACGATAAAACCTATATGTTCCGCGCTCAGATTTAATATATACTGTTCCGTGAGGTCGCTCGTGCTTGCAGGCAGCAAGCATAAGCCACAAAAAACAGCACAAGTACAGTTTAAAAAAGTAGGGTTTCATTATCATAAACACTTGTTGCGGCTGCAAGCATAGCTCTATGTAGTGCGGAGTTTTATACGGTTAAGTTTAAAAAAGGGTTTATGGCGTCATATTATCGAAATAAAAGAGCTCTTGTTACTTGCATTAAAGACGCTTTAAGGACGATAATGATGTATCTTTTAACTGTAAAACACGTAATAAAGGCAGTTAGCTAACTGCCATTTAAAGTTTTATTTAAGGAGGTGGTTAAGATTTGTAAGATCCTTGATTAATATGAACAGATTACCTAAGCTATTTTTGATGGCTCTACTATTAGTAGCAGGTTGTAAAGACGTTGACCTGCAGCCTGATGATGAGAACGTAAAAAAAGGCTACCTGATTGTTGACTGCGAGAACTGTAAAATAGAATATGGTATGCCCGATCAGTACCAGGTTTATAATATTAATGGAAATTCGGGTAAGTTGTATTTTAAGCAGGATGGCGATTATAAATTAAAAACATACATCACTGCATTAAGAAAAGAACAAATCATCAACTTAAGTATCTATAACAACGCTGATAAAAAGGTTTTTAGCGATACTACCACTCGAACAACCACTGGTATGTGGGAAACCAATGTATTAGTAAGAAGTGAGTAAGCTTATACTGAGTTAAAAAAGCCGTAACTGATCGCTGTCTTCATCTTTGTAAGGCTTAGGCAGCAAATCGCCGAAATTAGATACCGATATACCTAATAACCGAACTTTTACATCATCCAAATTAGTAGCTGTTAATAGTTGCTTGGCAATATCACTCAGGGTAGCGGCATCGGCTACAGCTGATGTTAATGACTGATTACGGGTGATTTGCTTAAAATCTCCATATTTAACTTTTAGGGTAATGGTTCGTCCTTTAAGTTGGCGCTTCTCTAAACGTTCGGCTACAGTTTGGGCAATCTTATCCAGCTCATCAAACATTTCTTCCGGCTCGGTCAAGTCGTAAGCAAAGGTGTCTTCGGCACCCATCGATTTGGTTTCGCGATGGGGCTGTACAGGGCGGTCGTCTATGCCCCTTACAATATGGTAATAGAATTTGCCGGTTTTACCAAAGTTTTTAGTCAGATCAGCTTCGGTTAATTTCTTTAAATCCAACCCGGTGTGCAGGCCCATCTTTTTCATCTTCTCGGCAGTTACTTTTCCCACGCCGAAAAATTTTTCTACTGGCAGGGTTTCCATAAAGCGTTCAATGGCTGAGGGGCCGATAAACTTCAATCCGTCAGGCTTATTAATATCTGAAGCAATTTTGGCCACAAACTTATTCACCGATACACCTGCCGAAGCCGTAAGCTGCAACTCGTCTTTAATGGCTTGCTTAATCAGCGTAGCAATCTCAATGGCCGAGCCAATATTTTGCTTGTCCTCGGTTACATCCAGGTAAGCTTCATCTAATGATAAAGGTTCGATCAGGTCAGTATACCGGCTAAAAATTTCGCGGATGTTATTAGAAACTTCTTTATACACCGCAAACCTCGGATATACAAATATTGCGTTAGGGCATAGCTGTACGGCTTTTTTAGACGACATGGCCGACCTTACCCCAAATTTACGGGCCTCATAACTGGCTGTAGCTACCACACCGCCGCGCCCCTGCGGAGGGCCACCAACTACCAAAGGCTTACCCCTGTATTCTGGGTGGTCGCGCTGCTCTACCGAAGCATAAAATGCATCCATATCAATATGGATAATTTTACGATGATTGGTAGCGGCAGACATATACAAAGATACATGCTCCTGTTAAAAATATGTAGTTTTAAGTAAACCGCAAGGTTGTGATTTATCTGCCTGTTTTCTACTCTATCTTCTCTTCCCTATCTTTGCCGGTATGGAAACTATCTCCTGGCAGGATTTTGAAAAAGTGGAGCTACGGGCGGGTACGATACTCGAAGTACTCGATTTTCCGGAGGCCCGTAAACCGGCGTATAAGCTCAAAGTAGATTTCGGACCTTTTGGCACCAAATGGTCGAGCGCACAAATTACCAAACATTATACTAAAGAGGAGTTAGTGGGCCGTCAGATTTTAGGCGTGGTGAATTTTCCGGAAAAACAGATCGGCAAATTTATGTCGCAGTTTCTGGTAACCGGACTGGCCGACGAAAACGGAGATATTGTATTATCGGCTGTAGAAAGCCCGGTACCTAACGGAAGCAAATTAATTTAATGCGGTTTATAAGTTTTGATAACGAGAGCAGCGTATCGCCCGACGAGTTTTTTATGAACGAGGCGTTGCGCGAAGCAAGGCAGGCCTATGCCGAAGACGAAATACCCATTGGCGCGATAGTAACGTGCCAGGGCAAAATTATTGGTCGCGGGCATAATTTAACCGAGCGGTTGAATGATGTGTCGGCCCATGCCGAAATGCAGGCCTTAACCGCAGCTGCTAATTACCTCGGCGGTAAATACCTGAAAGATTGCACGCTGTACGTAACCATGGAGCCTTGCGTTATGTGTGCAGGGGCATCTTACTGGTTCCAGATAGGTAAAATTGTGTTTGGCGCTTATGATACGCGTCTGGGTTTTGGGCGGTTAAATCAGAAAATCACCCATCCAAAAACCATGATCACCGGCGGCATTAGAGAAAATGAATGTGCCGAACTGGTCCGTGACTTTTTCAGGAGCAAACGCACTAAAAGTTAACATTTAACTGAACAATTATGAAGGTCAACCCTTTATATTTGCACTGTACATCATTTTTTAACCTTAAAAAATAGTCTTATGGCATTTGAATTACCGGCGTTACCATACGCTACCGACGCACTGGAACCGCATATTGATAAAGCTACTATGGAAATTCACCATGGTAAACACCACCAGGCTTATGTAACCAACCTGAACAAAGCGTTGGAAGGCAAACCTGAAGCGAATGGCAACATCGAAGATATTGTAAAAAACATCTCTAAATATCCTGCTGCTGTACGCAACAACGGTGGTGGCCACTATAACCATACTTTATTCTGGACTTTGTTATCACCAAACGGTGGCGGCGAGCCAACCGGCGAATTAGCGGATGCTATTAAAAGCACTTTCGGATCTTTCGACGAATTGAAAACTAAAATGAATGAAGCCGGTGCTACCCGTTTCGGTTCTGGCTGGGCCTGGTTAGTAGTTACTGCTGATAAAAAATTAGCCGTAACCTCAACCCCTAACCAAGATAACCCATTAATGGATTTACCTGAAATTACCGTAAAAGGTACACCAATTTTAGGTATCGACGTTTGGGAGCACGCTTACTACCTGAAATACCAAAACCGTCGTCCGGATTATTTAGGAGCTATCTGGAACGTAATTAACTGGAATCACGTAGCTGAATTATACAAAAAAGCTAAATAAGCCAGTGGCGCATAAGCGCTTTTTGGAATATATCACAGAGCGGCAGGATAAACAATCCTGTCGCTTTTTTTATTTATAGAGGTATGAAAAAGCTTGTTTTTCCGGCATTGTTTACCCTGTTGCTTTTTTTAAGCAGTTGTGAGGTAATCGGTGGTATTTTTAAGGCCGGCTTTTATACCGGTATTGTGTTAGTAGTATTAATACTGGCACTCATCATCTATCTTTTTATCAAATTCAGAGGCGGTAGTAACCGTTAAAAATATTGTTTATGAAAGCTGTAGTATTGGTTGGGGCTGATCAGCCCCTTGCTGTAAAAACTGTTGATAAACCTACGCCGGGTGAAGGCGAAGTATTAGTTCAAGTTAAGGCTGCGGCACTTAATCGCCGCGATTACTGGATTAGTATAGGCAAATATGCCGGTATTAAATACCCAACTATTTTAGGGTCGGACGGTGCAGGTATCGTTACCGAGGTTGGAGCCGGCGTTGATGAAGCATGGGTGGGAAAAGAGGTGATTATTAATCCCGGCCATCATTGGGGTGATAATCCCGAAGCACAATCGGCCAATTTTAAAATCTTGGGTTTACCCGATGATGGCACGTTTGCCGAGTATGTAAAGGTTGGAGCTGAATATTTGTATGAGAAACCTTCGCACTTAACTTTCGAACAAGCAGCAGCTATTCCGTTAGCTGCACTAACAGCTTACCGTGCATTGTTTACCAAAGGCAAAGCACAGGCCGGCAACAAAGTATTGATTGTAGGTGCAGGATCGGGCACCGGTACCTTTGCCGTGCAATTTGCTGTAACTGCTGGTTGCCAGGTATTTGCAACCTCGGGCTCGGGTGAAAAAATAGAAAGAGCCCGCCATTTAGGCGTTGCTGCCGGTGTAAGTTATAAAGCACAGGACTGGGCGGATGAGTTGAAACACATGGCCGGTGGTTTTGATGTAGTAATTGATAGCGCCTTAGGTAAAGACTTTGCCAAAATACCGGCGCTATGTAACCCGGGCGCACGTATAGTTTTCTTCGGCGCAACCGCAGGAGCTATACCAGAATTGGAACCCCGCGTATTGTTTTCGAAGCAAGTACAACTGTTAGGTACCATGATGGGCAGTCCGGACGATTTTAAAGCCATGCTCGATATGATCAACACTCACCAATTAGTACCGGTAGTTGATGAGGTGTTTGCTTTGGATGACGCTCAAAAGGCAATAGACAAAATGGGTAAGTCATCGCAGTTCGGTAAGTTGGTTTTAAGGGTATCATAATGCTTGAGCTGCGGGTTGAGGCCATACAGCCGGAAACTAACGATGCCGCCACCTTTTATCTTAGAGAGGTGTCGGGTAAAAAGATTGATTACCAGGCTGGGCAGTTTATTACACTGGTCATCAATCACCATAACGAAGAGATCAGGCGGTCATATTCCCTGAGTTCGTCACCGCACGAAGAATTGATGTCGATTACGGTAAAGCGGGTAAGCAATGGCGAAATATCCCGCTACTTGCTTACTCATGCTAAAGTGGGCGATATCTGGCAAGCGGTAGAGCCGGCAGGTCGGTTTACTTTACCGGCAAACGTAGATGAAGTTAAAACATTAGTATATTTCGCGGCCGGCGGGGGCATTGCGCCGGTGTACGCCCATTTAAAATATCTGTTGCATCAACATGCGCATTGCAGGGTAATCTTATTTTACAGCAATCAAAACAGCAAAACAATTATATTTAATGATGCGCTAAATGAGATTGCCGATCAATATCCGGAACAATTTGTTTTGTTTAATCTGGTAAGTAACGAAGGCCGCCGGTTGAATAATATCATGGCTGAGCAGTTGCTACAGCGATATGCCGGTACCGATTTAATGAATGCCCATTACTACCTTTGCGGACCATTCACTTATATGCGGATGCTGCAATTGACCTTACTTTATATGGGTGTTGAGCGCAGCCATATACACAAAGAAAATTTTGTACTCGAAACGGTGCCGGTTAGTACCGATGCCTCACACTTTATTTCTCAGCCATTGCGTATCCGCTACCATAACGAGTGGCATAACCTGATAGCCGCAGAAAACCAAACTATTTTACAGGCAGCTTTACAAAACCAGTTACCACTGCCCTACAGTTGCGCCAACGGAGTATGTGCTGCCTGTGCCGTAAAATGTAAAAGCGGAAAAGTTACCATCGTAAAAAATGAAGTGCTTACCAATGCAGAGTTGCAACAAGGGTGGATACTGACCTGTACAGGTTATGCTGTAAGCAACGATGTAATATTAGACTTTGACATGTGAGATAGTTTGAAACATTATGCAGCCATCAATGTAAACAAAAAGCAAATTATTTGTAACCTTAAATTAAGGTGAGCGTAAAATGCTTTCTGTACTTGCAGTGATTTGTCTACGCTATCCGGATGAAACATCTTTTTTTGACCGTTATATTCTTTTTAGCTTTTGCTTCAGTTTATGCTGTTAAATTGGGGCCTGCTCATTCTTACTCACCTGCACTGGTAAACTCGATTAGTGCTCAGTCTGCTGCATTTTCAAATACTGCCAATGTTTGTTGTAAGCCTGATAATGGCTTTTCGTTCAACAAAGGTAACTTTTTATTAGTGCTGGCCGGTTGCGGGATTGGTGTGTTTGGCTTAAGCAAGTATGGCGGCAAGGATTTTTCCGAATAATATTTCTTCTAAAATCAGGGTTACATAGACGCCGTTGTATTTATATCTTAAGCTGCTGAACAATAATTAATTGATTTTGCTGCGCTGCCGTTTTAAACAAACCGTATTGATTTCTTGTTACATCCTGTACATTAAAATTCAGATACTATGCAATGGATGGGCAGACGCGAAAGCGATAACGCAGAAGAAGGCAGCAGCAGCGGTGGCGGCGGCCGTATGGCTTTAGGCGGTGGTGTTGTTGGCATCATTGGCCTGGTGATATATTTGTTTACCGGCGTTAACCCGGCACAAATGCTGCAAGGCAACAGTGGCGACAGCCAAGGCCAGGAACAAAAAAACACTAAGCTCACCACCTCCAGAAACGACGAGCAAAAATTTGCGCGGGTGGTATTGGCAGATACCGAAGATACCTGGAACCAGTTGTTTAAAGAAATGGGCCGCAGTTACAAAGAGCCTACCATTCACTTTTTTGAAGAAGGCGTAGAAACCTCAGGCTGTGGTTTTGCTGGTTCGGCTACCGGACCGTTTTATTGCCCTGCCGACCAAAAAGTTTATCTCGATCTTTCTTTTTTCCAGGAACTGGAGCAACGCTTTGGTGCATCAGGCGATTTTTCACGGGCCTATGTAATTGCCCACGAGGTTGGCCATCATGTGCAAAAGCTGATGGGCGTGTCTGACAAAATGGACCAGGCGCGCCAGCAACTTGACGAAACACAATACAACAAATTATCGGTAAAGCTTGAACTACAGGCCGATTTTTACGCCGGTGTATGGGCACACTATCAAAAACAACGTGGTCTGCTCGATCCGGGAGATATTGATGAGGCCTTAAACGCGGCCAGTGCCATTGGAGATGACCGCCTAACACAAGGCCGCGTATCGCCCGACTCGTTTACCCACGGTACCAGTGCCCAACGTATGTACTGGTTTAAAAAAGGTTACGAAACCGGCGATGTACGCCAGGGTAATACCTTTGCTGCGCAAGATTTAGAGTAAAACATCAACCTTATTAATATTTCTTTCATACATTCTGAATTCATTTGACCATATTAGAGTGTATGAAAGACGGTCAAAGGTTATGGACGAAAGAGGAAACCATTTTAGCTATCAATCTTTACTGTAAAATCCCTTTCGGACAGATGCATGGCCGTAACGCTGATGTTATTGAGCTATCTATTTTAATTAACCGAACGCCAGGATCGGTAGCGAGAAAATTAGGGAATTTAGCAAGCCTCGACCCCAAATTAAAACAACGAGGTATAGGCGGGCTACCAAATACAAGTAAGCTTGATAAAGAAGTTTGGGCAGAATACATGTATGATTGGGATACCGAATTTTTTGATGGAGAACAATTGTTGGCTCAAAAACTTGAAACTACAATAGAAAAGCGCTACAATATTGATTTAGAAAATTTACCGGATATTCAAGGAAAAGAAAAAGAAAGGTTAGTAAAGAGCAGGGTAAATCAATCAATTTTCAGAAAGATTGTGCTGTCTAATTACAACAATAGATGCTGTATAACTGGCATTCAAATCCCTGAATTGTTAGTGGCCAGCCATATCTCACCATGGAGTTATGATAAGCAGAATCAACTTAATCCTAAGAATGGTCTTTCGCTCAACACTTTGCACGATAGAGCATTTGACCAGCATTTAATTTCGATAACAGAGGATTTAAAAATAATCATATCTCCTAAGTTCAAAAAATATGCTGACGTGCTATCTGTCAAGCAGAACTTCATAGATTACGATGGACAATCCATAATAGCACCTCAAAAATTTGATCCCGGTCCCAGCTTTTTAAAAATTCATAATGAAAGATTTTGGGCAAAAAATTCACTTATTTCCGATTGAGGTTTCAAGCAAACAGAAATACATTGTAGCGATGAATAATATTAAGCTTAATTATCTTTATCGCGACAAATCGAACTATAAAAACTATGGATATGTGATATTTGCGGGTGACGCTTGTGACGATTTAGAAGATTTGAAATCAATTATTAGTGCAAATTTAATTGACAGCACTTGGTTTTATGCAGATGATTGGAACTTGCCTGATTTGCACTTCGATCAATGGAACAATTCTGATGACCATAACTTTCATGAATACGAAAGCATAGAATATACTAACGAACCACCAACTACCTTAATTACCTTAGCACAATTCAAAAACCAATTGAGAATTTTAGGACATCATGAATTATAAAACAGGCTTATGCCTAATTATAGCTGCTTTAACCTTTGCATCATGCAAAACGCGTAAGCCGGTTGTAGTCATCAATAACAACGAAAAAGTTGCCAATAGCCAGATAGATAGTCTGGTTGATATGCTTAAAGCTGAAGAGGCTGTAATGTTAAAGGATAGTGCAGGTGTGGCTATTCCGTCGACATTTGTTAATACGGTTAACTTTAATTTACGTAAGCCTAATTACGTCATCATCCATCATACCGCTCAGGATTCTACTCAACAAACCTTAAATACTTTTACCCTGGCCCGCACCCAGGTGAGTGCGCACTATGTAATTGGCCGCGACGGTAAAATTGTGCACATGCTGAATGACTACCTGCGCTCATGGCATGCCGGGGTAAGCAAGTGGGGCAGTATCAGCGACATGAACAGCTGCTCGATTGGCATTGAGCTGGACAATAACGGCCTACAGCCTTTTGAAGACGCACAGATTAAAAGCCTGCTGTTACTGCTGGCCCAACTTAAAAAAGTATATAACATTCCGACCACTAACTTTATTGGCCATGCCGATATTGCTATTCCCCGCAAAAATGATCCGAGTGCTTACTTTCCGTGGAAAACGCTGGCCCAAAATGGTTTTGGCTTTTGGAGCGATGATGTGTTGGAACTGGCACCTGAAAACTTTGATTATGTAGTTGCCTTACGGCTGATAGGTTATGATACCCGTAACCTGCCTGGTGCTATTAAAGCTTTCAAATTGCATTTTATACAAACCGATTTATCGCCGCAGCTTACGCAATTAGATTTAAACGTGCTGTACAATGTATATAAAAAATATGCAGCCTTAAATTAAGGCTGCATATTTATAATTATTCAGTTAAGTTGTCCGGTTGCCGTTATTTGGCTATTTCGAATACGGCACGGATCTGATAATTCAATTTTATCTTTTTAAAGTCAACAGGTTCAGAAGCATCTGCTGCTTCGGCCATTGGGGCAGCTTTAAATACACGCATATTAGCATACACTGGCTGGTTCATCGGCTCATTATCTATTTCCTGAATATCAATCGCACCGCCTAACTTTTCGCCAATACTACTCAATAAGTAAGTGGCCTTTTCGCGGGCAGCCTGCAGGGCTTTAATTTTGAGGTCGCGGCGTAATTCTGGTAGTTTAGAATAATCGTAACCATCTACTCCGGTTGATTGGATGCCTTTATCATCTACCTTACCTAAAATAGTATTGATCGCATTTAAATCGCGTACTTTAATACGGTATTGCTTGCTGGCTAAAAAGTCGGGAGTTTGCTTCTTTTTAGGATCAACCCAGTTGTAAGACGACAGGTTGTTGATCATAAAGTCTTCTTTAGGGATACCAGCTTCGGCCACGGCTTTTTGCAACTGGCGCTCAAGCGTGCTGATCTCTACCCTGTTCTTGCCATTCATGTATTCTTTTAAAGATATAGCTACATAAATAATGTCAGGTGTTACTTCCTGCTCGGCACTGCCGGTTACTTCAATTTTTCGGCGTAAGTCTGGTGTTTGTGAAAAACCGGCCAGGGTAAACATAGTTAAGGCAGCTGCAAATAATAATTTTTTCATGATGTTAGTCTGTTAGTATCTGTATGTACGATGCCCTGCATATAATTGTAACAAGGCTACCATTTTTATATGCATGGACAATTAAAAGCAATAAAGGTTTAGTAAGCGATAAGCCGGTATCAACAGTTGAAAATCCTGGTTGTTAGCGCTGGTAAATGATATTATCAGCCTTGGCAAACACGCCTCTGAAAGTAATTGCAGAAAAACTAAATTTAATTTCCCTGAAATTAAATTTAAGAACAGACGTTATTGATGAAAGGTTATATTTGCACAAAAGCTCAGATCCTACCCATCATGATTATATCATTCTCTCATCCCGAAAACTGCGTACATTGCCAGGCCACTAATGTTTCCCGCATCCGTAGGCCCACCTTTATTCGTTCTTATTTATGGTTTTTGCCTATTACACATTTCCGTTGCTTTGCCTGCATGCATAAATTCTTGGTTTTGGGCTTTAAGGCTTCGTGAGTAAGTATTTTCGATTAAAGTGCTTGAATTGTAAAGGCTTACCTCAATAGCCTGTTAAAACCGTATCGTGTTTCGGTAGTTATATTTAAGTTTGCCGCCCAATTAGTAAATGTTAAAGTTTAGCTTTTGTTAAACCTTTTACTGTTTGGCGTATCATAAAACCTTGGTAAACTTAAATTTTAAAACATGAAAAAGTACATTTTGAGTATAGCCTTGCTCATCGCATCAGTTGCAGCAAGTAAAGCACAATCTACCTTTGGTATTAAGGGTGGCATCAACTTTTCAAAAATCAATACCGACAATATTAAAGAATCCAGCGTAACTGGCTACCAGGCCGGTGTATTTGCGCGCCTGGGTGATGGCTTGTACTTACAGCCCGAGGTATACTTAGGCAGCCGTGGCGGTAAATTTGAAGGCAGTAGCAGCGGGAATAGTGCCAGTGCAAGCGGTAAAGTAACTTTTACCACGCTTAACGTTCCGTTATTGTTAGGTACTAAACTGGTAAGTGCCGGACCAATCAGCGTACGTGCCATGGCCGGACCAATTTACTCTTACAATCTGAGCGAAAACAACAATGTGAACAGCGCCATCCAGGATTTTGGCAAGTATAAAAACAGCACTTTGGGCTACCAGGTAGGTGCTGGTGTAGATATTGGTAACATTACGGCCGATTTACGTTACGAGGGCGGCTTAACCAAAATTAACGAAAATTATGGTCAGCGTGCTAACTTATGGGCATTGAGCGTTGGCTTTAAAATCTTTTAATTTCTTTATGTTGTAGTCCATCCATTAACAAATACAACATTTTATATATACAAAAGCCGGATAGCAGTTGGATGACCAACCGCTATCCGGCTTTTTATTTTGATAACTTATCGTTTAATGAGCTGCCAGCCAGTTATCACCAGTACCCATTTCTACCATAATAGGCACTTCGGTTTTGATAGCCGTTTTCATGTGGTGCTCTATAATGGGTTTAATAATCTCCACCTCGTGGCGCGGAACATCAAACACCAACTCGTCATGCACCTGCATGGTCATGCGAGCGTCTAAGTTTTGTGCCTTCAGTTCGCGGTGGATATTAATCATCGCTATTTTAATCATGTCTGCTGCCGAACCTTGTATAGGAGCGTTAATGGCATTTCGCTCGGCGAAGCCACGCACGGTGGCATTGGCGGAGTTGATATCGCGCAGGTAACGACGGCGGCCCATCAGCGTTTTCACGTAGCCATTCTCGCGGGCAAAATTCATGGTTTCGCTCATATAGTTCTTAATGCCTGAGTACTGAACAAAGTATTGCTCAATGATGTCGTTAGCCTCTTTACGCGGTATGCCCAAACTTTGCGATAAGCCGAACGACGACTGCCCGTAGATGATACCGAAGTTTACGGCCTTGGCGTTGCGGCGCATATCGCTGGTCACCTCGGTTAAAGGCACGCCGTACACGTTGGCGGCTGTAGCCGTGTGGATGTCCAGGTTTTTAGCAAAGGCATCCAGCATATTGGCATCCTTGCTAATCTCAGCTATGATGCGTAGTTCAATCTGCGAATAATCTGCCGATAACAGTACATGGTCGGCATCACGCGCAATAAAAGCCTTGCGCACCTCGCGGCCACGCTCGGTACGGATGGGAATATTCTGCAGGTTAGGGTTATTAGAACTTAACCTGCCGGTTGCCGCAATAGCTTGGTTGTAAGAAGTATGAATACGACCCGTTTTAGGGTTAATCATTAAAGGCAACGCATCAACGTAAGTAGATTTCAGCTTTAATAACTGTCTGAAATCTAAAATATCGCGTACAATATCGCTTTTGCTGGCCAGTGCCAGTAACACATCCTCGCCGGTTTGGTATTGGCCGGTTTTTGTTTTTTTAGCTTTCGGATCGAGCTGTAACTTTTCGAATAACACTTCCCCCAATTGCTTAGGCGACGATACGTTGAACTTTACACCTGCCTTTTCATAAACTGTTTGCTCCAGGCGGTTAATATCGGTTTCCAACTGCTTCGAAAAGTCTTTCAGCGTTTGTTCATCCAGCTTTACCCCTTCAAACTCTACATCGGCTAAAACATAAATCAGCGGGTGCTCAATTTCGTTAATCAGCTTTTCAGCCTCAACGGCTTGCAGCTTGCCTTCAAAAACCTGTTTCAACTGCAAAGTTACATCAGCATCTTCACCCGCGTATTCTTTTACTTTCTCCACATCCACATCTCGCATGGTGAGCTGGTTTTTACCTTTCGGGCCAATCAGTTCAGTGATAGATACCGGTTTGTAGCCTAAGTAATTTTCGGACAGGATGTCCATACTATGGCGTGTATCCGGATCCAGAATATAGTGGGCCATCATGGTATCAAACAACTGGCCTTTCACCTCGATACCATACCATTTTAGCACTAGAATATCGTATTTAATGTTTTGGCCTACTTTATTGATAGCCTCATTTTCGAGTACTGGTTTAAACTCGTCGGCAATGGCCTTGGCGTCTGCATAATCTGCAGGAACAGGAATATACCAGGCCTCACCGGGTTTAATGGCAAACGATAAGCCTACCAGTTCGCAGTTGTTGGCATCAATACCTGTGGTTTCAGTATCAAACGTTATTTCTGTTTGCTGTTGCAGCAAAGCCAGTAACTCGGCTCGTTTTTCCGGCGTATCGGTTAAATGATACTCGTGGGTTACATTGTGTATATTTTTGGCTGCGGGTTCCGGTTCGGCAATGTCGGTTACGTCAACAGTAAGGGTACGTACGGTACTGGTTGTTGCACTGCTAAACAAATCCTGCTGACCTGAAGTTGCTTTGATTTCGGTAATGCTAAAATCGTCGCCAAATACGCGGCGGCCTAACGTACGAAATTCCAGTTCGGCAAATAATGGCTCCAGCAAGTCACGGCTTGGAGCACAAATTTCCAGCCCTTCTTCGTCTAACTCCACCGGGGCATCTAATAAGATAGTTGCCAGTTTTTTGGACATAATGCCTTGCTCGGCAAAGTTTTCGACGTTTTCGCGCAGCTTGCCTTTCAGTTCATGGCTGTTTTTGATGATATTTTCTACCGAGCCGTATTGCTTAATTAAAAGCTTGGCTGTTTTTTCGCCGATGCCCGGGATGCCCGGGATGTTGTCTACCGCATCGCCCCACAAACCTAAAATGTCAATTACCTGGCAAACATCTTCTACCTCCCATTTTTCGCGCACTTCTTTTACACCCATAATTTCGATGTCGCTGCCCATGCGCGAGGGCTTGTATACGAAAATATTGGGAGAGACCAGTTGTGCAAAGTCTTTATCAGGCGTCATGCAATAAACCTGATAACCGCGTTGCTCTGCTTTTTTAGCCAGCGTGCCTATAATATCGTCGGCTTCATAACCGTCGGAAGTAATAACAGGAATGTTGAACCCCAAAATCAATTTGATCACATAAGGCATCGCCTTCGATAAATCTTCGGGCATGGCCTGGCGATGGGCTTTGTAATGCTCAAAGTCGGTATGCCGCTCGGTGGGGGCATCGGTATCAAATACTACGGCCATGTGCGTAGGGTTTTCTTTACGCAATACATCCAGCAGGGTATTGGTAAAGCCCATCACAGCCGAGGTGTTTAAACCGCCCGATGTAAAGCGCGGGTTTTTACTCAGTGCAAAATGCGCCCGGTACATCAGCGCCATACCATCCAGGAGAAATAATTTCTTCATCGATTTAGATTATAATGAGATGATTAGGCGGAATAAAATGCAGATGATTACACTGATTTTATTCCGCCTAATTGCATCAAAAACGTCGTTTAAAATACAAAAGCAAAAATACAATTTAATGCCCGTAAACTTGTCTTGCTATCGGGTAAAGAAGAAACAGTTCGTAATGTTTGAAGGTTGACGCGCCTATCGGTGAAATCACTGCAAAATCACAATAATCAAAAATAACTTATCTAAAAGCGCAATCAGGCACATGATCGTTTACCATGCCGGTGGCCTGCATATAGGCATAGCAAATGGTAGTACCGAAAAATTTGAAGCCGCGTTTTTTCATGTCTTTGCTGATGGCGTCTGATATATCGGTGCTCACCGGGATCGTGTCAGACTGATTGGCCGTTGGTTTGCCGCCGGGCATAAAACTGTATAAGTATCGGTCGAACGAGCCAAACTCTTGCTGTACTTTAATGAAATGCTGTGCATTGGCAATGGTAGCAGTAATTTTTAAACGATTACGGATGATGCCGGCATCCTGCATTAGTCGTTCTACATCATCAGCCGTAAAGGCAGCCACAGCTTGCACATCAAAGTTGGCGAAGGCCTTTCGGTAGTTTTCGCGGCGGCGCAATATGGTAATCCAACTCAAACCTGCCTGCGCCGACTCGAGCACCAAAAACTCAAATAACACTTTGTCATCATGCACCTCTTTTCCCCATTCTTCATCGTGGTACCGGGTATATAAGTCATCATTTCCGCACCAGGCGCAGCGGGTAATATTGAAAGATGTTGAATTCATTCTAATTATAGCTTTAACGTCTTGAACGCATTGCAGGCCGGGTAAGTAAGCTGAACTGATTTATATCATGAAACTGAAGATTCCGTATCACTAATTCTATAATGTGATATGTTTCTGCCTGGTCAGCATCAATTTGAAATTTACATTTAAATCCATTATTATTTTGATCGACGCTTTGTATTTCAGAAAGCCAGTTAGAAAATTCGTTTTTCTTTGTTTCATCAATCGGTATTCCTTGCATGTCTTTTTCTGTGATTGTCCGAAAGTTATTTATAAAGTGTTTCAACGATTTTATAGAGTCTCCAAAACTACTGATGTTGCCGAACCTGCTTACTTCCTCGCCAGTGAGTTTTACGCCGTACTTAGTTTTCATCCTGATTAAAACTTGCTTTTTTAAATAGTTGTCATCAATCTTTAAGTAAACCTTATTCCTTTTTATAATAACGTTGACCGGAATTAAATCAAAATTATCAGAAATGATATGCGAAGAAATTGCCGGTCTATTTGTTTGGATAAGATTGGTTGATTCGTGAGAGTTACTTGTAAGAATGAAAAAGGAAAGCAGTAAAAAAGCAACGTCACATATGGCCGTAGAGTCGACGGCCAAGTCTTTTTTAGATAGCTTTTTTATAGGCATTGGTTAATGGTAGCAACAGCAATATACAAATATTCTGTAATCAATCGCTACTAAACTTAAGGAGAGTTACATTCTATTATTAAGCTGCTATTATTTCTCAACACAAAGGGCAACTCTTTTTAGAATTGCCCTTATTCGTTAAATTAATCTCTTAAAATCAGGTTTAGCTATTCTCTTACAATTTCAGTTTTACTGCGCATTCAGCTCATCCCAATACTCTACTGCCCGGCGGTAATGCGGGATTACGATAGAGCCGCCCACCAAGTTGGCAATCATAAATATTTCATTCATTTCGGCGAGGTTAACGCCAGCTTCGTGGCACTTGCCTAAGTGGTATTTAATGCAGTCGTCACAACGTAAAACCATACTGGCTACCAGGCCTAACATTTCTTTGGTTTTTACATCCAAAGCACCGTCGGCATAGGTAGTGGTATCTAAGGCAAAAAAGCGTTTAATGTTCGTGTTGGCCGATTCCATAATCCTATCGTTCATTTTGGTACGGTAGGCGTTAAAATCATCTATCAGTTGTCCCATAAAATATTGCAATTAATTAAGGTGCAATGTTCGGGTAAAAAAGCTGCTTATAAAAGAGTGCATATTTAAAATGCTATCATATTACTCGCCTAACAGAGTTTTCAAAGTTTCTAAAGTATCAGCCTCTTCTTTAGGCTTATCATGACGCCAGCGTAATATCCGCGGAAAACGTAAGGCCACGCCCGATTTATGCCGGTTAGATTTGTTGATGCCTTCAAAACCGATTTCGAAAACCAGTTGAGGCTTTACTGTACGCACCGGGCCAAACTTTTCGAGGGTGTTGCGTTTTACAAAGGCATCTACTTTATTAATTTCGGTATCGGTAAGCCCCGAGTAAGCTTTGGCAAAAGGCACCAGTTTGTCACCATCCCATACGGCAAAAGTATAGTCGGTATAAAGATCGGCGCGGCGGCCATGCCCTTTTTGGGCATACACCATTACGGCATCTACTGATAAAGGATCTATTTTCCATTTCCACCAGTCGCCCCGGCGACGACCTACCTGGTAGTGGGCATCCTTGCGTTTAAGCATTATACCTTCGGCTATCATCTCTCTCGATTTTTCGCGGATGGTAGTTAACGCTTCCCAACTATCAAAGTTAATTACTTCCGAAATGCGGAACACTTCCGGGTACTGCGTAAGAGACTGAAGGCTTTCCAATACTGCCCTCCGTTCAATCTGTGTTTTATAACGAATATCCTCTCCGGCGTATTCCAGGCAATCGTAAGCAATTAAGGCTACCGGACTCTCTTCCAGTATTTTTTTACTGAGCGTTTTGCGTCCAATGCGGGTTTGCAGGTTGGCAAAAGGCAAGGGCAAACCATCACGAAACGAAAGTATTTCGCCATCGAGCACCGTACCATCGGGCAGGTCATGCAAAAACGAGTGCAACTCCGGGAATTTATCGGTAGCCAAGTCCTCACCCCGGCTCCAGATAAAAATTTCGCCGTTGCGTTTAATCAGTTGGGCACGTATCCCATCCCATTTCCATTCAGCTTGCCACTCTTGGGCATCGCCCAGCAAAGCCTGCAGGGCCTCCGGCGATTTTTGAACCGTAGAGGTTTCTTGCACCGGGTAGGCTAAAAAGAAAGGGTAAGGCCGCGATACATCCTCTAAAGCAGTATCGGTATGTACCAACTCTTCAAATTGATAAGTGTTGGGCATCCAGTTACCCATCAAACGGTGGGTAAGTGTAGCTGCGTCTAAATCAGACACATCAGCCAGTGCCTTAATAACCAGGTTTTGCGACACACCTACTCTAAAGCTGCCGGTCAATATCTTGTTAAACACAAAGCGTTCCTGCGCATTGAGTGTGGCCCAAGCTTGGGTAAGCCAGTGTTGTTTCTCTACATCGGGCTGCTTATCTAAAGCGTTTATTTCGGCAATCCACTCGGTTAATGTTTTGTTGCTGCTGTTAGTATGATCGGGCAACAGCAAGGCCACAGTTTCGGCCAGGTCGCCTACTACATGGTAGCTTTCTTCAAACAACCAGGCCGGTATATTGGATGCCTCAATAGCCCACAGACGGAACTGCGTAGCGTTAATTTGCCGTTTAGGGTTGCGCCCGGTAAACAGGGCCAGCATATGCATTTTATCGGTATCAGGGGCACAGGCAAAGTAGTCTTTAAGCGCCTTTACCTTTTCGTTGGTTTTGTTGGTTTCGTCGAGAGCGGTAAAAAGTTGGGCAAAGGCTTTCATAGTACCCCTCCTTGTTTTTCATCAGCAGGAAGTTCATTCAACAGCTCTTCTTCTGCCGATAGCGTCACTTCATTATCCAGTTTATCTTCGGCCGTAGCATCTTGCTTACCACCTTCGGTAGGCTGAGGCGGGGCTCCCTCTTCCTCACCACCATATAAAGTATGCACTTCAGAAGCATCAAAACCTATTTCAGCTAAGTACCTCGAAAAACTGGCGGTATAACCATGTGTTAGGTAAACCTTTTCGCAACCGGTAGCATCAATGGCACTCACTAACCCATCCCAATCGGCATGATCGGACATGACGAAACCACGGTCGGCCGCCCGGCGACGCTTGGCCCCACGCAAAGCCATCCATCCCGAACAGTAACCAAAACTATAAGGTTGAAACTTACGCATCCAGGGTGTACCTACGGCTGATGGCGGTGCGATGATAATTCCCTTACGCACATCTTCTTTAACCGAATCTGTGGTAATGCGTTCGGTAGGTTGTAATATAATGCCGTTGCGTCGCAGGGCCTCGTTGGTGTTTTCTATTACGCCATGCGTATATACTTTGCCAATAGACAAATCCAGGTTTTGCAGTATGCGCTGAGCTTTGCCCAACGAGTAGCCCACAATAACCGTAGCCAGGTTATTATCCCGGTTTTGCTGCCACCACTTGTTAACTTCTGTAAAAAGCTGCGCCTGCGGCTTCCATTTATATACCGGCATACCAAAGGTACATTCCGATATAAAATGGTGGCAGCTTACCGGCTCAAATGGGGCACATACCCCATCATCTTCTACTTTATAATCGCCGGATACCACCCACACCTGACCTTGACTTTCAACCCTAATCTGTGCTGAACCAATCACGTGGCCGGCCGGATATAAGGTAATGCTCACGCCATTTTTGATGACAGTCTCGCCATATTCTACAGTTTGCAGTTGTATTTCACCCAAACGGTAAAGCATTACTTCGCGCGACAAATGATGAGCCAAGTAACGTTTATGACCGGCATAAGCATGGTCGGCATGGGCATGGGTAATTACGGCATCATCTACGGGTCGCCAAGGGTCGATGTAAAATTTACCTTTGGCGCAGTAGATACCTTTATCCGTAAATTCCAGCAATGGTTTCTGCGACATATATCTTACTAACGATAATTGTGCAGGTTGGTTTGCCGGGCTAAGCTTGCATTGCTGTGGTGGCTTGCCAAAGCTTAACCGCTTCAACAGCCGGTTTTACATCATGTACCCGCAAAATACTGGCACCTTTCATCAAAGCAATGGTGTTTAATACGGTAGTGCCGTTTAGTGCTTCGGTGGCAGTAGTACCCAAGGTACCGTATATCATGCGCTTGCGCGACACGCCTGTCAATATAGGCAATTCGAGCATGTTAAAACCTTCCAGCCGGTTTAACAAGGCGTAGCTATGTTCGGCGGTTTTAGCAAAGCCAAAGCCAGGATCTAAAATTACGTCATGCACACCTAATTGTTTAAGCTGCGCATAAAGGGAAATAAAATAATCCAGCACCTCGTTAAACACATCCTCATAGTGTGCCTGCTGCACCATGGTTTGCGGTGTGCCTTTCATGTGCATCAAAATGTATGGCACTTTTAATCGTGCTACGGTGGTAAACATCTCCTGATCAAGCTGTCCGCCGCCAATATCGTTGATGATATGCGCCCCTGCTTTAACAGCAGCTTCGGCTACCGGTGCTCTGAAGGTATCTATGGAGAGTATGGCTTCAGGATATTCTTGTACAATGGCTTCTACCACAGGCAGCAAGCGGTCGGTTTCTTCCTGTACCGAAATGTCGATGGCGCCCGGCCGGGATGAATAAGCTCCTAAGTCGAGCATGGCAGCACCATCGGCCAGCATTTGTCCGGCCTGTTGCAGTGCATCAGTTACGGCAGGCTTGCGGCTATCGGCAAAAAACGAATCTGGCGTCAGGTTAATAATGCCCATCACCTTAGGCGTACTTAAATTGATGAGGCGGCCACCGGCATTGGTGGTTGCCTTTTTATGAAAAACTGTATCTTTAGCCATTTACTTACGGCGCTTTAATGCTGTAGTGAGCAAATATCTAAAGAAAAACTAAATACTACTGTTTTGAGCAATACCGCAATAGAGTACGAAGCCGTTATTAATGCTTGTAAAAGCTTGTTTATCAAAAAAACACGCGATTACGGCACCGCCTGGCGCATACTCCGGCCATCATCCATCACCGATCAGATTTTTATCAAAGCACAGCGCATTCGCACGCTCGAAGAAAAAAAGGTATCCAAAGTGGGCGACGATGTAACCGGAGAGTACATTGGCATTGTAAATTATTGTTTAATTGCCATGATGCAGATTGACAGTAAGCCCGAAGATGCCCTGGAGTTACCGGTAGATATGGTGAGCGATCTGTTTGATCATTACGCTAAAGAAACGTATAATTTAATGCTGGCCAAAAACCATGATTACGGCGAGGCCTGGCGCGATATGCGTATCAGCTCATTAACAGATTTGATACTGATGAAATTATTGCGGGTTAAGCAGATTGAAGATAACCAGGGCCAAACTTTAGCCTCGGAAGGCGTGAAAGCCAACTATCAGGATATGTTGAATTATGCGGTATTTGCGCTGATTAAATTAGGGCCGCCAAGTACACCGGCTGCCTAAGCCCCCCCACCCCCCTAAAGGGGGAATAAATAAAAAGTTGATTATTTATGGAAACTCTTACTCATAATAATACTCAAAATAGAACTGCATCTGCATCAGGAAACTGGTGGATATGGTTTTGCCGCCTGGCGGTAGGTTTGCTTTTTATTTTTTCGGGATTAATTAAGGCTAACGACCCGTTGGGGTTTTCTTATAAGCTCGAAGAGTATTTTGAGGTATTCCATGTTACTTTTTTGAACGACCTGGCGCTGAGCATGTCGGTCATTTTATGTGCGCTCGAAATGATTTTGGGTTTTGCGCTCATCATCGGCATCCGTATCAACAGTGTTACCTGGGGATTGCTGCTGCTCATTATCTTCTTCGGCTTTTTAACTTTTTACTCTGCCTTTTTTAAAGTGGTGCAAACCTGTGGTTGTTTTGGTGACGCTATTCCGCTTACACCATGGCAGTCATTTGGTAAGGATA
The DNA here is from genome assembly GCA_913775265.1 of uncultured Mucilaginibacter sp. Taxonomy (GTDB): domain Bacteria; phylum Bacteroidota; class Bacteroidia; order Sphingobacteriales; family Sphingobacteriaceae; genus Mucilaginibacter. The sequence goes on along the minus strand of CAJYJH010000065.1, from coordinate 194,646 downwards.
TGGTGTTGCTGGCCTTAGTGCTGGTATTGTTTTTTAATCGCAACCGGATGTTACCTTTGGTAAGCCCGGTTGCCGAGATGCGCTGGCTGGTTGCTGCGGTGGTTATTGCGTTAGGCATTGGTTTATACACCTACAATTTTTTGCCGGTGATCGACTTTTTGCCTTACAAAATTGGCGCTAACATACCCGACGAGATGAAAACGCCGCCCGGCGCTACCCCCGACGAATACGAGCTTACCTATCAGCTAAAAAACAAAGCCAATGGTCAAACCAAATCCATGAGTGATAAGGAATATCTTAAAACTGGGATTTGGAAAGATGCCAATTGGGTAATTCAAGGCGACCCTGAACGTCGTTTAGTAAAGAAAGGCTTTGAGCCTAAAATTCGCGACCTGGGTATACAGGATGGTCAGGGTAATGATTACACCCAAGAGCTATTAGGCAACCCTTTTTATAACCTGATGGTTGTAGCCTACGATTTAAAGCATACCAACGAAGCAGCCTTAAATCGACTCAATGCATTAGCCATTAACCTGACGCAAAATTATAATATGCGTACCGTAATGCTCACCTCGGCTTCGCCGGCTGATGCTGCCGCGTTCAGCAAAGCTCATCATCTGGCTTTCGAGATATATCATGCCGATGGCGTACCCTTAAAAACCATGGTGCGTGCTAACCCCGGTGTATTATTGTTGAAAAATGGTACCGTAATCAACAAGTGGCATTATCATACCATGCCCGATTATGATGCGCTGGTAAAAAAGTATCTGCAAAAACCATAAGAGCTTATGCTGCGCTACCTGTTCCGTAAAATTGGCTATAGCCTGGCTGTAATGCTGGGCATTGTGGTAGTGGTATTTTTTCTGTTCAACATTTTACCGGTCGACCCGGCCCGCATGACGCAAGGGCAACGCTCGGACGTGCAATCACTGGAAGCCGTGCGTAAAGAGTTTGGTTTGGATAAGCCTTTGCCCGTGCAGTTTGCCTATTATTTAAATGATCTTTCGCCCATAGGTGTCCACGAGCGTACTACCGAAGAGAAAGAACGCTACGGATACGTGCAATTAGTACCCATATCTAAAACTCATGCGCTTTGCCTTAAGTGGCCATATTTAAGGCGCTCTTACCAAACTCATAAAGAGGTGGCTGCACTACTTATTGAAGTTATACCCAACACCTTGGCTTTGGCAACCGTAGCGATGCTGATTGCCATTGTTATCGGAATATTTTTAGGTGTGTTAAGCGCCGTACACCAAAACACCTGGATTGATAGGCTGGCAGTTAGCTTTTCAGTGTTAGGTATTTCTACGCCTTCGTTTTTTGCAGGTATTGTGATAGCCTGGTTGTTTGGTTTTGTATGGAGCCGGTATACGGGTTTAAGCATGACGGGTAGCCTTTACAGTTACGATCCGTTTAAAGGCGAGGTGATGACCTGGAGCAACATTATTTTACCTGCCGTTACATTGGGATTAAGGCCGTTAGCCATCATTGTACAGCTCACACGCAGCTCTATGCTCGAGGTGCTGAGTCAGGATTACATCCGTACGGCTAAAGCCAAAGGATTAGACTCGAATACCATTGTGTACCGCCATGCTTTACCTAATGCTTTAAATCCGGTAATTACCGCTATTGCCAACTGGTTTGCATCATTAATGGCTGGATCATTTTTTGTAGAATATGTATTTGGCTATAACGGTTTAGGCAAGGTAACCGTTGATGCGCTCGAAATGTCAGACTTTCCTGTAATCATAGGCTCCATTCTGTTTATTGCTTTTATTTTTGTGGTGATCAATATCCTGGTAGATATCGTCTATGTTTGGATTGATCCGCGAGTAAAATTTAATTAATGCACAACGTTACTAACGCTTCTTTATCAGAATTACTGATTTACATTGCCTACCTGAGCTTTCCGGTGTGGTGCATAGCCCGCATGCTGCAGTGGCTAATGCTGAATAAGTTTTTAGCAACGGCTAAGCTGATAGGCATATTGGTGGTTTCACTGGTCATTTCGTTCATCGTAACCATTGTACTATGGGGAGGCTGGCCAGGTAATCCAATGTATAGTATCATTGCTGCGCCTGCCTTATGCGCCGAAGGAGTGGTATTGATGATGACCTATCTGATCAAGAAAAATTTAATAAAAAAATGAGTCGTATTTTTTTAACTGGCTTTATGGGCTGCGGCAAAACTACGTTGGGCCATAAGTTGGCAGCTCGTTTGGGCTACCCATTTTTTGATCTGGATGTAGTGCTCGAGGAACGCGCGGGTATGAGCATAGCCGAATATTTTTCAAGCTTTGGCGAAACGGCATTTCGCCTGGCCGAATCAGAGGTATTAAAAACAACAGCATATCCCGAAAACGCAGTAATATCTACAGGTGGCGGCTTGCCTTGCTTTTTCGATAATTTGGATTGGATGAAAGCCAATGGCATCGTGGTGTACATCAAGTTGATGCCCAAAGTGCTGGCCAATCGATTGGAGCATGGTAAAGAAGAACGACCGTTGCTGCGCGACAAGCACGGCGATGAACTGGTAGCTTTTATTACCGAGAAACTGGCCGAGCGTGAAGGATTCTATTTACAGGCACAAGTAATTGCCGATGGATTAAGCCTTACAGCCGACAAGCTGATTGAAGTGCTGAATGCCGGTAAAAGCGAAAGCAACAATCTTTAAGTACAGGGCCTGATTTAGCCCAATGATTAGACTGTAGTTAAAAAGGTGAACGCTTATAATAAACCATCTAATTACCCGTATTATATCCAGTACTTCACTAAATATAGGGGCACCGTTTTATAGGCTAAAATAGTGCCCCTAACCTAATCTCCCTCTTTTTACTTTCCGCGTATATCTTTAGCAGTGTTAACATTAATTAACTTTGCTCAATGATGTTAGCAAGCACTTATTTAATCAGCGGCGCGGGCAGTGGTATTGGCCGGGCTATGGCAGCACAATTAGCCAATCAAGGGCATCAATGTATTTTGCTGGGCCGCAACCAGCAGCATTTGCAAGACACTTTAAAAGCATTACCTGGTAATGGTCATCAAATTTTGGTGGCAGACGTTCGCAACATAGAAAGCTTGCAACAGGCAGCTGCAGTTTTGGGCGATAAGCCGCTCAATGGTTTGTTAGCTAATGCCGGTATAGGCGGCGAAAATTATTGGGGCGAGACCGATCGCTGGGATGACATCATTGGCACTAATCTTACCGGTACCTATAATTTTGTAAATGCCTTTTTGCCTCACTTGCGCAAAGCAGAAGGCACCAAACATATTTTGATAACTTCATCAGTGTTGGCCCGCTTAGGCGTGGCTAATTATTCAGCTTATTGCGCTTCTAAAGCTGGGCTGTTAGGTTTAATGCGTTCGTGGGCGGTGCAATACGCTCCCGAAGAAATACTGGTAAACGCGATTTGCCCGGGTTGGGTAGATACCGAAATGTCTCAGGAAGGTCTGCAGGGCATTGCCGACAGCATTGGCATCACTAAAAATGAATTTTACGACATAGCTATGCAAAGCGTACCGTTAAGACGTATGAGCCAGCCCGAAGAAATTGCCGGATTGGCAGCCTACTTGCTTAGCCAGCGCTCCATCACCGGGCAAACGCTGGACATCAATTGCGGCGCCATCATGAATAGCTAAATCATCGATAGGGTACCGTTATCGTAGCAGCCTCGCTCTCGTTTTTCATACGATCGATGGCTGTTACATAATACACATAGTGCTTGCCCTTTTGTGCCGTAGTATCTTCAAAAGAATTAGCCGCGTTGTATTGGATATGGATGATGTGTTCCGGGTTAGATAAATCGGCCTGTTCGCCTTGAAAGAAGCGATAGACAACATAACCATAAACAGCTTCTTTGTCTTGAGCCAACAGCGGTATTTGCCAGCTCAGCATGATGCCCTGTTCGGTGCGGCCTGCCAGTAACTGGCGTGGTGCATTTGGGCCGATAGAATCGAGCCAAAGCATTAACGGTGGCAATGCCGGTGTGCGATAATAATGATTGCGCAACGAATCATTTAGTCCGCCATAATTACGCCTTAACGATGCCGAGCTAAAATAAACGCTACCCTGTATGCGCGGGTTATTACGCAGGTAACGTATTTGCGCCGGTATTTGATCCGGATTTTTAAAAGCAGTATTCCGTGGCTCGCCAATACGGTAAGCTCCCTGGCCAATGTATAAGTGATGGTTAAAGGCATTATCGCTCCACCAGTCGGTCAGCTTTTCAAATGCTGCAGCACGGTTACCAAATTGCCAGTAAATCTGTGGATTGATATAATCCAGCCAGCCTTCTTCAATCCACTTACGGCTATCGGCAAACTGCTCGTAATAAGATGAACCTCCGCCGGTTTGCGAACCTTCCGGATCCTGGCCGGCGTTTTTCCAGATACCGAACGGACTGATGCCAAACTTTACATGCGGTTTGTATTTATGAATGCTGTCTGCTAAGGCATGGATCAGCGTATCTACGTTGTTGCGTCGCCAATCGCGTATATCGCTAAACTTACCGCGGCCGTACTGCTCAAAGGTAGCCTGGTCGTTAATACGCTGGCCGGCAATAGGGTAAGGGTAAAAATAATCATCCATGTGTATGCCGTCCACATCGTAATTTTTCACCACGTCGAGTATCACCTGAATGATGTACTCACGTACGTCAGGCAACCCGGGGTTAAACAGTTTGCGGCCACCATAGATAAAAAACCAATCGGGATGTAAACGGGTAACATGCTGCGGGCTCAGGCTGGCATAATTGGCATCCATGGTAGCCCGATAAGGGTTAAACCACGCATGAAGTTCCATGTTGCGGCTGTGTGCTTCGGTAATCGCAAACTCCAGCGGATCATAAAACGGGTTGGGAGGCGTACCTTGCGGACCGGTTAACCATTTAGACCATGGCTCGCGGCTTTTGGCATAAAAAGCATCGGCTGCAGGGCGCACCTGAAACATAATGGCATTGATGCCCGCTTGCTGATGAAAATTAAAAATGTTAACCAGCTCAGATTTTTGTTTGTCGGCTGACAGCTTGGGGGCGCTCGGCCAGTCAATATTAGTAACGGTGGCTACCCAAACACCCCTGAATTCGCGCTTGGGTGCAGGTCTGAGTTGCTTAATAGTATCTGTTTGTGCATGTAACTGTAAGCAAGTAAGCCATGCGGCAATCATCAGCACAAATCTGTAAGTCATAGGCGGCAATACACTTATTTGTTAAGGGTGGCAAAGATACATAACTTCAATTATCCTGAATTAGTATAACCTTTAATTTGAAGGCATATTTTGTGTTTTCAGGTTATTGTAATTAATTTTAGCGCATCAGCATTGCTGGGTTAGTGTATACGCAGACCATGGCGCAAAGGTTTTATATCCTGTAAATCAAGGCATTGCTGGAGGTTGTAAAATGTTTTAGCGTCAATTATCACTTTTTTAAAAAAGCGGCGTTATAGAATGTACCCGACGCCAATAATTATTTAAAGTATGGAAAACAAATCTGAACAAAATTCCAAAAAGAACTCGAATGTTATATACTTCCTCATTGTTGTGGTAGTGGCCTTATTAGGTACAGACGTTTATCTGTATCTGCAAAAAAAGAAAGACGTAGCCAAAATTGTATACCAGAGTGAGGATGAAAAGCACCGTTTGCAAACGGAATTAGACAGTTTAGAGGCACAAATTGAACAGGTAAATACCGGCAAAGCCAAGCTTTCTGCAGAAATGCAGGCCCGTACAGACTCATTGCAGGCTAAAATTGTAGTACTCAAAAGAGCATTAGCTAAAGGACAGCTTTCGGTTAATGAGCTGAAAAAGGCTCAGGAAGATATTAAACAACTGCGTTACTTTGTAACTAAATATACGGCTGACATTGAAGAGCTGCGTCAGCAAAACGAATCGTTAACCACCGAGCGCGACACGTTGAAAAATCAGGTGGCTACTGTATCTCAAAAAGCAACCAATTTAGAGCAACAAAACCAGGAGTTAAGCAGTAAAGTAAAAGTTGCCTCGGCCTTAAAAATGGGTGCTGCCGAAGTAGTAGCCTATAAAGTAAAAGGCAGCGGCAAAGAAGTTGACGTAAACCGTGCCGGTCCGGCTAAAAAAATAAAGGTAAACTTTACCATAGCCAGCAACCCGGTAGCCGAAAAAACCATGCACGATATTTTTATGCGTGTGATAGACCCAGCCGGAAACTTACTGGTGATGAGCGATAGCGGCGTGTTTACTGCCGATGGTCAGGAACTTCAGTATACGTACAAAACTTCGATTGATTATAAAGACGACGGCACTACTTATACCATTGACTGGACTAACCCTAACAAGTTTGTAAAAGGTACTTATACCGTATTACTATACTCTGATGGTGCAACCATGGGTAAAACAGAGTTCAAATTAAAATAATCAATATTAATACATAATTATCCCCGGTTGTTTAAAACAGCCGGGGATTTTTTATGCCGTGTCGTTTTATAATTGCACGTGAATATTCATGAATGACAGTATCTTTCGGCAATTTAAACGCTGATTAAAATTATAGGTCAAACAAATACAAATAATAATAATGAAAAAATACAGCATCCTGATTATTGCCTTATTAATGTTTATCGGTGCCTGGGCGCAGGTAAAGCAAACGGTTACTAAATCGTCGGTTACCTACGAGATTAAAAACATGGGTATAAAAACCAATGGTAAATTTGGCGGCGTACAGGCAGATATCAATTTTGACAAGGCAAATTTAGCCGGTAGCAGCATTGAGGCAAGTATTGATGTAAACACCATTGACTCAGATAATGCCATGCGCGACAATCACTTAAAAGCAGAAGACTACTTTGATGTGGCCAAGTATCCGCGCATTACCATGAAGTCAACCTCCTTTAAACAAAAGGGAGGTAACAACTTTGTCGGATTGTTCAATATCGTTATAAAAGGAAAAACAAAAGCCGTTGAAGTACCTTTTACTTATACCGATAGCGCTAATATGGCATTGTTTAAAGGCAGCTTCAAAATTAACCGTCAGGACTTTGGTGTAGGCGGCAAAAGCATGGTACTGTCCGATGATGTTAACGTTACGCTTGCGGTAGAAACCAGCAAATAACGTTAATAGCTTTTATGGGCAGTTGTATAAGTGCGATAGGCATTGCTAATCCGGATAAAAAAGTTACTCAGCAGGAAGCCTACCAGTTTATGGTAGATGCTTTTAACTTAAGCCCCGACCATGCCCTGCGGCTCAAAAGTATTTATGATAATTCGGGTATTAATTACCGGCATACGGTAGTTGACGACTTTGGCGCTGACCGTGCCGATTATACATTTTTTGAGCCCACGCCTGATTTAGAGCCTTTTGCAACTACCGAAAAGCGCTTAAAACTATACCAGGAAAAAGCTATACAAGTAGCACTCGGTGCTGTAAAGCAATGCCTGACTGGGTTTGAGGCAGACATGACCTCTAAAATCACCCACTTAGTTACGGTAAGCTGTACAGGCATGTACGCCCCCGGTATTGATATTGATTTGGTAGAGCAACTGGGCTTACCTCGTACTACCGAACGCATCTGCATTAATTTTATGGGTTGCTATGGGGCCATCAATGGGCTCAAGACAGCCGACTACATCTGTCGGGCAAATCCTGAAGCCAAAGTATTGGTAGTGAGCGTTGAACTTTGCACACTTCACTTTCAAAAGCATAACACCTTAGATAATTGGGTAGCCAACTCGTTGTTTGCGGACGGTGCAGCTGCGGCATTCATTGAAAACGCTGATTATAAAACGAACCAGCAGCCGGGCTTGGAGTTATCGAGCTTTTACTCGGAGTTTATGCCCGAAAGCCGTAACGAAATGGGTTGGTTTGTAGGTAATACCGGTTTCGAAATGAAGCTGACTTCGAAAGTATCCAAGCAAATCAAAAAGCACATTAAGGGCGTAACCGATCGTCTACTAAACCGTGCCGGTTTAAAGGCCGAGCAGATTAGTACCTATGCTATCCATCCGGGAGGAAAGAAAATATTGGAAGCGGTTGAAGAAGCCTTAGAATTACCCGAAGAAACAAATGCCTTTGCGTATGAAGTACTGCGCGAATATGGTAACATGTCATCAGCCACAATCTTATTTGTATTGCAGAAGATTATGAAGGCAGGTAAGCTTTCCGGATCCAATATTTTAAGCTACGCCTTTGGCCCGGGGCTTACCGTAGAAGGAATGGCCCTTAAAATACAATAAAGTGCCATGGCTGATGTGGTGATTGCAGGCGGCGGATTGGCCGGACTTTTTAACGCACTGCTGCTTAACCGTGCCGGTTTACAGGTTACTGTTGTCGAAAAAAAAGCTTATCCCTTTCATCGCGTGTGCGGCGAGTATTTATCTAATGAGATACTGCCTTTTTTAGATACATTGGGTATAGATGTATTCAACTTAGGCGCTTCCCGCATTGACCGCTTAGAAGTTACCGCTACCTCGGGTGCAAGGCTAACACAAAAGCTGGATTTAGGCGGGTTTGGTATTAGCCGATATAAACTTGATAATTACTTATATGAGTTATGCCTTAAAGAAGGCGTAAAGTTTTTGCTGAACACTCAGGTTGATGATATTGTCTTCGCTAATAATGCCTTTACCGTAACTACACGTGATTGTGTTTTAGAAACGCCATTGGTTATCGGTGCATTTGGCAAAAGATCTAATTTGGATAATAAGCTGAATCGTGCCTTTTTTCATCAGCGCAGCCCGTACGTGGGTATTAAAATGCATGCCCGGCTAAATTTTCCGGATGATGTGATCCAGTTGAATAGTTTTAAAAACGGATATTGCGGCGTATCTAAAATTGAAGACGACCGCTACTGTATTTGCTCGCTGGCTCACCGGAATGATTTACGCAGGCAGGGTAGCCTGGATGCATTGCAGGAAAACGTGATCAACAAAAATCCTTACCAAAAAGAAATTTTTGACCAGGCCGAATGGCTGATGGACAAACCGGAAGTGATTAACGAGATATCGTTTCGGAAAAAGCTCCCGGTTGAGCAGCATATCCTCATGAGCGGCGACACTGCCGGAATGATTGCACCATTATGCGGCAATGGAATGACCATGGCTATCCATTCGGCCAAAATACTATCTAAGATTATTTTGCAGTATTACCGACCTGCAAGGCCTTTTCCGTTTGAGCAAAGGCTGGCGCTGGAACAGGCTTATCGTAATACCTGGAATGTACAGTTTGCCCGGCGGTTATGGGTGGGACGGCAATTGCAGAAGATGTTTGGTAACAATCAAATGATGCATTGGGCTGTTCAAACATTTAACCGGTTGCCCAGAGTAACCAACTGGCTGGTGCAGCAAACACATGGCAAGGCATGGGAATAGCAGTAAGATCCGGCCAATAAATTATTGAACTGAAGCATGAAGAAAACGATAGCTATTGATATGGACGGTGTGCTGGCCGACATCGAAATGCAAATTTTAAACTGGTACGAACGCGATTACGGCATTAAACATACCCGCGAACATTTGATAGGACGATCTTCGGACGAGTTTTTTCCTGAAGCAGGTTTAGTACGAAAATACATTTACACACCGGGCTTCTTTCAAACTATTCCTTTGATGCAAGGTGCAGTAGAGGCTGTACAAAAGCTGATGGAGAACTTTGAAATCTATGTAGTATCGGCTGCCATGGAGTTTCCGTTGAGTTTGCCCGAAAAACTGCATTGGCTTAATGAGCATTTCCCTTTCATCAGCTGGCGTAATATCATTTTTTGCGGTGATAAAAGCATTATCAATACCGACTACATGATTGACGACTATCCTAAAAATCTCGATTATTTTAAAGGAAAGCCAATTATGTTCACCGCCTATCACAATACTACCCTTACCCACCATTCGAGGGTAAATAATTGGAACGAAGTTATCACTTTATTAGAAGCCGAAGCTTAAACTATGGCCAACCTGCGCAAACGTATCACCGGTGTAGACGAAATTATGGACGACTTTGCCCTGCCGGCCGACGAGCTCGATCCGGTACTGAAAGGCTTGGGCGACTTAAACGCTTGGTTTGGCGGTCATAAAGCTTTAATAAAAGCATTACAGCAATTTCCGGTAAAGGACAGCGACCACATCAGCGATTGGGGTTGCGGCGGTGGCGATGCATTGCAGGCTATTGCTGTTTGGGCACAAAAAAATCGATTGCCTTTGCAATTAACCGGCGTAGACGCTGCACCGGCAGCTGTAGAATATGCACGCCGTGCAACCGCAGCGTATAGTAATATTGATTACCTGCAAACCGAAGTGATGAGTCCGGATTTGCGCACCAACCAGTTTGATATCGTTTTATCCAGCCTGTTCTCCCACCACTTTGAGGATGATGCCTGGATTGCCTTGGTTCAAAAGATGCTGGACTGCTCCAGGCGGGGAGTGATCATCACCGATTTACATCGGCACTGGCTTTTGTACTACTCCCTTAAATTTATATTCAAATTCTTTATTCCCAACCCAATGATGGCGCACGATGGGCCGCTGTCGGTAAAGCGGAGTTTTAAGCGTAAAGAGCTAAAAACGTTGCTGAAAAGGGCCGGCATTAAACGGTATCACATCACCTGGAAATGGGCTTTCAGATGGCAGGTTATCATATATAAAGATTAACTTTGTACTATGAAACTCAGTGTACTGGTATTTATTAATGCACTGGCGGTAGCCTTAGCCTTATCGGGAGTTAACTTCTATTTTCAGCACAAATGGTATGATGTAACCATTACCTTCTTTGTAGGCTTCGTTACCAGCTACATCGTTTTTTACTACCTCATCGAGAAGTACCTTTACTCCAAGATCAAACTCATCTACAAACTAATTCATAACCTCAAACTGGGTCGCGATCTGCGTGACGCTTTAGGTGAGTCGACCAGCGTTGACCCAATTGGCGATGTAGAAAAAGAGGTAAAAGACTGGGCTCGCGAAAAAAAGGTGGAAATTGAGGAACTGCGCCGTCAGGAAAAATTTCGTAAGGAGTTTTTGTCTAATATCTCTCACGAGTTTAAAACCCCCTTGTTTGCTATACAGGGATACATTGAAGCCATATTAGATGATGAGGCCGATGATAAAGACATGACCCTGCAGTTTTTGAAAAAAGCGCAGCGTAATGTTGACCGGCTGAGTTATTTGATTAATGACCTGAACGAGATATCTAAACTCGAAACCGGCGAGATTCCTATCAATTATACTAAATTCAGGATAAATGATTTGGTGAAAGAAGTATTTGAACAATTAGAGCTCCGCGCTAAGCAGCATCACATCAAACTTATTTTTAAGCAAAAATATGACGAGGCGTTTTTAGTGCGGGCAGATCGCGATAAGATATGCCAGGTACTGATTAATTTGATTGATAACTCTTTTAAATACGGCAAGCAGGGTGGCAGCACATCTGTTAGCTTGTTTGAACTGCATGATCAAATACTGGTAGAAGTAACAGATGATGGTGCCGGCATCAACGAAAAATATCTGCCCCGGTTATTCGAGCGTTTTTTCAGGATAGATAGCAGCCGTTCGCGCGAGGTTGGTGGCTCTGGCTTAGGTTTAGCTATTGTAAAGCATATTATCGAGGCCCATCAGCAAACCATTAATGTACGTAGCACTGAAGGTGTGGGTTCAACATTTGGATTTACATTACAAAAAGTAAAACAGTTGCCTTTTCAAATGTTACCTGTATTAAAGAGTTAACATTAATTTAACATAATCAAGTTACCTTTGCAGAAACTATTGAATCAAAATGTCATTAAATAGCATATTCCAGTATTTTGTTCCAAAAGACAAAAAGGTATTTTTCCCGTTATTTGAACAGGCTGCTAACAATGTGGTAGCAATGGGTGCGGTTTTGGTAGAGGCTGTCAACAATAAAAATGTTGCGGAGCGTACCGAACTGTTTAAACAAATTGACCGACTGGAAAGTAAAGGTGATGAGCTAACGCACCAGATTTATCTGGAGTTAGGCAAAAACTTTATCACGCCCTTCGACCGCGAGGATATCCACGCTTTAGCTACCGCTATTGATGACGTTGCCGATTACATTCAGGGCTCTGCCAACCGGATGATGTTATATAACATCGAAGAGTACACTGAGCCTATCGTAAAATTATCAGAGCTAATCCATCAGGGTAGCATCGATTTGGAGAAAGCGGTAAAAGAGCTAAAAGACTTAAAGAACGTGCGCAACATTGCCGATTCGTGCATACGCATTAACAGTGTAGAAAATCAGGCAGATTATATATTTGACCGCGCCGTTGCCGATTTGTTTTTATACGAGAAAGACGCCTTGCGCCTGATTAAATACAAAGAGATATTAGCAGCCTTAGAAACCGCCACTGATATGTGCGAAGATGCTGCCAACGTAATGGAATCAATATTAGTTAAAAACGCTTAATTACTTTATCCCTCACCTACATGGTTACCACCCTGCTTGTTGTAGTAGTTTGCCTGGCGTTGATATTTGATTTTATAAACGGTTTTCATGATGCGGCCAACTCTATTGCTACTATAGTTTCTACCAAAGTACTTACCCCTTTTCAGGCTGTAATTTGGGCTGCCGCCTTCAACTTTTTGGCCTTCTTCCTGATTAAAGAACACAAGGTGGCCAACACCGTTGCTAAAACCGTGCACGAGCACTTTATCACTATGGATGTGATTCTGGCTGGTTTAGTTGCTGCCATTGCCTGGAACTTGCTGACCTGGTGGTTTGGTATACCATCAAGTTCGTCGCATACATTAATTGGCGGTTTTGCCGGTGCGGGTATGACAAATGCGCTGTTTTTAGGTGTTAACCCGATTACGGCAGTTGATGCAACATCAATATTAAGAATTGCAGCTTACATATTTTTAGCTCCTTTAATCGGCCTATTCATAGCCTACGTTATTACTATTATCATCCTGCATATTTTCAAAAACTTCCGTCCGGCGGTTGCCGAGCGTTGGTTCAAGAGCGTACAGTTAATCTCATCAGCAGCATTAAGCTTTGCTCATGGTGGTAACGATGCACAAAAGGTAATGGGTATTATTTATGTAGCTTTGTTTACATCGGGCAATATTGCCAACGGCGATAAAATGCCTGATTGGATTCCGCTGGCTTGTTACAGCGCTATCGCCTTAGGTACGATGTCTGGCGGTTGGAAAATTGTAAAAACCATGGGTAGCAAAATTACCAAGGTTACTCCGCTTGAGGGTGTAAGTGCCGAAACTGCGGGTGCCATAACCCTGTTTATGACTGAGCGTTTAGGTATCCCTGTATCTACCACGCATACCATCACCGGTTCTATCATTGGTGTAGGTTTAACCAAAAGGGTATCGGCTGTACGCTGGGGCGTTACTATTAACCTGGTTTGGGCCTGGATTATTACCATCCCAATCTCAGCCTTAGTAGCAGCTATAGTATTCACCATTATGCATTACGTATAGGGCTTAAACTTTCCGGCTCCCCGGTTGTCCTATTTGTACTTATGAACAAGATTGTTTTATTAACTCCATTGCTGTTAGCCCTTACGGCAAATGCTGGTTGCGATACTTTAACTGCGGCAACCGGTACGCAAGGCGGTGTTTACAGCAATAGCCCTGCGCAAAGCGTACCCTCTAATTTAGAAATGGTAAGCGGCCTTAAACAGGCTTTAGAGTTAGGCACCGATAAAAGCACAAGTCAGCTCTCGGCAGTTAACGGTTTTTTTGGTAATGCAGCCATTAAACTGCTGTTCCCACCAGAGGCACAAAAGGCTGAAAATACGTTACGTAAACTTGGCTTTAACAAATTGTGCGATGACGTGATCCTTTCGCTCAATCGTGCTGCTGAGGATGCTGCCGGTAAAGCTAAGCCTATATTTATCTCGGCCATTAAACAGATGAGCGTACAGGATGTAGCCAATATATTGTTAGGTAGCAGTAAAGATGCAGCTACGCAATACTTCAGGCGCACCACTACCGACCAGCTAACTTCTGAGTTTATGCCGGTAATCCATAACAGCTTATCAAAAGTAGGAGCCACACGCTATTACAGTCAGTTGGCTACGCAGTATAACCGCATACCGTTAACATTCAACAAAATCAATCCTGACCTGGACGCGTACGTAACTCAAAAAGCTATAGAAGGCTTGTTTTACCGCATCGCTTTGGAGGAACTGAATATCCGTAGCAACTTTGCCTCGCGCACTACGCCGTTACTGCAAAAAGTGTTTGGCTACGTACAGAAGAAAACTAATAGTTAATCGCTTTATATACAACAGAAAAAGTCCGGCACGACCGGACTTTTTCTGTTTATAGCAATTTAAGTTACCTTAATAGTTGTTAAATAAATCGCTTTTAATAATCATTATATTTATTGGCAGCCAAGCTACCGGAGCGTATCAGTTCGCGGTCTAAGAAATTAACCCATGCGGTCTGCTGTTTGCGGTTTTGCATATGTTGGGTGTCTTCATCATAGTCCTCATTCATCTGGCGGTATTTGTCGTCGATGCGTTTAAATATTGCATTGGCCTGGCGTTGATAATCACCGGTGTAATGATAAGCGTTTAGCTCCCTGATCATTTCCTGCTGCATCAAATAGGCAATTTGGTAATGCCCCTGCTCGTGCCTTAACACCTGCGCCAGCGACTCCGGCGTATTAGCTATCTTCCTGTTTAACCAAGACCGCTCGCGATTGAGCTTAAGCTGAATGTCGAAAGTAAGATGATAGTTACTGCGCGAATTCCGCACATTATAATTCATGAACACATTGCAGCTGGTGTGAGCCACGTAAAAGCCGCTGTTGGGCGGTATAGGTCCGGTAAAATCATCGGCAGTAAGCTGCCGGTAAGATTGCGCCCTAACCACGCTGCTGCCCAGCAGGCAACATACCAAAGCCAGCATCAATCGCACATATCGGTGTTTCATCAAAAGAAGTATAGTTTATCTATGTGCTTTTGACGAAAATCGGCCCTTAAGGTTTAGTTAAATGCATATATTTTTTAACTACTGTTTGTATTTTATTTCGTCAGTTTTCAGTTGCTGTAAACTCATCATTTCTTTCATAGTTTTCTGCATACTGTCTGCCGAGCCATCCAGGAAGATGACGTTACCCTTAGAGTTTTCAGAAAAATGCTTGATAGCTTCAGTCCACATGGTAAACAAAATGACAGAGGTGTCCATATCTGCCTTGTGCATTTCATTGGCAGCAACCGTCATACCCTTAGCTACTTCCTCTCGGAACAGAGCTACACCCTGACCGCGCAATTGCGATGCTTGGCGTTCAGCTTCAGCGGCAATTTTAATAGCGTTACCTTCGGCCTCAGCTGCTTTGGTCTTAGTGATTAACAAAGCCTGACCTTCATTCTCTGCAGCAGCTTTCAGGTTATTAGATGCCACAACCTGGCTCATCGATTTCATAATCACATCATCAAAGGTGATATCATTGAGCTGTAAGTCCTGTAAATGGTAACCCCAGCCTTCCAGGATATTATCGATTTGGTCTTTTACATGCTCTACTATCTCTCGGCGCAATATCAGTACATCGCTTTGGCGCTTGGTGGCTACATAAGCCCTGATCGAACCTTCAACCGTGCGTACCAGTGCCTGCATCAAGTTACGTTCGTCCACAAATTTAAAAGCTACAGCTTTAATGGCTTCTTCACTTTGATTAAGTACCGAGTAAAGCAGCATAGCTTTAAAATATACGTTAGCCTGGTCAACTGTTACCGCTTGAAATTCTAATTCAACAGAACGATTTTGGATAGAAATGCGAGAATAAAGAACTTCGATAAGCGGAATCTTAAAATTCAGCCCTGGGAGCAAAATACGGCGGTATTTACCAAAAACAGTAACCACACCAATAGTGCCTTGCCTGATGGTTACAAACGAGGTAGATAAAATAATTATTAAAATAACGAGAATAATCCAAACGCCTGTCATAAAATGATGTTATAAGTGAATAAATATAAAACATATTACAATCTCTTAGTCAACTCCTAAATAAAATTATTATGAACATGAAGCGTACTTTCGGATTTATACTTACTGTGTTGGGTATAATCGGGTTAATTTATACCGGCTTGCAGGTAATACAGCGCAGTGGTAATACTACCAATTTGCTGGTAATCGGCATTATTGCATTACTATTCTTCTTCTCGGGTATAGGCCTGATCAAAAATACTAAAGACGCCGAATAAAGGCATAAAAAAAGCTCCCTTGCAAAAGGGAGCTTTTTAAAAAACAACTTTTATATGTTAGTTAGTCTGAGGGGCATCTGCTAATAAACGGCCGCCTTTATAATAATAACGCGTCCAGTACGGATCGGCCAGGTAGCTTATCATTACGCCTTTACTTGATGAGGCATGAGCAAATTTGCCGTTGCCAATGTATACGCCAACGTGAGTAATAGCACGGCTGTGTATTTTAAAGAAAACTAAATCTCCTTCTTTCAGCTCCTCTTTTCCAACCGGGTTAACCATGCTGAAAATATTACGGCTATTGTTACCTATAGCAGTGTTAAATACTTTAGTATATAACTGGTAAGCAAAACCGGAGCAATCTATACCACTTTTGGTATCGCCACCCAAATGGTAAGGGGTGCCGATCCAATCATATACAAACTGAAATAATTTTACGTTCGAGGTAGCAGACATCGCTACACCCATAATTTGAGAAAAGTAACCTTTAGCTAAACTCTTATCTTCATCACTTTCTACCTCTGCCTGGTTTGGAACATTTTTTGTTTGCGCTTGTGTGCTCAAAACGCTCAGAAACAAGGCAGTAGCTAAAAACAGTTTCTTCATCTAATCAACAGTTATCAGGGTTTAAATTCAGTACTTGTTTATTAAAATGGACACTGGTGTCTATTGTTAAAGACAAAGCTATATAAACTTTCTATATATCCAAGTCTGGAAAACAAATTATTTTAAAATTAACTGTTGTACGCCTGAAGCAAAAAAAAGTTGCTTTTGCGGTGCGCAAGATAAAATATTTTTAAAGTATTGTGTCCTATAATCCTTTTTTTTCAAGGATATAATTAGATTTGCGCATCCTAAAAACAGAAATTGATTGTTTAATAAATGAGTTCAATCGCAATAACTAAAGACACCTACCTGATGTGGTACGAACTGATGCTTTTAATGCGTAAGTTCGAAGAAAAGACAGGACAGTTATACGGACAGCAGAAAATCAGAGGATTTTGTCATTTATACATTGGTCAAGAGGCCGTATTAGCCGGAGCTGTATCTGCATTAAAACATGAAGATAGTATGATCACTGCTTATCGCGATCATGCTCACGCATTAGCTAAAGGAACAACTCCAAAAGCAATCATGGCCGAAATGTATGGTAAAGCAACCGGTTGCTCTAAAGGCAAAGGTGGCTCTATGCACATGTTTGATAAAGAAAATAACTTTTATGGCGGACACGGCATTGTAGGCGGCCAGATACCTTTGGGTGCCGGTATTGCATTTGCCGAGAAATTTAAAGGTACCGATCATCTATGTGTTTGTTATATGGGCGATGGCGCTGTACGCCAGGGAGCCTTAAACGAAACTTTTAACATGGCTGCCTTATGGAAGCTACCTGTGATTTTTGTTTGCGAAAACAACGGTTACGCTATGGGTACTTCGGTAGCACGTACTACTGCCGAGGTTGACATCTATAAATTAGGTATCCCTTACGGTATTCCTTCATCACCTGTTGATGGTATGGACCCGGTTGCAGTACACAACGCTATGGACGAGGCAGCACAACGTGCCCGTGCAGGTGAAGGACCAACCTTCCTGGAAGCGCGCACTTACCGCTACAAAGGTCACTCTATGTCTGACCCGCAAAAATACCGTACTAAAGAAGAGGTAGAAAGCTACAAACTGAAAGACCCGATTGAGATAGTTAAACAAGCCATCGAAAAAGAAGGTTATGCTGATGAAAAGTGGTTTGAAGAAATTGCGGCTAAAGTAAAAGCTCAGGTTGACGAGGCTGTACAATTTGCAGAAGAGTCACCATGGCCGGAAGCTTCTGAACTATACACTGACGTATACGTACAGAACGATTATCCTTACATCCGCGACTAACCTATTATAAACATATTTAAATCAAACTATTCATCAATACAATATGGCTGAAGTAGTTAAAATGCCCAAAATGAGCGATACCATGACCGAAGGGGTTATCGCTAAATGGCATAAAAAAGTGGGTGATAAGGTAAAATCCGGCGACTTGCTTGCCGAGGTTGAAACCGATAAAGCCACGATGGATTTTGAATCGTACCAGGACGGCACTTTACTGTATATCGGTATTGAAGAAGGTAAAGCTGCTCCGGTTGACGCTGTAATTGCCGTTATTGGTAAAGAAGGCGAAGATTATAAATCAGTATTGGAAGGCGGTGATGCCCCTGCTGCAGAATCAAAACCAGCTGAAGACAAAGCGCCTGCTGCTCCTAAAGAAGAAAAACCTGCTGCTGATGAGCCTGCGGTTGATACCTCAAACATTCCTGCCGCTGTTATTCGTATGCCGCTTTTGAGCGATACCATGACAGAGGGGGTAATTAACAAATGGAACTTTAAAGTAGGCGATAAAGTTAAAGCTGACGATTCACTTGCTGATGTAGATACCGACAAGGCTACCATGGAAGTGGTGGGTTACGAAGAAGGCACTTTACTTTACATTGGTGTTGAAGAAGGTCAGGCTGCCAAAGTAAATGACATTATTGCCATTGTTGGTAAAGAAGGTACTGATGTTACTCCTTTATTAAAAGGTGGCTCGGGTGCTCCGGCTGCTAAAACAGAAGAGAAACCTGCTGAAGAAACTAAAGCAACCGAAGAAAGCGCATCTGATTCATCATCATCTGATGACGATAGCCGTGTAAAAGCTTCTCCTTTAGCCCGCAAGATAGCTAAAGATAAAGGCATCAACCTTAACGAAGTTAAAGGCAGTGCTGAAGGTGGCCGCATTGTAAAGAAAGACGTTGAAGGCTTTACCCCATCTGCAAAATCTGCTGATAAAGGTGCCACTGCAACTACTGAGCAAGTACAGGCTGAGCAGGCTGCAAGTGCTAATGCTAAAGAAGGTGCTGCTAAAGCTGGTCCAACCATTACTTTGGCTCCGTTTGTAGGCGAAGAGAAGTTTGCTGAGAAACCGGTAACGCAAATGCGTAAGGTAATTGCCAAACGCTTAAGCGAAAGCTTGTTTACTGCACCGCATTTCTTTGTAACTGTTTCTATTGATATGGATGCTGCTATCGTGGCCCGTACCAAAATGAATGAAGTTGCTCCGGTTAAAATATCATTCAATGACCTGGTGGTTAAAGCTTGTGCCGTTGCTTTAAAACAACACCCTGCTATCAATTCATCATGGTTGGGCGATAAAATCCGCTTTAACGAGCACGTTAACATTGGTATTGCCGTTGCAGTAGACGAAGGCCTGTTGGTACCGGTAGTACGTTTTGCTGACGGTAAATCTTTAAGCCGCATTAGTGCTGAGGTTAAAGAATTTGCTAAAAAAGCGAAAGACAAAAAGCTGCAACCATCTGATTGGGAAGGTTCAACCTTTACTATCTCTAACTTAGGTATGTTTGGTGTAGATGACTTTACTGCCATCATTAACACGCCTGACTCTTGTATTTTGGCTGTAGCTGGTATACAACAAGTACCTGTGGTTAAAAATGGTGCTGTAGTGCCAGGCAATGTGATGAAGGTTACGCTAAGTGCCGATCACCGTACGGTTGATGGCGCAACTGCTGCAGCTTTCTTAAACACTGTAAAATCATTGCTGGAAGAACCGGTAAGATTATTGATATAATCCATAAAGCTCTTAATACGGAGAAGCCCTTTAGTGAAAACTAAAGGGCTTTTCTTATCAGCAATAAATTTAGCCAATGAAAACCTTTGTAACTTACCTGCTGATATTCTGTTTTGCCTGGTGCGCCTTTGGACAGGCACAAGATCCGCAGCTAAAAAAGCTGCTGGAACGTAATGTGCCCTGCTTATTCGAGGGAACTGGTATTAAGCTTGATACAGCTCACTATGCACTTAATCGTAACGTGTCTTACAGCTACTCTTACTACTATCCCAAATACTATAAAGAGATTTGGCCTAAAGAAGAAGTAATTGGAGAAGTGCGCAAAGTAAGTAACGCTTATATTGACACGATTACCTACCTCAGCCCCGACAAGCAAGCATCTTTTAAAGTATTTGCAGGGCAGGTGGTGCCTTTTCCCTTAGCTAAGCGGCGCGGCATAAAAGCGGGTGATATCATAGCGGTAGAGAAAGCGATAGATGATTACATCAAAGTGATTAAAGCCGGTAAAGACAAAGAGTTAGGCAAAGTTAAAATTACCTCACTCTGCAAAGGCGTTAAAGGTTATAATTTTAGCATTGGTGTTAAAGCCAATAAAGACAATACACAGTATTTGTATAAAATTATTGTAGCTGAACTACCTGCCACCGGCGAGTTGATCTTTTCGCACTTCTTATATCAGTATCCGTCAGACACTAAAGAAAAATATGCTGCGTTAGGCACTACGCTGGCAAATGAATTTAAGGCAGATGAATAACAAGTCCTGCCGGCTACACAGAACCGGGCAGGACGTTTAAGCTTTTCAGCTTTAGATTGCTGGTGATAATACGGAAGAGCAGATTCTAATGCCTAACATCCTGTATAAACAGTTTCTGTATCCAATAAGTAGGCCTTATTTTAGTTATTATAGACGCTTAGGAATACGTACGTAAACAATATTGACATGTAGCTTTGCTTGAGCGTTTTTAATTTGCATAAGTGACGATAAGCGCAAATTTTTTTGGCTACTGTCATTTTAAAATCCTCAGCCTTATCGTTTTTACTGTCTATAGCCCATACCTTCTACTATTACTGCAGGCTATGTCTGTTTGTCTTTAGTATCATAAACGAGCCCCATAATAATCTGCTTGGCATGACCCGCATTGAGGAACGTCGTGCTCAAAAGCATGAGTAGCAAAAGGTTTTTCATGATAATCTTACGTTAGTTTACAGAGAAGATGCAACAGCATACAATTTCCATAAACCGGATAAAAAATTTATTTTGATGGCCTTGCATGGGGTGGTTCAATAAAAAGCATAAGGCCGATACGGCAGACGACGAAGCGTTGCTGCAGCAATATCGCCAAACAGGTGATTTGGCTGTATTGGGCCGTTTGTATGAGCCCTACATGCCTATGGTTTTTGGTGTATGCCTCAAGTATTTGCAGGACGAAGAGCAAAGCAAGGATGCGGTAATGCAGATTTTTGAAGAGTTAGTGATAAAGGTAACCCGGCATGATGTAAAGCAATTTAAAAGCTGGTTGTATGTATTGAGCCGTAATTTTTGCCTGACGCAGCTGCGTGCCAACAAAAAAACGCAGACTATAAACATAGATGAGTTTATGGAATTTCCGTTTGTATTGCATCATGAAGAAGTAAGCAATGAGCAAAACCTGACTGCGTTAGAAAAATGCATGCAAACGCTATCGTCAGAACAGCAGCGCAGTGTGGAGTTATTTTACATCAGAGAAAAATGTTATAAAGAAGTAGCCGAGCTAACCGGCTTCAGTTTAAACGAAGTAAAAAGTTATATACAGAACGGTAAACGAAATTTAAAAATTTGTTTAGAAAAACAAGGTGAGCGTTAATAAGCCCGACATAGTAATAATTGAGAAGTACCTGAACGGCGAACTGGATGCCCGTGCCATGCACGAGCTGGAGCGCCAGGCACTTGACGATCCGTTTTTAGCGGACGCGCTGGAAGGCTATGCGCAGAAGCAAGGGTCATCAGTTGCTCATTTGCAAGAGCTGAACAGGCGTTTACAACAGCGCATACAGCCAGAAAGTAAACGTTTAGGATTATTAACTAAGCTAAGCATGGCAGCCACTGTACTGATTTTTGTTAGCATAGGTATCTGGTATTGGTTATTTAACCAACCCTCAGCCTCTGTAGAAGATACGCCTACTGCCGACAAAACCGAAGTAGTAAAAACACCGCCAGTAACTACAATAAAACCTAACCCGCAAATTGTACAACCTGAGCTTAAGCCTGCAGCGCCCCGGTGGGTGGCAACTAAACCACGATTAAAAAACAAACGAGTAAAGGCCAATTTATTGGCTGATGTGAGAGCAGATAGTTCGAACGCAGCCTTGGCGAGACTGGCAGAACTAAAGTTCGACTCGGTAAACAATACTTCGCCTGACCGTGCTAATCTGGTTGCTGCTAATAGTAAAGCTAAACAGAAAGCCAAAGAAAATTTGGGTCGTCAGTTGGATGAGGTAGTTATAATAGGATATGGTACACAAAGCAAACGAACTATAACCGGTTCCGTAGCGACAGTAGAATCGCAAAGTATTCAGCCAGCGCTGGTCGGTAGAGTCGCGGGCATAGCAGTGTCACCGGCTGAAAGAAAAAATAAGCCGGGTTCATCTCAAAGTATTCAAATTCGCGGAATATTATCAATCAATAAAGACCGGCAGCCGCTTTTTATAGTAGACGGAAAGGTGGTTGATAAAATCAATGGCATCAACCCGGATAATATTGCCTCTGTAAATGTTTTAAAAGATTCTTCCGCAGCTGCTATCTATGGGTCGAGGGCAACTAATGGCGTCATCATCATTAAAACAAAAACTATTGGTACAGTAAAGGGCCAGGTAATATCAGCTGATGACCAATCTCCATTACCCGGAGTAACGGTAAAGATTAAAGGAACTAATAAAGCGGTTCAAACCAATGCTGATGGTAAGTTTACTATCGACGCAGATAAGAACGCGGAGTTAGTTTTTGCCTACATTGGTTATAATACCCGCGAAAAGAAAGTTAAGGGCACTGACAGCCTGAAGATATATTTAACGGCAAATAGTGGGGCTTTGAGCGAGGTAGTGGTAGCGAGAACCGAGCATGAAACTGAAAAAGACTTAAACGCACACCCAATAAATGGATGGAAAGATTTTAATAACTATCTAAAAGAAGAAGCGCAAAGCCCGGATGGCAAAACTGGTGTGGTAAGAGTGAGTTTTACAGTAAACTCAAACAACACCATCTCCGACATCAAAATCATCAAAAGCCTGAGTGCCGGGGCTGATGCAAAAGCTATGGCGTTAATTAAAGATTACCAGGGATGGGTGGCTAATGCTGACGGAATAGCAGAAACAGTTAAAGTAAGAATACGCTTTAGCAAATAGACAAGTCTTTCTGATTAATCATAGTCAGAATGCTATCCACATATTCACGGTTGTTAGCCAGGCGTGGCACCTTGTGCTGACCGCCTAATTTACCGCGAAGTTTCATCCATTTCACAAATGTATTCTCGGGCACGGCGTGCACCTGGGGGCGGCGCAAAGCCATATCTTTGAAACGCTTGGCGTCATAATCCGAATTTACCTTACGCAGGGTTTCGTCCAGCAAATCAACAAAGCGTTCAAATTCGGCAGGCTTTCTTTCAAACTCTATGATCCATTCATGCCCTCCGCACTTACTATCTGTAAAGTAGATAGGGGCAGCCGTGTAATCGCGGATAACAGCTTCAGTTTGTCGGCAGGCTTCGGCCAAGGCACGTTCTGCATTGTCTATAATCACTTCTTCGCCAAAAGCATTAATGTAGTGCTTGGTACGACCCGTAATTTGGATACGGTACGGATTGAGTGAAGTAAATTTAACGGTATCGCCAATCATGTATCGCCATAAACCTGCATTAGTACTAATGATTAATGCATAGTTTTTATCAAGCTCTACCTCGTCCAGCGTAAGCGTTTCCGGGTTTTCGTCATTAAGGCGGTCTAATGGTAAAAACTCATAAAAAATGCCGTAATCCAGCATCAACAGCATGTCGCCGGGTTCTTCCCTGTCCTGTATCCCGAAAAAGCCTTCTGATGCATTGTAGGTTTCCAGGTAATACATGTCATCATTGGGAATCAGTTTTTTGAACTGCTCACGGTAAGGCGTAAAGTTTACGGCACCGTGGAAGTACAACTCCAGGTTGGGCCAGATTTCGAGCAGGTTATTTTTACCTGTAATTTCGAGCAGACGTTTGAATAACAGCAGGTTCCAGGTAGGCACGCCGCTAATGCAAGTCACATTAACGTTTTTAGTGGCGTGGGCCATCTTCTCAATCTTTTCTTCAAAGTTTTCGAGCAGGGCAATAGTAAGGTCGGGCGTGCGGTAAAACTCAGCCCATAAGGGCAGATTTTTCATAATCACGGCCGAAAGGTCGCCGAAAGAAATATCTGCATTTAATTGGCCAATCTGATGACTGCCTCCTAAAGTCAAACTTTTACCGGTAAACAGCAGGGCATCGGGCCGGTTATTGCAGTAGATGGTCAGCATATCCTTGCCACCTTTAAAATGGCATTCCTCCAAAGCCTCTTCGCTTACCGGGATAAACTTACTGCGATCGCTGGTGGTACCTGACGACTTAGCAAACCAGCGAATTTCTGACGGCCATAACACGTTTTGTTCCCCCTGCAGCATCCGCTCAATGTAGGGCTTTAAAGTATCGTAGTTTTGTAAAGGTACACGTTGTTTAAAATCGGCGAGGGTATCAATGCTGCGGTAGTGGTGTTTGCGGCCCCACTCGGTGTCCTGAGCATTGCCGATAAGCTGGTTAAACCATTCATCCTGAACTTCATTGGGATACTTCATAAAAAGCTCAATCTGATGAATGCGCTTTTTCATGAACCAGGTAGCAACAGAATTTATAATGGTCATAGTGTGGCTCCGAAATTAAACAAAAGTTTTTCTTTTAAGTACAAAGTTTGCACCCAGGTAAACTTTACGCACCATCTCGTTAGCAGCCAACACTTCGGGCACACCCGATTCTAAAATTTTACCCTCGAACAAAAGATAAGCCCGGTCAGTAATAGATAAAGTTTCCTGTACATTGTGGTCGGTAATCAGGATGCCGATATTGCGATGTTTGAGCTTGGCCACCATGCTCTGAATTTCTTCTACCGCAATAGGGTCTACACCGGCAAAGGGCTCGTCTAATAAAATAAAGTTAGGCTCGGCAGCCAAAGCACGTGCAATCTCCGTACGGCGACGCTCACCACCCGACAGTAAATCGCCTCGGTTTTTGCGTACTTTATGCAAGCTGAACTCGTCAATCAGTTCCTCCAGCTTGTCTTTCTGCTGTTGCTTGTTCATGCCGCCCATCTCGAGCACGGCTTTGATATTATCTTCTACCGTAAGCTTCCGGAAAACCGAAGCTTCCTGCGCCAGGTAGCCAATACCTTTCTGAGCCCGGCGGTACATCGCGTCGGTAGTTATTTCTTCGTCATCTAAAAAAATACGGCCCTCGTTAGGTTTAATCAAGCCTACAATCATGTAAAATGAGGTAGTTTTACCGGCACCATTAGGCCCTAATAGACCTACAATTTCCCCCTGTGATACATTGAACGATACATCATTAACAACGGTACGTTGCTTGTATTTTTTTACCAGATGATCGGCGCGTAAATTCATAATATGTTTGTTAATGGGGCAGGCAACTTCAATGATGTATATCATCAATCGGCCTTGCTGCCAGGCGATTACTCGCTTAGCATCTGATTCCTTTAATATTTAATTGTATAGAGCGTTTATCGCGCCAAATGTTTTCTTCAATGGTATAACAAATGTCAAACGGTTTGCCCTGGCGTATCTCGTTTATACATTCGCCCTGGTTAAAGGCTATGCAATCAAACCAGGGAGAGCTATTCTGATAGACCGACATTTTAATGTGGTTGCTGCCTACCAGGTTAACACCGCCATAAGCCTGCACATTGCGGCTTACAAAAACCGGAGACATGTTTTCGGGCCCAAACGGACCGAACTGGTTAAGTACCCTGAAAAATTTTGGCGTAATGTCGGCCAGTTTCAATTCAGCATCAATGCAAATTTCCTGCACCAGTTGCTGTTCGGTGATAGATGCACTTACTACTTCTTCAAACCGTTCCATAAAAGCTTCTACTTTTTCGGGCTGCATGGTAAGGCCGGCTGCGTACTTATGCCCACCAAATTGTAACAGTAAGTCGCTGCATTCGCACAAAGCCTCGTACAAATCGAAGCCTACTACCGAGCGGGCCGAGCCTGCCACATGCCCGTTAGAGCGGGTAAGCACAATAG
The DNA here is from genome assembly GCA_913775265.1 of uncultured Mucilaginibacter sp. Lineage (GTDB taxonomy): Bacteria > Bacteroidota > Bacteroidia > Sphingobacteriales > Sphingobacteriaceae > Mucilaginibacter. Next base: position 168,605 of record CAJYJH010000065.1, on the reverse strand, counting down.
TGGGCCGATAATATTTCTCGGTAAGTCGCGATGCCACAATACCTATTACGCCTTTGTGCCACTTTTCATTAAATACCACGGTTGATTTTCGGTTGAGGCCCATAGCATCGTCCGCAATCATGGCCAGTGCCTGGTCGGTTATAGTTAAGTCGTGCTCTTTGCGTTCGTTATTTTTTAGGCTGATGAGCTTGCCTTTTTCGTGGGCTACATCAACATCATTGGCCAGCAGCAACTCGACGGCATGTTTGGCATCATCAATGCGGCCGGCGGCGTTAATGCGTGGACCTATTAAAAAAACAATATCGGCAACAGTGTACGCGGTTGTTTTACCCGCTAACTCTTTAAGTATTTGTAAACCCGTAATGGGCTCTGTATTTAGCTTTTGCAAACCATAAGCAGCCAGTGTACGGTTTTCGCCGGTGATGTGCACAATGTCGCAAGCTATACTGGTTACTACCAGGTCAAGATATTTGGTTACTTCATCAAAAGGCAGATCGTGTTTTTGCGCATAAGCCTGTATCAGCTTAAAACCTATCCCACAACCCGATAATTCTTTGTAAGGGTAAGTGCAGTCCGGACGTTTTGGATCTAATACGGCAACCGCTTCAGGTAAAGTTTCGCCGGGCATGTGGTGGTCACAAATAATAAAATCAATGCCGAGGGTGTTGGCATACTCAATTTTGTCAACCGCTTTGATACCGCAGTCGAGCGCAATGATGAGCGAAAACCCATTAGCGGCGGCGTAATCAATGCCTTGGGTAGATATACCATAACCCTCCAGGTAACGGTCGGGGATATAATACTCCAGATGTTCGTAGCGGCTGCTTAAAAAGCTATAAACCAAGGTTACCGCCGTAGTGCCGTCTACGTCATAATCACCAAAAATCAATATTTTTTCACGGCTGTTGATGGCCTGATCGATCCGCTCAATGGCTTTTTCCATGTCGACCATCAAAAAGGGATCATGTAAATGCCGCAGGTCGGGCCTGAAAAAGTAATGCGCTTCTGCAAAGGTATGAATGCCTCTTTGCAGTAGTAATGTGCTTAAAACAGGGTCAATACCCAGTTCGGTAGTCAGTTGCTCAACTGCTTTTAAATCCGGGCTATGCTTTACCGACCACCGTTTTTGCATACTTTTGCATTTTGAAACCTTTAATGAATTTTAAAGGTTAGTAACCAACAAAGTTACATTTCTGTTAACACGCGCACCTTATAAATATGGAAATTTTTGCATTGGGCGAAGGCTCTTACTCGGTTGATTCTTCTAAAAAGTTTATCGCCTTTAACCCGCAAACCGATAACGCCAAAGACAGACCCGGCTCTTTATTTATACATGTTAATCCGTTTTTGGTTAAAACTGAACGCGATCTGATTTTGATGGACAGCGGCTTAGGCTATAAAGACGATCAGGGCGAACTTTTATTGCATCAGCACATCCGGAATGCTGGCTTTGCGCCCGGCGAGGTAACACTGGTATTGCAATCGCACCTGCACTATGACCATACTGGTGGATTGGTTGTGGAGCGTAACGGTAGACTGGAACCCAGCTTTCCGCAGGCTACGCATATTATACAAAAAGGTGAATGGGATTATGCATGGTCGGGCAAGTCATCATCGTACAAGTTGCCAATTTTTGAAACTTTGAAAAACGCAGCCCGCATTGAGTTTGTAGAAGGTGATGGTGAAGTGCGCCCCGGAATACATTATGAGCTATCTGGTGGGCATACCGAATTTCATCAGGTGTTTTTGCTGGAAGATAATGATGAAAAATGTTTTTTTGGAGGGGATGAGCTGCCTGAGCCTGAACAGCTGCTCCGGAAGTTCGCAGCCAAGTATGATTATGATGGACGCAAAGCTATGAACCTGCGCGAAGAATACGGCAAAAAAGCGGCCGACGAAAAATGGTCATGCTTATTTTATCATGCCAAAAGTGTAGCGGTAGGGAAAGTAAGTTATGATGGCGAGGTTTTTACGGTAACGCCCGTTTAAGCAGTTTTCTCTACAGTAAAAAGTTCTTTTATTTTATCTACGTTAAGTGGTTTAGAAATAAAGTTTTTTACTAGTGGATATGACTTAGCTTTGTTGATATCGTTGCTAAAAACAGAAGAAGAAATAATATAAATTTTTGACTTTCCGAGCGGATCAATCTCCAAACGCTTAAAATCTTCTAAAAACTCCCAGCCATTCATGATTGGCATATTGATGTCGAGCAGTATATAGTCGGGTAAGCTGTTAGGATCTTTGGCCTGAAGGTCCAAAAGTTTCTTGATTGCGTAACTCCCATCCAAACAAGCAGTTATCTCAGTATACTCTAAAGCCTTCTTAATTAATTTTATCGAAATAAAATTATTTATCTCATCATCGTCAACCAACAATATACTTATAGGTTTGGAGTTGCTAATCATATTCTAACTATACGAAAAATAATTGTAAAAAGTTTCATTCCTAAAAGTTCTGAAACAAAAAAATCCGGGCTGTAAAAGCTCGGATTTTCTTATACGGAAATAAATATGATTAGTTAGCGGGTAGCAACTAAATTTATATTTAACAAAAATTCGTCATCGATGGCTTTGTCGCCAAGGCTTTCGAAGAAGCTTTTAGAACCATAACGGATGTCGTATTTGGTACGGTCAACCTTTACACCGTTAGCAACAACCGTTAAAGTGTTACCTGCCATAGTGTAAGTTGCAGGGAAAGTAACTGCGTTAGTTTTACCTTTAATAGTTAAGTTACCGGTAATGTTAACTTTGTTGCCACCTGCAGGGGTAATTTTAGTAGCTTGGAAATTAGCGGTAGGATATTTTTCAACACCAAAAAAATCTTCAGATTTTAAGTGGCCCATCAGTTTGCCTCTGCTATCGCCGTCAAGATCTGTATTTTCCATGCTGGCCATGTCAATAACAAATTTACCGCCGGTTGGTACTTTACCATTAGTAGCAACTTCGCCAGATGCAATTTTAATGGTACCTACGTGCTGGCCGGTAACTTTTTTACCAGTCCATTCAATTTTGCTTTTTTGAGCATCAACTTTAAAAGTTACCGGGGCAACTGGCTTAAAAGCAACCAAGGCTACCGCCATAATTGCTACAAATAATGTTGTAATCTTTTTCATGTCTTGTGATTTCTGATGTAAAGATATATCAAAATATTACATGTTTAAACATCTATTATTTAATTTGCTTTTTGATGACAAATCATGCAGCCATTGGTTAGTATGTGATATGAAAAAGTTCCGTTGCTTACTATTCTTTACACGATTGCTCTTAAATATACAGGCAATTGCGCAACAGCAGCATCCATCGCCTGCGCAGCTGTATCCGGGCCTGTTTGAGCAAATACAAATGCAGCAAGTGTATACCGACGGAAAAACATTTGTAGATGCCAGACCTAAAGCTACACCAACAGCTATTATGGGAGCTTATCGTATTGAGCATGTTAAACCCAAATTTAACCTGAAAAATTTTGCACATCAATATTTTGATGTACCTGCAGCCAGCAGCACCGGTTACCAAAGCAATGTGGCAGCCGGGGTGCGCAAGCATATTGACACCTTATGGAAAGTGCTGCAACACGTTGCAGATACGGTTAAAGGTACATCGCTTTTGCCTTTGCCCTATGATTATATAGTGCCAGGTGGCCGTTTCAGGGAGATTTACTATTGGGACTCTTATTTTACCATGCTGGGTTTAGCCGAAAGCAAGCGGTATGACTTGATAGAAAGCATGGTGAAAAACTTTGCCTATTTAATTGATCAATACGGGCATATCCCCAACGGAAACAGAACCTATTATCTTAGCCGCTCACAACCGCCATTCTTTTCGCTGATGGTTGATTTGCTGGCCAAGTACAAGGGCAATAAAGTTTTTATTACTTACCGTCCTCAGCTAATTAAAGAATATAAGTATTGGATGCATGGTTCTGCAGCCTTGAAACCCGGATCAGCTGTTGAGCATACCATACGTTTAGCCGACGGCAGCTTACTAAACCGCTATTGGGATAGCAGTACTACTCCGCGCGAGGAATCGTACCGCGAAGACGTACTCACCGGCCGTAAAACCAACCAAAAGTTACCCAACTTTTACCGCAACATACGTGCGGCGGCCGAGTCGGGTTGGGATTTTAGCAGCCGATGGATGGCTGATGGCAAAACACTGGCAACCCTGCAAACTACCAGTTTAGCTGCGGTAGACTTAAACAGTTTATTATACCACTTAGAAACGATTATTGCACGATCATACACTTTAAGTGTTAACACTAAAATGGCTGCTTTCTATCAACGTAAAGCAGCCCTTCGTAAAGTAGCTATATTAAAGTATTGTTGGGATAAGAAAAATGGCTGCTTTAAAGATTATCAATGGCAGCGCAAGGCATTATCTAATCAGGTAAGTATTGCTATGGTTTATCCGCTGTTTTTTAATATAGCTAACAAAGAACAGGCAAGTAAGGTAGCCGCTTTAGTGCAAAAGCAGTTTTTACAGCGCGGGGGCATTGCTACAACCACAATAAACACCGGGCAGCAATGGGATGCACCGAACGGTTGGGCACCTTTGCAGTACATGACTATTAAAGGATTGCAAAATTATGGTCATGCAGCATTGGCTAAAACCATCGCCCAGCGTTGGATGAACCTTAATATTGCTTCATTTAAACAAACCGGAAAGCTGCTTGAAAAATATGACGTACAAAACGGCAGCCCCGAAGCCGGCGGCGGCGAGTACCCCTTGCAGGACGGGTTTGGATGGACCAATGGCGTGTTATTGAAGCTAATGAACGATTTTAAATAAATTGTAATATAAAAGCTTACTTATATCACCGTTTAAAATCGGCCGAATAAATTTGTATCTTTGCGCCTCATTTCACGCTGTTTGCAGCAGTATCAATGTTTTATGGCAAAGTATAACACCCTACTGTATTATTGTTATTCAACAATAACCGATGCGGAGCAATTTGCTGCCGATCATCTCAAATTTTGCAAAAGCTTAGGCTTAAACGGCCGGATCATTGTAGCCGACGAAGGCCTGAACGGCACGGTTTCGGGGGCGCCCGAGGCTTGTAAAGCTTACATGGATGCCATTCATGCTGATGAACGTTTTGCCGCAACCGATTTCAAAATCGATGAGGTTGACGAGCCGTCGTTTGTGAAAATGCACGTGCGTTACAAATCAGAAATTGTACACTTCGGGTTGCGCGATCCACATGTCATCAATCCGCAGAAACAAACCGGCAAGCACCTGGAGCCGGCTGAGTTTTTGGCGATGAAGGATGCCGAGGATGTAATTATTTTGGATGTACGCTCTAATTATGAGCATTCGGTCGGCCGTTTTAAAAACGCAGTAACGCTTGACATTGAAAACTTCCGCGATTTTCCGGCCAAGATCAATGAACTGGCTCAATACAAGGATAAAAAGATATTAACTTACTGTACCGGTGGTATTAAGTGCGAAAAAGCATCTGCCTTATTACTACACGAAGGTTTTGAGAATGTTTACCAACTGCACGGTGGCATTATCAAATACGGAAAAGAAGTAGGTGGACAGGATTTTGAGGGTAAGTGTTATGTGTTTGATAACCGTTTAACGGTTGATGTTAATCAGGTTAACCCAACGGTAGTATCTACCTGTTACAATTGCGGCAAAAAGACCGACAAAATGATCAATTGTGCCAACCCCGAATGTAATGAGCACTTTACTCAGTGCGACGAGTGCGGCACGCAAATGGAAGGATGCTGCTCTCCGGCTTGTCAAAGCCATCCCCGCAAACGTGTGTATGACGGTACCGGGTACTATGTAAAAGTTCCGCAACCGGTAAACATTACTAAGAAAAGCAAAATCTCCATAGCTTAACATATAGTACAGCTAAACTGCTGTGTTACTCTTTATGCAACCTTTTTTAATGTTTTGATATTGATTTATATCGGTATCAAAACATTTAAAAAGGTATGAAACTACTACAAAATACTTTATCAAAACTGACCGGAGCTAAGGCCATTGGGGCCTAAGGCATTGGGGCAAGGGCTAAAGGTGCTTCTGCTACCGGTGCATCAGCTTTGGGCGCAGCTGCGTTAGGAGCCTGGGCTATTGGTGCTTTAGCCATAGGGCGTATAGCTATCAAACGCATGGTGATTAAAGATTTGCAAGTAGGCACACTAACCGTCGATAAGTTGATTGTAAAAGAACAAGAAGAGCATTCTGCTTAAACCCATAAGGTATTCAAACCATTACCAAGTTAATTTTAAAAAGAAACGCGCACGCCCCTCGCGGGCCTGCGCGTTTTAACAAACACACTTAACCAAAACCACATTACATGGTCAGGATCTTATAGCACCGATTTTGCTAAGCAATTTCCGGTTTTCGCGGCGATGTATTAAATTATACACCATCGTGTATATGATAGGCAGTATCAGCAGGGTAAGTATGGTTGAAGTAACCAACCCGCCAATTACTACGATAGCCAATGGTTTTTGAGTTTCAGATCCAATACCGGTAGATATTGCTGCCGGCATCAGGCCTATTGCGGCCATCAGCGCGGTCATTACCACCGGACGAACACGAGATACTACCCCATTCAATATCGCCTCGGCCAGGTGCATCCCTTCGTCCAGGTTTTTGCGGAATACGGATATCAAAATCACACCGTTTTGTATACACACACCAAATAAGGCAATAAAACCAATACCTGCCGATATACTAAAGTTGGTGCGGGTAATATGCAGAGCTAATATACCGCCAATTAAAGCAAACGGCACGTTTAATATGACCAGTATGGCATCCTTGGCATTACCAAAAGTTACAAACAGTATCAGGAAGATAACCACCAGACAGGCTGGTACAACGTGGGCTAAAGTATTTGATGCCCTGATCTGATTTTCAAACTCACCGTTCCAGGTAAAGCTATAGCCTTGTTCCAGCTTAACTGCTTTGCCTACTTTTTGCTGCGCCTCGGCAATAGTACTACCTAAGTCGCGGCCACGAACCGAGAATTTTACCGCGATATAACGGCTGTTATTATCTCTAAAGATGAATGCCGGTCCGGTTACTTCTTTGATAGTTGCAATTTCTTTAATAGAAATTTTGGAACCGTTTAAGGTAGGAACCATCAAATTTTCAATTTTATCTTGTGTATCGCGGAATGGTTTCTGGTAACGGATCCGGATATCAAACCTGCGCTCACCTTCGTACAATTGCGAAGCTGCTTTACCACCTATGGCCATTTCAATAACAGAGTTGGCATCAGCGGTCGCAACACCGTAACGGGCCATTTTTTTCTGGTCGAGCTCAATACGGAATTCCGGCTGACCTAAGTTGCGCAACACACCCAGGTCTTCAACACCCTGAATGTGTTTAAGTACACCCAGTACGGCATCAGCCTTATGATCGAGCACGGTAAAATCAGGACCAAATATTTTTACCGCCATTGATGCAGGTACACCGGCCACCGCCTCGGCTACGTTATCGATAATAGGTTGCGAATAGTTGTAAATAATACCCGGAAATTGGCTCAGCTTTTTATCCATCTGAGCGATCAGCTCTTCCTGGGTGATGTGCCGTTTCCATTGTTTTTTAGGCAGTAAGTCAACCTGAATCTGCACGTTAAAGAACCCTTTAGGGTCTGTACCGTCGTTAGTACGGCCCACCTGAGACAATGTTTGTTTTACCTCAGGAAAACTCATCAAGATGTCGCGCATTTTGTTGGTTACATTCACCGAGCTTTCGAGCGAAGTACTCATCGGTAATTGTGCCGTAACCCAAAGGGCGCCTTCATTTAGCTGAGGCAAAAACTCGGTACCTAAAAACTTGGCTGAAATAAAGGTAAGTGTCATAAATACCACCGATACTATCAGGCTCAACTTTTGGTTGCGGTAAGTAAAGTTGAACATACGGCGCACGCCTTTTTCAAAGAAAATAACCACCGGGTTATGCTTTTCTTTAACGTTTTTGCGCAGCAGTATACTCGACAGTGCCGGTACCAGGGTTAAGGTGAATAACAACGCACCTAACAAAGCAAAACCCAAAGTATAAGCCAGTGGCGAAAACATTTTACCTTCTACCTTTTGGAAGGCGAAAATCGGTACCAGACAAGTTAAGATAATCAGTTTAGAGAAGAAGATAGCCTTACCCATTTCGGCACCCACATTTTTAAACAAACCTAATTTGGCCAGTTTATTAAAACGCTCCATGCCTACCTCATGCGCCTTATGATCGAGGGCAACAAATATCCCCTCCACCATCACCACGGCCCCGTCAATGATGATACCGAAATCGACAGCACCCATCGAGAGCAGGTTGGCGCTCATGCCTTTTAATCGCAGACAGATAAAGGCAAAGAGTAAGGCCAGCGGAATAATGATAGCCACAGTAAGCGTAGTACGCCAATCGGCCATAAAGAGGAATACGATCACAGTTACCAATACGATGCCCTCAATCAGGTTGTGAATAACAGTCTCTGTACAAAAATCTATCAGCGTAGTACGGTCATAAAAGGTCGATATTTTAACGTCTTTAGGTAGAACGTTGTTATTAAGGTCGGTTACCTTATCGCGGATGCGTTGTAATACATCAGCAGGGTTTTCGCCTTTACGCATCACCACAATACCTTCAATCACATCGTCTTTTTTATCGCGACCTACCTGCCCCAAGCGCGGTAAGCCCGATTCTTTGATTTCGGCTACGTTTTTAGCGAGGATAGGAACGTTATTAACATTTTTGATGATGATGTTCTCTATCTCGCCAATGTTGTTAATCAAACCTATACCCCTTACTACAAAGGCCTGATCATTTTTATTAATTACATCACCGCCTACGTTGATGTTACTGCGGTTAATGGCATTGTAAACATCGAGCGAGGTAAGGCCATACTTTTGTAATAAGGCTGGGTTTACGCTTACTTCGTAAGTTTTTTCCTCACCGCCAAAGCTGTTTACATCAGCAACACCTGGGATGGCTTTAAACTGGCGGTCAAGTACCCAATCTTGTATGGCAGTAAGCTCGTGCAGCGATTTGGTGCGGCTTTTTAGCGTATATCTGAAGATCTCGCCGGTTGGGCCGTATGGAGGTTCAATTTCGGGTTTTACACCATCAGGCAATTCAACGTTGATGATACGGCTCATCACCTGTTGGCGGGCAAACGAGTCGTCTACATCGTCATCAAAAATGATGCGTACATAAGATAATCCGAATGACGATGTGGTACGCAGGTTTGATTTCTTTTGCACTGAGTTAAGCACGGTTTCCATCGGGATGGTTACCAGCTTTTCCATCTCCTCCGCGCTATGACCCGGCCACTGAGCAATAATAATGATCTGTGTATTGGTAACGTCGGGAAAGGTTTCTATGGGTGTATTTAAGTAACTCCACACACCCCATACAGCCAGTATTCCTGTCATAAAGAACACCATAGCCCGGTGGCGCAGGGAGAAATATATAATACTTTTAATGAGCTTGTTCATTATAAGAGTGTTTGTACAGCTTATTGGCTGATAATGATTGTCAGAATATCAATGTTAAAAATGAGTAGCAAACCCTGGCTGATTAATCTTCGGTAAGGGCATTATACAGCAATAACTGATTTTTAGAAATCACTTTATCGCCGGCTTTTAACCCCGAACCTATGTAAGTGGTATCTTCTACCGTTTTTATCACACTCACCTCACGTACGGCCAGGTTACATTTACCATTGTAAACCACTACGTAGTTTTTACCGCTGTCAAAAACCACTGCCTGGCTGGGTATAGACAGTGCCTGGGCAGCTTCATCATTTGATATCAGTACATTAGTAAACATCTCCGGCTTTAATAGCATATCGGTGTTAGGCAAAGTGATGCGTATGGTTAACACCTTACTGTCCGGATCTAGTACCGAGCCTACATTATTTACTTTGCCCATAAACACTTTGTCGGGATAAGCGAGCGTAGTTATTTTGGCCTGGTAACCAGTTTTTACTTTGGCAATATCGCTTTCAAATACGTTAGCCTTAATCCACACATCTTTCATATCCGAAATGGTGAACAAGCTGTTGCTGTTATCCTGACGGATAAAGTTACCCTGTGTAATATTTTTTTCTACAATGTAACCGCTGCGTGGTGCCTTAACCAGTAAAGTGCCTGATGCATTAGTATTACCGCCGCCGTTAATGGCTATCTGCTCCTGCACTTTGCGGTTGGCTGCTATGGCTTTGGTATAGTTCTCTTTAGCCTCGGTATAATCACGTTCGCTCGATATGCCATTTTTGTACAGGTAATCTGCTTGTTGCAACTGCCGTTTGGCAACGCTAAGATCAGCATTGGCCGAGGTAAGATCAGAGTAGTTACCGGCGACATCGGCACTGCGTATCACTGCTAAAAGCTGTCCTTTAGTTACCTTATCGCCCAGGGATACATTAACATTCATCACCTGTCCGCTGGCAAACGGAAAAACCTTGACTACGTTATTTTCATCAAACGATACTTCGCCGGTAAGCTTCAGCTCGTTTTTAATATCAGTTTCTTTGGCAGTATCAATGGTAATCATCTTAGCCAGCGAGTCGCTTACACAAACCTGCTTGGTTTCCATAGTACCAGTCTTTTTTTCTTCGCACGAGGTAAGGCCTGCTATACCGGCTACCATCATATATAAGATTGCTTTTCTCATTTTCTTGTGTTGGTTATTGCGGTGCTTTTAATCACCGTTATAGTGTGCTTGTTTGTTATGTTTTTATTGTGCCGGAATTACCGTAGTTCCTACCGCGTAGTTTAAGTCTGCAATAGATTTTTGCAGGTTAAGCTGCAGTTGTAAAATCTTGATTTTAGTTTCTTTGTAAGAGTCAAAAAAGTCTACAAACTCCGGCAAACTGATTTGCCGTTGCTGGAAGCTTTTCAGCATTGCATTAAAAATCTGGTCGTAACGGTCGTAAAAATCAGTTTGGTTTTTATCCAGCAACTGCTCGCTTAATTTATATTGCTGTACGGCATTGTACACTTGATTGGTTAATTCCAGCTCGTTGTTTTTCACAATGTACTCCTGGCTTTGTGCCTGCAGCTGAGCAGATTTGATGTTACCCTGATTGCGGTTAAACAATGGCAAAGGGACGCTAACCTGTAAGCCTACATAATGCGGAGCATAACTGCTGTTTTGGTCGTAGCTGGCACCAATAGTTACATCAGGTTTGGCCAAAGCTTTTTGCAAGGTCAGATTATCCTGGTTTTGTAGTAAGGTAAACTGGTTTAAGCGATAATCGGCCCGGGTATTTTTAGCCTGCTCGGCTAATGTTGCCGGGTTAAGTACCAGGTCTTCGGGAGCGGGTGATATGATTGGTATAATAAACTGCGTTTCTTTAACCACCAAAACAGTTTTTAGCTCGGTTTGCAGATCATTTAACTGTCGCTCATTTTCTACCAACTCATTTTGTAAGTTGAATAATAATGCTTTCAAACGCACCAGATCTTTTAACGAAGTATTGCCTGCACGGTAAGCTTTGTCGGTTGCGTTCACCAGGGCAGTTGCCGAAGTAATCTCGGTGGTGTAGACCTGGCGTTGGGCAATCAAGTTGGCAGCCTGGGCAAAATCAAGCTGCAAGTTATAGCGCAGGTTGCGCATCAGGTCATCAAAGGCAGCTTGCTGAATTTTAGTACCATCTTCGGCCACCTTAATTTGCTTACCGCGTTTGCCCGCAGTTTTAATCAATTGGCTCAGCTGGACAAATACTTGCCCCATAGCACCGTTATGATAAAAAAATCTTTTGGAGTTATCGGTAATATTCTGGTCGGTAGCTAATACAGGGTTATCCCATAAACCGGCTTGCTGCACTAATGCTTGTGTGGCGTTTACGTTGTATTTCTGAGCCAGTAAGCTTAGGTTATTTTCCAGAAAAAGCTTTTCTGCGTCCTTAAAGCTTATGCGCAAACTGTCGGTCTGGCTAAAAGCGTTTGAGGTACCCAAACAGAAAAGTATCAAAAGTAGGGTTTTGAGGCCCTTGTGTGTGTTTGTCATTATACTTTGAACTTAGAAGGATAATTCAAAGCTAATGCGGCAGAATTAGACCTGCATTAAACCTACATTAGAACGACATTAGATTTTTAATGGGCTATTGCTTAGCCTGAAACAGTTGTCAAACGTAAGTATGCCGTGTTTAAATAGCAGCAGATGAAATAAAAAGGAGATTAGCTATATAGCTAATTGAAATCTGCCGAAGATTAATGTTAAGAATGGCTGATTAGGCGGTTTTATTAAACTTTATTACAAAAGAAGTCCCCGTTGAACCATCAGACTCAACTTGAATAGAGCCATGACAAAGATCGATGATTTTATGAGTAATGTACAATCCTACACCGCTACCCTGAATATGGCGGGTACTTTCGGCCCTGTAAAATGATTTGAAAATATTGGCAATATCATCAGGCTTTATTCCCGGGCCTAAATCAGTTATGGTGATGATAATCTGTTTAGCTTGTGCCTCAAAAGATAAATTCACCGGGGCATCTTTTGAATATTTGTAGGCATTATCAACGATGTTATTTAAAGCAATTAACAGCAACGGCTTATTGCCTTGAATAACGAGCATATCCTCATCCTCCGGAAAGTCGGCAAAACGTAGATTCAACTTACCTTCGCCCTTCTTTTCGGTCCAGTAATCGTGCATTTCCCAAATCAATTCGTCCATACGGGTGGGCTGCAAAACGGCTTGGGTATAGTTAAAATCAACCTGCGCAAGCTCCATTAAGCTGGAAATGGTAAGTTGCAGGTGCATAGCATCGGCAGAAATAGATTGCAGTACTCGCTCATATTCCTGGTTGGTACGAGGCTGCTCCAAAGCAACATCTGCTTCGCCCATGATGCTGGTAAGTGGCGTACGTAATTCGTGCGAGGCATTAGATACAAAACTCTGTTGTAATTCAAAAGCGTTTTCAAGTCGTTCGAGCAAACTGTTAAAATTGCTTACCAGCTCAGCTATCTCGTCTTTGTTTTTCACGCGTGCAATGCGCAGGTGCAAATTACTCGAACGGATCTGCGTTATTTGTTTAATGATGTTGTTGATAGGCGCCAGCATTTTTTTGGCAAACCACTGCCCCGCAAAAAACAGGATAGAACTGAAGCCTAAAAACAAAATCAGCGTAATTTTAGATAACATCATGATTCGCGGCCAAAAGTTACGGTCGACTGCTGAGGCCAGAATCACAAAGTTGCCCTGGTTGTCTTTAACATAACGGCCAACAACCTGGCGGTCGCCTTCTTCATATTCAATTGAGCCTTCATTACGTACTTGTTCAATAATTTTATCGCTCCAGATTAAATTACTGGTAGTATTAAATGCGGCTTTATTATTATCATTATATACCCGGATAACCTCATTCGGCAGGCGTTCTAAATAGCGTTGCTGCACCTGTACCAACGAGTCGGCACCAATTTCATCGGCCTTTAAGTATAACTGTGTAGCAACATTAATCCGGTCGGACAAGCGTTTATTAAAATCGGTTTGCAAAAAGCCAAACACGGCAAAAAACAGGGCTATCAAAACCAGTAGCAGTGCGCCACAGCTAATCAGGGTAAAGTATAAAGAAAGCCGTGTTTTTATCTTCATCGCAAGACTATTGCTGTTCTCTTAAGATGTAGCCCATGCCTATTACCGTATGGATGAGTTTTTTATCAAAACCCTTCTGAATTTTGTTGCGCAGATAATTGACGTAAACATCTACCATGTTGGTGCCCGTATCAAAGTGCAGGCCCCATACCTTTTCAGTAATATATTCGCGCGACAACAGCTTATTGGGGTTTTTCAAAAACAACTCGAGCAGTACATACTCCTTAGCCGTTAATGTGATTTTTTTGCCGGCACGCTCTGCTGTTTTATCCCAGGTGTCCAGTTTAAGATCGCTAAATACCATTTGGTGACCGGAGGTTTCATTTAAATTACGACGGCGCAACAAAGCTTCAATACGGGCCAGCAATTCGTTAAAATGAAACGGTTTAATCAGGTAGTCATCCGCACCCGCATGCAAACCATTTACCTTATCATCAATAGTGCCTAAGGCACTCAGCATTAAAATAGGCACCTGCGCTTGCTTTTGCCTGATTTGCTTACACAAATCAATGCCGCTAATCAACGGCAGCATTACATCCAGGATAATTAAGTCGTAGGTTTGCTGCAGCACTTCCATTAATCCTGCCACGCCATCGCGTGCAACGTCAACAGTAAACTGATGCTCGTTTAAGCCTTTTTTTATAAAAGAAGATACTTTGTCTTCGTCCTCAACCAACAGGATGCGCGCCATGTATAACTGTTATGTACTTATATAAATTTGATTAGCAAACATAATCACAAATTTGATACATTGAACTTTACGATAAATGTTATTGAAATTATTAACGTATTTATTAAAAAACAGATACGTATACCATACTGTCAGACAGCAATTATTTTAAATATTAAACAGAAATGCCCTGCAAGAAATACTTACAGGGCATTATGTCATCTGGCAGGATAAAACTAAATAAACTTTAACGTTTCCAACCGCCTCCTACAGAACGGTATAAGTTGATGGCACCAATAAAAATATTTTTTTTGGTATTGGCCAGTTCCAGCTCGGCATCAAGTACGTTGCGTTGAGCCGTAATTACTTCCAGGTAATTGGCACGGCCTACCAGGTATAAATCATTAGCTACAGCAACAGCGTTATTCAAGGCTTGTACTTCCTGTTGTTTCTGGCTGTAGGCCTGACTATAATTTTCAATACTTTTTAAGCTGTTCAATACTTCTTGGTAACTGGTTAAAACAGTTTTCTGGTAGCCATATAGCGCCTGTTTGCCTTGGGCAACAGTACGGTTATAATCTGCTTTAATCAGGTTACGGCTAAAAATAGGCGCTGTGATGTTGCCCAGTAAACCATAAGCAAGCGAGCCCGGATTAAAAAGCAGCGAACTGCTGAACGCATTGAAGCCTACGTATGGCGACAGTGTAAGCGACGGGAAAAATGCAGCATGTACTGCTTTAATATCGGCATTCATGGCACGTAGTTCAAACTCGGCTTCTTGGATGTCCGGCCTGTTCAACAGCAATTGTGATGGTACACCTGCCTTTAACACTGATGGAAGTTTGAGCGTATTGATAGAGGTATCGCGGCTGATGGTTTTAGGGAATTTGCCTGTTAAAAAATTAAGCTGGTTTTCGGTTTCGGTTACCTGTTGTAAAATCTGATACTCTAAACCTTTGGTACGTTTAAGTTGCGCCAAAAACTGCTGTACCGCCAGCTCGGTAGCCCGGCCACCTAACTTTTGTACTTTGATGATTTCCAAAGCATTGTTTTGCAATTCCAGGTTTTTACGGACTACCCTCAACTCGTTGTCTAATGCCAGCAAGGTATAGTAAGCCGTAGCAATTTGCGAAGTGAGTGAAGTAGCTACCATTTTATAGCCGCTTTGGCTGGCTAAAAAGCGATTGAAGGCTGCCTTTTTACGGTTACGCAATTTGCCCCACAAATCAACCTCCCAGGCGCTCCTGAAACCTAAAAAATAATCGGGTGTTGGGTTAGGGATACGCTGGTCACCGTTAATGTTAGGCGATAAGTTGGTATCATAGTTACCAACCCCGTTCATGGTATAATCACCATATTTTTCTAAACCGGCATTGGCGTTTAAAGTAACGGCAGGCAGTATGGCTATACGGTTATAACGTAAGTTAGCGTTAGCTACTTCGATACGCTGCAAGGCTGATAATATATCAGGGTTGGCATTCATAGCAGTATCAATCAGGTTAATTAAATAGCTATCGGTAAAAAAGCTTGATATAGGTAAGCTCGCTACATTGTTCGTATCAGTTTTTCCCGTGTAAGAACCCGGCATATCGGGCGGTGGAGCTACAGTTACTGTTTTAAGTTTACTGCATGCCGTTGTAAAACAGACAAGCAGTAAACCGTATAGAAATAATTTATATTTATACATGGATGTTATCAATTAATGGTAAGTGCTGAGTTCTTCAGTTTCCAGCACCGGTTCGGCTTCATCTTTTTTCTGTTTGGGTTTGGCTAAGCCTGAAAATATCACGTACAGTCCCGGAATTAATATTAAGCCAAACAGCGTTCCCAGCAACATACCGCCGGCTGCAGCAGTACCTATCGAACGGTTACCCATAGCACCGGCTCCGCTGGCTATACATAAAGGCACTAAACCCGCGATGAATGCAAAAGACGTCATCAAAATAGGACGTAATCGGGATACGGCCCCCTCAATAGCAGCTTGCAACACCGTAGCGCCCTCGCGCTCACGCTGAACGGCAAACTCCACAATCAGGATGGCATTTTTACCCAGCAGACCAATGAGCATTACCAAAGCTACCTGAGCATAAATATTGTTTTCGAGGCCGGTAATTTTCAGGAAGAAGAACGCCCCTAAAATACCTGTAGGTAACGAAAGGATAACCGCCAATGGCAATAACAAACTTTCGTATTGTGCCGCCAATAAAAGGTATACGAATACCAGACAGATGATAAAAATATAGATAGCTTGGTTGCCCGAAAGTATTTGCTCCCGTGTCATACCCGACCATTCGAATGAGTAGCCTTTCGGCAGTTTTTCGGCAGCAATGCGCTGGATAGTAGCAATAGCATCACCACTACTGTAGCCCGGCGCAGCATCACCATTAATCATGGCCGAGGTGTACATATTGTATCGGGTAAGCTGTTCAGGCCCGTAAACACGCTCCATCCTGATAAAAGTGGAGAAAGGTACCATTTCACCTTTATTGTTTTTCACGTAAAGCTGTAGTACGTCCTCAGGCTTGGTCCTGAATTCCGGTGAGGCTTGCACCATTACTTTGTACATCTGACCGAACCGGATAAAGTTGGAGGCATAATAACTTCCCATCAGCGTTTGCAGGGTAGACATGGCTTTATCGATAGTGACTCCTTTTTTAGCCGCCATACGCTGATCTACGCTGATAAGGTACTGCGGGAAGTTAGGGTCGAAACTCGAGAAGGCATTATTAATCTCGGGCGACTCGTTAAGCGCCTTAATGAAGCCGTTTGAAACTTCGGCCGTTTTTTGCAGATCACCTGTTCCGCTTTTATCCAGCATACGTATCTCAAAACCGCTGGAGTTACCAAAGCCAGGTACTGTAGGCGGAGGAAAGAACTGTATAGACGCGTCACCAATATTGCGGGTGCGTTTCTGTAGCTCGTCAATAATATCATTCAACGATTCTTCGCGCTCGTCCCAACCCTTTAAGTTAATCATGGCCATACCATAAGAGGCACCGGCCACTTCGTTAACCAGGCTGTAACCCGACAGGGTTGATACCGACTCAATAGCTTTAATGCTTTTGGTTTGGCGTTGTATTTCGCCCAGTACTTCTTCGGTCCGCTCAACCGTGGCACCTGCCGGGGTAGTTACGTTTACGTAAATCATCCCCTGGTCTTCGGTTGGAATAAAGCCCGTAGGTAGTATGGCGCTGGTACCCCATGTTGCCACAAAAAATATGGCCAGCAAGATTAAAGTAACGGCTTTGCGTCCGGCAATTTTACCGATAAAGCCGGCATATTTATTTTGTACAGCATCATACTTGTTATTGAAACCTTTAAAAAAGCGGTCGATAAATCCTTTTTTAGCACCATGGCTCGGCTTAAGCATGATGGCACATAAGGCCGGGGTGAGTGTAACGGCGTTAATACCCGAAATAACAATAGAAATAGCCATGGTTAACGAGAACTGCCGGTAAAATACTCCCACAGGACCAGACATAAACGCTACCGGCACAAACACCGCCGACATTACCAGTGTAATGGCAACAATGGCCCCGCTAATATCTTTCATGGCGCTAATGGTAGCATCCATTGGGCTCAAGTGTTCCTCGTGCATTTTTACGTGAACAGCTTCTACCACCACAATGGCATTATCTACCACAATACCAATGGCCAGCACCAGTGCAAAAAGGGTAAGCAGATTAATGGAGAAACCCAGTAACTGCATAAAAAACAGTGAACCAATCAGTGCCACCGGTACCGCCAGAGCCGGAATCAGGGTAGAGCGGAAATCCTGCAAAAAGATGTAAACTACGATAAACACCAGGATGAATGCTTCGATCAGCGTACGCAATACCTCATGGATGGAGGCATCCAAAAAGCGGGACACGTCGTAATTAACATTATAAGTCATGCCGCTCGGGAAAGAGCTTTCTTTAAGCTCGGCCATACGGGTTTTGATGTTGTTAATTACCTCGCGTGCATTTGAGCCAGGCCGTTGCTTAATCATGATAGACGCTGATGGCCGCCCGTCGGTTTTAGAAACCATGCTGTAGGTGAGCGATCCAAACTCAACGTCGGCTACTTCTTTAAGCGTTAGTATAGTTCCGGTTTCATCAGAGCGCAGCACAATATTTTCGTACTGTTTAGGCTCAAAAAATTTACCCGGGTAGCGCAATACATACTGCAGCATCTGCGGCGATTTATCAGAACTCTGGCCTGTTTTACCCGGTGCGGCTTCTACGTTTTGAGCACGGATAGCTTCAATCACATCATCAGTAGATACTTTGTAGGCCATCATGCGGTCAGGTTTTAACCATACCCGCATTGAGTATTCTTTGGCGCCCATAATTTCGGCACGACCAACGCCATCAATACGTTTAAGCTCCTGCAGTACGTTGATGTCGGTAAAGTTGTAGATGAACTTTTCGTCCATCGCTTTATCGTCGCTCATAATGTTGAGGTACATCAGCATACTGTTTACTTCCTTTTCGGTAGTAACACCGGCCTTAATTACCTCTTCGGGCATCTCATCAATAATGGTGGCTACCCGGTTCTGCACGTTAACCGCAGCCTGATCGGGGTCGGTACCTACATTAAAGTAAATCTGTATGACGGTTAAACCATCATTACTACACACCGACGACATATATGTCATGCCCGGTACACCATTAATGGCACGCTCGAGCGGGGTAGCTACGGCTTTGGCACACACCTCGGCGTTGGCACCGGTATAGTTGGCGGTTACCGTTACCGAGGGCGGTACAATATCTGGGAACTGTGTAACCGGCAAAGTAATTAATGCCAATACCCCCAGTAACGTTATAATTACGGATATAACAAGCGACAAGATAGGCCGCTTAATAAAAACATTGAACATAAGATTTTCAAGTGTTTGATATCAAACAATGGCTGCATCGCCCATAAAAAACAAGGCAAGACAGCTTTAAGAAAAATGCGGACTATTATTTTGCAGCCAGTATAGGAGCGCTTTTAAGCATGTTAGGCTTAATTACCATACCGTCGCGGGCGTTTTGAGCCCCCTCAAACAGTATTTTGTCGCCGGCTTTAATACCCTCTTTTACCACATAGTATTGCGAAAAGCGGGTTAGCGGTGTAAAGGCCTGCATGTGCAGTTTATTATCCGGCCCAAGCAGGTATACATAGCTTTTGTCCTGCACCTCAAAAACAGATTTTTGCGGAATCATGATCGCATCATCCATTTCTGATGTGATGTAAACCTTACCACTGGCACCGTGGCGCAACAGCTTATGCGGGTTTGGAAATTTTGCACGTAATGCAATAGAGCCGGTGTTTTGTTCAATTTCGCCTTCAATGGTTTCAATAGTACCGGTATGAGTGTAACTGCTTCCGTCGGACAGTTTGAGTTTTACCTCATTACTACTTTCGGTATCGCCATTGTTGATGCTACGCTGATATTTGAGGTATTCGTTTTCGGGGAAGCTGAAATAGGCATAAATAGAGCTGATGTCTGACAGGCTGGTCAGCAATGTGCCCTCCTCAATCAAACTACCGGCCTTAAGTGGAATACGGTCAATGATGCCGTCGAACGGCGCACGTATCACGGTGTAAGCAATATGATTTTGCGCACTTTGCACGCTAGTCCGTGCTTCGGCAATGGTAGCCTGGTCGGCCTTTAATTTTGATTCGGCTACTTTAAGCTCCGATTCTGATATTACTTTTTTATTGACCAGCATTTTCACCCGGTCAACTTCCAGGTGGGTAGCTACGGCGTCAGCCTCGGCATTGCTCAGGGCTGCTTTAGCACGCGACAGGGCCACGCGGTATTCTTCGTCGTTTAGTTTAAATAGCACCTGGCCTTTACGTACAGGCTTACCTTCGTCTACATAAATGTGCTCTAAAAAGCCTTTCAGCCTCGATCTTATTTCAACATTTTTGAGGGCTTGTATGTCGGCTACGTATGATGTTTGCAACACCGTATCTTTAGTTTTTACGGTTAATACGGGTAGTTCCAGGGTGTCTTGAGTTGTAGTTTCCTGGTTTTTTTTTGATGAGCAACTGGCCATAAAAACAGCAGCGACTAATAGCAGCCAGCTATGCCCACACTTAAATTTCGTCATGATTATCTTATGTTCTTGAATAAAGTTTTAACAAATGCCTGTAAAGGCAATAAGGTATAAAGCCACGAAGCTTATACCAATAAAAAAACAGTAGAAAAGAAATAAGAATTAAAAAGGACTAAGCCGGAACAGGAAATTGTAGTATGCAGGCCGCAAAGCCATACCGAGGGTATAGTTGCTGACTGCATTGGCAACAGCATATTTAAACTGCTTAAATTGCAGACTTAAATCTGGCGCCGGTACAAATACATTATCGTTTGAGCAGCTTCTGCGTACGTAACGGCGCTGATACTTGATGCTGTGCGCTTTACCCGGTGCTGCATCGTCGGCATCGGTTATTGCTGCCGTGATGTAATCAATCCAAGTGTTGGTATGAAAGCAGGATTCGTCTTCTGCATTGGCATCAGTGTGGATATTGCCAAACAGATCAGCAGGGGTACTTGCATTAGAGTAAGTAACCGCGTTGATTAGCCAAAGCGCCAGGAAGATATGAATCCACTTTTTCATTACGCTGTTACAAAATTAATAAACATTGAGCTTAATTGTCAATGTTTTAATAATAAAGACATGTTTATATCAACAACGTTGCGTAACGGATAAGATTATAATAAAAAATGAAATAGCTGTTTACAATTGCTGCTGATGCTCAATACGAAGCAGGTGCCGGCTGGTTCACTTTCAGGTTAACTACCGTGCGGTTGATGTAAGGATATAAGGCGATCAGTAAAATTACAATTAAAATAAGCCAACTGATCATTTCGTAATAATCCATAGCATAACGCATTTGTGCCTGAGCATGCACTGTGCGCGATAACAAACCGTTGGCTGCCTTACTTGCCTGATCCGGCGCCATACCCCGGCTAATGAGCAACTGCCGGTAGCCGGTCAGCTTTTGGGTAACAGCCGGATTAAGATCACTAATATTGTGTTGAAAGCGGGTAACATGCTCGCTTTGACTCGAAAGTGAAAAATAGTTGAGCATGGCAATGCTGGTACAAAAACCTGTGAACCTGAAAAAGACACCTGTAGCCGACGCGGCGCCACCCAATTGCGGCGGTACTGATGATACCATAAAAACGATAATAGGCGTCATCAATAAACCAGCACCCATTCCCTGAATAAATAAGGGGACGAAGAATGCCGAAGAATTGGCTTGAGTGCTGAATAAAAAGTACATCCATACATGAAACAGTAGCAAAAATGCAAACCCCGACATCCATACAAATCG
Organism: uncultured Mucilaginibacter sp.; assembly: GCA_913775265.1. Lineage (GTDB taxonomy): Bacteria > Bacteroidota > Bacteroidia > Sphingobacteriales > Sphingobacteriaceae > Mucilaginibacter. Next base: position 147,073 of record CAJYJH010000065.1, on the reverse strand, counting down.
CATGGGCCTGCGCATTACAATTAATCTGGACGACACTATCACACTTAAAATAATACCTGCCAAATTAATGAGCAGCATGTAAGCAACATGTATAGGGTCCATACCCAACACGGTGGCAAAGTAGCCCGACGTTACATTAAATGCCCCGCGGCAAATGTAAAGGATGAAGATTAACAGCGCCCCCATGCGGTAATTGTGGTAATTAAACACCTTTAAGCTAAGGTAAGCCCGCTTTAATTTGGCCTGCCGTAACACATGGATGCCCAGCAAAACGGCAATCGCAATTACACTGGTCAGTATGCGGCCATCCTGCAACCAATAATATTGCTGGCCGTACACCAATACGTAACCAATCAGGCAAAGCGCTAAAGCATAAATCACAAAGCTGGCCCAGTCTACCTGGTAAAGCGGAAACTTGCGGTTGAGCCTTACATCATTCATCAACAAAAACAACAATATGGTGCCTGGCAAATACAAAAAAATGATGGCTTTATACAGTATGTTAAAATCGAAAGCATCAATAATAGGCGCCGTAATTAAAGTGGTGAACGGCGATATACAAAGCAGGATGCAGTAGAAAACAGAGTAACCTATTTCACGTGCCCGATCGCTGCTCAGCCGGTTAAATATGAGTGTGATGCAAATACTGGTGGTGGCGCAATTGGCCATCCCCTGTAGAAACCTGAATACAAAAAGGAGGTGAAGGTTTTGTGTTTGATAGCAGATATATGACGTTAAAATCTGAACAACAGTAGCAATTACCAGATACTGCCTTACGGCAATAAAACTGAAAAACCTGCGCTCCAAAGCAAAAAAACTGGCTACGGCGGCGTAAAAAACCACCATAGAGTATTGCACATCGGCAGGTTCAATACCATAATATCCGGCTGCTGCGCTGCCGTTAGCCGTTGACAAGCCGAACAAGCCCATCGACGGTAATATCACTAAGAATATAACCGACCGGATGAGCCATTCTGGCGCCCATGACTTAAATACTGTAACCGGATGATTGCTCATTATCTGTAATCTTAATTTTTTTTCACCAATACATTGGTGTTCATACCTGCTCGTAACAGGGCAATAGTGTTAGCGCTGTCAATAAGCGCAATGCGCACAGGTACGCGCTGCACAATTTTTACAAAGTTGCCGGTAGAGTTATCGGGCGGGAGCAATGAGAAACTGGAGCCGGTTGCAGGAGACAGGGAAACAATGCGGCCTTCAAATTTTTGACCCGGAAAAGCGTCAGCTTCTATCTCGGCTGTTTCGCCTACATGCATGTGGCGTAATTGGGTTTCTTTAAAATTAGCAATCACCCATTTGCCGGCTTGCTGGTCAACAATATAAGCCAGTGTTTGTCCGGCCTGTATCTGTTGCCCGTTTTGAATGGTCCGGCGACCCATTTTGCCACGGTAAGGTGCCCGAATAATGGTATAACCTACATCAAGCTTATTGCGGTTTACAATAGCTTCTCTCCGCTTAATTTCGGCTTCTAAAACAGCTCGCTGCACACGGGTATCATTTACTTTAGAGAGCGAGGTCTGGTAGCTTTCAACAGCCGATCTATAATCAGATTGCGCTACCTGTAAGGCCGCCTGCACATTTTCGAGTTGTTGCTGTGTGGCCGATTCTACGTCGTACAGTTTTTTATAGCGAGCGTACTCTTGCTGCTGGTGCCACAACCGGGCTTTGGCCGCCGCTATTTGCGACTGGTTCACCTGCGAACTTTGTGCCGTAGTTTGTATGTTACTGCTCAATGCCTGCAATTGTGCACGGGCGTTAGCCAGTGCCGCTTCAGCTTCTTGTTGCTGTAACTGGTATTCGCTATTGTCGATGATGATCAGTGTGTCGCCTTTTTTTACGTCCTGGTTTTCTTCGTAACGGATTTCGCGAATGTATCCGCCCACTCTGGAGGTAACAGGGTTAATATATTCTTGTACCTGTGCATCGTTGGTTTCTTCGTATAGGTAAAGATTATACAGTGATATACCTCCCCAAACAAGTAGGGCAATTAAAATAATCCCTGCTATCCAGGCCGTAACGCGGGTAATCAGTTTATCTGTTGAGGTGTATGTATTAGCGGTGCTCATGGTGGTTTTAAAGATTGCCTATAACTTTTTGTAACTGGTAATACTGCATTTGTGCCGAAATTTTGGCCGCTGCCAAATCAAACCGGGTTTGCAGTAACTGTGTATTTGCTTCTAACAGGTCGGTAACCAGCGATAGCTGATTAAAGTAAGTGTTGTTTACAATGCGCGAGTTTTCGGTAGCTTGATGTATGTTGGTTTGCGCTACGCTAATGCGGTTTAAAGCTTCTTTATAACGCAGGTAAACTTCGTTCACCTGTTGCCGTATCATATCCTGCGTGTCTTCGTGCTCCAGTTCTTGCCGTTTAAATTCCAGCTCAGAAGCTTTTATTTTATGCTTGTTATGGTAAAGTGCCGATACTGAGATTGAGGCCCGTATACCTGCCATGCCCAAGCCGTACAACACAGGCCCATAAGGATAAAACTGTATTTGTGGATAGGAGTAAGCATAATTACCAAATAGGCCCACTTTGGGGGATACATTGGCCTTAACATCTTTAAGCTGCAACCGTCTTAAGTTGGTTTCCTGTTCTGATATTTTACCTTGGTACGAGTGGCTTAGGGCTTCAGCTATATAATCGTTGTAACCCTTTAAAGCTGCGGAGTCGGTACCCGCTACCTGCCCAACCGGATTTACTTTTAAATCGTCGGGCTCACCCATAAGTATATCCAGTTTTTGGTTGGCAATGGCCAAATCATTTTCAATTTGGGTTAAGGTCAACCGCTGGCGTGACAGTTGCAGCTCGGCACGTAGCACGTCGCTTTTCAATACCACGCCGTTTTTTTGCAGTTGCCTAATGCGTGCTAATTGTTTTTCCTGATCGGCAATATTGCTCAGCATCAATTGCCTGAATATTTGGCTGCGCTGCAGCTCTAAAAAGTAAGAAGTAGCTCTCAGTTTAATTTCGGCTACGGTTAAGTTTTTTTGTTCTTCGCGTATCTGGTGCTCGGTTTTTTCTTCGGCAATTTTTAAGTTGGTTTTATTGCCGTTGTATAAGTTAAAATAAGCATCGCCACCCACGCGGTAAAAATTGTGCAGCACCGGAAATTGCGATGGCGTATTAAACAAACCGTTATAATATAAGGGCATGTTGCTAACCCTGGCATATTCACCGGTCGCGTTAATCTGCGGTAAATGCTCGGCTTTGGCATTTTTAATGTCCTCTTCGCTGCTTTGTACATGCAGTTGCTGCATTTGTATGCTTTTGTTATAATGCTCGGCTTTATCCCATATTTGGTTGAGCGTTAAGCTGGCAGCTGCACTTTGCCCGGGTTGCATTTGGGCGAACGCGGTGCCGCAGGCCAATATAAAGCCGGTTAAAAAGCTGATATATTTCACTAAATAACCCATCATCATTTGATTGAATGTGCAAAGTTACCAGTCTGAAAGATGCTTGATTTTATGTAAATTGCCGAAAATTTGATGATTCCGGCCAACGGTGTATGGAGCTTTTAACTACCGAGCAGTATCTGCGACAAATTGATGAACAACCCGAATCGGTATATGTCCTGCACGAAAAATCAGAACGGCGGTTCCCGGTGCACCAGCATACAAAAGGGCAGATCACTTATGTAGAGGGGGGTATCGCCTATGTACACATAGGTGCAAGTACTTATGTAATCCCTGCCCGCCACTATATCTGGATACCCCGCAACACCGATCATTTTATACAGGCCGGGCACACCGCTACAGCTATACGCAGTGTGTATTTTTATACGTATGATGATGACCTGAACGACTTTTATACCAGAATGGGCATCTATCCGGTAACTAATTTGCTGCATGAAATGATGTTGTATGCCGGGCAGTGGCATGGAGCTGTAGAGCCGGGTAGCACGGCGTTTACTTTTTTGCAAGCATTAAAAAACATTCTGCCCAACTTGGGGGCGCAGCATTTACCTATTGTTTTACCCACTACCCAAAATGAGCGGCTGAGGCCGATAGTTAAATATTTAAGCGTGCATTTTGCTTCGCCTTTAACCTTACATTCGGTAGCCGAAAAGTTTGGATTAAGCGAACGTACGTTGTCCCGATTGTTTCAATCGGTACTAAGCATTTCCTTTTTGCAATATTTAAAGCAGCTGCGTATGGTACGCGCAGTAGAGATGATGTTACAAACCCGTTTAACCCTTAGCCAGATTGCTTTTGCTACCGGGTATAACAGCCTTTCGGCTTTTAGTAACACTTTTTACCAAACTACCCTTACCCGGCCATCTGATTTTGCGGCTACTATAAGATAAATCTGGCACAAACATCTTTAATTATTAATAAGTTATTAAGATTTAAACAGAATACGGCTGCTTATTGGTGTTTTGTTAATTAACTTATAAGTTTGTTAGCCGCCTTATCGTTACACGAATATAAACCAGCAAGTAAACTTACTGTTAGCATTAAAATTTTATAGAAAGTATGGCCATTTTAATAGTAGAAGACGAACCCAGTGTTGCATCAGTAATAAAACGCGGACTTGCTGATTATGGATTTGAATCGAGCATTGCCCCTAACGGCTTTTCGGGTTTGCAACAAGCTGGCGAACGTCCTTATGAGTTGATTATTCTGGATGTGATGCTACCTGACCTGGATGGGGTACAGGTGTGTAAACAAATAAGGCAGCAAAATGCAAACGTACCTATAATGATGCTGACGGCGCTCGACTCGACTGAAAACGTAGTGAATGGTTTAGACAGTGGTGCCGACGACTATATGGCCAAACCGTTTAAAATGATGGAACTGGCCGCCCGGGTAAGATCATTGCTACGCCGCCGGGGTAACGAAGCTAACGTTAACACGATTTACAAAATTGCAGGCATCGAGTTAGATACTGAGGCTAAAGTGGCTACTAATAACCAGGTGCCGTTAGTTTTAACACCAACTGAATACAGGTTACTTGAGTATTTCATCAAAAATCAGAAAAAGGTTTTAACCCGTATCCAGATTTTAGAAAACGTTTGGGACATCGACTTTAATTTGGGTACCAACGTAGTGGATGTGTATGTGAACTACCTGCGCAAAAAGCTGGATAAGGATAATCCGAATAAACTTATACATACCATTTTTGGCATGGGCTACATGATGAAGGATGTAGAAGAGAATGAAAATCCAAAATAAAATAACGCTGCTGTTCCTGGCCCTGTCTACCGGGATATTGGTGCTGCTTAATGCCTTTATATTTTATTTTGAGTACAAATTTAACTACGAGGACTTTTTTAAACGGCTTGAAACCCGGGTAAATATCATGTCGAGGGTGCGTTTGCATCCTGATGCCGAAAGCCGGGCCTATGAGGAAGTACGCAACCGCTACCTGGAGAGGCTGGATCATGAAAAAGAACAATTACTGCAAGCAGACTCTACCGGGCGTTTCGACGAAGAAGGCTTACCTAAAAGCTTTGTAAAAGAAGTAACACAGAATGGTACCGCCCGTCACCGCAGCAAAAGCCAGTTTTTTGTTGGAAAGCTTGTTTTACAGGGAAACAGCAAATATATTGTTGTTGTATCTGCGCTTAACCCTTACGGCTTACGGGAGATTAGCGAACTACGACGAATATTATTGCTGGGTTTTATAGGAGCTATTTTAGTTGCGTTCTTGGTAGGTAAGGTGTTTTCGTATTACACCTTTATGCCCGTCCGTAAACTGACGGAAGAAGTTAATCTGATTACGTCAGACAATCTGCATTCGCGTTTAGAAACTACCAACAGCAAGGATGAGATTGCGGAACTAATACGGACCTTCAACAGCATGATTAACAGGCTGGAAACAGCCTTTACTACGCAAACCAACTTTGTGAGCAATGCCTCACACGAGCTACGAACGCCTTTAACCATCATTAATGGAGAAGTGGAATTGGCATTAAATCAGCCTGATCCTACTGGTGCACAACATCCGGTTTTACAAACCATCCGGACGGAAACCGATAAGCTGATACAAATAATCAATAATCTGCTACTGCTGGCACAGTCGGGCTTTGATGGTAAAAAGCAAAACTGGCAAAAAGTGCGGATGGACGAGCTGCTTTGGCTGGCCATTGCATCCAGCAAAAAAATATATCCGGATAGTAATGTAGAGGTAGATCATCTTAACCTGCCTGATAACGAGCAACTGCTTTATGCTATGGGTAATGACAACCTGTTACGTTTAGCTATTACCAATATCATTACTAATGCCTGCAAGTATTCTAAAAACAAACTGGTAACCATCAGGCTGGTAGCCGAGCAAAATCAGTTATTAATTGATGTGGCCGACCAGGGCATTGGTATTCCGGAGGCAGATCTAAAACATATATTCGAGCCATTCTTCAGGGCATCAAATACTTACGCTTACGAAGGGCACGGTGTAGGGCTGGCGTTAACGTTTAATATTATACGTCAGCACAACGGCACGCTCAACCTGCAGTCGGAGGTTGGTGTGGGTACAAAAGTGCAAATTGTGCTACCCATTGCTGAGCCTGAGTAACTTCTAACCAGATTTTAACAATTTATTTAATAGTTGCTAATAAGTAAAACCCACCTTGCATTACAGGTTTTGCCGGATCAATTTGTTTAACACGAATAAACAGGTTGATTCAGCACCTGCCAAACAGGGCAGGTAAGCGGTTGCCTGCTTTTTTTTAGTAACTACGGGCTCATGAGGCCAATGTTTTATACACTGTAGTTTTGTTTAGTGTTTGTTTTTTAAGAGTGAAGCCGCAACGTGCAATACGAAGCGGCTTCTTAGTTTCTTAGGAATTGCGAACATTTAATCGGTATTAATTCTTCATCATCACCGCACTATCATTCACATCAAACGTATGCTTCTTCAGCAGATTAATTACCTCCGCACCAGCCAGCAATACCGGGCCGTAGCCATGTGCAGCGTAAACATTCACCGGTCGGTAATAATAAAACGCAGGGTCGAAAGCCATGCCTGTACCTACACAAGTGCCTTCTACTTGCCCCTGGCTGTTTACTTTGGTAGCAACCGCATTCCAAGCCAGTAGCGTGGCCGGCCCAAATGCTTTGCCATTAAGCCAGCCTTGGTTTATAGCCCGGGCAAAACAGTAAGTATATATAGCAGTAGCTGATGTTTCCAGGTAACTATCATTTCGATCTAATAACTGGTGCCAAAAGCCCTGGCTCGACTGGTAGTTGATCAGTCCTTTAGCTAATGCCTGGTATTGCTGTAAAACCGCTTTACGGCCAGGGTGCCGCTCAGGCAGTACGTCAAGCAATTCGGTCATGGCCATTAGCGCCCAGCCATTGGCGCGTCCCCAATGAAATTGCGGATGTACATCTATTTCTTCAACCCAGCCATGCATGTAAACGCCTTTTTCGCGATTAAACATACGGGCGCTAAACTGCAATACTTGCTTTACGGCATCATCATAATACTGGTTATCGCCGGTAAGCTTGCCCATCTGTGCTAAAGCAGGTACGCTCATAAACAGATCATCCAGCCATAGCGTATTTTTTAACGGGCGGTTACGTGCCAGCGTACCATCGGCAAAACGTTGTTGTTTGGTGCTGATAAAGCTGATAAAATTATCGGCCATAGGGCGCAGGTTAGGCGATGCATTTCCAAAGCGTATAGTTTTAATGGTAGCTGCACACAGAGCACCAGCATCATCTAAAGCACCGGGCTGCAGCACCGAGTGTAAAGGGCTGCGTCGGGAGGTGTTTTTATTTTCCAGCTTTCTAAATAATGGTAAAGCATCTGCCAATAAGTTTAAACGGGTTTTGGTGTAATTGGTGTACCGCTCGTCACCGGTTACTTGGCCCGCCAGTAACATACCCGCATAAGTTACGCCCCACTCATAACTCGTAAGCCTGAAATCGCCCGGCTTAAATATAGTGTTGGTATCAATAGCATTTAACCCTATAGTTGCATCGGTTTTGCGATTGATAAATTGTGCCGGGGTACTTTTATCTAAGTAAGTAAAAACTCGATCAAGCGTTTGTTTTACTTGGGTAGGGTCAGTGATATCATAAGATACCGGGTAATTTACCTTCATAGCGTGCAATGGTGTAATCACATCATTTACTTTTTGGCTAAAGGATAAATGGGTGGTTAACAATCCGCAGCAAATCAGTAGCCCGGCTTTTTTGGTGTTCATATGTAAATACTTAGTTACGGCTACTTTGATGAAAAGCAGCAGGTTATAATTATTGGTAGCGGTACTTATAAATAAGCACCAACAAATTAAAATCAAAATTATAATAACTGCCAACTTTGCACAGACGGTGTAGGACAGTTAAACTATTTGACCATTAACTATTCTGATTAAATTTGAGCACTTGCCTGTACCTTTTTAAACCAATTATTATATGAGAAGAAGGTTTTGCCTGCTTTTGCTGATCCTGTTATCTGTCAATGCTTTTACGCAAAAGGCAGTTAAAGAAATTTATTTGTTCTGTTACTTTAAAGGGAGCAGTAGCGACGGTTTACACCTGGCGGCTAGTATCGACGGTTTGAAGTGGGAAGCTTTAAAAGGCGATAGTTCATTCTTAAAACCTATGGTAGCCAAAGATAGGCTAATGCGCGACCCTTGCATCATCAGGGGCGCAGATGGTTTATTTCACATGGTGTGGACGGTAAGCTGGGCCGATAAGGGCATCGGGTACGCCAGTTCTAAAGATTTAATTCATTGGTCGGAGCAGCAGTTTTTACCTGTGATGGCTGCCGAAAGCGGGGCACGCAATACCTGGGCACCCGAAATTACTTATGATGCTAAAACAAAGCAGTACATGATTTACTGGGCCAGCACTATCACCGGCCGTTATCCGGCGGTTGATACCACTGCCGAAAAAGGCTATAACCATCGTATTTATTACACGCTGACTAAAGATTTTAAGAAGTTTACGGAAACTAAATTGCTGTATGATCCCGGCTTTAATACTATTGACGCCACCATACTGCCCTACGGCAAACGGTTCATCATGTTTTTTAAAGACGAAACTTTGAAGCCGGTACAAAAGAATATTAAGATTGCTTATGCTAATCAATTAACCGGCCCCTACAAACAGATGGGCACCAACATTACCGGCGATTATTGGGCCGAAGGACCGACCGCCATACAAATAGGGAACAAATGGTTTTTATATTTTGACAAATACCGCAATCATAAATACGGTGCGCTTACCTCTACCGATTTAAAAACCTGGAAAGATGTGTCTGATCAGGTTCAGTTGCCTTCGGGCATACGTCATGGTAGCGTGTTCAAGGTAACCGCGGCCGAGTATGAAAAACTAAAAGCGGTTAAATAAAACTCAATGCACCGGAAAGATGGTTGACAGCGTCCGCCATCTTGTAAATTATCCAACGTAAAATGATGGCAAAGCCTTATCAAGTATTTCTATTATTAATTGCTGTTTTAGCGTTAGGCAACGGGGCTAATGCGCAAGAAAGCCGGCAGGGTAAACCCGCCCCCAAGCCCCTGTTTCGCGATCCGGTGTATGATGGTGCTGCAGACCCGGTAGTGATCTGGAATAAAGCCAAAAAGAGATGGTTTATGTTTTATACCAATCGCCGTGCTAAAGACACTACCGGCGGCGTTGCCTGGGTGCATGGCACGCGTATAGGCATTGCCGAATCTAAAGACGGTGCTACCTGGAAATATGTAGATACGGCCGATATTGGATACCGCCCGACGGCCGGTTACACCCACTGGGCACCCGAAATTATTGAGCACAATGGCTTATATCACATGTATCTTACCTATGTGCCTGGTGTATTTACCGACTGGAACCATCCGCGTAACATACTCCATTTAACCAGCAAGAACTTGTTGAATTGGAAATACGAGTCTACGCTGAAGCTGGCATCCGAACGGGTTATTGATGCCTGTGTATATCATTTGCCTGATGGCACCTGGCGCATGTGGTATAATAATGAGCGCGACCATAAGTCTATCTATTATGCCGATAGTAAAGATTTATATACCTGGACAGACGGCAAAAAAGCCGTGGCCGATCAGGGCGGCGAAGGACCAAAGGTATTTGACTGGAAAGGCAAGCACTGGATGATTACGGATGTGTGGCATGGTTTGGCTCTTTACAGTTCGGATGACTTATTGAACTGGACCCGGCAACAGGGTAATATTTTACAAGCACCCGGTACTGGCACAGATGATGGCGTAATAGGCGGCCATGCTGATATCGTAGTTAACAACAACCGGGCATATGTTTTTTACTTTACTCACCCCGGGCGCACAACGCCTCCTGCTGCCGGTGTGTACGATCGTCAGCGTAGCAGCATACAGGTAGCCGAACTACACTACGTAGATGATAAAATTACTTGCGATCGTAACGCACCCACATATATTAGCTTAAAAGCTCCGGTAAAAGGGCGCTAAATGAAAAGATTGTATCAATGCTGTTATAGTGACTGTTTTGCCGTGGCCATTAGCTTTTAACAGGACGGTGCAGGATACGCTTTCATTCCGCATAAAATAAATTTGACGAACAGTAAACCAACAGTCTGCGCCATTGCAGTTATAAACCGCTGTTTCTAAAATTTATAGATGAAGATGAGGCTACATTCTGTAAAATGCATTGCCATATCCTTAACTGCCGTAGCTTCTGCCTGGAGCTCAAATGCTTATGCTCAAAATAAGCAAACCAGCTATAAGTTTGATTTTGGCAGCGGCAAACCTAAATCGGGCTTTACGCAGGTTGTGGCATCGAAAGTATATACTGATAGTTACGGATTCGATTTTGGCACTTCGGCACAGTCTGTCAGTCGTACTGGCAAAACGAGCGGCTTTATCACCAGCGATAAGCCTTTTTATTTTTCGGTTGCGGTACCCGAAGGTAACTATAAAGTAACGCTTACTCTTGGCGATCCGCAGGGCACCAGCCAAACCATGGTGAAAGCCGAATCGCGTCGTTTAATGCTGGAAGGTACCAATACCAAGTCTGGCGAAATGAAAAAAGTGAGCTTTGTGGTTAACGTGCGCATGCCCGAAATCAGCACTGGCGGCCGGGTTAAGCTTAAACCGCGAGAGGTTGGCAAACTTGATTGGGATGACCGCCTTACCCTTGAATTTACCGGGGCGAAACCATGCATTGATGCTATGGAGATTGAAAAGGTAGACGACCAGATTACTGTTTACTTAGCCGGTAACTCTACCGTGGTAGACCAGGACGACGAGCCTTGGGCGGCCTGGGGGCAAATGATACCCCGTTTTTTTAACCCCGGCGTTGCCATTGCCAACCATGCCGAGTCGGGTTTAACCTTGGGTAGCTTTTTAGGCAGCAACCGATTAGATAAAGTAATGAGCCTGATCAAACCCGGCGATTATCTGTTTATTGAGTTCGGACACAACGATCAGAAAGAAAAAGGCCCTAATGACGGCGCTTATAAGTCTTATACTGAGCGGCTGAAGCTTTTTGTAAGCCGTGCCCGCGAGCATAAAGCCATTCCGGTTATTGTTACTTCTACCGCACGCCGTTCTTTTGATGAAAACGGCAAAACGGTAAATACTTTAGGCGACTACCCGGATGCCGCCCGTAAGGTAGCCCGGGAAGAAAATGTACCGCTGATTAACCTGAATAAAATGGTTACACAGTTTTATGATGCGTTAGGGGTAGATAATTCTAAAAAAGCCTTAGTGCATTACCCAGCCAACACTTTCCCGGGGCAAACCAAAGCTTTAGAAGATAATACCCATTTTAACCCATACGGCGCTTACGAGTTAGCTAAGTGCATCGTAGAAGGCATTAAAGCCAACAACTTAAGTTTAAAAAAATATTTGGCTGATACCAAGCCTTTCGACCCATCTCATCCCGATCCGGTAGAAAGTTTTAACTGGCCACTAAGCCCTAAAAATTCTACTGTTAAGCCCGACGGTAATTAAACCAGTAAAAATAACCTATGATGAAGAAGAGAGTACTATGCCTGCTGTTTGCATTAAGTTGCAGCACATTAGTGCATGCACAACCGGTATTGGTTACCGGTTCGCAAAAGCCAATGCCGGTAAAAGAGTGGATTGATAAAGATACAGGCCATAAGCTAGTGCGTTTAGTAAATCGGCAAGGCGGTAATACCAGCTTTTATTTCAATAATAATTGCTTTGTGCCGCAACGCGGTACCGAGGGCGATTTGATGGTATTTTCGGGCGGAACACCACAGGGCAGGCAATTATTTACCATCAATTTAAAAACCAAAACAGTTACTCAGCTCACCAACAGGGCAAAAGTAAGCGGCGAAATGGTGTGCCCTAAAACCCGCGAAGCCTATTACCAATGCGGCGATAGTATTTTTGCCGCCAACGTAGATACCCGTAAAGAGCGTTTTATTTACGCGTTTGATCCTTCCTTTAAAGGCCGGGTAGGTACGGTCAACGCCGATGGTACATACATGGCTTGCGTTAAAGCCGTAGGCGACCAGGAGCGCGAAATTTTAAAGCAGTATCCTGAAAAGAAGGATTTTTTTCAGCGTATTTACAATGCACACATCGAGCATGTGTTGTATGTACTGAATACCCGAACTAAAGAATTGAAAGAAGTTAACCGCGAAAATGAATGGACTAACCACCTGCTGTTTTCGCCTACTGACCCTAACGTTCTTTCTTACAGCCACGAGGGCCCTTGGGAAAAGGTGGACCGGATATGGAACTATAACATTAAAACTAATAAATCAACCCTGCTGCATAAGCGCACCATGCCCATGGAAATTGCAGGCCATGAGTTTTGGTCGCCGCAGGGCAACACCGAGTGGTTTGATTTGCAAAAACCCAAAGGACAGACTTTTTATTTGGCCGGCTACGACATGAAGACCGGTAACGAAAAAGTATATCAAATGGGCCACAACGAATGGTCGATCCACTTTAATGTTACCGCCGACGAAAAGCTATTTTGCGGCGATGGCGGCGACCCAGGCCAGGTAGCCAAAGCACCCGATGGGATGTGGATCTACCTGTTCAGGCCGGAAGGCGACAAATTTAAGCCGGAAAAGCTGGTGAATATGAAGAGCCATTATTATAAGCAAGAGCCTAACGTGCATTTTTCGCCGGATGAAAAGTGGGTGATCTTTCGCGCCAACTTTGAAGGACATGACGAGATTTATGCTGTTGAGGTAGCTAAATCTAACAAGGCAGAGTAGTTAAGTATCGTTTATGAAAACAAAAAATTTAAAGATAACCTGCTTAGTTTTGTTTGCTATAATAGCAGGCCTGGCTTTTAAGCAACCCACTAAGCCTGTTATTTATCTCATCGGCGATTCTACTGTGCACAACTCCGATAAAGTACAGTGGGGCTGGGGCTCTATCTTGCCCGACTACTTTGATTTAAGTAAAATCAGCGTTAATAACCAGGCAATGGCTGGCCGTAGTACGCGTACTTTTATTAAAGAAAACCGCTGGCACCGGGTAGACTCCATGCTGCGCCCCGGAGATTATGTGCTGATGCAGTTTGGCCACAACGAAGGCAGTAAGCCCGATACCAACAAAGCGGGTTACCGCGGCGTACTGAAAGGGACCGGTGAAGAGACCGTAGATTTAACGTGGCCCAATGGTACCAAAGAAACCGTGCATACCTACGGCTGGTACCTGCACAAATTTATCCGCGAAACTAAGGCCAAAGGTGCAACGCCGATTGTGCTATCCATGATTCCGCGTAACCAGTTTAAAGATGGCAAAGTACTGCGGGCTGATAACGACTATGGCAAATGGGCTAAAGAAATAGCTGAGCAGGAAAAAGTGGCCTTTATCAACCTAAACGGCATCACGGCAGATAAATATGATACCTGGGGCGCAGATTCTGTCAAAAAGTTTTTCCCCAGCGATCATACCCATCCTAACAAAATGGGTGCTACGATAAACGCCGAATCGGTAGTGGCGGGTATTAAGGCTAATCCATCCATAGCGTTAAATAAATATCTCAAAAAATAAGATGAAGATTTCTCAAAATATAAAAGCTGTAATTACGGCACTATTACTGGTTGGCGCAGCCGGTGTGTTATTCTCTTTTGTGCAAAAGCCAAAACCTGTATTGTATCTGGTAGGCGACTCTACTGTAAAAAACGGTAAGGGGAAAGGTGATGGCGGTTTATGGGGATGGGGTAGTTACTTAAACAATTATTTTGATACTACCCGCATCACGGTAGAAAACGACGCCTTGGGAGGTACCAGCAGCCGTACGTTCCAAACCAAAGGTTTATGGGACCAAGTGGTAGCTAAAATTAAACCCGGCGATTATGTAGTGATGCAATTTGGGCATAATGATTCGAGCCCGTTGGTGGATACCTCACGTGCCCGTGGAACCATTAAAAGCAATGGCGACGAGCAACAAGAGCTTTACAATCCGCTAACCAAACAGCAGGAGGTAATACACAGTTATGGCTGGTACCTGCGCAAAATGATTAGCGAGGCTAAAGCCAAAGGAGCATCCGTAGCGGTTTGTTCACCCATTCCGCGCAACAGTTGGAAAGACGGTAAAGTAAACCGTAATACCAACGATTATGTATTGTGGGCAAGCCAGGCGGCTAAACAAGCCGGTGCTATCTTTATCGAATTGAACCAACTGGTATCAGATGTATATGATAAAGAAGGTGAAGAAAAAGTAAAGACCGCTTACTTTACTACTACCGATCATACCCACACCAGTTTAGATGGTGCTAAGCTTAATGCACAATTGGTGGCTGATGGGATTAGGAACAGCAAAGGCTTTTCGCTCAATAAATATTTATTAAAGAAGTAAAATCCTTGACTTTTACAAAGATGCTTTGCATTGAGCAGTATGAATTAACCGCTTTCTAATACGGAAATACTTAATTGCAATGCTCGCCAGGCAAACACCATTAACAAATACGCTGATCATAAAACACACTCTATGTTAAACAGTAAACTAAGTTCTTCTATCATGATAGCCGGTTTAATACTGGTAGCTCCCTTTAAGGGTTTACAGGCACAAAAGCTGCCTGCCAAATCAAAGATTGTGAGTGATATGGAACTCGCTAATGCTTATTTTATGAAGAAATGGCCCGATCCGGGGGCTGTAACTAACGTGGGCCGGGTGCGCACCAGTAATTTATGGACACGTGCTGTTTACTATGAAGGGCTAATGGCTTTGCATAAAATCGATCCTAAAAAGGAGTACTATCAGTACGCGATTGACTGGGCCAACCATCACAAATGGGAACCGCGCGACGGGCTAAGTACCCGCAATGCCGATAATCAGTGCTGCGGCCAAACTTACATTGAGCTTTACCAATTAGATAAAAAACCGGAATACATAGAGCCCATCAAAAAAAACATTGATATGATGCTGACCGGCGATAAAATTGATGATTGGCACTGGATAGATGCCTTGCAAATGGCCATGCCCATCTTTGCTAAATTAGGAACCATCTACAAAGACGACCGCTATTTTGAGAAAATGTACAAGATATACAATTATTCAAAAACGATGCATGGCGGTAAAGGTTTATATAACCCGCAGGAGCGTTTATGGTGGCGCGATAAAGATTTTGTGCCGCCTTACAAAGAGCCTAACGGGGCCAACTGCTATTGGTCGCGCGGTAATGGCTGGGTAGTAGCAGCCATGGTTCGTGTGCTTGAGGTAATGCCTAAAAATGCACCGCACCGGGCCGAATACCTGCAAATGTTTAAAGACATGATTACCGCCTTGGTACCGTTGCAGCGCACCGATGGCTACTGGAACGTAAGTTTAATGGATCCTACCAACTACGGCGGTAAAGAGTTAACCGGTACTTCACTGTTTATTTACGGTATGGCCTGGGGCGTAAACAACGGCATCCTGAAAAAGGCAACTTACCAACCCATTATTGCCAAAGCCTGGAATGCAATGGCTAAAGATTGCCTGCACCCTGACGGAATGTTAGGCTATGTACAAGGCACTGGCAAAGAGCCTAAAGACGGTCAGCCTGTAAGCTATGATCATATTCCCGATTTTGAAGATTATGGGTTAGGTTGTTACCTCTTGGCCGGCAGTGAGATAGTACGCTTGAGCAAATAAATTACTTTAAAATACATAACGAACAGAAGCCGCAAATGCGGCTTCTGTTCGTTTAAAGGCTATAAAAAATTTAAATACTTTTTTATTGTAGAGTTTCGTATCTAACTAATATGTCCAACATCCCTTACTTTGGCTTATTAATTGCCACTCGCTGCTTTTTTTTTGGCTTTTGCTTTTAGGTTGAGTAATTCTACCAGCACGGCAAAAGCCATCGAGAAGTAGATATAGCCTTTAGGTATTTCCTGATCAAAAGATTCAGCTAATAGCGATACGCCGATAAGCAGCAGGAAAGATAGTGCTAACATTTTTACGGTAGGATGCCGATTTACAAAGCTGGCAATGGGTAATGAGGCCCACAACATAATGCCTACAGAAATTACTACAGCGGCAATCATTACTTCCACATGATCGGCTAAACCAACGGCAGTAATGACCGAATCGAGCGAAAAAACGATATCCAGCAACATGATCTGTACAATAGCTGCCCAGAACGATTGTGGTTTGGTATCATCTTCATTCTCTTCAGTATGATCAATGTTTTCGTGGATTTCGTGACTGCTTTTGTAAATCAAGAACAAGCCCCCAACTAACAGGATTAAATCCCGGCCTGAAAAAGCCAAACGTTCTGCCCAGTCAGGGTTACTGATATTCAGCACATCGCCCAGATTAATGAAAGGCTTGGTGAGCTTCATAATCCAGCTGATAGATAATAACAGCAAAATCCGGGTGACCATAGCGCCGATTAAACCCAGTTTACGGGCTTTATCTTGCTGATCGGTGGGCAGCTTGCCGGCCTGTATTGAAACAAAAATGATATTGTCAATCCCCAGCACAATTTCGAGCAGGGTTAAGGTAGCCAGTGATACCCAGGCTTCGGGGTCGGTGAGTAACTCCATTTTACAGGCTGATATGCCCCGAAAATAGCAAAACCCCTGCCGATAACAGCAAGGGTTTTAATTTATATGAATTGGGGATGTTGTGTTAATCGAATTTCACCTGTGTGTAACTTGATTTGATCGTAATGGCTTTGTCTGAACTGCCCTTGTTAACCTGACCTTTAAAATTACGGGTAGATGAGAAGTGACGGGTATTCTCTTCAGGTGTCGTACTGATTACTTTTACAACATTACCATAATCAAAGCTGCCTAAATGAGTAGTTACATCAAAGTCGTAATTGTCTTTAAGATTTGATAAAGCCACCTTGGTAAATTGTGCATCAACATTTAAGCTTTTCAGGTTTTTATCCAGCTCGCCCACGGTAACACCTTCGCCGTAACGGGCGGCAATAATCCCGGAAGATTTTAACTTATCAATGTTCATCGAACCGAAGCTTACGCGTGCTTTAACATTATCTGCCGTCCCTAAAAACAGTTTACCATAACTTACATTAATGTCACCACTTCGTAAAGCTGCTATCCTGGCATCTCCAAAACTTACTTTAATATCATTTTCAGTATTGGTTAAATCTTGCGATATCAAAGTACCATAAGACAGTTTAACATTTACCTTGCCTGATAAATCGGGCAAAGAAACACTCCCAAACCTGTTGGTAACATCTAATTGGCTTTTGGCTGGCATGTACACTATATAATTAATCACCATTTTACGGGTATTACTTTTACCCGAGCTAAACCATGTGCCAATCACATTGGTGTTACTATTTCTAAATGTGGTTGAAGCTATGCTGGTTTTAAAAGAAATCACTGAGTTTTCCTTACTGTCCTGTATAGTTATATTATCCAGTAATTTTTGTGCTTCCTCTTCTTCGTTGGCGTAAGCTGTCATCTGTACATCCACTTTTACCTCATTTTTAGCCCAGGTATTTACGGTTACTTTTCCATAAGTGTTGTTGATCATCAGCTTATCGTTAGCATCTACGCTGTAGCTTTTGCTGTAAGTTTTAGTTTTTTCTTTAACCTCGCCGCTTTGTATTTTTTCTTTTAGTGACTTTTCGTCAAAATTGAAATTATAAGCGTTAGGTGATAGTTTAAGACCATTAAGATTGGTGTGTACTAAAGGAGATATTTTACCCAAACCTTCCAGGTTTGGCACAACGGCTACACCCAAACCTTTCTCAACACCTGCGATGTTGAAATCATCTACATGAGCCAGAGCGCGTGTGCTTAAATCTTTGGATAACTTCTGCAATTCGGCAGATTTTTCTTTCAGCTTTTGCACCTGCAGTTTGTTCATCTGTTTTTGCAGGTCGCGCATCTGGCCTTGCAGTTTTTGCATCTGCCTATCAAAATCCTGGTCACTATCTGCCTTATTTTGTTGTGCAAAGCTGCCCTGCACCGCAACCAGCAGACTGCATAACAAAAGCGCTTTGATATTAAATATTTTTAGTTTCATGGGTGGGTTCACTTTTACTGTCTCTAAACTGTTCTATCACTTGTAATTGCTGATTAAGCACCTCGGCTTGTATTTGCAAGTTCCGGATCATTGCACGTAAAACTCTTTCCTGGTTAGGACTGGTAGCTAAATCATGTTTAAGGTTTTTATATGATGCTTCCATCTTATTAATCTCGCCGTTAAACTCGTGGTATAACTGCGGATCACTTTTGGTCAGCTCTTTTAATTCGTTGCGTTTACTCTCAATCAGCGATACATACTGTACCTGCTGCTTGGCATATTCAGGGTTGATGGCTGCTAAATCAACACCTGCACTTTTCTGGCTCTGCAGATAGGCTCCAAAACCAACACCCATTACTACAATAATGATGGCTGCAACGCGCAGTACAAAACCTAACGAAAAGGTTTTGGCCTCACGCTTTTTTGGCAGCTCAACTACACTTGCCTCCATCTGCTGCTCAATGCGGTCCCACAAACCCGCAGTCGGCTCCAGATCATCAAATTCTTCGCGGTTATCTACAATAAATTTTTCTAATCGCTTACTCATTAGGCTACTCCTTTTATTTTCAGTACTTCGCTAAGTTTTCTTTTAGCCCTCAAAAACTGGGTTCTTGAGGTATTTTCAGAAATATTTAAAATTTGGCCAATCTCTTCGTGGTCGTACCCTTCTAATAAGTAAAGGGATATGACTACCCGGTACCCTTCAGGTAAAAGCTTCATGGCTTCTTTAATCTGCTCCACCCGGTATTGTATATCCTCATCATCACTTTCCTCCTCATCGGGTATATTCTCCAGTTGTTCGCTTTCCATTTCTACCCATTCCAATTTGCGCTTCCGCAACAAGTTGATAGAGCGGTTCACTACAATTTGCTTCAGCCATAAACCAAAAGTGGTTTCCTGCCTAAAATCTTTTAGCTTATTAAAGGCATCTAAAAAAGATTCCTGCAGCACATCCTGGGCCTCGTCCACATTATTCAATATCCGAAACGCCACGTTTAACATGGCCTTCGAGTACAGGCGATACAATTCATAGCAGGCTTTTTTACTTCCCTGCTTGCACTCAACCACCAGTTGATAATGCTTGTCTATGTATAAGGCTTCCAATCGTGATTAGCTTTCAAGTTACAAGACGCAGCATTTTCTGCATCGTTGCACCCAGGCTAAAAAATTATGAAATATTTTTTAAGAAATTGTCAACCGCCTCAACGGCTGCATCATAGCGGGGCTGCCCCTGGCCCGATATTACTACATAATTAGCTTGCAAAGCCTGTAGTTCGCGGTGCCAAACGGCCATAAAATGCTCGCGCATAGTCGGGAAGTTGCGCAAGGGATCGTCCTGCCAGGGCAGGTCGATATTCAGGAGTAGATAAAAATCGTAAGTATGCTTGGGCAGTTGGTCTATCACTTCGGGTGGTGCCTCGCCAAACATCTCGTCGCTCCAGATTTTGATGGTGATAAAGGTAGTATCGCAGATCAGGATGCGATTGGCTTGCGGAAGCAATTCGTGCTCTAAGGCCAGCTGGCCATGATACATGTTGATCTCGTCCTGCCAGGTACAATCGCCGGTAAGCTTTTCGCAATACTCGCGGGCATATTCGGGTACCCAAACGGTTTGGTAATGCTTTGCCAGATATGCCGACATAGCCGACTTGCCCGTACTTTCGGGACCAACAACAGCTATTTTGATAATATCTTGCGGCATGATTACTCTCCGGCATTTACCAGTTCAGCAAATATAGTAAAGTGCCGCAATTGCAATCAGCTTTACCTTACCGCCACAGTATTTATTCCTCGCGGATGAGTTTATAAAACTCTTCGCGATACGTTTCGCCTATGGGTATGGCCTGGTCTTGGATATAAATGGTATGACCATCTATCATCCGTATCTGGTCGATGGAAACGATGTAGGATTTATGCACCCTGAAGAAAGGGGGCTTAGGAAGTTGTTCTTCAAAATCGCGCAAGGTTTGGTACGTAACCAGTCGCTGACCGGGTGTAAAAACCGATACGTAGTTTTTTAGGCCTTCGATATATAGCACATCCTCATAGCTCACCTTTAAAAACTTGTTTTTGCTATCACCTTTGATAAACATGTAATCTGCCTCGGGAGCCGGCGCGGCAACAGGTGGTGCAGCAGTAAATACCGGTGGCACGGCTGTTGTTGCAGGCTGCAATTGATTAAAGGCCTTTTGTGCTGCCTTTAAAAACCGGTCGAACGGAATAGGCTTCAGCAGGTAATCGATCACATCATGTTCGTAACCCTCTAATGCATATTCGGGATAAGCGGTGGTTAAAATTACTTTGCATTTACTGCCGCAAAGCTTTAAAAACTGTATGCCTGTTAAGTCGGGCATCTGGATATCCAGAAAAACCAAATCTACCCCGCCTTGCTGTACCAGCGTGAGCGCCTCAATAGCACTGGTGGTAGTGCCCACCAAAGTTAAAAAAGGAACTTTACTAATGTAATCGGCAATAATTTTAACAGCGTAGGCTTCGTCATCAACGGCAAGGCAGCGAATCATGGAGGTAAAGATAATTTAAAACTGTTTACCAATATTAGGAATTAAAACATCAGGAAAGTTTGGTTTGCCTGCGGGTGGATAATTACCCATGCGCACTATGATGACACCATTGTTGGGGTTTACATAAATGGTCTGCTGTAATATGCCCTCTGCTTCAAACTCGTTTGAAGGCACCTGGATGTAATACAACTGCCGTCTGTTTTTACCAATAGTGCCGTTTAACCTTTGCTGTTGCTTGTAGTTGACTGCCTGTGCCGAGTCTTTAAA
Organism: uncultured Mucilaginibacter sp.; assembly: GCA_913775265.1. Taxonomy (GTDB): domain Bacteria; phylum Bacteroidota; class Bacteroidia; order Sphingobacteriales; family Sphingobacteriaceae; genus Mucilaginibacter. Next base: position 125,900 of record CAJYJH010000065.1, on the reverse strand, counting down.
AAACTTATAATTAGCTACCCCCCACCACTGATTTTTATATCCTTTGTGCATCAGCGTATCCGGATGAGTTGTAACAGCTACCCAATTTTCTGAAAGTATCCTACGTCCCTGCCATTCCCCTTTGTGCAGATACAGCCGTCCAAGTTTTGCAAAATCGAGCGCAGTAGCGTTCAGACAGCAGTAAGCTTTGACAGTATGTTGGTCATCTGTACTCCAAACTGCATCGCTTTCCATACCCAAGGGCTGCCATAGCCAGTCGCGAAGCAAAACTTCTACTTTTTTGCCTGAGGCCTTTTCCAATATGGCGGATAAAACTTGGGTACAAATACTTTGGTATTCAAACTTGCCACCGGGATTAGCTTTGAGACGCAACCGGTTTACCTGGTTTTTTAAAGAACGCCCGTAATAAAGTTTAGTTATTGAACCGAAGGGCGTTTCTTTATGCTCGTCAAAGTCAATACTGGCGCGCATATCAAGTAATTGCTGGATGGTTAGTTTTTTTAGTTGCTCGTCATTTTCATTCAGTTGAGGTAAATACTTAATCACAGGCTCATTGGTTGATCTAATTAATTGCTTACCCACAGCCATCCCTATCAAAGTACCAATAAAAGATTTAGATATAGAAAAACTGGGATGAAGCGTTGCAGAACTTTGTTTATTAAAATACTCGTAAATAATAGTATCGTGTTTAATCACGACAAATGCATTAGTGTTAGAATTAGGTAGAAGCGTATCCAGCCAATTCCTGAATTTTGTATATTGAGGAGCCTTGGTATTAAAATTAAATGTGAAAGGGTTAGAGGATGTAGGAATAGTGACTGATTTGAACTTTTTGACGTCATCTAAATTAGGCTGCCACCACTTAAGTCCTCGTAAAGTGAAACAACTACTGGCGCTAAGGCATAGCAAAGCCATACAGCATAAGCTGTTAAATTTTTTGATAAGCATTTTTATATTATGATGTTTAAGGTTGTTTTATAAGTTTGCCCGTTATCACCAATTAGCAATTCGTGACGGTTGGGGTAAATTAATTCCAGACGGCGGCGTATATTAGGTAAGCCCACTCCGGTAGAGTGATCTTTTTGTCCGCGGCTAATTTGGTTACTTACCGTGAACATCAGGCGGTCGCCAGCTATTTTTAAGCGAATGCGGATTGGGCGGTCGGGGTCGTTTACTACCCCGTGCTTAAAGGCATTTTCGACAAACGGGACCAGTAACAGAGCCGAAACCCGCTTGCCGGCAATGTCGCCTTCGGTTTTAAAATCTACAAAAAAGCTATCCTCAAACCGTAGCTGATAAATGCTGATGTAGTTTTCTATGTATTCTACTTCGCGCTGCAGGTCAACATCGCCGCTGGCACTTTCAGTCAGCATATAACGCATCAGTTGTGAAAGCTTGATGACGGCGTTACCCAATTTGTCGGACAACGGGTAAGCCAGCGAGTAGATGTAATTTAACGTATTGTATAAAAAATGTGGGTTGATCTGAGTTTTCAAAAACGCCAGCTCAGCCTGTATCTTTTCCTCGCGTAATGATCTGTTCTCCTGCTCTTTATAAATAGCGTTAAATGCGCTGTAAATAGCCAGGCTTAAAATAACGGTCGAACTTCCCCAATAAATATTATCTAAAGTGTATGACAGAAAAGTGTAACCCCAATAGTTGTGTATACCGAATAACTGTAAAAAAAGTACTTCTTCTACTAAAAACCGAAGGGCTACAAAACCAAGCAGTGCGGCTATAATACCACTGGTGAGTTGCAACGGCTTGCCTTTGTACAAAAATTTAGGATAAACCCATAAGTAGCAGAAATAAAATAAAGGTACTCTTGCAATCCAAATAGTGTAATTAAATACAGCAATGGGTTTACCCCATGATTGCATGCAATACCCAATTATCAGGTAGATGATATACAGTAACCATCCTGCGATGTGGTAGTAAATTTCCTTTTTCCGCATAATGGATAAAATTAGGGCAAAACTGTCAACGCAATTAAAATTTTATCCCAACACCCTGTTTTTTACTCCCAACACCCCAAATCGGCAATTTCTGCCTGTTTATATACCTATTCTGCCTTCGGATAATAAAAACCGGCGTTGGTATCATAATATTTTTAAGGCGCTTTTGCTGCTGCACCTTTGAGCATCAACAAAAAGATATGAAAATTACGCTCGCCTCCTTATTATTATTCTTTATCGCATCTACTGCCTCTGCTCAAACTGCTGCTATTAAAGGCCATATTACCGACGCTCAACAACAACCATTGCCGGGTGCTACTGTAATGCTGCTTCATTTACCAGACTCTGCCCAGGTAAGTGCACAAGCAGCCAACACGAATGGTGTATACAGCTTTGCTTTACCTGCAACCGGTACTTATATCGTAAAGGCAGCCATGGTAAGCTTTACTACCACTTACAGTAAATCATTTAATGTAAACGGCGCAGCTGTTGAGTTACCAGCCATTGTTCTTAATCAGCAAAAGAACACTTTAAAAGAAGTTACCGTTGCAGCTACTGTGCCACAATTACAGCAAAAAAGTGATAGATTGGTAGTTAACGTCGAAAAAATGAATACCACCGGCGACAATGCTTTAGACGTTATTAAAAAAGCGCCCGGCATCCGCTTAGATAAAGACGATAACATATTATACCGCAACAATGCCGGAGTAGTAGTGATGATTGACGGTCGCCGCACTTACATGAGCGGTGCAGAACTGAGCAATTACCTGAAATCGTTACCGGGCAACGCGGTAAGTAAAGTGGAACTGATCCCTAACCCACCGGGCAATTACGATGCGGAGGGTACCGCCGGTGTAGTAAATATCATCATGAAACGTAATAAGATACAGGGATATAATGGTTCTGCTAATGCCAACTTAGCTTATGGTAAATACGGCAAAGCTTATGGCGGTTTCAACTTAAATTACAATACCGGAAAAGTAAGCTTATTTGCCCGGGCAAACTCCGGCTACTTCGACTCATACAACAAACTTACTCTAAGTCGCCAAATAGGCAGCGAGGTTTACAACCAATACAATTACTGGCACCCTAAAACTTTTGCTACCGGTTACAGCGTTGGTGCCGATTATTATGCAAATAAGAAACACACTTTTGGCATCTTGTTTAAAGGTTACAATGCACCGCTTACTGCCGATGTAACCAGTCAGTCGAACACCATAAACAGCCTGGGCCAGCAAACCGGCAGTGTAACCGGTAATAACCCACGTAAGGCAGATAATAATACTTATAACTTCAATTTAAATTACAGCTACGCGATTGATACTTTAGGCCAAAAGTTGAGCGTGGATGCCGATTACGTGCACAGCATGTCGGTAGATAATCAACAGTATACTAATACTTATTTCAATGGTCAGGGAAATCAGATAGGCAATCCGATTCAACTGCGCAACTATATGCCGGTTAATTATAACATCAAATCTATCAAAGCCGATTATACATACCCTTTTGCCAAAACCTGGATATTTGAAGCAGGACTTAAAAGCAGCATGGTAAACACCCACAGTAATGTACAATTCGACTCGTTAAAAACTGCCGGCTTTATCCGCGACCTTAAACGCAGCAACGACTTTAAGTATGATGAGAACATCAATGCGGCTTATGCTACCCTCAATAAAACCATTGGAACCCAGTGGGAAGTAAAAGCAAGCTTACGCACCGAGCAAACCATATCTACCGCTAACTCTATTACCCGTAACGAGGTGGTTAAACGTAACTACTGGCAGTTGTTTCCAAGTGCGTTTGTTACTTATAAAATTACTTCGGTGCAGCAGTTAAATGCTTCTTTCAGCCGTCGCATCAGCCGTCCGGGTTATAGTTCGTTAAACTCGGCCATTACTTACGTAGACCCATATACGGCAACACAGGGCAACCCTTACCTGCAACCCTCTATCTCACAATCGTACGTACTGAATTATACTTACAAAAGCTTTCAGGTATTGAGCTTAAGTTACTTGAAAGTGAACGGCACCATCAATAATGTGATTGAGCAAAACGATCAGACTAAAGAAAGCATATCCAGATACCAAAACCTGGGCAGTACCAGCAGCCTGACTGCTACCAGTGCCGGTAGCTTTAACGTTGTAAAATGGTGGAATGTAAGCGCAGAGCTGGATGGCAGCTATGACCGGGTAAACTCTGTTGTGCAGGGCAACCCTTTTCACAGCAGTCGCTTTTCATGGTCGGGCAATTTAGACCAAAACTTCTTTTTACCCAACAATGTAAAAATACAGCTAACGGCACAGTACTATTCGCCTTCTATCTCAGGCCTGGCACGCACCTTTTCGGGCTCGCAGATTGATGCCGGTATCAGCAAAACATTCATGAACAAACGTGCAACTATCAGCTTTAAAGCACGCGACATATTTTTTGGCAACCGCTACCGCAGCATCCAGCAATACAACAACGTTAACACCCGCTGGAACAACGAATGGGAAAGCCGCCGCTTTACGCTTGGTTTTACCTACAACTTTGGCAACACTAAACTGAAAGCCGCCCGTAACCGCCAAACTGGTAGCAGTGCCGAAGAAGGCCGCATGTAATTTTATATATTGTATAGATACATTCAGGTTTTAACTTATACCTTCAGCATTTTAATCCATGAAAAAATATCTCGCTATCGCTCTCTTAATCTTAGGCTATCCGGTTATAAGTTCAGCACAGCAAATACCTTCCGGAGCAGATAGTGCCCGTATAGTTATTGATAGTGTGTTGAGCTACGCCCATCATCATTCCATTTACAGGGACAAGGTTGATTGGACAAAGCTTACCGCTACGGTGAAAGAGCGCAGTGCAAAGGCAAAGTCTGTACAAGAGGCAATGCCCTCAGTATCGCTGATTTACGAATTGCTGGGCGATTTTCATGGATTTGCCGTATACAACCGTAAATATTATCGATGGAAAGCGCCAAGAGCGCCTTTTGATACCGTTAAATATCGCAGCTTGATTGCCAAGGCAAAACAGAAACACAAAATTGAATTCAGGCTACTTCAAAAAGGATACGGATATCTGCTCATTCCGGATAATAACCCTACTCGTCCTCGTGAAGCAGATACCTTATCGCAGCAAATACAAGACTCGCTTGCTAAATTACAGCCCGAAAAGCTCAAAGGACTGATTATTGACTTACGCACCAACGGCGGCGGCAATATGTACCCTATGATTTTAGGTGTAGCCAATTTGTTGGGCGATGGGCAGTTCGGCTCTTTTATTGATCCGATAACGAAGCAAAAAGATGCGTGGGGCATTAAAGGTACAGCCACCTATGCCGGCGCCGACACTGTTTGCCGTTTGCAAAAGTTAGGCAAACCAGCCACCAAGCTTAAGGTAGCCCTGCTTATTGGCCCTTACACGGCCAGCTCGGGCGAGGCGACAGCCATTACCTTTATGGGCCGAAAAAGCGCTCGCTTGTTTGGTAACAAAACAGCGGCCTACACTACGGCTAATGAATCTTTCAGGGTGTTTGACATCAACGTAATTATGGCCGTAGCTGTAGAGGCTGATCGTAATGGCAACACTTATTATGGCGCCATCACTCCTGAGCAAGAAGTAAACGGGCCAGACAATTTTGAAAACTTGAACCAGGACAGTAAGGTAATTGCTGCCCTACAGTGGTTGGGCGCTAAGTAATTACCTATTAAAAAGATTTGTGTTATTTTCATCAGCACTTTACAAACTCATTTTAAACGCCTTAACACTTTGTTAAAGTTATAGCATTATAAACCCCACAGTACATTTCCACATTTCAAACTAAATTATTACTTTAAAAATCCGTAATTTTGCGCCTCTTAATTTTTGTGGAAAACACTGATGTACAAGGAATATAAGCAATTAAATTTATCACAAATAGGCAAGGATGTGCTGGAGTTCTGGCAGCAGAACAACATTTTCGAAAAAAGTATCAGCAGTCGTCCGGCCAGCAACCCTTATACTTTTTACGAAGGTCCGCCATCGGCTAACGGTATGCCCGGCATTCACCACGCCATGGCACGTTCTATTAAAGATATTTTTTGCCGTTATAAAACCCTTAAAGGTTACCAGGTAAAACGTAAAGGTGGCTGGGATACTCATGGTTTGCCCATTGAACTGGCGGTCGAAAAATCGCTGGGTATTACCAAGGATGACATCGGTAAAAAAATCTCCATCGAAGATTATAACGAAGCTTGCCGCAAAGAAGTAATGCGCTATACCGACATCTGGAACGACCTTACCCTGAAAATGGGCTACTGGGTTGACCTGGAAAATCCGTATGTGACTTACGAAAACGAGTACATCGAAACGCTTTGGTGGATACTAAAGCAGCTTTACAACAAAGGCTGGCTATATAAAGGCTACACTGTACAGCCTTACTCGCCAAAATCGGGTACCGGTTTAAGCTCGCACGAGTTGAACCAACCGGGTACTTACAAAATGGTGAAAGATACCACCATTACGGCTCAATTCTTTTTAAAGAACGACCAGCATCACCCGCTGATGTCAACCTTGTTTAGCGAGCCGGGTGAAGAAACTGCCATTTTAGCCTGGACAACCACACCTTGGACTTTACCGTCTAACTGTGCGCTGGCCATTGGCGAGGACATTGATTATGTAAAAATCAGCACGCTTAACCCCTATACTTTTAAACCGGTTAGCGTGGTGCTGGCTAAGGCTTTAGTGAACAAATATTTTAAAGCCGAAGGAGAGAATGCGTCGTTTGAAGATTATAAAGAAGGCGATAAAGTTATCCCTTGGATTGTTAAGGCTTCCATCAAAGGTTCTGACTTGGTAGGCTTACGCTACCACCAGTTGATGCCTTATGTGACTAATGACGAGCTGGAGAAAAATGCGTTCCGCGTTATCCCGGCTGATTTTGTGACTACCGGTGATGGTACAGGCATCGTGCATACTGCTTCTGTTTTTGGTGCGGATGACTTCAGGGCTTGTAAAGAAAACAACGTGCCATCGGTAATGGTGCTGGACGAAACCGGCAAAGAAGTGCCGTTGGTAAACAAGCAAGGCCGCTTTGTTGATGAAGTAACTGATTTTGCGGGCCGGTACGTTAAAGAAGAATATTATACCCCTGCCGAGCGCGAAGAGGCTGGCTTTAAAGCTACGGATGTATTAATCTCGATTAAGCTTAAAGAAGATAACAAAGCCTTTAACGTTCAGCGTTATGAGCACAGTTACCCGCACTCTTGGCGTACCGACGAGCCTATTTTATATTATCCGCTGGATAGCTGGTTTATCAAAACCACAGCTGTTAAAGATAAACTTATTGAGCTGAACAAAACCATCAACTGGAAACCCGAAGCTACCGGTACCGGCCGTTTTGGCAACTGGCTGGAAAACCTGGTAGACTGGAACTTATCGCGTTCACGGTACTGGGGTACTCCGCTACCCATCTGGCGCGAAGAGAATGGCAGCGAAGAAAAATGTATTGGCTCTATAGATGAGTTGAATAAAGAAATTGCACGGTCTGTGGAAGCCGGTTTTATGCCACAAGGCTTTAAACTGGACGACATGCACCGCCCTTATGTTGATGATGTGGTATTAACTTCATCAACCGGCAAAAAAATGTTCCGCGAGCCGGATCTGATCGACGTTTGGTTTGACTCAGGCGCTATGCCTTATGCACAATGGCATTTTCCGTTCGAAAATAAAGAAGAGTTTGCCAATGCTTACCCGGCCGATTTTATTGCCGAAGGTGTTGACCAAACCCGTGGCTGGTTCTTTACCCTGCATGCCATAGCAGTAATGCTGAGCGAAGCCAGCGACGAGGTTAAAGCAGTAAATCAACAAGTAGGCAACCCGGGTATTGCGTTTAAAAACGTAGTATCTAACGGCTTGGTTCTCGATAAAAACGGCAACAAGATGTCTAAACGTTTAGGCAACGCGGTTGACCCGTTTGATACCATTGAAAATTACGGTGCTGATGCCGCCCGCTGGTACATGATCAGCAATGCATCGCCTTGGGATAATCTTAAATTCAACATTGAAGGGCTGGACGAGGTACGCCGTAAATTCTTTGGCACGCTGTACAATACTTACTCATTCTTTTCGCTGTACGCGAATATTGATAAGTTTGATTATAGCAGCCCCGAGGTTGAGCTGAACCAACGCCCGGAAATCGACCGGTGGATTTTATCATTGCTGAACACACTTACGCAGGAGGTTGACGCCTTTTATGCAGACTTTGAGCCAACCAAGGCGGCCCGTGCTATCCAGGATTTTGTGGATGCACACCTGAGCAACTGGTACGTACGCCTGAGCCGTCGCCGTTTCTGGAAATCAGACAATTCTGAAGATAAAACCTCGGCTTATCAAACTTTATATACCTGTTTGGTAACCATTGCCAAGTTAATGTCGCCTATCGCGCCTTTCTTTGCCGAGCGTTTATATAACGATTTAAATACCGCAACCGGTAAAGAGCAGTTTGAGTCTGTTCACCTGGCCGACTTCCCGGTTTATCACACCGAACTGGTAGATAAAGAGCTGGAAGAGCGCATGCAGTTAGCGCAGGATATTTCTTCGCTTACTTTGTCATTGCGTAAAAAGGTAGGCATCAATGTGCGCCAGCCATTGAGCAAAATATTATTGCCGATACTGGATAAAAACTTTGAGCACCAGGTAGAAGAAGTTAAAGAGCTTATCTTATCTGAAACCAACATCAAAGCTATCGAGTATATTACCGATACTGCCGGTTTTATTAAACGTAAAATTAAACCCAACTTTAAAGCTTTAGGTCAAAAGGTGGGTAAAGATATGAAAGCCGTAGCGCAGGCCATTACCGAGTTTAGCCAGGAAGACATTGCAACCCTTGAAAACCAGGGAAGCTTTACACTAACTGGCACCGGCCATACCATTTCGACTACTGATGTTGAGATCAGTGCCGAAGACGTACCGGGATGGCAGGTAGCAAACTTAGGCAAACTAACCGTTGCTTTAGATGTTACCTTAACCGAAGAACTGAAACAGGAGGGCATATCACGCGAGTTGATTAACCGCATCCAAAACTTGCGTAAAGGGAATAATTTCGAGGTAACCGACAAGATCAATGTGCGCCTGAGCAACCATCCATTGATCAGCGAGGCGGTTAAAAACAATTTATCCTATATTTGCGCCGAAATTTTAGCGGCTGACATCCAGTTAGATAATGAGCTAACCGAAGGTGAAAAAACCGTTATTGACGATAACGAAATATTAATATCTATCAGTAAAATATAATGAGCACACCACAAACGGAAAAAACAAGATATTCAGACGCAGAGCTGCAAGAGTTTAAAGAACTCATTTTAGACAAGATCCGCATTGCGCGCGAAGAACTGAATGCACTGGCTTCATCATTAAGCAACCCTAACTTAAACGGTACTGATGACACCGCCGGTACTTATAAAACTTTAGAAGACGGTTCGGCCACTTTAGAAAAAGAGCAGATTAACCAGTTAGCTGCCCGTCAGAAAAAGTTTATTGAGCAATTAGAAGCAGCCTTGGTACGTATCGAAACCAAAACGTATGGTATTTGCCGCGTAACCGGTAAGTTAATCCAAAAAGAACGCCTGCGCGCCGTGCCGCACACTACCATGAGCATGGAAGCCAAACTGAAGCAGTAATACATGAAGGCATCTTACGTAAAACCTTTTTTATTAGCTTTTTTAGTCATCCTGGCAGACCAGGCCATTAAAATATGGGTGCGCAACAATATGTACATGGGTCAGGAAATTCATTTTCTGGGCGACCGCGGCATGTTGCTTTACACCGAAAACAATGGTATGGCCTTTGGCTGGGAATTAGGCGGCGTGGCCGGTAAACTGGCCTTGTCGTTATTTAGGGTATTTGCCGTAATAGGCATTGGCGTGGCGTTGGTTTATTTAATTAAACACAAATACCACCGCGGACTTATCCTAAACGTAGCACTTATTTTTGCCGGAGCTTTGGGCAATATTATAGATTCTACCTTTTATGGCGTGATTTATAAATATGCCCCTATTTTTCAGGGACGGGTGGTAGATATGTTCTATTTCCCTATTATACAGGGTACATTTCCGGCATGGTTACCGGTTTGGGGCGGCGAAGAATTTAAATTTTTCAGACCCATCTTTAACCTGGCCGACTCTGCCATCTCTGTAGGCGTCATCCTGATCTTAATATATCAAAACCGCTACTTTAAAAAGCAGGAAGAAGAAGTAAGCAGTCCGCATAGCGAGGTTGTTGAAGAATAGATGCTTTTGAACGATATAATGCAAAACGGCCGCTGGAATACATTCAGCGGCCGTTTTGCATTATAAAATTCTTATTGTTTGTCGCTTATTGGTCTGCCTTAATCCAAAGCAGTTTCGGCTTTAGATATGGCCAGGTCATTTTGGTTGATTATGCGGTAGTACCACTCGTTACCCCATTTAAAACGGGCACCTTGTGCCTTCAGCAATAGCTTCATGTAATTTTTAGCCAGGCCTATTTCACGTGAGTCCATCTCTTTCAGCGTTCCGGCAGCATAAACAATAAAGCAGGTCAGTTCATCATCGGTCACGCTGTAATACTGTACATATTCGGATGGAGTTTTGTAGTTTTTCAATACCCCTTGCATATGGTCAATCACATAAGCGGTAAATAATTGGCTGCGGCTCAGCTCATTTATCAGAGGCACATTTACGGCTGCGTCCTCGGGCACAAAAACATCGGGCATAATACCGCCGCCGCCATACACTTTTTTACCGGCGCTGGTATGGTAAGTTACCGAGGTATTAAAAGTGCTGTCGTCTACATTGTTTTGAGCTACATACAGCTCGCCTTTTTGCAAACGCTCACTTAACTCGTTCCGGTAATTTTCAGTCCCTTTCTTATATGATTTTTGGATGCTGCGGCCCGACGGGGTAAAATACCTGGCCACCGTTAAATTTAACGCCGAACCATCATCAAACGAAAACTGCTCCTGCACCAGTCCCTTACCAAAAGAACGGCGGCCTACAATCACAGCGCGGTCCAGATCCTGTAACGCCCCGGCCAATATTTCACTGGCCGATGCCGAATGTTCATCAATCAATACAGCCAGCTTACCGTTTTCATATACGCCCGAATCAGTGGCAAAATAATCGGTACGAGGTTCGTGTTGGCCCTGGGTATAAACAATTAGTTTGTTTTTAGGCAAAAACTCATCGGCCAATGCTGTAGCTGTATTTAAATAGCCACCGCCGTTACCCCTTAAATCGAGCACCAGCTTTTGCATGCCATTGGCTTTTAAACGCTTTAAGGCAGCCCTAAAGTCGGCATCCGTAGCTGCGCCAAACTTCCCAATCTTAATATACCCTGTTCCCGGCGAACTCATGTACGAAGCATCCAGGCTGCTCATGTTAATATGGCCATGTTTTATATGATAATTTTTAACGGTTTGTTCGCCGTAAGCTATCACCCCAAAATCTAAACCTGTATCTTTTTTATCAGCAAAAGCCTCACTTACTTTATTTGGGTCTAAATGCGTACCTGCAAAAGGCCGTCCGTTTAAGGTAACAACCTTTGCACCGTTAGGCAAACCTGCCTTAGCCGCCGGCGATCCCGGAATAACCTGCGCAATAAAAAGTGTATCGCGCAGTATTTGCGATTCTACACCAATGCCGTCAAAGCCGCCTTCCAGTTTTTCTGATAATGATTCTGCTTGTTTTTTGTGGAGGTATACCGAATGCGGATCCAGCTTTTGGAGCAGGTTATTGATGGCCACACCCTCGACACTATCAATATTAAGCGAGTCTACATATTTTTTACGAACCAGTTTCATGACCCGGTCAAGCTTGTCGTTACCAGTCATTTGGTAGGGCTCGTCAATGTCGGCAGTACGCTTATTTAGGAGCAAACCAATAGCTATACCGGCAAGTAATAAAATTACCGATCTGAATATAATAACTGCTGTTTGCTTCATAAGTCCCCGTAACAAAAATACGCATTTGAATGTGTTATGCGTTGTTGTAGTTGACGGAATTTTGCCGAATTTTGTTACACATTTGTAAGAAAGAAATGATAAACACCACTGAGCAAGACTCACATTATACTCACCTGGAGCAACTACCGGTTGCCGAACTGCTTCAGCACATCAACCAAGAAGACAGAACTGTTCCGGAGGCGGTAGCCAAGGCTTTACCGCAGATAGAAAAGCTGGTACAAGCCGTAACCGAAAAGATGAGAGCCGGGGGCCGTCTGTTTTACATTGGCGCAGGCACCAGCGGCCGTTTAGGTGTGGTTGATGCCTCTGAATGTCCGCCAACCTTTGGTGTACCCTTTGATTGGGTTGTAGGCATTATAGCCGGCGGCGATAGCGCCATACGCAAAGCCGTAGAGTTTGCCGAAGATGACGCCGAACAGGCCTGGAAGGATCTGCAGGAATTTAACATAACTGCAAATGACGTGGTAGTAGGCATTGCCGCCTCGGGTCGTACACCCTATGTAATTGGCGGTTTGCGCAAGGCTAACGAAGAAGGTTTGATAACCGGCTGTGTTGTTTGTAATGCAGGCAGCCCGGTAGCAGCCGAAGCACAATTTCCGGTTGAAGTAGTAACCGGGCCGGAGTTTGTAACCGGTTCTACCCGCATGAAAGCCGGTACCGCGCAAAAGTTGGTATTAAACATGCTAAGCACGGCAGTAATGATACAACTGGGACGGGTAAAAGGTAATAAAATGGTAGATATGCAGTTAACTAACCATAAGCTGGTTGACCGCGGCACCCGCATGATTATGCAGGAAATTGGCGTTGATGAACCAACAGCTGCTCAACTTTTGAACGAGCACGGCAGCGTTCGTAAAGCAGTTGATGCGTATAAAAAATGATGTGCAGATATGCTGTGAGCGTATGTGCAGATGAATAAAAGAGAACTATAATTTAAAAGCAAAAGCAGGTATGCATACGTGCAAGCAAAACATTTGCACTTACGTACACAAGCATATTTGCACATTGATAACACATGCACGAAATAGAGCCATACTACAGGTGGAGAGATGATTATGTAGCGTCGGAGGATGAGTATTCGCCATTTTATGCTACGGTGTATAATGAGTTTGAGTTTGATAAGCAGGTGTACAATTATCTGTTGCACCCGCAATGGGACTACTTTGGCTCCAACACATTGTATTTAAAAGTTTTATATGCCGATTATGATCGCGGTTACGTAATCATAGAGTTTATTGGCGAGTGGAATGATGCCATCAATAACGACATCATGACGCTGAAACGGGAGATCATGGAATTGATGATTGATAACGGCATCAATAAGTTTATACTGATAGGCGAAAACGTCTTAAACTTTCACTCATCAGACGATTGTTATTACGAAGAGTGGTTTCAGGATGTTGAAGACGGATGGATTGCAGGTGTTAATTTCAGGGAACACGTGATCGACGAATTTAAACAAAACAACATTGATTACTACATCAATTTTGGAGGCGGTCTTGATGAACTGAACTGGCGTGCGCTCAAACCATTACAAGTGTTTAAACGTGTAGAGGAACAACTAATGCGCCGCCTTACTTAAACTTTAAGGCTGTTTAAGTGTCTAAAATATATTATACCTTTAACCTGATTAATTTATAAAAATGGAAAACAAGAATTTTGATTATCAATACGAGAACGTAATACAATTGGACGATCAGGCTTCATCGCGCAAGTTTATCGCCAATGTATTTATGTGGATGTTTGTAGCGTTAGGCATATCTGCTTTTTGCGCCTATTTATTTGCTACCGACATTAATTTATTAAGCAAACTGATTGACCTGAGCACCGGCCGTAGAACCGGTTTAGGTACCATCGTGATGTTTGCTCCGTTAGCATTTGTAATGCTGATGTCGTTTGGTTTAAATAAACTTTCGGCACCGGTGCTTACCCTTTTATTTGTTTTGTTTGCAGCGTTAATGGGTACCAGCTTAAGCTTTGTGTTACTGGTCTACACTGCATCATCAGTTTTAGGTGTATTTATTACGGCTTCGGCGGTATTTGGTATTATGGCCGTAGCGGGTTACACTACCAACCAGGATTTAACCAAGTTTGGTTCGTTAATGATAATGGGCCTGATAGGTATAATCATTGCGTCGTTGGTAAACATGTTTATTGGCAGCGAAGGACTGAGTAAAGCGATCAGCTACATTGGCGTAGCGGTATTTGTGGGTTTAACTGCTTATGATGTTCAAAAATTGAAACGTATTGGCGCTGGTTTAGAGTATGGCTTAGCTGATACTAAAAAGATGGCCATTATGGGTGCGCTGACTCTATATATGGACTTTATCAACCTGTTTTTATCGTTACTGAGAATATTCGGCAACCGTAGATAAACGTTGCTTTTGAGTATATTTTCATGAAAGGGCTGCCTGTAAAGGCGGCCCTTTTTATTGGGCTTGATTGTGTGGTTTATTACTTGCAAATCACGGCCCTATTTTGCAACTTTGTACTGCTTATAGAGAAAGACGGAGGGACTGGACCCTGCGAAGTCTTAGCAACCTGTGCTTACAAGGTGCTACATTCTACTTAAAACTGTTAACTATCAGATTTTAAGACGGATAAGCGAAAGTCAAGATTCCAAACCGCCGACTTTTCGACATAAGCTATTTTAATATCAAGTACCAAAAATTAGGTGGTTAAAATCCTGTGATGCAACCGCATCTTGATACTTGATACTCAATATCTGATACTCAAGAATGAATATATACGAACAATTACAAAAACGCATACTGGTAATTGACGGCGCCATGGGAACCATGATACAGCGCTATCAGTTAACGGAGGATGATTTTCGTGGGGAGCGTTTTAAAAACCATCCGTCTGATTTAAAGGGCAATAATGATTTGCTCAATCTTACCCGCCCGGATGTGATCAAAGCTATTCATGCCGAATACCTGGATGCCGGTGCCGATATTATCGAAACCAATACCTTCAGTACCCAACGCATTAGTTTGGCCGACTACCATATGGAAGAGCTGGCTTATGAAATGAGCTATGAAGGTGCCCGTTTAGCGCGTGAAGTTGCCGATGAATACAACCACAAAACGCCGGATAAACCACGTTTTGTAGCCGGTGCGGTAGGCCCTACCAATCGTACCGCATCATTATCACCAGATGTAAACGACCCGGGCTATCGTGCCGTTACGTTTGACGACCTAGCCGAAGCTTATTATGAGCAGGTACGCGGTTTGGTAGATGGTGGCTCGGACCTTTTACTGATAGAAACCATTTTTGATACGTTAAACGCCAAAGCGGCTTTATTTGCTGTGCAGCGTTACGAACAGGAGTCGGGCAAAAAGCTGCCGATTATGATTTCGGGTACTATTACCGATGCATCAGGCCGTACCTTATCAGGCCAAACGGTTGAGGCATTCTGGAATTCGGTACGCCATGCCAACCTGCTATCAGTAGGCTTAAACTGTGCTTTGGGAGCCCGTGAAATGCGCCCGTATCTTGAGGAACTTTCCGAAAAGGCTAACGTATTTATTTCTGCATACCCTAATGCTGGTTTACCTAACGAGTTTGGAGCGTACGACGAAACACCGCACGAAACAGCTCACCAAGTTGATGATTTTATTAAAGCCGGTTTAGTAAATATTGTGGGCGGCTGTTGCGGTACCACGCCCGACCATATTAAGTGTATTGCCGATAAAGCCGCCAAACATGCCCCCCGCAAAAAACCGGAGGTAGCACCCTATATGCGCCTAAGCGGTTTAGAAGCCGTAACTATAACACCCGAAGCTAACTTTGTAAACGTTGGCGAGCGTACTAATATCACCGGATCTCCCAAATTTTCGAAGCTTATTCTGGCCGAAAATTATGAGGAGGCTCTTACCGTGGCCCGTCAGCAGGTTGAAGGCGGCGCACAGGTGATCGACATCAACATGGATGAGGGCATGATCGACTCAGAAGCAGTGATGGTGAAGTTTTTGAACCTTGTTGCCTCAGAACCAGATATTGCAAAGCTACCCATCATGGTCGATTCGTCTAAATGGACAGTAATCGAAGCCGGTTTAAAGTGCTTGCAGGGAAAAGGCATTGTTAACTCTATATCGCTTAAAGAAGGCGAAGAAAAGTTCAGAGAGCATGCCCGTAAAATATTAAGCTATGGTGCCGCCGCTGTGGTGATGGCATTTGATGAGCAAGGCCAGGCCGACAATTATGAACGCCGCATTGAAATCTGTAAGCGCTCATACGATATTTTGGTAAACGAAATTGGTTTTCCACCACAGGATATTATTTTCGACCCAAACATCCTTACCGTAGCTACCGGTTTGGAAGAGCATAATAATTATGCAGTTGATTTTATTAACGCTACCCGCTGGATTAAAGAGAACCTGCCATTTGCCAAAGTAAGCGGCGGGGTAAGTAATATATCCTTCTCTTTCCGTGGCAATAACGTCGTGCGCGAGGCTATGCACTCGGCTTTCCTGTACCATGCTATTAAAGCAGGTATGGATATGGGCATCGTAAACGCCGGTATGCTCGAAGTTTACGAGGAAATACCCAAACCGCTGTTAGAGCGGGTAGAAGACGTGCTGCTTAACCGCAGGCCCGATGCCACCGAACGTTTGGTAGAATATGCTGAAACAGTAAAAGCCAAAGGCAAAGAAGTTGTTAAAGACGAAGCCTGGCGCAACGAGCCGGTAGAAAAGCGTCTATCGCATGCCTTAGTGAAAGGCATTGTTGAATATCTGGATAATGATGTGGAAGAAGCGCGCCAAAAATATGATCGTCCGCTCGAGGTAATTGAAGGTCCGCTGATGGATGGCATGAACATCGTGGGCGACCTGTTCGGTTCGGGTAAAATGTTTTTGCCCCAAGTGGTAAAATCAGCACGGGTAATGAAAAAAGCGGTAGCTTACCTGCTTCCATTTATTGAAGAAGAAAAGCTAAAAAATGCCGATGCCAGCCAGCGCAGCAATGCCGGCAAAGTACTGCTTGCTACGGTAAAAGGCGATGTGCACGATATTGGTAAAAACATTGTGGGTGTGGTACTGGCCTGTAACAACTTCGAAATTATCGACATGGGCGTAATGGTGCCTGCTCAGAAAATTATTGAGGAAGCCAAAAAGCAACAGGTCGATATTATCGGACTAAGCGGACTGATTACACCATCTTTAGATGAAATGGTACATTTTGCCAAGGAGATGGAGCGCGAAGGGTTTTCTATTCCGTTGATTGTTGGTGGAGCTACTACCTCACGCATCCATGCAGCCGTAAAAATTGCGCCTAATTACTCTGGTCCTGCTATTCACGTACTGGATGCATCACGCAGTGTTACGGTGTGCAGCACCTTGATGAGCCAAGACAACCGCGACGAGTACATTCAAAACATTAAACAGGAATACGAAAAAGCACGCGAGGCGCATTTGAATAAACGCTCCGATAAGCGCTTTTTAAGCATTGACGAGGCCCGGTCAAACAAATACCAGATTGATCTGGAAAGTTTTGCTCCTGTTAAGCCATCTTTCACGGGCACCAAAGTTTTTGAAGCTTTTTCACTTAAAGAGCTGGTGCCTTATATCGACTGGACCCCTTTCTTCCATACCTGGGAGCTGCGCGGCAGTTATCCTAAAATATTTGATGATAAAAATATAGGCGTTGAGGCTAAAAAGCTGTTTGATGATGCACAACAAATGCTGCAGAAAGTCATTGACAATAACCTTTTACAAGCCAGTGGGGTGATTGGCTTTTGGCCGGCTAACAGTGTAGGCGATGATATTGAGTTGTATAGCGACGAAAGCCGCACGCAACTGCTCGCACGCATTCATACCCTACGTCAGCAAGCCGAAAAAGCAGCAGGTGAGCCTTATTATGCTTTGTCAGATTTTATTGCCCCTAAAGAAAGTGGTGTTCCCGATTATTTTGGCGGTTTTGCAGTAACTACCGGTATTGGCTGCGACGAACTGGTGGCGCAGTACGAAGCCGATCACGATGACTATAATAGCATCATGATCAAAGCCATTGCCGACCGTCTGGCCGAAGCTTTTGCCGAAAAAATGCATGAGCTGGTACGTCGCGAATATTGGGGTTATGCCCAAGGAGAGCAATTAACCAACCAGCAACTCATTAAAGAAGAATACCAGGGCATCCGCCCGGCACCGGGGTACCCGGCTTGTCCTGAACATACCGAAAAAGTTACGCTATTTGATTTACTAAAAGCTACCGATAACGCACACATCCATCTAACCGAAAGCATGGCCATGCTGCCAACCGCTGCAGTAAGTGGTTTCTATTTCGCCCACCCGCAGTCGCGCTACTTCGGCTTAGGCAAAATAGGCAAAGACCAGGTAGAAGACTACGCCAAACGCAAAAATATGTCATTAGAAACGGCAGAAAGGTGGCTGGGGCCGAATTTGAATTATTAATTAATGTTGCGGGTTTTGAGTATATCACTATATTAAAATATTTGATAAAAATGCCCCGTCAGGGGCTACCTGTTTATAGAAAAATTAATATACAATAAAATGCCTCGATAGAGGCTACCCATAAACCACATGCCTAACACCTATACACAACTATACATACATTGCGTATTTGCTGTAAAATATCGGGCAGCTCTTATTAAGCCAGAATGGGAAGAACGCTTGCATAAGTATATAACTGGTATCGTTCAAAACAATGGACATAAAATGATAGCCATTAACTCAGTGACGGACCATATGCATTTATTAATTGGGTTAAATCCCAAACAGTCGATTTCCGAATTGATGCGTTTAGTAAAGGGCGACAGTTCGGAGTTTGTAAATAAACATAAGTTATCTGCGGTAAAGTTTCAGTGGCAGGAAGGCTACGGTGCATTCAGCAATAGCCATTCGCGACTTGACAGCGTAATTAAATATATCGCTAATCAAAAGCAACATCATCAAAAAAGGATTTTTAAAGAAGAGTACATTGAAATGTTGGATGCTTACCAGATAAATTATCAAAATTCTTATATTTTTAACGATTTAATTGATTAAAGGGTAGCCTCTATCGAGGCAAAATACTTTTAACTTTTTTCTATAAATAGGTAGCCCCTGACGGGGCAGTGAGACCATGAAAATAACTGAGCACATCAATAACGCCAAGGGCAAAACACTTTTTTCTTTTGAGCTGCTGCCACCAATTAAGGGACAGAGCATGCAGGGCATCTATAACGCCATTGATCCGTTGATGGAATTTAATCCTCCGTTTATTGATGTGACGTCATCGCGGGAGGATTTAGTTTATAAAGAACTGCCTAACGGACTACTTGAAAAGGTAACTTATCGCCGACGGCCAGGTACCGTGGCGGTTTGCGCCGCCATCATGAATAAATATAAGGTGGACGCAGTACCGCACCTGCTTTGCGGTGGATTTACCAAAGAAGAAACTGAATATGCATTGATAGACCTGCAGTTTTTAGGGATTGATAACGTTTTGGTACTGCGCGGCGATGCCCGTAAGACCGATTCAGGCTTTATCCCTACACCCGGTGGTCACTGTTACGCAACAGATCTGTTAGAACAAGTCACAAACATGAATAACGGTATTTACTTGCATGAGTACCAGGATTCGTCGTACAAAACGGATTTTTGTATTGGTGTAGCGGCCTACCCCGAAAAGCACTTTGAAGCACCTAACTTAAAAACAGATTTTAAGTATCTTAGGAAGAAAGTAGAGCTTGGTGCGCAATTTATTGTAACTCAAATGTTTTTTGATAACAGTAAATACAAAGCTTTTGTAAACCAATGCCGGGCCGAAGGCATCAACATACCGATCATACCCGGGTTGAAACCGCTCACTACCGCAAAGCAACTTATCAACCTGCCTAAAATATTTCATATTGATATTCCGGAAGATTTGTGCGACGCGGTACATGCCTGTAAAAACGATAAAGAAGTTAAAGAAGTAGGTATCGAGTGGATGATTAATCAATGTAAAGAACTGGTTGAATTTGGCGCCCCGGTACTACACTTTTACACTATGGGCAATGCCGAGCCTACCAAACGAATTGCGCAGGAGATTTTTTAACTTTTTAGTATTTATAAATTTAAATAATACATAAAGAGCTGCCTAAACAAGCAGCTCTTTATGTATTATTGGCGTTATAAACGATTAAGTTACAACACACTTAAGCTTAATAACTCTTCCTTCAATTCCTCTGCTGAAGTAAAATGGATACTTTGAATGCCTAAAGCTTCGGCAGCTAAAATGTTGCGGTGGTTGTCGTCAATAAATACGGCTTCTTCCGGCTTTACCTGATAACGGTTCAATAATAAATTGTAAAAGGCGGGGGCGGGCTTGCGTATTTTTTCCAGGCCCGACACTACCATGCCGTCAAACCAGCTTAAAAACTCAAATTTTTGCTGTGCAATCTCAAACGTTTCGGCCGACCAGTTACTCAACGCGTATATTTTATACTTACCGCTTTCTTTAAGCGCTTTAAAAATGTCAACTGTACCTTGAATAGGTCCGGCCAGCATTTCGTCCCAGCGACCGTAAAAAGCCCTGATATTTTCTTCATGCGCGGGATGCTTGCTCACCAGAAATTCGGTACCGTCTGCCAGGGAGCGTCCGGCATCCTGTTCCTCGTTCCAGTCGGAAGTACAGATGTTATCTAAAAAATGTTGCCGTTGTTCATCATCGGCTATCAGTTTGCGGTATAAGTGGTGCGGGTTCCAGTCTATTAACACCGCACCTAAATCAAATATGATGGTATTGATCATTGATCTGCCTTAAAATTATTCTGCTGCAAAAGAATAGCTTTAACCGTTACTCAGCAAATAGTTTTTAAACGATGTGAAATCTTTTCCTAAGGCTACCGCATGCTTTTCACGGCTGGCCAAGGCCCGCACCTGTTCGGGCACTTCTACATTGGAGGCAATAGGCTCCGAAAAAACATCCGGAAACTTGCAAGGATGTGCAGTAGACAAAAACACGCCGGTAACTCCCGGGTGGCTTTGCTGCCAATCGGTTAGCGCGCGCCAGGCGATAGCGGTGTGCGGACAAACCACATAATCATAGCTGTTGTATACATCTTTAATTGCCTGATGGGTTTGCTCATCGGTGTAGCTGTGGCTTTCTACGAGTTGCTTTAATGCTTCGGCATCCTCTTTAAACAAATCGGCAATACGGGCCCAATTGCTGGGGTTACCTACATCCATCGCGTTAGCAATAGTTTGTACAGAGGGTTTAGGCTCGTATACACCTGTTTTAAAATAAGCAGGCACCGTATCGTTAGCGTTAGTAGCTGCAATAAACTTGGTTACCGGCAAACCCATTTTCCAGGCCAGCAATCCGGCACCAATATTACCGAAGTTACCACTGGGCACACAAAATGCTACATTGCCCTTACCCTCGCGCAGCAGTTGTGCGTAAGCATTAAAGTAATAAAAGGTTTGCGGAATCAACCTTGCAATATTAATAGAGTTAGCTGATGTTAAACGGAATGCCTCATTCAATTCATCATCCACAAAAGCATGCTTTACTAATGCCTGGCAGTCATCAAAAGTGCCATCAATTTGCAGGGCACGAATATTTTGGCCGTTAGTGGTGAGTTGCAGCTCTTGTATATCACTTACTTTACCTTCAGGGTATAGGATAGTTACCCGAGTATTAGGCACACCTAAAAAACCTAAAGCTACAGCTCCGCCGGTATCGCCCGAGGTAGCCACCAGTACATCTAACTGCTTCTCGCCTTCCTCTAAAAAATAACTCATCACCCGGCTCATAAAGCGGGCACCGAAGTCTTTAAAAGCTAAGGATGGTCCGTGGAAAAGCTCGAGCACATACACGTCATTTTCCAGCTTTACTACCGGTGCATCAAAGTTAACGGCATCATTAATCAGGTTGCGCAAATCGTTTTCCGGGATAGCGTTAGCTAATAAATGATGAGCCACCGCAAAGGCAATCTGTGGCAGGGTTAGTTTGGGCAGTTGCTCAAAAAAGCTATCAGGTAAGCGGTTAATCTGTACCGGCATGTACAAGCCTTTATCCTGCGGCATGCTGTTAAAAACAGCATCTTTAAACGACACTGCTGATGCAGGATTATTGGTACTATATAATTTCATGGAATGTTTCAGGTTAAAGTTTAAGTAATCAGGTTAAAGCACCCTTGGTCCGGCATCGTTAATAGTAGAAACATAAGCCTGTGAATCTATTTTGATACCGGCCAGGTGTTGCTGTAGTTTTTGCGTAATCAGGCGGGCAGTTTTTTCGTCGCGTGTAAAGGCAAACACTGATGGGCCTGAACCTGATATACCAAAGCTTACCGCACCAGCCTCCATGGCCAGTTGGCGCATGGTATAAAAATCGGGGATGAGTATAGAACGTACCGGCTCTACCAATACATCCTGCATGCTGCGGCCTATCAGGTCAATGTCCTGCGTATATAAACCACTGACTAAACCGGCGATATTGCCCCATTGGGTAACGGCATCTTTCATGGCTATTTTATTGCGGATGATCTGCCTGGCCTCGCGGGTAGGTACATCTACATCCGGGAAAACTACGGCGCAGTGTAAACCTGCCGGATGCGGCAGACGGATCACATCTAAAGGTTCGTAACTGCGAATTAACACAAAACCGCCTAATAAAGCAGGTGCAACGTTATCGGCATGGCCATGGCCGCAAGCCATTTCTTCGCCTTTCATGGCAAAGGGCAGCAGTTTGGCTACATCCCGCTCGTCGCCTAACAAGGTTTTGGCAGCAAATAAACCAGCCACGGTACTGGCCGAACTTGAGCCTAAACCACTGCCGATAGGCATTTTTTTGTGCAGCTCAATATCTAAACCTAAATCGGTACGGCCAATGCTTTCCAGATAATGTTGTACGCTTACGCTTACTGTATTCTTAGCCGGATCGAGCGGCAGACGACCGTTATCGCCGGTTATTTTGCTAATGGTGATGCCGGGCTGGGCAGTCACCCGCATTACCACCTCGTCGCCGGGTTCGTTTACGGCAAAACCTAAAACATCAAAGCCACAAACTACGTTGGCTACGGTTGCCGGTGCAAAAACTTTTACTTCGGTGCCGGGTGCCGGATGCTTTAAATTCAGGTTGTTATTATCTGTAGATAAATTAACGCCGGTTGGCGCTGCCTCTTTCTCTATTTCCTGTTCCATTACAGTAGTATCTTCAATCTAAATGATAATTTTTTATGATAAGCTTAATTAGCGCCTACGTTAATTAAATCGGCAAATACACCGGCTGCTGTTACCTCGGCACCTGCACCAGGGCCTTTAACCACCATCGGGCGCTCTTTATAGCGGTCGGTCGTAAAGGCGATGATATTATCGCTACCCGACATGCTGAAGAACGGATGGCTTTCGTCCACCATTTGCAGGGTAATCGAGGCTTTACCATCATCCAGTTTGCCTATATAACGCAATACCTTACCGCTGCTTTCAGCCTGTTGCTTGATGTTATTGAAATATTCGTCGTTGGCTTTTAGGGCTGCATAGAAATCCGGGACATTTTGTGCATCTAAGCACGCTTGCGGCAGCATATTTTCGATTTCTACATCCTCGGCCTCCATGTGGTAACCGGCATCGCGTGCCAGGATGAGTATCTTACGCATAAAGTCTTTACCGCTCAAATCATCACGAGGATCGGGTTCGGTGTAGCCTTTTTCCTGGGCCGACAATACTACGTCATGGAAACTGGCATCACCTTTAAAATTATTAAAGATGAAAGAGATGGTGCCTGATAAAATAGCTTCAATTTTTTGTACCCGGTCGCCGCTCACCATCAAGTCTTTCAGCGTACGGATAATCGGCAGACCTGCCCCCACGTTGGTTTCGTAGAAAAAGTCGACACCATGTTTGCGGGCCGCATCTTTAAAGCCCTTGTATTGACTGTACTCACCTGAGTTACCAATTTTATTACAGGTAACAATAGAGATAGTAGACTCGAAAATACCTTGGTAGTAAGCAATAGGTTTGGGGCTGGCCGTGTTATCTACAAAAACGCAGTTAGGCAGGTTCATGCTCTTCATGCGGTCTACAAACTCATCCAAATCGGCAGTTTCGCCATAAGTGTCAAGGTCCTGCTGCCAGGTGTTCAAGTCTAAACCTTCGGCGTTGAAGGTCATTTTACGGGTATTGCTTATACCGGCAATCTTAACCTGTATACTATTATTTTCTTCTAAAAATTCGGTGTGTTGCAGCAGTTGCTTAAACATGGTTTTACCAATATTACCTGTACCTAAACAGAATACGTTAAGCGTTTTGTTAAACTGCACAAAAAATGCATCATGTACCGCGTTGACAGCTTTAGCTAAATCATGAGCAGAGATGATTACGGAAATGTTGTACTCCGATGACCCCTGTGCAATAGCTCTTACGTTGATACCGTTACGGCCCAGTGCATGAAACAAGCGACCCGACATGCCCGGTGTTTGTTTCATATTTTCGCCAACAATGGCCAGTACCGCCAGGCTCGACTCAATAATCGGGTTCTCCAGTTTACGGGCACCCAACTCTAACTCAAATTCCTGCTCTATCAGGCGGCAGGCTTTTTCGGCATCTGCTGGTTGTACCGCAAAGGTAATGCTATGCTCTGATGATGATTGGGTAATCAGCATGACGTTGATCTGCTCACGGGCCAGCAGTGAGAACAAGCGACCGCTGAAGCCTGCTTTACCTACCATACCGCTACCCTGCAGGTTGATGATGCTGATGTTTTCGATAGATGAAATACCCTTAATAGGCAGGTTAGACCCGTTACAGTCATGACGGATAACCGTACCGGCAAAGGCTGTATCAAAAGTATTTTTGATGACGATAGGGATACGTTTCAAAAAAGCCGGAGTCATGGTAGGCGGGTAAATCACCTTGGCGCCGAAGTAAGAAAGCTCCATGGCTTCGGTATAAGTAAGCTCGGGTAATGAAAATGCCTTTTTTACCATACGTGGGTCGGCCGTCATCATCCCGTTTACATCGGTCCATATTTGTATTTCCGAAGCGTTTAATGCTGCACCAAATATAGCCGCAGTATAATCGCTGCCGCCACGACCCAAAGTAGTTACCTGACCGGCCTCGTTACTGGCAATAAAGCCGGTTACAAACAGCACTTTTCCGGCACTCTCTTGCGCTAAACCTTGTATCAGTAACTCGGTTAGTTGGGTATTTACCCGGGCCTGTCCAAAAGCACTGTCGGTTTTAACTACTTCGGTAGCATCAACATAAACGGCATCATCAAAATACTGTAAAGCCATCCGGCTGATTAACAGTGTTGAGCAACGTTCGCCGTAGCTTAAAATCAAGTCGCGTGTTTTGGGAGTAAGCTCGCGCAACACCATAACGCCCTGCAGCAAATCTTCGAGCTGATTAAAGTAAATTTTTAAGCGGGTGTAAACCGGGTTTTGGTGCGGAATATCCAGCAATTGTTTTACTACTTCAAAATGCCTGATTTCGAGTGCAGCCAGGTACTTAGCAAAATCATCACCGGCCGCGGCCCTGTCGGCCATTTCCACCAACAAATTAGTTACACCGCTCATAGCAGATAATACCACTACCAAACCTTCGCCCGACTGGTGTTCCTGCCTAACAATGTTCATTACAGCTTCGATACTTTGCGCTGTGCCTACTGATGTGCCCCCAAACTTTAAAACTTTCATAAATGCATATTAAAACAAAAGCGCCTTCCTGTGTGGAGGAAGGCGCTTTGCTGGTTTTTTATGTTTTGATTACACCATACAATTACCTTCCTCCGAGCGCTGTGCCGATGGTAATAATGGTAATAATAATGGTGCTGTTAAAAATCATTCGTTGTATGTAGTTGATCTACAGCCGTAAATTAAAGGCTTAATTTTTATAAAAACAAATGTTAACGGTTTTATTTTAGTTAGGGAAACAAACTTTTTAATTTTGCAGACTTATGCAAGGGCTTGTAACAAAATCAACCGGCAGCTGGTACCAGGTGCAAACACCTGATGGGCGAAGGTACGATTGTCGCATTAAAGGCAAATTCCGTATCAAAGGCCTTACTACTACCAACCCTGTTGCCGTAGGCGACAAGGTTGATTTTGATTTGGAGCCCGAGCAACAGCAAGGTGTAATTAATAAGCTTTACGAGCGTAAAAACTACATCATCCGTAAATCTATCAACCTGTCAAAGCAGGCGCAGATTATCGCGGCAAACCTCGATCAGGCATTTTTAGTAGTTACGCTTGCATCACCACGTACTTCGCTGGGTTTTATCGACCGCTTTTTAGTGACGGCTGAGGCTTATGATATACCAGCCAGCCTGATTTTTAACAAGCTGGATATGTTTAGCGATGAAGGTTTAGAAATATTAGCTGAGTATAAAAGTATTTACCAGAATTTAGGATATCCCTGCCACGAGGTATCTGCGCTAAAAGGCACTAATATTCCGCATTTAATCACCTTACTGAAAGATAAGATTACGCTCTTCTCAGGCCATTCCGGCGTGGGTAAATCCAGTTTGATGAATGCCATACTGCCTGATTTGGATATACGCACGATGGAAGTATCGGAATGGAGTGATAAAGGGATGCACACCACCACCTTTGCCGAGATGTATGACTTGCCGGGCGGCGGTTCTATCATCGACACACCGGGCATACGTGAGTTGGGCATCATCGATATTGAAAAGCAGGAGCTCAGCCATTTTTTTCCGGAAATGCGCGACCGTATGCATAATTGCCGTTTTCACAACTGCCGGCATATTAATGAGCCGGGTTGCGCAGTGTTAGAGGCGTTGGAAAACGGTGAGATCGAACCCTCACGTTACGAAAGTTACCTGAGCATTTATAACGGTAATGATACCCGTACATAACAATTCTATCCTAATTCAATTTCTTATTTATGAGGGCAGTATTACAGCGCGTAACCAGTGCATCATGCACGGTGGATGGCCAAATAACCGGGCAGATTGACACCGGCTTTTTGGTGTTGCTTGGGGTTGAAGATGCCGACACTACCGAAGATGTACAATGGCTGGCTCAAAAAATTGTGGGTATGCGGGTATTTAGTGATGAAAATGGCTTGATGAATAAAGCGCTGGCTGATGTTGATGGCAGCATCCTGTTGATTTCGCAGTTCACCTTATTTGCGCAAACAAAAAAAGGCAATCGCCCTTCATTTATCAGAGCCGCCAGGCCAGAAAAGGCTATACCGCTCTACGAAAACATGATTGAATTATTAAATACTCTTATCGGTAAAACTACAGCTACCGGTATTTTTGGTGCCGATATGAAAATCAGCTTAGTGAATGACGGCCCTGTCACCATAACCATGGACACCAAAAACCGCGAATAATTAATTTGCCGAGATTTATTCACTTCATATAAAACAAAAATGCAAGCCTGTAAAAGCTTGCATTTTTGTTTTATAGCCTTTCTAAGCGTTTAAAAAATATAATTTGTGCTCAGGAAGTTACTGTCGTGATTGTTTACAATCTCGTTTAACAACTGCTTGTTAGTATCGTTCATCTTGGTAGCTACCAGTGAGCGGATAGAGAACGAACGCAGGGCATCATGAACCGAAAGCGTACCCTCGGCACTATCTTTACGGCCGGTAAACGGAAACACGTCCGGGCCACGCTGGCACTGTGCGTTAATATTTACCCGGCTTACCAGGTTTACAAACGGATCAATCAGATTGGCTGTTTCCTGCGCATCAGTACTAAAGATACTTACCTGCATGCCATGCGGCGAGTCAATCTGGTACTGGATCGGCTCCTCAATATTTTCGAAAGGGATTACAGGGATAACCGGTCCAAACTGCTCTTCGCGATAAAGCTTCATTTTATCATTAACCGGGTATACTACCGCCGGGAAAACAAATGAGGCCACAGTTTCGCCACCGTTTTCGTTCACTACCGGGGCACCGTTGGCTAAGGCATCATCTATACACTCTTTTAAGTAGGCCGGCTTGCCGGGCTCTGCTACTGGCGTCAAATTAACGCCTTTGGTCCACGGCATGCCGTATTTAAGCTTAGCAATGCCTTCGCCCAACAGCTTCAAAAACTCATCAGCTACATCTTTATGTACGTGGATGATTTTAATAGCTGTACAACGCTGTCCGTTATATGAAAGCGAACCTAAAATACACTCGCTTACGGCAATATTCAGATCCGCACTTTTAGTTACAATGGCGGCATTTTTAGCATCCAAACTTAATACCGCACGTAAGCGGTTAATTTTTGGATGACGCTTTTTAAGGTCGTTAGCTACTTTACTTGAGCCAATGAAAGCCAGTACATTGATACGACCAGTAGCCATTAAACCAGGGGTTACATTAGCACCACGGCCATAAACCGTATTTACTACGCCTTTAGGGAACGATTCCTGGAAAGCACGTAATAATGGGTAATGCACTAAAGTACCGTGCTTAGGTGGTTTAAATAAAATCGTATTCCCCATAATGATGGCCGGGATAAGCGTCGTAAAGGTTTCGTTCAACGGGTAGTTGAACGGGCCCATACATAACACTACACCAATAGGCGAACGGCGGGTTTGCGCCACTACACCTTCGGCAATTTCAAATCTTGATGAGTGGCGGTCGGTATCTTTCAGGGCATCAATCGTTAAGTTGATATACTCAACGGTGCGGTCAAATTCTTTGGTAGAATCGGCCAGCGACTTACCGATTTCCCACATAATCAATTTGATTACCAGGTCGCGCTGCTCCACCATCTTGTACACAAACTTCTCCAGGCATTTAATGCGGTCGGCTACGCTCATAGTTGGCCACTCTCCGCGACCATTATTGTAAGCGGCTTCGGCTGCTTCTAAAGCGTCCATTGCTTCTTTTTCAGTACCCAGCGGATAACTGCCAATCAGTTTACGCTGCAAACCATCAGGTCCGGGTATACAAATGGGCGAATACACTTCGCTCACTTCTCCGTCCCAAGGTCTCATTTCGCCGTTAACTAAATACTCACGCTGATGTAACTCTTCAATCCGGTATTCGGCCGGAACCTGGTTTTCATCAACAAATAAGCTGTTAAGCTCGTCTTTGAAACTCATGATAATTGTTTAATGTTAATGCTTATGTTCAGGTTGTTTGTTGTGTGATCAATGTATGTAATCCAAGCTATAGATTTGTTAATGTCAATCCACTGCTGGGTTACATTACATTCATTAACTATAGTTCAATCGGCTTCATCTTAGGTACCAGTGCCTTCATTACCACCCAGGCAATTACGTAGGCTATAGCACAAAGTACAAACATGATAGAGTAACCTGTGCTAATGTTGCCTTCGGCTTTGTAATGGTCAAACAGCATACCGCCACCTTTACTTAATAAAAACGAGCCGATACCGCCGGCCATACCACCAATACCAGTAATAGTGGCAATAGCCTTTTTCGGGAACATATCGCCAACGGTAGTAAAGATGTTAGCCGACCATGCCTGGTGAGCAGATGCACCAACGGCAATTAAAGCCACGGCCCACCAATAACTATATTCGCTTAAATAAGGTGTTAATAGTACCACCAGCGGGAAAAGCGCAATAATAAACATGGCTTTCATACGACCGGTGTAGGCATCATATCCTTTGTTGATAAAGTAAGCCGGGAAAGCGCCACCACCAATGGAACCAAACATGGTGATAGTGTATAAAATGGCGATAGGTAAAGAAATGGAAGTACCGGTCATGTGATACCTCGAATCAAAGTATGCCGGTAACCAGAACAGGTAAAACCACCATACACCGTCGGTCATAAATTTACCGAAGGCGAATGCCCAGGTTTGCTTGTATTTTAAGCACTCACTGTAAGTAAACTTTCTGCCCTCGTCTTCTTTTTCTACTTTGATGGGCTCGTGCTGCTGTATTTCATCACTATGGATGTACGCATACTCTGCCTCATTTACATTCTTGTTTTTTGATGGGATCTCGTAAAGTATCAGCCAAAAAATCAGCCAGATAAAGCCGATGGCACCAATACTGACAAAGGCCCATTGCCAGCCCCAGGTTACGGCAATCCAAGGCACCAGGATAGGCGCCAAGATAGCACCCACGTTAGCACCCGAATTAAATACACCTGTTGCTAAAGCACGATCTTTTTTAGGAAAATACTCTGCCGTAGTTTTAATAGCAGCCGGAAAGTTACCCGACTCGCCCGCAGCTAACACCGTACGGCCTAATGAGAAACCTAAAATATTGTTAGGGATCAAATGAGCCACGGCATGTACAATAGCACCAATAGACCATAAAATAATAGACCATGCATAACCGCTTTTGGTACCCAGATAATCTACTATACGTCCGGCAAATAACATCGAAAACGCATAAGCCAGTGAGAATACACCTACAATGGTTCCGTAATCGCTATCGGTCCAGCCAAACTCTTTTGACAGCGTAGGCTTTAATAAGCTCAATACTTGCCTGTCGAGGTAATTAATAGTAGTGGCAAAAAACAGCAGGGCGCAAATGGTCCAGCGGTAATTGCTCATTTTTAGGTTACTCATAATGGGTTATAGATAGTTATTACCGGCTGGTTTTTACCAGCTCCAGGGCTTTTTGTGTATCGGTGAATAATTGGTCGTATTGTTTTTCTTCGAGTACTTTTTTGCTGATCAGTTTGCTGCCCATTCCAACGGCACATACACCGGCTTTAAACCAGGTAGATATGTTGCCTGCCTCTAACTCTACACCACCGGTAGGCATAAATAATTGGTCGCGGAACAGCTCTTTAATAGCGGTTAAAAAGCCAGGACCTAAAATATTGGCCGGGAAAAGCTTAATCAATGCCGCATCATTGCATTGTGCGGTATAAATTTCTGTAGGCGTCATACAACCCGGTATCCAAAGCATATTGCGATCGTGTGCCATTTTAGCCACTTCAGGGTTAACAATGGGCGACACCAGGAAATCGGCACCGGCGTTGATGAAAGCATCAGCATCGTTAACCGATTTAATAGTACCGATACCTAAATGCAGATCGGGCATTTCATTTTGCTGCAGCTCTTTTAATTTTTTAAAGTTATCAAGCGCTGCGGCACCGCGATTGGTGTATTCAAACACACGAACACCTGCTTTATATAAAGTTCGGGTTATCTCTACGCTGGTGGCTGCATCTTCGTAAAAAAACAAAGGCAGCATGCCTTGGGTAACTATGCTATCTAATACTTCCTGTTTAGTTTTCATTTACTTAATTTCTTTTTCTATCTCCTCAACGGTTTTGTTGGTGGCGTCGCTGTTTACAAAAAGCTTGGTAAAAGCGGCCGCAGTAGCAAAGTTTACGATTTGCTGAGCGCCTAAACCGTTGTAAAAGCCATAAATAAGGCCTGCCATGTAGCAATCGCCGCTACCCACTTTATCAATAATTGTTTCGGCTGCATACTCACCCGACAGGTAAGGTTGGCCATCAGTATACAACACTGTATAATATTGAACATCTGTATTATTGGCATCAAACCTAAAAGTGTTGGCTACCGCTTTACATTTAGGGAACTGCTTCATGATAGCCTCTGAGCTGTTTTGTGCTTCTTTTACGTACAGGCTTTTCTGGCCAGACTCGGTTACATCCGGACTTACCGGCGTACCCAGCATACGCTCGGCGGCCCAAACGTTACCCATAATCAGGTCGCAATATTGTGCCAGTTCGGGCATAACGTCAATTGGCTCTTTACCATACTTCCAAAGTTTGGCACGGTAATTTAGGTCGACCGAAATAGTGATGCCTTTTTTGGATGCCGCTTCTAGAACCTCCTTGCAAACATCGGCCGCGTTTTGGCTGATGGCCGGGCATATGGCACTAAAGTGAAACCAGGTTACACCATCCAGCACTTTATCCCAATCAACCTGGCCGGGCGTTAGCTCTGCAAAAGCCGAATAAGCACGGTCGTAAATTAAGGCATCATGTTTTAAATCCTGACCCTTGGTTAAAAAGTACAGGCCAACGCGGTTGCCATGGTAAAAGATAGAAGACGTATCAATGTCTTTATCTTCTAAAAAGCTGACAATTTGCGCCGACATGCCATTTTTAGGCAAAGCTGTAAAATAGCGCGAAGGCACATCCCATAAGGCTAATGCCGTAGCCACATTAAGCTCGGCTCCACCAACAAAAACAGGCAGGCTGTTTTGCTGCAGCCAATCGCCCTGCGCATCAGGGGTGATGCGTAACAGCAATTCGCCAAAGTTTAAAACAGCTCCTGTAGTATAATCTTTACTGGTTAATTCGCTCATCTAAAATCGCTAATTAAAACGGGAAGTAATTTTTAGCGTTGTAGTAACAGATGTCCTGGATTATTTTTCCGGTCCATTCAATATCATTAGGCAATTCGCCGTTCTCAATATCCTCGGCAAACAAGTTGCATACAATGCGGCGGAAATACTCATGACGAGGGAACGACAGGAAGCTGCGAGAATCAGTTAGCATACCTATGAAACGACTGATCAAACCTAAGTTTGACAAAGCATTCATCTGTCTGATCATACCATCTTTCTGATCCAGGAACCACCAGCCAGAGCCAAACTGTACTTTACCGGCAACGGTACCATCATTAAAGTTACCAATCATGGCAGCCATCATTTCATTATCAGCCGGGTTAAGGTTATAGATGATGGTTTTAGTCAGTTTATCTTCAGTATCTAACTTGTTCAGGAATTTTGACAGGTTAGCAGCCTGGCTAAAATCACCGATAGAGTCGAAACCGGTATCTGGCCCTAATTTGGTTAGCAAACGGGTATTGTTGTTGCGCAAAGCACCCAAGTGGAACTGCTGAACCCATCCTTTTTCGTGATCCCAGATGGCAAACTGAATTAATAAAGCCGATTTGATTTTTAAGATTTCCCCCGGAAGCAAAGCTTGTCCAGAGCGGATTTTATCAAATATGGCTTTAACTTCTTCATTAGTATAGTTTTCGGCGTAGATATGCTCTAAACCATGGTCTGATACTTTACAACCATGAGCAGCAAAGAAATCATGACGGGTTTTTAATGCAGCCAAATAGCTATCGTAATCCGAGATACTAACATTAGCAACTTCCTCCAATTTGTTGATGTAAGCGTTGAGCGCCTGTGTATCATCGGCGTTCATGGCTTTATCCGGACGGAAAGTAGGCAATATTTTAGCTACGTCGCTACCGGCCATTTGCTGATGAAACTCCAGGTTATCCAGCGGATCGTCGGTAGTACAGATGGTTTCTACCTTCATTTTTTTGATCAGGCTTTGCACTGCAAATTCCGGCGTTTGCAATTTAGCCGAACAATCATCATAGATTTTTTTAGCAGTATCAGGCGATAAGATTTCGTTGGTATCAAAATAACGCTGTAATTCTAAATGCGTCCAGTGGTATAATGGGTTACGTAAGGTATATGGTACGGTAGCGGCCCACTTTTCAAATTTTTCAGCATCACTTTTATCACCGGTAATGTAGCTTTCGTCTACGCCATTGGTGCGCAATGCACGCCATTTGTAATGGTCGCCGTATAACCAGGCGTGAGTTAAATTTTTAAAATTGAGATTCGCTGCAATCTCGTTGGGCGGAAGGTGACAGTGATAATCTATGATTGGAAGCCCTTTTGCATACTCGTGGTACAAGCGCTGCGCGGTTTCGGTTTGCAGCAAAAAATTCTCATCTAAAAACTTTTTCATAACAAATGTGGTACTGGCAACTTATAGCCGTTGCTTTAAAGTTAGTGACTGTTTTGAACAGTTGGGTTTATATTTTTTTAATAATATGTTCTGCGTGATGCCTTATTGGCAATCATAGGTAAAACACAAACTAAATAATAATAATTGAGTATCTGAAAGATTTTGCCTTTAAACGTCGTCAATACGTTTAAAAAGTTACGCAATCGTTTGCTCTCACTTACAGGCAATAATACGTGTAAAAAGTACACCGGGAGGCGTTTAAAATTGTCAGCTGTAAGTAGGTTTCGGTTAATTAGCCCTTAATCCAATGGTAAAGTAAGCTTAACAATTTAACGGCCAGGAAGAGCACTAACGCCATAAACACGACCAGGAATATGAAGATCATAATGAGTGTTCCGGTACCACGCCCCTGGTGTTTTCCTTCTTCGTAATGCTCTTTCAGCAGCTTGATGTTACGGGTATTGGACTTGTAGTAAAAATCAAACACTTGCCCAATAAGCGGGATAGAACCAATCAGGCCATCCAGCAGCAGGTTAAACATCATTAAAATTAACACCTTACGGCTCACCCCATGTTTGGCCATGGTGAGTACCAAAGCGGCCCCTACCATAAAACCGGCAGCGTCGCCGGCTACGGGTAATAAGTTGATAATAGGATCGAGCCCGAATTTAAATTTGGTGCCGGGAATCCTAAACTGTTCATCAAACAAATAAGCAATCCGCTCCACCCATTTAAGGCGACCGGTGAGGTTTACAGGCGGTTTATTATTTGAAAGATTAGCCACAGTAAAATCATCAACTCATTTTTCAGCTAATGGTTTGATTAATAGCTGTTAGTTGTACTTTTTAGACAAAGGCTTACAGAAACCAATGCTATATTCCTGAAAACTCTTTCGACAACCGCTTGTATACCAAACTGGCATTATGTGCCTGCTTTGTTAACAATACTTCTCTATTATGCTCTATTCTCAGCAACAAGTTCATCCAAAAAGTCTCTTAAAACGTTCGATAATTTTATGGGGATTTACTGTCTGCTGCCTAACATACATGCTACCTGCCTATGCACAGGACAGTACGCAGGTAAAAACTGATTCGGCCAAAACTATTCCGGATACGCTGCTTTTTAGGATACAAAAAGCACAGGCTGCCATTACCGAAATTAACGCCACTAATAAACGTGGTTTTGGAGTTCCGGCTATTAGTGATGGGCTCGCAGCTGTAAAAAAAGATATAGCTCCGGTAAAACGCGACCTGGATGCCGCAGGGAAACTGACCGATCCTAAAAGCCTGCTGAGTTATAACCTGATACTGAAAGACGCCTTAGCTAAACTTACCGATTGGCGCAATACGCTTACTAAATACAACAATGATTTGCAGCGTTTAGCCAATGAAGTTATTGAGTTAAGCAACGATTCGGTATTGATGGTAAGCGCCGCCGACACTACCGAAAAGCGACTTTACAATGCACAACTTGTCAATATTAAACAGAGGCTGCAAAATGCTGGTAAAGGCACTACGGCTAAACTGGATACGGTGAGCCACTTGCTGGCTGATGTATCAGCAGAATATATTACAGTAACCGATTTGCAAAACTCGATCAACGATCATTTACGGCAGTCGGGCCAAAGCGCTCTAAGCCGCGAGTCGCCTTATATATGGTCGGCACCGAGCACTGGTGATGGCGACCACAGTGTGAGCGAGTTGATTCAATCATCATTTGAGGGACAGAACAAGATATTGAGTTACTTTATCAGCAGTACCTGGGATAACCGCCTGCTGTTACTGCTCATTGGCGTAGCCTTTTATGTTTGGGTGTACCGCAATTTTAAAAGTGCACGCAAAGCTGAGTTGCAGCAAACCATTGGCGAGCTAAACTTCACTTACATTAAGCCCTATCCGGTGATAGCCACACTTGTGGTAATGCTTAACCTCACCCCGCTTTTTGAACCGGATGCGCCATCAATGTATATAGAAATTACGCAGTTTTTATTACTGATTGTAATTACTATACACTTCTGGAAAACGCTGCCTAAATCCGATTTAAACTACTGGCTGATTATTGTAGCACTCTATATTGTCATCATTTTAACCAACATGGTGGTGCATGACGCACTGTGGATCCGCCTATGGCTGATAGTGCTTAATCTGGCCTCACTATATATTGGTTACTATTTTTACAAAAAGCTACTCCAGGCAAACATTACCGAAAAATTAATTAAACCGATACTATTTATTTTTTGGGGTCTTAACCTGTTATCGGTCGCACTTAATGTTTTCGGCCGGATCAGCCTGGCCAAAGTGTTTAGTACTACGGCCATTATAGGCCTAACCCAAATTATTGCACTGGCCATATTTGTACAGGTACTTACTGATGCCCTTGAGCTACAGATAAAGGTAGGTTCTAATACCAATGGACTTTTTTCGCGCATCAACCTAAGTAGTACCCGCAAGTCGTTTAAGCGTATATTATCTGTAGTTGCGGTGATCCTTTGGTTATTGGTATTCCTGATCAACCTAAGCATTGCTGGTGGTGTTTTTGCGCTTTTGCATACGCTGTTGAACAAAACAAGAACTTTTGGCAGCGTAAGCTTCACCCTGGGTAATGTGCTGTTTTTTGCCGTAATTATTTACGTGGCCAACATGCTGCAAAAGCACATAGGTGTACTGTTTGGCGAAAACAATAACCTTAAGTTTGATGACAAGATAGAGCACAAAGGCTCCAAGCTGGTACTGGTACGGCTGGTTATATTTATTGCCGGCCTGTTGCTGGCCGTAACCGCATCAGGTATTGGCATGGATAGGCTTACTGTGGTTGTAGGTGCGCTGAGTGTGGGTATTGGCTTAGGTATGCAAAACATTGTGAACAACTTTGTATCGGGTATCATCCTCATCTTTGAAAAGCCGTTCCGTATTGGCGACTATATTGAACTGGCCGACAAAAAAGGGAAAGTGCAGGATATTGGTATCCGCTCCAGCAAAATGCTGACGCCTCAAGGTTCTGAAGTGATTATCCCGAACGGCGACCTCCTGTCGGGCCGATTGGTTAACTGGACCTTAAGTAACGATTACCTCAAAACGGAGCTAATTTTTAAAGTGAATATAGCCACCGATCTACAGGCCATCTTTAAAATTATTGAAGAGGAAGTTAGCAAAAGCAACAGCGTAGTTAAAAATCTGCCGCCCGAGATACTGGTGAATACCATTTTGCTTGATGCGGTTGAGCTGAAGGTATTAGTTTGGATCACCGACATCTATAGCGAAGCCTCATTTAAAAGCGAACTGTATAAAAAGCTGCTGGTAAAGTTTGCTGAACTACAAGTAAAAGTGATGTAGCCTGACGGGCATTTACTCTGTTTTACTTTCGGGCAGAAACTCAGCTTCGCTGATGTATTTATTTTCGATTTGCTTGTTGGCTTTAGCGCCTAACTTTTTAATTTTTTCGGCAGTGATGGTCAGGTTACCGCGGCCATCACTCAGTTTGTTGATAGCTTTGTCATAAGCATCCTGGCTGAGCTTGAGGTTACGGCCAATGCTGTCCATGTCGGTTAAAAAGCCCACAAACTTGTCGTACATCTCGCCGCTCAGGCGGGCTATTTCCATCACGTTGCGGTTTTGGCGCTCTTGTTTCCACATGCTGGCAATGGTACGCAGTGTAGCCAGCAAAGTAGACGGGCTAACGATGACTACGCGTTTATCCCAGGCATCGTTGAACAAATCGGCATCCAACTGTACAGCAAAGCTGAATGATGATTCGATAGGTACGAACAGCAGCACAAAATCGGGCGAATTTATTTTTTGGAGATCGTGATAGTTTTTAGCTGATAAACCTTGCACGTGGCTGCGCAACGACTCTACATGTGCCCGGGCGTGCAGTTTACGGTCTTCTTCAGTTTCGCAGTTCACTAAACGCTCATAGGCAATCAGCGATACTTTAGAATCAATGACCAAGTGCTTATCATCCGGTAAATCAATCACCACATCGGGCTGAAAGCGTGTGCCATCCTGTGCCTGGTGGCTGGCTTGGATGCGGTACTCCCGGTCTTTTACCAGTCCCGACCGCTCCAGCACTTTTTCCAGGATAAACTCCCCCCAATTACCTTGTTTTTTGGTATCGCCTTTCAGGGCTTTGGTCAGGTTTTGAGCTTCGCTGCTGATCTGCTTATTCAGCTCCATCAATTGCGTAATTACGCCCTTTAGCGTATTACGGTCGGCAGCTTCCATGTTGTATACTTTGTCTACCTTGTCTTCAAAAGCCTTGATATTTTCTTTAAGCGGATTCAGGATGTGGTCGAGGTTATTTTTGTTGACATCCAGAAACTCACGTGATTTTTCTTTGAGCAGCTTCTCAGCTACGTTTTCAAACTCACGCTGAAAATGCTGACGGGTTTGTTCTATCTCTACTTTCTGTTCCTGTAGTTTTTCCTGCTGTGCTTTATAGTAAGCGCGGGTACTTTCGAGTGTCTGGCTTACCTGGGCCAATTCCTGGCGTTCAAACATTAACTGATCGGCCAGCTTGATGTTTTCTTCTTTCAGCAGTTGAGTAATGCTGTCTTTTTCGGCGTAAGCACTTTTGACTTTTTCTTCGGCAACACGCAGATTTATATTTAGTTGCTCGTTGTCTTTTCTAAGCTGATTAAATTCGTCAGCCGAAATGCCATTTGCACTATCCTTTCCCTTGCTGACAAATAGAAAGACAGCAATCAACAATATCACTACGGCAATAGCCAAAATCCCTACACTCATCCGATAAAATTTTTAGCAAATGAAAGAAGGATTTCTGAATAATACTAATTTTATTTGATTACGGCTTAACCGGCGTGGTATCGGTTTGCGGCGTGGCAACGCCCCGGCCAATAGTGCTGGTATCGGTTCCGCCGGTTGAATTACCGGACATGGTGCCCGATCCGGCCGATTTGCCGGTATCTACCGGGCCAGAATTGCCATGAGATCCTGAATCGGCTACATCACCACCGGTTTTACTGGTCGAGCTTTTGCAAGCAGTTAACGTAGCAACACCTATCATTACAACAAAAAATAGCTTTTTCATGATCTCTGTTTATTTCTCAACAGGATAAACCCAAAACTGTTTGATGGTAAAAAGGCGTGCTTACTCCGACTTTTCTACCCGTAAACCCACATCACTTACCGAACGTAGTGGGTTGTCGCGCATGTTTTGCTCAATTTCAAAGTGGTATTTACCCGCAACCGGGAAATGGTATTGCTGCTTAAAAGGAATTTGGTAACTGTACATACTACCCGAACCTTTGCCTAACCACTCGCCCGTTGGGCTGGCCAGCTTTAACTCGTAACGGGTTGTGGTAGCTTTTTTAGTAGGCCCTTGGCTTTGATAAACCAGCACAAACATATTAGAATACCGGTAAGCAGAAGTTACCCGCACGTTTAAGTACAAATTATAAGATACCTGCGCATCTTTAATGTCTACATCAAACTTTATTTTGTTACCGTAAATCCAGTTATGATTAGCAATAGATATACTCTCGTCCATCACCCGCTTGGGGTCTGAGCAACCGGTAAAGGCAAAAAGCAGAGCAATAATAAAACAAGAAAATCCGTAGTTTAAAAAGCATCTGTTGCTACGTGCAGTAGCAACAGATGGTTGTACAAATGCTTTATTAATTGCGGCTAACTTCATGCTTGCGGAGCGTTAGGTTGCTGGCTATTATTGTTGTTATTGCCGCGGTTACGGTTGGGCCGGTGCCTGCGATTGTTACGCTTGGTACCATCGCCACCGGTTTTTGCACCTTCAGTTGCACCGTCTACCGGTTTTGCATCACTTGCCATAGCTGCCGTTACCGGTGTATTTTGACGTGGCGCATTATTGGGTTTGCCCTGATTGTCAGGCCTTGGTTGGGTGCCCTGCTTTGGCTGATTCTTTGGCCTTTGCTGATTGTTCTGTGGCTTTTTATCGGCAGCAGGCTGTTGCTGATTATTGCTATTATTGTTTCCCTGTGGCTTTCTGTCACCACCTTGAGCCTGCTGCGGTTGTCCGTTTGCTTGCGGTGCGCCTGGCTTTTTATTCTTTTTCTTTTTGTTGTTACGGTTTTGCTGGCTACGCTCGTCTAAACGGGTTAGGCTATCTTGCCCTACTACGTTTTCATAATCCAGCACTTTAACTGGTGCAGCTTTAACTTCGGTAACGTCGTCAAGCTCTTCAGGGGTGATGCCTTCTTTGTTTAAACGCTGTACTTCTTTAACGCGGGCAATGGTAAGCGGAATCCAATTTTCTGCACCAGGCAGGCTAAACCACATCATCCGTTTAAAAATATCCGTTTTTTGCAACCTGGCATCGCCTTTTTCGGTGCGTAAAACATTAACGTTATCAGGTATATGTTTCAGCGCATCCATATAGCCATCCAGCTCATAATTTAAACAGCATTTGAGCTTACCGCATTGGCCGGCCAGCTTTAAGGTGTTTAAAGACAAGTTTTGATAACGCGCTGCTGACGTAGAAACCGTTTTAAAATCGGTTAACCAAGTAGAGCAGCACAGTTCACGTCCGCAGGAACCAATACCGCCTAAACGGCTGGCCTCCTGGCGCATACCGATCTGCCGCATCTCGATACGAATACGGAACGCCTCAGCCATTTTTTTGATCAGCTCTCTAAAATCCACCCGTCCTTCGGCAGTGTAATAAAATGTAGCCTTGGTTTTATCGCCCTGGTAATCTACGTCGCTTATCTTCATAGATAAATTAAGGTCGAGCGCCAGTTTGCGGGCACGGTGCATGGTTTCCCACTCCAGCTCTTTGGCCATCTTCCATTTATCTACGTCGGCAGGCGTAGCACGGCGGTAAATTTTCTTGGCAACATCCGCCTCTTTAACGTGGCGCTTCACCATTTGCATACGCACCAGTTCGCCGGTTAGCGATACGTGGCCGATGTCGTACCCGCCTGTTGCGGTTTCAACGGCCACCAGTTCGCCCGATTCGAGGTATATATTGTCGGCGTTCAGATAAAAATCCTTACGCGATCCTTTAAATTTTATCTCAACCACCTGGAAAGGCTTGTAGCTCGACGGCATATCCATATGCGCCAGCCAATCATACACATCAAGCTTGCTGCAGCCATTGGTCATGCATGACCCATTGCTTTTACAGCCTGCCGGTGTGCATCCGCCCCCGGTTGAGCAACTTCCACATCCCATTTTAAGTTATATATATTGATTCCCTTTCGGGATGATTTTAAAGTGTAATATTTTTATAATCTGCAAAGATACATCTAAAAACAAAATTTTAGGATTTGCATTTCGTTCAACGGCGTAGTGCGCTTTCTCGAGCACTTCGCTAATGGCCTCGGCCATTTCCATATTCATTACGCCTGCCATTTTTTGAGCCGTTTCCTTTTCGGCCGCAGGCAAATGCACCAAGCTACCGGCACCGCCCAGTAACAAACAACACTCGCGTATATAGTTGATGCCATAACGTATAAAGTTCTTTTGCGGTTCGCGCCCGGCCTTGGCTTTAACTTCCACAAACTTCATAATATTGAGGCCTTTGTTACCATAGCAGTTGCGCAGCCAGTCTACAAAATCAGCATGAAAGCTGTTGGTTTCCTGTTGCAGCATACTTAACGCTTCTGTTAAATTGCCGTTACTCAGGTAAGCGGCCTCTTCGGCCGCTTTAGCAGGCACACCACGTTCGTTCACCAAGTAATTGCGTACATCCTCGTACCCCAAGCCAGGTATTTTAACCAGTTGCGTACGAGATAAAATGGTATTCAGAATCTGATCCTGATTTTGAGCAACCAGTAAAAACACCGTGTTGGGCTGCGGCTCTTCAATAATTTTAAGCAGTGTATTGCCTTCCTTATCCAAGTATTCCGGCAGCCATAAGATCAATATTTTATAAACCGACTCGAATGGCTTTAAACTCAGTTTTTTAATAATTTGATGGCACTCGGCAATATTAATATTGGCCTGTTTGTTTTCGGCTTCCAAGTACCCGCGCCATATATCAAGGCTTAAATATGGATGAGTTAACAGTGCCTCGCGCCATTGTTCGATGAAGCTTAAGGCCGTATCATTTTTGTCGGAAGCGAAGAACGGGTATGAGAAATGCAGATCGGGGTGTACCAGCTTTTCATATTTACGGCAGGAAGCACACACCCCGCACGAATCTTCGGCTTGCCGATCTTCGCATGATAGATATTGCGCATAAGCAACCGCCAACGCCAATGATCCGGAACCTTCTGGTCCCAAAAACAATTGCGCATGACTAACCCTGTTCTCATGAACAGTGTTCAATAAACGTTGCTTTACAGCTTGCTGCCCTACAATATCTTTAAACTGCATTGGTGCAAGATATAAATTTTTTATTAGTGCGTTATCAATTGTACGTTAGGAGATGAGTAATGACAATACTGTTGAATGTTAATTAAGCCTAGACTGCGTTGCAATTAGTAAGTTTGCAATTATCGTAACTACGTTCAATAACTGATAAAAACTATATATGGCCCGGGTAATGTCTTTTGATTATGGTACCAAACGCATTGGCATTGCCGTAACCGACCCGCTGCAAATGATTGCCACCGGGCTGGACAACATTCACCCCAAAGACATCATCAACTACCTGAAAAAGTACTTACAAAGCGAGCAAATAGAAACCTTTGTAGTGGGCGAACCCAAGCAAATGGACAATACGCCTTCGCAATCGGCCGTACATGTACGTGGCTTTGTTAACTTGTTAAAAAAGACGTTCCCCGAAATACCTGTAGAAATGATGGACGAGCGGTTTACGTCTAAAATGGCCTCGGCTGCTATTTTGGCCGGTGGTGTTAAGAAAGCAGGCCGACAGAATAAAGCTTTGGTGGATACAGTTTCGGCAGTGATCTTACTGCAGTCCTGGATGGAGCAACGAGAATATAAAAGATAATAAATTTACCTCATGCAGTTGTTCCAAATAATTCATGATGTTATTAATTGCCTTACTATCTTTTTCAGTAATTTATCGGCGAAAGGCTGGATCCCTTTCATAATATTCTTACTCGGCTATTTTTTAACATGGAGAAAATCTCAGATTGATAAAAGAGATGAGAATATAATTTATAGGAATCTATTTATTTCATGGGTTCGAACGGCAAAAAACAGAACGAAAGAGCAATCGAGAAGCTGTCAAGAATTTGCGGATGACTTGTTGAACAGTAAGTACATTGATACCGTCCCATTTAAGTCTTCTCCCCTCATGTACGAAAGACTAAATAATCTGAATTTTGACAAAGCCATTAAAGCATTTGTTTTCAATTCAACTGGAAAAGACAACTTATTAAGGTTTAACAGTTTAATTGCTAATGTCAATTATTTAACTGTTGTAGGACCAGAACTTAAAGAAAAGTATGAGAAGTCATACAAATCTATGGAACTTATAAACTCAGAGTTTAACAGTACATTTTTAAAAATTGAAGCATTATTTTTTCGAAAAGTTTCAGAAGTGGGGCAAGATACACATCACTCAGATGCCAGATATATAAAAGTACTAAATGATTTCAGAAACGCCTGGACGGAGTCTATCGATAAATCTGAAGAAGTTAGTACCACGCAACATACTATAGAAAAGTTGATTAAACCCTCGTTAGAATTTATTAAAAGTAGTTTCAACCAAAAAAAAGGCAATGTTTTCCTTTTAGAAATGTATGATTTATTAAATACGATGATACTTATTAACAGAAAATGGAACGTTTACAAAAAAGGAACAAGTGAAATTTTCAGAAATTATGGAGAAGCAATAGAATTAAGTTACGGAGAACTTGAAAAAGATATCGATTACTTTCAAATACAAACTAAGTTAGTATCATATTTGAAAATCAAATAACTAACCTAATATATGTGCTTCCTTTGATAGTCGACCAATTTAAGAGTGTCTTAGAAATCGAATTTCAATATTTAAGTACATGCAGATGTTATTTTAAAATAACATCTGCCAAAAGCCTCTTTAAAAGCACGTCTGTGAAAATCCCTACCTTTGCCGGATGGAAATATTAGATCCGCAACTGCAGCTTTACCTCGAAACGCATTGTGACCCGGAGCCCGAAGCGCTAAAAAAGATCAATCGCGAAACGCATTTAAAGCAATTAAAACCTAACATGTTGTCGGGCCATTACCAGGGCCGTTTACTAAGTATGTTAAGCAAACTGGTAAACCCAAAACTGATTTTGGAAATTGGTTCATTTACCGGCTATGCAACCATTTGCCTGGCCGAAGGACTGACAGAAGGCGGCAAAATACACACTATTGAAGTGAACTGTGAGCAGGAAGAAACCCTGCGCAAAAACTTTGACTTAGCAGGCTTTGCCGACCGCATTGAATTGCATATAGGTGATGCTAAGCAAGTTATATTTGGATTTACCGATCAAATTTTTGATATTTGTTTTATCGACGCAGATAAGAAAAGCAATTTGACTTATTTTGAGTTGATTATTGACAAGATAAGGCCGGGAGGTTTAATAATAATTGATAACGTTTTGTGGAAAGCGAAAGTGTACGGAGAGGCAACAGATGCCGATACCGAGCTTTTCAGAAAACTAAATGACGCCATTGCTGTTAATACACAGGTTGAAAAACTAATACTACCTGTGCGAGACGGAGTGCTCGTCATCAGAAAGAAGTAAATTATGAAGAAAATCTTACTGTTTGCATGTTTGCTAATATCCACCTTTGCAGCTTCTGCACAAACCAATAGCAACTCACAGTCTTATATCGATAAGTTCAAAAGTAATGCCATTCGCATTATGCACGAGAGCGGAGTGCCTGCCAGCATCATTTTAGCTATAGCCATGCACGAGTCGGCCAGCGGAAACAGCAAATTAGCACGTACCCAGAATAATCATTTTGGGATGAAGGGTAAAAGCCCCGTATCTTATTCAGGACGCAAGCGTGTACACTCCTCCTTTAAACAATACGATTCAGCTTCTGATTCTTTCCAGGATTTTGCCCGCATC
The DNA here is from genome assembly GCA_913775265.1 of uncultured Mucilaginibacter sp. Classification (GTDB taxonomy): domain Bacteria; phylum Bacteroidota; class Bacteroidia; order Sphingobacteriales; family Sphingobacteriaceae; genus Mucilaginibacter. The sequence continues at coordinate 81,450 of CAJYJH010000065.1, read as the reverse complement.
ATGACTGAGCGTAAGCAGTTTAGCCATTTAGCACAAAGCCTCACTCATTACGATTATAAAAGCTGGGTAAAAGGTATTCAGCGTAGTGGTTACGCCAGCAGCCGCGCCTGGGGTAACCAGGTTTTAGGTCTCATCCGCAAATACGAATTGCATGCTTATGATGAGCAGCCCGATTCGGTAAAAGCAGAGCCTAAGCGTAACTAAGCAGCTTCAGCATCCGGCTACTATAACTCTTTGATAAAGTAAGCTTTGACGTTGCTTCCTAAGATGCAATGCTTTACTTTTATAGCCTAAAATTTTACTCGTGTTAAAAAATACAAGTTACTGGCTTTTGTTGGTGGTGGTGCTGTCGGCATGTTCTACCCGTAAAAAAGTATTTAGCTCTACCGATGTAGCGCGCGAAAACAACAAGCGCGTACAAAACGAAAACCGGCAGGCTATCGGTTCATACTCTACTTACACGGTAAACTCATACATTGATCGTTTTAAAGCTATCGCCGTACAAGAAATGAACCTGTATGGTATACCTGCCAGCATCACTTTAGCACAAGGACTATTTGAGTCAGGCTTTGGCAACGGCGAGTTAGCTAAAGTGGCCAATAATCATTTTGGTATTAAATGTACCTCCGACTGGAAAGGCCGCAGCTATTTTAAAGATGATGACAACGTGAACGACTGCTTCAGGGTGTACAACAACCCCGAGGATTCTTACCGCGACCACTCCGAATTTTTGAAACGTAAACGCTACGCCCGATTGTTTGAGCTTGATAAAAACGACTACGTAGGCTGGGCCTACGGACTAAAAGAAGCCGGTTATGCTACTAATCCGCAATACCCTCAATTGCTCATCAACGCCATTCAAAAGTATCACCTCGACCAGTTTGATCGTCCGGAAGGCGAAATACAAAAAATAAAACGCGAAGACCGTGTGCTGAGCCAGATCAATCAAAAAATAGGCAAAGCAGCTAACGATTCCATTATTCGTAGCACCTCTGCTAATAAATTATACACCGTTGTAACCGGTGATACACTATATTCTGTATCACGGCGTTTTGGCCTTACCGTTGACGAACTCAGAGCGTTAAATAATTTGCCGGATAACAACATCAAAATTGGTCAGCAAATTATAGTGAGTAAATAGTTTGATCAGCTGCTTAAACCCCGACTGTTAAAAACAGTTAAATTATTCAACAATCTTATTTAAATAGGGTAATTCTGTATTGTGAAATTAGGCTTTCTGTTTGTTTTTTGGCTAATGGCAACTGTTACGTTTGCACAAGAAAAAACCGTGCAGGGACTGGTGTTTGACAAAACTACAAAAGAACGCATAGCCAGGGTGAATTTGCGCAATTTGCGTAGCGGACAGTCAGTTTATAATAACCTGAAAGCAGAATTTAAAATTAACGTTAAAATAGGCGACGCTTTAGTGGTAAGCAAATTCGGCTACTTTTCAGACACCCTCAACATACAGAATTATAATGATCTGGCGGTTTATTTAAAAGCCAGCAGTATTGTGCTTAAAGAAGTAAATGTGCGCGATACTGTACTTTCGGCTAAAAAGAAATTGGAGCAAACACAGCGCGAGTACAGCAAAATTTATGGCTCTCTCAACCATCGCGATTTACTGAGCATATCGCCCGGCGCAGGTGCAGGTATCAGCATTGATGCTATTTGGAACATGATTAGTAAAAGTGGTCGGAATGCCGAGCACCTGAGACAAATTATTGAGCAGGATTATCGCACCAACGTGGTAGACCAGCGCTTTAATAAAACACTGGTGCAACAGGTTACCGGACTAAAAGAGCCGCAGCTTACCAGCTTTATGATACGCTACCGACCAAGTTACTATCTGGTAACCACAGCGAGCGATTATGAATTTGTAACTTATATTAAATCGAATGTAAAGCGTTTTATGCGCAACCCTAACGCAAGAGCATTGCAGCAGCTTCAACAACTACAACCCGAATAAAATGAGGTACCCGGTTATTGTTGCTCCGTTTTTAAAGGTTGATGGCATGGCCGTATTTCCGTTTATACTGGTTAAAAAGCCGAGCATGAAAAAGGATTCGGTTCTCATCAGGCACGAAATTATTCATCTAAGGCAGGCCGTGGAGTTACTAGTTATTCCTTTTTATATTCTTTATCTGGTTAATTACATCATCAACCGGTTTAAATATAATAATCATCACCAAGCCTATATGCACATTATATTTGAACGCGAGGCTTACCACCAGGAAAGGAATACCACCTACTTACAAACCCGTAGGTTGTACGCCTGGATGCGATACTTTAAACGGGGTAATTAAATCTTAATTAAAAATCAATTTTTAAAGCAAGCTCATTTTCGTTTTATTTGCTGATAAATATGTTGCGAACGGTATTAGGGATATTTCTGGCATTGATATTTTGCGCTTCGGTGGCTGAGGCACAGCAAACAGATAGTTTGCGCCGGGTTGATAGCTTGCTGCGAGTGAATAATCTCCGTCGTGCCGACAGTTTGCGCCGTGCCGATAGTATACGCCGCGAAAATATTAAGATAGATACCAACCTGCTCAACAGCTATCGTTTGGGTACACCCCGCAATGCTTTACCGCAACGCCTGCGCCCGGTGCAAATAACGCCCGAGCTTATTCCCGTTACCATGCTTGACTACAAGGTGAGTTACTGGCATAAAACGGTAACTCTGGGCTTTAACTTTAACCAATCAGGCTTTAGTAATAATTGGGCCGGTGGTGGTGTTAACTCATTTGCTTTGGGTGGCAATCTTGATTATAAACTGGAGTACAACAAGCAACCGTTTGTATATACTACGCAACTGATTTTGCTATACGGCCGTTCCAAAAACAGGGGTCAGCTTTCGCGCAAAACTAACGACCGTATTTTTTGGGATAACAAGTTGGCTACGCAGCTATCTAAAAGCTGGTTTTTTTACGGTTCATTAAGTTTTGAGTCGCAGTTTGACAAGGGTTTTAATTTTGATGCCAACCGTGGCCCGCTGCTGATTTCGAATTTTATGTCGCCAGGCTATGTGACCGAGTCTTTGGGTTTTGAATATAAGCCAACCACTTATTTTGATTTGCGTATAGGTACGGGTACTGCTCGCCAAACATTTGTTCTGGACACCACTATTTACCGCAACCTATCAGGTAACTACGGTGTAACACCCGGACGTACCTTTAAGAACGAGTTGGCTTTCCAGGCCACAGCTTTGTTTGACAAAGATATTATGCAAAATCTGCATTTAACCAGCCGCTATAACATATTCGTCCCTTATGGCCGGTCGCTAAAAAATGTTGACCACCGCCTTGACCTTACTTTGGCGGCTCGTGTTAACCGTTTAATTGCTGTTACTATTACCGGTGTAGCTTTGTTTGATAACGATACATCACCGTCTATACAAGGCAACGAAAACCTGGCCTTGGGAGTCATTTATAGATTCCCGTAAATATTGTTTCTACGGCTTTTTGATTGGTTTTACTATAACTGGTATATATTCTGGCCGCCGTTCAAAACCGGGAACTTTTTCAACTAACAAATAAGGTTTTTTATCACTATCTAATTTTCTGCTTACTTTATAATCGCCCGTTTTTGTGCGAGCGATCATCTGCTGATTAGTAAGCATATTACCTTTTTCATCTTTAATAGTTGGATTTATGCCAATAGTTGAATAAACCGCATCTTTTTTATTTGATGATTTTAATTGCGCGTGTGCTGCTGAAGATGCTGACATAGAGATCAAACCTATTGCTACGAATTGGCAAGTTAATTTAGATGTTTTCATGACTTATTTATGTGATAACGAATGATGCCAAAAATAAGCTAATCATATTTTATACATTTAACTAATTTTTTAGTTAAATGTATGTTTAATTTTTTTTAACATCCTTTATCTTTCAAAAGATGAAGAAATCTAATCTCAAACCCTCGTTCTCTGTAACTTACCGGCACAACATACCGCAAAAATTAATACCTTTGTAACCTCAAATTAAAGCATTAGATAAAGCATGTTTGAAAATCTTTCCGATAAGCTCGACAGGGCGTTTAAAGTTCTGAAAGGACAAGGAACTATTACTGAAATTAACGTGGCCGAAACCATGAAGGAAATTAGAAAAGCCTTACTGGATGCCGACGTAAACTATAAAACAGCTAAAGCCTTTACCGACGAGGTAAGGCAAAAAGCATTAGGCGAAAACGTATTAACTACCATTTCGCCGGGCCAGTTGCTCACCAAAATCATGAATGATGAGCTGACAGCCTTAATGGGTGGCACCACTGCCGAAATTGCATTTCCGGCTACGCCAACCATCATCCTGATTGCAGGTTTAAATGGTGCCGGTAAAACTACTTTCAGCGGTAAGCTGGCCAACTTCTTAAAAACGCAAAAAAATAAAAAGCCTTTATTGGTTGCTGATGACGTTTACCGCCCTGCGGCGATAAATCAGTTGCAGGTATTGGGCGAGCAAATAGGCATCCCGGTTTATGCTAACCTGGAATCTAAAGATCCGGTGGCTATTGCTCGCGAAGGTATTGCCCAGGCTAAGCAAAACGGCAATAACGTAGTGATTATCGATACCGCCGGCCGTTTAGCCATTGATGAGGCCATGATGCAGGAGATTGAGCAGGTGAAAGCTGCCGTAAATCCGCACGAAATTTTATTTGTGGTAGACGCCATGACCGGTCAGGATGCGGTGAATACAGCCAAGGTGTTCAACGAGCGTTTAGATTTTACCGGTGCGGTGTTAACCAAGCTTGATGGTGATACCCGCGGTGGTGCAGCGTTGTCTATCAAATCGGTAGTTAACAAACCTATTAAGTTTATTGGTACGGGCGAAAAAATGGAAGCGCTTGACGTTTTCCACCCCGACCGTATGGCTTCGCGTATTTTGGGCATGGGCGACGTGATCTCGTTAGTAGAACGTGCCCAGCAACAGTTTGACGAAAAACAAGCTGCCGAACTGCAAAAGAAGATCCGCAAGAATAAATTCGACTTCACCGACTTTTACAGCCAGATACAGCAGATCAAAAAAATGGGTAACATGAAAGATCTGATGGGTATGATCCCGGGCGTTGGCAAAATGATGAAGGATGTGGAAATTGGTGATGACGCCTTCAAAGCCATCGAAGCAATCATCCAGTCAATGACTCCTTATGAAAAAGCTAATCCGGACAGTATCAACCAAAGCCGTCGTACACGTATTGCCAAAGGCTCGGGTACCGATATTCAGGAAGTAAACCGTTTGATTAAGCAGTTTGAGGATATGCGTAAAATTATGAAGCAGGTAAGCAACCCGGCTGCCATGGCCAACATGATGCGCAAAATGCCGAAGATGTAGTAATTAGAAGATAGATTACAGAGTCAGGATTTAAGACTTTTAGAAACCGCCATGCTAAGTTGATTAGCATGGCGGTTTTGTTTTTATACCAGTTTTTGAATTTTCAGGATAGAATGATTGGTACGCATAGTTTGAAGAAATTTTTATCAAAAATTATTTCCAAAAACAAATCACAAAATTTAATATTGTATTAAATAAAAATAGCCAAATAAACAATGGCTATTGCATTGCCAATTTAAACTTTACGGCTATGATTAATCAATATCAACATGCTTACTTAGCATTACATCGGTGGATCATTAAAAACTTTGGTGGCGGTAAACTGCCTCAACCAAAATCGCTGTTCAATACCAGCTTTTTATTAATCATTGTGCTAACAGGCGTATTGTTGACGGCGCAGTTTATGGCCAAATCAAACTTGGTGCACATGAATCATTCCTTGGCTACCTGGATATTAATAGGTATGGTATTTTTCACGTTGTTGAATTACTATGTGCTACTAAACAACAAATGGATGGAGTCTGTTAACAACCGTTTGGCTTTACTGAGTCGTCGTAATAAAAATACATGGTCGGTAATATTATTAATTAATGTCATCGCCATTTGCATCTTATCGATAGCATTAGGCAGTTAAACCGTATTTAGCAAAACACTCTTTGCAACGGCTTGTCTTTTAATGTAATAAAACCTATTAAATATGGATATTACATTAGAACAGGCAGAAGCCATTAGCAATGCTGCAAAACAAAAGGCTAAGGAGATTGGCGTGCCTATGAACATTGCTATTGTGGATGCAGGAGCAAACCTGAAAGCTTTCCATCGCATGGAGAATGCCTGGTTAGGCTCTATCGACATTGCTATTAAAAAAGCCAAAACAGCCCGTTATTTTGATATGGAAACCGGCAAGCTTGGAGAACTGTCGCAACCTGGCGGCGCACTATATCAAATTGAAGTATCAAACGGCGGATTGATTACCTTTCCGGGCGGTATACCGATTAAAAGTTCGGACGGCGAAATAATTGGTGCTATCGGCGTTTCGGGTGGTTCGGTTGAGCAAGACCATGAGGTAGCCTCGGCTGGCTTAGCATTATCGTTTCCAAAATAATTCTTAGTTGTTGTAACAAGGCGTACTAATGTATTTAAGCATTCAAAAACTTAATCCTCTATGCGCCTTGTTCATATTTAGCCTGTTGCTATTACATCTCGAAAAACAAAAGACGTTACAAAAGTACACAAGCAATTTGCTTAATTTAAGCGGATGAAAATACTGCTCTTTTTACTTGTAGTCGGGGGCATTCTACTCTTTTCGTTTTCTCAAAAGAAAGTAACCTGGGTAGCCATTGGCGATTCTATCACGTATTTAAACGATCACACCAACGAAACCGGTAGCCGGGTTACCAAAGGCTATTTAAGCCGGGTAATCGAAAAGCTTCCTCAGATAAATTATGTTAATCAAGGCCATAATGGCTGGACAGTGGTTCGCATAGCTCAGAACATTGAAAAGCTCGGCTTAGTTAAAGCAGATGTTTACAGCGTGTTTTTAGGTACTAATGATTGGTGGCATAGCGGCCCTTTAGGTACATTTGCAGACTATCAGAACGCTACCGGCAACCAAACCGTTTATGGCGCTTATCGTACCATCATCAATAAAATACGCAGCTTAAATCCTGAAGCCAAAGTTATTCTGATTACTCCTATGCAGCGGTCGGACTTTGTGTACATCAATAACCCTAAAAATAATGCCTATGGCTCCTATAAGGATAAAGACGGTCAGCAACTTTCAGACTTTGCCAAGGCAGTAGACATCATCGCTCATTATGAAAAGTTTGAGCTGGTCGACTTGTACCATAAAAGTAAGATCACGCAGAAAAACCTCGTCAATTTTAAACGCTTAAAAGATCCTATTACCGGTCAATACAAAAACTACAAATATCCGGACTTTACAAAATTTCTGTTTAACCCTGAAACCGACGAATACCCCTATCCACCCGAAGCAATTAATATGACTTACGATGGCCTGCATCCGTCTGATCGAGGTAATCAACGCATTGCCGACTTGGTTGTTAAGGCAATGAAAAAAGTGTTGAACTACTAAATTTAACTGATCAATTTTTGTTAAATAAGTGTTAAAAAGCGCTTCAATCGTTGATTACTGTTGCAGCAAGCAGCATAATTATTTAATTTTAGTTAATTTTTTGGCTGGCCACTGTTTAAATAATGCTCAGAATCCACTACTTCGTTAAGCACGCTATACTAAGCGTTATTGATTTTTTCTACGCTCCGTTTAAAAAATTGATGCCTTTGCAAACATTCCGCTATGCAGCTTGTGGTGGCTCTAACACCTTATTTGATATTTTGCTTTTTAGCCTGAGCTATAATTTTCTGTTTAAAAAAGAAAGCTTACCCATTGCTCATTATACGGTGAGCCCGCACATTGCCGCTTTAATTTTCTCTTTCAGTATCTCGTTTTGTACAGGTTTTTATTTAAACCGTTATATCGTGTTTAAGGCATCCGGTTTAAGTAAGCGCGTGCAACTGTACCGGTACATTGCAGTAAATGCCATCTGTATTCTACTAAACGTGGTATTGCTTAAATTACTGGTTGATTTTATGGGCCTTTATCCAACCATATCTAAGATTATTTCCACCGGGTTTATCATCTTCTTCAGTTATTTTAGTCAGACCTATTTCTTTTTCAAGCCTAAAACAGCCGTTTAAGAACTGTATTAAGAAATCAATACCACTAATAATGGCAGCCAACCAGTCACCGTTAAATATCGATGAATACATTGCTGCCTTTCCAACGGAGACACAAATCCTACTGGAGCAAATACGCCGGGCCATACAAGAAGCCGCACCTGATGCCGAAGAAACAATCAGTTATGCGATGCCTGCCTTTAAATTAAACGGCAACTTGGTTTACTTTGCAGGTTATAAAAATCACATTGGTTTCTATGCTACGCCAAATGGGCATGAAGCTTTTAAAGAAGAACTTGTTGTTTATAAAACCGGCAAAGGATCGGTACAATTCCCGCTAAACCAACCGATGCCACTTGATTTGATTAAACGTATGGTAGCATTCCGGGTAAAAGAAAATGAGGCAAAAATAAAGTCAAAGGCAAAATCCAAAAAGCAATAGCGCTACCGGCATTATTATACTTGAACGCAGCACCACCACAAAAGCTTTTATATTTTGATATATTTAGTGCTTCAAATTTAAGCACATCACATTGTTAGTTAAAACCTTTGGCAGCGCCGTATACGGTATACAGGCAACAACCATTACCGTTGAGGTAAACATTGCTGCCGGTACCAAATACTTTATTGTTGGCCTGCCCGATATTGCCGTAAAAGAAAGTTACTTCCGTATCGAGTCGGCCCTAAAAAACTGCGGATATAAAATGCCGCGCCAGCAGGTTATTGTTAACATGGCACCCGCCGATATACGAAAAGAAGGATCGGCTTATGATTTAACCATTGCCACCGGCATACTTGCTGCCAGCGGCCAGATGGTTGCTACCGAGCTGGATCGGTATCTGATCATGGGCGAGCTATCTTTAGACGGTGGATTACAGCCCATTAAAGGTGCATTACCCATTGCTATACAGGCCCGCAAAGAAGGTTACAAAGGCTTTATCCTGCCCAAACAAAATGCCCGCGAAGCAGCCATTGTAAACGACCTGGAAGTGTATGGCGTGGACAGTATTAGGGAAGTTGCCTCGTTTTTTAATGGTGATGCTGACTTGGAGCGAACCATCGTTAATACCCGCGAAGAATTTTACGACAGCTTGTGCAACTATGCCAGCGATTTTAGCGAGGTAAAGGGCCAGGAAAATATTAAACGCGCACTCGAAATTGCAGCCGCCGGCGGGCATAATGTAATACTGATAGGGCCGCCCGGTGCCGGTAAAACGATGTTGGCTAAGCGCATGCCCTCCATAATGCCACCGCTGAGCCTGCAAGAATCGCTCGAAACTACCAAGATACATTCTGTAGCCGGCAAGCTGGCAGCAGCTGATGCCTTGGTGACCACCCGGCCGTTCCGGTCGCCTCACCATACCATTAGCGACGTAGCTTTAGTCGGCGGGGGTGGCAATCCGCAACCCGGCGAAATTTCATTAGCGCATAACGGCGTTTTATTTTTAGACGAATTACCCGAATTTAAGCGCAGCGTGCTCGAAGTAATGCGTCAGCCGTTGGAGGAACGCCGCATCACGATATCGAGGGCAAAATTCACGGTCGACTACCCCTCCAGCTTTATGCTGGTAGCCTCTATGAATCCATGCCCATGCGGATATTATAATCATCCCGAAAAAGAGTGTGTATGCCCGCCAGGTACAGTGCAAAGATATTTAAGCAAGGTTTCCGGACCACTGCTCGATCGTATAGACTTGCATGTAGAAGTAACGCCGGTCAATTTTAGCGAACTGGCATCAGACCGTGTGGCCGAAAGCAGCGAAAGCATACGCGAACGCGTGATTAAAGCCCGTGAAATACAGGTTGAACGCTTTGGTAACAAGCCCGATTTACATGCTAATGCGCAGATGACTTCACAAATGGTACGGGAGTTGTGCAAGATTACCGAAGCCGGCCAAAATTTATTAAAAAAAGCTATGGAAAAGTTAGGCCTGTCGGCACGTGCGTATGACCGTATATTGAAGGTAGCCCGCACTATTGCCGATTTGGCAGGCAGCGACGACATTAAGCTGGAACACTTAGCAGAAGCTATTCATTTCAGGAGCCTTGACCGTGAGGGTTGGGCCGGAAACTAAATTTTTGAAAACAATACATTTGTTTAAATATTATATCTACCCGCGTTAAATACATGCTCGCAGAACAATTAAAAAAAGATACGCTACGTAGCCATCAACAGTTGGAAAAAATGCTGGTAGGCCGCATGAAAGCCATCCGTAGTAAAGAAGATTATGTAAACCTGTTACAGCTCTTTTACACTTACTTTGGCGGACTCGAAACTCAAATTGATCAATATATCGGTCAAAACGAATTGCATGATTATGCAGAACGTCGCAAAACACAGGCACTTGCTCATGACATTGAAACCTTGGGTGGCAAACCTATGGCTAAAGCCAATGACGAGGATTTGCCCCAGATAAAAAATATTTTACAAGCTTATGCGGCTATGTATGTAATTGAAGGTTCAACCTTGGGTGGAAAAATCATCAGCAAAATGATGGCGCAGCAATTGGGCATCAACAACGGCGAAGGTTTGTCATTCTTTAATGGCTACGGTGATGACACTGAAACGAAATGGGAATCTTTCAAAGATACCCTCAATAACGTCACAAAATCATCTGAAGAGGATAAAATAGTGATTGACAGCGCTAACGAAACATTCGATAAATTTAAACAGTGGGCAGAAAAGCATGCCTAACTGTTTTTGCTTGAGTAATTTTGTTACACAAATATTTGGAGTTCTAATATTATTTTAAATTTTAAACTCAAAATTATATCGTAAGTTTGTAATACTACACTACTATACCTATGGATAACAACGACGCAAAAAAGATCGTCATATTTGATGACGATGAAGATATCCTGTCTATTTGTGCTTATATTTTAGAGGAACAGGGCTGGCAGGTGCATACCTATACCGATTGCAACAATATTGTTGAGAAGGTATCGGGCGTAATGCCAAGTGTTATCCTGATGGATAACTGGATCCCGGACTCGGGAGGTATTGTGGCTACACAGACCTTAAAAAGCAACGAGGATTTAAAGAACATCCCGGTGGTCTATTTTTCGGCTAACAGCGATATCCAGTTACTGGCCGACCATGCCGGTGCCGAAACTTACCTGGCTAAACCTTTTGACCTGGACGAGTTGGAAAGAACCATTAATGACGTATTACAAAAAGCATAAAAATTACATAAATACTTTATAAAAGAAAACCCCGGTTGATTAACTCAACCGGGGTTTTCTTTTGTGCTCTTTGGTTACTCCATGTTTGGTCCACCGGGGCCACCAGGACCACCGCCCGGGCCTCCCATGCCACCACGATCGCCACGACCACCAAAGCCACCACGACGCTCACCACGCTCATCTCCACCCTGCATTGGCGAACGACCTGCAAATTTTTGTAAACGGTAAGTGAATGTCATCAAGAAATAGCGACCTAAACGATTAACCTGCGATTGGGTTGTAACGTTGTTTGCACTGGTAAAAGAGAAACCCGTATTTTGATTGAACAAATCGAAACCTTGCAGACGTATGGTTGCTGCGTTTTGCTTTAAAAAACGACGTTCTACGTATACATTCAAGATATTTGGATTCGGAACAGCAAAGCTGTAACCATAGTTTACTGTACGTCTGAAATCATAACTAAACGTCCAGTCTTTCCACAAATAGTTTTTACCACTCAGCGTTAAATCAAGTGTACGTATGTTCGTATTATTACTGAATAGCGGATTAGTTAATGAATTGGTAGTTTTATTGATAGTATAAGTGGCACCCGTTTCTAAATCAATTTTATCCAGAATATTGATTCTGAATCTTGGATTTGGAGCAAAGGAAATGTTTTTTGCTGTGTTTTTTTGGAACGCAGTAGCTACGTTGTTTGAATCAACATTATTGGTAAACGACAGGTTGTTTGTGTAAGCGACTTGAGCGCCTAATAACAGTGTATATTTTCGGGCAGCCCATGGCTTAGCAAACAATACATTGGCCTGACCAGAGTAATAGCCATCAACGTTCATGTAGTTTGAGAAGATGGTGTTTCTGAATGATGTTAAACCCGGATTAGCAGCAAGAGCAGCTCTTGAAAATCTAACAGGGTAAACGGTTGAAGTAGTTACAATTTTATTGTTGGTTTGTGTAAAGCTCAAGTTAGTGAAAAATATGTTACCAGTTTCAAAAGCGAACTTATTATAACGAAGGTTAAAATTATTAGTAAACTCCGGATTAAGATTTGGATTGCCTTGTACAGGGTAAAGCGCGTTAGAGAAGTTAATAACCGGAACTAATTGATTGTAACTAGGTTGATTGTTAGAACCATTATAATTGAAATTTAACGACTGACTTCTGGAGAAATTATAACTGAAACGTGCTGTTGGCACAAAGTTGACAGTAGTTTTGCTGGTAACCGGATTCACATTAGTACGGCTAATTGCGTCGTATGACGTTCCAGATCCGTCCAGCTTACTCGGCAACACACCGGCACCTAAAGTGATATTATATTTAGGTTTAATGAAACGATAATTTAAGCCTACGCGATGTGTGGTAAATGTGTAGTCGTAATTACTAGTACCCAGTGGATAATTATTTAGCTGATTATTATTTGCTAGTGTATCAGTGCGGTTATCATTACGGTTATAAGTGTGGTTATATGCATAGTTAAACTCTAAAAATGACACGGTGCTCAATGGTTCAATGTAAGACAAACTTAAACCTGATGTGATTGAACGGTAATAAGTATTCACCAATTGATTGATAGGAACATTTAACCGATTAACCGTAACCGGATCATAAGTATATACCGGATTGTCGAAGTTAAAATTTCGTGTTGAATTGAAATTTCCGTTGATACTTAAGTTACGGCCAACACCATTAAACCGATGATTATACAATAGCGTAGCACCGTAATTAGGCGCTGAAGATGTACTATAAGTATTTGTTGTATATGCTAGATTAGGGTTACCTTGACGGGTTGATTGTAAAGCCTCAAGAGCAGTGGTAGTAACACTCGAGTAAGCAAAAGTGGGATTCAGTTTAAAATAGTTTAACGTATCTGGTCGGTATTCCATGTTCCAGGTTAACCGATGATTTGTGTTAGCATCAGTTTGTGTACTATTTTGATTACTTGTTGTAGGAACAGTTCCTGTATTGATTTGAAAATTTTGACTTACAGTATAAACGTCTTTATCTTCGAAACTATAACTGCCATATACCGACATTTTACCCCATTGGTCACGAAAATTGGTACCAATAGTTTTAGTTGTGTTTATACCGGGCTGACTACTGGTTTGACTGCCACCTCCACGGCCTGCATTACCCCGGCCACCACCGCCGCCGCCAAATCCACGTCCGCCACCGCCGCCGCCAAAACCGCCTCCACCACCACCGCCTGTTGGGCTACCGAAAGAAAAAGTATTAACATTGGTATTGTTTAAGTTACCTAATACAGCAATTTGCTGGTCGTTATTAAACTTAAATACATTTAGCAAACCCACATATCGGTTGTCGTTACTTACACCTGGGTTTTTAGGTAGTGCATCTACACCCTCCCCGGCAGTAGCCTGACCGAAATAGCCATGATTTTTATCTTTTCGGATAGTGATATTCAGGATTTTATTTGGTTCTCCTGTTTTGATACCGGTTAAATTAGCCTGGTCGCCATAATCATCCACAATCTGGTAACTTTCTACTAAGTCTGCAGGTAAGTTTTTGGTAGCTGTTTGCACGTCACCTCCAAAAAAGTCTTTACCATTAATGCGCACTTTAGTTACTTGTTTGCCTTGAGCGCTTACATTACCCGTAGCATCCACATCTACACCAGGTATACGTTTCAGTTGGTCTTCAACCGGAGAGTTGGCCCTTACTTTATAAGCACTGGCCCGATACTCAACGGTATCTTCTTTAAGTGTAACCGGGTTGGTGCCCACCACAGTAACTACACCTAATTGGGTAGATTGTGCTTTTAACGTGATGGTCCCTACATCAGCAGCCTTACCGTCATTTTCTAAAGTATAATGCTTGATGACTCCTTCAAAGCCTATTGAGCTGATAGTTAAGTTAAGCTTGGTACCTTTTACACCAGCAAACGAAAATCTTCCTTCACCATTGGCAATGGTTGTGGCATTATCATTTGCATCGGATGTTAACTTGATGGTTGTACCCGGTAGAGCTTGCTTGGTTGAGTCTGTTACCATGCCATGTACTTCGCGGCCGGTTTGTGCGTAGGTAAAGGTTGCAAAGCTTACCAGAAGAGCTAAGAGAGTAAAAAAACGTTTCATAAATTATTTGTAGTCGCTATCTGATATTAAGATTTTACTTATTACAGCGTTGGACTACAAAAGTTCAATTTCTTTTAGTTAAATAGCTAACAATCATAGGATTGTTACATGTGGCTGTTTAAGATGATTCTAAACTTCATCGCTGTATCCTTATCAAACTCTAATATGCTTTTAACTACTTTTTAATCAAAAGTTTAACATATCTGATTTTGATATCACTATCAAATTTACCCCATTTGAATTAAGATCAACAATTTTGTAGTAATTGATTAACAATGGATTACTTATTGAACGAACGGTTATGTGTATGTTAAAACATAGCTGATGTATAAAATAAGCTATACTAAATAGCCGCATCAACCTTTATATTATATTTTATTGATTATCAGTACTTATTTAAAAACATGGCATGAATTGTGAGGCAGGTATGCGCGGTTTTGAAGTAGCTATATTAAACTGAATTTTATGCCGTTATTAACTTAAGGTTACGACATAAACGCAACAATTAACCTACTGTATTACTCAATTGAAAAAGACACATATGAGATCTCTGCGTGCAAATCTGCAATCTAAAGTTCGTGATTGGACAAAATTGATGGGCTTTAGGCTTAACTCATCACAAACCGATCAGAAAAAAAATGTGACTACCCGCCACTATTTTTTTGAAACCTTTAACTTTTTAGAAAAACTGAACGTTAAAGAGCCGGACAAAAGCAGCTACATATGTTTTGACACTTATGGCGAAAAATTGAAAGTACGCTCACTGCTCGATTTGCAGACCGCATTTTACGAAAACATCAGTCAGCTTAAATAATATTAAATTAATTACAAAGTCAGCTTACCATAGCGTAAGCTGGCTGGACACCTTTCTTACCTCAAATACGCCTTTTTAAAGTCAGCACTACCGTTTCAAATTTCTTGTTACGGTAAATCTCAATTAAAACATTTCGATTTTCTCTTGATTTAAGCAGATTATCAATTTCAATTATAGTCATATTATATACGCCCTTAAAATTTATTGCAGTAATTTCGTCATTAGCTTCTATACCGGCTTCATCAGCGGCAGAACCCAGTTCTACACGGCTTACTATGATGTGTTTATAATCGCTGCCACTTGCATAATATTCCATTCCCGACATATCATGTTCAAATGACTCTTTAAATCTTGCATTAGGCTTGAGATATAATTTTTGATTTTTATAATCAAACACCAATAAAAATTTCTTTAATACTCCCATACCTAAGCTCCCATCGCGCGGCACAATATAATTCGTATGCACATTGCTGTCCGGAAAAGAGGTGATAACATCTTTAAACTTGTATTTACCTATATATAACTCGCTAATGCGGCTGATGTATCCGTTAACTGGCCCTGTCAAACCAACACCTAAATTGGCAATTATCATTTTTTTGTGACTTCTTATATAAGGCTGCGAATTTTCTATAGATAAAGGATGACCTGCACCTAAGTCAATCAGGAATTTATTTTCACCATAATGACCGCTTGGCAGCAACACTTTAGTTGTAAAATAGGGCTTACGTTCATCAATGCTAATGGGCAAAATGACACCTCGCTTAAACGGCTTAATTTTTCCTGGCTTGGCTATCGTTAGGGTACTATCCATAAAGTTTACCTTAACTGCGAGGTTTAAAAAAAACTCATAGCCCAATAAACCATGTATAGGTATACCGGCGTAATTAGACAAACCAAAATGATCCTCTTTAAATATTGCAGCAGATACATCCTGGCTTTTTATCTTCCGATCTATTAAAATATCCAGGCTGGATGTAGCGTAGGCCTCAAAAACTACGTCGTTGCCCATTCCGTACATTCTTAGAGTACGCCGATTATTAATGTTTATGGAGTCAACCAATGTTGGATCAGTGATAACCATCAGTCCAACTCCAGTATCTAACACGAAATTGAATGGCCCTCTTTGATTAATGAACAATGGAATAACCACCATATCCCGCACCAGTCGGAAATGGATTTTAACCTGTTTTTGATTTTCGTTGATACTGAATTGCTGGGCACTAACTGCTACAGACAAGCAGAGTATGCAGACGGATAAAAACAGATATCTGGCGATATATGCTATCCGGTACAATTTAAGTTTATAATTGGTTGTGCTAAAGATACATACTTATATCTATCGATGCAATTATCTGCTCATTTATATATTAAATTCAATAAAAAACTACCCTAAATAATAATATCGCAACAACTGATGGATTTCCATAAAAAAGACGCACCAAACTGCGCCTTTTTTAATGGATTGATATTAACCGTCTTTTTTAAATTGCCCTTTAAGTTCCGGATTTTGAGGCGGTAAGCGCTTCACATCATGCTCAATTTCAGTTTGCTGTATATGAACAGCATACTCAGCAGGTTCTATGTGGCTACAATTAGCTTCTGCGTATACCTGCGTAAATTCCGCGCCTATGTATAATATGGCTGCTGTATAGTATATCCAGACCAATAAAATAATTACCGATCCTGCAGCGCCATAAGCAGACCCTTGTGCTGAATATTTGAGGTACATGCTGATTAAAAACTGACCAAGCAAGAAGAGTATTGCAGTAAAAAATGCGCCGGAACGCACATCTTTAAATTTGATTTTAACATCAGGCAAAAACTTAAAGATGATGCCGAAGAGCGTTGCAATAACAATAAATGAGATGCCGAGGTTAACAACCAAAATCAGTTTCTCAGTAATTTCGGGTAAAAATCGTGTAATCTGTTTACTTACCGCAGTAACAACAATATTTACTACCAACGAAGCCAGCAACAAGAATCCAAGACTAATTATTAAAGAAAAGGACAGAAATCGGTTTTGAAGCATTTTCAACCATCCTTTTTTGGGCTTGGCTTTTACCCTCCAGATAGTATTGATTGAATCTTGTATCTCTAAAAATATACTGCTAGCACCGATCAACAAGGTTACGATACCTGATATTAAAGCCAATCCGCTTTTACCTGAGAACTGCAGATTTTTAACAATATCCTGAATTTGTTTTGCAGCCTCTTTGCCTACATACTGATCTATTTGTCCGTAAAGCCTAGCCGAAGCAGCATCAGGCCCTAAAAAAATACCTGCTAACGATAATATCAGGATCAAAAGAGGGGCGATAGAAAAAATGGTATAATAGGCCAAAGAGGCACTCAATTTTAAACCGTTATCATCAATAAAACCAGAAAAGGTTGCTACTAAAACCTTCCATAAGCTTTTAAAATATTCTTTGCTAAAAAACTTCATATTTGAATGGAGTACTTTCTCTAATAATTGCATTTAAACATATTTTGTTTTAAACGAAGTAGTTACATTAGCACAAAACCTGTTAAACTTATGTTAAAAAAAGGCACATTTTTAATACTTATAGTACTGCTTATAAGTACTTTATATACTTATGCACAAAAAACTACAATTTGGCTAGTAAGGCATGCAGAAAAGCAAACGGCAGAGAGAGCAATGAGTAGCACTGACCCCGATTTAACTGCCGATGGCGACAAACGCGCTCACGATTTAGCCGCAGTGCTTAAAAATGAAAAGATTGATGCTGTTTATAGTACTGCTTATAAGCGTACTATGAGTACCGGTAGTCCGGTAGCTGCTGCACGTCAGTTAAAAATAATTACTTACACACCAAAAGATTTTAAAGTTTTTGCTACCGAGGTATTACAAAATCATAAAGGCAAGGAGATTCTTATAGTAGGACATTCCAACACTATCATTCCCCAAGTCAAAGCGTTCGGAGCAGCAGTACCGTTTGAAGATCTTACAGATAATGATTACGATATGCTGTTTAAAATAATGGTATATAAAGACGGCGCGGCCAAACTTACCATTAGCCACTACGGCATACCACATCATACTACCGAGATACCGTCGGCATTTAAACCATAGGAGTTATAGCCTTATCGGTTAGATACAATCAGCAAATCCAGGTCTTTACACGGAATGTTAAACCGCTCACCCAAGTGCTTGTTAGTCAGTTGTCCGTGATAAATATAAACCGCATTACGTATACCTGTTTTTTGCCATATAACATTATTAATGCCGCCATTTTCACCAATATCCAAAAGTATAGGGGTAAAAATATTGGTTAAAGCATAAGTAGCAGTACGTGCAACCCGTGATGCAATGTTAGGCACGCAGTAATGTATCACCTCATACTTACGGAATGTTGGGTGAGTATGATTAGTAATTTCAGAGGTTTCGAAACAACCACCCTGATCGATACTTACATCAATTACTACCGAATTAGGTTTCATCCGGCTTACGGTATTTTCTGTAATAATACAGGGGCTACGGCCATCATCGGAGCGCAATGCGCCAATCACTACATCGCAGGTGGTAATAGCTTTTTCGAGCACAATGGGTTGAATAACCGAAGTGAATACCCGGCTGCCAATGTTATTTTGTAATCGGCGTAGTTTGTAAATAGAGGGGTCGAACACTTTAACTTCGGCACCCAAGGATATAGCCGTACGTGCGGCATATTCGCCAACGGTACCCGCGCCTAAAATTACAATCTCGGTAGGGGGTACGCCGGTAATGCCACCCAGCATTAAGCCTTTTCCGCCAAACACGTTGCTTAAATATTCAGCAGCGATAGATATAGATGTGGCGCCCACGATTTCACTCATGGCTCTAACCACGCTTAGCACACCGCCCTCATCACGCAAATGCTCGAACGAAAGAGCAGTAATACGTTTATTGATCAATGCATGTAAGCATTCAGCTTTTAATGTAGAGGGCTGCAGCGTGGAGATCAGTATCTGGCCGGGCTTCATCAATTCAATTTCGGCCAGGGTTGGCGGCGCAACTTTGATGATGATATCTGCTTCGTACACCTTTTTGGTGTCATAAACAATTTGAGCGCCCTGCTCACTGTAATGGTTATCTAAAAAATTGGCTGCTTTACCTGCATTGGTTTCCAGCAGCACTTCGTGCCCGTTATTCACCAATAGAGCTACCGAAAAAGGGGTGAGCGTAATGCGGTTTTCCTGAAAGGAGGTTTCGCGCGGAATACCGATATAAAGTGTATTTTTTTTGCTTTTGGTAGCCAGCATTGATTCCTGCGGCTGCATCATGGCCTGTTTGGCCACATCAGAAAACCCACTATATAACCCAGAGCTCATGTATTCAAAATATTAGCCACCCTGTTCTTGGATACCTCTTAAACAGAATGGTTGAAGGTAAGCAAATTTAAAACAATATGTGCTAAATACTTTCGAAGGTAAACCGGCGCGATTGTTCATTAGTGACCGTAATACTCACTTTAACATAATGCAAAGGCAGTAAATCCGGAATCTTTTCCGGCCATTCAATAAAGCAATAATAGTTGGAGTAAAAGTATTCTTCATAACCCATATCCAAAGCCTCTTCCTGTTTTTTAAGTCGGTAAAAATCAAAATGATATATTTTGGCGCTATCGCCATTGTACTCATTTACGATGGAGAATGTAGGACTGGTAACCGGCTCATTAACGCCTAAGCTTTCGCATAAGGCTTTAATAAAAGTTGTTTTACCGGCTCCCATTTGGCCGTAAAACAAAAATATTTTCTGGCCATCTGCAAAATCAAGTAAGTTTTGTATAGTTGCAGGTAGTTCGTCTAAAGATGCAATTTCAATCGATGTCTGTTTGTTCATCATATCACCAATAATACAATATGCCACTGGTTTAGGGTGGCATATTGTGATTTATTTAAATACAAAAATAAGCTAATTGCATTATTTTACACCATAAGTAATTACCGGTATAATCATTTCCTCAAGCGATATACCACCATGCTGGAACGTTTCATTATAAAAGTTAACAAAGTGGTTATAGTTATTGGGGTACACAAAGTAGCTATCCTCTTTTGCAAAGGCAAAGCTACTGCTTACGTGTAATTTAGGCAGCATGGCATCATGCGGATTACGGATGTGAAAAACTTCTTTAGCGTTAAAATTCAGGTTTTTACCTTGCTTGTAACGCAGGTTGGTATTGGTGTTTTTATCGCCGATGATCTTGCTCGGGTTTTTTACTTTGATAGTACCATGGTCGGTAGTAATAATTACCTTCACTTGTTTTTGTGATAAAAATTTGAGCAGGTCCAGTAGCGGTGAATGCTCAAACCAAGACAATGTAAGTGAACGGTAAGCCGCATCATCGCTGGCTAACTCTCTGATCATTTGCATATCGGTACGGGCATGTGATAACATATCCACAAAGTTATATACCACTACGTTTAACTCGTTATTCATCAGGTTATTTATCGAATCGTTGAGCGCACGGCCTTCGTCAATATTTAAGATCTTATTGTAAGAGAATTTACAGTCTTTACGCAATACGCGCTTAATTTGATCGGCCATAAAGGCTTCTTCGTGCAAGTTTTTACCGCCTTCATCCTCATCGTTCTGCCACATGCCCGGAAAGCGTTTTTCCATATCCAAAGGCATTAGCCCAGCAAATATGGCATTACGTGCATATTGTGTTGCTGTAGGCAAAATACTGTAATAAGTATCTTCTTCTTCAAGCCTGAAATATTCTGAGATGATAGGATTAATGATTTTAAACTGATCATAACGCAGGTTATCAATCAGGATAAAAAATACCGGTGTATTGTCCAGTTTTGGGAATACTTTCTTTTTAAATAACTGATGTGAAAGAATAGGAGAGCTATCAGGATTTTTTAACCAGTTGAGGTAGTTTTTCTCAATAAATTTGCAGAATTGCACATTAGCCTCTGCTTTCTGCAATGTTAATATCTCATGCATTCCGGCATCTTCCAGGCGTTCCAATTCCAGTTCCCAATAAATGAGTTTCTTATACACATCTACCCACTCCTGAAAGCTCAGGTTATCATTGAGTGTCATGCCCAGCGTACGGAAATCCTGCTGGTAGGCCATGGTAGTTTTTTCGGTCACCAGGCGTTTATTTTCCGTAAGCTTTTTAATGGTCAGTAATATTTGCTTAGGATTTACCGGCTTAATAAGGTAGTCGTCTATTTTAGAACCAATGGCGTCTTCCATCATCGGCTCTTCCTCGTTTTTGGTAATCAACACAATGGGCACATCAGCATTAATGGCCTTTATCTGCGTAAGTGTTTCCAGCCCGGTAAGGCCCGGCATATTCTCATCTAAAAAAACCAAGTCATAGTAATCGTTTCTGAACAACTCAAGCGCGTCAGATCCGTTAGTTGCCGTTTTTACTTTATAGCCTTTTTCGGTTAAAAACAGTATATGGGGTTTCAATAAATCAATCTCGTCGTCGGCCCAAAGTATGGTAGTTTCTTGCATTCTATGATAAATATGTTGGGGTTATAACTTATATGTTTAGGTTTTGTTGTCAAATATGGAGCTATCTTAACAAAAAATAACATTTCATTTGTTGGTAGATAGCGGTAATTTAACACTTTTGCAAAACTATACAGCAATAAGCTTGAACAAGAAAAAAATAATAAACGATCCGGTTTACGGGTTTATTAACATTCCTACCGATCTGGTGTTCGATTTAATGGAGCACCCTTACTTTCAGCGTTTACGGTACATCAAGCAATTGGGCATGACGCACTTGGTTTATCCCGGCGCTCTGCACACCCGTTTCCATCATGCCTTGGGTGCAATGCACCTGATGCAACTGGCCGTTAAAACACTTTGTGATAAAGGCCATGATATTACCGCCGAGGAAGAAGAATCGGTAATGATTGCCATTTTATTGCACGATATAGGCCATGGCCCGTTTTCGCACGCGCTCGAAAAACATATTGTACAGGGTATTGACCACGAAGATATCTCTACCCTGCTCATGAACAAGCTAAATGAGCGCTTTGGCGGGTTTTTAGATATGGCTATCGAGATATTCAATGATACGTATCCTAAAAAGTTTTTGCATCAACTGGTATCGAGTCAGTTAGACATGGACCGATTGGACTACCTGAACCGTGATAGCTTTTATACCGGCGTATCTGAAGGAGTAATCAGTTCAGAGCGTATTATTAAAATGCTGAATGTGGTGAATGACGCCATTGTAGTAGAAGAAAAAGGTATTTATTCTATTGAAAAGTTTCTGGTTGCCCGCCGCCTGATGTACTGGCAGGTGTATTTGCACAAAACCGTAACCTCGGGCGAGCAGATGTTAGGTAAGATATTACAACGGGCCAGGATGCTCTCTTTAAGGGGACAGGAATTATTTTCGACGCCGGCGTTAAACCATTTCCTGCAAAATAATATCTCAAAAGAACAGTTCATCAACGAAGATCATCACATTGAGACTTTTACTTGCCTGGATGATACCGATATTATGGCAGCGGTTAAAGTGTGGATTGGTCATCCGGACAAAGTTCTTTCCAAATTGTGCCAAAGCTTTATCCAGCGCCGTTTGTACCAGGTTGATATTACCAATGCTAAACCTGATGCAGCACGAGTGGATGAGTTAAGGCAAAAAGCAATGAAATTTTACAACGTGAGTTTCGAAGACGCCGGATATTTCGTATTCACTGATGTGATTAGTAACAATGCCTATAAAGTGGGTGATGCCAACATTAAAATATTAATGAAAGGCGGCGCAATTAAAGACATTACAACTGCAAGTGATAACTCAAATTTAGAGGCTTTAGCTAAAACTGTAGAAAAATACATATTTTGCTATACTAAAGACCTGATATAACCTGTTAACACTGTGTTTATAATTTGTTGCTTAACTTTTAACCTTTAAATTTGTCCGATGCAATTTACTGCGCAGGAAATAGGTTTGATGCTGAATGGAACTATTGAGGGTAACCCTAATGTTATTGTCAATACGCTGGCGAAGATTGAAGAAGCCCGGGATGGCGCATTATCATTTTTGGCTAATCCAAAATATGAGCAGTTTTTGTACAACACCCGTGCGTCGGTAGTTATTGTAAATGAAGGTCTTGTTGTAACAGAGCCCATAAATACAACATTGATCAGAGTAAAAGATGCATATCATGCATTTTCCATTCTCCTTGAAAAATATAATACCCTTAAGCTTAATAAAACCGGCGTAGAGCAGCCTTGCTTTATTGATGCGACCGCTATTGTTGGCCATCACAATTACGTAGGGGCTTTTGCCTATCTTGGTCAACAAGTTAAAACCGGCAACAATTGTAAAATTTATCCCAATTGTTATGTTGGCGATAATGTAATTTTGGGCGATAACGTAACTTTATTTGCCGGGGTAAAAATTTATGCCGACTGCGTGATAGGCAACAATGTGGTTTTACATGCCGGTGCCGTTATAGGCAGTGACGGTTTTGGCTTTGCACCAACGCCATTGGGTACTTACAGCAAGGTGAGTCAAATTGGCAATGTGGTAATTGAGGATGATGTAGAAATTGGCGCTAATACCACCATTGACCGTGCAACCATGGGATCAACCGTGATACGTAAAGGCGTGAAACTGGATAATTTGATCCAGATTGCACATAATGCCGAAATAGGTAGCAATACCGTGATAGCGGCACAAACCGGCATATCTGGCAGTACCAAAATTGGCGAAAACGTGGTAATGGGCGGACAGGTAGGCGTGGTAGGCCACATCAGTATAGCCAAAGGATCACAGATTCAGGCACAAACCGGTGTAAACAAAAGCATTACAGAGCCCGGAAAGAAATGGGGAGGGGTTTTGCTGCAACCTTATCAGGGCTTTTTACGCTCTCATTTGATTGTACACCAGTTACCCGAGCTTAAAAAACAAATAGAAGAGTTAGAAAAAACCATTGCTGAGCTGCGTAACAAGCAAGAAATCATTCACTGATGCAGCACTCCAAGTATATGAACGTAAAGCAAAGAACTATTAAGGCCCCTGTTGCCGTATCTGGTACCGGACTGCATACCGGCGAAAGTGTAACCATGACCTTCAATCCGGCTCCCGAAAATCATGGTTTTAAATTCAGAAGGGTCGATCTTCCGGATGCACCAATCATTGATGCCGATGTAGACAACGTAACCGATACTTCCCGAGGTACTACTTTAACGCAAAACGGAGCGAGTGTAAGCACGGTTGAACACGTTTTAGCTGCATTGGTGGGGTTAGAACTGGATAACGTGCTGATTGATATGGACGGCCCTGAAACTCCCATTATGGATGGCAGCTCGATGCCATTTGTATCTGCTATTGCCGAAGCCGGTTGGGTAGAACAGGAAGCTGACCGCGAATACTATCATATACCCTACAACATACATTATTCTGAAACCGACCGCAAGGTAGAAATGGTTGCTATGCCATTGGATGATGATTATCGTTTTACGTGTATGGTTGACTATAACTCTCCGGTTTTAGGTACACAGCATGCTACGATCTCTTCTATCTCTGAATTTAAAAAAGAAGTAGCCAGCAGCCGTACCTTCTGCTTTTTGCACGAGTTAGAAATGTTGCTTAAGCATAACCTGATTAAAGGCGGCGATATCAACAATGCTATTGTGGTGGTTGACAAGCATGTAGATGAGCAAGAACTTGCTCATCTTGCAACATTATTTAATCGTAAAGATATTGATGTTGCTCCTCAAGGCATTTTAAACAATATTGAACTGCGCCACCAAAATGAGCCGGCTCGCCATAAGTTACTTGACATGATTGGTGATTTAGCGTTGGTTGGTGTACCACTGCGCGGTCATATCATGGCTGCCCGTCCGGGCCATGCAGCTAACGTAGCTTTTGCTAAAAAAATTAAAGCGCTAATTAAAAAGGAGCGTAGCCGTAAGCACATTAAAGTTTACAACCCTAATGCCAAGCCGGTTTACGATACCGTGCAGATTATGAATATTCTGCCGCATCGTCCGCCACTGTTGTTAGTTGACAAAATCTTAGAGCTTACTAAAACTCATGTAGTTGGCTTAAAAGCCGTAACCATGAACGAGCCGTTCTTCGTGGGCCACTTTCCGGGTGCACCGGTAATGCCTGGTGTTCTTCAAATTGAGGCTATGGCACAAACCGGTGGTATCTTGGTATTAAATACCGTACCTGATCCTGAAAACTGGCTTACGCTATTCCTGAAAATAGAAAATGCCCGTTTTAAAGATAAGGTACTGCCAGGTGACACTTTGATATTTAGATGTGATCTGATTGCGCCTATCCGCCGCGGTATTGCGCAGATGAAAGGCATTGGCATGGTAGGTGAGAAAATTGTGGTTGAAGCCGAACTAATGGCACAAATTGTAAAATACAAGTAAGTAATGATCCAGCCGTTAGCGTATATACATCCGCAAGCCAAAATTGCTGATAACGTAATTATTGATCCTTTTGCTACTATACATAAAGACGTTGAAATAGGAGAGGGTACCTGGATAGGTTCAAACGTTACCATTATGGATGGTGCCCGTATAGGTAAAAACTGCCGTATATTTCCGGGCGCTGTTATTTCAGCTATTCCGCAGGATTTAAAATTTAAAGGCGAAAGCACGCAGGCTGTAATTGGCGATAACACTACCATCCGCGAGTGCGTTACCATAAACCGCGGCACCAAAGATCATTGGAAAACAGAGATTGGCAGTAACTGTCTGATTATGGCTTATTGCCACGTAGCACACGATTGTGTTATTGGCAACAATTGTATTTTTTCTAATAATACTACTATTGCAGGTCACGTTACCGTAGGTGATTTCGTTGTATTAGCAGGTATGGTTGCTATTCACCAATTCTGTAATATTGGTTCACATGCGTTTGTAACTGGTGGCTCATTGGTGCGTAAGGACGTTCCTCCTTATGTTAAGGCGGCCCGCGAACCACTATCGTACGCTGGTATTAATTCGGTGGGCTTACGCCGCCGTGGCTTTAGCGAAGATAAGATTAATGAGATCCAGGACATTTACCGCACCTTGTTTGTAAAAAACAGTAATGTGAGTAAAGCTATGGGTATCATCGAGGCTGATTTCAGACCGACGGAAGAGCGCGATGAGATATTAAATTTTATCCAAAGCTCGCAGCGTGGTATCATGAAAGGCTTTGGTAATAATTAAAATCAATATATACAGTTTATAGCGCACGCTGTAAACTGTTTAATATGAGCTCACAAATACAAATTACCTTGCAGGATGCTGGTCGCCGCTTTAACCGCGACTGGATATTTAAAGGTATTGATTATACTTTTTCTTCTGGTAACAGTTATGCTGTGCTCGGACCTAATGGGTCGGGCAAGTCTACACTGTTACAATTGCTTAATGGCAGTTTATCACCCTCGGCAGGTAAAGTAACTTTTACCGAAAACAACCAGCCATTAGATGTTGAAAAAGTTTTTCAGCATATCAGCCTGGCTGCACCTTACTTAGAACTCATCGAGGATTTTAGCTTAACGGAAGTAATTGATTTTCACTTTCAATTCAAGCCGTACATTACCGGCATGGGTCGCACTGAACTTGTTGACCTGTTAGGAATGAAAAGCAGCAGGCATAAATTAGTAAAATACTTTTCGTCAGGCATGAAACAGCGTTTAAAGCTGGCACTGGCATTTTGTTCGGATACAAACGTTTTAATGCTCGATGAACCCACTTCAAACTTCGATAGACAGGGAAGCAACTGGTATTTGGAATTAGTTGAACAACTCGCCGGTAATCGCCTGATTATTGTCGGCTCAAACCAAGAACATGAATACAGCTTTTGTAGAAATCAATTGATAATCACTGATTATAAATTGTAAGCTGCTTCAACATTACATTTTCAAAGATTGAATTTTATAAAACAGTTGGCGGCCTATATTACGCCAAGTTTTCTAAAATCAGCTGATGATATTGTAGAGCTAAATACCGACGACATGCCCGTAACGGCTCAGCAATAACTGCTTGATTGTTTGCTCGTAAGTCCCTAATTTTGGACCACGAAAATTTGTTATGTCTAAAGCATCAGAAATAAAAAACGGGAACATACTTCGCTTTAACGGCGAGTTAGTGCAGGTGGAAGAGTTTATACACCGTACCCCGGGCAACTTACGCGCTTTTTACCAGGCACGTATGCGCAACGTAAAAAGTGGTAAACTGGTTGAATATCGTTTTCGTACCGACGAAGAGGTAACCATTGCCCGAGTAGAAACCAGCGATTATCAATACCTGTACGAAGATGGTAATGATCTGGTTGTAATGGACAATTCGACGTACGAGCAATTTAACATTCCTAAATTCTTATTTGGTAATGCTGTTAAATTCTTGAAAGAAGGTGTCAACGTAGTTATAGCATTCGAAAGCGATGAGCCTATTATGGCACAAGCCCCGGCTTCTGTTGAATTAGAGGTTACCTACTCAGAGCCTGCCGTTAAAGGCGATACCTCAACCAACGCCTTAAAAGCAGCTACCGTTGAAACCGGTGCAGAAATTCGTGTTCCGTTATTCATTAACCAAGGCGACAAAGTAAAAGTGGATACTGCAACAGGCGCTTATATGGAGCGTGT
Organism: uncultured Mucilaginibacter sp.; assembly: GCA_913775265.1. GTDB lineage: Bacteria > Bacteroidota > Bacteroidia > Sphingobacteriales > Sphingobacteriaceae > Mucilaginibacter. The sequence goes on along the minus strand of CAJYJH010000065.1, from coordinate 53,761 downwards.
GAAAGGTTAATACTTTTAAAATATAATTTAGGAGCGCCTTCATTATTTGGAGGCGTTTTTGTTTATATGTATTTAAGTATATTTGAGTAATGCTAAGTATAGACGCTTATAAAGATATGATCACGCCTGTTTTAAAGCGTTACGCTGTTAAAAAAGCCGCTATTTTTGGGTCGCTGGCTAAAGGTACTATGACCGAAAAAAGTGATATTGACTTGCTCATAGAACCGGGTATTGATTTTACCATATTTACTTTACTCGAATTAGAAGAGGAAATAAGCAATCTAACGATGCTCCAAACAGATATTGTGGAATATAGTGCACTTAAGCCCTCCATTAGACATGAGGTAGAACAAACTGCTATTACGATTTTATGACCCGATCGGATAATGTATACGTAAATGATATACTCGAATCCATCAAACTTATTATGCAATATACTGAAGGCAAAAGTAAATTTCATTTTGCATCGGACTTGATGCTTCAGGATGCAGTGATAAGAAGATTTGAAATTATTGGTGAAGCAGCCGGTAAAATATCAGAAACGTTTAAAGTAAATCATGCTTATGTTAAATGGAGTTTGATGAAAGCCATGCGCAATAAACTCATTCATGAATACTTTGGTATATCTGCACACACCATTTATCAAACTATTCAAAACGATCTGCCGGTTTTAAATGCACAACTTTCTAACGCAACTTACTCTTGACCAAAGCCGAAATCCGTAAACTCTATATTGCCAAACGCAAGCAACTATCGCAAGCAGAATATGACGAACTAAATCAAGAGTTGTTGAAGCAATTTCAACATTTGGATCTATCGGCTATTAACGTTATTCATCTGTTTTTACCTATACACGAGCGTAAAGAGCCTGACACCTTTCTGATTAGGCAATGGCTTGCAGCTAATCATCCTCATATTAAAAGGGTATTTCCTAAAGCTGATTTTGCTCAGCATACTATGCAAAACTTTGCTGATGATGAATCGTTGGAGTTAGCAATTAACGCCTTTGGCATACCTGAACCTATAACCGGAAATTTGGTTGATGCACTACAGATTGATTTGATATTGGTTCCTCTTTTAGCTTTCGACAGGCAAGGCTATCGTGTAGGCTATGGCAAAGGTTTTTACGACCGGTTTATTGCCCAATGCCGTCCTGATATACACCTGATTGGTTTATCTTTTTTTGAACCGGTGGAAAATATAGATGATTTAAATTCTTTTGATCGGCAATTAAATGAATGCCTTATGCCAAGTCAACATTACAAGCTTTTCTGAGCTGCTGGTTAACGTCTCTTACTTCAGTTTCTCATTGTTACGGTGCCTATCAGCATCACGAATGCTTTTCTTTTTCAGATTTTTATTCAATGCTTCAGTAAGGTCGATACCGGTCTGATTAGCTAAACAAATCAGCACAAACAACACATCAGCCATTTCATCCGCCAGGTTAACTTCGGTATCTGATTTTTTAAAAGATTGCTCACCATATTGCCGTGCCATTACACGTGCCACTTCGCCAACCTCTTCCATTAAAATGGCAGTGTTCGTCAGTTCGTTAAAATAGCGTATACCGGTGATGTTTATCCATTGGTCAACCAGTTGTTGAGCGTCTTTGATCGTCATAATGCTAAAGTGGTTAATTGATAGCAATTGTGCCAATTAATTATTCGGATGAATAAATTTTGTAACTGAAAACTCACTAAAATTCAATTTAAATCAGTCCTTGTTTCTTGCATCTAATCCCTAACTTTGCGCTGCATTAAAAACAGCAAATTAATGAGTTTCAGAACCGAGCATGACACCATGGGCGCGGTACAAGTACCGGCCGATAAATACTGGGGAGCGCAAACTGAGCGTTCGCGTAACAACTTTAAAATTGGTCCGGAGGCATCAATGCCTAAGGAGATCATTGCGGCTTTTGCCTATCTTAAAAAAGCTGCTGCTTATACCAACACCGATTTAGGTGTATTACCTGCCGAAAAACGCGACCTGATTGCACAGGTATGTGACGAAATTTTAGCCGGTCAGTTAGACAGCGAGTTTCCGCTGGTGATCTGGCAAACCGGTTCGGGCACACAATCAAACATGAACGTGAACGAAGTGGTTGCTAACCGTGCACACGTATTACAAGGTAACACTTTAGGAGAGGGTAAAACTTTTGTTCACCCTAATGATGACGTGAATAAATCACAATCATCAAACGATACCTACCCAACGGCTATGCACATTGCAGCTTACAAAATTTTGGTAGATGTAACTATCCCGGGCGTTGAAAAGCTGCGCGACTCTCTGAAACGCAAATCAGAGCAGTTCATGAACGTGGTTAAAATTGGCCGTACTCACCTGATGGATGCTACTCCGCTTACTTTAGGCCAGGAGTTTTCGGGCTATGTATCGCAGTTAGATCATGGTTTACGCGCTTTGCGTAACACTTTAGCTCACTTATCAGAGCTGGCTTTAGGCGGTACCGCAGTAGGTACCGGTATCAATACCCCTAAAGGTTACGATGTAAAAGTAGCCGAGTACATTGCCCAATTTACAGGCTTGCCGTTTATCACTGCCGAAAATAAATTTGAGGCACTTGCTGCACATGATGCTATTGTAGAAAGCCATGGTGCCTTAAAGCAAATTGCTGTATCGTTAATGAAAATTGCTAACGATATCCGTATGCTGGCTTCTGGTCCGCGTTCGGGTATTGGCGAAATTCATATTCCTGATAATGAGCCGGGTTCGTCAATTATGCCTGGTAAAGTTAATCCTACACAAAACGAAGCAGTAACTATGGTTGCAGCTCAGGTAATGGGTAATGATGTAGCTATTGCTGTAGGCGGTTCAAACGGTCATTACGAGCTTAATGTGTTTAAGCCTGTTATGGCAGCTAACTTCCTGCAGTCAGCACGTTTAATAGGTGATGCTTGTGTGTCATTTACCGACCACTGTTCTGAAGGTATTGAGCCAAATTATGATGGTATCAAAAAGCACCTGGAGAACTCGCTGATGCTGGTAACTGCATTAAACCCGCACATCGGTTATGAAAATGCTGCCAAGATTGCTAAAAAAGCACTGAAAGAAAATAAATCATTACGCGAGGCCGCTATTGAACTGGAGCTGCTAACCAGCGAACAATTCGACCAGTGGGTGCGCCCCGAAGATATGATTGGAAGCTTGAAATAAAATCCTTTCCAAACCCTCCCCAACCGGGGAGGGATTTTTGTTTATGTTAAAAATCCGATCTGTTCTGCGATTTCATTTTTCTGCTCCCGCGCTGCTGCTTTGCTGCTGGCTTTTAACGCTGTTTTCGTGCAGCCCTAATGCCAATGTACAAAGTCCCGGCGTTGCCTTTTTACAGGGCGAATGGCAACAGCGGCCAGAAGCGGTGCACCGTCAGTTGGTAAACTATACCTTGTACCAGTTTAAATTTAGCTGCGACTCTTTTTTTGTAACCATGCAGTCGTTCAGCAAAATAAATTACGGCGCTGATACCTGTATGAATAAAGGGAAATGGACGGAGTATGCCAAAGGTCATTATGACCAGCGTAATGATACGCTGCATCTGCGTGGCTTTTTCTGTAATGCCGATTATAGTCTCAAAGATCCGGGCGGCTGTTTCCGTTCGGGCGTATACGAAGATTATTTTAAGACCGTTAAAGTGTCTGATTCATTGGTTAAAATTACCAGTACAGGCAGTATCCTGCCATCCAACCTGCACCTCGTTAAAAGAACTGCTTGTGTTCCCAAACCATTGTAATACATGAAAACTACTTTTTTTAAAAAACTGATTTTGGCGGCTGCCATTATTTATGCACCGTTGTACAGTATGGCCTGGGGTGATAAAGGCCACCGTATTGCCGGCCAAATTGCCTCAACTTATTTAACACCCAAAGCTCGTTTGGCCGTGAAAGCTATTTTGGGTAATGAGTCTGTAGCCATGGCCAGCACTTGGGCCGATTTTATTAAATCGGATCCTAATTATAACTACTTGTCCTCATGGCACTATATCGATTTTGATAAGCCATATACGTATCCAGAGTTACAAACCTTTTTAAAGCAGGATACCAGCGTAGACGCTTACACCAAATTAAACTTTATGGTGGGCGAGCTGAAAAAGAAAAACCTCGCTCAAGATAAAAAGCTGCTGTACCTGCGTATGGTGATCCATATTGTAGAAGACATTCACCAGCCTATGCACACTGCACACACCGACGACAAAGGCGGTAACGATTTTAAAGTAATGTGGTTTAAAGAAGAAAGCAACCTGCATTCGGTATGGGATAGCAAGCTGATCGAGTTTCAAAATCTCAGCTATACCGAATATGCCAATGCCATCAACTTTACTTCACCAGCACAACGTACTGCCTGGCAGCAAGAGCCATTGAGTAAATGGTTATTTGACAGTAAAGAACTGGCCGAGAATATTTATGCTAATACCAAGCCAAGTGAGGTATTAAACTACCGGTACAACTTTAAGTATGTAGGCGTACTTAACCAACAGCTGCTAAAAGCAGGTGTACACCTGGCCGGTTTGTTAAATCAAATATTTGCATAAGAATGAAAATCCTTATGGTTTGCCTCGGTAACATTTGCCGTTCGCCTTTGGCGGAAGGAGTGATGCAGCACCTGGCTGACGAACATAACTTAGACTGGACGGTAGACTCGGCAGGTACAGGCAGCTGGCATGTGGGAGAGGGGCCTGACAGGCGCTCAGTGCGTACTGCACAGCGTTTTGGTGTTGACATCAGCAAACAAGTCTGCCGTCAGTTTAAAGCAGTGGATTTTGACCGTTTTGACTTGATTTTAGTGATGGACAACAATAATTTGTCGGATGTATTATCGTTAGCCCGCAATGAGCAGGATGCTGCCAAAGTAAGGCTGTTACTCAACGACAAAGAAGTGCCCGACCCATATTATGACAACAATCAGTTTGAGCCGGTTTACCGCTTAATTGAGGGTGGTTGCAAAGATATCATCAGGGAATATGCCCATCTACAGATCGACTAATCAATCTTGTACGTAACAACTTTTTCAAGGCGCTTTAATTCAGGTTAAAGCGCCTTAGTTGTTTTATAGTAGCCTTGCTAAAGCCAGTATTCGGCAAAATGCTTCAAATGTTTACTTTTGCGGCATGGCATCTGTTAAACCTTCTGTACCTAAGGGCATGCGCGATTTCTCGCCGGCCGAAATGGTAAAACGTAATTATATATTCGACACCATTAAATCTGTTTTCCGCAAATATGGCTATCAGCAAATCGAAACGCCAACTATGGAAAATTCTGCTACACTTATGGGCAAATATGGTGATGAAGGAGATAGATTGATATTTAAAGTATTGGATAGTGGCGATTATCTAAATAATAATTCATCGAAAAAAAATAATCTTTTTGAAGCTATTATCAAGTCGATCATTGCGGAGTATATAATTAAAGAAGCATTCAGCGAGCCTCACGAAAAAGAGCAGTTTAACTTAAAAAGAAAAAAATTAGAAAAAGTCAAATCTGACTGGCTCAAAGGAGTGGCAACGAACACAGCATTATTAGAGGAAGCTGGTGATGATTTAAATGAGTATATAATTGATCCGAAGCACTTAACTCCATCAATCTCAGAAAAAGCACTGCGTTACGATTTAACCGTGCCGTTTGCCCGTTACGTGGTGCAGCACCAAAACGAAATAACCTTTCCGTTTAAACGCTTCCAGGTGCAGCCCGTATGGCGTGCCGACAGGCCACAAAAGGGCCGCTACCGCGAGTTTTACCAGTGTGATGCCGATGTGGTAGGCTCCAACTCGTTATTAAACGAGGCAGAGTTTATATTGATTTACGACGAAGCCTTAAGCAAGTTAGGTTTGACTGATTTTAACATCAAAATCAATAACCGCAAAATCCTGTCGGGCATTGCCGAAATTATTGGTAAGCCTGAACTGATTGTGGATATGACCGTAGCTATCGACAAACTTGATAAAATAGGCTTGGATGGTGTAGTGAATGAATTATTGACCAAAGGCTTTACCCAAGCGGACATTGACCAGTTAGAACCGGTAATTTTATTAAAAGGCAGCAACACCGAAAAGCTGGATAAATTGAAAACCACCCTGGCCTCATCTGTTATCGGACTAAAAGGTATTGCCGAGTTGGAAACTATTTTTACCTACCTGCAAAGCTTTTCGCTGAACAAAGCTACTGTAGAACTGGATATTACCCTGGCACGCGGTTTAAACTATTACACAGGCGCCATATTTGAAGTTAAAACCAATGAAGTTGCCATGGGCAGTATTGGTGGCGGCGGCCGGTATGATGACCTGACTGGTATGTTTGGTTTAAAAGGCCTCACCGGTGCCGGTATATCTTTTGGTGCCGACCGTATTTATGACGTGCTCGAGGAATTGAACATGTTCCCGACAACAAGCAATCAAACAACTAAAATTCTTTTCTGTCCGTTCGATGCAGCCGGCGAAACCTATGCCTTACCATTATTGCAGCAACTGCGTAACCAAGGCATCAATGCCGAGCTATACCCTGCCGGTGCTAAAATAAAAAAGCAATTAGATTATGCCAATAATAAACACATCCCGTACGTGGTAGTGATTGGCAGCGACGAGATACAAAGCGGACAGTTAACCTTTAAAAATATGCAAAGCGGCGAACAGCAAAAGCTAACTGCCGATGCGATAATTGCAGAGGTAACTAAAGCTTAGTGCACAAACAAGAAAGGATGGCTTAAAACCATCCTTTCTTGTTTATAATTATTTCCACCGTTCTATCTCACCATACGCCCCTTCCAGGAGTATTTGCTGGTATTACCCATTAATCCTACATAAACAAAATACAGCACATGGATGGGCGATAATAAGAGCAACAATACTATCAGTTTCTGGCGCTTAAAAAATGCGGTGATCGGGAATAATAACGCCACTTCGAAAGCTAATTTGACCAATAGTTGCAAAGCGAAAATCTCAAGAAAATAAATGCGATAAAAGCCCAGTAAAAAGTTAAGCAGCATACTTAAGTTAAACAACCATATTCCTACAGCCAACGCTACTACTTTTTTGTCTTTATATTTGGTTGATTTAGATGCCCAGCGCCGGCGTTGCTGTAAAAACTCTTCAAGATTGGGCTTAGCATGCGTGTATACAATGGCTTCACGTTGCTTCAAAAATCCAATGCGGCCGGGATAGCTTACCGCTACTTTTTGTAACAATAGTTCGTCATCGCCCGATGCCAGATCATCTATGCCTTTAAAACCGCCTACTTCGTAAAACACATCTTTACGGTAAGCCAAGTTAGCACCGTTGCAAGTAGATGCACGTCCGTTGCCTATAAAGGAAGCTCCGATGCCAATTAAAAAAGAAAATTCAAGCGTTTGCATCCGCTCAAACAAGTTCTTTTCCTGGAAGTATGCTACCGGCGATGAGATCATTACCAAGTTCTGCGTTTCAAAGAACGATACCACGCTGCTCAGCCACTGCGGGCCCATCCGGCAGTCGGCATCAGTAGCCACCATCAAATCGCCTGTAGACAGCTTTATAGCCTCTGCAATAGCTTTCTTTTTATAAGAGTTTAATCGCTGCGCCTCGTTCATTTGCAACAGCCTTACGCCTTGCGAAGCATAACTACGGATAATATCAGCCGTGCTGTCGGTCGAATGATCATCGACAATGATCACCTCAAACAAATGCTTAGGATAATCCTGCGCTAAAATGTCGTCAATGGTCAGGCGTATATTTTCCTCCTCGTTTCGGGCGGCGATCAGTATGGTTACCTTCGTATTCAATTCCGCTGGGGTAAGAACTTTTTTGGGATACCGCAGGGCCGACCATCCTTTAATTAAATAAATTACTACTACCAGGTACAAGCCGGTAAGTAACAGAACCGAGAAACTATATATTGTTATCAAAAAACTTTAACTTAAATACAAAAACAGAACCTAAAACAGCCGGTAAAATAATGTTAGTAAACCAAATTAGCGCTACTGCGGCCATTACCGCAATATGCTGATTGGTAATATGCTCGAATAACTTATCAGCCGTGGCACTGCGCACACCAATATCTACCACATCAATAGTAGGCAAAACCGACTGAATAAAGAAAAAAGCAAACGTAAGCAGTAATACCTGGTACATGTGTACCTCTGGCAACAGTAAGTGAAATATTAAGCAGTACTGAAAAGAATACGTTAAAAACCGGCTCAGGCAATATCCCATAATGGTTAATAGCTCCCGAAAATGGTAACGCTTCATGATTTTAAAAAAGCGGTAAAACTTTTTGAGGAAAGGGATACTGTTCAGCAAAAAAACTACCCACCTAACATTAAAATAAAAGATAAGCATTAGCAGCATAAAGCCTGTTCCGGTAGCCAGCAGACCTACAAATACCCAAATGTTTACATTTAAATAGGTGTAAATAAACCAAAGTAATGATGCCGAACCTAATACACAGGTAATCACTAATTGCCCAAAGGTGCCTACCGCCATGGCAAATACGCCATGCACCCGTTTACGCGGAGGCAAAAACATGACCCGTCCGCCAAACTCACCCCAACGGTTAGGCGTAAATATAGCCATGGTTAACCCGCAAAACACCGACTCGGTAGCTTGCCAAAAAGTTATAGGTGACCATTTTTGCGTAAGGTATTTCCATTTTAAGGCTTCCAGCACATAGTTGAATACCATGAGCATGATGATGAACGAAAGCGTTAAAATGGCCGGTAATTGCTCTATGTTACCAATCAGTTCCTGAAAGTGTTTTAAACCCTCACTATTGGTTAACCGGCGATAGATGAATACAAAAGCTAAGACTAAAATCAGTGCTTTAAGTAGCCAGGATATCCATTTCTTAGCAGTACCGGTCAAAATCTGTGCGTGTAAAATATTTTGCAATGTTATGAAAAAAGGGCAAGCCTTAAGCCCGCCCTCGCTATTTATGTTAATAAATGGTTAACTACTTCAGCCTGGGTTTTAAATATTCCAGGGTATAAGCATAAGCCTGTTTGGTAGCTTCGTTATCATAGATCGGGTTACTCGGGTTAGCAAAACCGTGGTCGGCGTCAAACTGGTGCAGGTATAACTTTTTACCGGCTTTGGCCATATTTTCTTTAAACTGAACTACAATCTTGGTATTGATAAACTGATCTTTGTTAGCAAAGTTTCCTAACACATCAGTATTCAACATTTTTAAGCGGTCAACACTTTGCTCAGGCATACCGTAATACATTACACAAGCCACAGCTTGTTTGCCGGCTAAAATAGCGCTTTGCAAACTCCAGCCACCGCCAAAACACCATCCTAAGGTAGCAATGCGCGCTTTGGGTCCGGCATAAGCAATAGCTCCTTTAATAATGTTTTGTGCACGAGGTTCTTTTACAGCCTGCATCATTTTACCGGCATCCTGGCGGTTATCAGCCACTTTACCGTCATATAAATCCAGCGCAATTACATTCACGTTACCTACATCATTGTACAACTTTTCGGCTTCACGTTTAATAAAATCGTTAAGGCCGTACCATTCATGTATTACCAGTAAATAATTATTGGTTGGCTTTTTAGCTTTAAGTTCATAAGCATTAGCGGTTAAACCATCAGCTGTTTTGTAATTGATAGTTTTACCAATGTTACTTTGAAAATGTATACGCCTTGGGTTTGGGTGTGCCATCACAAACTTACTGTTGGAAGCCAGCATGGCAAACCGCTTGGTTGCTGTTGGTGCATCGGTCTTGTGGCAACATGCCATTTTACTTTGGCTAAAAGCCATGTTGAAAGCACCTATCAATAAAATGAAGAGGTATAGTTTTTTCATTGGAAAAGCATTAACGGGATGAAGACAATTTATCAAGCATTTTGTTTGGAATTGTTAAAACAAAGCAGCATCAGGTCATCTGACCGGTAATACAAAAAAAGCTAAAAGCCCTCTCCCAAAAATCGGGAAAGGGCTCTCAACAAAAAACTATTAACAGATATTATTTATATAGAATTAGTTAGCGCTTTGTTTCGCTTCTTGTTTCAATTGGTCGTTGGCCACAATTACAATCTCTACACGACGGTTTTGTGCGCGGCCACTCTCAGTGCTGTTATCAGCAATAGGTTCTGTTAAACCTTTACCCTGAGTGCTTAAACGGCCGGAGCTTACGCCGTTTGATACAATGAAAGATTTTACCGCTTCAGCACGGCGTACCGACAAATCCTGATTATAGCTGGCGCTACCAGTATTATCTGTGTGGCCAACAATTAAAATATTAGTCTGTGGGTTGCTGTTTAATGATGTAGCTAAATTTTGCAGGTTACTGCGTGCAGCAGACTTTAATGCAGTTTTATCTACGTCAAATAAAATACCCGAATCAAATTTTACCAAGATACCTTCGCCCTGACGTTCTACAGTGGCACCCGGAACGGTTTGTTTAATCTCGGCAGCTTGTCTGTCCATTTTACGGCCAATAAAAGCACCAGCTGTACCACCTACAGCACCACCAATAATAGCACCTAAAGCGGTGTTACCAGCACTTTTACCAATTAAAGCACCAATGGTACCACCAGCACCAGCACCAATAGCTGTACCTTTTTGTGTTTTAGTTAATGAGTTACAGCCAGATCCAATTAAGGTTGCTGTGGCTAAAGTTACGGCTACAAGAGCGGTTTTAAATCTATTTGTTTTCATAGGTAGATGTAGAATCAGTGTGTTATTTACAGCATTTACACAAAGCAAATGCCAAAACACTTTCCGTTAAGTAAGACATTGTTTAAATGCAAGGTTTAATAAATGGTAGTTAAATAGTTTTAATTTAAATAAAATGTTGAAAGTTTTATGTTTCGCTTAGTGTCTACATTTGCAGATGGTGTATACTTAAAACAAGCACATTAGTGTATTAAACATAATAGTGCTAACTTAATTTTTTGGTGAACTATTTTAAATAAGCGATATTGAGCGGTAACAATGCAAGAGGCCACGAGTAACTATACCCCGGTACAACGCACCTGGAAACAGTTCAGGCAAAATAAGCTGGCTTTGGCGGGTTTGGTTATTATTGTTGTTGCCTCGCTGATGGCCGCTTTGGGTTACCTAATTATGCCCGATCATAGTCCGGACGCTAATCATATGTCATTACCGTTAAGCCTGAAACCACCGGGGTTTAATTACACCATATTAAAAACACCAAAATCTGATAATATTGAACCGACCAACATCTTCAGCCGTATGCTTTTTGGGCAGCCATCACCGTATCAGGAAGTACCCATTGTAAATTACAGTATAAAAAAAGATTCGTTGATAGCTAATGAATATATCAGCAGTGAGGATAAACCCGAACGTCGATCTTTCGCTATTAAAGATTTAATCATTGATCGGCCTATCAAGAACTTTGATAGTCAAAAGTTCATAAAACAACACATTGAACAAAAAACCTTTTGGTTAGGCAGTGATATTTATGGGCGCGATTTGTTGAGCCGCATTATTTTAGGTGCGCGGGTATCGTTAGCCGTAGGTATTATGGCTGTACTCATTAGCTTGGTAATTGGTGTTTCATTAGGTGCCATAGCAGGTTACTACGGCGGGTGGATAGACAGCACATTAAGCTGGGTGATGAATATTTTATGGTCGTTGCCTGCGCTGTTGTTGGTTATCGCCTTATCCTTTGCCTTGGGTAAAGGCTTATGGCAAATTTTTGTAGCTGTAGGGTTATCTATATGGGTAGAAGCGGCCCGATTAGTAAGAGGTCAGGTTATCAGCCTCAAACAGGCCGAATATATTGAGGCAGCCAAGGCGTTAGGTTATTCTGATTTTCGTATTATTACCCGCCATATTTTGCTGAACATAGCCGGACCGGTATTGGTTATTGCTGCATCAAACTTTGCATCGGCTATATTACTCGAAGCAGGTTTAAGTTTTTTAGGCTTTGGCGCGCAGCCACCGGTACCTACCTGGGGAGGGATGATTCGTGAACATTACGGATACATTATTATGGATGCTGCTTACTTGGGTTTATTACCCGGTTTAGCCATTATGCTGATGGTTTTTGCCTTTAATTTGGTTACCACCGGACTGCGCGATGCATTTGACATAAAATCACAAAACATACGCTTATAAATTAATTTTTATAATTTAGACTTCTGCGAGTACTATGTATACTAACGAAGGAGACTCAGGCGAAGACGAACTGATTAAACTTCTGCTTAAACGGCAGTGGGAATTAAATTCGTTGCTGGAAGTCACACAAGCTATTAATAAAAACACTGCAGTACCTGTGTTGCTCCAAATGCTGGAAGTAATTTTTAAGAATTATCTCCAGGTAGGAAAGCTACGCTTTCTGGTAGAAAAGCAGGGTAGCTTTGCCTGTATATCAAAGTATGGTGGCGAGTTTGAAGGTATATCTGTTTTACACAAGGCCTGCCTGTTACTCAAAAAAATAAAATCACCTACATCGTTAGCCTCGCATACCGAAGGTGTTTTAAACTCATACGACTATTTTATTCCTATCTATCATAAAAAAAAGCCGTTAGCTTATGCTCTGATTGGTGATTTTACCCTATCAGGCGAAATGATGAGCAATGACCTTAATTTTATGCAAACGCTCATCAATATGATTGTTGTAGCGCTCGAGAACAAGAAATTGTTCAGGGAGCGGCTGCAGGCCGAGCGCTTTCAGCGAGAGATGGAATTAGCGGTTGAGGTACAAAACATGCTTATCCCGGTTAAAATACACAAGGATAAAGCCGTAGAAGCAAGTGCTAAATATTTACCTCACCAGGATATTGGCGGTGATTATTTTGACTTTTTCAGGCTTAATGAAGAGGAGTTTTTATGGTGTATTGCCGATGTATCAGGTAAGGGTATTGCCGCAGCGCTGTTGATGTCTAACTTCCAGGCCAGTTTGCGTGCCTGGGCCACGGTAGATAGTGATTTAACCAGCGTGGTTAGCCGCTTAAACAGCATTGTGATCCGCAACACCAAGGGCGAACGCTTTATTACTTTGTTCGTAGCCAAGTATAACGAACGTACGCGTAAATTACAGTATATCAACGCAGGCCATAACCCCACTATTGTTTTAAATGGTAAAAATGCCATCCGTTTAAAAACAGGTACTACCATGATTGGGGTTTTTGATGAACTGCCTTTCATCAACCAGGGCGAAGTAACTATTGAGCCCAACAGCCTCATTTTTAACTATACCGACGGCTTAATGGACTACGAAATAGAACAGGACCATCGCTGGAACGAAGATAAATTGCTGACTTACGTTACCGAAAACGGCCACCTCTCGCCCGATATGTTTAACCATAACCTGATGGATCACCTGAGCCGGATCATCAAGGGTAAGCGTATTGATGACATTACTTTACTTACCCTCCGCGTATTTTAAATTTAACTTTGCCTTTCGGCATCATATCTCTCCTGTAATTCCGTTTCTCATCATATATGGCTAAGCCAAAAATTACCGGTAAATCAAAAATTGTTGCTGTAAAAAAGGAAATTTTAAGTTTGTTGGCTTGCCATCAGCATGATTTGGTAGAAGCCGGTTGTGACGAAGCCGGTCGTGGCTGCCTGGCCGGTCCTGTTTTTGCCGCTGCGGTGATTTTACCGCCCAACTTTTCGCATCCGTTGCTGAATGATTCTAAAAAGCTCAGCGAGGCTGACCGCTACCTCTTACGCCCCGAAATTGAAACGCAGGCCTTGGCTTTTGCGGTAGCTTCGGTAAGTAATACGGAGATTGATGAAATCAATATTTTAAATGCCTCTTTTTTGGCCATGCACCGGGCTATCAGTCAGCTTAGTATTAAACCGCAGTTTTTAATTATTGACGGTAACCGTTTTAATGCCTATCCCGAAATACCTCATCAATGCATTATTCAGGGCGATGGTAAGTACTTTAGTATTGCAGCTGCCTCAGTACTGGCTAAAACTTATCGTGATGATTATATGCAACAATTAGCATTAGATCATCCGGAATATGACTGGCATAACAATAAGGGCTATCCTACCATTAAACACCGAAACATGGTTTTGCAGCATGGCTTTACGCCTCATCACCGGCGTAGTTTTAATGTCACAAATCCGCAACTAAGTATCTTTTAATTTTGAATAGGAACTCAGGGTTGATACTTTTGTTACTAACCAATTAATCCTGTGTGAAAATACTTATTGTTACCCACCTTGCGCCTTTTCCGCAAAATAGCGGTTATCCCATTGTGGTGGGTAATACTATTAAGGGTCTTATTAATTCCGGTCACCAGGTTTCTTTATTCTCGTTAAATCCGCAAAAGCATAAATCGCATCACAATACCGAAGCTGATGAGCTGATTAAACACATTAATTATTACTGCCACCAGATAGATACCAGTATATCGCTGGCTAACGCCGTCATGAGCTTGTTTAACCGTAAACTTTACACGGTTGAGCGCTATAATGATGCAGAGTTTGAACGTTTACTGATTAAAGAAGTACAAAGCGGAGATTACGATATTATACAGTTTGAGGGCTTGTTTGTAACTCCTTACCTGGCGGCCATACGCAAAGAAACCAAAGCCAAACTCATTTACCGGGCTCACCATATTGAGTATTTGGTGTGGGAGCGTTTGGCCAAGCAAAAAAACGACCCGGTAAAAAAGTTTTACTTACGCCTGATTGCCAAGCGTATCAAAGCATTTGAATTAAAGCAGCTGACTTTATTTGATGCCATTGCTGTGTTTACCAACCAGGATAAAGAAACCATTCAGGAACATACCGGTAAAAAGGTGCCTGTGGAAATTTTACCGGTGGGTTTAGACTTATTACGCTACCAGCCGGATTATAAGAAAACCGAGTTTCCGAGTTTATTTTTTTTAGGTGCCATGGACTGGATGCCTAACCGTGAGGGCATCGAATGGTTTTTAGACAACTTTGCTACGGAACTTACCCAGGGCGAGTTACGAACCCGGTTTTATGTAGCCGGTAATGATATACCCGAACGCTTTGATGACTACGAGGTAGTGGGCAAAATTTTTATTCACGGCGAGGTAGACGATGCCTTAGAGTTTGTGAATACCAAAGCGATTATGATTGTTCCGCTGTTATCGGGCGGTGGTATGCGGGTAAAAATTGTGGAAGGGATGGCGATGCAAAAATGCATTATCTCTACCTCGTTAGGTGCCGAGGGTATTAACTACAAAAACGGCGAAAACATCATTATTGCCAATACACCGCAAGAGTTTCACAGGGCTATAAAACGTTGTATTACCGACGAAAATTATTGTAAACGCATTGGTTTAAATGCCCGTAAACTGGTAGAAGAACAGCACGATACCCATAAAATAACCCAACGCCTGGTTACTTTTTATCAGCATACCCTTTTAGCCTGATAGTCGCTTTATTTTTTGCTACTTTTGCGGGCAGAAAATAACCCTCGATGAAAAATACTGCTTTAACTGATATACACATTCGCGAAGGCGCGAAAATGGTGCCTTTTGCCGGTTATAATATGCCTGTGCAATATGCAGGTATCAACGCTGAACATGAAACCGTACGCAAAGCGGTTGGTGTATTTGATGTGAGCCACATGGGCGAGTTTATTTTAAAAGGTGATAAAGCGCTCGACCTGATCCAGCAGGTAACCAGCAACGATGCCTCTAAATTGTATGATGGCAAAGTACAATACTCTTGCCTGCCAAACGAGCAAGGCGGTATTGTTGACGACCTTTTAGTATATCGCATTGACGAGAAAACTTACATGCTGGTAGTAAATGCGTCGAACATTGAGAAGGACTGGAACTGGATCAGTAAATACAATACCTACGGAGTTGAAATGAAAGATATTTCTGACCGTATTTCGTTATTAGCCATCCAGGGCCCTAAAGCTACCGAAGCTTTACAAAGCCTTACCGACATCGATTTGGGTTCGATGGAATATTACACCTTTAAAAAAGGAAAATTTGCCGGTGTAGATAATGTATTGGTATCAGCAACCGGCTATACCGGAGCAGGTGGCTTCGAGATTTATTTTGACAATGAGCACGCCGAAGAAATTTGGTCGGCAGTATTTAAAGCCGGTGAGCCATTTGGTATTAAACCTATTGGTTTAGGCGCGCGCGATACCCTGCGCCTGGAGATGGGCTTCTGTTTATACGGTAATGATATTGACGACACTACCTCGCCGCTTGAAGCAGGTTTGGGCTGGATCACAAAATTCAGCAAGCCATTTACTAACTCAGAATCTCTGCAGCAGCAAAAGCAGCAGGGTATCGACAAAAAGTTAGTGGGTTTTGAAATGATCGAACGTGGCATTCCCCGTCATGATTATGAAATTGTAGACGCCGACGGTAATGTAATTGGTCGTGTAACCTCAGGTACACAATCACCATCGTTGCAAAAAGCTATCGGTTTGGGTTATGTTAACCAAGCTTTCAGTAAAGAAGGCAGCGAAATTTTTATCAAAATCCGCGATAACAAGGTTAAAGGCAAAGTGGTGAAACTACCTTTTGCTACCAAGCCTGCTGCAAACGCTTAATTGTTTATATTTTTTCTGTACTGTTTTGACTAACGAACATCATACTAACGCTGCATCAAAAGACGTAAAGGCATTAGAAGTTTGCCTTACCCCAGCGTTGTTACCATTATATCGCGTTGAGGATTATATTGTAGTTATTATCGATATCTTCAGGGCAACATCATCTATCTGCTACGGTATTGAGAATGGGGCAGAAGCTATCATCCCGGTATCTGAAGTAGAAGAATGTGCTGCTTACCGCGAAAAAGGACTGGATTACCTATTGGCTGCCGAGCGTAATGGTGAAGTAGTTACCGGGTTTGATTTTGGTAACTCTCCGTTTGCTTACACGCCCGAGAAAGTGGCTGGTAAAACGGTGGTGCTAACTACTACTAATGGCACCCATGCACTGCATCTGTCGCGCCAGGCCAAACGCATTGTCATCGGCTCGTTTTTAAATATTACGGCTTTATGCAACTGGTTAAAAACACAAAATGATAACATCCTGTTGGTATGCGCCGGCTGGAAAAACAATTTTAATTTAGAAGACACCCTGTTTGCAGGTGCTGTGATTGACCAGTTAAAAGGCGGCAATTATAAATTGGATGACCCTGCCCTGGCCGCTAATGATTTGTTCCAGTTAGGTAAGCACGACATCAGCGATTATTTGAAAAAGACTTCGCATGGTGAACGGCTTAAAAAATTAGGTATCGAAAAAGATATTGCTTTTTGCCAGCAGATTGATTTAACCAATGCTATTCCGGTACTGGAAGGCGAAAAGCTGGTTAAATTACAGTATTAGAGTACACTTAAAAAGAAAAGACCGACGGGAATATCCTATCGGTCTTTTTGTTTGCCTTAATAATCTTTATAAAGCCAATTCCAACAACACCGGGCAATGATCTGAATGCCGGGCTTCCGGTAAAATCTGAGCCCGCTTAATGGCACTTTTTAGCTCGGTAGTTACCATGTTGTAATCAATACGCCAGCCTAAGTTTTTAGCTCGTGCATTAGCCCTAAAACTCCACCAGGTATAGTTATGCGGCTCCGGGTTCAGATACCTAAAAGTGTCAATAAAACCTGAATCCACAAATTCATCCATCCAGGCCCTTTCTGCAGGCAAAAATCCGGATGAATTGGCGTTCGATTTAGGGTTATGAATATCAATCGGTTTATGGCAAATATTATAATCGCCGCAAATTACCAGCTTAGGATAAGCCCATTTCAACTGGTTAAGATAAGACCCAAATTCGTCTAAAAAACGGTATTTAAATGCCTGCCGCTCATCACCGCTTGATCCTGACGGAAAATATACACTCATCACCGAAATATCCTCAAAATCAACCCGAATGTTACGGCCTTCGCGGTCAAAGTCTTCGATACCGCAACCATACTCAACGTGTACAGGTGTTTGCTTTGTAAAGATGGCCGTACCGCTGTAACCTTTTTTTTCGGCCGGATACCAATAGTGTTGGTAACCCAATTGCTCTACCAGCATTAAATCGGTCAGTACATCGGGCGAGGCTTTAATTTCCTGCAAACAAACCACATCAGCATCAGTAGCCTGCAACCATGACAGCCAGTTTTTGCTCATGGCAGAGCGTATACCATTAACGTTATAGGTGATAATCTTCATAAAATTGTTTGTCCGTTTTAAACAGCACTATCTGTTAGTCAATAAAATAATAACGCTTGTACAGGCTGCTTAAATGTTTTATATATTTGGTTTAAAGAAAGCGGAAATAGCTCAGTTGGTAGAGCATTAGTTTCCCAAACTAAAGGCCGCGGGTTCGAATCCCGTTTTCCGCTCACTTGTTTAAAATATCGTGTCCTCCAGTTCTTCTGCATGCTGCGGATAATCGGTAGTATAATGTAAGCCACGGCTTTCTTTACGCGCCATGGCCGATTTTACCACTATATAGGATACTTGGATGAGGTTACGCAACTCGCATAATTTTACGGATAGTTTAGTACGCTTGTAAAACTCCTCCGTTTCTTCGTACAACAAGCGTAAACGGCGCATGGCCCGCTCTAACCTGAAATCCGAACGTACAATGCCCACGTAATCATTCATCAGCTTTTGCATTTCGCGAACGTTGTGTGTAACTAAGATGTCTTCGTTAGATAGCTGTACCCCTTTTTCGTCCCAGTCCGGGATATGATCCGGCACGGTATAGCTTTCAAATTGAGCAATAGCGTCTTCGTAAATGCGATGAGCAAATACCAGTGCTTCTAACAATGAATTAGAAGCTAAACGATTGGCACCATGTAACCCTGTAGAAGAGCACTCACCGCAGGCATACAACTGGCTGATGGATGAACGGCCGGAATGATCGACCATAATACCGCCACACATATAATGACAAGCAGGCGATACCGGAATCATGTCACGCGTCATATCTATACCAATATCCAAACACTTGGCATAGATATTAGGGAAGTGGCTTAAAATTTCTGCTTTGCTTTTGTGCCTTACATCCAGGTAAACGTAATCCTCGCCTGATTTTTTTATTTCAGCATCAATAGCACGGGCTACAATATCGCGTGGCGCTAATGATTTACGCGGATCATATTCCTGCATAAATTCTTCACCATTGGTACGTTTTAACACACCGCCAAAACCACGTACCGCTTCAGATATTAAAAAGGACGGATACTCGCCTGGATTATACAAGGCAGTAGGGTGGAACTGGATAAATTCCATATTTCGTACCTTGCCCTTAGCACGATAAACCATAGCCACACCATCGCCGGTAGCAATTACGGGGTTAGTAGTAGTAGCATAAATATGCCCTGCACCGCCCGATGCCATTACCGTAACTTTGGCGCGAATAGTATCTACTACTTTGGTTTCGGTGTTAAAGGCATAAATTCCGTAGCATCTTATATCGGTAGATGTTTTATCCACAAACTCGCCCAAATGATGCTGGGTAATCAGGTCGACCGCAAAATGGTGGGTTAGTATTTCAATATTTTCGTTTTGGTGGATCTGCTCCAACAGGGCACGCTCCATTTCAAAACCGGTAATGTCCTTATAATGCAGTACACGGTACTCTGAGTGGCCGCCTTCCTTCGCCAGATCATACATACCATCGTTAGTTTTGTCGAAGTTAGTACCGTAATCTATAATCTCGCGGATGCGCTCGGGGCCTTCTTCTACCACAATCCTTACCACTTCCGGATCACACAGGCCATCGCCGGCAATTAAGGTGTCTTCAATGTGTTTTTCAAAAGAGTCGCCAACGTTATCCACAACTACGGCCACACCGCCCTGTGCATACTTGGTATTCGATTCGTCTTCGCTTGCTTTGGTAACTATCAGAACCTTACCGTGTTTGGCAGCTTTAAGTGCAAAACTTAATCCGGCAATGCCCGAACCTATCACCAGGAAATCCACATTTTTCATCATAAATAGCGTCTAAGATGTGTAAAAGTACTACTTGTGTGAATAACCCCGTTAAAAGATGTTAATTTTGAGTAAGGAAAATGCTAATAACTTTTCGGGATGTGGATAACCCGGTCAAAAACTTTATTTATCCCCAACAGAACGGATGGATACCCGACAATTTCCGATCGAAATTCACAATCGGAAAACAACTATTTAATTCACACCTTTGTTTATTAACATAGCTGTGGATAACGAGGTGATATTGTAAATCAGATACTTAACCAGCTGCCATTGTTAACAACCTGTGGAAACATGATGAATAAGTGCTTTTACAAAGATTTTGGCAACTGATTTACCAACATTACCAACACACTAATAAACAATAAGAAGATATATTTATATAATTTAATTGTATTTATTGTACTGTTGACAATGGACGTTTTAGAAGAAATTAATATTAAAGGTTTTGTTGAAGAAGAAGTAGATCCGACACTTGACCTGTATGATGAAGTAGAAAAGCTGAAAAAGCAGAAGAACGCCGTGATACTGGCGCATTACTACCAGGAGGGCGAGATACAGGATATAGCCGACTACATTGGAGATAGTTTAGGCTTGTCGCAACAGGCGGCCAAAACTGATGCTGATATTATTGTGTTTGCCGGCGTACACTTCATGGCCGAGACTGCCAAGATACTGTCGCCTACCAAGAAGGTTTTGCTGCCCGACCTGAAAGCAGGTTGCTCACTGGCCGACAGCTGCCCGCCACATTTGTTCAAGAAGTTTAGAGAGTCATACCCGGATCACCTGGTGATTACCTATGTGAACTGTACCGCTGAGCTGAAAGCGATGAGTGATATTGTTTGTACCTCGAGTAATGCGGTACAGATTGTGGAAAGCTTGCCGGCCGATCAGAAAATCATCTTTGGCCCGGATCGCAATTTGGGCGCTTACGTTGCCAAAAAGACCGGTCGCGACCTGGTATTGTGGAATGGTGCCTGTATGGTACACGAAATTTTTAGCCGCGAGAAGATTACCAAGCTTAAAGACCGCCATCCGAACGCCAAATTGTTAGCACACCCGGAATGTGAAGAACATATTTTGCAAATGGCCGATTATATCGGATCTACCACCGGGATCTTGAAATATGCTACTAACAGCCCCGAAAAAGAATTTATTGTGGCTACAGAATCGGGCATCATTCATCAGATGGAGAAGGATAACCCGGAGAAGACGTTTATACCTGCTCCACCAAACAATACTTGTGCCTGCAATGATTGTCCTCACATGAAACGCAACACGCTGGAGAAGCTTTATTTGTGCCTTAAAAACGAGATGCCCGAAATTACTTTACCGGCCGACATTATCGAGAAAGCGGTAAAACCTATCGAGCGCATGCTGGATATTTCTGCAAAACTCGGCTTATAATTTTTACAGCCTGATTAAGAAAATACATTTGTAAAGGAGATTCGGATAACGGGTCTCCTTTTTTATTCACAGGTTTTAGTGGGTTGCTAACATATTTTGCGACTTACACACAAAACACGTTATACTCCGGTTGTTTAAAACAGCTTTTGTATTTTTGTAATCCAAAACAGGCAGCTATGGATATGTTTGATAATGTAGATAAAACCCATGTTAATGAATTAGGTGAATTTGGCTTAATCAGCCATTTAACCAAAAACATTAAGCTTACTCATGCAAGCACCTTAAAAGGGGTAGGAGATGATGCTGCTGTGCTTGATTATGCGGGCAAAAAGGTATTGGTATCTACTGATATGCTGTTAGAAGGCATTCATTTTGATTTAGCTTACACACCACTCCGGCATTTGGGTTACAAAGCGGTACAGGTAAACCTTAGCGATATCTGCGCCATGAATGCCACGCCTACGCAGGTGACCATTTCTATTGGTATGTCGAGTAAGTATACGCTGGAAGCCATTGAGGATTTATATGAAGGTATTTACCTGGCTTGCGAAAAATATAAGGTGGATATTATTGGCGGTGATACAACGTCATCCAAGCAAGGGCTGGTAATCAGTGTAACGGTTTTAGGTTACGCTAACGAAGAAGAAATTGTATACCGTAATGGCGCCGAAGAAGGTGATCTGCTTTGTGTGTCGGGCGATTTAGGTGGTGCTTATACCGGTTTACAATTGCTGGAACGCGAAAAACTGATTTATTTAGAAAACCCGCAAATTCAACCTGATCTGGAAGGTAAGGATTATATTATTGAGCGCCAGTTAAAGCCCGAAGCACGCCAGGATATTGTGCAATTGCTGCGCGATCTAAAAGTTAAACCAACATCAATGATCGATGTATCTGATGGTTTAGCTTCCGAAATTTTACATATCTGTTCACAAAGCAATAAAGGCTGCCAGCTGTACGAGGAGAAAATTCCGATTGACCCAATGACTTACGAGACGGCACGCGAATTTAATCTGGATCCTACGGTTTGTGCATTAAGTGGTGGTGAAGATTATGAACTGCTATTCACCATCAAACAGGCCGACTACGACAAAATGAAGCATGACGTGGATGTGAGTATCATCGGCTATATTACAGAGGCTTCAGCGGGCTGTAATTTGATTTCTAAAAGCGGCCAGGTACACGAGCTTAAAGCACAAGGCTGGAATGCTTTTAAAAATAATAGCTAAAATTTCTTAAACTCATTGTTATCAAACCTTTAATCAACTTACAATCAAAGGTTTGATAACAATGAGTTTAAGAACATATCTGGTATTTCAATATGTGGGATGTGCCCGCAGTTGTCAAACGCAATCAATTTACAATCAGGAATTTTTTTAGCTGTGGCTGGGCCTAATAGTTGATATTGTCCGTGCCTTGCCTTTTCTTCTTCGCTCAATAATGCTTTGCCAACAATAGTCCGGTCTTGTTTGCCGGTGAAGAGTACGACCGGTACTTTGAGCAGTCCAAACTCATAGCAAACCGGTTGTTCATAAATCATTTCAAAGGTTAGTGCCGCTACTTTGGCATAGCGTGGAAAGTCTGCACTTTTGCTTACACCGGCGCCTATTTTTACCAAGTAATCATATTCAGGTTTCCACTTCGTAAAGTAAGATGTTTGATAGTATTTTCTGATGCTTTCGTAACTGGTTTTAAGTTCGGTCACATAGTCCTGCTCGGCGGATCGGTAAGGTACAAAGGTGCGATAATCTTCCAGGCCTATCGGGTCTTCCAAAACTAATTTATCTACTATTGCCGGGTACATCAGCGTAAAACGCGTAGCCAGCATTCCGCCCATTGAGTGCCCTAAAATTAAAGTTTTAGTAACACCTAAAGTATCCAGTAACTTTTTGTTAAAAACAGCTAATTGATGAAAGCTGTAATGCATAAAAGGTTTAGATGATTTGCCAAATCCGATTTGATCAGGCACAATTACCCTAAAGCCTTTTTCGCTTAGTGCTTTAATCACGTTGGTCCAGTAGTAACCACCAAAGTTTTTGCCGTGCAGTAGCATAACCGTTTTTCCATTACTATCGGCCGGTTTAATATCCATGTAAGCCATACGCACATCCTGGCCTTCTACTTTAATCGGCAAAAAGTTTACAGGATATGGGTATTTCACGTTTTCAAGCGTAATGGATAAGGTATCCTGCTGTGCAAATAATTTAGCTGAATACAGTAGGGCAACTATTAAATAACATAGCTTTTTATACATCTAATACATACAAGCGCCTTTTACAATTGTTTATTAGGCATAAGTCTTACTGTACTCTTGGTTGTATTCTCTGTATCTTTGCCGGCTATGAAACCTGCTGAAATTAATGCAAAATGGAGCGAACTGCAGCAGCGAATTGCTGAAGATTTTGATACCGATTTACCGGATATTAAGGTAATGCTGTTTTTAATTGGCGTACAGGAGTTAGGACAGGGCCCTCGCAAATTCTCCAAACGGCAAAAAGAAGAATTGATGCATATTGCCAATTGCAAACTGTTTAGCCAGATGGGGTTTTATGAACTGGAAGGAGCTGACCAGGACGGCTGGCCACATTGGAAGTTATTAAAACCTATTCCAAATTATACATTGCTGGAGCAGGAGATGGTAATGAAATCACTAATTATTAACTATTTTGATGATATGAATGCGTCTTAGTATGAAGAAACTACTTTTACTTTGCTTTTTGTTTTGTGCATTCTTTGCAAATGCTAAACCGCCAAAGAATCAATACGTTTGTATCAAGACTTCTTACGGTCAATGTATCATCCGGCTATATAACCAAACACCAAAGCATCGCGATAATTTTTTAAAGCTGATTAAACAGGGACTATACAATGGTACCTTATATCATCGGGTGATACAAAATTTTATGATTCAGGGTGGTGATCCAACCTCAAAGGATGCCAAGCCTGGCGTCGAGTTAGGCAACGGTGAATTGAAGTATGCCATACCTGCCGAAATTAATGATAGCTTATTTCACAAAAGAGGAGCGTTAGGCGCTGCCCGTGATGATAACCCTGCCAAGGCTTCAAGCAGCACACAATTTTATATTGTAGAAGGCAAACGCTTCACTGATGGTAAACTTGACACAGTGGAACAAACCCGGCTTAAAGGTTTTAAAATCCCGCCATCACAACGGATGTATTACAAAACCGTTGGAGGTGCACCCCATCTTGACCATAACTATACCGTGTTTGGCGAAGTGGTAAGCGGTATAGATATGGTTGATTTGATTGCTGCAGTTGAAAGAGATAAGCGCGACCGCCCTGTTAAAGATGTACCCATGACTATTGAGGTGTTAAGAAAACGCCAGTGTAAGCAGTTAGATAAATTATTAAATATTAAGTAGTTAAATTTGTATGCCAGTGATACTACCTGTTAAAGGCAAACAACCCACTTGGGGAGAAGAATGCTTTATTGCCGACAACTGCACCATACTAGGCGACGTTACCATAGGTAGCCATTGCTCTGTTTGGTTTAATGCCATAGTCAGGGGCGATGTAAACAGCATTACCATTGGCCATCATAGCAACATTCAGGACGGAGTGGTGGTGCATGCTACTTATTTAAAAGCATCAACCACCATTGGTAACTATGTATCAGTAGGGCATAACGCCATTATACACGGCTGCGTTTTGCACGATTATGTGTTGGTAGGGATGGGTGCTATTGTAATGGATAACGCTGTTGTCGAGTCTAACGTAATTATCGGAGCCGGATCCGTGGTATTGGAAAACACCATTTGCGAATCCGGCTACCTGTATGCCGGTACGCCGGCAAGAAAAATAAAGCCTTTAACTGATGAACAATTAGCTTTATTGCATCAGTTGCCACATAATTATAACCTGTACGCCAGCTGGTTTACGGTGTAGTGGTATCCTCTTTAGGGATAACTAACGGTTCTTCCATTTCCCAATTTGGCCTTAAGGTTATCTCTTTTGGATTATACCATGTTTTTTCGGGATAAGTCCTGTTTTTAACATTACCACTATCACCTTTACCGTTTTTATTCGTATCGTAAGTAACCTTAATCTGGTATTTACCGGTAAAATAGTTTTTGTAAACTAACGATGTATTCTTGGTAATTACGTCAGTACGCATTAGTGTCTTTTTGCTATCGTATATCTGTACAATATAGCTTCGGGCAGTATCAGGTACGGTTACCTTTAACGTCAGCGTGCCATAATTTTCCGGCTTATCAATCATAAAGCGTTTGGTACTTTCCTTATTTTTATCGCCGTAAATGTCCGTTAAAGCCTCGTCTGCAAAAGATAATTCGTAACGTGCTGCCTGTTTCCAACGGTGTTTTATCGTAAACTTACGGGGGTTATTAGCGTCTTTAATAATAGATAACCCGGGTACCGGAATAGAGTCTTCTAACAGCTTTATTTTGCTGTTGTCAATAGTTTCTAACGGAAAGTTAGCTGTCATTAATAGATCAGCTCCTGGACGTAATTTATTATCCACGTTTATATTATACTGTACGCCCAAATTTCTTTTAAAGCTTTCGTTGCGGCCTTTACGTGCAAAAACAGTATCTAATGGCTTGTTGTTCTCAAGTACTGACATGCTTAATGAGTCAAACTCCATGCTACGGAAGAATACAAATGCGGTATCTCGTGTATTGTTTATGTCTACTATTTTTTGCGCATCTATATTTGGTGGATAGTTAACTTTTATGGATGGATTATTTAACGGCTTATTAAATACAAGAAAGCCACGTCCCTCATTATCAATTTTTCTTGGATTGATCACCCTGAATTTTTCCGGCTCTTGTTTAAATAAATTGAGCTGTACACCGGTTATATTTTTACTGAGTTGCAGTGGTGTCTTTAAAAAAGCTACCAAATCGTCTTCATTATAAATTTTATTAGGCGAGGTTTCCTTTAAAGCATAGATAGTATAATCACCGGCATGCAGGTTATTCAAGGCAAAGTTTCCAGATGAGTCGGTAGTGGTAAAGAACGAAGGTTTCTTTTTACCAAACATTGCGGTATCCATCTTAGCTGGAAAGATCATTACTGTTGCTTCTTTTTCGGGCAGGGCAGTAATGGTGTTATTTACCTTACCGGTAATACTCAATGAATCGATCTCATCACCAGTTGAAAATACATAGGTAAAGTTTTTTAGTACGTTAGACTCGTTGACATCAGCCAGCGCCTTACCAAAATTGAAAACGTAGGTTGTGTTTTTCTGTAACGTATCGTTGATCTTAATTTGTAAACTCCGGCCTTTGGTAATATACTCCGGCTGCTTTTCCATAAACGGGGTAACGCTGATTTCGGTGTACGGATTAGTCAACTTAAAATATTCATCAAAATCGAGCTGAATTTCTTTGGCAGCAAATCTTTTAGTTTTGTTGGGCGGTGATGCTTTGAGAAGTACAGGGGGGGTCTTATCTCTTGGTCCGCCTTGCGGTCTTTGTACGCTGGCACAACTAATGAGTAGCCATAGTCCGATAATAGTGAAAATGTTGAGCGAATATTTGTGCTTTAAATATAAAGGCATTTTTAAGCTGTATAAACGATTTTTAATATTTTTGATGTCAGGATATTAAAGGTTAAAAATAATGGCTTTAATAGGTTGTATTAAAGCCATTATTTGGTTGATTCAAGAAGAAAAGTCAGGTTTCTTCTATTTGGATATGTGGACCATCAAAACTGATATGTCTGATGGTGACACTCCGGAAATACGCGAAGCCTGACCTAAAGTGCGTGGCTTAATTCGCATTAATTTTTCACGGGCTTCTTTTGATAATGATACCAATTGATGATAATTAAATTCGGGATTAATTTCTTTATCCTCCATTTTGCGCATGCGCTCTACTATCTCCAACTCCTTATCAAAGTAACTCTCGTATTTAATTTTTATTTCAGCCTGCTCTACAGTTTCTTCATCATAAGCAGATAAAAGTGCATCTAACGATGAGTCAGCTTTACGCAAATTATTGAAGCCTACTTGCGGCCTGCTGATTAATGATACCAGTTTCACGTTTTGTGATAATGGAGTAGTACCCAATTCTTCTAACGTTGCGTTTAGATGAGCTGCTTCAACTGATTTAGTTTTAGCGTATTTAACAATATCATCTGAATTTTTTATTTTTTGCTTGACTCTGTCCAAGCGCTCATTATCAATCAAGCCTAATTCGTGACCGATAGGAGATAAGCGAATGTCGGCATTGTCTTGGCGCAATAATAAGCGGTGCTCTGCCCTGGAGGTAAACATACGGTATGGCTCTTCGGTGCCCTTCGTTACCAGGTCATCAATCAATACACCGATATATGACTCAGAACGTTTCATGATCAGTTCATGTTTGTCATGAACTTTTTGATGAGCATTGATACCGGCAATCAGACCTTGAGCAGCTGCTTCTTCATATCCGGTAGTACCATTGATCTGTCCGGCTAAAAATAGATTGCTAATCTTTTTAGTTTCTAACGTTGAGTCGAGTTGGGTAGGCGGGAAGTAATCGTATTCAATGGCATATCCAGGTCTGAACATTTTTGCATTTTCGAAACCTGCTATTTTGGTTAATGCCCGGTATTGTATATCTTCAGGCAACGATGTAGAAAAACCATTAACATAAATTTCTACCGTGTTAAAGCCTTCGGGTTCCACAAATATTTGGTGGCGTTCGCGCTCTGCAAACCTATTAATTTTATCTTCGATGGATGGGCAGTAGCGCGGACCTAAGCCTTTGATACGACCAGTAAACATTGGCGATTTTTCGAAGCCTTCTTTTAAAGTTTCGTGTACGTCGGCGTTAGTATAGGTAATCCAGCAACAACGTTTTTCGGTCGGTCTTTCTACATCAGTGAAAGAGAAACGACCAGGATTTTCATCTCCCCATTGCTCTTCCATTAAACTGTAATTTAAGCTACGGCCATCGATGCGTGGGGGAGTACCAGTCTTCATGCGTCCTGCTTCGAAACCTAATTCTACCAATTGCTCAGTTAATCCAGTTGCTGCTTTTTCACCCGTACGACCACCACCGAAACGTTTTTCACCAATGTGTATTACGCCGTTTAAAAACGTACCGTTGGTAAGCACTACGGCGTCGCATTCAATCTCGACACCTAACGAGGTTTTGACACCGCAAACTGTATCGTTTTTGATGATAAGCGAAGTCACAGTATCCTGCCAGATATCTAAGTTCTCGGTGCGTTCTAAAGTTAATCTCCACTCTTCTGCAAAACGCATGCGATCGTTTTGTGCTCTCGGGCTCCACATAGCAGGGCCTTTTGAGAGGTTAAGCATGCGAAACTGTATGGTAGTTTTGTCTGCGATAATGCCCGACTTTCCGCCTATTGCATCAATCTCGCGTACAATTTGCCCTTTAGCCACACCACCCATGGCAGGGTTACAACTCATTTGTGCTATGGTTCCCATATTCATGGTAATTAACAGCACAGACGAACCCATATTTGCAGCTGCTGCCGCAGCTTCACAGCCGGCGTGTCCCGCACCAGCGACTATTATGTCGTATTTTTTAAACATTCTCTATTCGATGTTCCACGTGGAACTTTTACAAAGTTACTATTGAAAAATTATGTTCCACGTGGAACTTTTAATAATGATAATAAAGCTACAAACGCCCAGATACCCTCCAATATTACAAAAGGATAGAAGCTTATTAAGTAAGACGAATAGCCGCAAAGACCTGCCCCAATAAAATTCATTAGAGCGTAGAGCTTACTTTCAGCTTCAATTCTTTTGAAAAGATTTAATAGGAAAGCAATTAAAAGTATAATTACACCTACCGAAGCTATATAATCTGATGTCTTCATAATAGTTATTGTAATTCTGCTAACTCCATCCAACGCATCGATTTATCATCAATACTGGCTTTTATAGCTTCAATATCTATCGACAACTGATGTAATTGCTGGTGGTCTGTTGTTGTATTCATTTGTTCAGTAAGGACGACAACCTTTGCTTCTAACTCATTTATTTCTTTCTCGAGCGTTTCATATTCCTTTTGCTCTTTGAAAGAAAGCTTGTTTTTCTTTGCGGCTGGCGTTGTAACAGGTGTTGGTGCAAGTGTAATTGTCTTGTTTTTCAACGCTTGTTTAGCCTCTTCCTGTTCTAAACGGAAGGATGAATAGTTACCATTATAAATGTCAACAACCCCGTTTCCTTCCACAATAAACAACTGGTCGGTAAGCTTATCCAATAAATATCTATCGTGAGATACCATCAAGAGTATTCCGGTGTAATTAGTCAGAAACTCCTCTAATACGTTCAGGGTATCAATATCCAAATCATTGGTAGGCTCATCCAAAATCAAGAAATTTGGGTTCTTCATCAGAATGTTCAGCAAATGCAGGCGCTTTTTTTCGCCACCACTCAGTAAAGATATTAAGCCATACTGACGGGCAGGAGGGAACAAGAATAGGGTTAATAACTGCGCAGCTGAAATGGTCTTACCATCTGCCATAGTAATATATTCAGCCACATTTTTTACTACGTCAATCACCCGCTCATCATCTTTAAAGCTCATACCAGCTTGATTAAAATAACCAATCACTGTAGTTTCGCCTTTTTCAATTACACCACTGTCGGGTTGTATTAAACCTGTGAAGATATTAAGTAAAGTTGATTTACCTGCACCATTTTTACCGGCTATACCTACACGGTCGCCTTTTTTAAACACATAATTAAAATCGGCAATGATTGGTTTGCCATTAAATGATTTGGCAATATGATGCACCTCCATGATCTTGTTACCCTGACGCGCTGTTTTTACGCTTAGCTCAACTTTAGCATTAGGGCCGGCATTTTTAGTTTTTTCTTCCAGTTCATAAAATGCATCAATACGCGACTTAGACTTGGTACTACGTGCCTGCGGCTGACGGCGCATCCACTCCAGTTCCTTTTTTAAAAGGTTCGAATTTTTTTGAAACTGCGCTTCGTCGTTAGCTTGGCGTTCTGCTTTCTTTTCTAAGAAATATTGATAATTGCCATTATAAGTAAATATTCTACCCCGGTCTATTTCAATTATTTCGTTACACACATTATCTAAAAAGTACCTGTCGTGCGTAACCATTAAAATAGTTTTGGCACCTTCAGTCAATAACTTTTCCAGCCATTCAATGGTATCAATATCCAAATGGTTGGTAGGTTCGTCTAATACATAAACATCCGGATCTTCGATTAGTAGTTTAGCCAAAGCCAATCGTTTTTTCTGACCGCCTGATAAAGTGTCAATCGGTTGCTGAAGATGATGAATATCTAATCGTCCTAAAATATTTTTAATCTGGTATTCGTATTCCCAGGCATTTACTGCACTAAGCTCTTCCGTTATTTTTTCAATGGCTTTGGTGTTGTCGGGTTCATTCTCCAGCAACTGTTCGTATTTCAATATCAGTTGCTGCTGAATATTGTCTTTGTGAAATATGTAATCGCTTATGGTAGCACCTTTTTCAAACAATGGATCTTGCTCCAGATAACCTGGTCGTAAATCGCGGGCCGAAACAATTTTGCCTTCGGTGGGGGATATCTTGCCGGATAAAAGTTTTAATAAAGTTGATTTGCCTGCCCCGTTAACACCAACTAAGGCTACCCGCCTGCCACGGTTGATACCTAAAGTAAGATTACGGAATAGCCAATGGTCATGAAATGAATGACCTAAATTTTCTCCTGATAAATAAGTGCTCACGCTAATTGTTTTATATGATTTGAAGGGTGAATAAATACACCTTCTTCTGTATTTAAAGATTGGCGATACATAGCCTGCGCAACAGTTTGCGCCGAGATGCTTCTATATTTTTTAAGCGAACCAACCAACAGCGGATCAATAATTTTCATCGCCACTGTGGCTATCTTTTCTGTGAACCTAAACTCTTTGCGGTGACCTGTTAAAAGAGAAGGTTGATAAATATGTAATGATTTAATGCCTACTTGCTGAATATCATCTTCCGTCTGACCCTTTAGCTTGGTGTAAAAATTGCCTGATTTACTGTTAGCGCCTATGGCTGACACCAAGTGATAATGAGGCATATTGTTCTGCCTGGCTATTTGTGCCAGCCGAACCGGGTAGTCATGATCTATCTTACGGTAAACAGATAATTCAGGAGTTTTACTACGTGTTGATCCTAAACAGCAAAATACGGCATGGCCGCTAATCGATGCCTGGTATTGATTCAACTGATCAAAGTCAACTACTAACTGAACTAATTTTTTATGGCTTACCGGCAACTCACTACGCACCAAGGCTAATACTTCATTGTAATACTGGCTTTGTAATAGAAGCTGTAATAACTCACTACCAATCAATCCGCTTGCGCCTGCTATTACTGCTTTGTTTGCCATAGTTTTATCCTTAATACAAAGATACATAAACTTATCAAACGCTATTAGTTAGATGTTTAAACACATAAATAGCAGCATGTCATAATTGATTAAAGCTTAAATGAGATATAGAAACATTATTATTGACAGTTGGCGCGGAATAACAAGTTTTATGCAAGCTGTGATTTGAGGGTGGTGTTTAATCGTATTTTAAAGCGATTTAGACAATGAAATAATTATAGGATATAATCTACAGGGAGTACCTAAAATAATTGATTAGATGGCCTTTAAATTCCTCGATTTTTAGTCCTTCAAAATGATTTCTTTACAAAAATGAATGTTGCCGTGGATTTAATTTTTTTAGCGTAACACAATTGCTACGACATTAAAATTTTTAGCAGGAGGAAAGCAGCTACCTGAACAGCATCTGTGTAAAAAAGAAAAGCGCCGAAAGTATTACTCCCGGCGCTTTTCAAGACGTTTTATTAATTTACAACTGACTGGTAATTTCAGTCGCTAATGGTTTAACGTTTGAACGGTAGCGATGAATCAACTTTCCGTTTTCGTCAATCAAAAATTTCTCAAAGTTCCATTTAATCTCACCGGTAAAATCAGGATTTTCCTGGGTGGTTAAATACTGGAAGATAGGTGCAATATCTAAACCTTTCACGCTTACTTTTTCAGATAGTGGAAAGGTAACACCAAAATTCTTTTTACAAAATTCCTGAATCTCTACGTTGCTTCCCGGCTCCTGACCTCCAAAGTTATTGGCCGGAAATCCAACTACGACTACCTTGTCTTTATACTGATCGGCAAGTAACTGCAATTCAGCATATTGTTTGGTATAACCACACTTAGAAGCTGTGTTAACAATCAGGATTTTTTTCCCTTTGTATTTAGATAATTTAAAATCTTTACCCTCGATGTTTTTTACCTTAAAGTCATACACAGTACTCGGAGCGGTAAAAAGCAGGGCCAGAATAACGGCTAAAATTTTCATAACGGATGCTTGGTTTGTTTTAACGTAAAGGTAGATAAACGTTTAAGAATCAAAAAGTTTTTAAAGCAAGATATTGATCTTCCTTATCTGTCATCAATTGTTTTTCTGCCGGCTTTTTGTCTTTGTAGCCTAATAAATGCAAAACACCGTGTATAATTACACGGTGCAGCTCTGTTTCAGGACTTACCTTAAATTTTTCGGCGTTTTCTTGTGTACGGTCAACAGAAATAAAAATATCTCCGGTGATGACACCAGCAACATCCGAATTATCAAAAGTCACGATATCGGTATACGTATCGTGATTTAAGTATTCTTGATTAATCTGAAGCAGATAGGTATCAGAGCATAAAATAAAATTAAGCTCCTGTAGCTTATAGCCTTCTGCTTTAATGGTTTCTTTAATCCAACGTTTAAGATTCAGCTTGTCTTTTAATTTGTAGCTGGTATCTTCTGCAAAAAAATTAATAACGGGCATTTAATATTTAAAATGCAATTCAACCTCATTGCCGCTCGAATTAAAAATACACTGGTCAGCCAAGTGTTTTAATATAAAAACACCACGACCGGTAGGTTTCTCTAAATTCTCTTCAGCAGTTGGATCGGGCAGATGATTATAATCAAAGCCTTCACCTTCATCAGTAATGGTCCAAACTGAGCGCTTAGCGTCAACGTCGGCATTCACAATTACCTTTTTATCAGGATCGAGTTTATTTCCGTGTACAATAGCATTGTTGGCTGCCTCATTAAGGCAGGTCATCATATTAGCGAAAGCATCTTCGCTTACCTTAAACTTATCAGCAATTTCTTCAATCAAATTTTCGAGCACCGTGATGCTTTCTAAAGTTGACGGAAGTTGCAGCGTGTACAGTTCCCCTGTTTGTACGCTGTCAGGTGATGTGTTATTTTGCATTAAGTTGGTCAAAGTAACGTTTTATTTTTTGTTTATAGTACAGATTTAATGCCGAAGGTACTGTTTGTATCTGCTCAGTTTGTTTAGCTTTTTGTTGCTGATAGCTCTGTAAAGCTTTAATGTATCCTGGCGGTAAGTTATTTTTCCCTGTGCGGCTCTCCCGTTGTTTATCCTGTTCCCTTTCCTGCTCAGCTTTTTCGGCTTCTAATAACCGGGTCTGTATCTGTTGCTGCCTTTTTAAAGATTCGTCCGTTATGAGCTTGTTTACGAGTTCACCCTCTGTTTGTTCCATTTCCTTCGAAATTTTGTCGAGGTTACCCAACTTTCCGGTGCCATCTTTGTTTTGCTGGCGGCTCAATTGTTCCAGTTGTTGCCTTATTTGCTGTTGCTGGCGGGCCATACGGGCCATTTGTTCACTTATGTTATTTGCTGCGTTACTCTGTGCTTTAGCGCTTTGGCTTTGATTGCCTTGCTGCTGCATCTGGTCGCGCATTTTTTGCATATTTTTATTCAACTGCTGCTGCATCTGGCTCAGCTGCTGCATAGACTGCTGCTTTTTGTTCCCCTTGCCGCCACTTTTATTCATGGCGTTTTGCATATTTTCTAATGCTTCACTCAGCATCAGCGCCAGGTTGTTCATTGATGTCATGGCGTACTGTTGACTGCGGTTAGCTTCTGCCGTACGCCGGTCGCCCAATAAATCAATAGCCCGGTCTATATTATCGTTAATCCCTTTTACTTCTTTATTAACGGTACTTTGTATTTGCGGAATACGTCTGCTTAAAGAATACAAGGTGTCTTCGGCAGTTTTTAAATTGTCTTTAATGTCTTTTTGCCTTTGCGCCGAGCCAACATAAGCCGGATCATTGGCGCTCATTGCTTTTAAAGACTGCATAACCTTTTCCTGCTCAAACGAACTGTTTACCAGAACTTTTAGAAGTTCGCGTAATTGTTGAGCATTAACCATGTTCTCTTCTTCTTCGCCTTGTTGCTGGTTTTGCTGCATTTTTTGTGCCAGTTGTTGCATTTGCCTGGCCACCTGCTGCTGCGATTGCGCTGCTTTAGTACGGTTGTTTTTTTGCAATTGCTCCTTACTGGTGTTCATTTGCTCGTCAATAGCCTGCTGTTCTTTTTCCGGCTTTTCAAAGTTATTCTTTTGCTCCAACTGTTGGTTGGCTTTATCCAATTCTTGTATTGATTTTTTTATTGCCTCAAAATTTTGCTGTATCTCCTGCTGTTCATTTTGCAGTTGTTGTTTGTTGGCATTAGGCTGTGAGGTTTGTTCTGCCAACTTTTGTTGCTGATCTGCCAGTTTGTTTAGCTCATTTATATTTTGATTAAGCTTTTGCTCAAAGTCCAGCTGTTTGTAAAGTTCCAGCATCCGGTCGAGCTCTTTTTTTAATGATTTATTATCATTCTCCATTTTCGACAATTCGGACCGGGTGCCTTCTTTCTGGTCTTTTTTCAGGAGTTCCTGTAGCCTTTTTAGCATATCCTGAGTTTTTTCATCAAGTGCCTGGTTAAACAAGTTCTCAATGTCTTTTTGCTTTTGTTGCAACTCAGTACTCTGCTCCTGATTTTCCTGCCGGTTAAACTGGTTTTTTTTATTTTCTTCTTGTATTTGTTTAACTAATTCGTTTAGCTCTGCCTTCTTTCTCAAAAGGTCTTCTACCTGCTTTTTCTCATCAAAGCTTAAATTATTTTTATTGAGTAGCAACTGGTTGAGCTTTTGCGCGTCGCGTTCTACCTGTCCGGCCAGTTTAATAGCCGACTGCATCTTTTGTTTTACTGCTTGTGTATTAGCGTTAAGCTGCTCATTTATTTCTTTTTCGGTAGGAACCTGAAGGTTATGCTCAGGCGATCTTGCTTTTTTAGGACCGGATACAGCATCGTTATCAGCCACTTCAAAATAATAGCTTACCTGATCGCCAGGCTTCACGGCCAAATCTTTTAAATCCCAATAGTAAAAAAAGGTGCTTTGCGTGCTGTTAAGGTTAGCTTTAATCTGGCGACTGACATTTTTATCAGTGCTTCCGGGTTTGCTGATATTGTAATGAAACGTTAGAGATGAAAATCCGTGATCGTCCTTAATATCTCCATTAAAGTAAATGGCTTTACTGCTCACCGAATCCTGCTTTTCTGTTAAATCAATACTCGGCATTTCGTCAGCAATGGTATTGATGTGGTAACTGCTTTCATCACCCTGCCGGTTGCCGTCGGCTATCGGCAGCATTTTATAAATGATATTTTTAATAATTCTTTCGGTATGTTCAAAAATACCATCATTTTGGGGGCTGAGTACTTTCTTATTATCATCTGCAGTAAACTGTAGTTGATCTGCATGTTGTGCATGCACTTGCCACTTTACGGTAGTACCGGCCGGGATATTCAAGTCCCCGGCATTACTTAGTTTTTCGGAAGCCTTATGTAAATAAGCAGGGTATTGCAATTTTACATCGAAGTTGAGTAGGGAAGGCTTTAAGTTGACCCGAATTACATAGGATTCAGAACTGTAACCATTAGCTATAATACGAAAAGCAGTGTTCTGCTGCAAATTGGTAAATAGATAATGAAACCTGGATATATAATCCGCATCGAGCTTGAAAGTATTATTGCCGGTTTCGAGGTAAACATTGGCCGGCAAATTATTACCCTCCAGTTTAACATCGAGTTTTAGATCGCTGCCTTGCAATACCGATAAATTTTGGTTTTGTATGATGAATTTGAAAGGGGCTTTGGGTACAAAATGGCGGTTATGATAAATAAGCCGTTTGGTACCTTCGGTAAGTACTGTAGGTGCTACAAGCGCAATTAAAATAATAATTGCTAACGGAAAACCTACCCATTTAAGATATTGAGTGTTGTGCTTTAAATTAATGGCCGATGGAAAACTGATTGGGTTTAAAGCAATAATTTTTTGATTGATACTGGCCTCAATCAAATGGCGATGAGACTCGTTTTGTTCGGCCTGCTTTTTTAATTGTAAAGTATTAAGCAGTTTATCTTTTACATCGCCAAAGTGCTGGCCAATAATTTCTGCCGCTTCATCGTGGCTAATGGTTTTGCCCAAATTTAAATAGGCAAATAAGGAAGGGATAACCAGCCAAAGAAGCAACAATAAGTTAAGCAGTATAAACGAGTAGAATAGAATAGTACGCAATAACGTGTTGAAATTGCCAAAGTACTCTAATAAAGTGATAGTGATGTATGCGGTAAGTAGTCCGGCACCTAAGAAGATAACACCCCGCAATAAATTATTAAGGTAGTACTTGCGTATAAAAGCATCTACTTTATTAATTAATACTAAGTAATTATCAGAAGAGTGCATACTTAATGTAAACGTAGCTAATATAAAGCTAAACGAAAATTTTTAAAAATTTTTATAAAGGATTGTTTCTTTAAACGCTTTTTAAGTTAAGAAAATACTTACAAGATAAAAATTATTAGATAAGCTGCGAATACAGAAGATATGTTAAGAAAAGTTTAAAAAAAAAGCACCGGCATATTTTATTGCCGGTGCCATTATAATGATAAAAATTAATCAGTATATTATTTTCTTATTTTAAGAAACGCTTCAGTTTTCAGCGTTTGTTACGTATATGTCATTAAAACGCAATTGATTTAATCCTAATACAACTTCGTTAGGAAACCTCCAAGCTGTAGTTTGTACACCTGCAAAACCGTCTACTACCGACAAACCAGCCATAAACTCATCATCTGTACCCTTAAACATTAAAGGGTAACTTGAATTTTTAGCATGCTTAACTCTGCTTATTTTAATTTGTTCAAGTGCCTGTTTACGATATTGCTGAATGTCACGTTGTACAAGAGTAACAAACGATTTATAATCAACTGAACGTTTATTTACAGCATTATAGCTATCAAACAGTTTTTCGGCAATATTTAGATCTCTTCTGTTAAGTTCTTTACTACCATTAAAGCCTTTTGCTTGCACATAATCAACAAATCCGTTCCAATAAGCGCGATCTTCTCTTGAAGAATTAAATTGTGCAAAAGCAGATGAAATTATTAAAGTGCAGAAGATAGTAAAAATTGCTTTTCTCATGATAATTGTATTTAGGTCTTTTTATCCGTTTAAATTTCTAAGATGGTTTTTATTAAATTTCGTATTTATGAAATACTGCCAGTTTAATAGATTAAGTATTTTTATGTATTCGTATTGAACAGAGAAACTACATTAATTCCTGATTAATATTAATTGTTCAATGCTTGTGCCAACAAAGTAATAATTGCTTTTGCACCACATTAATACAACAATCAGAGAGGCGGAGAAAACTCAAATCAGATTTGAGCAGGCGAAAAAAAACAAAGGAAAAGCGTAACAAAACATTTTTTTATACGTAAAAAGCACATGACACACCTTTTTTATAAATTTTTATTAAAACGCAGTTGTAATTTTTGTAAGGATTACTTAAAAAATTAAAATCTATCTTAAAAAAATTAATTTCAGTATATTTTGTCTTGTTTTTGAGATAGTATGATACTATGGGCTCAAACTACCATATTGTGGATTTTAATTCTCTACTTGGGGCTCATAAAGAGTATTATTTACCCCACTTTGGGGTAGTAGCATTTCGTGTGCCAGCTTTGTAATTTTTAATAATTAAATAGTTTTAGTTAATTTATAATCTTAAACGAAGTTTAGATATTACATATCGTTCAATTTTATTATAATTACAAAAAGGTTATATCATCTATGTTTGATGATTTTTCTATTATAAATTTTTCTAAACTTTTATATTTGCTGTCTCCGTAACAAAAAGTTTAGTTTTTTCGGGATGTAGCGTAGCCCGGTATCGCGCCAGCATGGGGTGCTGGAGGTCGTAGGTTCAAATCCTGCCATCCCGACATTTAAGTGGTCAAAATCCACTAAAAAGCCTTTAAATCAATGATTTAAGGGCTTTTTTTATTTTATTCCAGCCCAAATCATTTAAGTTATATCAAACCAAAGGTGCCCTATTGGGTGCCCCAAATACAACATTTATATTAGGGGCACAAATAGGGTATTAAAGTGCTGATAGTCAATTTGATACTTCATTTATTTTGACGGGTTTTAGTGCCTTTTGAAGGGGTTGAATTACCTTGATTTCAATAGGGCACTTTTTGCCCGGTCAATTTAAAGCTATTTGAAAACTAGAATTGACAGATATGAAAACGCAAAGCAACACCTTCGGAGTAATTTTTTATTTAAGGAAATACAAAGCTACTACAGATGGTAAAGTACCAATTTATGTACGGATCACGGTAAACGGCCACCGTACCGACTTGTCAGTTAAAAGATCTATTGATCCGGCTAACTGGAATGCAAGTAGGGGTATGGCCAAGGGGAGCAAGCAGGAAGTGACTAACCTCAATAATTATTTAGAGCAATACCGGTCTGGAATAGTGGAAAGCTACCAGGAGCTTTTTCTTCAACAGAAGCTAATTACAGCTACACTGGTAAAGAATAGGTTTACAGGCCAGGACAAGATAGAATATACGCTATGTAAGCTCATAGAATTCCATAACGCAGATCAATCAAAGGTACTTGAAGTAGGAACGATGAAAAATTATTATACGACTCAAAAATATATTAAGGAGTTTTTAAATATACATTTCAAAACCACTGACAAATACCTTTCGGAGCTTAATTATCAGTTCATCATAGAATTTGAGCATTACCTTCGCAACAGAAGGCCCGAAGTCCGGCAAAGAGAACTTGGAAATAATGGTGTGATGAAGCACCTGGAGCGGCTGTGCAAAATGGTAAATCTAGCGGTAAAGCTGGATTGGTTACCTAAAAATCCATTCCAGGCATATCAGCTCAAATTTCAGAAAACGGAAAGGCCATGTCTGACTCCAAAGGAACTAAAGCGGATTGAGAAGAAAGAGTTTAGTATAGCACGGTTGGCTATTGTTAAGGATCTGTTTATTTTCAGCTGTTACACCGGTCTAGCCTATATTGATGTATGCCATTTAACGCCGGATAACGTGGTGGAGAAAGAAAATGGTTCATTTTGGCTCGTCACCCGCCGGCAGAAGACAGACACATCTGTAAAGATCCCTTTGTTGCCACAGGCGTTAGCAATCATTAAAAGATATGATGGCGACCCGCAAGTGCTTGCTGAAGGTAAACTCCTGCCCACTTTAAGTCATCAGAAGCTTAATTCTTATTTGAAAGAAATTGCAGACGTCTGTAACATAAAGCAGGTGCTTACTTTTCATGTTGCACGACATACGTTTGCTACAACCATAACCTTATCTAACGGCGTTCCTATTGAATCAGTAAGCAAGCTATTAGGTCACACTAAAATAAGCACTACGCAAATTTATGCGAGAGTGGTCGAAACCAAACTGAGCAAGGATATGAAACGGCTCAAAAAGCGCTTAGAAGTTCAGCCTGAATAAAAATGCTTAGTATCTTTCAATACCATATTGCACTTTCAATGGGATCTCCGGTGAACACTATATATAATAAACACTCAAATTATCCAATCCAACTATAATCAATCATGGCAAAATCCTTTTATGATCTTGATTACATCATCGAAATTAACGAAAAACGCGTTGAGCAATACACTTCTGCTTACCAACAAGTGCTGTCAAAATTGACTAACATCATATTGATCTATTCAGCAATAGCTATCTTTTTGATTCCAATAATCCAGGAGGTTTTTGTACCAGGTAACAATATACTTTTGTATCTCTTTTTTGCTCTTTTTGCAGGCCTCTTTATTACTTCATTAGTGTTCACTGTTAAACTGATATTTCCAATTGAAGTAGCGTATTTAACAGAGCCCGGAAAGTATTATAAGGATTACCGTATTCAATATGAGCTTACTGAACCAGATCTTAATAAAGTAGATAAGGCATTAAAGGCATCTTATATCGGTGAATTGGAAAAAGCTGTTGAAGTTAACGACAAAGTATTCAAACGCAAAAGCTCCTTTTATTATAATGCATTGATCTTCGCACTCACCTCAACTATTCCATTTTTGCTCTGTTTAGGTTATCATATATTTCAAAAGAATGACAAAGTTCAAAAGATAGAAATCGTCAAATCAAAGATTAATTGTAAATTAGATCAAAAGTTTAAGTAATGGCCAATCAAAATACAACCTCACAACCTGCTACCACCAGTAGTACAGCTACGACGACTACACAGTTGCCAGGGATGAATAACGTGCAGGTGATTGTTTCGGCACCGCAGCTGGTGAAGGAAAATTCTCAGTATTCATCCACAGATAAGAAAAAATAAGAAAGATCTATTTCGATAGGGAAGGGCTGTTTTTTTCAACAAATAGCCCTTTCTTATTTACTTCATTTTTGTGCTATCACTCATAAAAATATTGCCATCAAGCTATAACATTGTTGTCACATAAATCAGCACAATTATAGTTGCAAACTAAGACCTAATCATAGACTCGACTAAATAAGGGAAAAGTAGCTTTTATCTCAATCGGCATTTACCATCAATCTGGTTATAGAAGATATGTTTCTTATTCAACTTAAAGCTAACTACGATCACCTATTATGTAGATACCGGTAAAAATGTGATTCAATACTTTAAAACTCAACCCGATAAGCACGGCTATCAAATTTGGCTATTGAGTAAATTGTACATATTGCGTTACACTTATGAGACCACAATACTTTAAGCACCGTAAACTATTTGATTTTGATAAGAAAACCAATGATGTAGGCTTTCCTTTACCATGGAAAAGAGGGAACGAAGATAACCACTTTCTTTACCGGCTATACAAAAAAAGCAATCTACAATATCAATCCTTTTATGAGCATCAGTTACAGTTCTTCTTAAAGCTTTATCCGGATGCGACCGAGCAAGAGTTTTTTGTTCATGTCAAGCAAATCATTACTGATGCGATCACCGCGCTGGTCAGCAAAAACCGCTATACCTCGAAGCATGCACAGGAACGCAGTAACCGTTTGCAGTTGCAAGAATTTTTAGATTACCTTAATACCCTAGATCAATGGTTCATACAGTCCACTGATCAGGAAACGATAAAACGCCAATTGGAAGAAATCGG
This sequence comes from uncultured Mucilaginibacter sp., assembly GCA_913775265.1. Taxonomy (GTDB): domain Bacteria; phylum Bacteroidota; class Bacteroidia; order Sphingobacteriales; family Sphingobacteriaceae; genus Mucilaginibacter. Next base: position 12,232 of record CAJYJH010000065.1, on the reverse strand, counting down.
CAAACTCATCTCAGATAACAAAAAACTCAAAGAAGAAAACAGGAAACTTCGGGAACTGGAAACTAAAGACTATATCGACATCCGGGAGGGTAGGCAACGAACGCTTTACCATCTATTGTTACAGATACGCGATCTGAAACTGGACGACGGTAAGGAGCTTGTTAACGCGACTACGCTCAATATCTGGAGCAAGATGATTTCCAAATATTTTAGAATTGATGGTAAGGAGATAAGCTTCGAGAGCATCAAGCGTTATTTCCCGCCAGATAACAGTGCTGACCTGACCAAGTATAAGGAAATTCCCAAAAAGGATCAGCTTTTCACTATCTCTCCCAGTAAGAAAAGGCGCTTATAAGCCTCAAGCTCTTAGCCGTCATATGCTTTTAGGCTGATTGCAATAATTTGCAGTCTAATGCTTAAATATCTCATTTACATTGCATTTTATACTAGTGGTTTGACCTCCAAATTTTCGGAGGTCACCGCTGCGCCCTATTTTTTTGCTTCTTCGCAGCATGTCTCAAAAACAAGGAGGATATGAATTATGCAAGCGAATGAACTAATTACCAAAGACGATTTAAAAGTATTCAAAACAGAAATGCTGACCGAGATCCGGCAGCTAATTAAGCCTGGAGCAATAGGCCAAAATAAGCCATGGCTCAAAAGCTATGAGGTCAGAAAGCTGCTCAATATTTCACCGGGCACGTTGCAAAACTTGCGGGTTAATGGCACACTTCATTACACCAAGATCGGCGGTCTGCTTTACTACAAACATGAAGACATCATGAAGCTGTTGGAAGATAATGCCAAGTAAGATTAGGCGGATAGTATATCTCTATATCAGCATGAATTGCGGCGACCTATCTGTCCGTGAGTAAGAAGCAAGTTTGTGTATTTGTTCCACAAATACTTCCCTAAGCCCATTCGGGCAAAGGGGCAAACTTGCCTTTTGCTCCCGGTGGTCGCTAAAGGGAAAACACATTGTGAGGAGGCCTGCCACCTCATTAATCAACTTATTTTATGGAATCTACAACACCAAATAATCCTAATCAGCTTGCCGGTAACCGTCCGAAACATCGGGGCGGTGCACCGCGAAAGGCGGTGAAGATGGAAAAGTCTATCCGCGTCAGGCTGAGTGCTACGCAATATTTTCTGATCGAGAGTAAAGCAAAAGCAGCCGGTATGAAAATCAGCGACTGGTTCAGAGCAGCTGCTATGAGTGCCAAAGTAATGGCACGTCTAAGCCCGGAAGAAAGGCTTCGGATGAGAGAGCTGTCCGGCATGGCTAATAACCTGAACCAGATTACCAAAGTTGCCAATGGCGGTGGCCTGCTCAGTATGGCGCGTGATGGCGTGGCGGTAATGGCCAAGATCAGTCGATTTCTCGACACGTTCTTTACCCATGATGGCCAAAATACCTAAGCCTGGCAAAAGCTTTGGCGGCTGCGTCCAGTATAATGTCTTAAAGCAGGATGCAGTGATCCTGGATGCTGTTGGCGTCCGGATGGATCAGGTCTCGCACATCACCCAAGACTTCAACATAGGGCGCAAAATGAATCCGGCGTTGGGCCAGGCCGTAGGACACATCGCCTTAAGCTGGAGCCCAAATGACCTGCCGAAGCTTACGGACGAATTGATGCTATCTGTAGCTTATGAATATTTGGAGAAAATGAAGATACAGGATACCCAGTTGCTGATCGTCCGGCACCATGACAAGGAGCATCCGCACCTGCATATCATTTATAACCGGGTGGATAACCAGGGCAAGACCATACCGGATAACCTTCAGCGTCGAAGGAGTGGCAAGGTTTGCAAGGAGCTCACTTTAAAGCATAGCTTCTTTATGGCAGAGGGTAAGCAAAACGTAAAGCGGCAGCAGCTGAAGGGTGCTGACAGGGTTAAGTATGCACTTTTCGATACGATCAAAGCAGAAAGCCAGCGGGTCAAAAGCATGGATGAACTGAAAGTCCGTTTGGCTGCTAAAGGCATTAATATGCTGTTCAAGTATAAGAGTGGTACTGCCGCTGTACAAGGGATCAGTTTTTCGAAAGATGGCTATAAGTTCAAAGGCTCGGAGATCGACCGCAGTTTAAGCTTTGGCAATCTGATGAGAACTATCGAGCGGCAGGTACAGGAGAAGCAGCAAGCTGACGAACGGACCAAGAACATGGTGGCAGAGCTAAAGCAAATCATCAAAAACTTCGATGACAAACAGCCTGCTGAACCAATAAATAGGCAAGCGCCGGCGCAACAGCAACCAGCATCAATAGATAATCATCCGGAATATCCCGAGTACGGACTAGACATCAATATAGCGGATGATATAGATGATGAAGCCATACATGGGCGTAACCGTCGGCGCACTAAACAGGCACGGACCAACACGCGCTAATGAAGAAGAATGAACAAATTAAAATGGAATTTACCATGGGCAACCAGGAACAAAAAAGCATAACAGAGGAAATACAGGATAACCTAATCAAAAAGGTCAATGAACTGGAAAAGCGGGAAATCAAGTTTCCTGATTATTCGCCGCAGTTCGAAGAGCTGAAAACGATTATTAGTGAAAAGGCCGTTCAATACCCGACTGAGCAGATTCAACGCCAATTGGATGAATTGCGATCCAAAGTTGGCGTCATTCCAAAGGTAATACCAGTGAGGCATTACTTGGATTTGAAGAGTAAAGGGCTATTGAGCGGTCTTGCTATATTACTATTGAGCTCCGCTGCAGCCGTTGGTATATCAGTTACGATGCTCATTCAAAACCAAAAGCTTAAAGCGAGCGCTGATAAGTTCTTCATGGTCAGACAGAGTCATGCTGATATAGCTCGATGGGCGGATACAACCTATCAGGCTGATCCAACTGGAGCAATGGCTGAAGCGGATAGTTTGGAATCCGCAGCAGCGGACTTGGCGACAGCTTTACGGGAAGCTAATGAGAAACATCAGGCTAGCGAATTAGCGAGACAAAAAGTAGAGGCATTACAGCGAAATAGTCGTCAGGTGAAGAAAAGAAGCCATCGATAAAGTTGCTTTATACCTACCGATAGGTTAAAGCAGCTGCGGCAGGCGGCTCTATTGCACCACGCGCTATGCGCCGGGTTCCATTGCGCCGCCAGCCTCGCTGCCCTTGCAGGAATGATACGCGCTGCGCTTGTAACATACCTACATTCGCTGCAAAAGGGAATCAAGCCTTACTTTTCATTATGAAATTAGCACCAACAACTTTTAAAATTTACCTTGAATATCGAAGACTTACTTTTAGTGTTCATAAGTGGCAATTTTGTATATTACACTTTATTCACTAAACCTTTTTCGATAAGTTATGCATAAATACAGCCTTAAGCTGGCCAGGCTGCTCAATATTTGGCTTTATAAAAAAATAAGAAGAGCACAACTCGATGCTGAATCAGAAGTAAATCTTGATAATGTTGGCTATCATTCATTATCGCCGATAAACAATGCAAGCGTTGCGCCTTACATAAATGCGCTACAATGGGCATTGGACAATGCCGAAAAGAAAGAAATATATAACATCGCATTAACCGGTCCCTACGGTTCTGGAAAAAGCAGTATTCTAAAAACCTTCAAGGACAAGAATGACAATGAAAAATACGTTTTTTTAAATATATCTCTTGCAACCTTTAAAGAGGAGCCTGAAGAAAATAAAGGAACTAAAAAAAATGAACTTGATGATGTAGTTAACCAGCAAAAACAGGAAGAATTAGATAGCAAAAAAAGTGATGATCGAATTGGTAAAAAGAATAGTGAGGATGTACTTAGACTTATTGAGCTAAGTATCCTCCAGCAAATTTTTTATCATGAGGAAGACGAAAAAATTCCTGATTCTAGATTCAAGAAGATAAAGACGTTTAATCAAAAAACGCTTTACTATAACACAGCCTTCTTATTGACTGCACTTATCTTCGGAACAGTACTATTTTATCCCAAGGAGGTTTCTAGCGTACTATTGGTTCCCTTTGGCCAAATATTTGGCAAATTACTCCATTGGTTTTCACTTGCGGTTTTTTTAGCCACTTCTATAGTGTTTTTATTTCGTTCCATACGGTTATTGCACGGAATCCGCATAAGTAAATTTAAACTCCACGAAGCTGAGATTGAGATTGATAAAAACATTAGCAAATCCATCTTAAATAATCATTTGGATGAAATACTGTATTTTTTTGAGGTAACACCATATTCGGTAGTGCTGATTGAAGACCTAGACCGATTTAGACAGGCAGAAATATTCACCAAATTGCGTGAATTAAACTTATTGATAAATAATTCCAAAAAGATTAGAAATAAAAAGGTAGTATTTATTTATGCAGTAAGGGATGAAATGTTCCAAAATAAGGACCGGACAAAGTTTTTTGACTTCATTATTCCAGTGATACCAGTAATTAACAGTTCGAACTCAAAAGAGAAATTAAGTGATATAAACAACAAAGAGAAGCATGGTATATCCTCTGAGATCATCGACGATGTTTCATCGTTCATTGATGATATGCGATTACTTTATAATATAACCAACGAATTTAAAATTTATAGTGCGCTTTTAGATAAAGGGCTTCCCCGCGATAATTTATTTGCTATGCTTGTTTATAAAAATATTTATCCGGAAGATTTTGTAGCGCTCGGGAATAACGAAGGTAAATTGTACGAGCTAATGCAGAAAAAAGTTGAATTTGTCAGAGAGCATATTAACAAGATCGACATTAAATTGAGGCAAAACAAGAATCAACTGGACAAGCTTAAATTTGCTTTATTAAAAAGTACAGACGAGTTGCGCACATTGTACGTGTCAAAATTTGTCGATACATTAGATAACTTCAGTCATTTTGTCTTCGCAAACAAAACGTATGATATTTGGACGGCTTCAACCGTTGAGGGTTTTGAATACTTCAGAAAAGGAAATTTCACATACAATGCATACCCTAACAACAATGGCTGGGTAAGTCTTAATTCTTATAACGCAAACTTTCGTTTTGACAAATTTGAAAATGAAGTAGACAGTGAACAAACCTATGATGAGCGTTTGCAGGATATAGAGGATATATTTAATGGGGTAACTGAGCGAATCAAACAGGACAATCAGGCATTAGAAAAGCAAAAGGCGGAGGTCCGGCATGTGAAACTAAAAGATGTGTTTTCGGACAAAAAGAATGCAGAGCTTATAGATACACAAACTGCGCAAGGTCAATTATTGTCGGTAATGCTTCGTTTGGGCTACATTGGTGAGGATTACCTTGATTATATCTCCTTATTTTACGAAGGCAGTCTTAGTAAGGCTGACCACACGTTTTTCGTAAATGTGAAAAGCCAAAATTTAACAGCCTACGATACTTCGCTTGTTAAGATAGCTAATTTATTAAAGAAGATACGCCCTATTGAATTTAGTGAGCAATACTTACTCAATTACAATTTGCTCGATTTTATGCTGGCTAACGACGGATACGATGAACAGCTGGGTCACATACTAGGACAGTTAAATGATGATAATGAATATGGCATTGCCTTTATAGATGGGTTTATGAATAATGGTATCAATACCGCTATTTTCATAAAAAAATTGTTGCATCAATGGCATACGCTTTGGAAATTCATCGACGAGCGCTCTGACTTCACTAAGGAGAGAAAAGAAGAATACTTCATATCCTTGATTGCCAACGCGGATGTTACGGATTTATCAGCGGCCGCTAATTCCTCCAAATTAAATCGAAAGATTGCGGAACAGGCTAACTTCTTGACAATTATAGAAGATGCTGAGAAACTGGAAAGAATAATTAAGGTACTTGATGTGAAATTTACCGATGTTGCGTTTACTGAAGCGCCACAATCACTTGTTGATCTAATTGTTAAAGGCACACATTATACTCTCAATGATCTTATGTTTCGGCGTGTGATGTTAACCTCAGGGAATTTTAATTTGCCGGCATACGAGCAAAGCAACTATTCAGCAGTAATGAATTCTAATATTCCTGAGCTGATTGAAAATGTAAAAAACAAAATCGAGCGTTACGTTCAAAATATATATTTACCGCTTATTGGCAACGTTCGGGAACCGGAAAAAGAGTTATGCAAACTACTCAACAATAAATCAATTAATTTGAAGGATAGGAAAGCGATCATTGCCAGATCTGAAACCACTATAACTGAACTTAATACAATTACAGATAACCTATTGGATGACACTATATTAGATTGTAAGAAAATTAACGTGACGTGGAACAATGTGATTGAGCATTTTAGCCGTCATGAGGAAATCAACCAATCACTCGTGGATTTTCTAAATACCCCCGATATTGGGAATTTACTAACTGATAAAAAAATTGATACAAGTCGACCACATATTAACCTTGAAACTACTGAGAGTTTTATGCACCATCTTGTTAGTGAGAATAGACTAAACATCGAAAGTTTTGAATTAGTTACAAATGCAGTGCCTTATGATTATGATGTAACGGAGATTAATAACATTGATAGTGAAAAAATGCGTTTACTCATTAAACGTACGCAAATAGCTCCAAAACCTGAAAATTTCACAGAATTAAGAAATAGCTTTCCCAATCTTCAGTATATTTTTCTAGATGTGCACAAGGCTGACGTTCTAGCGGATTTGGAAAACTATAATGTTGATGGTTATGACATTGCTTATATATTAGATTCAAATGTTTACAATCTTACTGAAAAGCTAACTGTACTGAAATCTGTTGAAGAATCTGTTATCACAAATAGTCCAAAAGCATTAGAAGAAATACGTAAACTGATGTTTAGGCATGCCCCATTTCCCATTACTAAAAATTTAATGATCGCTGTGTTAAATCAATACTCGCCAATTGATCAACGAATTCAGCTATTTAATATGTATTACAAAGCCTTTGAAGGAAGTGATGCACAGTCCATATTTTCTAACTTCCCTGCGCCATATAATAAAATAGGAATACGGCATACCAGTTTTATTATAGATGACACAACAGAACTACAATACTTGGCTAATAATCTACTAGAAACTGGAATGATCGTAAATCAAAAGCCAGATAAAAAAGGAATTAAGATAATCAATTTTAAATGGGTTTAATTCACATATAGTTCACAAGTAATTAAACGCATAAATTCACGAGCGTTAGATACTCTAGTTGGCCATTCGTTAGTTCAAATCTCATGCAATGCTGCTGCGAAATGCCAAGATAAATATTTGTAATTATGGAGATTGCTTAAACACCTGCGGCAAACAGCTCCACACTTACGCTGATACCCTTGTTTGGTACGCAGGAATGAAACGCGCTGCGCTTGTAATACAACTCCCAAGCTGCAAAATACGGCAGGCACTGCACTACTGCCACAAAGGTAACGCCGCAGCAAAGCCGTCAAGGGTACAGCAAGCAGGCAGCAGTTATTTGATTTTCAGCGGTGGCCTGTATTCTAAGACTCAACCAAATTTTTTTGATATTATAACTATTCGCCTGCTGCTTAATGAATATGCTCAAGTTATCAATTAGGATTAGGTTTGATTCGATGCAAGCTACAAATCCAGCGCCTTTTTAGTCAGGGGGTCAAAGTGTATCAGGTAATATGCTCCAAGCGTATTGCCTTTAAAAGCGTCTCTACGCGTAATTTCTTCCAGCGTATAAGGCACACTAAACTCGAACCTGTCATGCATCAGACCAGCTAAGCCCGTAGCTTGAGTGGCATCCACTACCGGTTCAATGCGGTAACGGATAGCGGAGTGTGGTAATTGAAGGATGACAGGAGAATATCCCACACCCAAAAACCTTCCGGTTGGGCGTCCTACAGAGTAGAACCGATCCCCGGTAGCCAAATGTGAAATCACTAAAGCGCTGGCACCAGACGAATAGATGTTCTCGTTGCCAATTGTTACAATCTTTCCTTTAAAGAGGATAGAAGAATCAGTCGGAACCAGCACTGAACTATGCTGAGTATACCGGTAATAGTTAAACTTTTTGAGAAAGTGGCTTCGTTCCTTGACCACGCTGTCTGAGCGAATCTCCCGGTCCTTTAAGTAGGCTGCCGGCAGGGTGCCTGGATCAGGGCCGTCCAGGAGAAGCGGATAGCTGATCGGCTTATCCAGCAGCGCCTGGTAGACTGTTTGCCAAACGATATCATTGCCGCCGCCGTTATCACGCAGGTCCAGAATAACCTTGTCTATCGGGCGCCTGCCATCACGGTACGCAGCAATCTTGCGCTGGAAATAAGGAATCAAGGCGTTATCCATCCGGAATAGCTTTATGTAAAGTACCCTAAACTCCGGCCAGTAGTCAACCTGGTTACGAATAGTATCCCGGCCGGGGCGGGCAAATGTCAGTCCCTTTTCAGTGTCAAAGTGTACAGGGATTATTTCTTTGGCTGAGTCTTCGAAGGTGATATCAATATTGCCATCCTGCACAGTGCGCTGGTTCTGCCAAAAGTTTTCTGCATAGAATTTTTTCCGTTTCAGGTCATAGCGCATCACCAGTTCACCGGTTAAGCCGGCGACAAAGCCATCCGGCTTCTGGTTATTAATTTCTTTTACCACTGCACCGGCGGGTATAGTCCGGCTGTTAGCTATAATGCTTTTGGTTAATAGATACTTTCCGTTTACATAAGCTAGAGGCAGGTAAAAGTGAAACTTAGCATATGCTCCCTGGAGAGCCGCCGGACGGTCCATCAGGCTGGTATGGTAATCCTGACAGGCGTTGAGCGCCTCGCTCACAATCAGCTCAAACGATGCTGTGCCGCGAGCTGTATCAATCTTGGTGCGAATCCTGGCCAATTCCTTTAAAGCATCATATTTCCAGAGGGCTTTTTTGATGGCAATGTGTGGCGAAATCGCCTTAACCTTACCGGTCAGCGTATCAAAATCTTCGTACATCTGCTGCCGGGTCAACACCGTTTGGCTTCTGGCAGAAAGCACGGTGGAACATAGGAGCAAAAAGACATAATATAATTGCCGCATGGAATAGATATTTTACAGGACGCTCGATACGAATGATTAGCGTTTGCCTAAAATATGCAATAAGTCATCAATTATGACATGAAAGCGCAGACAAATTTAAGAGCCTTCATAAGGTAGGCTAAAACCGACAGCATCTTACCGCCGCCACGAAATTCAGTTCCATTCAGAACCTGTAAAGGGTACATAAAACAGCTACGTCCGCTACGCTACCTTCGCTGCCCTTTACAGAACCTGCTTGGAAGCTGCTGCGGTGTTTAAGCGTTAAGATGACGGCGAACTAAGATGCAAACTTCATTAGTTCCACATATTCCGATTGCCGGTTAATGACTGCAAACATGCGGGCGATGATCTTATTACGAAGAATATTAATGGTGCTCATCTTGCTCTTTCCTTCATTAACCCTTTTCAAATAGTAAGTCCTGAGCTCCTTGTTATGTGTGATGGCACTTATTGCTGCCAGATGCAGCAGGCGTTTTAATGGCTTACTAGCTAAATGACTGACCTGTGTTTTGCCTCTGATGCTTGTGCCCGAGGTATGCTCAAATGGAGCTGTTCCTGCATAGCAGGCAAACTTTCGCCAGTTTGCAAAGCGGGTGAAATTGTGAGTGCAAGTAATCATGTTTGCTGCAATGACTGGACCAATACCTTTCATACTCTTTAGCAGATCATAATTATTCTTTAATGCAGCATCGCTTTCTATAACAGATAGTATCTGAGCCTCAATCTTTTTGAGCTGAACTATAAGGTGACCAATCATGCATTGGTAAATGTCAAACATCTCCTGATAGTCTCCATAACTGAATTGCAGCCGCTGCTCTTTCCAGGTAACCTCAAAACCGCCCTTGTCTCGAACCAGCCGATTCCTAAGGGTGATGAGCGTTTGAAGTTTACGTATATTTTTGGCGGGCAGTACAGATGGCTTAATAGTATCCCTGTGCTGCCAGGCGTATTCGGCTATTCGCCGTGCATCAATAGAATCACTTTTGCCTCGGTGCATACCAAGGGATTGCTTAATCTCCAAAGGTGGAAGCATAGCAAAAGAAACATTTGCCTCCTGAAGATAGATAGCCAGATTGATACTGTAAACACCGGTATTCTCGAAGCAAATCATCGTCTCGGTAAAGTCAGCGATTCTGAGTTGCTTTTTGCTCCAGGCAAGTAGCGCGGTAAACCCTTTTTGGTTGTTGGAAAAAGACTTAAATGTGTTAGTGCCGCGTAGATGTGCATCGATGGTCAGCTTGGAAATATCCACGCCTACAAATGTTGTAAAGTTCATAATTCGCCTTTTGGGTTATTAAAAAGTTATGTCGTCGACTAATGCCTTTAAAAGACCTGATGTCTACTATTCTAACTGGTCGGGACATAATCCTGTGACTTGGAGCAGAGACTAATACGGGCGGTAGGCCATTAACCTAGCCCTTGACGTAGTTCACCCTGTTCCTTGTCATCAAGATAGTTACTTTTTACTGCTGGCAAATCTAAAGGCCCTTGACAACTTCGCCGCTCCGCATTAATGGCTGTTTAAGCAGTGTAATACCTTATTGTGAACACTGATGACATATACAATTAATAACAATAGACATCCCTATCTCCAAATTTGTACAATTGCCAATAAAGTGCTAAATGTAAAATAAATGTATTGAGCTATTTATATGGCATAATTTAAATACCCTAAGCTGATTACCAAGGCTTTCATGAGCGATTGATTAATAAGCTTTTCGCAGCATGTCGGCAAACTTATTAGGCAATGGGCTATCTTCTATAGCCTTGGCCGCCCGTTCCACATTATACACAAACCGGCAAAATTCAACTTCTATATTCTCTTTTGCTTTTAAGTTGCTATCCTCAATCATATTCAGAATTACGTAGCTGCCCATCGGATTGCCATCTTTTGGTTTACCAACAGAACCGATATTAATCACATGTTTATAGGTATCAGCTTGTCTAATGATCCGGTGGTAAGACTTATGGGAGTGACCAACGCACAGGATATCTGTTTTTGCTTCGGTCATTAAGTCTAATACATATCTTTCGTCCAGATCTTCCAAAATATATTCATCAATACTCCGGGTACTGCCATGTGCTAGAACGATGTTCAGCTTGTCGTTATTCATCTGGCATTCAAGTCGGATATGTCGGGGCAGAGTAAGCAGGTATATTCGGTTTCCAGGCGAAACTAAGTGGTAAGCATAGTTTTTTCCGCTTTCATGCAGACAGTCAGGTGTGGTTATGAGCTGGCGCACCTTGAGGTCATGGTTGCCGGCAAGGGCAGCAATACCACGCTGCCGGATTATCTCAATAATTTCGTTCGGCCATACGTTATAACCAATCAGGTCACCCAGGCAGTAAATCATATCAGGTTTACGGCTTTCCAAATCAGTGAGCATGGCTTCAAAGGCTGGCAGGTTGGCGTGTACATCTGAAAAAAGTGCTATTCTCATTATCCGTTCCTTAACATGTCTGCGTACTCGTTAGGCAAAGGACTGTTTTCGACAGCTTTAGCAGCTTTGTCAATATCATAGTAAAAGCGAATAAATTCGGCCTTGATACTGGCTTTGTCTTGGATACTGCTTTTCTCATCTATGTGGAGAATTACATATCCACCGCGTGGGTCTTTATCTTTCGGCTTACCGACAGATCCGATATTGATTGCATGGTAAAATCGTCCATGATCCTCTAACACCCGGTGATACGGCTGGTGCGTATGGCCGAAGCATAAAACATCTGCATTCGCACCTTCTAAGATGCGCAGCATACTTTTTGCATCCCGGTCTTCAAATAGGTACTCGTTCACTTTGCGCGGGCTGCCATGTACCAACAGCACGTTCAACTTATCACTGTTGAGCTGGTATTCCAAGCGGATATGAGAAGGCAGCGTACGCAGGTAAGCCCTTTGCTCATCCTTTACAATTTCATTGGTGAAACTGATGGAGATTTTACCCATTGCTTTTTCTTCATCGGTTTTATAAGCGCAACCGCAATCATCGCTTTGGCGACCAATGCCAAAATCATAGTTACCGGTAATGGTAGGGATGCCACGTCTGCGAATTTCGTCAATGACTTCGTTCGGCCAGATGTTGTAACCTACCAGATCACCCAGGCAATAGATAGCATCGGGCTTACGGGTTTCTACGTCGGCAAAAAAGGCTTCCAGTGCCGGAAGGTTGGCATGGATATCAGAAAAAAGAGCGATTTTCATTATTCAGCAGCGCTTAAAGTTGGAGTGGAGTAATACTTTTTACGGAAATAAAAGGCCAGGTTCACCAGGGCAATCAGGGC
>CAJYJH010000064.1 GCA_913775265.1 uncultured Mucilaginibacter sp. | reverse complement strand
GGCGGCTCACATCGCCATAAATAATGGGCGGCTTTACGCAGCGACTGCCGTAGCTTTGCACCCAGCCGTATTTGGTAAAGGCATAGCCTTCCAGCTGTTCGCCAAAGTATTCTACCATGTCGTTACGCTCAAACTCGCCGTGTACCAGTACGTCTAAATCCAGTTCTTCTTGTACCTGGATGGCTTCGCGGGTGGCTTTTTTGAGGGCGGTTTCGTAGTCTTGCAGCGAGAGTTCGCCGCGTTTGTACTTGGCGCGCCACTGCCTTACATCGCGCGTTTGCGGGAAAGAGCCAATGGTAGTGGTTGGGAACAACGGTAACTGCAGCCTTTGGTGCTGCACCTGCTGGCGCAGGGCAAACGGGCTTTGGCGACTGGCATCAGCCTCGGTAATGGCGGCTACCCGTTGCTTAACCTCGGGGCGGTGGATGCGTTTAGACGAACGGCGGCTTTCCATACTTTGGCGGTTAGCCTGCAGCGATGCGGTGTCACCCTCTTGAACAATGGCATACAAATCGGCCACCTCGGTAAGCTTTTGTTTGGCAAAGGCCATCCAGTTGCGGATGCCGTAGTCCAACTCGTCTTCCTGGTCTAGGTCCTGCGGCGAATGCAGCAGCGAGCACGATGGCGCAATCATCACCCGCTCGTGGCCCAAGGCATCAACAGCTTGTTTAATCAGCCCGGCCGAAGCTTCGTAATCATTCTTCCACACATTGCGGCCGTCAATCACGCCTAAACTCAGGCTCAGGCGTTGCGGCAATGCAGCCAGCACATCGGCAAGCTGCTCGGGCGCACGCACCAGGTCGATGTGCAGGGCGGCCACGGGCAGGCTGGTAGCCAGGGCGGTGTTATCCTCCAGTGCATTAAAATAGGTAGCCACCAAAATGTTGATGCCGCTTACCCGGTTGCTGATGGCCTGATAGGCATACGTAAAGGCCTCCTTTTCGGCCGGGTTAAGGTCGAGGCCCAGGTAAGGCTCGTCTAACTGCACCCAGGTGGCGCCCATGACTTTGAGGCGGTTGATGACCTCAACATACACCGGCACCAGGCGTTTAATGAGGTCGATACGGTTAAAGCCCGGCTGTTTTTCTTTGCCCAGCAGCAGGTAACTTACGGGGCCAATCAGCACCGGTTTGGCCTTGGGGCCACACACCTGCAGGGCATGGGTAAACTGGGCATACAAGTTTTCGGAGAACACGGCAAATTGCTGATCGGCCACAAACTCGGGCACCAGGTAGTGGTAATTGGTATCAAACCACTTGGTCATTTCCATGGCGGTAATGTCCAAGTCGTGCTTCTGGTAACCGCGGGCCATGGCAAAATACAGGTCCAGCTCGTCGTTACCGGGCACGGCGGATAGCACGGGGCTGTAACGCGCCGGGATGGCACCCAGCAGCAGGCTCATGTCCAGCACCTGGTCGTACATGCTAAAATCGTTGCACGGAATGAGGTCGATGCCGGCATCCAGCTGCAGCTGCCAGTTTTCTTCTTTAATGCGGCGCGCCGTTTGGTTAAGGCCACGGCGGTCGGTTTGGCCCGCCCAGTACGCCTCGGCGGCCTTTTTAAGTTCACGCTGGCTGCCCACACGGGGGTAGCCCAAATTGTTTTTAAGCATACGCTAAAACTTTAGTTAAACATTAATGATGAGATTAATGCTCCTTACGTTTTAAGTACGCCTTCGGGAAATAGGGTAGAAATAAACAATAGAAAGCCCCTGCCGGCCGGGCGCAACTCCCCCATCCGGTTTAAAATAGCAAGCATTTCTTGTTTGTCCATTGACTACTGCTTCAATCGCGAAAGCATTGGTCTTTTACACAGTGCGGGCAAGTCTCCTGGCTTGTAACAGTTAGGCCGTCCTTCTCATTTGCCTGGCAAACAATGGACTTTGTTTTGATCAATCGGGGCCTAACCCTTTGATGTTACTTACAGTTGCGCGACAGCCCGTGATTTACACACGGTTCCTTCTTAGTTCTGGCCTTCGCCAAAAACCCCTACTGCTGGAAGATTTCTTTTTGTTGTAAAGAACGTTGGCACGAAGGTAATGGATTGCGATGTTATTGCGAAAGGGTTGGGTGGTTTTGTTTTTGGGAGGGGGGAACGGACTTAATCTTTAGGTCGGATCAGCGCCACGGCAAAATCTTCAAACTGCTGAGCTATGCTATCACTTTCAGGATTTTTATTGCTGATGATATATCCTAAGTAAACCGTTCTGAGATGATCTTTTTGAGGAACATCTACTTCTACAGAATGCTTTACCAGTGATTGATCTGATTGAGCTTTATAACTATCACTCCAATCATTAAATAGTTTGTTTCTGCCGCGTTGCTTGTTGTCGCTATCGTCACAATGATAAAGCAATACTGTATTGTTACCTTTCTCTGTAAAAAAGTCTAACAAAATGTAGTGGATAGTAGAGAATACTTTGGGGTCTTTGTTGTTTTTTTGATGCTTATTTGGCCTAATCCTATTAAAGCCAAACGCATAACCATCTTGTAGCAGTGTTGAAAAATCTTCAACGTAAGGCGTATACTCGTTTACATTAAAGTACACAACATATACAAAACCGTAATCGGTTATGAATCCATAGGAGATATTACCTTCTTCATCCTCCTCGCTCAAGAATGAGTAGTAATCTTTAACGAACAACTTACTTGCCCTTCTTTTTAAGGAGGCTATTAACCAAGGATGAATTTTCTACTTTTTTCGTGATTTCAGCCTTGCGGATACTTAAATCATTAAGAAAAGTTATAGCCTTGGTATTGCTTGGCGATATGACTATTTTCTTTACACTCATGATTTTAAATTCTGTTATTACTTACTCACAAATATAACAAAAGTAACACTGATAGGCAATCTTATAAAGATCACACTTGTAGACAGTTTTACAACTTGTTTACTGAATATATGTTTGATAGGGCTTTACTTAGAATGGCCGCATTTAAGCACAAGTCAGCCTTGCCAGCATAGCCGCCCCACTAAGACTTGCGCTAAACGGGGGCTTACGGTGAAAAAGAAAACAGCAAGAGCTCATTTGTTATTTTAAATAAGAACGGAAAGTATGATGCGTTTGTGATGACGCTGGTAGCAGATTCCGCTTATTTAGCCGGTGACCGCACCAAGCTTGACCAGAATACATATAATAAACGCGACACAAAGTATAGCGGGTTAGTGCTGTATTTTTCTCCTAAAGGCAAATACCTTGGTGGCTGGCGTTATAAAAATGGCGAACTGATTACAGCGGCATCTACAAAAGCTGCACCAATAGATAACAAGGTACAAAACGCAGTAGTTTACAAACCATCCACCAATGAACAAGCTTATTGTGAAGACTGGTGGTGGATTACCGAGGACGAGGACGGCAATATTACCAGCGTAACATACCTGTACACGATTTGCTATTATCCTGGAGGAAACGGTGGTGGATCGGATGCGCCGCCACCGCCTCCGAAGTGTCCCGGCACCAGTTCTTTAAGCGGAAAAGCAGTGGCAGGTAACGCCCCCTGGGAACCTGGGCCTACGCAGCCGGGCGATGATGGCGGATTTCCGCCTCCGCCTGGCTCAGCAGGAGATGGCTGTGCCGTACAGGGAGATAATCCTCCGGTTGACACAGCTCAAGCTGATACCCTGATAGATACCTGTGCGCAAATACGTCAGATTAAAGATAAGATGATGAATGCAGTTATCTCTCAACAATTAACAACGCTCAGGCAAAACTTAGTTGGAAGCACTACAAGTAATTTTGAAAAGGGTTATTCTCAGAATCTTGCAAGTTGGCCGAGCAGTAACTACGACACAACACAGATTGTAAATGGCAGTAATCAAGACATAAACTTGCCAGTTACTTGGAGGTCAGATGTCGGTTTCACTATCGGTTTAATACATATGCACCCTAATGGAAGTCAACCATCTCCACAAGACGCTTTTACTCTACTTGATCCGTTAAAAAACGCAGACTTGGTCAATGGCGGACTTTCCGCTATAAGTTATTACAAAGCAAATTTCTCTGCTACGATAGTAGTTTATGACGCAGTGTACGTGATGAAAATTAAAGATATTGCTAAATTACAAGCTTTGCAGAATGAGTTTAACTCAAATAAAGCTGACTTTAAAGAAAGACTTGAAACAGCGATCAGGTCAAACGGTGATTTAGATGCCGGCTTTTTATCAATATTTAAAGATGCAGTGTATTTATACAAAGCAGGTGCTAATGACAACTCTTTTAAGATGACCGAAATTGGTAGTGACGGTTTCGCCAAATTTATTAGTCATTGTTTATAAATCCATTTATGAAAAAGTATTTAATAATTATTTTAAGCTTACTTTGTTGGTCAAGTGCAAAGTCTCAGGAAAAGATTACAAACCAGGTTGCTACCGTGCAATTACCAAAGGGGTCACAAAAAATTGCTCTCTCTAATTTTGAAAGCTACGGGAAAAAGAATTTTAAACGTAGGATAGCTTCAGCCAAAGGCAGTAATTCGTTCATTGTTGATAATGCACTGCTGGTCTCAATCAACGAGTTGACGGTAACAGCAGGGACGAAAAGAACTCTTGAAAAGTGGAAAATGCAACTTGAAGATGTCTACCGTCATACAGGAAGTCCTTGGGATGTTTCAAAAATCGAAACAATAAGCAACAACCGTTTTTTCATTTTTGAAGATCATAAAGGCGATGAATATAGCATTTCGTTTTATTCGGAAGATATTGGAGATAAAAAATTTAGCGGTTCCATCTCTTTTAAGGAAAAAGATAAGGAAAAGGCTCACCAGTATCTTTACAATTTACTTCAAGATGTCAAGCTAAAAAAGTAGCGATTATAGAAGCTATTTCAAAATTTAGCCTGGCTGTTCGCTGGGCTTGATCATTTATGGCCCTTAATAATTCTACCTTTTCTTTTTCTGGTTGCAGTAGGCATTCCATGAGCGCTAATTTCTCGTTATAAAGTTTCTTATTTTCTTCTATGACTTCCAGCCATTTATCAATTGGATTGAACGTACTGTTAAAAGCGTATACAGCCCCTCAACTGGCGCGAGTATGTAGCAAAAGCCTGCGCGGCTGCTACTCGTGACTTACTAACCCAGCACGAGTACCCAACGCACTACCCTGCCCCCCATAATCGCGCTAGAAAAAAACACATGCTAAACGCATGTAAATCTTCCATTCCCTATTCCACCCCAACCCACCACTCTTTAAATTGCTGATCCGCATCTTTGAAACGCACCCGTTTAGCGCAAGTATTAGTGTGGCAGGGTAAAAGTAATGAGTTGACTTGTGCTTTCTGCCAACCAAAGCACAAGTCAGGCTTGCCCGCGTAACGTCGCACTAAGACTTGCGCTAAAGGGAGGGCGCGGTACAAGGAGATCAACCTCCAGTTGACACAGCTCAAGCAGATACCCTGATTGATACTTGCGCACAGGTAAACAAAATTAAAAACACTCTACTTAATCCTGACATCGCCTCTCAAAGGAACTTATTACTAGAAAAGTTAAATGGAGGTAATTCCAATGAATGGGGAGGAGAACAAAACTTGAAAGAATTGTACGGTGATAACTATAAACCTACAGATATGCGTGAAGGAACAGTACTCTCAAGTGATAATAACATTAAAACTGTTAAGCAATTTGTTACATGGAACGAGCACGATGGATTTACGATCGGTTTAATACACAGCCATCCTGCCGGCACACAACCATCAGCTGCTGACGTTTTTACGTTACTTGATCCATTAAAAATCCCTAACTTAGTTAATGGGGGCGCCACAGCGATAAATTATTACAAGACTAATTTCTCAGTGACGGTCGTTGTATATGATGCAACCTACGTGCTCAAGATAAGAGACATCACAAAGTTGCAAGCGCTTCAGAGGGAGTACGCACTAAATAATCGTGCGTTCAATGAAAAAGTATCTAGTGCCATAGCTATTAAAGGAGATTATGACGCTGGTTTTTTAAGTGTGTTTGAGAATGCTGTTATCTTATATAAGGCTGGTGCTAAAGATAACTTATTTAAAGCAGCTAAATTTGATAATAACGGCAATTTAATACTAATACAACCCTGTTTATAAAAAAATGAAAAATTATCTAATGATTCTTGCCGGATTAATTCTTGCGGTTGGTGCTAATGCACAAAGCAAAATTTCTAATCACATCGCTGAAGTAAATTTGCCAAAGAGTTCAAAAAATGTCACCATGACGGATTTTGAAACCTATGGTAAACGTAAATTTAAACGAGACTTAAAACCATTTGACAATGGCAAGACATTCATTGTTGATGATGCCATGTTTGTAAGCATAGGAGAATTACAGAAATCCGCTGCAACAAAAAAAAGTTTAGAGAAATGGAAGCGGCAACTGGAAGCTTTATATAAAGAGATGGGGCAGCCCTGGGATCAATCAGAAATTGACACAATTAACGGAACCCGGTTTTACATTTTTGAAGAACATCGCGACGAAGAATTTAAAAGCTTGTTTTACTCCGAAGATGTAGACGATAAAAGTGTCAGCGGCTTTATTGTTTACAAATTAAAAGATAGGGATAAAGCACATACGTATCTTAGTGATTTATTGAAAAATATTAAGCTAAAGAAACAATGACTAAACACAGGGTTGTATCCCCCCAACTGGCGCGAGTATGTAGCGGAAGCCTGCGCGGGCTGCTACTCGTGACTTACTCACACAACACGAGTAGTCATTGCAATGCCCTGCCCCACATACTCGCGCCAGTGGTGAAGCTATAGATATGGGTGGCTTATGGGCTGTATACTGGCTGTTGCATTAAAGGGGTAAAAACATTAAATTTGGATATTGTTATCAATGAAATCCATCAAAGATGAATTACAACATATCATTCTCCGAGATGAACCGCCTGGCCAAGGAAGCGAACTCAAAAAGACCCAAACTTTCCTTAGAGGATATGCGCAGGCAAGCCTCAACGCTCAAAAACAGCAGTACCTCAAAAGTGAAAAGGCAAAAGCAGTCTTAGCTTTTGCCGAACGAGTGAATTTATTTGCGTAAGTATTTAGTTAACGAAACATTCCCTACTCCACCCCAACCCACCACTCTTTAAACTGCTGATCCGCATCTTTCAAACGTACCACTTCGCCAATCACAGGCGTTACCAGCGGGATATGGGTTTGCTGATTTAACTCGGTGAGTTGTTTCAGCGGTTCGTCCCAGGGGTGAAAGGCCAGGCTGAACTTGGACGAATGTACGGGCATCAGGCGTTTGGCCTGTAAATCGTGCGTGGCTTTTAGCACTTCCCAAGGCAGCAGGTGTATTTCGTGCCAGGCTTCGTTGTACTGGCCGTTTTCTAAAATGGCGAGGTCGAAGCCGCCGAACTTTTTGCCTATTTCTGAGAAATGGGTGTCGTACCCGCTGTCGCCGCCAAGGTAGAGTTTAAACCCTGGAGCCTGTAAAACATAAGACAGCCAAAGGGTATTGTTGCCGCTGATGCCCCTACCCGAAAAATGCCTTGCCGGGGCGGTGTGTAAGGTGAAGCCATCACTGAGGGTAAGGCTTTCGTTCCAGTCTTTTTCTATAATACGGGTTGGGTCAAACTTCCAATGTTCCAGATGCGCGCCTACGCCCAGTCCGCAAACTATTTGTTTTATTTTGGGCCGCAGTTGGGTGATGGTCGGGTAATCCAAGTGATCGTAATGGTCGTGCGATATCAGCAGGTAGTCAATCTCGGGCATGTCGTTGGCCGAGTACACGTTGGTGCCCTTAAAAGCCTTGTTGGAGTTGGGAACAGGCGAAGCCGATGGGCTAAATACCGGATCAACTAAAAAGCGTTTGCCCTGCAGCTGTATAAAGTAAGACGAGTGCCCGAACCACACCAACACATCCTGGTTAGCCGGAATACTCTTTAAATCGGTTTTTATAGACGGGATGGCATCGGTAGGTGCCGTGCGCGGAAATCGCCCGAAAATAAAATCGAAAGTTACCTTAATAAGCGAGTGCCCCTCACTCACCATGGGCGTATAATGCACGTTTTGAAATTTACCGTCGCGGTATTGCGGCGACTGCCTGATGCGCTCGAGCCGCTTGCCCCCGGGTGCCTTTCCGAACTTGGGATGCTGCATGTACAAAATAACCACGCCGAGCAGTACGCCTATAAAAATCACTATCCCTATCATTATATTTTTAAACGTTTTATTCAATTGGGTTTTGATTTATAGTTAACCGTTGTAGCTTCATTACCAACAGCTTAACTAACCTCACCAGCACTGGACAGGTATCAACTCCCCCGCCCGGTCATGCCAACGAAGGTCGGCATCTCACGCGCTAAGTCGCAAATTTGCAGGCGGACGTGCATGGAGGTAAGCCTGTCTGGTGGGATACTGAAATAAATTCAGCATGACCGTTTTAGAGATTTCCTATCTAACCAACACCCACCATAAATAAATTTTGACCGGGCAAATGTACTCCGTAATTTTACAACCACCAAGTATAGAGTATACTACATACTTTACATTTATTTTTCATGACTTTATAAACCGATGTTAATAAACGAGTTATCAAAACGAACGGGCTTAGCCATAGCTACTTTAAGGTATTACGAAAACTATGGTTTGTTTAAAGGGACAACCAACGAGCAGGTAAAAACCAACAATTACAAAGTTTACGACGAGAGCATTGTAGAAAAAATTGAAGTGATTGTTGGCGCCAAAGAGGTAGGTTTTACTTTGGCCGAGATCAAGAACCTGCTGGAAAGCTGGTATAACAACCGTTTATCAAACGATAAAAAGATTGAGGTAGTTAATCATAAAATCAGTGAGGTAGATGCCAAGATCAGGCAATTAAAACAAATGAAAAAACTGCTTTTAGAGGCCGTTAAGGATATTGAAAACGGGGATTGTTGTTGTTAAAATGTTGGCTGGCTGTTGTGCAAACAGCGCACTTACACCTGCGCTAAAGCAAAAGCGAAACTTGCGAAATATTACTGCTGTTGAGCAAGCTGCAACCGTTTAACCAAGCTCCCAATAAAAGACAGCACCGGCTCTAAGTTGGCCGGTATTAACTGACTTTGCATGGTGTAGGCTTTACCATCTGCAGTGGTTATTACCAACTTCGTGTCGGGCTCGTACGTCAGGGCCACATTTTGACGAAAGGTTTTAAGGCGCGAAAGCAGACTGTGTTGCAGCAAATTTTGCAGTGTATCGAGTTGCGCCGGGTTTAGCTTACCGGTGTAGCTTCTTGCCGCTTTTTTTTGAGCATACGTTCCTGTATAAGCTAAGTTACCCTGCCGGTCAACCGTGGTATTCCAAAACGCCGGATCCCAGCTTAATAAAGTTGTATTGATGGAGAGTGATTGGAACAAAAATTTTTCGGCAGCGATATACGGCAGATTTTTAAAACTACATTCAGACGCCCGTGCCAGGTTGCGAGCATATACGTTAGCCGGCACCAGTACCAGTTGCCGGGCAGTGGCCTTTTTAATGAAAAACTTAGCCGAATCTGTCCGCCGGAAGGCAAACTCATCTACACTGCTGTAATAGTTTTTTACCAGCACCAACGTGTCGCCTTTAAACACATAATTGGTATGCTCGGGCGTACCGTCAAAAATAGCATCCAGCACATAGTCGTTCCAGAAAAGCAGGGAGTTTAACTCCTCGCTCACCCACCTCCCCTCCTTTACAATGGCCGGGGTTTGCGCTTGCAGACAGAAAGGTAATAAGCATACTATAATAATGAGGTGTGAACGCATGTTTGTTAAGGCGATTTTCGATTTATTATTACGCTTATTTTGAGGTATTATTGTGATATGATGAGGCGTTAGGGCTATTGACGGAGTGAAGGCAAGGGAATTTAGCATCAAAACCGAGATAGAATGACGCCACCCGAATTTAACTAAGGCCACAAACAAGACGCTTGCGGCAGCATAACAAGGAGCGCAGAGGCCCGCTGTTGCGCCCGGGCCGGCGAGGGCCTTGCGGGCGGACAGGTGATCGCAACAGCTAAGACGTTATTCACGGAGTGTTTATTTTTTATAGGTGTTCATGAGATCGCTGCGCTAAGTCTGGGTACTTTGTGGCTATGACCAAGTACCAGCCTCCGCGGCAAATGAGCGGGCTGAATGAAGTAAATAATTATTAATTTGAGTCATAAACGCACAACACATCATCACTTCGTTCATCGCCAGTATCAAGATCTCTCGTTATCACTCGAGATGACAGTAAAGATTTATTTGCTCATTTACTCAGTTATTTAAAAATAATACAATTACTCATTAGCTTACAATCCTTACCAAACCTTATCCATTACCAATGCTACCGGCCATCTTACTAAACGCTCATTTTACACCTCCGTTTAAAACAGAAGCTTTGCTCATCATTATAAATTAAAACTTATGAAAAAGCTGCTTATTGTTTTATTACTGATGGCGGGTTGCCTGGGTGTCTGGGCGCAAAAAGTTCCCACCAATAAATACGGGGTCAGGTATGGTGATTCGATGTTTTACACTGCCATGGTCGGTAACTTCCGGGCGGGCTTGTCGGTCACTATCGACTCAAATACCAGATGGATAGAGTACACAAGCATTGTAGCTAATCAGCCTGCCAATAATTATGTTTTTTTAGAAGGCGCCCAAACCATTGGCTTACGCATATCAACACCTCAAGACAGTGCATCGTATTACCGATACAGCATATTTGACAACGCCGGGAAAGCCGTGGTGCTGGACCAAAAGCTAAACATTGCTACAGTACAGTACTATAACCACATAGCACTATTTAACCTGGGAAAGTTTAACATTGACCGCAGCTCCATAACCATAAAACTTTATAACATTAATTACCGGAGCAATGTAAGTTCGGTGGTTATTTATAATAAACCGGTCAAACCGGCTCAATTAAAATTTACAGCCCTTTACCTTACCGATAAAAAAGGCGAAAGCGGCGTGGAAATGAAAAAGCAGCCCGACGGTTTTAAATTTAAACTGCACGACAGTTTAGACGTTAGCGGGATTTTATTAGCGATTAAATCCATAGACGTCACCTTCACATACCATATATATCTAAAAAACCTGTCTACCGGCAAAACTACCCGCATTGGCAATAACTGGAATTATCGTTATATGGGTGCGCTGGCTTACCAGGTTATAGATGCATCTTTGTTTCAGCAGCCGGGCAAATATGAATTATCTATCGTGCCTGCATTATTTAACAGTTTTGTTGTCAGGAGATCATTTCCGTCTAAAGCCGTTAAAATGCATTTTACCGTGCTCGAGCCCGAAAAAACCTACAGCCGTAAGCAATTCATGCTGTGGTTAAGCTTGGGCATATTAGCTGTGGCGGCCGTTTCAGCAGCCATCATTATACTGCAAAAGCGCCGCAACGCCAAACGCGTTTCGCAAGAGAAAAACCAAAAGCTGCAAGCCCAGATGCAGTTAAACGGAGTACGGGCACAATTAAATCCGCACTTTGTGTTTAATGCGCTGGCGGGCATCCAAAACCTGATGAATAACCAACAAACCGACCAGGCCAACCGCTACTTATCTAAATTTGCCCGCCTTACCCGCAGCGTTTTGGATAGCCGGGATTTTATTACCCTGGCCGACGAGCTTGCCCTGCTGAACGATTACCTGGAGATGGAAAAGCTGCGTTTTGGTTTTACCTACCGGATTGATGCCGACCCGGACCTGGATGCAGCTAACCTCGAAATACCGGCTATGCTGCTGCAGCCCCTGGTAGAGAATGCCGTAAAGCATGGCGTGGCCGGTTTGGGCACGGATGGTATAATCAAACTTGATTTTTACAAAGAGGAAAATAATATGGTACTTTCGGTTACGGATAACGGGAAAGGATACAACAGTGCCCAACCTACCGCCGGCATGGGCCTGAAGCTAACGCACGACCGCATAAACTTGCTTAACAAGCTGCATCCGGCTACGCCCATTGACCTGACTATTACTACGCCCTACACCGGCACCCGTATCATCATCACCTTAAACCACTGGTTATAAGCTATGCGCGCTATTATTATTGACGATGAACTCTCGAACCTGCAAAACCTGCAGGCGCTGCTGGCGCGGCACTGCCCCATGCTTGAGGTAGTAGCCTGCGCCCAAACCCGCGATGCTGCCGTAACGCTGATTAACCAGCTACAACCCGACCTGTTGTTGCTGGACATACAGCTGGGCGATGCCACCGGCTTTGAGGTACTGCAGGCCGTGCGCCACCAAAGCTTTGAGGTAATTTTTGTGACCGCGTTTGACCGCTATGGCATACAGGCCATCAAATTTGCCGCGCTCGATTACCTGCTTAAACCCATCGACATTGATGAGCTGATGCAGGCCGTAACCAAGGCCGAAGCGCGCATTAAAGGTAAACAGGCTAACCACCAGTTAGATTTACTGCTTAGCCAGTTGCAGCAGGGGCGCAACCGGCCGCAAAAAATAGCGCTGCCGCAGTTTAAAGAAACCCGCTACGTACAAACCGACCACATCCGCCGGTGCCAGGCCGACAACACCTATACCCTGTTTTTTATGGCCGATGGCGAGCAACTGCTCATCTCCAAACCGCTTAAAGAGTACGCCGAGCTGCTGCAGCCGCACGGCTTTATCCGCACCCACCAAAGCCACTTGGTAAATGCCCGTTTTGTAAAAAGCTGGCTGCGCGAAGATGGCGGCACCCTCCTGCTCGACAACGGCGAACACGTCCCCATCGCCAAAATTAACCGCGAAAAGGTTAGGGCGCTGCTGGCAAGCATGGTGTTTTAGGGGATGGATGGGCGGTTTACGGGTAATAGTTAATGGATCATGGTAGGGTGTTAGCTCCTGGCTATCAAAAACATCCCCGCTACCGCAAGCGTCCCGCTTGTGGCAGCGTGTTGTGAAGAGGGCGATCAAGTGATTCAAGTAACCACAAGCGCGATGCTTGCGGCAGCAAAAATTTAGCCTATGGTTTGTGTTGTCACAAACCATCCGCCATGCATTAACGCCATATATATTTGGATAATATCAAAATCTTATTACCCAAGTAACCTAACAGCGGGTAGTGTAAGTAACATCAACCACAGCTGCAAAGGCTGTTTTTAACTTGCGTAACAGTTATAGATAGTTATATTACTTGCCAGTTTTCAACTCTTGTAGTTTTTTGCGTGTATCCGGATTATCTTTCAGGCGAAGTGCCTTGGCTAATACCGTAGCAGCATTTTTCTTATCACCTGTAGCCAGATAATAATCACCCATGCTGTCATATACATTAAAGCTTTGAGGATAATTGTCAATGTTCATCTTAAAAAAGCTGTAAGCCTCATTATAATGCTTGTTAGACAGACAGCCATATCCTAAAAAGTTTACGGTTCTCTCCGAGGGTTTAACCTCATAATTGAGGAGTTTTGAAACGCTTTTGTAATGAACACTGATGTCTTGAGCTGTCAGCGATGGATCGTCCATTTTTTTTGGCAATTCGTAGTTTTTGAATATAAACCGAAGGGCATCATAGCTTGCAATAAGCGGAACCGAAGGATGATTATCTTCCGGGTAGTACTTCCATTGCCAGGCCAGATGACTGGAATGATCTTTTTGCAGCAAGCCCCGAAATGTCAGGTTGTCTCTTACATGTACATTCACATTAGCCGTATCATTAATTACCCGGAGGGTGTCCATGTGCTTATCCATGGTGTTGGCCGAAGCATAAAACAAACTCTTACCTGTATAATCTGCGTGTGTCAGTACTTGTGTGGCTTTATTCATCAGCGCCCTGTTATCCCACCATACGGTGGGGTCGATTGAAACATAGGAGTTGAACAAAGCCGGGTGATTAATTAAGGCGTTCAAAACGGTAAGCCCACCTAAGGAGTGCCCAACAAACATACGATACGGCGCTGTAGGGTATACTGCTTCAACATGGGGAATCAGTTCATCATCAATAAACGAAAGAAACTTCTCTCCGCCGCCTGTACTGTGCAACGCCTTCTCGTCCTTTTGCCCGTCGGACCAGTAGACGAAATGCGTTGGGGTAAGATCCCTGTTGCGGTTTGTATTTGGAATGCCCACTACAATCATCTCGGGCATTTTGCCAATACTGCTTAAGTATTGAACCATCCCCGTAAAGGATTGAAAAAAGGATTCGCCATCAAGCAGATAAACCACAGGGTACCGTATGTTGCTTTTGGCGTCTTTGCTTGCCGATGGTGGAGTGTATATCAAAACAGGCCTGTTCTCGTGTAATACCGTGGAGTGGACAGTGTCTGTAATGCCTATGATAATTTGACTATGATGCTGAGCTATGCTGGTATGAAACAAAGCAAGTAAAATAAATACAATCAGAAAATGCTTCATCTGTTTTATAGCGAGTAGTATAGTATTTGGATGTGCGAAAGTAGAAAAAGTTACAGACGGAAATAGACGGTAATTTCTATATTTAGCTTTCGTCGGTGAGGGACAATCCAGATTACAATATTTATTAGTTTTATGTACCTTAATAGTATCATCAACACATCATGTTTACCTTACAACAACTCAAAGCGGCGCATGCCCGCGTAAAAACCGGTGCCGATTTTCCGGCTTACATCCAAGAAATTAAAGCTCTGGGCTTGGCAACTTATGATTACCTGGTGCAAAACGGAGTTACCGTTTATCATGATGCCGGTGGCCATACTGTAAGTGCCGATGCCATTTATCCCGACCTCAGCATCAACCCAAACCCCTCGCCCCTGGCCCTGCAACACGCCATCAGCATACACCAGCAAGGCCAAACCGACTTTTTAACTTTTTGCCGCCAAGTCGCCGATGCAGGTGTTGAGCGCTGGGTGATTGACACCCAAGCCATGCTGTGCTCTTATTTAGACGCTCAGGGCAATTTAATGGTTGCGGAACCGATAAGCCAATGAGCGAATATGGGTTCTCGCGCATCGTTCTGATTTTTCCCGGCGTCATGCTGAATTTATTTCAGCATCCCAACAGGCAGGTTCACCGCAATGCATGTTGGCCTACAAATCTCCTATTTAGCGTGTGGTATGCCGACCATCGCCGGCACAACGCGGCGTAAAACAAGCTCCACCAGCCGCACACGGCATTAATCCCTCGTTTCCGCCGTGCTTGCCTCCACCCCATCGGGTGCAAACTCCAGGATGTCGCCGGGCTGGCAGTTAAGCACGCGGCAAATGGTATCGAGCGTTTCGAGGCGGATAGCCTTGGCTTTGCCCGTTTTTAAGATAGACAGGTTGGTGATGGTAGCTTAGGTAAAATCTCTGCAACACCAATTCCGATAACAACTCTCTCAAGGTAATAATTACTGGCGCCATAAACCAGCGAAAGAAAAAATGATCAGGCCATAATCATACCTATTTATTGCCTTGTTTCACCAGTGGTATCACCTGCTCGCCGATCAGTTTAATGGACTGTATGAGTTGCTCATGCGTTAAACCTGCATTGTCCATCTGGAAAGTAAAGCGGTCTACACCGCCCAGTGCTTCGCTGTGGCGCAGCAGCTTTTCGGCAACCTGCAGGGGGCTGCCAACTACCAATACGCCCTGCGGACCCATCAGGTGGTCGAACTGCTGACGGGTTACGGGTGGCCAGCCGCGTTCGCGGCCCAGCTTGGTCCACAGCTCGGCATAGCCGGGATAGTACTCGGCCACGGCTTGTTCGGTAGTGGCGGCTACATAACCCGGCGAATGCAAACCCACTTTTAATTGATCGGGTGCAAAACCGGCACGGGCACCCGCCTGGCGGTACAAATCAACCAGCGGACGAAACCTTGCCGTGTTGCCGCCAATAATGGCCACCATGAGGGGCAATCCCAGGGTGCCGGCCCTCACAAACGATTCGGGTGTGCCGCCTACGCCCAGCCAAACGGGTAGCTTTTGCTGTGCGGGGCGCGGGTAAACGGGCAGGTTAGGGATAGCGGCGCGAAACTTGCCGCGCCAGTTTACAAAGTCGTTATCGCGTATCTGGAGCAGTAAGTCTAATTTTTCTTTAAACAACGCATCATAATCATCTAAACTATAGCCAAACAGCGGGTATGCCTCTACCGATGAGCCTCGGCCCACCACCAGTTCGGCGCGGCCTTTGGCAATCAGATCCAGCGTGGCAAAGCTTTGAAACACCCGAACCGGGTCGGCCGCGCTAAGCACGGTAACGGCGCTGGTTAGCCTGATGCGCGAGGTGCGTGCAGCAGCAGCAGCCAGTACTACGGCCGTAGCCGAGTCTAAAAACTCTTTGCGGTGATGCTCGCCGATGCCGAACACATCCAGCCCCGATTGGTCGGCCTGTACCATGCGGTCGAGCAACTGCTCCATGGCATCCACACTGCTGAGCGATTGTGATCCGTACAAAGCAGAGGCAAAACTATCTATTCCTATTTCCATAAGCTAAATATATAAGTATTACTGTTAAGCGTACTATGCCGTATTTATTTGCCTGATTTAAAATGTGGTAAACGGTGATAAGTAAAGTAAGATACCAGCAATATTACCAGAAAAACCAGCGGCATAATACGGTTTGCCACCGGATCGCCGGAGGCGGTGTGTGCAATAAAGGCCGATACAAATACAATGGTAAAGCCGGCATAGGCCCACTCTTTAAGCCGGGTGGTTAACGGCGTGAGCAGCACCACGGCGCCCATCAGTTTTAATACAGCCAGCTCAATACGGAAATAGTCGGGAAAGCCAAGATGGCTAAAGGCCTGTTTCATTTCCGGCTTGGTAAAATACATCACGGCCGAGTTAATCATCATCAGGGCAATTATAACGGTGGTGATCCAGTAGGTAATTTTAATTGCTTTCATTTTGAGTTAATTATTTACTGCAAACTTACAGCTGGCACGGTATCAAAAAGATACGGCTATCCTAAAGGATAGTGGTATCCTTGATGATAGTAGCTAACTTTACAATATGGAACCCTTACAAGCGCCCCAGCCCATCAGCCACCAGGAATGTACCAACAGCGTAAACCATATACGTGATGCCCTGTATGTGCTGAATGGCAAGTGGAAGCTGCCGCTGATATTTACACTTACCGAGTCGGCCAAGCGCTTTGGCGAGTTGCAGCGCGTATTGGACGGCATTACACCTAAAATACTGGCTAAAGAACTGAAAGAACTGGAGCTGAACGGCTTTATCTCGCGCCACGTATACCCTACTACCCCCGTATCGGTGTTGTATAAAACCACTCCCTATAGCGGCACCTTGCAAAGCGTATTGCAAGAACTCAGAAACTGGGGTGCACAGCACCGCGAAAAAATAAAAGAAGATATGCGGAATACAGGTAAGGTGGTAAAGATGTGAAGTAAGTCCGTTAGTCCATTGAGTTAGAAAGTCGGTTAGCGAGGGAGTTGCCAGTGAGTAAATGAGTGAGTATTGAATGAGTGAATGATATAAAAATCCACTTCATTGCGAAGTAGTGGCGCCATCTCTTTAAACTGGGTCAGCGTTTAGGCTTGTCGCGCGATAAGCCTATCTGGCGTTCACCTGTCCTAAAGAGATGGCGCCGTACCTCGCAATAAAGCGCTTGTTTATCTTCGAAACTCGCGATACACACTACCCTACGGACTTACCGACTTTCCACACTCACTCATTCAAAAATCACTCATTCACTCATTAGTTTATTCACTCAGTGCTTTACCGGAAACGGGAGGCTTACGCGGATATCGCTTTCCTGGCCGGAGGTATTGGTGTAGCGGGCCTCTTTCATCACGCGCAAAGCTTCTTCGTCGCAGCCATAACCAAGCGACTTTGCTACGCTCAGGTTTTTGGTGCGACCATCGGTGCCCACCGTAAGCTCAACCACCACGTTACCGGTGATGCCGGCGGCGCGGGCCTGCTCGGGATATTTTAATTTAGACAGGATGGCCTGAAAACCTCCTACCTCGGTAATGGGCGAATGCTCTTCCTGCTGCGGGCGCACGTAATATAAACCGGACGGGTTCGGGTTGGGCTTGCCGGCTACGGGCAGTTTGTAATTGATATTCCAATGTTTCAGGTACTGCTGCAATGGTCCCAGCCCCACCTTTGCCCGGCGCTTGTTGACGTTAGCTTCGTCAATGATAGAATATAGCTTTACACCATTGGGCGTTTCGTGCATTTGCGAGCCGTATACCTGCGGCTCGCCGTGGCCAATTTTAACACGATCGGTAAGTATGGCCAGCGAACTTGCCCGCAGCTCTCCATTTTCGGCCGCCCGGGTAAGCAAGGGCAGGTATTTGTCATGCGTTTCCGTATCGTTGTGCTGTATCACCAAAAATATGGTCGACTGGTGGTTGGGTCCTACCATCGTTTTGCCGGGATAACCATAGCGGGCTATAATTTTTTCGGCTTTAATAAGGTTAGCCGCATCCAGCCTACTTTGCTTGTTCATATTTTCGCGGTCGCCCTCAGGCGTGGCATTTTTTATCCGGCGGTACAGTTGGTCGTCTTTTAAAATAGTATCCAGTTGCCTCACAAGCTGCTGGTTATACGTTTGCCCAAACAGCGAGGCACCACATAAAGTTAATCCGGTTACAAGCGTAGCAAATTTATGGAACGGCATAAGTTGGCGGGGTTATGGTTAGGTGCTGAAGATACAGATGATTTTGCGGTTCTAAAATAACTACTGTACTCCTGCTTAGTGTAAATGCAAGCGCCCCTGCATTTCACAGTTCCAATAAAAAAAAGTTTATGAGGTTTCAGGCTTGGCGCCGGCTTTAATGCAAATCTTAGCATAGCTGTTAAGCGGGCTAATACCTGTTTATCCATCAGGTTTTTACCGGTCAGATCCAGCCCGGCTCAGGTTTTTGAAAGTTAATCTTAAACGGTTTTTAGTGCCCCGTTTTAAATAAAAGAACCAACACGCACATATTTAATATAAAGTACCCCCAATAATAATACTTCACCTTTTTAACAGCACCCAAACTCACCTTTACATCAATTAAATCTTTAACCGGGAACAACCATGTCATAAGGTAAAAAATCATCAATGTAAATAAAAATGCACACCCGATAAACGAGTTTTCATCTTTCGGGATAAACTGAATATTAGCCGTTAGCTCTAATAACAATAGTACCTGCAGCAAGTGCAACCACAAACCGAACGCCATATACACCCGTACATTAAAATAGGGCGTGCCGTCGGGTCTGCGGCTTTTAATATCGTTATAAAGCAGCGCTATCAGGTACCGTATTTTATTCATTTTTGATCATGCAGACCACGGTTGTATATGCCAGGCCGCACGCCTTTATCAACCTTTTAAAAATTCAATTTATATTGGAACGCCAAAGCCTAAAAATCCGGTAAGTCATCCTGAAAATTGCGCCCAACCGAAAGCTCAAAACGCCGCATCAGCTCTTCAATAACTTCCAAGTGTATATCCAGCTTAAAACTGCTAAACTGTATTTTTTTAAGGTGGTCGTTCCTAAATATTTCGGCCAGTATTTCGCGGCCATCAGACAAGTAAACTTCAATGCCTAACCCATCGCGGATGATGTCACTGGCAACTTCAAGGTGGTAGGTATTTCCGTTTACAACTAAGCTCATGTGTTTTAAGGTGAAAACATTTAAAGGTAGCATTAAACCGGACTTACCGACATTTTTCGCGCTACATTTTAAAATAACCTATACGCCAGATCGGGTATTATTTTGCCACTAAAGTTAAACACTTCTAATAAAACTCTAACACCAAATTAATTTATGCAATCGATTGTATTATTGTTAACTTATCGCTTACTTTATACCACAAACCAATAGGTATTGGGCGGGATTTAACAGCCATTTACCTGCCTGACATAAACACTGAACAAAAACATTCAACCCCGTCATGAAAACTTTTTTACGGCCGTTGCTGCTGATTATACCTGCAGTTTTGTTGCTTAATGCCTGCAAAAAAGACGCGAAAGTGAGTGGTGCCGCTACAGGCGAGGGCAGCACTGCCACCTCTGTTAATCCCTTAGCCGATACTGCCGGTACCATTAAGGTGGTTTCGGCCCCGGTGTTCAGCAATTTTGGTATGGCTGTTACCTATGGCAGCATGAGCACAGTGCCTGCCTATTTAGCCACCGTTAAACGCGAAGCCAACTGGGTAACGTTTGGCAACGAACTTAAAGAAGGCTCGGTAGTTAAAAACGACGGCTCGTATAACTACTCTACAGCCGATGCCCTTTACAACCTGTGCGCTGCCAACAACATCGGTGTGTACGGGCACACGCTGGTTTGGCATGCACAGCAAAACGCTAATTATTTAAACGGGTTGATAAGTGCCCTGATTAAACCCGGCCCCGGCGCCACGCCCGCCCCTAACCTGCTCGGCAGCCTCAACGGCGATTTTGAAGCAGGCAGCGGCAACAACTTTACGGGCTGGACCAACCTGGCGGGCAACGCATCGGTAGCAACGTATACTGCCGCTGCGGGTAATAACTCGGCCAGGGCATTGCAGGTGGCCGTTACCACGCCCGGCGTCAATGGGTATGATGTACAGTCGCTGGGGCCGGCATTTACGGTAACACCCGGCCGCACTCTTAATTTTTCGGTAGATATAAAGGCGGCAGCCGGTGGCGGCAAGGTGCGCGTGGTGGTACAAAACCAAAACTACCTGCAGTACGATATTACCCCTACCACCTCGTGGGCAACCTATACGTTTTCGCTCACGGTGGCCGAGGGCTCGCCCAGCATCCGGTTTAATTTTCCGTCGGCAGGCACGTATACTATTGATAACGTGGTGGTGCAGGATCCGGCGCAGGCCAACCCGGGGTCCGGCTCCGTCCAACCTACGCAGGCACAGGCGGCCGCCGTAATTGATGCCGAAATGAAGCGCTACATTACCACCACCATATTGCGCTACGCAGGTAAAATAAAAGCCTGGGACGTTGTGAACGAGGCTTTGATGGATAACGGGCAGATCAGGAGCCAGGTAAATTATACCATACCCACCGCCAATGCCAGCAACCAGTTTTTGTATGCCCAATATATTGGCGGCAACCGCGAGGCCGATAATTATATACTGCGGGCCTTTAAGTATGCCCGCCAAACAGCGCCCGATGCCCAGCTGTTTATCAACGATTATAACCTGGAATGGTCTAAGGCCAAGGTAGACTCGATGGCCGCGCTGGTTAAGTACCTCAACAATGCAGGCGCTACGGTAGATGGCATTGGCACCCAGATGCACGTAAGCCTGAACACCAGTTTATCCGGAATTGATTACGGTTTCCGGGTACTGGCGGCCACCGGTTTAAAGGTGCGCATTTCGGAGCTGGATGTAGCCCTCAACACCGGTAAGTTAACTACCTACACACCGTCGGCAGCCGATTTAACGGCACAGCAAACGCTATACAAAAACATCATCAGTTCGTACATCAAAAACGTACCTGCCGCACAACGTTACGGCGTAACCGTATGGGGCGTAGCCGATACCGATAGCTGGATTAACACCGCCACCCGACCCGATGCTCCCCTGCTTTTTGATGCAAGCTATAAAAAGAAAGCGGCTTATGCAGGCTTTATCAGTGGGTTAAAGTAAAGGTGTGGTGATGGTTAGTGGTTAGTACGGGGTTTTAAGTTTGGTTTGTGCGTTTTTAACTTAGGTTAGTGGTTGTTTACTCACCACAGTCCGCTCATCGCCGCGGGCGCTATATCTTTTGGCATAGCCCCCAAAAAAACAAAACTTAGCGCAGCGATTTCATGAACACCTATAGAAAACAAACACTCCGTGAATAACGGCTTACCTGTTGCGATCACCTTACAGCCGCACGGTCCCCTCGCTGGCCCGGGCGCAACAGCGGGCCTTTGCGCTTATCTGTCTGAACCGGAATTTACTGAATTTGAAAATCAACAGAATTGATCATGACCATCCCGCTAATCAAAAGTCCTCTCCTTTGGAGAGGATTTAGGAGAGGTTCTTCCTTTAGGGGGCCAGGCTACACTGGGGCTTACCCTCTTTGGCTGCAAGATAAAACCTGAATTTAACCCGGAAGCCTTACACTTTACATCTCTGGTACGCTACTAACCAGCCTAAACAGCTTTCTTAAACGCCAGCAAACTGTTGATGAAAGCATTTTTAAACACAAAATACTGCAGGGATGCGAAAATCAAAATATACGTAACTCCTACCACAACAAGTAACAGCATATTTTGCAGGTACATTTTCAACAGTATGCCCACTGGCAAGGTAATAGCACACGTGGCCGCTACCAGGCACAGCAAAGCTACATCTACCTGTATATTAATTTGTTTGCGGGCTTTGGCCAATATAAAAGCACATACGGCAGTTTCGGCTGCAACGCAGGCCAAGGCCGATCCTATAAATTTAAAATGCGGTATCAGTAAAAAGTTAAGCAACAGGCTTACCACCAGGCCGCAAACAGAGGCGTGCAGAATGCTTTTTTCGTGACCGATGGGCAGCAAAAACTGCGTACCGAATACGCTGCATACCCCGATGATAAGGGGCACCACTGATAATATCTGCAGTGATACCTGTGCTGCCAGGTATTTGGTGCCAAACACGGTAAACAGCACCTCTTTGGCAAAAAACAAACATAGCACAGCGAAAGGTATAGTGACGATAAATACCAGGCTAAGGGATTTTTTAAGCAAGCCGGCCGCCTCTGCCGGGTTATTATCCGTATAATACCTGGCTACCCGCGGTATAAGTACCACACTCGATCCGCCGACAATAACCCATACCATTTTTACCAGTTTAAGCGGTATACTGTAATAGCTTACATTGATAGCATCGGTAAAAAGTCCCAGTATAATGGTATCTAAAATTACATACACGCTTACCGAAATATTGATGCTGAACAGTACCAGTAACGGCCGGAGGTGAGCCCGGTAGTTGAATGTAACTTTAAACCCGCCGGCCAGCTTAAACAGGTAGTTGCCAAAATTGAGCAGAGCATTGCTTAAAACTACGGCAAACAGTATAAAGTAATAAGCCGTATGGCTGTTGGCCTGCCTTACCAGTAAAAAGATGGCTGCCACACTTAAGAGCTTAATGATCAAAGATCTTTTGGTGATGTAGGTAAAGTTTTCGGTACCCTGGTAAAACCACTCAATTGAAAACGTGGAGGCCATAATGGTAAGGCAACCCAGCACCACCAGGTTAAAGTTTGATGCCAGTGCAGGGATGAAAAATCCCAGCCCTAAAAACACGCCCGAAAACAGCACCGAAAGACCCAACTGTAAACTAACCAAACTGCTTACCAAAGCCGATTGCTGAGCCTTGCTGCCCTTGAACCGGGCAATTTCGCGCACGCCGTAAAACGGAATGCCTAATGACGAAAAAACAATAAAATACTGGGTAAATGCATCAACAAACAGCACATTGCCCATATTTTGGGGCAACAATGTGCGGGTAACATAAGGGAACGTGATGAAAGAGATAACAATGGTAGACGTTGTAAGCACCACATTGCTTACCATGTTTTTTTTAAGGCCCATTAATGTTTTAACCTGTTAAATTACGCTATGCAATTGGGTTGCGTGTTGCCGGCAGGCAAAAATAGAGTTTCCGGCGTATAGTTAACCGGCCTGCCTGTACTTATTTGCAGTGCAGCTGTGCAGGCCGCCGGATGCTGATTACCGGTAACGGTAACTACCAACTTTAAATGCCGGCGTAAAGCCGGGGCAGCGTTTCAGTTCGCCGCACTTAGCTAATATAATGTGGTCAGCTTACCATACTCATCAGCGTTTTAACGGCTTAAAATGGTTACGACAAGTAAAAACTACCGGCCGGCTACGGGCGCAAGAGCTAATGCATCCTCTAAATTACAGGGTTGCCTGAGGATGTTATCAATATAAAGCTCCCAGCGCGCCTGCATAATTTTATGGATAGAATGTTTGGTTTGCTGATCGTACAATTCCTGCATATTGCGGTGCCTGACTGCCATGTTTTCATAAACCTGCTTAATCTCATCTTTATAATTAACGGTGTACGAGTAATTGTTAAAAGCAACCAGCAGTTGCCTTGCAAAAAATTCGGCAATGTTAAAATGCATCTGCTCGTGACTTAATAAGGCCGGAGTTTGCTTTTCAACTTTAGACCAGCACTGGTTAGGGTCTGCGTGGCTTTTGGTGGTGAAGGTAACCGTATACTTTCCGAGGCGCTCATGGCATGTGTAACGATAAGTAATGCCATAATAGGTATAAGCCGAAAACGGACTATCAGACTGTACCCCGCCCTTAAAGTCGCTCCAGGTTAGCAAACTGTCGGCATGCCAGTTAATTAACGGTGCCGGCTGCTGGGCTAAAACATTACCTGCCCAAAACAGCAAAATAAACCATAAAACTAATATTTTTTGTGATAAAGGCATTGCGCAGATAAAGCTTAAATATACCACTATAATACTGTACAGGCAAGGCTATTAACCACAAAAAAAGCTGCTCCATTTGCAGGAACAGCCTTCTACAATAAACTTACACATTTAAACAACCCGGCTTTTGAGGGCCGGTAAAACGTTCTTTTATTTCTCTTCGCCTACCAGTTTTTTTACCAGTTTGGCACCTTTAAGCAAGGTTTGCCCCAGCTTTTTAACGGCTTTGGCTTCCGTGCCTTCGGCTTTTTCGGCGGCGGCTACGGTTTCATCGCCCAGTTTTTCTAACAGGGTATACACTTTCTTACCGTCTTTATCGGCAATAGCTTCTTTCAGTTTTTCGAGGTTGTGTACAATGGGTGCAAAACCGCGTTTACCTTCCAGGGTTTTAATCCAGCTGTTGATGCCGGAGGTAGATCCGGTTTGCGATTCTTTTTCGATGCTGTTTTCTAACGCCTCGGTGGTTTTTTCTAAATGCTCCAGTTCTGATTTTTCTTCGGCCATGATGTAGATTTTTTAGTATTTGTTTTGCCCCTTGCTTTGTTGCCCGGCAGCGTAAAATTCAACACCAGGTAATGGCATAAGTTTCCGATCATTACAGAACCTCAGGTTGTTGAGCACAACTTTTGGGTGTGGTTATGAGTCAAACAAGCGGTTGTTTTAAAAAGCTTACGATGATATTTGAGCAGGCGTAAAAGTAATGCCTGATAACCTGTTTATCAGCACGTTTAAGGCTGATAATAAGTGTAAGTAGTTAACTTCCTGGTTATAATATCGAGTTTTGCATAACCTTTCTCGAGGCCTATATAAATATGCCGCTCATCCGTCATCGCCATATTGTACACCCAAAACCTATCACTAACCCAAGGTAGTTTCAAGGTTACTTGTCCGTTATCGACAACGATGAGGCCTTTATTGGTGGCGATATAAATTTTATCCTTATTGGTTGTTATGGCCACCGGGGCATCACCCACATCCATCAATTTTTCGGTTGTAAATCCGTCTTCACTCCTGGTAACCATCAGCAAGCTCCCTTCATCGTCGGTAAAACTAAAGTGACCAATGCCCACCAGCAGCGATCCTTTAAACGGCGTAATAGCGCTTGCATTTCCATTATCGTGTATTGATGCTAACGGGGCATCATTTAGCTTAAAATTCGGATCGCTTAACAACATGCTAACCATCGAGTAACGCTCTTTGCGCAAAATAGGTACCTTTTTTGGTTAACTATTAAACCGGTGCAGGTGGTATCATCCGGCTTGTAATATAACCCGCCTCCCCACTCGCCTACATTTAGTGCAATTAATGAACCTCCGGCCACCGGATAGGTTTTTACAGATGAACTTACCTGCCGGGTAATATGCAACCGGCCATCAACCATATCTACCACAAAGTGCTTATGATAAGTAGAGTTAGGTTCGTTAGGGTTGCGGTGAATCAATTGCCGTAAACTTAACTTAGGTTTGGTTTTAGGGGAAACAGGGGCCTGTGCTGCGCAGCTCAACGCAATAAATACACCCGCAAGTGATAAGATAGGCTTCATTTACCTCAATAATAATATGCCTAATATAATCAATTAACCATACTGTTATCGGCCGGCCGTCTTTTAACCATTTTTATAAACCTTATCTTTGCAACACACCATGCCCATTATAACCCATAAACTGCCCGACTATCAACCCAACCCGGATACCCAAATACTCATACTGGGCACCTTTACGCCCGACGTGGCCGGCGCGCCGGATTTTTTTTACGGGCGACCGCGAAATTTTTTGTGGCACCTGTTACCGCAGGCCTATGGGTTAGCGCCGCTTAAAGATGAACCACTGGCCAGCAAGCAGGCGTTTATGGCCCGGTACAAAATAGATTTTGCCGACGTAATAAAAAGCCTCGACCTTCCCGCCGGACTGGAAGCCGAAGCCGAGGATGATGCCGCCGATGGTTACGTTTCGGAGTGGAACAATGTGATTGCTATTGTTGATGCCCTGCCCCACCTGCAAGCCGTGTATTTTACCCGCAAAACCTTCAATGGGTTACCCAACATAAAGGCACAAATTATGCCCCTGGCGCAGCATTGCCGCCAAAAAGGTATCCGTTTCTGCAAGCTCGAAACCCCTGCCCGCCATTACAGCGACACGAAGCTGCAACAATGGAAAGATACCATTGTTGCGCAGACAACATGTTTAAGACCTTGAGGTCAAATAATTTTTTTGACAAAAGAGCGGAAATAAGTAAAAAACATAGTCTTCTCTCATAGAAAGGTTATGCCGGTACATATCAGTATATCATGAGTAAATCTGCCACTGAGCGTAAAACCTGTTTTTTACATGTCAGGTAACATCCCGTTATCTATTCCGGCATGGCCAAATATGTTTTAGATGCTAATACACTTCTATCAATGTTAAGGGTGTATCTGTCAGTTTGCTAAACTAATGTATGCCGGGTTTTCATCTTTGGTTTTTGTAACGGGTGTTAGCAGCTTCGGGCAGTTTATTTTAGCCACGGCTATTACTTACCAAATACGATTTAGTGTAATAACATTAAATCTGTATTTTTTTAAACCTTTATTCACCACTTCCGTTTATCATCACATATTTGTTAATCACGCAGGGCATTGTGCCCCGGGGGCCATGTAATTCTTCATGCCCTTGTTATCATAGCAGATCCATTTTTTTTATTTGATTACCGGCCCGCTTTCAACCCAAGCAGGCCGGCCTTTTTGGCCTCAAAACAACGTTAGTGCCTTTTAAAATACCTTAAAAGCGGCACTTAACTCGGCCAATAAAAAACCACCTTTCGGTATTTAACTGTTTAAAAATAAAAAAAACCGGTGCAGGTTACCCTGCACCGGTTAAGACTATTAAGTTAACACCTTACTTACATTTTGGCTACAAAACCACCGCTTGGGCGTAGCTTTAAGGTAAGTACCTGTTTAGGGTTTACAGTTTGCTCTTTTTTATCTACGCTGGTGTTGGTTTCGCCGTCGTACACCAGGGTAGCTTTGGTTGGGCGGGTTAAAAAGTCGAGCGATATTTTTACTTCGCGCTCTTCGCCGCCGTTCATTACCCCAATCCACCAGGTGGTGCCTTTGCGGCGGGCAAATGCTACTACATCACCCAGGCTGCTGCAAGGCAGTACACGGGTTTCGTCCCAGGTGCTTGGCACGGCCTTAAACAGGTCAAACATTGGGCTTTCGAGGTAAAATTTATACTCATCAGCAAAATGGATAACCGGCGAATTGTATACAATGGCCTGCGCAAACTCGTGCGGCCAGGTAAATTTGGTAGTGGCCAGTTCTTTAGGATTAAGTATAACCGAAGTAAAATCGGCCGGACCATTCAGTAAACGGGTAAACGGCACGGTAACGTCGTGCTGCGGCGGCATTACGCGGCGGTAGCGCGTCATGTGGTACTCGTTGCCACGGATGGCCTCGCGGGTAATATCATTCGGGAAGGTGCGGTTCAACCCCGTAGGTTTTACACTGCCGTGGAAGTTAAGCAACAGCTTCAGGTCGGCACACTCTTGCTGTGTTTCGGCATACCACTGCATAATTTCGGCATCGGCATCAGGTATAAAGTCAATCTTGATACCTACGGCACCGGCCTCTTTTACTTTCTTTAAATAAGCCTGGCGCTCGGGCGCTTTTCTAAATTCTTTGGAGTCTACCCAAACCAATGATTGTACACCTACGGTTTTGCCGTAGTCTATCACTTCTTTCAGCAAGGCCCACTTGTCTTTACCCTCTTGTTTCCAGTCGCGCCAGCCGTCATCTACCAGGTAATATTCCCAGGTTAGTTTGGCGGCAGCATTGTACCAGTTTTTCTGGTCGTCAAACTTTGGTGCGCCCACGCTCCACCACTGCCACAAACTGCGGCCGGGTTTTACCCAAGCAAAATCAGCCCCCTTGGGCGGTGCCGGGCAAAGGCTGGTAATGAGGTCGGAGTTAGCTAACTGGTTAAGCGAGGTGGCAATCATGGTGGTGCGCCACGGCGACACCATTTTGCCTTTATAAGTACCGTTTAAATAAATATGTTTAGCAGGTTGGATAACGTCCCAGCCTTGCTTGGCAAAGGGGTAGGCTGCCGTAAAGGTGTTGCCGCTGCGCATCAGCGACATGTCTGAAAAGCTTTCCACATCAGCCTCAGAAAGCGCCACGTAGTAGTTGCCCGTCTGGAAGGTTAACGGCGGCATCACCACCTTATCTTCGGGTATTTTGGCCAGCGGGGTAACAAAATTCAAGCCCTCGTAGCTTTGCGAAAACTCGGCCCAGGCCACTTTGCCGGTATTTTGCGGCAGCACCCAACCGGTGCGTTCGCCGTCAATATGTTTGGTACCGGGCGCTATGGCATACCTGATGGCCACACCATCGTTATAAACCCTCACCATCAGTGCCATAGGCTTGCCGGCCGAGGTAAAAGGGATTTCGGCCTCATTAGCCTGGTTGCGGGCCGTGGTGTGTTTACCGATAATAGGGTAAGTTTCGTTAATACTGCTGCGCACGGCATTGCCGCTGATGCGGGCATCCTGGCCCAGGTCGGCTCCATCGGCTACCAGGCCTAAAGGTGAGGTGTTAATAATGGGCGTGCTGCCGGCCTTTACATTGTAAACCAGCTTTTTACCTGAAGTAAAAACGGTTAAAGCAATGCGCTTGTCGGGGCTGTTTACTACCACGGTTTGGCTTTGCGCAAATACGCCGCCCGATGCAGTGAGCAGCAGGGCAGTAAGTACGGATTTAAAAGGTGTCATAAAATACAGTATCGGATGGATGATGGTAGGCCATGCTGCCGGATGCCTGGGTTGACATGATTAGCAAGGCTTGACAATCAATTTCGGCTAAGATAGTATTTGTATTGGGTAATTTTGAGGAGGATTGGATTAAAGTGTGATTGGGTGATTAGTAAATCAAAACTCAATCATACATAATTAAGCTCAAAAAAGTCTCTCAACGGAGGTAAAAACAACAAACGCTATAACCACTACTACCTGGCGACAGCAGTTCGAACAAAACATATAAATAATATTGAAAATACTTTTTTTATTCACATGTTATATATTATTTTTTATTTCAAAAACCTAAAAAAACGTTACAATGAAACATTATAATGTTGCAGCAAATATTATTGTATCTATATTGCTTTTGACAACGCATACTACCATTTGTGCCCAGCAAAAAATCTCAATCAATATGCGCAATTTTACATGCTACGACGAATCGCTTAAGCAGCAATATAAAGCAGAATCTGTAAAAGCCTTTGCTGTAGCATCCGATCTTTTTAGTTCGCAAGAGTTTCAGGATTCTCTTCAAAAACTCAGTTTTCCTGTGAAAACATTATGTAAATCCTGCGGCCCGGGAAGAAAAAGCTTCCAGAGAGGTATTTCAGGTGAGCAGGTACTTAGCATATTGTTTAACAAAAAATCAGACTTTCTTGATCTCGATATGCAAAAGAAGAGTGGAGCATTGGGAGCAACTGTCCCATGTCAAAGCCTAACTACTGCGTATTATCAAAACATTTACAACGATATGTGTCATTTACCTGCTGATATACGGCTGGCGGTTAATCTTTGTCATGAATACATGCATCATATTGGTTTTTGTCACGAACAAAATCCTAAAGATACAACCTTGCGATTAATGGTTAAAAAAGATAACTGTCGAATCGAGTACTACGATCCGATATCCTATAAAAATGATGTAGCTTACCGTGTAGGGTGGATTGCTTATGATATTTTAAACCGCAAATATGGTAATAAGAGCAAGTAGTGAGCTGGGGTTAGTTAATTAAAAACACTCTTGCTGCACTTTCGAAATCGGATTTTACAATAATATACATTCCCTTACGTGTTGGTAAAAAATACCCTTGTTCTACATACGATTGGAACATCTTACGTACTTTTGTAACCGGTACATTTACAATTACAAAGGCTGAGTAAGAGAATAAAAAATCGTTGTGATAAAGTGCAGTTTTGAAAAGGTCTATATTAAACGAACCCGACGAAAGATTTCGATTGGTCTTTAATTCGGCAATAAATAATTGATTTTTTTTCTGAAAATCATCATTCCCGGCATGGATCACAATATCCGGAATAGCGTAAAACTCCTGATCTTCTGAATCATCTTTGCCATACAGCTGATTAAACGTTGGCCCATATGTTGCCAATTTTTCATCATTGCTAAAAATTATTTGTTTTGATATTTCCGTTTCAAATTGCTTGTCGATATGAAAGCTATTTCTCGTAAATAATAGCTCTATTGAAGGTTGCAGTTGATGCGAAAACGTGCTTTCACTATTGGTAATATCTTCTGACACAATAAGCTTACCATGAACTAATTTTGCCTTAGGTTGAGTATAGTATTGTTCGGGTACGTTATTTAAGGCCTGCAAGACATAATTCATTGTTTTTGACAAAAGTGTAGTTTCTATCATATTCATTAATGATATACAACCAGACATCACGTATCTTTCCACTGGACGATTATAAAAATAACTGATATTTCCCCTATGTCGGAAAATAACTTTTACTTATATTAAATGATACTTTCAAAACGCTTGCAGTACATATATTGCCAGTCAGATTAAAGCTAATACAGCACCTTGTTATAACTGATACTTAAATTATAATTTTTAATTCGTCAAATGAGAGGCGAGCATAAATACTACCCGCCTCCTCACAAACTCCCTAATTCTCCTTAAAATTTCTCTTTAAACTCATTAGCAAACTGCTCCAGTTTTACGCTGCCGGTTACCGGGGCATTGCTGCTGCGGAAATGACCGGGGATGACGCCGGTCCGGAAACCGCGGCCCATCTCGGTGTACAGTTCGGCCACCTCGGTTGGCAACCCGGCCGATTGCATGCCTTGCAGGGCCTGCTCATCTGTAAACTCTACGAAGGGTAAGTTAGGCTCGCCGATAGCCTGGCCCAGGGCTGCAGCAATTTCGCTTCCGGTTTTTACATCGCTGATGATGTAGCGCACCCCGGTACCGTTGCCCGGCCGTTGCAACTCGTCGGCAGCGGCGGCGGCTATATCTTGCGGGTGTACCAGCGGCATTGCAGCATCCGCCGGGTAATTGCTGCCCATGATGTGAGCGTTTTTGATGAGCGGCACATCGTTAAACAGGTTGTTGTAAAAAAATCCTGCCCTTAAAAAAGTAATGTTAACGCCCTGGAGTTGTTGCTTAAACAATTCTTCAATCTGGTGCAGGCCTTTAATGGGGCCGGTACCCTCGGGCTGGTCGGCACCAATGCTGCTCAGCATTACTACACGTTTAACGCCCGATGCTTTGATGGCATCGGCGTAAGCGCCGCCTGCTTTTGCAGTGTTGGCTACAATGTTGGCACCTCCCAGGTTAGGTGGCGTCATGGTGTAAACGGCATCGGCGCCGGTAAATGCCTGTGTTAAAAACGCGGCATCACTTACTGAGCCTATAGCGGCTTGTGCTCCCAGCGCTTCGATAGCCGGTTTACGATCTGCACTGCTGGTGATGATAGTAACTGCATGACCTGCGTTAATTAATTGCTGTGCTAATGATTTGCTGATGTTGCCTAATGATCCGGCGATAGTGATTTTCATGGTTGTATTTTTTATTTGTCGAAACAAAGGTATATTTG
This sequence comes from uncultured Mucilaginibacter sp., assembly GCA_913775265.1. Taxonomy (GTDB): domain Bacteria; phylum Bacteroidota; class Bacteroidia; order Sphingobacteriales; family Sphingobacteriaceae; genus Mucilaginibacter. The sequence continues at coordinate 65,560 of CAJYJH010000064.1, read as the reverse complement.
CACTTACTTTTATACAAGTACTTACCCTAAAGTAGGCACCATGACGGCGATCAAAGAAGCATCTACCATACAAGAAAATAAACGCATAGCTCTGGAGCAATGCCCCGTTACCTTTACCATGGAACGTATAGGCAATTACTGGAAACCCATCTTGTTGTACCACCTGGGCACAGCCCCTAAGCGCTACGGCGAACTTAAGCGTGCCGTACCGGCCATTACCGAAAAAGTACTAATACAGCAGCTAAAGCAGTTAGAAGCCGACGGCTTGGTTTTGCGCGAAAGTAAGCCTGTGGTTCCGCCGTTTGTAATTTACAGCTTAACGGCCAGCGGTAAGGGGCTACTGCCTGTGATTGATGCCATGGCAAAATGGGCGCTTGCGGCGATGGGAAGCCAATGAGTGAATGTTTAGCCAATGAGTAAATGTTTTTCAGGTGCAGGTGTGCAGATGGTAGCCAGTGAGTGAATGTTTAGCCAATGAGTGAGTTTTGAATGAGCGAATGAGTGCAAAATGGCACGTCATGGCGATGTACGAAGCCATCTCTTCAGGACGGGTGAACGCCTGACAGGCTTAACAATATGACTAATGAGCAATTGAGTATAAAAGCATGAGTGAGTGAATTTGCATGTCGTTATCAAGAATAGCGATACAGTTGACTGTCAATCAAAACCCTCTTTTTAGCTTTGTAACTGCGTAAACCTCATTAATTAAAAGAATTTGTCGCAGCTATAACGTGATTGAACTTACATTTAACCGTCATATCATTTACTGCATCTTTTCAAAATAGTCCATAACGGCATCTTCTGCCTGGTTTAACTGGATGTTGTCTTGAAACAAATCTTGGCGCAGGCTGCGGTATAACATTACGCTGTTTTGTAAGGCGGTTAGCAAAGATGCTTTTTGGTTGCTGGCCAGTGTGTTTTGCAGGGCTTTAAAATCCGGGGCGCTGAGCTGGGCTTCTACTTTGCGCACTCCGCGGGGCAGGTTGTTGTTTTAAATGTGCAGCAGCGGGCCAAAAACTACCATGCGTAAGTGTAACCCAAAAAATCAAGCGCCTCCACGTATTCGCCACGGCCCACTTTTAGCAGGGCATAATGTATCCAGGTCCAAAACCGGTCTTCTATCCATTGGTAATCAGGCATCTGGAAATGCGGACGGGTGGCCTGTATAACATCCTGAAGCTGCTGATCGGTATCCAGCAGCACCACCGGGTTTTCTACCCTATCCTTAAACTTATCCAGCGTCACAAACTTAATGTCTACATGCAGCAATGGGTCGTTATAAAGGCAAATAAGCAAGCGGGGCTCACCTACATGCTCGCCGGTAAAGGCCGATAGCAAATGGCCAAAACGTTCGGCATAGGCTACCATCTGTGCCTTGTTGGCAATGATGCTGTGCCGGGTTACGATGATCAGATCCAGGTCCGACCATTCGTCTATCTCGTTGCTCAGCCACGACCCGGCTACGGCCAAACCCAGTACCGATTGATCGTTTTTAAGAACGCTGACTACCCTTGTTGCAAAGCTGTGCTGTACCATATTTTTAATTGCACATCAATATAGTGTTTTTGATGATTATTCACCTTGTGGGGCGTGTACCACGTACTTAAACCTGTATTTTAATATTAACGTTTAAATACGTATTATTCATAAATAAAATAGGTATTATTCATAAATAAAATAGGTATTTTAAGCATAAGATTTGGCGTATTATATTATTTGATTTAAGTTTATACCATAAACAAGCACCTACTATAAATCATTTCACCTATGAAAATTTCGGAAAAAATTTTGCCTATGCAGGTACAATCCGGCATTGATGCATCAGCAGACTTTCAACATTCATTACACGAACTTGAAACCTATGTTTTAAACAGCCAAAATTCTAATTTAGCTGATAGCTTCAGGAAGTTTAAAGAGGCCCTGTCGGAACCGGACGCCAGCTTACCAAACGTTGTTATTGCGCCCAGTGTACAGCTACCATCAGCAGCAGACAGTAAACCGCAGACCGAAGAACGCTCTTACCTGGCCATGTCGTCGCTATTCTCGGCCAATGTGAAGTATTGGTAGCTCCCCCATCAGTGTGCAGAACAGCGGTTGTTTTTATAAATGCTGACGACATGATGGCCATCTTCAGCCGTCTGTTTAGCTGATAATTTACATAACGATGTATAGGCGGCTATTACCATTATTTACTTGAAAGAGTGCCAAACGCTCAGATGCGAGAACGTCTGATATTCAAGTCGGAAGTATCAAAATTTCTCACTACCGTTCGGAATGACAGCGGGATACGAGAGCTAAGAACCAAGAGCCAAGAAAAAAGCGATTAATTCTCATCTGCACACCCGCAAATTTGCACACCTGCACATCCAACACCTCATCTGCACATTTGCATATCTGCACATTTGAAACATTCACTCATTTAAAACTCACTCATTTACTAATTGGCTACCTATTAAATGGCACCTCGTTTATCCAATGAAAGCCGCGGTTCATGAGCAGGGTTGAGTCGGGATGATATGCGCTTAGCAAAGCAAGACGGGTTATCAATTTATGCCCCATAAATTTACCTCTCAGGGTTAGTCCGCCTGCTTTGGATGTTCTGTACTTCAGGGTAAAGTCGGTTTCGCGCTGGTTAGGCTTAAAGCAGATGAGCTGATTGCCTGCGGCATCAATATTACAGGCGCGGGCAATGCGCTCACCATTAACCAGGTTTATACTGAGCGAATCGGGCGTGAGCGTTACCTTTTGCCAGCGGCTTGCGTTAGTACCGGTTTGGGCATTAGGCTTGCCGGGTTCGTGATATTTAACCACGTTATAATAGCCGCTTTTTACTTCGGTAGCTTTTTGTTTGGCATACAGGTATTGCACGGTGCTCATGGTGGCGGTAAACACCACAAACAGCAGCACCAGGCATTTAACAACCAGGGCGGTGATGCCAACCCACCGGCGTTTAAACCCGGGTTTGAGCTTGGCAGGCGCCCCGGCAGGTTTACCCAAAATAAAAAAGTTGATGAGCGGACGGGCATCCAGCGCCAGCAAGAAAAAGCTCATCACTACCAGCGCGGTCGACAGGATTTTGACCGGCACATCAAAGCAGTAGTTAATGGCCATGATGTTTAATGATACAAAAAAAGTAAGGATGGCGCCCAACGTAACCGTGCGCCTGAAGAGTAATAACAAGGCCCCACTAATTTCGGCAAAACCCATAAAATAATTATACGCCGTAGAATAGCTCAAAAACCGCCAGGCCAACCCCATGGGCGACGACTCGCCGTAGCGCTGTGTAAGCCGGCGCTCTGTGAGATCCGGAAACTGGAACTTGAACAGTTTGACCATGCCATACTCAATCATGGTAAGGGCCAGGTAATAGCGCACCAAAACGGTTACCCAGTACAGCGCCCGGTTATAACTGTGCCGCCGGTAATCAACCGCCGACCATACAATTGTGCCTGCCACCGTAAGCGTAAAAGCTACAAACAAGTGTATAAAATCAATCTGCCGGTCGCCGCTGCCGGTTATGTTGTTGCTTAAAGGAGCTTTGATATGAAATACCGATTGTGCTACCGTATTGCTCAGCCAGTCTACCGGAGCCTTGATTAATAATGCAAACGGGTATACCAACGGCGCTACCACATTGGGGTTGAGCAAAATAAACCACACAAACAGCAGCGTAAAAAACCTGAAGGCCACAAGCTGACCGATGTTCCAGTGGTTAACTTGCAAAGAGGCGGAAACGTTCATAAGGTTAGTATTGATCAGCAAGTTAAGAAGAATTGGCGGGGATACGATGGTTTTACCAGAGAGGTATTGATGTCGGTTGCGAAGATGTCACTACGTTATTATTGTTTAAATTAATCGTACCAACGAAGGTCGGCCTCCCACGCGCTAACTAGCAAATCTGGAAGAATCAGGACATTGCGGTCAGCCTGTCTGATAAGATGCTGAAATAAACTCAGCATGGCTGCCTTAGATTTTTATTATTCTCGACGCCTATTTTAATAACATCAACCTCAGTCTCTATGTAGACAATTTAGAAACCTCTCCTATTTAAAGACTGTTTAAACGCGATCGAGCTAAAGTGTTTTCAACACAACTTAATGTACGTCCTTTACCCTGTGCAGTAGTATTTTTAAAATGAGCTTAGCCAGGTTTTTGTGATAGCCGATAAAGTGACGGAGCCTTTGCATGAGCAGATTAAGATAGGTAGCAGGGCAAATTTATAAAGTTTAATGAAATAATATTGCCCGGCAGCATAATTTAATGTGCCTCAAATTGGCTGTTAGTTAGCTTTAGTTTTTGGGGCAATGGTTCCACCTTTAAGCCTGTCCATCGGTAATAATGCGTAGTAAGAGTGGGTGCCTGTCCGGTTTGGTATGGCCGTTTTTGAGGCTGCTTTCTCACGAACACAAATTTTGATGACCGCTATAAACAAAAAAACAGTTTTATAACAACATTGCATGCTGCGTCACAAACGCCCCTACTTCCTCAGCCAAAACAGATAGAAAAGTTTTCCGGTTTGGCTGGCAATCTTCTACATGGGGTGGCAACTCATTCATGTAACTGAAATGCCCGGCATCTTCGTCTAAGTAAAACTCTATTTTTGATTGATCGGGCAGCATATTTTTAAACGCTAATACACGGTTTGGCGTTACGATCGTATCCCGGTTGCCGGCGCGCAGGTGAATGCGAGCATCAACATCAACTGATGCCTCTGGGTGCCTGAAAAAATCGACCGCGGGCGCCAGTAGGGCTAATCTGTCAAAACTCCATTTGGCGTTAGCTGTTACTTCATGCCCAGCGAAGGTATGGGCTTTGGCACCTGCCAGTAACAGCAACATTACAGCGCCTATCGAATGGCCAATACCTGCCATAGGCTGATTTGTGGGCGCATATTGGCTTAAAACAAGCTCGAGCTGCCTGAGGCGTATTTCTAAGTCTTGCTGTGTAGGTGTTGTTGAAGGCAGCATATCAAAATGCGGCGCTACTACCGTGCAGCCCCGACGGGCAACCAACCGCATTAAATCCAAATGCCGTATCGGGCTACCGCCGCGCCCTGCTGCAAAAATTACGGTGGTCGCCGACTGCTCAGCCTCGATCAAAGTAATATCAAAAAAGCTGGTGCCGTCTGTTAACTGCCGGGTACTTTCTGTGATGTGCATGGGACTGTTTAGGTAGGTACGGCTATGAAGTTAAACGGAATAATATGAGAAGCATAGGTTAAACCATCAAGCTTAGTCTGTAATTACCCCATACTGCATACTCAGCTACAATAAGCACAAAGCAAACCGGCGCGTTGCCTGCCTGTGGTGCAATGGCTACCACATTAAAATTACAAACCTTACCAAGGCCATGATAAAAATCAAAATGGCTACAATGTGGTACCATTCAAGCGTAATGGTTAATACATCATCGTCATCTGCGTGAAGAATAAATTGTATCAGCTTTTTAAGCTCGTTCATCAAACAATTTTTAAGTTGATAGGGCTGCCGCTCTTCAAACTTCGGCATATAAATATATTAAATAGTAACAACATCACCGTTACAGTTGCTCAGGATGCTGAAAAAAGAATAAAATATTTGCACATCAAAAACTTCTTTTTACATTTGTATCGCGAACGATATAATCGCGAAAGATATTAACTGACCTTATGAAAACATTGTATGAAACCAGTGCTACGGTAACTGGCGGACGAAACGGTAAAGTAAGCAGCCACGATGGCGCTTTAGACATTGAAGTAAGAATGCCTAAAGAGCTGGGCGGCAACGGTGCGGGTTATACTAACCCCGAGCAGTTGTTTGCAGCAGGCTACGCAGCTTGTTTTGATAGTGCCTTAAACTTAGTGATGGGCCAGGCCAAAGTAAAGCCTGAGTCGCCATCAACAGTAAAGGCTATAGTTAGTTTACAGCAGAGTGAAAACGGCGGTTTTGGTTTAGCCGTAGCCCTGGATGTAACCATACCAGGTATTGATAAAGCGCAGGCCGAGCAATTGGTGGCCCGTGCGCACGAGGTTTGCCCCTATTCTAATGCTACCCGCGGAAACGTGGATGTGAAGTTAAGCGTGGTGTAACGCGGTAGCAGGTGTTTATATATATTATATGCTGATGCTCGAGCGGCCGGAAACGGTCGCTCTTTTTTATGCCTTACTGCACCACTAATTTTTTTACGGGATTTAATTAACCAAAAGGTAAATTTGCATAATAACTGAGCTATGCCTTAAATGTGCTATAGCACGTATTGCAGCACCTATGATGAAAGTACCCGATACCGACCAACGTTACTTGTTAGATAACCAGCTTTGTTTTCACTTGTATGCAGCTTCCAGGCTCATGACCCGCTGTTATCAGCCTGTGTTAGACGATCTGGGTATCACCTACCCGCAATACCTGGTGCTCATGGTGCTTTGGGAAAAAGATGAGGTAAACCTTACCTGGCTGGCCGACCGGCTAAAGCTGCAGTCAAACACGCTTACACCCTTGCTTAAACGTATGCAAGAGCAAGGCCTGCTCATCCGTAACCGCTCGCAAACCGACGAGCGCAGCATCCGGATTTCGCTAACAGACAAAGGCCGAAACCTTAAACAAGAAGTGCCGCGCCTGCAAGATCAGCTATCTGAAATAGGTATTACCATTGAAGAAGCCATGGAGCTGAGAGATTTGCTGGCTAAAATTGTGAACCAGGTAAAGCCTGCGAGTGAAGGTAATGGGTGAATGAGTTTTGAATGAATAAGTGAATGCTTTTTCTTGGTTCTTGGTTCTCAACTTCCTTCACTGTCATCCCGAACGACAGTGAAGGGATCTTGATACTTGCGATAGGTTGGTACTTAGTGTAATAAAGTTTGTGCGATTTTAATGTGAGCCTGCAGTTCTTTACTTACTTAGCCTGCTCTTTGGCCGCAGAGGCCTAGTCACTTTTGTCTTGAAACAAAAGTAACCAAAAATTCAAGTCACCTCCCGCTTGCTTCTTTGCGCACTGGGCCATTGCGCTGCAAAGCCGGGCAGCACCACAGGCTACTTATATTTTGCCCGTGCTTCGCCACTCTACCCATGCTTCAGCAAAATCTAAAATGCCTCTGCCACCGCACTTGGCCACGTCGTGCTGCCCGCCTTTCGACCGAAGCTGGGAAGGGTGACGAGCCCCCCGGCCCCCCAAAGGGGGAGCAGCACCACCCAAATTACCTCTCCTAAATCCTCTCCAAAGGAGAGGACTTTTGATTGGCGGGATGTCAACAATCAATTCTGTTAATTCCTAAAATTCTACAAATTCCGGTTCAGACTAAAAAAGCGCAGAGGCCCGCTGTTGCGCCCGGGCCAGGGTGGGCAGCGTGCGGTGGTGAGGTGATTGCAACAGCCAGGCGTTTTTGCTTCTTTTTGGGCTATGCCAAAAGAAGTAGCCGCACCGGGAAAGAGCAGACGATGTGAGTAAGTCATCACCAGTGCAATTTAAAAACGCACAAACTAACTTAGTACAGAGGATAACAATGTTCACTGGCATGACCAGGATTTTTATGCAAACCCGTATCAGATTATCGCAAGTATCAGGATCTTTAACTATCGTTCAAGATGACAGCGCTATAATCCATTCACTCACAAACTACACTGTCTCACTAACTTCCATTAATTTAAATTAATCCCAAACAGCACCCCAATCCAGGGCTTACCCTGGTAAATCCAGTCGCGGCGGTTGCGGTCTACCAAAAAATCGGCACCAAGGGCCAGCCCCAAGTTGAAGCGCCGGGCATCGTAAATGCCGGCTACACCACCGTTAATCACAAAGCCATCGTACTCGTAATCAATACGGTTGTTGGTCACAAACGGGTTCACAGCTTCGGAGCCGATGCCCACAAAACCACCGTAGCCATAGCCGGTGCCGCGCAGCCGGGTTTTAGATGCGCGCCCCTTGCGGGTAGTTTGTATGGTAAAGCGATCCACCCGGCGGCCAAAGTACATGGCAGCGTTAAAATTGGCGTTCAGCTGCTCGGGGAAACCTGCTACTGATGGCCTGATCTTAAACGGAATGGTAAGCACATCCAAATCAAAAGTTACGCGCTTTAGCTTAAGCTGATCAATGGCTGATAAATTAACGTGCAGGGTCTGTTGGTTGCCACTCGAGGGCGACAGGGTAAGCACTGAGTCGTCCTGCATTAAATCCACACTGATTTTGCCGGTTCCTTCGGCGGCATTGCTGCCCGTGGCGCCGGGCAGGCGGTTATATTGCCCGGCCGGAACCGTGTACGTGTCGGTAGGCAATTGCTCAGTTAAGTTGATAGCCTTGCACGAGGTTAAAAGCGTGGCCAACAGGCACATTTTGCCCAGGTAGTGATAGTGTTTGTTGAGTTTCATGAACTGGCGAACTACAGTAACGCGTACACCAAAGATGCTGCAATTTTTTGGTTTGCAGCGCATGGTTTACTTTGCATAATCACAACCGGGCATTCCTCAAAAAGCGATCAATCCCCCCCACTGCAGCCGGGTAACTTTGCTTTACAATTCCCTAAAATAAAATGCAGGCAGTTAACCCTCATTTAACGTTGCGCTTGTTATACTTGTAAATCATCATCCATAAAGAACATCCGCCATGGAAAAACTGTCACAAACGGATTATAACCAAATTTTTGATAACGCTACGGTAGAAGATATTGCTGTAGAAACCATTAACATAGGCCACCTGAACGTGCCCACCGGCCGCATTGTGGTGTGCGACCCTTTAGTGGTGCCCGACTCTGAACCCCTAAGCCTCACCAGCCCGACAGGCCAATTTCCTGTTAAGCTGTATATGGCCAAAACACCCGATGCCGGCGACCGCTTTGCCGTGGCCAAGCTGGAATTTAGCACCCAGCGTGCCGACAAATGGGTACTGGCCCTGCGCGATGAGGAAGATCTGACCGATATACCCGAAGACGATGCGTTTTTTGGCTTTCCGGTAGATGCCGGTTTGGGCGGCTTTTTTGATGAGCAGGCCGGTAAGACTTACAACCGGTTTGTAGACAACTGGCACGAACAAAACCCCGGTAAAAATATTTACGACGACTTTTTTGCCGCCCAGTTTAAAAAGAACGCCACTAACCCCGACGACCCGCAGGATTACGGCGACTGGATCAACTTTACCATCCCCGGCACCAACCTCAACGTCACCATGTTCCAATCAGGCTACGGCGACGGCGTTTACCCCGCTTACTGGGGCATGACCCACGACAACGAAATTGTATCTTTAGTTATTGACTTTTTTGTGTTGCTGATGCCTGAGGGTGAGGATGATAAGGAAGTGGACGAATAGTTCTATTCAGCCTGAGGAATGTTAATCAACAATCTCAAACTAATTAGAAAAAAATCTCGAACAGTCATGCAGAACTGAGTTCAGCACCCCATCAGACAGGTTTGCACCCATGCATGTTCATTTATAAGTTCACTACTCAGCGCGTGGGATGCCGACCTTCGTCGGCATGACGGGTTGGAAGGATAAAGTTTTCGTTGCAACTTTTATCCACTGAAAACACATATTCTTACTCTGATGTTATGATGCCGTCTTCAACCCAATCTTCGTTCATGTGCTCTATCGCTTTGTTATAATCATCAGCACTTACGTTATCGTTGTATAGAAACCGAACACTTTGATGCCAAAACTCATTCCCATTCATTGTCTGATGTACATAAATGAGCATATCATTTGATAAAAGCATAAAATAATTTGCTATTTCATCTTCCTTTATGCTTTTGAACGTTAAATTTTCTGTATGATCAACACGATGTTCTTCCCATAAAACTTGTGGCAAGTTACTCGTATCGTGCTTGTATATAAATTTAAGCGAATCAAAAAACAGATACCCCTTTTGTAGCTCAAAAACGAGTTTAAGCCCATAATGGTCTTGTATGTCATTATAAACATAAATTTTTTTTATGGGATTCTTATTGATATCCGTGATATCCATACACTACATTTTCATTTACGTCGTAAATTAAAAGCGGTCTTCACGACGGTTGCATTTTTGCACAAGTATTAATGGTAAAGATAAAAACAATGTATTGTCTTTTTTGACGCACGTCTTAGCGTGCAAAGGTTAGAGCCAGGGTTTAACCTGGGCCACTTACAGAGTTGGAACACGCTCAATTGGCAAAGCGTAAGTTAGACTTAGCGCTTTACTACCACATTAAATTTATGCTAAAACCGCAAAACGTTTGCGCTGCACTGACTGCGGCGCCCTACCGAACAAGGTCACCTCTACAAACGTCTACATAATAAAGCAACCACTCAGCACGTCCGACGCCGGCTTTCATAGGCATGACGGCTTGGGTAACTCAAAAGCTTCGTTGTAAGTAAGCTGACGACTTTTGCCCGGTGCGGTTTTCAGCGGGTTGCTTTGCTTATCGCCGCTTGTTTTACTTAATCCATTAATCTCTGGGGTTTAGCCGGTAAATGGTGGTGGTGGGCTCGGGCTTTCGATTGTAGTATCCGGTGTGCTGAATAATGAGGCGGCCTTCCACTACGCGGAAGGTGCCGTTAGCAAACATTTCGTACATGCCTGCGTTGCCGGGTACGGGGCTAAACTCGTAAGGTATAACACTGATGCGCCCAAAATTATCAGCACTAAACCGGGTGATTAGCCTGTTACCCTTTACCTGATAAGCCCCTTTGTATATGGGTGGTAAAATATAAATGCCCCGGTTTTGTATCACGTAATACACGCTGTCTTTGCCAAAGGTAATGGTTCTGGTCACACCCATGCTCATTGGATCTTCTGACCAAATGCCCTGTAATGCTTGTACTGAGGTATTATTATCTTTTTTACAGGCCGTTGTAACCAGTAACAGGATTGCTGTGATAGTTTATAATTGGGTTGATAAGGTTTTCATAGCCGATTTACTTTATTGCCTATACGCAGAGGTAGCACACTTTGCAACAGGGGGTTGTGGTTTTTTATAAATAACATCTATCCTAAAAAAGTAACAAAACTCATGTCAACGGCTTCATATACATATTAAAAAACGATTATGTAAAGTATTGCAACTCCCCCGCCCGCTTTATAACACTAAAAAAATATTGTGTTGCCGGGATGTGCTACAACACAAGCTGCTTATATTCTCTCCCATTTTCCCGGCATCTGCTCATCACGATGAGTGTTATAATTACAGATACTTTGTTATAATAATTTATGCTACATTTGATAGATTGCTAAATCGTTTAACCAACTATTTCCCGAATGAACTGTCACAATTACTTGAAGAGGCTTCTTGGTATACCGGCCTTGCTTTTGTTCACTGTAAGTCATCTCCCGGCGCAAACACCCAAACTTCCAACGCAATGGACACATCGGGCAGCTTCTACTACCCTGCCTTTTCCGGAATATCCTCGTCCGCAGTTTCAGCGCAAAGAATGGTTAAACCTGAATGGTAAATGGGATTATATGGGCGGTAAAAATACGCCGTCGGCACTGGCTCCTGCTAAGCCCGCCAACTTTGCCGGTCACCAAACCATCCTGGTTCCGTACTGTCCGGAGTCTTTTCTTTCGGGCATCGGCAAAGATCAGGAAATCAATATGTGGTACAGACGGGACTTCGTTATTCCGGCTACCTGGAACAAAAAGCGAGTTATCATTAATTTTGATGCGGTAGACCACCAGGCAACCGTTTTTATAAACGGCAACAAAGCCGGAACACATGCAGGAGGTTACGATGCTTTTCATCTGGAAATTACTAAATATTTGAAACCGGGTACAAACAACATTGTAGTGGCAGCTCATGACCCTAATGATGGCAAGGCACCTTCCGGCAAAAATGGCCCGCGTGGCGATTATACCTTTAGTTCGGGCATTTGGCAGAGTGTATGGCTCGAGCCCATTGGCAGCAGCTTTATTGAAAGCATGAGTATAGTGCCGGATGTAGATGGCCAAAAACTAATGATTTCGGTTAAGGCAGACCAGGGCACCGTAACGGCCACGGCACTTGACGGCAAAAAAGTGGTGTCGAAAACAGCAGGAGCAGTAAAAACAAAGTTGTATTTACCGGTTAAGCAGCCTAAATTATGGTCGCCCGATGATCCGTTTTTGTACGATCTTAAAATAGAATTAAGAGATAAAAACGGCAAAATAACCGACGAAGTAAATAGTTACTTTGGCATGCGCGACGTAAGGTTAGGTAAAGTGAATGGTGTGGTAAGACCCTTACTGAACGGTAAATTTGAAATGCAGATCGGCTTGCTGGACCAGGGGTACTGGCCCGACGGCATATTAACGCCCCCGAATGATGAGGCACTGAAATCTGATCTTGAATTTACTAAAAACGCAGGTTTTAACCTGATCCGTAAGCACATGAAAACGGAGTCGAAAAGGTTTTACTATTGGGCAGATAAAATGGGATTGATGGTATGGCAGGACATGCCGGCCATCTGGTACCAGAACGAAGACACGCTGAAGCATCGCAGCGAGTTTAGAAGGGAACTGAAAGCTGTGATGGATGACCTGCATAACTCACCGTCCATCATTGCCTGGGTGCCGTTTAACGAAAACTGGGGCGCGTTTGATATTGCAGCCATTACGGCGTGGGTAAAGCAATATGATCCAACCAGACTGGTAAACGGCAACTCGGGGTTTAATAACAACCCGGGCTACCAAAAAGCCCTGGGCGACCCCGCAAACGGAGATTTTGTGGATACCCATATATACATTGGCCCTATCGGGGCTTCAAAACCCGATGCCAGAAGGGCGGCCTCACTGGGTGAGTTTGGCGGCGTTGGTTTGTTTACGAGAGGGCACATGTGGCCGGTTGAAAATAACGCTTACGGTTATGAGCCAACATCAGCCGCACTTACCGACCGCTACGTATTTTTAATGCAACAGGTAGAGCAGCTGATGCTTTACAAAGGGCTCAGCGTAGCAGTCTATACACAAACTACCGATGTGGAACACGAGATCAACGGCTTGTTAACCTACGACCGGAAGCTGGAAAAAATAGACATCAAAAAGATCAGAGAGATCAACCAAGCAATTATTGAGTCGGGCAGATCGCTTAACAAACCCAAAAGCAATTAAGTCTTATTGATTGATGCTTAAATCAGGTTTAAACTAAAAACTTCCACTCCCCCTTCAGGGGGTTGGGGGGCTCGCCTGTTTCCTCAGCAAACCCAACACCACCACAGCCCCGATCACCGCCGGGATGAACAGCAAAAATGAGCGTTGCAGCAAGGTGAACACCGACAGCAAGGCATGCGGTACAATACGGCCGAACAATACGGATATACTTACCTCGGCAAAACCGCTCCCGCCCGGGCTGGGTGCAAAGTAAATCATGAACTGGATGAGCACCTGTATAGAGATGACCTGCACCAGGCTTGCCTGTACACCTAAACCCAGCAAGATGACGTATTGCATGCAGTATTTGTTGAGGTACAGCAACGTGGTGATAAGCAAACTGAGCGGAAACAGCAGCGGGTTTTGCTTGAGGATGACACTGCAGGTTTGCTGGTAGTTATTGATGCTCTGGCAGGCGTTGATGGCCCATGCGTTGAGCTTAGTTTTGCGTTTGGGAACAATGGCCGACGACACCTGGGCAATCTTCTTGATGACAACGCCTATCCATACCGGTTTCCAGAAGGCGAGCAAAAAGGCCAGCAAAAACAGCATAAAAAAGCAAAAACCATATTGCAGCATGGCAGGTACCAGTCCGCTCACGGCCGAGGTATCCATCAGCACAATAGCGGCAAAACCGGCCAGCGGCATAAAAATAAGCGTAGCTCCCATATTAATGAGGCTGATGGCAAAGGCATCTACAAACTTAACGCCGTTGCTGGTGTACACATAAATTTGCGCCGGGCCGGCACCGCCATGCGCCGGGGTAACTGCGCCCATAAACATATTGGCTACGTTGGCCTTAAAGCTCACCCAGTGCGGAACCGCAGGCGCCAGCTTTTGCACGTAAATATGGTTGCGCCAGCTACCCAGCATTAAATCGGCACAAAGCATTACCAGGCACAAGGCAATATAAGGGTACGATATGTGGCTAAGCGCACCGAGCGTTTTACCGGTATTATGGTAAAAAAATATACCCGCCACCGTAAGTACTGTAATTAAAGCAAACCATAAACTGCCTTTGATAATAAGTTGCCGGTTAAACATTACGCCCGATGGCGGCGATATTAATGGTTGACTAACTGGTTCGTCGGTTTTGGTAATTGCGGGAATGTTTCGTGGATCTATCATGCAGATATTAAGTAATTGAAGTTTACGGCTTGTTGGTTGCCACAATGGCCTGCGCAGCGCGTCGCACCGAAAAGAAAGCCTTTAGTTCGGCCAGTCGATCGGTGTTCAGATAGTCTACACCGCAGGCTAAGAGTTCGCAGCGTACCTCATCGTTTTCGGGCGAAGCCCAAAGGCGGGCCTTTTTACCCTGGCTGTGCGCCGCATTCACCAGGCTGATGAGTTTGCGCCGTTCTGCATCGGGCATAACTCCCCGGCCGCGCCAACTAAGCACTTTCGAATACCGGCAACTGGCCATAGCAAAAACATCAGTCGCGGCAGCATTGGCAAGGGCGTTCAAAGCATCGTCCATCAGTACCCACGTGCGGCTTTCGTGCTGTATAAACTGCACCGGTTGGCGCCCGGTGAGTATAATATTAATAAGGCCTTGCTTAACACACCCGCCCTCATAAACCGATAGCACATCGCTGTATGGTTGCAGCTGTTTTCGCAGCGCGAGGTAGGTTTTTAACGGAGATGATTTGATATCGATGAGCAGCGTGATTGGCAAAAATTCAGCGTCATTCCGATGTTGTTTCACATAACTGCTCAACGGTTTAAGGTACAGTTCATCAAGCGTGCGTGTACCCTTGAGGTACGGAAACCAGTGCGCCACCACCAACCGGCCATGATGCAAAAAAATGTCGGCTTCCAAATTAGTGTAACCCGCTTGGAGGGCATCTTGCAGAGGGCGGTTTTGTAAATAATCGTTATGAGATATGCCTTTGCTCAAATCATTTTGCGCACTGGCACTCAACGGCTTTATGCTACCCAGCCCTATTCCTAAAAACAATAAAGCTTTAAATAACTGCATATTGGTTTAGTTTACTTTAAGACAAGCTACCGGCACTTTACCCCGACAAACGCCCACAAAAAAAGGCAACGCTACTGCGCCGCCTTGTGATGATAAAGGTTAGGTGAATATTATTTTTTACAGGTTAAACCGGTAACCCAGTTTTAAGGAAAGTGTATTGGGCTGGTAGTCATCTTTAAAGTAATCGTACCGCAAACCTGCGTCTATATGATTATTAAGGTTGATCCCTAAAGAAGGTGCTAACAAAGCCGAGGTTCTGCCTTTAATACCTAAGGCTACACCAGCTTCGGCACCGGCGTAAAGGCGATTACCGGCATATGCTTTGATACCCGCCCGCAGTGGAACGATGTTTCTGGCCGACTTGCGGATCTCTATAGTAGTGGCCGGCTGGTCAAAATAATAGCTCAGCGTTTGGACGTAATAATAACTATACCCGGCGCTCACCAGCGCTTCTATATTGTGAGCTACAAACTTATTGACGCTTATTTCGCCGCCCAAAACTTTGCTTACCGCACCGGTAGCTGCAGCGCCGTACAGCAGGCTGGTGGTTAATTGCCAGTTGGCCGGTACATCGCTTTTAGCGCGAAAAGCCAGCTTGCGGGCAGCAATGTTATAACCCAGTCGCAACGACACGGCTTTGGTGGCCGGACTTTTGGTAAAATCCTCATACCGCAGGCTCAAATCTAAACCGTTGTTAAAAGCCAAGCCGGCTGAAGGTGACCATAAAAATGAAGTGCCCCATTGCTCAAAGGCAATACCTGCACCCAACTCGCCTCCCAGGTAAAACTTTTGGCCTACAAAATATTTGATGCCCGCCTTAACAGGGATCACGTTGTACGGACTGCCATATTGCGAAAAGCCACGAAAATGATCTTTTTCGAAAAAGTGCGTAAAGCCTGCCGACAGGGTGCCGGTTATGGTGTTGCTAAAAGTTTTTTCGGCACGGATATCACCGCCCAGGGTGTATTTAAAGGCTTCGCCGGTGGCCAGGCTGGTGTTAACGCCAAAGCCAACGTGCCAGCTATCTTGCGCTGATGCCGTAGTGGCCATCAGCATACATCCTAATAAAACAGAGAGTAGAGGTTTAAATTGCATCAGAGATTTTTTGCCCTTACGACAGCAGATTTGGCACTTACCCCTACAAGGGACTGTATTATTTATTTACTGAGCTTTAAGCGGTAGCCAAGGCGCAGCGCAAATTGTTTGTACTCCGTTTGCAGGCCGTAATCGTCAAACTTTAAACCGGCTTCCAGTCCGCTTTTAAAGCTAAACCCGGCACTGGCGGCATAGGTCCAGGCGCGGTAAGGACGGGTTTGATAATTGATATAGTAGCTACTTTGAGCAGGTTGTACAACATAAACCGGTGTGTTACCAAAAGCCTGGCCCACTTCGCCCGATATATAAAATGACGAGCCTGTTCTCAGTCTTACACCCGCCCGCAATGGTACAATTTTAAGATCCTTCAGATATAGGTAGAAGTCGTCATATCTGCTAATTAACGGATTAGGAGGTGCTGTAAATAATGTATAACCTGTTGAAAGTATGGCACTCAGGTTTTCGCCCAAATCACGCTGAAACAGTAAGTCAGCGCCTTTTACCATCCGGAAAGGCTGATTCCAACCTATACCCGCAGTGGCAGCAACGCCAACATACCAGGCCTTTGATATATCGGCCGTTTTTTTTAACGCCGGTTTAAATACAGAGTTAAAAGCAATACCTGCCTCCCAACCAATCCAGCGCTGTACCGGGTTGCCTAACCGATGATTGCGAATGCGCTGGTAATACTCGTCGGCTGTCACCCTAAATCGTGTTTGGTAACCCGGCTGGCTGCCCGTATAAGAGTACTTGTTGTAAGTAGCGCCGCCAAACAGGCTGATGCTATTGGTAAGCTGGTAATTAAGCAGCAGCTTGCCCTGCGCCCAGCGGTCGTCCCACGAGCCGGTGTAGGCAAACTGGTAGTCGGCTTCGGCCGATAGGTACAGCTTTTCGGTAAACATAAAATCATGTCCTATACCCAACCCGAACGAATAAAACTTTTGATGGAAAGATGGGTTGGCCGCAATGAGTAAACTGCTGTAAAACCCGTGTGTACCTGTTTTAAGTGCCAGGTTGATATTGGCGAGGTTAGTGGCCGAGTAGCTGATTTTATAAAAGCCGTTGCGTACCAGGTTAACCAAACCTATGCTCATGCCCTCTGAGGTGTCGGCCACGTTAACGATGCCCACCTGCACGCCTTTTAAACGTTGAGTGCGGTTATGTATGGTACTGATTTGTAATCCCGACAACTGCCGCTCGGCCTGGTTGGTAAAAAACGATAGCTGTATGCCTTTTACCGTATCGAGCGCACGGTTATGTACACCGGCCAGCTGCAACCCGTAAGCGTTGCCACCCACCAGATTAAACACCCCTGCCAACTGTAAATACCTCGAGTCGCGCTTGTTGATATTAAACAACCCGCCGGCCTCAATGCCGTTTACGCCTGCGGTGTAGCCGCCTATTAAGTTTAGCGATACCTTGTTTACTACTTGCGGACTAAACATGCCATGCGTGCTTAGCCCCGGCGTAAGCGACACCTGGAACGGGCGGGTGGCAAAAAAATTGGGAATGTTGAGGCTTTGTATCATTTGCCGGGTAGAAATAAAAGCTTGCCCCAAGCCCGTGCGTTCAACGCGGTTGCCACGGCTTCGGTCGGCCTGGTAGGCTGCCGTGCCTGCCCGCGCGTTTACCAGTACCGATTGTAAAAAATGCACGGTGGTATCGTGGTACAACCGTTTACCTGCCGTTAACGACACGCTGCCCGAGGCGCCCGGCCGTAGTCGTAACTTAAAATAGCCGTGCTCGTCGGTCAGTGTGGCGGCCAGCTGTTCTTTTTCATACACGCTGGCATTCATCAGGCGTTCGCCGCTGCGCTCGTCGGTTACCAGGCCGCTTACCGATACCGAATTACCATCGGTAGTTACGTCGGTGTTGGTGAGGGCCAGCCGGGGCATGTCCGGGGTAATCACCAGGTAACGGCCCTGCTGCTGGTACTCAAACCGGTTGCCGAACAGCGTTTGCAAAGCCGAGGTTAACGGCTGCTGAGTTACGGTTAGCGTAACCAAACTATCGCGGTTCATGAGCCGCCCATCGTACGAAAAATAAATGCCCGCCTGTTTTTCCATCTCCTGCAAAACCATAAACAGTTTGGTATTTTTGGCCTGTAGCGTAATGTTAGGCTGAGCGGGGCTTTGCGCACTCGCGTTTTGCGCCAGGCTCAGCATTAGTAAAAAGCAATAGCAAAAAATATATATAGTAGAGGTTAATCTCATTAAAAGGCGTTTACCGTAGTATAATTTGGTTAGATGTACGCTGCACCGTTAAATTAAACGTGCGGGCAATAATAGCCAGGATGTCATCCAACGATTCGTTTTTAAAGGTGGTGTTCAGCGGCAGTGTGCGCAACTCTTTACGGTCTAACACAATGCGGCTATTATAAGCCTCATTCAATACCTCAACCATGCGCCACAACGGGGTGTTAACCGCTACAAACTCGCGGGTGCGGTAGTACTGGTAAAGCTGATCGGGATTAGCGGTTTTGACGATGCGGTGCACTCGGGGCTGGGTAACCGCCTTTTCGCCGGCTTTTAACATTACTGTTTGGTTGCCCGATGTTACGCCCACCATCCCGCTCTCCACAATCACTTCTACGCGGCCGTTTATATTTTTAACGTTGAACGATGTACCCAGCACCTGCACGGTAGTAGCCCCTGCAGTAATGACGAACGGCCTTTGAGTTTGATGCTTAACATTAAAAAATGCCTCTCCTTGTTTGAGCGACACCCTGCGTTGCGCACCATCAAAGTTGCGGGTAAATTGCAGTTCGGTGTTCTTGTTGATGGTAAGCACCGAGCCGTCGGGCAGGGTATCGGTTTGTACCTGGTTTTGGGTTAGCACCTCTATGTTGCCATTGCGAGTAGTAAACCACCACGCAATTGCGCAGAGCACCAATAAAGACGCGGCTGCCGTTAACCAAACCCGTGGTTGTTGCATATGCCTGATGTTGCCTTTAGGTGCAAGGCTGCTTTGCGCCGCCGCTTTCTGCCGGAGCCGCTGCAGGGATGCGGCAGCATCCGTTGGGCCGGTATAACCCAGGCGGGCGCTGGTTTCCCAGATCAGTTTAAAATCCCGGAACTGTTTTTCGTGTTCGGGATGAGCCTGCCGCCACTGCATCAGCTGTACGGCCACATCGGGCTCGCAATTGCCCGATAGGTAGCTCACCAATAAATCATCATTAACAATCATGGCGATGTATTAAAAGGGTGAATAATGTAATTAGGGCTGCTACCAGCAAGGGCAGGTAATCGGCCAGGCTGATGCGCAGTTTTTTGAGCGCGCGGCTCATTTGCGTTTCTACGGTTTTAACCGAAAGGCCCAGTTGGGTAGCAATCTGGTGGTACTTTAACTCCTCGAACCTGCTTAACTGAAAAATGGTGCGGCATTGCTCGGGCAGGTCGCTAATGGCGGCATGCACCTGAGTTTCCAGCTCGTTGTACTGCAGTTTAGCAACAGGCGTTTCGGTATGTGTGGCGTCGGTCAGGTTATCCAATTGGACAACTTGCCTTGTTTTTTGCTGTTTCAGGTGGTTAAGGCACTCGTGGTAAACCGAGCGGTACAGGTAGCTTTTAACCGAAGTATGTATGATGATCGGAGCCTGACGTTCCAGCAGTTTTAAAAACACCTGGTGCACCATTTCTTCGGCCAGGGCAGCATCCTGTACAAAAGTAAAGGCATAGCGGTGCAGGCCTGCATACAGCTCCAGGTAAATGCTGTTTAGGGTATCCTCGTGCCCAAAATCAATTTCGGTAGTGTTGTTGTGCTGGCTAATTGGCTGCAAAGTTTAATAATATTAGAACCATGTTGCCGATGAGACAACCCAACCAGCATATACCCCTACAAAGAACTTACATTTTTTTCGAAATGATATTATATGATTAAACGACGGCTCCGAAAAACCATCTTACCCATATTATCATACATTTGCCAAATCATTAATTTCAACCATATAATTAAAAAGTCTTCCCTCCAGGGGGAGATTTAGAGGGGGTTTATGCTACGCAAACTATCAACAATAATCACGCTGGCCGCACTGTTTGCCGCCGGTTGCCAGACTCAAAAAAATACAGCTACTACTATGCAGGATAGTATACCGGCCAAAGCCGACACCGCCAAACTGCAAACGCGGCTCAGTATGCCATCGCCCGCCGTATCTGCCGATTCGGTGATGCTGACATTTACCGTCATTAACCACAGCGGCCAGCCTCAGCGCTTTTACAAATGGGAAACCCCGTTTGACCGCCTGGGCAAGTACTTTGACATTGCTGATGCACAGGGCACCGAAGCACCGTTTAAAGGCGCCATGGCCCGCCGCATGATGCCGCCACCTGCCGAAGCGTACCTCACCGTGGCCGCACACGACAGTACCACAACCACCATTAACCTGGCCCGTAATTACACCCTGCAATCCGGTAATTATTTAGTTAAGTATGTAGGTGGTGGTGTGAGTGGGTTGGATGAGGGGAATGAAGTTAGCGTGGAAGTTAAGAAGTAAAGAAATCTTTACCCGTTGTGCCGAATTCATTTAGGCATCTCACATGCCAGGTAAATTGGGTTTGTGAGTTTTTAAGTAAGGACAGTGGTCATTCACTCACCTCTGTCGCCCCATTGCCGGCGAGGCTATTTCTTTTGTCATAGCCACAAAAGAAAGAAAAAGGCTTGGCTGTTGCGATCACCTGCCCACCCGCAAGGCCCTCGCTGGCCCGGGCGCAACAGCGGGCCTCTGCGCTTCTTTTTTGTCACGGTTCCTTTCCATAGTTATATGCATGTATTCAAAAACTTCCTCTTTAGGGGCTGAAGGCTTACAGTAGCATGCCTATGCGTTTCTTGTATCAGAATCTACTGAATTAAAGACTTAAATGAATTGATTACCAAAATTTTATTCAAAATCTCTCCCTTTGGGGGGCTCGGGGAGGCTTGAGGATTTAGGAGGGGCTGCTCCCCCATTTCGGCTACAACTACCCACCATCCGGATACATCTGTTTAATTGATTTACCCAACCTTTGCATTACGATTTAGATATACCATGCAAAAAACAATTTTTATCACCGGAGCTTCTGCCGGTTTAGGTAAAGCTACGGCCATACTGTTCCACGAGCGGGGCTGGCGGGTTATGGCCACCATGCGTAATCCGGATGCAGAAACAGAACTGAAACAGCTGCCGGGTGTTACGCTGCTGCCACTTGATGTGACAAATGCAGAGCAAATTAAACGCACCGTAGCTGAGGCTACCCAACTGCAGCCGGTTGATGTGGTGTTTAACAACGCCGGTTACGGATTGATGGGTGCGCTCGAATCATTGACTGATGAGCAGATTTTGAGAGAAATTAATACCAACCTTTTAGGCGTGATCAGAGTTACCCAGGCTTTTATTCCGCATTTCAGGGAGCGGCAATCGGGCACCTTTATCAGCACCACATCTATCGGCGGGGTTATCGGCTTTCCGTTACACTCTATTTATCACGCCACCAAGTTTGGCGTAGAGGGTTGGTCTGAAGGGATGTCGTTCGAACTGGGACTAAACAAAATCCGTATTAAAACTGTAGCACCGGGCGCCATCAGGACGGATTTTATCGGCCGCTCGCTCGACCGCTCGGTACACCCGGCTTATACCGCGCTCGAAGAAAAACTTTTTGGCGCGGCAGATGCCATGATGCAGGCTGCGTCCACACCGCGCCAAATTGCCGAAGTAGTTTACGAGGCTGCTACCGATGATAAAGACCAGATCCGTTACATGGCGGGGCCCGATGCACAGGCCATGTACGCCCGCCGTAACGAGCTGGGCAACGAGGAGTTCAGGAAAGAAACCAGGAAACAGATTTTAGGTTAACTTTGTAACATTAACTGCAATGCAAATCATCTCATCTATAACCGAAAAGCACCGGCTGGTATCACTACCAGAGCCGCTGCACCCTTTAGTGAGCGTGGTTCGCATTGCAGATATGCGCTTTACCAACAGCATCCGCTGGGAGCATTTTACTTTAGGATTTTATTGCATATCCATCAAACGCAACGTTCCGGGTAAGGGCCGTTACGGGCAACAGTATTACGACTACGATAAAGGTTTGATGACTTTTGTATCACCCAAACAAGTGCTGTCGTTGCCGGATATACCTACCGACACGCTTTACCCGGCTTCGGGTTATGCCTTGCTGGTGCATCCCGACTTTTTATACAAACACCCGCTGGCTGCCAAAATAAAAAACTATGGTTTTTTCTCGTACACGGTAAACGAGGCGCTGCACCTGTCTCAGAAAGAAGAAAGTTATATGCTCAGAATTTTTGAGCAGATTGAGGAAGAGTACCAGCACATTGACCACCATACGCAAGACATTATTTTATCGCATATTGATTTACTGTTAAACTACAGCAACCGGTTTTACCAGCGGCAATTTATTACCCGCAAAGCCGCTAACCACGATTTGCTGACGCGGATGGAGCAGATTTTAGACCAGCATTTTGAAAAGGCCGAAACGCTGAACGCAGGCTTGCCCACGGTGGAAAGTATTGCCGCACAGCTGAACCTCACCCCTCATTACCTAAGCGATATGCTACGCTCACTTACCGGACTAACAGGCCAGCAGCACATCCACGAAAAACTGATAGCAAAGGCTAAAGAATACCTGTCGGTCACTAATCTTTCGGTGGCCGAAATTGCTTACCGGCTGGGGTTCGAGTATCCGCAATCGTTCAATAAGCTTTTTAAAAAGAAAACCAATGCATCACCGCTGGAGTTCAGGCAAACGTTTAATTAAATCAGCTCATCAAGGCAGCATCAACTTTGCGTTGACCGAGCCGCATAGCCCTGGCAATGCGCGGACGATTAAACCGCTGCAACATTACCGGGTACAGGTTAAGCAAAATATTAGATATTAACAGGGGCATGGCCTTGGCTATCCCGAACCTGATGGCCACCACCAACGTGAATGCCGACACAATGATAAGAATGATTAAATGCCCTAACTCGTCTATCTTAGTCCGGTAATGCAAGTGAGCCAGCGTTTCGGCACCTTTGCCTACAGGTTTGGTAGCTTTACCGAGCTTTTCCCAACCTACCCATACCAATAATTTACGAAAGAAGTTTATACCTAAGCGTTGGTAAATCTTGCCCCCTGCTTCCCAAGGCTGCTGATTAAAGTAGGCAGATTGCAGCTTACTTTTTAAAGTCTCCAAAAAGGTGAGCGCACCACCCATAAGCAAAAAATTAAGTGATATGGCAAAACCCGCTTTTTGCATGCCGATAGTGCGAACCAGGACATAAACCAGCGCTGCGGTTATTGATACAATTAAAGTCAGGCTTAATGTCTTTTTCATTATTGGGTGATAGGATGAGGATGAGTTTCAAATATAGCTTTTTGAAGTGTTTTGACAAGGTGTATTTCATTAGGCTTGCTCTGCCTGTCATAGTAACCTATTTATTACAAGCCATTTATAGCTTATTGCTTTGTTATACTTATCTTGCCTGTATGTACCGCTTCCTTATCATCCTTTCATTGCATATCATTTGCACGTATGCTACACAAGCGCAACAGCAGCCTGTTGGCATACTGCAACAATCAGTACAAAACATAAAAAGCCATCGAAGTATTGTTTTTAACGTTTTACGTGTGGATAAGAATTTATTCAGCAACGATACTGCTGTTACACAAAGTCAGGAAACTATCCTACAAAACACAGCAGGGCAAATTACGGCTCAAAATCAACTTTCGTTAACCGAAAAAGGAAAGCCTTATTACCGGGAAATATTTACCGGAGGCAAAACGTATGGGCTGGACTTGAAAGACAGTGTGTACAATGTAGAAACGCAACCTAAAACAATTGCCAATTCGCTTACCAATTATATAAACCAGGTAACTGCGGTGATCAATAACAAGCAACGTAAACTAACGCGTTTGAAAGATACGTTAGTAGCTGGGAATCCCTGCTATGGCTTTTTCGTGAGCGCTTACGATACGGTCGAAAATAATCAGCACAACTATACTTACCGGTATTTTTACCTCAGCAAAAAAACGTTACTACCTGTATACACTAAAGAGGTTGCCGCCGCCACCGCTACTAAAGGAGGTTATGAAATTGGACGGATTAATGTTTTTACCGAACGACGCTTCGCAAATTATATTTTAAACCAAGCGGTCAAACCATCAACGTTTGCCTTTAATTTAACCGGGCTTGACCCCGAAACAAAGGTTATGCTGCCTGAAGGCACTGTAGCTCCTGCTATTGCAGTCAGGCACCTAAATGGAAGTGGTTTACCTGCCGGGCAATTTGCCAACAAAATAGTTTTACTGCAGTTTGGCTCGGTTACCTGTACTGCCAATGCCCTGGCTAATCCGCTCATGAACCGGCTGGCCAGTAAGTATGCCAACAGCAATGCCGCCATTGCCTGCATATACAGCGAAGAAACACCGGCTCAGGCCCAAAAGTATATCCAGGCCAACAATATCCGTTTTCCGGTTTATTTGGGTAGCAGCAGGCTAAAACACAAATATCAAACTACAGGCACTCCTAATTTTTATCTTATTAACCAACAAGGTATTATTGTAAAAAGCATAAATGGTTACACAGACCATTTAGAACAGGAATTGAACGCAGCGATAGATGGGTTGCTTGCTACAAGTACAAAGTAATTTTTTATAAACACAAGCCAAATCTCGCGGCGGATGTTATACGATCATCTACAAAAAGGCCAGTGAATTACCGGTGGTTTTGGACTAAGCCCTCAGTGCCTTGAAGAGGGAGTAGTTCATTTAAATTTCACAGGGAGGGAGTACATCAATTGGCACGGTGATAATCGATTCTGTCAATTCCAGTTCAGACCAAAGCGCGCAAAGGCCCGCTGTTGCGCCCGGGCCAGTGAGAGCCTTGTGGGCGGGCAGGTGATCGCAACAGCTAGGCCCTTTTGTTTCTTTTGTGGCTATGACAAAAGAAATAGCGTCCGCGGCGAATGAGCGGACGAAGTGAGTAAATGAGTACTAAACAATGTTAAAAACGCACCGACCGACTTAGCACGTGGGATGCCAATATTCATCGTCATGACGGCGGAGTTTACTACCTCACTGTAACTTATCGCAAGTATCAAGATGTCTCGTTATCAATCGATATAACCATTTGATTTTATCCACTCATTTTCCCCCTCCCCTTGCAAATCCGAAATCAAATTATAACTTTGTATTTGAAAGTACTTTTATTTAAAGCAAAAACAACCTTACAGTGAGCCAGCAAACATCACAATTTTATAACCGGTTCAGGGTTTTGTACCCGCTGGTTGATGTATTCTTAAAGCCGCAAAAACGCCGGCTCATCAGCCAGGTAAATGCACAGCCCGTCGGGCAACTGCTCGAGGTCGGAGTGGGCAACGGCAGCCATTTGCCGCTTTACCACGGGCACCACATTTCGGGCATTGACACCTCGGAAGGGATGCTGGCCGTAGCAGCCAGGCATCAACAATTTAATGTTCGGTTATTGCAGATGAATGGCGAAGCGCTGCTGTTTAGAGACAACCAATTTGATTACGTAGTGCTTTCGCACGTGATTGCCGTAGTAGATAATCCCGATCAATTACTGCAAGAAGTTTTTCGCGTGCTGAAACCGCAGGGCAAGCTGTTCATCTTAAACCATATCACGCCTAATAACTGGTTGCAGTATATTGACCGGGCCTTTCTGCTATTTTCGGGATTGCTACACTTTAAGTCGGTATTTAGGCTGGGTCAATTTCCGGCCATCAGCAGGTTTAACCTGTTACAAGAGACAAGCTTACAACCCTGGGGTTACTTTAAAATTTACACCTACCAAAAGCCATGAAAAAACTATTATGGCTTATTTTTCCGAGCCTCCTAATCAGCCTGTTTGTTTACCTGTTTTACCGAACGGACAAAACAGTAGTGAACGATATTTTCATGGCTGTTTTTTCGCGGTCTGCTTACTACAGTCTGCGGTCGGCCGTTAACCAGGCATTGCCCCTGCCCGATCTGATTATTTATTCGCTGCCCGAAGGTTTGTGGGTATTCTGCATCACGCTCACCTCAAAGCCCTATTACCTTAAAGCAGGCGGCCTGCAGCTTAACCTGATGTACCTGCCGCTTGTGTTTTCGGTAGGGCTTGAATTACTTCAACTGGTACACATTACGAACGGCCGGTTCGACTGGCTCGATATTGCCTCGGCTGTGCTATTTTGGGCGATAAGCATGTTCGTGTTACGCAACCGGCGACCGCTTCAAAACGCCCTCCGGCCTTTTACCGCGCAAAGCCTGCTGTGTTTGTTGAGCTACGTGATCGTTTACTTCGCCCACGTGTGGAAGTAGGCCCAAAGCGCAAGCATCCCAGCGTGTAAAGGGAAGCTTTTTGCCGGTGATGACGGCATCTGAGAATGCTTATTCGTGACTTAGACAGATCAGACTTCATCTTCGTCGCTCCAGTTAACTTCACAACCAGGCAGTTAAGAGCAAAATGCGGCATTGATGCTTTTAAATGCAGTTTATCAGCACCAATGTGCGCCAAATTACCTTAGCTTTGCAGCCCTGTTTTTGAATTCGAATACTTATGAAAACGCTCGTCATCGTTATACATCCCGACATGCAAAAGTCTGTCATCAACAAAAAGTGGATGCAGACCCTGCAGCAGCATCCCGACCGCTACACCGTGCATCCGTTATATGAGGTTTACCCCGATGGCAAAATAGATGTGGCTGCCGAGCAGCAATTGATAGAGCAGCATGATAAAATAGTGTTCCAGTTTCCGTTTTACTGGTTTAATTGCCCGCCCCTGTTTAAGCAATGGCTGGATGAAGTGCTTACCCATGGCTGGGCCTATGGCAGCAAAAGCGGCTTTAAAATGAAGGGTAAAAAAATTGCCCTGGCCATCTCATTGGGTAGCGATGAGCCCGACTACAGTGCCGGCGGTAAATACAACTACACACTTGATGAATTGCTGCGCCCCTTTGAGCTGAGTTTTGATTACGTAAAAGCTAACTACCGCCCGCCCTTTGCCTGGTACGGCATGGAGCATAACGTCACCGATGAGTGGGCCGAAAAAAGCGTACCCGCCTACCTGGAGTTTTTAGAGGCTTTGTAAGATAAGCTGGATTTACATCTCCCCCAATTAAACAAAAAACGTGCGGCTACTATAGCCGCACGCCATCCAATTATTGAACAACTGCCTATGGCGGCGCAAAGATGAAGAGGCTTTGCATCCGGCCGGCATGATCTTGACTGCAACGGCACATCGCTTGGTGCCAGTTATCAGGGGATTAATTTTTTTTTGTCAGGCAGCGTCGTCAGAGCGTTTGCCTGCGGTGCCGCTGCCTGGTTGCTTAATTGCTATTTAACGTTGTATTTTAACACTGACATTGATAAACGGACGTCTTTGTAAATCGAACGAGATATTGTTGATTAACATTATGCCGTACTTACCTTCGGGCGTTAAAAAGCATACCGTAGCACCCGGCGATAAACCGGTTGCGAAGCTGGTTGCCGTAATAGCCGTTAAGTTAGGGTTACGCGCCTTAGCTGTGGCCTCAATAGTTGAACCTGACACTACATTGTACAAAAACGTGTTAGTTTGGCTGGTTTGCGGTGCAGCAAATCTGGTAGCACGCTTAGGTGTCCAACCGCTGATATCATAAAGCGGGAATGGATTGGTGGCCACATTGATAGCATACAGGTTGTACACAAATGGATTGGTGGCCACTTCCTGCGCATTGGTGCTTGGGTTGGGCCTTCTCCAGATGCCAAAATCTATTTTAGCAGCATTGGCCTGGCCTTCGGTATAGCTGTAAGCTGTAGCATCATTCAGTGAGAAAAACGATGTTGCTGTTTTAGCTGTAGAATCGGGCAGGTAAATATTACGGCTGGAGTAAACCATATGGCTCGGGTTTACGTCGATAGTTACCTTTTTATAGCCATCGCCAATGTAAGTACCTTTTTGGTTCATGGCGTAAACCCGGTAACTGGTTTTACCGTCGCGGTTCATTTTAAGCTTAAGTACATCAGAGTAACTTCGCCTGCGGCTGTTATCGTCTATACGGATAACAGTACGCTCCACACCGTTTTGCGCACCGGCGGCGCGCTCCACAGTAACTGAGTACATGTCTTCTGCAGCTGAGTTAATAGTATAGTCTACATAAACACTGTCGCCGTCATTCACCACTTTATAATCAGTAACTGCAAGCGGGCTGCTGTTATTGTAAGTAACAGTTACGTCATCAAACATATTAAATATGTTGTCAGACTTTTTTGCGCACGAGCTGAGCAGAGCGATACCCGCTGCCATAAGTCGTATTTTCTGAATATTTTTGATCTTCATTGTTGAGTCGTTAAAATCAATTTTAATTGATACCTGTACACCTTGCTTACTTCAATGGGTCGAACGTGCCGCCGGCCCAGCCAATGGTTGGATCGATATTGGCTCCATTATTTACAAAATCATCATGGAAGGTGTAGAAATAATGAAACTCGGGCACCGAATAGTTAGAGTACTGGGTATTGGTTACAATGGTGTAAGGGCGGAAATAACGCAGATAGGTAGTTTTATCATTAATGTTAAGCTTATCTCTGAATGCCACACCAGCGGCGTCAACTGCCTCTAAAACCCCTTTGTCTCTTAAATTAGTACCCTGCGGAGGATTAACCAGGTTGATCTCAATTTTTTGCATCTGACCGGTTAGCAGGTGCATCTGGCGGGTTCTGCGCAAATCGGCATTACGCTTATTTTCAAACGCAAACTCAATCATGCGTTCGTTTAACAACAGAGTGCGCATCTGGTCGCGGCCGGTTACCACACCCAGGCCATAATCATTACCGCCGTTACCGGCTACAATGCCTGCCCTTACGCGTATTTGCCTCACCATATCTTTAGCACCGGTTAGGTTGCCGGTTTCGTTTAAACAGTCGGCATAATTTAGCATCACTTCGGCCAGGCGCAACTCAATCCAGTCCATGCCGCTGCCGCCAATGTTGTTTGAGTACGGCACATTGCCCACAGCTAAACCAGGCGTACTAAAACGTTTACAATATGTACCGTTACCGTTACTTTCGCCTACAGCGGTGTTATAAGTCCACTGCTTGCGGTTGTTGTTACCGCTTAGCGGCCAGTTGCTGCCGTTATAGGCAATAGTAGCATCAAAGCGCGGATCGCGGTTTACCCAAAACATCACATCATCATACGCAAACTGAGTTGATGCGCCCCGCACGTTACCATCGCGCATCGGATAGGTATCTAACAGCTTTTTAGTAGCTATGTAACCCTTGTAAGCAGAGCCTCCCTCTGATGAGGGCCTTGCACGGCGCTCACCATCATGCCCTCTGCGCTCAATGGTTGGCGAAAATGTGCGTACTAAAATAGCTTCCGTATTGGTAGTTCCCTCAGTCTGGAAAATCTCTCCGTAATTGGCCATCAACTTTTTACCGGCGGCTAAACAAAGGTCGTAAGCCTCTTTGTTTGCTTGTAGAGCAGTTTGCCAGCGGGTAGCATCGTTACTTGGATTGAACTGCGGACTTGCCCAGTACATTAACGCCTTAGCTTTGATGCAGCTGGCAATTAAACTGGTCATTTTACCACGGCCATCGCCATCACCGGGGTTGAAACCCTGCAACATAGTAATGGCATTATTTAAATCGCTGATGATCTGGTCAAAGCATTCTTTGGCACTTTTACGGCCGCCCAGGTACAGATTTTCGGGTGTTTGCGGGTCTAAAATAATGGGCACACCACCATATACTTTTACCAGCTCAAAATAAACCATAGCCCGCAAGGCGTAATATTGCCCTAAATAGGTGCGCTGCACGTTTTGCGGCAATGTACCCAATGGGATGTTAGTAATAGCCTGGTTGCAGCGACTGATGTCAAAATAGCGGTTATCGCCGTTGTTGCCGGTATATCGGTTACCTACATACCTAACATCGTTGTTTCCTAAAACGCCACGCATACCTAAGGCTGCCAACGCCCACTCTTCGCCATCCGGGAAATAGTTTTCGTCGCTGGCCAGGTGTACCTGTCCGCGATCCGGTATTACCTGGAACGGAAAGCTCGGCACCACTACATCGTAAACCCGGTTAAGGTGTAACTGCACAGCACCATCGGTGCTCCATATAGCGGCATCTATACCGGCAGTATCTCGCAGATTGAAAAAGTCATCGTTTTTGGTGCAGGCCGGCAAACAGGCTGCCAGTGCTAAAATCAAAACAGATTTTCTTATATTATTTTTTACTTGCTTAATCATTACTCAAAATATTAAAGGCTTACACTTAAACCGGCAGATATGGTACGCAGAACCGGATAATCGTAGGTGTTGGAGGTATAAGGGTCTTTGTACTTAAGCGGGTTTACCAACGTCCATAAGTTGTTACCGGTAAGTAATATGCGGGCTCCGCTTAATCCTAATTTTCTTACCAGGCTTAAAGGTGCCTTGTAACTCAACGTCATGTTGTTGATGCGCACCATGGTACCATCGACTGCCCAGAAGTCTGAATTTTTATTTATCGACGGATCGTCAAACCTTGGATACTTACCTTCGAGCGGGTTATCGATGGTCCAGCGGTCTTTCCAGATGTCTAACACATTAATGTTGTTTGCCGGTATGGCCCGGGCCTGGCTATCGTAAAACACCTTGCCGCCAAACCTGGCCGAGATATTGGTATTTAAATTAAAGTTTTTGTAAGTAACACCTAACGTAATACCCGGAGCAAAAATTGAAGTGCTGCGATTATATAGAGGCACCATGTCATTATCATTTACTACACCATCACCGTTGGTATCTTCGTAATACAGCCATCCCGGTTGAGGAATGAGGTTATATGACCGGTAGTTAGGATTTTGAGCCATAAAAGCATCCACATCGGCCTGGGTTCTGAACATGCCCAGTGTTTTTAAACCAATGTTACTGCTGTTATATTTACGCGGATCGGTACCAAATGAAGTTTGCCAGTTGGGAGGCGTATTATTGATCAGGTTACCGGGCGTATAAATAATACGATCGTTAACCGAATTACCAAAGCTGAAGTTAACATTAGTCTGGATGTTCCAGTCTTTACCCACTTTTGCACGGTAGCCGATGCTAAACTCTGTACCCCAGTTGTAAGTTTCGCGGTAGTTGATTATGGGCGCGCCAAAACCTGCATATAACGGGTACAGCTGATTAGCTCCACGGTCAAAACCGTCATAATTATAGTTTTTGAAACCCTCAATAGTTAAATCGAGTTTATTATTTAACATGCTGGTTTCGATACCTACGTTGATGGTACGTTTTTTCTCCCAGGTTATATCACGGTTAGGTATCACCCCGGGGTTTAAGCTGTTTTGGTTAGAGCTACCGTACAGATAACCGTTGCTTACATCGATCTGGTACCGGTCAATCCAAAGGCGGTCATTTACGCGATCCTCACCGGTTAACCCTACGTTGGCTTTCAGTTTCAGGAAGTTGATAAAGTTAAACTTCTTCATAAACTCCTCGTTACTAACTACCCAGCCTAATCCGATGCTTGGGAATATACCCCAACGGTTTTCGGGTGCAAAGTTTGAAGAAGCATCTGCACGTATCACACCTTCAATGAGGTATTTTTTATCGAAATCGTAACCAAAACGACCGAAATACGATCGTTTTACTGCCTGTGTACGACCAACGCTTTGTACCCGTAAGGTTGAGGCATCAAAAGCCCAGTACTCCTCGCCGCCCGGGATTAGCTGATTGGCAAAGTTAACTGACAGAATTTCGCTGTTGGAGCGGGTTTGCTCGCCACCGGCCAACGCGTTGAAGGTGTGTTTACCAAAGGTGCGGCCGTACTGCAATGTTAAAAAGCCTTGGTAACTGTTATTTTCGGAAAGTGATGGATTTACAATCTGGCTGCCTGAGTTAACGTTTTGAAACGCACCATTAGTAGTTGTAAGCTGATCACTTAACAAGGCCTGGTTGTTACCAAATCTGGCAAAATTATAGGTAAAGTATCCAGGTTTGTATTGGCGGCTGTTAGTAGATCCGCTACCCTGAGATATCTGGAAGCGAGCAGTTAAACCTTTAACAAATTTTGGCTGGTAAGTTAAATTTGCATTGATGCGGTATGCTTTAGACCGCTGCCTGTTATAATAACCCGATTCTACCAAAGCAGCAGGGTTTATATTGCTACCTGTTTGCGTATAGTTTACGTATTGCCCGTTGATGCTGATGGGCACCCATTGAGGAATGGTGATTAAGCGGCGAAAAAACTCAGTATCGGTGTCAGTCAGGTCGTGCTGGGCATCTCTGATGTTCCAGTCCACGTTAAAAGCAATATCTGCTTTTAAACCTTCCAGCAGGGTTGCAACCAAACCACTGCGAAAGCTGAACTTATCATTTTTCATACCAGGATAGTTCGCATTTTCGTTTTGGTAGCTGCCGCCGGTAAAAAACGTTATCCGGTCGCTACCACCTGCTATACTTACGTTATGGCGCTGGGTAACCGCAGGTTTCCACATTTCGTCGTACCAGCTTTTGTAATTCAGATTTTTGATATACTCCAAATCTTCTGGCAAAAACAAGCTTGAAGAAGCAGCTTGAGCTCCAGACAAGCGATAACCATCATTAAGCAACAAGGCATGATCATAGCCCGACAGCATTTTAGGAACTCGTGCAGCATCTGACACACCGTAGTAGCCGTTGTAAGTTAGGGTTGGCTTACCTACCTTACCACGTTTAGTAGTAACCAATACCACACCCTTTGCACCGGCAGCACCGTAAATAGCAGCCGAAGCATCCTTTAAAAACGTAATATTTTCAACCTGTGATGCATCAAGAGCGTTAAAGGCATCACGCGTAACGGTAATATTGTCAATAATATACAACGGCTCATCGGTTACACCAGCCTGTGCTGCTGTAGGTGACGCCTGTGAGTTACGTATATTAAGTGTGACTGTAGATCCCGGACGGCCTGATGCCTGATCAACTCCTAAACCAGCCACACGCCCGCGTAATGAAGCAGCGATGTTGGGTGCAGGTATATCTAACAGCTCCTGACCGGTAACTGTGGCTACCGAACCTAACACTTCCGAGCGTTTTTTAGTAGTGTAACCTACCGTAACCAGTACTTCAGAAAGAACGTTCTGCTCTTCAGATAAGCTTACGTCAATACGTGCCTGGCTGCCCACAGGCACCTGCTTTCGTATAAAGCCAATGTGCGTAA
The DNA here is from genome assembly GCA_913775265.1 of uncultured Mucilaginibacter sp. Taxonomy (GTDB): domain Bacteria; phylum Bacteroidota; class Bacteroidia; order Sphingobacteriales; family Sphingobacteriaceae; genus Mucilaginibacter. The sequence continues at coordinate 32,283 of CAJYJH010000064.1, read as the reverse complement.
ACACCAATACATCGCTGTTAGAGCGCACCTGTATGGTGTATAAACCATCGACCGTGGTAGTTACGTTGCTGGGCACACCGCGCAGGGCAACGTTTACTCCGGGCATGGGCGTACCTAAACTATCGGTTACCTTACCCGTTATTTTGCGGTCTTGCGCCAGCGCAAGTGTGCTGGCTAAAGTGCAGAGCAGCATCAGCAGCGAAAATTTGCGTAAAAAATTTAGATCCATAAAATAGTAATTGGTTAAAATGTGGGTTCAAATAATTGGTGTGGCGGCTGCGCCGCGGGCTTTAGGGCTTTGCTTTAATTGCTTTTGCCAAATGCAAATGGATGTTATGCATTCTTCAGGTTTGTAAACTTCTCTTCATACGCGGATTAATTAAATGGATGTGGTTTAGGCTAAGTAAATATGTTGATATGAGATTAAATCTATTTTAATGGCAAAAGCATGGCATTGCCTGCCGTTAACGGGCAAACTCATTAGGCTTTTTAATAATGATGTTTGATTAGCTGCGCTTTCGGATTTCAGCCGGTAAGGCCCCGACTTTATCGAAGATTTTTTGCGGAGGGATAAGTAATTTTTTTCTCATACAGATCGGATTTAACGCTTGCCGGAGCCAATAATCTTATTCCCAAATCCAAAACTCCAAAAGACAACATTGTACAATATGAAGCAAAGAGTGGCCGTTCGGATTTTTTAAGTCCAACAATAATTTAAAAATTTAAAACTTATTGATTTACAAAAGTTTCAATTGGTTTATAAATTGGTTAAGTGTGTTTGTTAATAGCAAACTTCCGAAATCGGACTACCTATTTAATTGCGTTTTTTATCCAATTTGTATACTATATTATCATTGACTATTTTTATAACTATATGTTCTACAGGTAAAAAACTATCTCTGACACCTCTAAAATGCAGATGAGTTATTAGAAACTTTTAAGAATAACATTAGAGGCAGAAAATATTTTACAGGCTTAGCCGTTGGGGACACCAATAAATGAATGAGTGATTTTTGAATGAGCGAATGTTTTTGATATGCAAATGTGCAGGTGAGCAAATCGAACGCTATGAGTGGGTGAATACTTTTTGTCTAAAAATCTTGGTTCTTGGGTCTTAGCTCTTGGTTCTTGTCTCTTAGCTCTCGGCTCTTAATCCCCCCGCTTCTGTCCGCAAGCGTACTGCGCAACCGTCCGATAACGTACATATTTCGTTTAATATGCACTGTCAATCAGCACGTTAACTACTGGCATCATATTTTAGGTTTATGTGGGTATACTTCGATGCCTTATGTTTAAACACTTTTTACGCATAGCCAGCCGCAACTTGCTTAAACGCAAGTTTTATAGCTTTATTAATATTGCCGGTTTGGCCATTGGCATGGCCTGCTGCCTGCTTATTGCATTATATATTAAACACGAGCTATCGTTTGATCGTTACCACGCCAATCATGAGCGCATTTATCGTGTATTGCAAACTTATCGTGCGGTAGAGAAAGGCCAGAAGCCTATTGCTCCCGCCCCCCAGGACTACCAGGTTTGGGGTTGCGCACCGGTGGGCCCTGCCCTTAAGGCCGACTTTCCAGAGGTAGAGCAAATTGCGCAGATGATGAGCCCCATCAGCCTGCTGCTGCAAACCGGCGACAAGCGCATACAGCAGGATAACCTAATTTGTGCTGATTCGACGGTATTCAAGGTATTTAGTTGGAAGCTGTTATACGGCGATGCCCGCACCGCCTTAACCGCCCCTTACAGTATTGTTTTAACCGAAGAAACAGCGCATAAGCTGTTTGGCAACGCCAATGCGGTAGGCCAAACCATAAAAGCCGACAACAGTGAAACTTTGATGGTTACCGGCGTGGTGCAAAACGTGCCGTCTAACTCGCAGGTTACCTTTAACGGACTAATTTCCATGGCTACGGCCCGCAAGTGGCAGGCTTTTGCATTCCCCGAATGGGGCTATGTCGATTTTTACACTTATGTATTGCTGAAGCCCAATGCCCGCATTGAGCCTATGCAAGCTGGCGCCGCCGCATTTTTAAAGCGCCACAACCCTAACGATCCTGGCTACTCCATTGCCTTTGAACCGCTGGATAACGCCTACCTGCACTCTAAAGCCCAGAGGCAGCCCGGACCGGTGGGCAGCATGCTTAACATCTACCTGTTTTCGTGCATTGGTGTTATTATTTTATTGATTGCTTGTGTAAACTTCATGAACCTATCCACCGCCCGCTCGCTCGAAAGAGCCAAAGAGGTAGGCGTGCGTAAAGTGCTGGGCGTAACACCATCAGCCCTGCGCCGGCAGTTTTTGCTCGAGTCGTTCATTATTGCGCTGGTTGCTGGTGTAGCGGCCGTGTTGTTTACTAAACTGGCTTTGCCTGTGGTGAGCCAGCTGTCGGGCAAGGCTTTTGCACCAAACAGCTTATTTAGCGGGCATTTTGCCTGGTGGGCGGCAGTGTTAATTATCATCACCGGCTTGTTAGCTGGCACTTATCCTGCCTGGTTTTTATCGCGTTTCAGGCCGGTGGCTGTGCTTAAGGGTACGGTAAAGCCGTCACGTGGTAGTATGTCGCTGCGCAAGGCATTAGTAGTTTTTCAGTTTACGCTTTCGATTACACTGATTGCGGGTACCATTATAGTTTATGCCGAACTACGCTACTTAAACAACCATGATTTAGGGTTTAAAAAAGACCAAATGCTGGTAATCAATTTTGAGGGCGACAATCAGGTTGCAAAAAATATTGAGTCTATCAAACATTCTATTGCTAACCAGCCCGGCGTGGGCTCGGTGGGTGCATCGCGTGCCGTGCCCGGCGAATTTTTACCCAATGCAGGTACTAATATTGAAACTGCTAACGGCACGATGATGAACAAAAATCCGCTGATTTACGAAGTAGATTTTGACTTCATCCCTACCCTGCAAATACCCATGGCAGCCGGTCGCAATTACTCACGTAATTTCCTGACCGACAGTACCCAGGCGCTGTTGATCAACGAAGCTACCGCCAGGCTTTACGGCTACCGCAACCCGGCCGATGCCGTGGGCAAAAAGTTTGCCCAGTGGGGACGCCAGGGCACCATCATCGGCGTGGTGAAAGATTTTCATTTCCGCTCGCTGCATACCAAGGTAGAGCCCTTGGCACTGCGCTACGGTATGCCTGATGATCTTAACCGCATAGTGGTATCTGTTAAGGGCAACAACGTAGCCTCGACCGTAGCCGCCATCGAAAAAACATGGAAGTCGGTAGCTCCGCAACGCCCTTTTTTGTATTACTTTTTAGACCAGCAGTTTAACCAGCAGTACCAGTCTGAGCAGCACTTTGGATACCTGTTTTCGCTATTCTCATTCCTGGCTATTTTTATTGCCTGCTTAGGTTTGTTTGGCCTGGCTACGTTTACCGCACAGCAACGCACTAAAGAGATCGGCATCCGCAAGGTGTTAGGTGCCTCGGTAGCCAACATTGTGGTACTCATTGCCAAAGATTTTATGCGCCTGGTAGTGATTGCCATTGTGATAGCCGTACCGCTTTGCCTGCTGGTAATGAACCGCTGGTTGAATGATTTTGCCTACCGGATAGCTATTAGTCCGGGCATATTTGTAGCTACGGCAGCCATTGCGCTGTTTATTGCTTTAACGGCTATCAGCTGGCAATCGGTTAAGGCAGCGCTGGCTAATCCGGTAAGGGCGATTAAGAATGAGTAGTGATGTTAATGAGTGAATGTTTTGAATGAGTAAATGGGTTTTACGCTGTCATCTCGAACGATAGTGAGAGATCCTGATACTTGCGGTAATTGAGGATTGTGCGTTTTTAACTAACGTATGTGATTATTTACTTAGTTCAGTCCGCTCATTTGCCGCGGATGCTGGTACTTTGTCATAGCCACAAAGTACACAGACTTAGCGCAGCGATCTCATGAACACAACTAAAACAAACAACATGTGAATAACGGCCTAGCTGTTGCGATCACCTCACAGCCGCACGAGCCTTGCGCTGGCCGGGGCGCAACAGCGGGCCTTTGCGCTTTTTGATCAGAATCAGAATTTAAAAGCCTACATACCAATTAGAGTCCTCCCTACCGGGGGGGGATTTAGGTGGGACTACTCCCCCTTGCGGTGGGGCTGGGGTCTTATGACAGCGCATCTTTGCGCTTGCACTCTCTTATTTTCTTTAGTTACAAAGCTTTAGATGCCGTATTTAAAGTTTTACCCGAGTCGGGCTTCAGGTCTTTTATGTTATCAGATTATGGCAAAGTATTCACCGGCTTTATGTCTTTAGCGCTTTTATGGGTAATCTTTGTTTATGTGATGGTAGATGTGTTTGGCATTCATTGTTAGCACCTTTTACCGGGCAATCAAAAACAATCCGCCGATACTTAACAGGTAAACAAGCAAAACGGTGAGCGAATCCAGGCCCATGTTGAAGTATTGTTTTGGAGACCTGAAGACTAGTCCTACGCTATAGATCAATGTGAGCAGCAACGCGATGCCGGTGAGATAAATATCGGATGGGTGGGCCTGCGGCAGCGACGGTTTTGCAGCAATAGCGGATGCCAGCAAAAAGAGCACCGGCAGAAATGCATTACCACCCAGGATGTCGCTCATGGCCAGCTCAAAATCTCCAATTTTGATAGCTGCCAGACCGGTAGAAATCTCAGGAAGAGAGGTGGCTAAGGCCATTATAGTTGCTCCAAATACCAATCCATCCAGGTGTATTTGTTTTGCCAATGCCTCGCCGCTCATCTCGAGCCCTATACCGGCTACGAGCGTCAGCACCGCACAGAACAGAAACAGGCCAATTACCTTGGCTATGGATTGATCCGAGTCCTTCTTTTTCTCAGGCTTTTTTGAATTATCGGTTTCTTTTGCGTCGTCGCTCTGATTTGATGTTACCTTCTTCCAGGGCAGTCCTTTTCCTGCTTTGCTAACCAGTAACAAGCTTACCACCCAAACCAAAACAATCATCAAGCTGGCCGGCGAGATGCCCAATACGGCAATATTAGCTGGTAATTGATGCCCTACAACAACCAACGTCAAAATAGCGGCTACAGCAAGGGCTTCGAGCAGTAGCGTCATGGAGGATGCCACAAAAGTGAGCGCTCCCTTTTTGCCTAAACCAAAAGCATCCAAAACCACCAGAACCACCGTTTGCAGCGCAATGCCGCCTAATATGTTTCCGGTGGCTAAATCTAAACTACCTTTTATGGCAGCACTCACGGTGATAGCAATCTCGGGTAGGTTGGTAACGATAGCCAATATGACCGTTCCACCTAAAGCTTCCCCTAAATGAAACCGGTCCGACAGTACATCAGTTGTTTCAGACAACCGTATGCCTGCCCACCATATAGCAGCCGCAGCAGCAATAAAAATTAATAACAGTAAGGGCAAAGACAAAGACGAAATTTGCATCGGGTAGGCTGTTTAAATAACAACAATGCTACAGCAACCCGCTGCTACATTTGTTTTAAACGGAGGCTTTTATTATTGCAGGTGATTGAGTTGATAGAATGACAGTTACTTGGCCCTTTATAAACGCTCAACGTTAACCCTGACAGCTTTCAATGTTTATTATTCTGGTAACGAATATTGTTATTTGTCAGACATTTTATTCATTGAACCTATGCTCTCTCTCCTCCACAACTTGCTGCTCAAATACCAAAACACCAATCAGCGTAAATACTCCAATTATCCATACCCATTTAAACCTAAGTACTGCCTGTAAAAAAGCGGAAGCTGCTTTTAAATCCATCAAAGACAGCAACCCATATACGCTGATGAACCCAACAAAAACGCCCAATAACGCAAGCAGGTTAAAGCGAATGTCGCTCTGCCTTTTTAGTTTAATCTGTAGTTGGGCAGTAACCTTACGTGCGAAGTGAAACGGCAGACCTTCGGCTGGTTCTGCATTCAGCTTACTAAATAACGACTGGTAACTTTCCAGTTGCTGCCGGTCGGGCGCGGATAGGCCAACATTGGTGATGGGATTTCCATCGTCAAGCAGGGCTTGTATTTGTTCGTCGGTTAGCTTTTTCATGGCTTAGTGGTTATGGTCGTGCTCAATTTTCTCTTTCAATATTTTGCGGGCTCTAAACAAGTGGCTCTTCACAGTCCCTTCGGGGATGCCGGTGATCTGTTCAATTTCGGCACAGGTAAACTCGTTTAAGTGGTACAGCGTTAACACGGTGCGATATTGCAGCGGCATTTGGGCAATCAGCAAGTTTACGTAAGCTGCGGTATCCTTTTGTACCAAAGCGCTCTCGGGTGTTTCGTCGTTAAAGTGATAATGGTCAATATTTTCCGGATAATCAGCCTGCAGGCCAGCTTTGCTACGTTTTACATAGTCGACAGCGGTGAGGTAGGCAATGCGTGCAATCCAGGTTGATAGTTTGGATTGAAACTGAAACCTGGGCAGACTGTGGTGTACTTTGATAAAAACATCCTGACAAATATCTTCCTTATCCTGCAGGTGCTGTACCAACCGGTTGACTACAAAAAACACCAGCTTTTCGTACTGCTTTACCAGGCGTTCAAAGGCGCGGAAGTTTCCCTTCAATATGGCGGATACAACTTCCTTTTCGTCAAACATATAGCAGTAGTCGGGATGGACAGGTTTACGGTTGCAAAAATTAAATAAAAAAATTTGCAACCGCCGCCTGTGTTTTACCGACTACTGTAGCAAATCACTTAATTACGCGCCATGAAACAGTTAATGCCTTTTATCATCGTCATCATATTTTTTGTACTGATTGCCGTTTTTATATTGGCCCTTTATAACTACCGACTTAAAAAACGCATTATTGATGCCGGTCTGCTCGATGAAACCGGACTCAAATTTTTACAGCAAATTTCAGGCTTTGGTACCGAAGCCATAAAATGGGCTTTCATTTTATTTACCGGAGGATTGGGTTTGGTGGTACTACAATTTACCCCTTACAGCGCCGAAAACTCGCCACTACCCTACGGCGTAGAAATGATGTTTATAGCCGCCGGTTTTTTCTCCTATTACCTGTTTATTCGTAACCACCGCCGCAAGCAAAACCGCTAAACCGCCGTAGCGGTAGCGCACCCTCCGAACATATTCCTGTTTACTATTCTCTGTTTTAAAAAGACTCAAGGCTTTTAAGGGGAATGCTATGCCCTTACTTTTCTACAAACCTAAAATCTCACACCTCATGAAAAACAAATTTTGTCTGATCATGATAAGCATCAGTTTTTTATGCCTGATGCCGACCCATCGGCTGACTGCCCAGTCGAAAAACGGCACTCTCAGTTTAAAAGGTGTACTGACCGATTCCATTAGCCATAACCAATTAGCATTTGCGACCATCAAGCTTTACAACACTAAAGGCGAACCTGTAAAAGCCGCAGTTAGTCAAGCCGATGGTTCATTCGGCTTTACCGGTTTAACCGCGGCTACCTACCAGGTAAGCATTGTGACGATAGGCTATGCATCTAAAAAATTTGACATCAAACTACAGACCAACACAGACCTGGGTTTACTAACGCTTAAGCCGCAAATTAACCAACTGAAAGATGTAGCCATTACCGGTAACCGCCCGTTAATTAAACAGAAAGCAGATCGCATTATTTACGATTTGCAAGCCGACCCGGAAAGCAGGTCGACCAGTGTTTTAGGCATGATGCATAAAATCCCCTACCTGTCGCTTGATGGGCAGGACAACATTTTGCTCAAAGGCAATACCAGCTTCAGGGTGCTCATCAACGGCAAACCTTCGGCAAGTATAGCGGGTAACCTGAACGCAGTGCTTAAAAGCATGCCTGCCTCCAGCATCGAACGCATCGAGGTGATCACCATTCCGCCATCCAGGTACGACGGCGAAGGGCTGGCGGGCATCATCAACATCATCACCGTTAAAAAAGTGAACAATGGCTACAGCGGTATGCTTAATGCTAATGAAAGTTTCCCGGTTGGCGGGCCGGGTGCAGGTGGCTCATTTACGGGTAAAAGCGGCAGGCTTATGCTTTCTGCTTTTGGTGGTGCCGGCATTAACCGCACGCCCCAAACCAGTTTTGTTAATATTCGCGAAAGCTTGGGCGGTGATGCCACCCGCTTACTGCAAACCGGCAACCGAAAAGCTAATAACAAAACGGCTTACCTGGGCACCGAAATGAGTTATGAGATAGACAGCCTGCATTTACTATCGGGCCAGTTTAACCTCAACGGCAGCCGCGCAACCGACCAAATGGCACAGGCATCAACCCTAAATCAAAATAACACTTTGCTACAAGCGTACCAATTAACTAACCGTAACCGGGCAAATGTTTATGGGTTAGATGCGGGCTTAAATTATCAGTTAGGTTTTAAAAAGGTCAAAAACCGACTGCTTACCTTTTCGTACCAGTATGTGGGTAATCACAATAACCGTAACGGGGAGGTGAATATAAACAACCGTGTTAACTTTGCTACACCCGATTACACCCAGACTGACCGCCAGCAATTTAACGAACAAACCCTGCAGGCCGATTTTACTACGCCGTTAAAAGCCATCACTGTAGACGCAGGCATCAAAGGTATTTTGCGCACCAGCCGCAGCAATTTTGGGTATAACAGCCTGAACGATGTGACAGGCGAGTTTGTGCCCGATGCTGTCTTATCAAATCAATACATTAACCATCAAAACGTTTTCAGCGCCTATAACAGTTACCAGTTGACGCTAAAAAGCTGGAACATTAACGCCGGAGTCAGGCTTGAAGAAACAGTGATTGATGCTGATTTTATCAGCACCGCTACGGTAGCCAAACAGCACTATCTTAACGTGCTGCCCTCGGTAGCGGTAAGCAAAAATTTAGGCAAGCAAAGCAACTTAAGCTTTGGCTTTTCGCAGCGCATCCGCAGGCCGGGCATCAATCGCCTTAACCCTTATGTAGACCGCTCGAACCCCAATTTTGAGGTAACCGGCAACCCCAATCTGCGCCCCGTGGTACTGAATGATTTACAGATGAGTTACGGCAGCAACGGCAAGCTTTCGGTTAACATAGGGCTGGACTACTCGTTTATGCGTAACCTGGATTTACAGGTGGCCGACTTTGACCCAACCACCCAGGTTACCCGTACCAGCTACGCCAACACGGGCAAATCATCCAGCCTGGGAAGCAACGTGGCCATTGCCTATCCGTTTAATAAAATTTATAACCTGAGCCTTAACGGCAACTGCATGTACCTTTGGCTGCAGGGCTCTGCCGACAGCAGGCCCATAAGCAATAACCGTTTAATGTACTCTTTCGCGCTATCTAACAGTTTCCGGTTTGCCAAAGGCTGGAACCTGAACGCCGACCTGAACATTGTGAGCCGCAACCCCACCGGCTTGCAAGGCTACTCGAACGGCTTGGTGAGTACCACCCTGAGCATGAACAAGGAACTGATTAAAAATAAACTTGGCTTTGCCGCCCGCATCAATAACCCGTTTACCACTTACCGGCACAACATCGTCCGTACTTTTGGACCTGATTTTAACCAGCAATACACCTCGCGCGACTATTTCCGTTCTGTGGGCCTCAGCGTCAGTTACAAATTCGGCGGCCTCAATCAGGGTGTTAACAAAAGCCGTAAGGGGATTGAAAACAACGATGTGGCTAACTAAGGGGTAATATGCACAATAACATCACTTCGTTAAATTTTGCTGGCGGGCATTGCTGCTGATGAACATTTCGTTGGCTTCTTCGGACGCAATTTCCAGAAAGCGTTCATAGTGTTTTAAAACATCGCTGATCAGCTCGTTCTTGGTAAAGTACTGCACATCGTACCCCTCGCGGGCATCGCCAAAAAAGGTTTTGGGATAGTAGGTTTTCTTTTCTGATATATCGGGCAGGTTTTTTTCTGTGATGAGGTAATCGGATATTGTTTTGGTATGGCACTGTACGCCATAAATAAAGTTATTAACCACATTGTGTTTGATCACCAACTCAATTTTGCTTGGGTTGTGCGTAGCGTTTATGTTAACAGCAATGCCATAGGTGTCAAACTCCTGCTTCAACTCTGTAAAAGCCTCCTTTACCTGACCATGGATGAAGGCACCTACATCAGCGTTATCTTTAAACGACACAATTTGAGTGAGGCGCTCTTTCCAATGCTCGCCCGACCATGGGATGGTAGATATTGAAAAGTCGCGGTCGTAATATTTGTAGTCAATCATTAAGCCTTTCATCAGCGATACCACAAAAGATAACATAATGACAGAGAAGGGCAAAGCGGTAATCAGCGTCATGGTCTGTAATGCCTGCAAGCCTCCGGCGTTGAGCAGCATAAGCGCTAACACCGCCAGCAAAACTCCCCAGAATATTTTTTGCCAGGTTGGAGAGTTGTCGGCGTTCCGGGTAGATATGCTGTCCATCACCAAAATACCCGAGTCTGCAGAGGTCACAAAGAAGATAATAATAATGGCGATGACCAAAAAGCTTGAAATAGTGGAGAGCGGCAGATACTCCAGAAAGCGGAACATCAGGGCATCCTTGTCGCCTACCAGTTTACTCAATACGCCATGTGCAACGTTCAAGTCTATCCAGATGGCGCTGTTGCCAAATACGGTAAACCAAACGCAATTAAATAAAGTAGGTAAAATGAGTACCGCGGCGATGAAAGATTTGATGGTTCGCCCTTTTGAAATCTGCGCAATAAACAGCCCCACAAATGGCGCCCATGATATCCACCATGCCCAGTACAGGATGCTCCAGTTGTAAAACCACGGCAGGGTTTCCGCATCATAAACGTGGGTATTAAAAGTGATATTGAAAAAGTTATTGATGTAATTTCCTATCCCGTCGGTAAAGCTGCCAACCAGGTACACCGTTGGGCCCAGCGTTAATACAAACAGCAAAAGCACAATGGCGGCAATGATATTGATATTGCTCAACAGCTTAATACCCTTGCCTACACCCGAAATGGCCGACGCCACAGCAAAAGATACCAGGATGCCCACAATACATACCTGATAAATAAAGCTGGTTTCGGGCAAAATGCGGAGCGTTTTTAAACCGGCGTTAATTTGCACTACTCCGAAACCCAAAGTAGTGGTAATACCAAAAAAGGTACTGCACAGCGCAAAAACATCAATTGCGTTACCCCATTTACCGTTAACTTTATCTTTTAAAAGCGGGTACAGGCAACTCCGGAGCGAAAGCGGCAAACGGTACCGGTACGAAAAATAAGCCAGACACAGCCCTACCAGGCCGTACACCGACCAGGCATGAATACCCCAATGAAAAAAGGTATATAGCTGTGCGTTTTTTGCACGGTTGATGTAATGATTATCGGCAAAGGCCTTTGCCGAGTAATGAGACATAGGCTCGGCGACTGCAAAGTATAACAAACCTATACCCATCCCGGCCGCAAACAGCATGGCCAGCCACGAAAAAAACGAATACTCGGGTTGGCTGTCGTTAGGCCCTAACTTGATGTTGCCATACTTGCTGAACATCAGGTAAACCAAAAAAATAACAAATATGGTGACCGACCAAACGTAAACCCAGTTTAAATTGACGAAGATAAATTCCTTAATGACGTTCAGGACCTGCTCGGTTGGCTGCGGAAAGAAAACAGCCAACAGGCAAACGCCGATGATAAATGTAAGCCCCGGAACGGTAACCCCTTTATCGAGTGTAGATTTAAGTTTAGTTTGCATCATCATGTATATTTTTGGGTGGGCTAATACGCTGTTACATCAGGAGTGGCCAATACAAAACCTTGAACAGTTTATTGGATTGCACCCAACTATAACGCGGCAATCATATTCGGGTTTTGTTTAGCGGGGTTAGTTCGGTACTTTAGTATAATTCTACCACAAAGGTGTACGGCTACCAGTAAGCAGCACCAGGTAAAAGTATTTCTGCATCAACTATGAAAAACCGGCTGTTTATTGTTTTTTGTTTGTTTACATTGATAGGCCTGCAGGCTAAAAGCCAGCGCGGTTTACGCTTACCTCGATCAGGCATCGTATCGTTCCCTTTAAAACTATCATCGCCTGATAGCAAACTACAAATCATTTTTAATCGTAGAGCTGATGGAGGACTTACATACTCTTTCGCGGCTCGTTCAAAAACTTTAATCAAAACATCAAAAGTCGGGTTAAGCGATTTAGGAGCAGCTGTGCCCGCCAAAGTAACCTTTAAATCTGTCAACTCGGTCTGGAAACCGGTTTGGGGAAAGAGAGCCGTAGTACCGGAGGTATACAACGAATTTACGCTGGATGTAAAAGTTTATCAAATCATCGTGAGGGCGTACAATGATGGGATTGCTTTCAGGTACCAGTTCGCCAAAGAAAAAGCCATTGCAGATTTAACTCAATTTAACTTTGGCGGCAATTATACCGCCTGGTACTACAATGGCGAAAGCGCTAACATCGGCCCAGAAAAATTATCGGACTGCGACGGCAAACGTTTGCCGGTTATGACCATTAAGGCAGACGATCGCAACTATATGGCCATCCACGAAGCGGATCTGTGGTGGGGTGAGCCGTTGGTATTGCAATCGCAAAAAGGCGAAACGCTTTTCTCCGTAGCTTCTAAACCCAGTACGGCCTGGATGGTGGTGATGTACGGTACCCAGCCGGGCCAATTGGCCGACTCACACCTGTTGGAGTTATTAAACCCGGCACCTCCCAAGGGCGTGGATTTTTCGTGGGTAAAACCCGGTGTGGCCGTTTGGGACTGGCGGATTGCAGGTGCGCAGATGGATGGTTTTACTTATGATATGTCGCTCCCGTCGTGGAAAAAAATGGTGGATTTTGCTTCGGCCAACCATATGCGTTACCTGGCTTTGGATGCCGACTGGTACGGGCCTGAATTTGGGAAAGATTCGGACCCGCTTAAGGGAGGTAAAGTAGCCCAGGTACACGAAATCATCCGCTACGGAAAAACCAAAAACGTAGGCATCTGGCTGTATTTAAATGATGTGGGTGGCCGCAGGTTTCCGATAGAACAAACCTTGAAGCAATATAGTGATTGGGGTGCCGCAGGTATTAAATACGGCTTTATGTCGGGCAATCCGGCAGAAAAGAACGAACGCACCCGCATGATTACCGCGCTGTGCGCTAAAAATCATCTGCTATGCGATTTTCATGATGGTCCGGTGCATCCGTACGGACAGATGCGCACCTATCCGAATGCCGTAACACGCGAGTACTGCCAGGCCCAACTGGATGGCAGCACCCCCTTGGAACCCAGAACGTTTGTGACATCGGTATTTGTAAATATGCTTGCCGGCCCGCTGGATATGAATAACGGCCTGGCCGATCTTAACCAGCGCGGAAGGATTCATCATCCGTCGTACACCACCAACACCACCCTGGCCGGCGAGGCTGCACGTACACTCATTACTTTTTCGGGCGTTACGGTAATACCCGATATTCCGGAAGCCTATCAAAAGCATCCCGAAATACTTAAATTCATCTCCGCTCAGAAAATGCCCTGGCTGGCAAGCAAAACCATTAATGGCGAAATTGGCGAATACATCGTAATGGCACGCCAGGCAGCCGATAAAACATGGCTCATCGGCGCAGCTACCAACCAGGATGCCCGTGAACTGGATATACCCCTTTCGTTCCTGAAAAAAGGTAAGTATAAGGCACTTATCATTCAGGATGGTGATGATGCCGATTACCGCACGCGCAACGAAAGCTACAAAAGTTCATCAAAAGAAGTAAGCGCTACCGACGTACTGCATGTTAAACTTGCGCCGGGCGGTGGTGCGTGTGTTCTGATTAAGTTGATAACTCGTAAAAATGCTTTTTTGAGTATGTGAATGAGCCAATTACAAAAGCTTAGAGATTAACCGGCTGTCCAATTAAACTACTGTTTTTGAGACAAAAAGTTTATCCGATAAGAAAAGCATGTTAGTGTGAAATGGCTTTCTGTTTACGACTAACCTTTTTGTATAAATTTACAATCTCCCGTACTACTAATTCGGGAGATTGCAGGAAAACATAATGCCCTGTTTTTTTAGCTAAAATATATCTTCTATTGGGTCGTTCCGTCGCAAAACTTTTTAAGCAATTTTTCCAGATCAGGCTATCTGCTCCTTTATACGGAGGGTATTCTGACCCAATTACTGTAATAGGCATTCTTAATTTACTTGCGGCTTCGGCTGCTTTTTGATTTGTTGTTGCATAATTGGTAAGAAGATAGTATACACCCGGTCTCTCTTTTTTTAAGGATTTGAGCTGGGCTTTATATGAAAGCTTTATTTCGTTCGATTTTTCCTTCGTCATGAAACAAGGAGTATTAATGTCTATAAAAACTCCTCCCACTGCTTTATCTGGATTTCGCGCTGCAAATAAAATAGAGTAGCTTCCCCCAAGTGAGTGAGAAACTAAAAAAACCTTACCACCGAAACCTAATTTTTTTAAACTGATTTTTAACTGTTGCACCTCATCAACAATATCTGTCTTGCTTATGTCTAATCCGCTTTTGCCAAAACCTGCACGGTCATAAGTGATGAGTGGCGCACTGAGCTTTTTGTGCAGATCAATGAGCAAAGAATTCCAAACGCTTCCATCATCACCACCACCCGACTCAAACAGTATAGGAATACCACTTCCACCTATAACGCGAAAGTGCGAGTTATAACTTCCGTTACTGAGCAATGTGTCGATAACCCTACTTTGTGCTTTTAATCTCGTAGCGGCAAAAAAAGCAAGCGTACATAATATTATTAATTTAGGTTTCATTCAGTGTACAAGTGTAATCTTTGAATGCTAAAGCACAATGATAGATAAATGATAGCCAATTAAATTCAAACATGCAATAAAGTGCCTGTTTACTTAGTAAACCTTTCGCTTAAAAAATAAGCACGAGCTTTTCTCAATCAGCAAAGGTTAGTTTACCAAATTATCTATTATTAGATGGGTAAACGTGGTATAGAGATAAGTCAACGCGGCGTTTCTACCTCCCACCACCCCACGCTCTTGACATTACCGCTTATTAACCGCACCTTTGCGCCCGGAACTGCATGCCTTTAACTATCCGCGCATATCGCTTTTTGGCTTGGTGCCTGCTGCTGGTGTTCACCACACTGCAAGCGGCGCAGGGTTTGCACGTGCATAAAGGCAGCACGGCCGTAGTGCAGGTTAAGGCTCATCATGCGGCCAAACATTTGCACTTTTCGCAAGATGCGGGTAAATGTCATCTGTGCGATTATCATCATCATTCACAGGCCTCGTACCTGCCCGTTTTTAACTCTTTTGCCTGCATTTACTTTGCACCTCAGCCGATAGTTTTATCGGTTAATTATGCGCAAAGCATTTTTACGGCCTGTGTCCATACCTGGACCAACAAAGGCCCTCCTGCTATTGCTCTGGCATAGCACCATTCTGCATTTTTATTTCCTGTTTTTAGGTATAGTCCGCTTTTAATGGACTAATCATGCTTTGCTATATGGCATTGCTGCATTTGCAGTAATGGCTTTAGTGCTATTCCTCCCTCTTGCTCAACAACGGCACCGGCTTATGGCCGCGTAGCTGCATCTTTTGATATTTTATTTAACCTCTCTTTTTTTATGGCGTTTGTATTAGAAGCAAAAAATCTAAGCAAAAACTACCAGGAAAAGCAGGCGCTTAAGCCGCTTAACCTGCAACTGCAACCCGGCGAAATTTACAGCCTGTTAGGCCCCAACGGCGCCGGTAAATCTACCACCATCAACCTGTTTTTGGGCTTTATTGAGCCTACCGGCGGCATGGCGCTCATTAACAACCTGGAGGTAGCCAAACACCCCGTCGAGATTAAGAAACACCTGGCCTATATACCCGAGCAGGTGGTGCTTTACCCCAACCTGAGCGGCTTTGAAAACCTGTCGCTGTTAAGCTCGCTGGCCGGGTTTGATTACCGGGCCGATACATTAAACGACTTCTTGATCCGCTCCGGGCTACCATCCGAAGCTATTAACAAGCGCACAGGGGCTTACTCTAAAGGTATGCGCCAAAAGGTGGGCATTGCGGCAGCACTGGCCAAACGGGCCAAGGTGTTGCTGTTAGATGAGCCCACCTCAGGCCTTGACCCTAAGGCCAGTAACGAGTTTTCGGAACTGCTGCTGCAACTGAGCGCCGAGGGTACCGCCGTGTTTATGGCTACGCACGATATTTTCAGGGCGCGTGAGGTAAGCTCGCGCATTGGCATTATGAAAGCCGGTGAACTGGTACACGAACTCTCCTCGGGCGAGCTGGACGCCTACGAACTGGAAAAACTGTACCTCAACTACATGCACGACTAAGCCATGATTAAAACATTAGCCCAAAAAGAACTGGTATCGGCCCGGCGCGACAAGCGTTTTGTGCTTTTAGGTGCCATCATCGTGCTACTACTGGCCGTAGCTGCCGTTAGCGGTGTGGTGAGTTATAACCAGCTATCGGCCGAGCGTAACCTAGCCCAGCACGCGGCCGACCACGATTTTAAGAGTCAGCCCTCGCGGCACCCGCACCGTATGGCGCATTATGGGTCGTACGCGTTCAGGCCTAAATCGTCGCTCAGCTTTTTTGATTTTGGTTTAGATACCTACACCGGCACCATGGTTTACCTGGAGGCCCACCAGCAAAACAGCGCCAACTTTAGCGCCGTGCAGCAGTCGGGCGGGTTGCTGCGCTTTGGCGAAATGACGGTGGCCTTTGTGCTGCAATGGCTCATTCCGCTGCTCATTATTTTTTTAACATTTAACACCTTTACGCAAGAAAAAGAACAGGAAACTCTCAAAGTGCTACTAAGCCAGGGCCTTACCGTAGCACAGATTGCGAACGCCAAATTGCAGGGTTACGCTAAGGCGCTCTCGCTCATCATCCTGCCTGCCTTACTGGTTGCCTCTTTGTTTTTGCTGCTGGCTAATGGCCTGAGTATAGATGCCGGTTTTCTGTTACGGTTGCTGCTTTTTCTGACTGCCTACCTGGTGTATTTCTTCATATTCCTGGCAGGAAGCATCTTAATATCAGCGTTAAACCAACACTCGCGCTCGGCGCTGCTATTGTTGCTGGGCATCTGGATTACCGCCTGTGTGATTATGCCTAAGGTAACCGCTAATCTGGGCAGTCTGCTTTACCAAACACCATCCAAAGCCGAAATGGATGCCACGGTACATCATGCCGCCAGCCACGGCATGAACGGCCACGACCCGCAGGATAAGCGCACCGCAGCGTTTACCAAAGCCCTGCTGGCTAAATACAAAGTAGACTCGGTGAGCCAGCTACCCGTAAATGTTGACGGACTGGTGATGGCCGAAGGCGAAGCTTACAGCAGTAAGGTATATGCGCAGGAGTTCGACAAGCTGGCCAACACTTATCATCAGCAAAGCAACGTGTCTGAGTGGGCGGGGTTGCTGAACCCTTATCTGGCTATCAGGTACACCTCCATGGCCCTGGCCGGTACGGATGCTGCCCATTATGTGCACTTTTTAAAAGCTGCCGAAGACTACCGCTACCGCCTGGCGCAGCACTTGAACCATTTGCAAGCCACCAAACTGAAGTACCACGACAAAGAAACCCGGCTGGATAACAGCCACTGGAAAAACTACCCGGCTTTTAGCTACCGCGAACCATCGGTGGGCTGGGCTTTGGGCAGTCATTTAGTTTCGGTAGTGGCGTTGCTGCTTTGGGGCGGTCTGCTGTACTTTTTCTTCACCCGATTAATTACCCGATACTTCACTTTATGAAAAAGGCCCTTAGAACATTGCTTTACGCAGAATGGCTCAACTTTAAAACCGAAAGGAGCCTGCTGCTTTTTGCCCTGCTTATTTTAATGGCAGGCGGCTATGGTATTTACTCGGGCCATGCCGAAATACAGCGCCAGCGTGCCAAAATTGAGCACCTGGATCATCTCTATCAAGAAAACATAGCCGAGCTTAAAACCAAATACGCCGACACCGCTGATGCGGGCGATATTGGCTATTACCACGCTACCTTTGCCCGCCACATGCCCGACTCGTGGGCGGCGTTATCCATAGGCCAGCGCGATGCCAACCCCTATTACATTAAACTGCGCTTACTGGCCGTGCATAACCAACTGTGCAGCTCCGAAAACACCAACCCCGACAAGCTGGCTACCGGTAGTTTCGATCTGGCTTTTGTGCTGGTGTTTTTGCTGCCGCTGTTCATCGTTGCTATTTGTTTCAACCTGTTTTCGGCAGAGAAAGAACGCGGAACGCTGGCTTTGGTACTATCGCAGCCGGTGTCGTTATCTACCTTTTTGTTGTGTAAGCTATTATTTCGGTTTGGTTTGGTAATGCTGCTGGTAGTATTGCTCACAGCAGCAGGCATCCTGTTTACGGGTGCACAGCCTGATGGCCGTGTATGGGTTTGGCTGGGCGCTACCACGCTTTATTGCCTGTTTTGGTTTGGGGTTTGCTATGCCGTTATCGTCCTTAAAAAAAGCTCGGCCTTTAATGCGATTTGCCTGTTGGGCGTATGGCTGCTGCTCACCATTATTTTACCGGTGATTATCAACGTAGCATCGCAAATTAAGCAGCCCGTTACCGAAGGCCTGGCGCTTACCCTGAAACAACGCGAACAAGTACACGCCGGTTGGGACAAGCCCAAAGACGAAACTTTTAAACGCTTTTTTGCCCACTACCCGCAGTATCGCAACACCAGCCCGGTAACCGGGCGCTTTGCCTGGAAATGGTATTTTGCCTTCCAGGAACTGGGCGACCGGTCTGTAGAGAGCCTGTACCAGACGTACCTGAGCAAACTGCAGTCGCGGGCCGACTGGGCTAACCGCTTCAGCGTAGTAAGTGCCCCGGCTACCTTCCAGGTATTACTCAACGCAGTCGGCGGTACCGACCTGCAGGCACATCTGGCTTTTGTAAAAAGTGCCCGCCAGTTTCATCACCGACTTAAAGCCTATTACTACCCGTTTTTGTTTAACGACCAGCCTTTCCGGCATGCCGATTACAACGGCGAGCCGCGACATGTTTACCAGGCCAAACCAGATAAGGCAGCCATCAGCATGGCTTTGCTCACCCTGGCTATCAGCACGGCATTTGTATTTGCACTGGCTTTTGTAATACAGCTATTTACCAACCCTGAACTTAAGTAATTATGTACTATAAACTCTTAAAAAGCATCACTGCACTCCTTTGTTTTACTACTGTGCTCCATGCACAAAACAAACCTTTTTTGTTTCAGCAAAAGGCTGTACAGCCCGGCACTAAAATGTCGTTCAGCATTCCGGTAACGGATGGCAGTGATAGCACCATCATCCCGGTAACGGTGTTTAACGGCAAGGAGCCCGGCAAGGTGTTGGGCATTGTATCAGGTATACACGGCTTCGAGTACCCGCCCATTATAGCTGCGCAACAGCTGGCCCAAAGCCTCAACCCTGCCCACATGAGCGGCACACTGATACTGGTGCATATGGCCAATGTACCGGCCTTTTTGCAGCGCAGCATCGCCCTTAACCAAATGGATAACAAAAATCTTAACCGCAGCTTTCCGGGTAAGGCCAACGGCACCATCACCGAGCGGCTGGCCTATACCATTGCCAATCAAATTATCGCCCGTTGTAATTATGTGATTGACGCACACTCAGGCGAGGCCAATAACGATTTGCGCCCTTATGCAGGTTATTATAACCATACAGGCACTCTGGAGCTCTCAAAAAAATCGCGTGAGTTTGCCACAGCCTTGGGCTTTAACTATGTAGTGCAGTTTGATAACCTACCGGGTGTTACCGGACCATCCAAATACTGCTCGCGCGAGGCGGTTGTGCGCGGCATACCGGCGGCAGATATTGAGTGCGGGCGCTACGGCATGGCCGAGCCCGAAATGGTAAACAAAGTTCTCTCCGCTTATCATAATGCGCTTAATTATTTAAAGATCACTAACGGCTCAATAAATAAAGTTACCCCGCTTTACATCCGTAACCGCACGTTCATCAACAGTGATTATGATGGCTTTTTTTATAGCCGCTTAAAGGCCGGCGATTTCATCAAAAAAGGAACGATGCTGGGTTACATCACCGACCTATTTGGCAACAAAGTAACCGACATTAAATCGCCGGTGGATGGCATGATCCTGTACATGATCTCGACGCCCCCGGTTAACAAAACCGACGAGCTGTTCAGCATCGGTCATCTTAATTAAAATCTTCAAAACAAACCACACAAAACATTATACACTAATTACTTATGTTTCCTAAATTTCTAAAAATCACGGTATCTGCCGTGGTATTTTTATTGCTGATCCTCAAAACCATTACCCTTTGTGCACAAACAGGCAACAATACCTTATTGGTACGCGTAACCGACCAGCAAACCCGCCCTTTAACCGGTATGACGGTGACTATTGAAGGCACCGCCCAAATCAGCTCTACCAACAACAAAGGCGAAGCTGTTTTTACCCAACTGCCCGCCGGTGAGGTTGCCGTAATTTGCAGTGGTGTAGGCTACCAGCCCCACCGTCATGTTACCCGCATCAATGCCGGCCGACCAACCACCGTAACTATCCCCCTTGTGGCTGCCGAGCAGGCCCTGCAACAGGTAGAAATTATTGGCCGGGCCCGAACCTCGTACAAAAGCGATTATACTTTTGGTGCCACTAAAACAGGCACGTATTTAAAAGACATCCCGCAGTCGGTAAGTATTATCACCAAAGAGCTGATTGCCGACCGGCAGATTGACCGTGCCTGGGATGCTACCAAGTTGATTAGTGGAGTGAGCCGTTATTCGGGTTATAATGATATTGTGATCCGCGGTTTCCGCAGCGGCGAAAATCAGCCCAGATTAATTAACGGCTTACGCTCGGCATTTGGCTTTTTCGACCATCCAGTAACCGCCAACCTGGAACGTATCGAGATTATTAAAGGCCCGGCCTCGGCCCTGTTTGGCAATACGGCACCCGGTGGTACTATCAACTTCGTAACCAAAAAACCTTTGCCTACTAAACGTTACGGCATCAGCGTAACCAGCGGCAGCTTTAATACCGTGCGTGCTGCCGCCGATTTTACTGGTCCGCTCATGAAAGATAGCACCGTGCTGTTTCGCCTCAACACGGCCTACAGCCATGCCGAAAGCTTCCGTAATTTACAGTTTGCCGATAACTACCTGATAGCGCCATCCATCACCTACCTGCCATCGCCTAAAACCGCGCTGAACGTTGATTTGGTTTACAACTACAACAAAAGCCGTATCGATCGCGGTCAGCCTATTTTTGGTGCCAGCTCTAACGGCGATATTTATTCTACCCCCATCAGTCTGGCTATTAATGCCGCCAACGATTACTACAATGTGCGCAACCTGCAATTTAACTTTAACCTGAGCCATGCCTTTACCGATAACCTTTCGGTAAACGCCACCTACATGAAATACGGCTGGGACGAGGCCCTCTCTGAGCACCGCACCACCAATACTTTTGCGGTAGATGGTGCCGGTAAGGAAATACCAAGCCAGGTGGGTATGCAGTTGCTGGAGCGTATGCAAAAACTATTTTCGGACAACCTGAATCTGTTTGCCACCCTCAAAACCGGCAAAGGTGATTTTAAACAAACGGTATTGTTAGGCTACGATTATATTGCCCAGTTGCGCCCCGTAGGCGGCAGCCAGAACGTGGCCCGCGGTTACCGCAATGCCGCCAACAACGGCATCATCAACAACTACAACCCGGCTAATAAAGCGTTGTATTTGCTGGACAGCAAGGGCAACCCGGTGCCTAACGTAGCCCACTTTGATTTGCAAAATATACAATACCCCATCCGCAACACGAGCAGCTATTTTTTAACGGCCACTAATTATGCGCCGAGTAAATATGCCGTTAACGCGGTTTATGTTCAGGATCAGTTAACGTACCGTAATTTCCAGCTACTGTTGGGTTTAAGACAAGAGTTTTACACCGATTATACCGACTACAAGCAAAACAACCAAACCAACTTAACCCAACGCGCCCTGATACCGCGCGCCGGTTTGGTGTACAGCTTAACCAAGCAAGTAAACCTTTATGGCAGCTACACCCAAGGCTACCAGCCGCAAAGCGCTTCGGTGTTTAGCAACCCCAATAGCGGCGGTCCGTTCGACCCGTTAAAAAGCAACATGGTAGAGGCCGGCGCCAAAGCCGGACTGTTTGAGGATGCCCTGGCCCTAAACTTCGCCGTATACCAGATTAACCAGCGCAACGTACTGGTATATGCCAATGACCCGATCAACCCCGACCTGTACCGACAGCGCGGCCGCGAACAATCGAAGGGGTTAGAGGTAGAAGCCATTGGCAACATTTTGCCCAACTTGTCGGTAAATGCCAACTACTCTTATAACGAGGCTGTGGTAAAAGAAGGACTACCTGCCGAGATTGGTATGCAACGCGCCAATGCGCCCAAGCATATGGCTAACATATGGCTCAAATACAACGTAATTAAAGGCCCGCTAAGCGGCTTAGGCGTTGGCGGCGGCATCAACCATGCCTCGCGCCGTAATACCGAGATTACCACGCTGCAATTGCCCGCCTACACCACCGCCGATGCTGCCCTGTACTACACCTTTAGCAAAGTGCGCCTGGCCGCCAATTTTAACAACCTGTTTAACCAGCGCTACTGGATAGCCGGCTACAACTACACCCGCATATTCCCCGGCGAACCGAGGAATGTTATGTTTAATATTACGAAGTTGTTTTAACCCCCCACCCCCCTAAAGGGGGAGCTTTTGATTAGCGTGGTGGTCTGAACCGGAATTTACTGAATTTTGAATCAGAATTTACTGAATTGATGAATTTGCAGAATAGATTGCGGTTTTGCTAGTCAAAAGCTCTCCTTCAGAGGGCTGGGGATTTTGCTTTATTATGCTGCCGCAAGCGTCCTGCTTGTGGCTCATGGTATCAGGCCATCAGCAGCCCCACCTAAATCCTCCCCGGAAGGGAGGACTTCAAGCCCTGTATACAAAAAAGCGTAAAGGCCCGCTGTTGCGCCCGGGCCAGCGAGGGGCTTGTGCGGCTGTGAGGTGATCGCAACAGATAGGCCTTTTGGGTACTTTGTGGCTATGACAAAGGACCAGCCTCCGCGGCAAATGAGCGGGCTGAAGTGAGTTAATTAGCACTGATAAACGTTAAAAACGCAAGAACTAAAATCACTTAGCACATAGTTAACAACGCAAAAACGCTTCATTACTTAGCACATGGGATGCCGACCTTCGTCGACATGACAGGTGATTGTTTTACTATTCAATCATCGCAACTATCAAGATCTCTCATTATCATTCGAGATGACAAACTTAAAATTGATGATACATAACATAAAACTGACTTTCACACAACTCTTCTCTTTAAATCCTCTCCTACCTTTACTTTATCAAACCACAAAAACATGAGCAATTTAAAAGACAAAGTAGTGCTGATTACCGGATCTTCTAAAGGTATTGGTGCCGATATGGCCAAAGCATTTGCTGCGGTTGGAGCTAAAGTAGTCATCAATTACGCCAGCAGCGAAACCGCAGCACAGGCTGTACTAACCGACATTGAGGCACAAGGCGGACAGGCCGTTATTGTGAAAGCAGACGTGAGTAAAGAAGCTGAAGTGGGTGCGTTGTTTGACCAGGCCCTGCAAACTTACGGGCGTATTGATGTGCTGGTGAACAATGCTGGTGTGTTTGATACCTGCGCGATTAAAGACAGTAAGGAGGCCGAGTTTGACCGCCAGTTTAATATCAATGTAAAAGGAACATTTTTTACGCTTAAAGAGGCTGCGACCAAACTTGCCGACGGCGGCTCGGTGATAAATTTTTCTTCGAGCACCACTAAAGTGATGTTTCCGGGATATGGCATTTACTCGGCCAGCAAAGCGGCGGTGGAGCAGATGAGCCGGGTATTTTCAAAAGAGGTTGGTCGCGGCATATCAGTAAACTCTATTGCGCCCGGACCTACCAACACCGAACTGTTCCTGACCGGAAAATCTGAAGAAACCCTGGCACGGCTGGCCGCCTCCAACGCTTTTAACCGCATTGCCGAACCCGAGGACATTACCCGCCTGGGACTTTTTCTGGCATCCGACGATGCTAAGTGGATATCGGGCCAAACCATTGCCGCTAATGGTGCGATGGCGTAGTTTAAGTATTGATAGCCCTTTAATTATGTAAACCTATATACCCGGTCATGGCGAGGTACGAAGCCATCTTTTTAGTACGAGTAGCGTCTTGACAAACCTTGACGCTGGCTCAGCTTAAAGAGATGGCTTCGTACCTCGCCATGACGCCGTTGATAGGATATTTGATGCTTAGCGGACTGAGGCATAAGGCTTGCGACAGCAGGAAGATTAATATACCTTATCACCCCGGCAACATCCTAATCAATCCTTCTACAATCTCCTGTGTGCTGGCCCTACGGCTTTTACCCGCCGCTTGCCCTGCCCACATTGCCATAAAATCAGTGAGTTGATGCTGTTGTGCGTACGTGCGTATCGGGCTCATCAGTTGGTTTTGATGAGTATAATACGGAATGCTGACACCTGTGGCATTTAACCGACGCATAAATTGGTTTTGGATACCACGGGCCCATTTGCCCGAAAATGTCCGGGTAAGCACAGTGGAGGTATCGGCAGCTTTTAGCACGGCTTCTTTGTAGGCATCACTAGCGGCACTCTCATGAGCTGTTATAAACAGGCTCCCTACTTGCACGCCCGAAGCACCCAACGCAAAAGCAGCCTGTAAGGTGCGTGCATTGTGTATGCCTCCCGCAGCCAATATAGGTACGTTAACCTCGTCAACCACCTGGGGCAACAGGGCATTTAGCCCAACCTGCGGTAATGGTTGGTTGTGCAAAAAGGTACCACGATGCCCGCCTGCCTCTATGCCCTGCACGGTAATGATGTCAATACCAGCCTTTGCCAACACCTTAGCTTCGGCAACGCTGGTGGCAGTGCCAATGAGCCGGGTACCGTTTTGTTTAAAGGCGTCGATCACCTTCGCCTTTAGCTGTCCGAAGGTAAAACTTACAACTTCAATCTTTTCCTCCAGTAACACCTCTATCAAATCTTCGTAGTAATAAAAGCGGAAATCATGCGGGTTTTGCGGGGTATATGGAATCTGGTACTCACGGCATATCTCCGCTAAAAAATCCTGCATGAGAGCGATGGCCTGGTGATCGATTTCTGGAGCCGGTGCGTGAGCAAACAAATTAACGGCAAACGGGCGTTGAGTTAGCGCTTTAGTGGCCCTGATCAATTCCCGGGTCCGCCCGGGCGATAGACCACCTACGGGTAATGAACCAAGCGCTCCTGCCTCGGCAACTGCCGCCACCATGGCCGGCGTAGTTACGCCCAGCATGGGTGCCTGCACAATAGGGTATTTTATAGAGAGCAGTTGCTGTATACGCTGCATTTTTTATGATTTTGTGAGCAAGGTAACAGTTTACACACGAGGTTAAAAACATCTGAGGATGATTGATGTATATGATTGATATATTTCCGATAATCAATTTTATAACATGATGTTCCGCGCCATCACTTTTATCTTCAGCATCCTCACTCCGGTTTACAGCTATAGCCAGAATATGCCTAAAAACCCTGCACAAACCATGGCCAAACAAGCAACCTTTAAAACCTCTGTCGAAATAATCCCCCCGCCGGCACCGGGATTTAAAACCAGGTTTGCATCCGTTAACGAGTGGTTAACGGCAGTAGCTACCGGCAACCAGCCCCAAAAAACCATCAGCCGATACAATATAGCTCTATTTGAAGCACCCGGCGCTTACACCCTGTCGTTAACCGGAACTAACACTTATATCGAGGGCATCAACGTGCAATCAACCCGTATTGACTATACCCCTCGCGAAATGTACTGCGACCTGCCTGCAAGCTATTACCAAAGCCAGACCCGCGAGCAACTGCTGGCCAAAATTGTGGCGGACATCAAAAACTTTACCGCAACCCCTGTTTTTAAAACCTCATTTTTAGCCGGGGCTAGCAATATAATATTAGAAACCAATGGTGATGTGATCTGGGCGAAGAAGTAAGTTGGACACATTGTTGAGTATCGTTAAATATTTTTTTGCACTATCATTATAGAACTTGAACATATTTAAACTCAAACGACTTTAAATTCTGTGATAAATATGTTCACCAAATGAATTTGCGAGAACTTGCATCTTCATCAGTGGATAGCATAACATGCAGTAACAATTTGCTGCAACGCCCATCTAATCATTATGCATCGAAACCTATTCACCCTCATTTGCATGTGTATTTTTTCCGCTTGCATTTTATATCACAATAAATGTGACTTCGAAACGAGAGTTTTATTTAGAAACCGGAGTTCAGATTCTGCAACGGTACAATACACTGTCGCCAAATCGGCACCTTTTAAAACAATTATATTGCCACCGGGTGCTCAGAAAGATACGACGCTCTGTTTTCAACTAAAACTAAAGATAGACGGCCATTATACTTTAAAGGTGAGCAAAAATCGTAAAGACACCGTTTTGCAATGGGGCTATTACACTAATGGGATTGCGCCTAAAACTCCCTTTTTAATTGAACTACGGGAAGACAGTATCCGTATTGATGAATTACGATAAAAGTTGCAACGGTGTATTGAATGATTAGATTTGGAAAACTAACAATGGCTGTGTTTCTCTCATCCGGAACTTTTAGACTAAGTGGCGTTTTCAACCTAACCGGGCGGGGATCGGTATTGATGGGAAACTTGCTGGATGGAGAAATTAATAGCGGCGACTTTCTTATTTTCTCTACTGAGTCGGGAGATCATTCAGTAAAAATAAACTCCATAGAGTATATCGATCATATACATACGCAATGTACTGAGTAAGGCTTGATGGTTAGGCTCGAAAATGAATATATCCTTAATGCAGTAAACACCCTAGTTGGTACGACGATAAGAATAATAATGACTGATGATATGGAAGGTTTATATTTTTCGTAAAATACATCATGCTTTAATGCACAACTCTATGATATCGATACAGAGGGTCGTCCTTATTTTTACAATTATCTTGACAAATTCATGGATAAGTTTTGCTCAAAATCATTTGCCTCGATGGTTTACTATTGCCTTTAAGCAACAAAAACTTGGAAACCAATACGAATTACTCGAAAAAATTAGCCCGAGGTACTTAAAAGCAGATTTCGACGGTGATCGTGTGGACGACTTAGTGGTGATGGTGAGACATAAACAAAACAAAAAAATTGGTTTATTACTGATGCAAGGTGGTAGTTGCAAAGTTGTGACTTTTGGTGCTGGCAGTATGCTTGGCAAAACCGGCTTTGATGAAACCGACGACTTGAAATGGATAGATGGTTGGAAAGTATACAAAAGCAAAATAGCGTATGAAACCAAATTTGACAATGGGGATATCATCGGTAGCATTAAACGAAAATTGTCACATCCGGCCATAAGTGTCTGGCAAAACATGGATGGTTCACCTTTGGCTGGCGGCCTGGTTGTTTGGAATGGGAAGCAATACATCTGGATTCATCAGGGAGAATAGCAAAGTTAACTTGTACAATAATTATCTAAAAAAATCAATTGTTCATTAACGATATTAAAGAAAGCAAAAGCGTGCCTTACTTGTTCTTCAATTAGTTTACTCTGCCAAACTATCAAATTTTACCGCTACCCTCAACAAAACCGCACGTTTGCGTATTACACCATTTATAATTGCCGATCAACATCTTATGAAACCGATTCAATTTTTAATGGCTATTCCTGTTTTAATGGTAGCCTGTACCTCTAAACCCAAGCAACCTGCCGAAAGCAGTTCCACTACTACCTTAGACAGCACCGTTACGGTAAGCAAAACCGAAGCCATGCCCAAACGCCAAACCTCTGCCGAGTGGCTGATTGTGCCCGGCAAAAGCGTTGGCAAGGTAACCCTTAACCAGAATGCCGACAGCGTGATGACCACTTTGGGGCAGCCCGACTTAACCGACGGTGCCATGGGCAGCTCAATGCTTACCTGGTTAGGCAAAAACGGCGACAGCACCTCGCGCGTGAGCGTGTTTACTCAGCGCGATATGGGCGGACCTGATGAATCTGTTAGCCGTGTTAAACAAATTAGGGTAACATCGCTGCAATTTAAAACTGCCGAGGGCATTGGCGCCGGAGCCATGTTTAGCGACATCGACTCCCGTTACAGCGTTAAAGCCGTGGATAAATACAAACAGCTTAAAGTATACGACGACCTACAGCACGGCATTGCCTTTGACATTGACAGCCTCACCAGCCGCTGCGTAGCCATCAGTGTTCATGCACCGTTTGACCGCAAGGCAGCGCATATTAATTTACGGTAACCCCCCGCCCCCCTTAAGGGGGAGTAATCACGACTTAAATCCACATCAAAAAACCTCTCCTAAATCCTTTCCAAAGGAGAGGACTTTTGATTGGCATGCGGTTTTAGGTTCTGTAATTTAGTAAATTCTGTTTCAGACAAAAAAGTAGCATCTACTGCTAATAAGCGAACGTAGTAGAGTTATTGATACCTAACGTAAGTGAAAAAAAGCACAAAATGACTTAGCGCCTTGCCTGCAAGTTTTAACTCTTGAACCTATGGTAACCGCTTCACAAAGTCCAGAACCTCATCTTGCGATGTTAACGGATTATCGGCCACGCGGAATTGTGGCAAAACCGGGTTATTATCTTTGGTATTGCCGTTGGCACGAATAAATTGTTTGGATGAGGTGGTAAACCTGAACCCAGTGTTGGGAAGTTTTAGCGTGATAATCTCGCCATAGTCGTTTGCAGGTTCGCCCGACGGCTCGCCTACCAGCGTGGCCAAATGGTAATCCTGAATAGTATTGGCCAGCATGTTAGCACTCGAAAACGTATGCGGACCAATCAGCACATATACCCGCCCCTTGTACTGCAGTGGATTTGATTCCGGAGCTTTTATTGCGATGTTGGTATCCGTGAGCATCGTGCCGTTAGCGGAATTTAGGTAATAGCCCCAATCTTGCGGTGCTTTCCCGCCTGCCTCCTGAATGATTTTATTTTTATATTCCTGACTGATTTTCCAGCGCACACCACCGGTCATCCGAAAAGGTTGGTTAGTAATATATCCTAATAGCATTTTGCCCAAACGGGAGTTGCCACCCGCATTCCGGCGTAGATCAATAACTAACTTTTGAGCAGGCTTTTGCTGTAGTTGGTTAAAACACGAATCGAGAAAAACTTTGAAGGTTTCAGGTTTAGCACTCAAACTATTGACGGCCATGTAAGCAGTACGATCGTCCAGGTAACTTAAAGATTGCTGCGGATAGTTAGCCGCTGCCAAAAATGTTTTTCCCCTTGTTTTAGCATTGGCTCTAAAATCAGGCCAGCTAATTGCATTCAATGCAGCATTTTCTGACTTGCCATTTCTTAAATAACTTATCTGGTATGGTGCATTGATATGATACAATGCCAGGTATGACACAATGTTGCGGCAAACATCTATCGAACGGTACATTTTTAGGCCACCGGTATTGCTACTTAACTCATCAACCAGTTTAGGCACTTTTATACCATTAATGGCGGTAATCTCATCTCCGGGCAAAAGCAGATATTCTGCAGAAAGATCACCTCTAACGACAAAGTTTTTTCCGTTAAACTCTTTAATGATCACCGGAAATAATACCCGTTCTCCGGCTTTGAGGTAACTTACCAGGCTATCAGGTTCGTTAAACGTGCTGTGCCCCTCACTAAGGGCGCCAACCAACCTGGCCATAACCGGCCAGGCTTGCAGGTCGGTCATATTATTGTGCAATACGCGGCGCACACTGTCGGTAAGTTTTTGATAGGCCTGCTTGCTGATGCTGTGATACACATTAGGATGTACGCTCTCCAACGTTTTTACTAAAAAAGTAACATCATCGTTAAGCTGCTTTTTTGTAAAACGCTGTGTAGTAAGCGTTGTATCGGCCGAAGCATAAAGCCGAACGCTTATCAGAATTAAAATTGCGGTCAGTAAAGGTAACTTCATATGAAACAAGACATCGGTTAGGTTGAAAACGTTACAATGGATTAATGTAAAACTGCTAAAAATTGACTTACGCAATTACTACAGCCCACTACCATTGGCTCTTACTTTACCCTATCGGCAACCTGAAGTAAAACGTGGATCCCTGCCCCATTTCGCTCTCTACTCCTACTTCGCCGCCGTGGCGGCGGATGATTTCGGCACAGAGGTAAAGGCCAATGCCAAAGCCGGAAATGGTTTTGGTGTGCTTGCTTTCTACCCGGTAAAAGCGATCGAACAAACGGGTTTTATCCTGCGGGTTGATGCCCATGCCTTCGTCGGTTACGTTTACCTGTAACACGCCGGCATCGGTTATAAAACAACTAACAACAATCTGCTTGCCGTTAGGTGAGTATTTAATGGCGTTGCTTAAAAAGTTGTTAATCACCTGGCCTATTTTATCGCGGTCGGCATATACCTGTACCGGTCCGCAAGGCTTGACTGATATCTGGTGCCTTTGCGAAAACAAGCGGTTTTCTTCCACGCACTCCTTCACCAAATCAGACATGATGAAATGCTGACGGTCCAGGTTGATTTTTCCCGACTCCATACGGGCAATATCCAGGAAGCCTTTAATCAGGGTCTGCATTTTCTCAATCTGCCGGTCTACCTTTTGCAAACTGCCTTCGGTAAAATCGTCGCCGTTTTTGAGGGCCTTTTGGGCCAGCATCTGCACAAACGCCTTGGCCGAGGTAAGCGGCGTTTTTAACTCGTGGCTAACCATGGCCACAAAATCGTTTTTACGGGCTTCGTCTTCCTTGCTTTCGGTAATCTCCATCAGCAGCCCCGAAAACTGCGGCGCATCATCCATCTCAGCAGGATAAAGCTTACCAAAAGCCCGTACCCAGCGTAGTTTGCTGTCGTGGTAACCAACGGTCGGAAACTCAACGTCATATTTTTCGCCGTTGCTTAAAGCAGCGTTAAATATCTCTACAATATTATCGCGGTAATCTTCCCTGATCTGAACAATGGCTTCGTCCAGCGTCATCTCGTCGTCCGGATGAAACCCAAACAGCTCTTTTACACGGTTGGTAGCCGTTAGTTTGCGACTGTGCGTGTCTACATACCAAGACCCCATATCGGCCGACTCAACGGTTAACCTGAACTGCTCTTCGATCACCTCCCGACGGCGGCGTTCGGCAATAACCTCGGTTACGTCATCCAAAATAATCAGTACACCGGTAATATCGCCGTCGTTGTTTTTAACCGCCGTATAAACCGAATTGATATACGCCTCCCGCAGCCCATTACCACTTTTAAGCCATACCTTCAGTTCGGTATTTTCGTGAGTGTCACCTGTAGCAAAAACCCTCTCCAATAAATCAAATATGGGTTGCCCCTCCAGCTCGGGCCGGGCTTCGCGGTGTGGCTTTCCTACAATTTCATTGGCGGTACGTCCCCATATTTTAAGCATGGGCGCGTTTACCTGCTCCACCACCATTTCTTTACCCGTTAGCCACGCTAAGCCCACTGGTGCCTGCTCAAAAATATTCCGGAATAGGGTCTCGCTGATGTTAAGCTTATTATATAATTGCTGCAAATCTTGCTGCGTTTCTACCAACTCTTCATTGGTCGACTGGTATTCTTCGTTGATGGCAATCAGTTCTTCATTGGCCGAAGTCAATTCTTCGTTAAGCGACTCGGCCTGTGCCTCTTTTTCGTGCACCAGTTGCCAGGCCAGTACCCGGCCAGTTACATCAGTGGCAGTGTTAATGATGGCGTAGGTTTTGCCATCAGCATCTAATACCGGCCGGTACTCAAAATCAAAATAAGTAGGCGTGAGCACGCCGTTAATGTTGATGTTGGCCAGGGTATCGGTAGCGGTGTAAACTTCTCCGTTTTGCCAAACCCGATCCAGTATCGGTAAAAACTCGTTAAACTCGGGAGCTACGTCTTTTAATGGCTGGCCTTTGATGCTATCTTCTTTGTGCCAGATGCGCAACATGGCATCGTTAATAAAGCCGATATGCAACTCCCTGCTGGTATACACCACCGTACCCTCACGCGCCTGCGCAAGTATCTGGAGCATGATGTTACCGGGTGGCAGGTTTGTTAAGGTATCCAAAGAAGATGCAAATTATAGGTTGTAAATATAGAAAATTATGAATGGGATGTATGTTGCGCGTTATATAAAAGAGCTTTTTGGAATAAGAAGATTTGTTTGTAGGAGTAGTATTTACGATGAGGTCGGTTTACAATTCCAAGTCATGCCGATGAATATCGGCATCCCACGTGCTAAGTAATGAATCGTTCCTGCGTTTTTAACTCACTTTTGCACTCATTAACTCACCTCAGTCCGCTCATTTGCCGCGGAGGCTGGTACTTTGTCATAGCCACAAAGTACCCAGACTTAGCGCAGCGATCTCATGAACACCT
>CAJYJH010000063.1 GCA_913775265.1 uncultured Mucilaginibacter sp. | reverse complement strand
GGCCATATTCCAAACGCCAACCGCAGTTATTTCCTTACCCGCTCGCAACCCCCGTTTTTCGCTCCGATGGTAGGTCTGCTTGCCGAAATTGACGGATCGGAAGTATTTGCTAAATATCTCCCCCACCTGCAAAAAGAATACAATTACTGGATGGATGGCTATTTTCACCTTTCGGAAAGAGAAACCAGTTTTAGGAGAGTAGCTTTATTGCCCGACGGCAGTATCTTAAACCGCTATTGGGACGATCTCCCCGCCCCTCGTCCTGAATCGTATCATGAAGATGTTGACATGGCCCGTAGCTCTGCCACCATCGGCCTGGAGCCTGGAACGCTTTACAGGCATATCAGGGCAGCTTGCGAATCCGGCTGGGACTTTTCGTGCCGGTGGTTCAGCGACGCCGACCGCATGGAAACCATTCAGACCACCGACATTATACCGGTAGATTTGAACTGCCTTTTATACGAATTGGAACTAACGCTGTCTAAAGCTTACCAATACAGTGCGTTTTCAGAACCTTCCAGCCATTTCCTGCAGAAAGCGGAAAAGCGGAAAGAAGCGATCCTGAAATATTGCTGGAATGAGGAGAAGCAATTTTTTATGGATTATAACATAGCCTTGAATACATCGACTGAAATCATGTCCCTGGCAGGAGTATTTCCCTTGGTTTTTAAAATGGCTACGACCGAACAGGCAAATCATGTGCATGATCATATCAGAAAAAGCTTTTTGAAGAAGGGCGGTGTAGTTTCATCCACGCACGAGAGTGGTCAGCAATGGGACGCTCCCAATGGTTGGGCCCCTCTCCAATGCCTCACCTATGTAGCACTTCGCAACTACAATTTTATAGATACCGCAGCAGAACTGAAGAACCGGTGGATGAGTTTGAATGATAAGATTTTTAAAGAAACCGGTAAAATGATGGAAAAGTACAACGTGGTAGATATTGATTTACCGGCAGGAGGTGGAGAATATCCCAACCAGGATGGCTTTGGCTGGACGAATGCTATCTATCAATGGATGGAAAAAAATTAATGCAGAGAAAGTTTATGCGCAAAGTTGGTGCTGCCATCACAGATGTAGGAAAGAATTCTTTTACACTGCCCCGTCATGCCGACGGATGTCGGCATCCCACACGCTAAGTAGTAAATTTGTGTGCGAACATGCTTGGAGCTGAACCTTTCTGGTGGGATGCTGAAATAAATTCAGCAGACTGCTCAAGGCTTTTTATTCTTCCGAACGCCTGAGTGTTGACACCAACCTTCCGACGGACAGCCTCAACTCGATGTATGTCTGCGTACAAACTCACTACTTAGCTCGCGGTATGCCGACCTTCGTCGGCCTGAACCGTGCGCAAACAATAGCATTTTCCGAACAAGAACTATTCATCCAAAATTAAACCTTTCTGAAATAAGCGTGATTATACATCTCACCAAACAATGCCACTATCTTTTCGGGCTTGTCTTTAAAGAAAATATCAAAAGCCAGTTTTACGCCGGGGTTAATGTCTAAACCCTCCGGGTTTTCTTCCGGGTCGTAATAATCCATCAGCACGCAAACTGCGTTTTTGGGCATGCGCGAGTAAACGCTTTCCAAACAATGGAGCAGCACATCGCGGTGAGCCAGGCTATCGCCTCCAAAACCGCAATCAATGTGTAAAAAGGCAACCTGGTTAGGCAACTGAGCAGGGAGCGTTTCTTTAAAGTCGCCTTTGTGGATGATGGGTTGCTTCAATCCTGCCCGTTTAAAATTCTCTTTTAGTTCATCTTCAACATTCCCTTTAAACGCGAAGGGGATGTGAAAGCTGTCGAACAAGTGCAGTTGCTTATCAGAGCCGTTTTGTTCGATCACTTTTTGAAACAAGATGGCACACTGCCCGGTAAAAGACCCCAACTCAACAACATCGCCGGGAATGCCGTAGGCTATCACCCCATCGAGCAGATGGTAGTAGTTGATGCGCTGTTCAACGGTGTTCATGTCAACGGTTACGTCCAAGGGCTTGATGTGCAAACCCGTTTTAAAACGCCTGAGAGCTTTGTTAACCAAACCAATAACTTTCGACTCTTTGCGGTGATAAATAGAGTATGGTTTTTGAGTAATAAAGTAATTATTCATAGCAAAGAGAAGTTATTTTTATGATGCAGTTATACGTTCAGGCTTAAAAAAAGTTAATGGTCTGTTAAAAGCTAAATGCACGTTTGCCCGACAGATAAATGATGCATAAATTTCGTCTTATTTAACCTATTCAAAAAATAAGTTCCTCAAGATAAACAAGATACAAGCCTGAGCTATTGCAGCCCTCTTTACAAACATTAAACAAAGCGATTACTGATTTGTACAATTGTGCTATCCCGTCGCTTTTTGCCACATTAATTTTAAAATCTGATAACCCGTAATAAAAACAGACTCACTTCGGGTTAGCCTATTAATCTATATCGATCATTGTTTATTTATGAATAGACCAAAAACTGGTTTTAAATTACATCAAACCACATTATTGCTGGCTGCGGCATGGTTATGCGGCACTACAGTGTTAAAAGCACAAAACACCGCCTCGGGGCAAAACACCAACAAATTTGTACATACCGCGCCGGGTAACCCCTACCTTCCGCTTTGGGAGCACGTGCCCGACGGCGAGCCGCGCGTTTTTGAGGACCCCGACCATCCCGGCAAACTCAGGGCGTACATCATCGGATCGCACGATTTGAGGATGAACAGCTATTGTGGTCCCGACATCAGGATATGGTCGGCCCCGGCCGATAACCTGACCCAGTGGCGCGACGAAGGCCCTGTGTTTACTTACCAGATTGACGGCCAGTGGGACGTGATGTATGCGCCCGACCTGGTGGAGGTTAAACAGAAAAACGGCAAAAAGGAATACTACCTGTACCCGCACAGCCGTGGCCCCGGCCGCGAAGCCATGGTTGCCAAAGGCAGCCGCCCCGACGGACCGTTTACGCCGGTTAATTTAACGGCAGATGGCAAGCGTACTGTGCCGGGCAGCATACTGGGGTTTGACCCGGCGGTGTACATCGAAAAAATTACCGACCCTCGCGACTCTGATTACAACATCGGTTTCCGCGCTTATGGTTTCTGGGGCTTCCAGCGGTCGTCGGCTGCACAGCTCGACCAAAAAACCATGTATTCGCTGCGTCCGGGCACTAAAATCATTACCCGCCTGTTACCGGCCAGTTTAAGGTACGGTGTGTTGCGCGACCCGGCCGGAACCGAGTTCCCGAACATTTATCCGGGCGAAGACCTGGGCACGTTTAACTTTTTCGAGGCGTCTTCTATCCGTAAAGTGGGCAACAAATATGTAACGGTGTTTAGCGGCTACTCAGGCCCCGAGTATGGCGTTGGCAGCTCCAACTCTACCCTGCGCTATGCCGTTGGCGATTCGCCCCTTGGCCCCTGGAAAAGCGGCGGCGTGGTGGTAGATTCGCGCGCACCGGTGCTTAATCAGGACGGCACCGCTATACAAACTACCAACGCCGGGCATAACACCCACGGCAGCATTGAGCAGATCAACGGCCAGTGGTACGTGTTTTATCACCGTCCGCCGCGTGGCTTTGGGTTTGCCCGCCAGCCTATGGTGGCACCGGTTACCATTACTTACGATGAAAAGCCGGTATCACAGGGCGGCATGGTCACCATCCGCGGCTACGACCCTTATGCAGCCGACGGCATCTGGACCGCCAAAGACAGTCAGGGCAAACAGTACAAAGGTGCCGAGGTGACATCAGAAGGGTTCCATTTTTACGGGCTTGATCCTTACCAGTATTATTCGGCCGGGTATGCCTGTTACCTGTCAGACAACGGCGTTCAGCAAGATTCGTGGGATATCTGGGACAATAACATGCCTATCGAAAAAGTGAAGAACGGCACCATTATCGGTTACAAATACTTTGGCTTCGGCGGGTTAAAGCGCGGGCAAAAAGGGTTAAAGGCCTTTGAGGGTACCAAAAAAGGAAATAACACGGCGTTAAACCTCTTCATCACCCCTAAAACACAAAAAGCATTTAAAGTAAACGTTTGGCTGGACGGACCGTGGGACAACGCCACCTGGAAAGGAAAGAAAATTGCGGAAATTATAGTACCCGCCTATGCTGCACAAGAGGTTACCCAATACACGGCAAATGTATCTAAGTACGTAGACACCCTCGATAAAAAACACGCCATTTACCTGGTAGCAGAAGGTGAAGGCGCGGAGCCATTGTTTAACCTGGCCGGATTGGGCTTTAGCTCTGATAAAAAGAAAATTGCCCGCCCGGTTGTGCCGGTGGTAAGCATTGCGGTTAACGGCAAAAACATTGATCTGCCTGCTACTCCGGTGCGTTCTACCAATGCCAACGGTATTTCGGGCTATGATGTTTACCAGGCCAATTACCAGATGCCTACAGGTACAGATATGCCTAAAGTGACGGCTACCTGCAACAATCCCAACGTAAAAGTGAGTGTAACACAAGCCGCATCAAAGGCAGATAAAGCGGTTGTAAAATTTGATTACAACGGCGTAGTTAAAACTTACAATGTAGTGCCTGCATCAGAGTAATCATCGCTTCAAGTATTTCCCTATCCTTATACCTAAGCTCAGGGCGGAACATTCACCTGCCTTGAGCTTTAACATTTCTGAGCACTTGTTGAGCTCATAAGCAGCGACCCCGACCTGTAACGCAATTACAAATACCATCATGAAAAAGATAAAAGTAATCTGTCTATTTTTCGCACTGGCTTTGACCTGCTTAAGCAGCTTTGCACAAACCGGCGATACTGCTCAACCCAAAACAGGTATCGAGATTGTCAATAAGGTGACCAAACCTAAAAACATGCCCAGGTTTAGGGAGCAGGGTTTGAGCGGCTACCTGATGGTTTACTTTAAAGACCAGAACCAGTCGGCTTACCTGGCTATAAGCCATGACGGTTACACTTTTACCGATATTAATGGTGGGCAACCTGTTTTTATAGGCTCGCAACTGGCCGAGCAAAAAGGTGTGCGCGATCCGCATATTACCCGTGGGCCGGATGGGGCGTTTTATCTGGCCCTAACCGATCTGCACATTTTTGGCAAACGTGCCGGTTTCAGGGATACGGAGTGGGAACGTCCACAGGAAAAATATGGATGGGGCAACAACCGCGCTATTGTGATGATGAAATCGTATGATTTAATTCACTGGAGCCACTCCGACTTCCGGGTAGACAAAGCTTTTCCGGAATTGGGAGACATTGACTGTGCCTGGGCTCCCGAAACCATTTACGACCCGGTGAAAAAGAAGATGATGGTATACTTTACTATACGCTATAATAACAAGGACGCTAACATTTACTCGGCCTATGCCAATGCCGATTTTACCAAATTAGAAACCATACCTCAAAAAATTAAAACTATAGGCGGTATTGATGCCGACATCACCCGCGTTGGTAACCAATATCAGATGTTTTATGTATCGCAAGCCCACATACTGCATGCCACATCAAACCAGATAAACACAGGCTATGCATCTGAAAATAAGCGCATAGACCCGGAGCAGGTAAATACCGAAGCCCCCAACTTGTTTAAACGCCTGGGTACCAATAAATGGGTATTGATGTATGATGTTTATGGCCTGCGCCCCAGCAACATGGGTTTTAGCGAAACCACAGATTTTGTTAACTTCACCAACCTAAACCGCTTTAACGAAGGCGTAATGAAAACCACCAACTTCACCAGCCCGAAACATGGTGCGGTAACCTATCTTACCCAAGCGGAATTAAACGCTATTGTAAGCCATTGGAAACTTGATCAGCAAAAATAGTGTAGCCTACTTTGCTGTAGAAATATTCAAGCACAACAACTATTACTTAGGTATACATCAATTACTGTTTTGCGATTACATTGAGTCATATACATTAAAACGTCGAAACAAGATAAGTTTTAGTTGCTAAACCAAGTACCCTGATTTTGTTATCAATAATTTCTCTCTGTGTCTTTACGCATATCACCTATAAACTCCTCAACACTAGCCTGGTAACTTTGACTTTCCTTATGGCTAAGGCAATACTTGTACAACGCTACGAGATTAATAACTTTTACTCCAAATGATGTTGCTTTGGCAAAGTTAACCAGTCCATCTTCAAAATTTAAATTCACATCTTCGTCTTTAAAAAAATTCTGAACAGCCTTTTTAAAAACAATGTATTCGTAAGCGTTTGCTAAACGCGACCATTGCGGAACCAGTACTGCCGCTTTTTTACTTTTAAAGAATGAAAGCATTATGAGATTTAATTGATTTTTTAAGGCGAACTATAGCTGCTGGCAGCATTGAGGCGAAACAACAACACAAATTTAGCCAAGCGAACTATTTGTAAATCCTTACGGCCATTTTTACGATAAAGCTGGTAAAACGTTTCATTTGTCTGTATAAATCTGATCGTTCATTTTCTGTTATAAGAAAACTTTATCTTTACACCTCACCCTTTTATTTTTGACTTAACTATTCAATATTAGTGTAACATCTAGTTTATTATCTGATGACAAGCATGCCTTTTCGGAAAACCAAAAGTATCTTCATTACTTTGACGGCAATTTTATGCTTTAGTTTAAACGCGTCGAAAGCTGTCGGAATAAACGCATGGATAAGGATTAATCAGTTAGGTTATACGCTGCAAGGCGTAAAGGTGGCAGTGCTGGTGTATAAAAGTGCAGAGCATCAAGCAACTCATTTCGAGGTTATTGATGAAGCTACCCGCAAAGTGGTTTTTAAAGGCAGCACCAATAAAAACTTTGGTAGCTACGGGTCTTTCAATTCAACGTACCGGCTCAATTTTTCGGCATTTAAAAAGGCCGGAAATTATTATATCAAAGTTGGCGATGTACAGTCGCCGGTTTTTAGGATTGCGAAAGATGTATATGCCGGTAGCGCCGATTTTATTTTGCGGTACATGCGCCAGCAGCGCAGCGGGTTTAACCCTTTTTTAAAAGACTCGTGCCATACTCGCGACGGTTACACCGTTTACGGCCCAATGCCCGACCGCACCTTTATTGACGTTGCCGGCGGCTGGCACGATGCCACCGATTACCTGCAGTACGTAACCACCTCGGCCAATGCTACCTACCACTTACTGGCAGCCTACCGCGATTTTGGCTCGGTGTTTAAAGACAGTTTTGCGGCCAACGGCTTGCCCGGCCCTAATGGTGTGCCCGACGTGCTGGACGAGGGCTCCTGGGGCCTGAATTGGCTATTAAAAATGCACCCCCGCCCCGACTGGATGTTTAACCAAATTGCCGATGATCGCGACCACGCCGGCATGCGCCTGCCCAACCACGATTCGGTTGATTATGGCTACGGTAAAGGCGCCGGCCGGCCGGTTTATTTTCTTAATGGCAAACCGCAGGCCCTTGGCAAGTACAAGAACCGGACTACCGGCGCAGCCTCTACTGCCGGTAAGTTTGCCAGTGCTTTTGCCTTGGGCTCACAAATTTATAACAAAATAAATCGCAGGTTTGCTGCATTGCTGGCCGAACGTTCGCTATCAGCCTACCAATACGGGCTGGCCAAGCCCGGCGTAGCACAAACGGCATCTATGCTGTCGCCATATTTTTATGAAGAGGATAACTGGACTGATGATATGGAGTTGGGAGCAGCGCTATTGTACCAGTTGAATAAAAACAAAAAGTATCAGGCCCAAGGCCTTAATTACAGTATCCAGGAACCGGTAACGCCCTGGTTAGGTCAAGACAGCGTGCGCCATTACCAATGGTACCCTTTTCATAACTTCGGTCATTATGAGCTGGCCAAAACGGCGGCACCTGCTCAAAAGGCTAAACTGATTGCATACTATCGTGATGGGATTGAGCGGGTTTGGAAACGAGCCTCGGGCAATGCTTTTTACCGTGGTGTACCATTCATCTGGTGCTCCAACAACTTAACGGCCTCCTTTGCCATACAGTGTTACTTATACCGCACCCTTAGCCACGACCGTACTTACGAACCTTTGGAACAAGCCTGTTTCGACTGGTTGTTTGGCTGCAACCCATGGGGTAAAAGCATGGTGTATAGCTTGCCTCAAAACGGCGACACGCCTACCGACCCCCACTCATCGTTTACGGTGCTAAACCAGTACCCGTTGGATGGTGCCTTGGTTGATGGCCCCGTATATGCCCGCATTTATAACAACCTGCGCGGCATCAAGTTGTCGCGCCCGGATGCCTATGCCGATTTTCAGTCGGACATGGCCGTTTACCATGACGATGCCGGCGATTACAGCACAAACGAACCTACCATGGACGGATCCGCCTCGCTAATATATTTACTGGCGGCTAAGGAGTTTGAAGCTGTGAAAAGCAGTAAAAAATCGATACACGTGAAAAAATAAGGATTACTTGGGCTTAAACAAACGTTTCCAAAAAGGTTTTTTCAAAACCTCAATGCTATCGGTTTTTTTGTAGCTCTTTTTTATTTCATCATAATACATTTCAGAATGTGCTTCCGCGTCGCGCATAATCAACTTTGATAGCTGCTGGCGTGCTGAATAATCAATGACATGTAATGGTTGAGTGATTACTGGCGGCTTAGTAAACAAACTTTTAAGTTCATAAAATCTATCAGCAACACAATTATATTCAGGCCATTCAAAGTTATCTATACAGGCTACCTCTATGGCTTGCTGGGCGTAAAAATACTGAGACTGGGGCACCCATGCCACTAACATCTTGTCGGTTAAATGCAATTTTTGGGCCCAAAAATCAATATTAAACAATTGCCTTTCAGTCGCAATCCAAGTGTCCCAGGGCGGCGTATCACCAAGATCAATAAAGTAAGCACTTGCATCCTCTGGTGCTCCGTCTACTACGGTTTCATCTGCCTCAAAAAACATGATACGGCCATAGTCAGCCAACTTGTCTACCGGAATCAAATCAACATTTGCAGTCTTTAACATGGCCGACCGCCTGGCAACTAAATCCGCAACAACAGCATCTTTATCCGCATTAGGAATCTCATAATAATATCTGCCAGGTGATAGGTCGGCAGTTCGAAATAAATTGGTTTCGATGTCGGGGTTAACTTTTTCTATCCAGGTAGCCGTTTCCTGGATGATGCGGATGATGTCCATTTTACTTTTAATAACGCTTGCCTGATCTAAAATGAAAGCTATTTAAAAAAAGTGTAAATTCCTCCGTCGTTCGCTTTCACCTCCGTGCCGTTAAACCTCACCTGCTTAAGCTGATAGTCGGTGCAAATGGTGCCGGTTTTGCTTACTTGATAAGTTACGGTGTTCTCCGGCAGATTACCCGCTTTAAGGATAAAGGTAGACTCAGGTTCATAACCTATAGGTATGCTAAAATATCGGCTGCTGCCCAACCTGGTTACATTAGGTCTTATCGTATCTCTCCGACTCTGGTCGGTTTGCTTAAAAAGATAAATTTCCCTGGTCGAAAAACGCGGGTTATTAGAAAAATACAGATCCTGTTGGGTAGCTGCGTCAATTACATTGAAATTTAAAAGCAAAACCCTAACCGACAAAGTGCAGGCTATTTGGTCTTCCGCTTTTTTATCACACGCAGACAATAACAAGATTAAAATGCCAGTGGCAGATAATAATTTGATTTTAGAAATCATGGAAAAGTGGCTTATTAGATTATATGCCCCTACGGTAAAATTATTTAAAATGCTACAGTATTAAAGGTAATGATTTTAATAACTGATGCTGATTTTGTGCGGGATGTATAAAGTGCAAAAGTAAACATTCACCAAATTACTCCCCTACCAAATACCCCACAAAACCCGTATCTTTGCGGCCATAAAAGCAACCCTATGTTAAAAGGATTTTTTAATGTGCCGGTACCCGTAAATGAACCGGTTTTAAATTATGGTCCGCGCAGCGTGGAGCGTGCCGCTTTAAAGGCAGCTTTAGAGCAAGCCCGCGCCCAGCAGGTGGACATACCGATGTATATTGGCGGTCAGGAAGTACGCACCGGCAAAACGCAGGAAGTGCGCCCACCGCATGATCATAAACACGTATTGGCTACCTTTCATGAGGGTGATGCCAGCCATGTGCATGCAGCGATTGATGCTGCGCTGACGGCCAAAGCCCACTGGGAAAACCTGCCATGGGAACACCGTGCAGCCATATTCTTAAAGGCAGCCGATTTGCTGGCCGGTCCGTACCGCGCTAAAATAAACGCGGCTACAATGCTGGGCCAGTCTAAAAATGCTTACCAAGCCGAGATTGATGCGGCTTGTGAGTTTATTGATTTTCTGCGCTTTAACGTGCAGTACATGACGGAAATTTACGCCCAGCAACCCCTATCGGGCAAAGGCGTGTGGAACCGTTTGGAGCAGCGCCCGTTAGAAGGCTTTGTGTTTGCCATAACACCGTTCAACTTTACCGCCATTGCCGGTAACCTGTGCGCGGCCCCGGCCATGATGGGTAACGTAGTGGTTTGGAAACCTGCCCCAACCCAAATGTATGCGGCTAACGTAATTATGCAGGTATTTAATGAAGCCGGTGTACCTCCGGGTGTCATCAACATGATTAGTGTGGATGGTCCGGTAGCGGGCGACATTATATTCAGTCACCCTGATTTTGCGGGTCTGCACTTCACAGGTTCAACCCATGTGTTCCAGCATTTATGGAAAACCATTGGCAACAACATTAACCTGTACCGCAGCTACCCGCGCATCGTGGGCGAAACCGGTGGTAAAGACTTTGTGCTGGCCCACCCAAGCGCCGATGCCGATGTAGTGAGCACTGCACTGATTCGTGGTGCATTTGAGTACCAGGGACAAAAATGTTCGGCTGCCTCTCGTGCTTACATCCCGCACTCACTATGGCCTGCCGTTAAAGAAAGACTGCAACGCGATATTGCCACTTTAAAAGTTGGCCCGGTTGAAGACTTTGAAAACTTTGTAAACGCCGTAATTACCGAGGCCTCTTTTGATAAGCTGGCCAAGTACATCGACGAAGCTAAAAACAACCCCGACGTTGAAGTTATTGCCGGTGGTATTTATGATAAATCGGTAGGTTATTTTGTAGAGCCAACCGTTATCCAGGTGCAAGACCCGCACTATGTAACCATGTGCGAGGAGCTGTTTGGCCCGGTATTAACGGTTTACGTTTACGAGGATGCACAGTTTGAAGAAGTGATGCAAATCATTGACACTACCTCGGGTTACGCCTTAACAGGTTCCATCATTTCGCAAGATCGTTATGCTATTGCCCAGGCATCACAGCGTTTACGCAATGCAGCCGGTAACTTCTACATCAACGATAAACCTACCGGAGCCGTGGTTGGTCAGCAACCATTTGGCGGCGCCCGCGGTTCGGGCACCAACGATAAAGCCGGTTCGGCCCTTAACTTGTTGCGCTGGGTATCTCCTCGCACCATCAAAGAAACCTTTGATCCACCGAAAGATTTCCGTTATCCGTTTTTGGATAAGGAAGTGTAGTTCGGAGAATAGAGCCAAGAGCTAAGAACCAAGAGCCAGGGTTTAGGAAGGTGCTTCAGCAATCTTTTAAACCCTGGCTTTTTAATTTCACAACTGCCTCCGCCAGTGCGTCATTACGGGGTACGGGCGCCATCTCTTTAAGCTGAGCCAGCGTTTAAACCAAGCGACTCAGCTTATCCCGTGTTCACTTGTCCTTAAGAGATAGCGCCCGTATCCTCGCAAAGACGCGCTTGTTTTTACCGAGTCAGAAACGGACACCCCGACTCTAAAAAACTATTGCTTCAAATTCGGATCGCTGGGGTCGCTGTCTTGTTTCGGGGCTTTTTCGCCTTCGATGCCTGCATCCAGATTGAGTTCGTAAGATGGCGTGGAAGCTTCGTAAGCGCGGTTCCAGCCTTCTACATCACCGGCTTGCTTGTTTTCTTCAATGTCGTTTAGGGCAGCGTCGCCCAGGCTGGTATCCTGCGGATCGCGGCTGCTTGCTTTTTGATCTTCTTCGTCGTTAATTGGTACGTTGTTGTTATCTTCGGTAGCCATAATGGTAATTATTTGTTGAGTAAATAAAAACAACAAACCATGGCATTGTTTGCCTCCAAGGCTATTTATCCTCTATCCACGAGTGGCGTTCCGGGTCGCGCATACTAATGCTTACCGCTAATGACAAGGCAATACAAGCGGTTAAATACCAGTAAAACCAGTCGGCATGCCCGGCATTTTTAAAAAGCAGGGCAATATACTCTGCTGTACCGCCAAACACAGCTACCGTTATTGCATACGGAAAACTTACACCCAGTGAGCGTATATTAACCGGAAATAATTCTGCCTTGATGATAGCCGAAATAGAGGTATTTAAACTTAAAATACCCAAAACGAAAATGATGAGTACGGTAGCCTGCCACACCTCGCGGGTGTTACCCAACAAACTAATAACAGGCCAGGTAGTAAGCAGTGCCAGTATACCGTAAATGATCATCATGCGTTTGCGCCCTGCATAATTGGCCAGCATACCAGCCAATGGTTGTAATATCATAAATCCAATCAGAGCA
The DNA here is from genome assembly GCA_913775265.1 of uncultured Mucilaginibacter sp. Taxonomy (GTDB): domain Bacteria; phylum Bacteroidota; class Bacteroidia; order Sphingobacteriales; family Sphingobacteriaceae; genus Mucilaginibacter. The sequence continues at coordinate 25,659 of CAJYJH010000063.1, read as the reverse complement.
AGCGTAGTTATCAGCGTAGCATCTTGTTTGCTAAAACCTGCAGTGTTCACCAAAAACTTTTGAATGTAGGTTGAAAAAGTATAGTATGATACAGTAAGCCCCATCGTAGTACTTACATATTGAAAGCTGGAGTAAAAACCGCGCCGGTGCGGTGGGGCAATTTCGCTTAAATATGTTGCAGCCGTACCGTATTCGCCGCCTATGCTCAGGCCTTGCAGCATCCGTGCCAGTACCAATATAACGGGGGCAGCAATACCAATACTTGCATAACCGGGCACTAAGGTAATCATCAATGAACCGGCGCTCATTAATAATAGCGATAAAGTAAGCGCAGCCTTACGGCCAAGGCGGTCGGCATATGCGCCCAACAGCCAGCCGCCTATAGGCCCATTAAGAAACCAATGGCAAAAATACCGGCGGTATTAAGTAACTGAGCCGTTGCACTTTGTTTTGGAAAAAAGACTCCGGCGAAGTATAAAGAGAACACAGAATAGGTATACCAGTCGTACCATTCGATCAAATTGCCGACAGAACCGCCCAATACCGGTTTTAGCTGATTTACTTTAAATACTACAGAAGATTGCCCAGCCATTTAACAAGGTTTACTGCTAAAATACACTTTGCATGATGCCAGGCAATACAAGTTGTTAAATACTTCTAAATATTTACCTCCCGATAAACATTAATGCACGTACAGTGTTTCCAAAAGTACAATCATCTACTATTTTACATCATGGAAGAACAACACATTATCACGGGCGCAACCGAACAGGAAGTCTGGGATAAAATTGCCGCCGAGTTAGCCACAGAAGAAGACATTTTAACATACGATACCATTATCAGTTACGGCGGCCGCAACATCGAATTATACATCGACATCGACTTGGGTGGAGGCTTTGAAGGTGGATCTGAACTTACACAATTCAGTGCGCTGCTTAACGTAAATCAAAATTTTAGATTTGCCCTGCACGATGAAGACTTTTTAGACAGCATTGGCAAGTTTTTTGGTTTAGAAGATGTTGAACTTGGTTACCCTGAACTTGACGATCGATTGATTGTTAAAACTAATACACCCGAAAAAGTGACTGCTTTGTTTGCCGATTCTGAATTGAGAACGGTATTTACTGAGCTTGAAGATTTTGATTTCGGTATACATACTCATACCCCAGACGATACTGACGAAGAAAGAACCTTTCTAGAACTTAACATTGACCAAGGCATAACCGACCCATCAATTTTGCAACGTATCTACCGTGCGTTCTATACCGTTCTGCAGGGTTTAGAAGCATAATCAACAAAATCAATACAAAAACCCGTTGCCTTTTGCGAGGGTTTTTGTATTTATGTGCTTAAATTGAACGGCAGTCTTATATCTATTTTCGTTCCCATATCTGTTTGAGAAGTAAGATCCATTTCACCCTTTAACAATTTAACCTTGCTTTTAACGGATGATAAACCTATACCATCTGTTTTGAAGTCAGGGTGCATGCCACGGCCGTCGTCCTCAACAGTAATCTTTATGCATCGGAGGGCAACTTCCACAAAAACAGTGGATACGCTCGCAGCCGCGTGCTTAAGCACATTAATCATGAGTTCTTGGATTATACGGTAAATAGCTACCTCCAAATCTTTTTCGAGCTTTACTTCTAGTCCGGTAAAATGGCAATGAAATTTTGTGTCACCGCTTAGCTGCCGGCAAATATCCAGCATAGCTTCTTTCAGGCCAAAATCCTCAAGAACAGCTGGCATCAATTCATGTGATATACGCCGTGTTTCGCGGATGCATTGTGTTATAAGTTGTTCAGTGTGCCGAATTGCATCCTCATTGGCTGGCATAGGATTTTTAGCACTGATCTGGTTCAGGCTTAATTTAACGCCGTAAAGCAACTGCCCCAAGCCATTGTGCAGGCTTTCGGCTATACGCTTTCGTTCCTTTTCCTGCGAGTGCAGCGTTACTTTAAAAATTTCCTGCTGTTGCGCTTCTTCCATCGCCAAGCGCTCATCACTTAATTGCCGGTTGCGCTCCTGGAGCTCCATTTGCTCAGTAATATCCTGTGATATGCCGATAATGTGCGTAGGCTGCCCTTCATCGTTGCGGAGGTAAACGGTGCGGCGGGTTTTAATCCAATGCAGCTTTTGACAGTGATCAAACAAACGGTAGGTAAGCCCTAACACGTCGCCCTGGGCCGACACCCGCAGCGCCTGTATATTTTCTCTAAACAGTTCTTTATCATTTTCGTAAACTACGGTTTCAAAAAACTGCTGTCCCAATTCTTTAATCTCCAGTGCAGTTTTATCAAATAACTCCTCTATGCGGTTATTAACGTAAACCATTTGCAGGGTAGTCAGGTCAATCACATACAGCATGTCGGGCGCTGCGTCGGCCAGACCTTTAATCATGGCTGCATCTTTAACAATCTGCTCGCGCGAGCGTCGCGAAAGCGTGATGTCGCGGAACACCCCCAGTAACTTATTTATCTGTCCATCCGTGCCTGATGTACCCTTTACTTTAACCCGCATCATACGGTGTTCGCCGTCAATAAGCATATCCAGGACCAGCTCGACCGACTCTTGTCCATTTCTGATACTTTGTATCAACCGGACAGCTGCATCACGGCTTTTTGGATGTACAAATTGTAATAATGTATCCGGTGATACCGGCGTACCCAGCCTTACCCTGAACAACCGGTGCATCCCGGCCGACCATGTCATCAATTGAGTTTGCAAATCGTATTCCCAGCTACCCATCTGCACCAAAGCCTCCGATTGCTCCATCAAATTCAGGCTTCTTGATCGCTCTTCGGCCGCCTGCTTACGGTGGGTAATGTCGAGGTTACTGGCTATCAGCGTGTCATGTACACGGGTAATTGCCGTAGTGTACCAATGTTCCGTGCCATTTCTTTCGTAACGATACTCAGCCGTTTCCGGCTCGCCGGTTTGCATCACCCGAACCAGCATATCGTACAGGCCCGTATCCCTGATTTCCGGATATTCCTGTGCTGAAAGTTTACCTGCCAGATCGCCACGCCCTGCCTCGGTTTCGAGCTCTTTGTTCACCATCTGCAGTCTGAAATCGATGATATGCCCATCTTCATTTCTAACAGGTTCCATTATAGAAATACCTACCGGCGTAAGATCAAGCACGTGCTGCAATAGTGTTGGGTCGCTATCCAATAACTGAATAGATACACTATCATCAACGGCAGATTCGTTTGCTGTTTCGCCGTGCGTTATGTGGCTTACCGAATCAATCAAACCTATGGTTTGTGCCCGGCGTTGCGTGCCTGGTATCAGTACAGCCAGTTCGGGTTCCTGCTCAAAGAGTTCCAACAGGTCTGATTCGAGGTTTAGCTCATTTTGCGCCGCCGCATGGCAATGCTCGGCATGAATGTAGCTAAGCAAAGCCGTGAGCCATTGTATATCAGTATCGTTTAAAGCTTGTTTTAAAGACTCCCTCACCCTGTGTGCGTGCTGGGGCAGCAGGAAGATGATGCCGAGCAACAGCAGCATGTCTGTTTCGAGTGGCGAACCGGGTTCGGGCAGCTCATGCAGGGGTACAAATTGTTGAAACCGCTGCAATGCTTCTTCTGCCGATTGCTGATCAGGCAGTGGCAGTTGTAGCAGCTTAATTACGTCGGCAACACTTTGTGATTGAGCCGCAGCATTTCCGGCGGGCTTACCCCGACCTGCTAAAAAGCCAACGTGCCTGGCTAAGCTATAAGAAGCCGGTGCCATGCGCGACAGGTATACAAAAATGCGCTCTTTTGTAACGGCCGGTAAGGGGTTGTTAATGTAGGCCGTGCGCGCATAAGCCCACAAGGCTGCCATAGCGCCCGGAGCCGACCACGCAGGATTAAAAAGATTGGGTATTACCCCGAAGCATATACCAGCTTCTCGGCGGCAGGCATCTACTGCAAGCCAGGTGCCTGAAGGCTCGCCAGACCAGCGGTTACCCATCTGACCCGACAAATTGTTATTATCCATTTATTCATCCATCATTTAGTTGCGCAAAATCTTCATACAACGCAGGATAAAAATATTACGCAGCTATTTTTTTAACAAAATATCTGCATCAGCATCAGATGAAATAAATTAACGCGTTCCTTGATCAGACAAAATAACACTCTAATTAAAAACTATCAGATGTATAAGTTTTGTAATTAGAATTAGTTTTATGAGAGATAAAAATATAAAATAATTAGTCTGTAAAATTTCTTTATCCTTAAAATATCAGAAAATATTACCAGTCTCTTTATTTTTTATCAATTATAAGTACAAGCACATCACAAAGTTTATTTATTAAATATCTCAGCGTTACAAACAAAAAAAAGCTTTATCGCCCATTGTGTGGCAATAAACCTATACACTTACCCAGCAATTATATGAAGGCAATCTGGTTTAGTTTATCAAGATAAAAGTGTACGTTTAATGCCCATTTCAAGGCCACGCAATTCGGCCAAACCTTTAAGGCGGCCAATTACCGAATAGCCCGGATAGGTGTTGTAATTATAATCGTCGAGCAGCTTATGGCCATGGTCGGGACGCATAGGGATGGCTACATCGGCGTGGCCCGCGTCGGCGCGTTTTTGCTGCTCCATGATTACGGCCTTCATTACGGCATACATGTCGGTACTGCCATCCAGGTGGTCGGCTTCGTAAAAGCTGCCGTCGGCTTCACGTTTCACATTGCGCAAGTGTAAAAAATGAATATGCTGACCCAGGCGCTCTACCATACCCGGCAAATCGTTAGCCGGGTTAGCACCTAACGAGCCGGTGCAAAAAGTTAGTCCGTTCGCCGGTGATGGGCACGCATTCACAACATCCAGCAAATCTTGCTCAGTAGACACTACACGAGGCAATCCTAAAATAGAAAACGGTGGATCGTCCGGGTGAACGCACATCTTAATGCCCAGCTGCTCGGCATCCGGGATGATGGCTTGCAGAAAATAAGCCATGTTTTGCTTCAACACGGCAGCATCAATGTGTTTGTATTTTTTGAGATGGACTTTAAATTCTTCGATAGTAAATACATCATCGGTACCGGGCAAACCAGCCATAATGATGTTAGTGAGCTGTGCTTTTTGCTCGTTGGTCAAACTGTCGAAATACGCTTTGGCTGCTTGTTGCTGCGCTTGGGTAAACTCATGAGCAGCTTCGGGCCGTTGCAACATATATAGGTCGAACGCAGCCAAAGCTGCGGCCTCATAGCGCAAGGCCGAAGCGTTATTGGCCAAACGATAGTCCAGATTAGTACGCGTCCAGTCGAGCACGGGCATAAAATTGTAGCATACCACGCTTAAGCCGGCAGCCGACAGGTTTTTGAGCGATTGGATATACTTGGCAATGTATTCGTCGCGCTCGGGTCCGGCAATGCGGATGCTTTCGTGAATGTTGACGCTTTCTACCACCGACCACCGCAGACCGGCTTCTTCGATCATGGTTTTGCGTTTCTGTATTTCTTCCGGGCTCCACACCTCTCCTGCCGGGATGTGATGCAGGGCAGTTACAATGCCCGTAGCACCGGTTTGTGTAATCGATTGCAGAGTTACCGGGTCTTGCGGACCGAACCACCGGAATGTTTGTTCTAAATTACTGATCATAAATTTGATGCTGTTGGCTAGCTGTGCAGGTATGCACGGTTAGCGGTGGTGAATATAGAAAACTTGTGGGCGGTTTACCAAATGAGATTGGAGGATTATTTAATGTTCAGTCTTGACTATCCTGAGCAACATTCACTTATTTATGAAGAAGGACAGATTTTTAATCGCTCCCGCTAATATTTAACCGGTAAACCCAAATGGCAGCTAATACCGTTACCCCGTAAGGCACTGCGACATACAAGTCGGCTTGGTAAAATCTAAAATTACCTAAGATGAAAAATGGACTGTAAGAGAGTATAAGGCCGATTGCCGATAGCCGGATTTTTACGGAAACTACAGGTAAATTGAATTTGACTAAAAATTTGATTGCTATATCAATCAAGATGGCGCACGGTATCGATATACATCCACCAATAAAAATCATAACTGCAATAACCAGTGTAACTGCGTTGCTGCCGTCGGGTATCGGGTTAAATAAAGCATAAATTACAGGCGAAATTATAACAGAAGTCAGCCAAACACGGAAAACATAGGTTCTTACATTATCTTTCATCAGAGCCTTAACCTCTAAACTCCGCTACATGCCACAGCACGCCCGACGGATCGATGATATGAAAAACCTCTGCCCAACTCTCCTGCTTAATAGGCATCAGCTTGGCGCCGGGGTATCGAGCAAACAAATCACCGGCTTGCAAGGCCTGGTATTGCTGTGCTACATCATACACTTCTAACAACAGCATGGTGTTATTAACCCATTCGGCTACATAATAATCTTGCAGATAAAAGGACGATGAGCCGTTTCGGAATAGTGAGAGATTAGGTTCCAGCACAATTTCACCAAAGCCTAAATCGCGGTAAAATGCACGGCTCTCATCAAAGTTTTTGGCGCCAATAAATGGGCGAAGTGAGGTGGTATTGAGGCTCATGACGGGTAAATCTACATAATTTACCGCAACCTACTCAAACGTTTTAATATAAGTAAAGAATACAATTGTTTCAATAAATCACCCCTGCAAACCCAAAACATCTTTGCGCACCTGCTTGCGCCATTGCTTGCCGTAAGTGGCATCCAAATAACGGAATATGGTTTTGTTGTAAGCTTTCACTGAGTCGGCTTCGGGCGGCAGGCAACCGTAATCATGATATTGCAGACCGTACTGCTGTTCAAATTTCTCCTGCCCCTGATACACTACCGGCGCCATACCTCCAATCAGTAAGAGCTTTACCTGGTTTTGCTGAATATCATTCAATGCCGATTGCCGGCCCACGCTAAAAAGTGACTGCGCTTTAGACGAGGCGTTTACAAAAAGGCAGAACAAAAACAGTAAAATCTTCATAATTCAGAGGTTTAAGACGAAGCCGGATTGGTTAGAGCCGTTATTTACCCGAGAGTTTAACTACACCTTAAAAAAATTTTGTAACTGCTGCGTTAATGCTTGCAACTGCAATAACAGCCTTATACGTACAGCAGTAGGAAACAGTTATATTAAAAGTTTTATTAATTAATGAATAATCGTTTCCGACGTATCAAAAACAACTTGCCGATGTTTAACAACGGTATCCAGTATATTTTTTGGATTGGCTGAAAGGTGAAAATAACTTAGTGGGGTGCCATACTTTTGATACAGATGCATAATATAAATGCTATCGATGTGTTGTACACCGGCTTTGTAAGCTCGGCAAAGGCAACGCGCTAATTTGCGGTTAGCCAGTTGGTAACCTTCATCCAAACTGTCAATATCTATCTGATAGTTAAATTTAACATGACAGGGCCCTGAGCTAAGCGTATGCACACGCTCAAGATTCCAGCAACCTATCCCATAAGCTAAACCGCCGGTAAATAGCATAATGCCAACCAGCGTCGCGATTGCTCTCTCGACTGATTTAATAATCATTTATAGCTGAATTTTTTACCTTATAACAGAATAAAAGAAATCAATGTTGTTTCGCATTTAAAACCTTTAGTGATAAATTCGTTATCACAGTACATAGATGGACATTAAGATAAATCCGTTAAGGGTATTAAAATTACCAAAAGCCACTAATGGAATATAAAAACTATAAATGATTACGAAGAACGATAACAGTTTTCTTGAATAACACTATTTTAAATGCTGACATTTTTAAAACAGAATTACGTCGAGTATAAGCAAAAGAATTTAAAGATATTGTCCGTAGTCAAGAAATAATATTACTGCGGAAAGCAGAGCTTTGCCAAAAATGAACATTAGCTCATGCTTTATACTGAACCGTCTAACAGCAGACTCCGCCATAAAAAGCTCAATACACAGTTAAATAGCAGTTACATATATTTAATTGAATTTAATAATAGATAGAAGTTTAGGCTTGCGTATAATGTGTATATGCCATTAAACTCAACGAACCATTCTACTCCTTTGTATAAGGTAAACGCCCTAGTGGCTCATTCGTAAAATAACTGTCCAACCCAGCCACGGTAATGCTACCGGCTGCATGCTGATCTACGTAGCCATCTTCGGCAATTATATCTTTATTTATGCTTATACCAGTAATCTTCCCAATGATAATGGTTGTACCGTTTACTTCAAGCGGTAATTCTTGACTAACGCACAAAGCTATTTGTATAGTCGATTCGGCCACAAAAGGCGCACTGATGCCCTCGTAATATATAGGTGTTAAACCGCATGCTTTAAACTCTGACACATTGGGCTCATAAGCGGCACTGGCTTGGTGGGCTTGCTTGTAAAAGCCAGGTAAAATGTTATTGAGTGTATACTCCTTATCTCGGCGAATATTAGCCAGCGTTGTATTTTCGGCACGAGGCGGACGAAAAACTACCCCAAGCAATGCAGGGTTTGCCCCAACGTGAAATACAGAATTGACTACAGCCAAATTTGCCTGACCGCCCTCATTTACAGTACCCAGCAGATGTACTTGTTTCAAGCCTGTTACACTGTTGATTAAATTAGCTCGATAACGGCGCTCCATTTGAGCAAAATCTTGCGCGGTAACGGTTTTCATGTATTATTTTATTTTGTTTACTCCTTGATGCCATGCTGAACAATAAATGAAAGGGATTGTTGTGAGTAAAAATCACATATATAATTTATCACTCTACAACTATATTTTAGCTGCCAAACAAATAAAAATCCGTATGCGTGTTAAGTATTACAAATGATTGGGTTTATCAAAACCATTTATGAAAAAAACACTTCCTTATCAAAATCATGCATGTTTAATTTTGATTTTCATCTATGTCATTTTAAGTGGTTGTGCTGCCTACAAAGCTACCGGCCATAATCCGTCAGGGAGTGGCTTAAAATTCATAAAAAAGCTTTCCAATTACTCAGAAGGAAGATTTCAAAATATAGATAGTTCGGGCATTGACTTAAAAAAAGCTGGATGGGCTAAAATATTTAAAACCCTGAGAGATAGGCCGGCAAATATAAGGCCCCCTGCACCTCTACCAGTGGTTAAAAGTGACTTAAACACCGCCTATAAAAAACCGACCGTAATCTGGTTTGGGCACTCTACATTTTTGATTAAAACAGCCAAAGCAAATATTCTGGTCGATCCCAATTTTAGCAGTTATGCCGGCCCAACATCCTGGTTTGTAAAAGCCTTTGACGGCAGCGAAGTTTATAGTGTTAAAGACCTACCTCCTATTGATGTATTGCTGATTTCGCACGACCATTATGATCATTTGGATTATAAAACCGTAAAGCAACTGCAGTCTAAAGTAAAACACGTGGTGGTTCCAATGGGTATTGGTTCGCATTTTAGGTATTGGGGATATGCCGCCGATCAAGTACATGAACTAAACTGGCATCAATCTTATCAACTACCATCGGGCCTGAGCGTTACAATTACTCCAAGTCGGCACGAGTCGGGCCGGTTACTTGCCAAACAGAAAACGCTTTGGGGATCGTTTGTAATACAAATGGATAATTATAAACTGTTTTACAGCGGCGACAGCGGTTACGGACGCCACTATAAACAGATTGGCAAACAGTATGGTCCTTTTGACCTGGCCATTATGGAATGTGGGCAGTATAACAAACTATGGCCGCGCAACCACATGTTTCCGGAACAGACGGCACAGGCTGCTGAAGATTTAAAGGCGCAAATGATTTTGCCCGTACACTGGGGAAAGTTTGCTGAATCTAACCATCCCTGGAATGAGTCGGTTAAAAGACTCTTGCCAGCCGCAGACGCGTTGCAAATACCAGTAACTATCCCGCAATTAGGACAGCCATACAGCGTAGGTAATGCGCCGTTGCGGGTACATTGGTTTGATTAAATAGCCTTCTTGTTGACAGTGCCCGATTATGGATGCGTCATTTGCTAATAAGCTTCCACCCTTTTTTCCTTTAAAAAAAGTGTAACCAACATGGCGGCGACAATCAAGCCAATCAAAAACAAACCGGCACCATTAAAATGTGCTGCATGATTGGCGGTTGTATTGAGGGTTTTGCCAAACCTTGCAGCAAACAACGGTCCGAGTAATGACGTTACACCGAATGTTATAAAATTGATGGCACCCGTTGCACTGCCTTTTACCTCATCAGGATTAACCTCTTTAATGATGCTATACGGAATCATTGCCGCACCCGAGCCAATGCCCATTAGCAGCATACTCAGATGAGCAGGCAGCAATTCGGGCAGGTATAGCAATTGCAGCAAACTCGTTATCATAACTACACACCCGCCTAGAATAACCACTTTACGGCTACCGGTTAAATCGGATAGCCAACCTAATAACGGACAGCCAATTACCCAGCCCAAAGGAACCATAGCACTAATGGTAGTGGCTTGTGAGAAGCTAAAGGCGCGATCTTGCTGGAAAAACAATACTCCCCAAACCATTATAAAAACTGTAGTTGGCGCAAACAGTAATCCCGATACTAACCCGCATAGATAAGATTGCACATTGCTGAAAACGATTTTGTATGGCTTTAACAGGCTGGTGTCAGCAGTTGCAACATCATCACGTTTTAAAAGCTCTTGCGGTAATATAAAAAACAGCCAAATGCATAGAATTATACTGATGATACCTGCGCCAAGCCAAAAAGTCTGTAAACTCAAACCGCCGTGTATCATAGGGCCAACAGCCCACTGCCCTGCTGTTCCGCCCAGCATGCCAAGGCATTGAGTAAAACCGATAGCCGTTGCCAGTGAACGTGGTGAGAAGCCTTTAGCCGCGAGATATACGCAACCCGGAAATGCAAAGGCAGACCCCGCACCCTGTAACATGCGCGCAACATTACCTGTAAATATATTAGACGCTGCAAAGAGCAAGCAGCCCAAAGCTAAAATTAGGATGCCGACAGATATAGCATACTTAGCACCTGCCTTATCTAACGCGATACCTGCAATTAAACTGGTTACAGAATAAGTGTAGTAATAAGTACCCACTATGGCACTCATGCCTACCGTGCTCAAACCAAAAAAGCGGGCCAGCTCAGGCATCATCACGGAGGGCGACGAGCGAACTGCATATTCTATAAAATAGAAAAGCAACCCAATTACCCATGCAATGACAAATACGTTGTGCTTGGTTGTATTATTTTGTGTGTGGATTCTTTGAGCTGGCATAAAAGCTATTTAAATGTATGTTTTATAGAGTTGGTGGCATTATAAACAAAATAAGTTGCAACATTTAATTTTTCTTGACTTTAACAATTTTTGGATTAGCGTAATGCACTGTACAAACTGTTAACAATTTAATTTTATATCAAGTAATTACGTATAGTTAACTTACAAGATTAGATGGCTTTAGCAAGGTTCAAAGCACAGTGCATCGAAGAGTCGCTTTGCCAACAAGCTTTGGCTTTTAAACATATAAGTTGTTATTTAGGGCCATTTATTTGACGATACTTTATGAATTTTCCGAAATTAAATCAAAACACCTATTATCATGGCATCTTATTTATTATCATCTTATTATTCATGCTTACCACAACAGGGCTAATCATTATTTTCTTTGGGTAACTAAAATGGTTAATGTTTACCATTAACCATCTTATAGATTTAATCTTGACTTTACAGGATGCTTCAGGACACGGTTACCATAAATGTTTTGTAGGTTAGCCATCAACCCATTTGTAAACTTATAACATGAAAAGATATTTTTCAGCGGCGCTACTGCTATTGCTGGCTGTGAATTCACAGGCCGGGTCTAAAGATAAGCGTTATAATATAGCCGAACGCGGCGCGGTTGCTGATGGCAACACGCTAAATACAAAAGCTATACAGGCCACTATTGATGAGTGCGCAAAAAAAGGCGGCGGTACTATTGTAATTCCAAAAGGCGTTTTTATGAGTGGAGCACTATACCTAAAACCTAAAGTGAATATTAAGATGCTGGAAGGTTCGGTGCTGAAAGGATCTACCAACATTGAAGATTATCCCAAAGCAATTACCCGTATTGAAGGCCATTTTGAACCTTGGAGGGCCGCTCTGCTTAACGCCGATAAAGCCGACCATCTGCGCATTACTGGCAAGGGAAAGCTTGATGGTAGTGGTAAACCGTTTTGGATGGAATTTTATAACCGCCGTACGGCCGACCGCACCACCACCAACCTCAGTGTAGAACGCCCGCGTCTGGCTTTTATTCAAAACTCGAAAGATGTTGTGATCAGCGGTATCACCTTTTTAAATTCAGGTTTCTGGAATCTGCACTTATATCGCGACCAAAACGTTAAGGTAGATGCCTGCCGTTTTATTGCTCCGGGAGGCAAGGTTCCTGATGACCATGCGCCAAGTTCGGACGGTATAGATGTAGACAGCTCACAGGACGTGGAAATCGGCAATTGCTACTTCTCGACCGGCGATGATGATATTGCACTAAAAGGCAGCAAAGGTCCGTTTGCTATGCAGGATAAGGATAGTCCGCCGGTAGAGCGTATTTACATTCATGATTGTGTCTTCGAATCGGGCGGCGGCATCATGACTTGTGGCAGCGAAGCCACCATTGTACGCAATGTAAAAGTAGAACGCTGCACGGCCCGCAATGTAAACGTGTTACGCTTGAAGTTGCGCCCTGATACTCCTCAACAGTACGAAAACATCAGCCTGACGGACATCACCATGGAAGGAACGGCGACCCTGTTTAACGTATCGCCCTGGACGCAGTACTTTGATTTAAAAGGCCAGCAACCACCACACTCAACGATACGCAACGTAACGCTTTATAACATAAAGGGCACCGGCAAAACATTGGGGCAAATAACCGGCACGCCAAATACCAACTTAGGCACTATCTCCCTAAAAAATGCCGATATTAAGGTAACAGACTCAAGCACTGAAAAAATTAAGGCGCTTATAACAGAGAATGTTACTGTGAACGGTGAGACTGTTGTTTTAAATGGCAGTAAATAGAGCAAAAATCAAATGGCAGGCAATTAGCACAGTTGCCTGCCATTTTTTGCGAGATACCTATCTTCGTTGCATGACTGCTAAAGCACGCAACAAGCTTTTCACATTAAATAACGCACTGAACGTAATATACATAGGTGCAACACTTCTATTGTTGTTTAATCCTGCGGCAAAAGCGCTGCTCATCAGGGCATTAATGACCGTCGGTTTTTTTCAGCCTGATGTTACCCTAGTCAATAAACCGGCATCGCCTGAGCGCCTGCCTGTAATTACGTTTGTTAACAAGGAGGGCAATACGCTGAAATTTGCTGATCTTCAAGGAAAAGTAATATTCATTAACTTTTGGGCTACCTGGTGCCCGCCGTGCCTGGCCGAAATGCCGGGTATTAAGCAACTGTATAACCACTTTAAAAGTAAACCCAAGGTTGTCTTTATCACGGTAGATGTTGATCAACAATTAGGTAGATCAGACGAATTTTTAAGAAAGCATAGCTGGGATTTACCATTGTACCAAGCTATTGGCAGTTTGCCGCCAACATTATCCAGCAGCAGTATTCCATTTACCGTTATTTTTGACCATAGTGGGAGATTAGTTTATCGTCATGAGGGAACAGCTAACTATAGCAGCGATAGAATGGTCGAGTTTATCGAAAGGCTGAGTCGCTAATGTTACAGGCGGTCAAATGATTATTCTATAGCCATTTTATTGAGCAACTGTATTAAAACAGGCATTTGTTAATACAACGGCAAACATTACTGTATCAGCCATGTTACAAAGCCAAACATCAGAACACTATGAAAAACCCATTTGAAAAAAAAGACAATTCAGCAGTAATTTTTACTGTTGCCGTATCAGCCGCTGCGTTGGGTGCAATAGCCTACCTGTTTTTAACTGATCAGGGCCAGGAAACCAAAGAAGCAGTTAAACACCAGATTAAAGATAAAGCCAAAGAGTTTTCATCAGATTATCTGAGCAACAAAACAGGCGTATCAAAGGGCTTTTTGAAAGGCCTGGCTGATAAAATCGTTAAGTAATTTACATCTGCTAAAATCGGGTTGAGTTTAAAAACCGTTCGATAGATGTAACAATGCTAACCCCTTATGCAACGCCTAACTAACAGGCTTGTGTAAGGGGTGCTTTTGTTTATATAAACCCTATTAAATTACTGACAAACAATTTATTGTGCTTTGCAACTTATTGTATACGCCGCTAATTATCAGATGAAAATACAACGTTTGGGTGTTGCTTTGAGCGAAACTTAGTAAGCCTTTAAACCTTATCAGTAAAACAAACTACAAACAAAATGAGAACGTATTTACTGATGCTGTTGTTAACCTTAACCGCTCTGGCTGGCAAAACACAAACTACCACCACAACGAATCAATCTGGCGATACTATCATTGGTACATGGCAAACTGATGATCAAAAAGCCCGCATCACTATTAGCCGGCAAGATAGCCTTTATTACGGGCGCTTAAGTAATGCATCAGTGAACATAGGGCAAACTGCCAAAGTCAATCTGCCTACAGGATTTTTAGGTATCAATATTTTGCGCGACTTTAAATTCTCGGGCGATAACCGCTGGGATGGTACCATTTATGACCCTAAAAGCAAAAAAACTTATCAGTGTTATTTAAAAATGAACGATGACGGCACTCTGAAAGTAAGAGGATATAAAGGCATTTCACTATTCGGTAAATCTCAGGTTTGGACACGGATGCAATTACTATAATGTTACTTAAATTCCTTGTACGAAAAAGAAAATGTGCCAAGTGATCAACACCGGGCACATTTTCTTTTTGATAGATAAAATATATCGCTTAACTTAAGGTCCACTCCGGACGCTCGTAATGGCAGGTGTAGCCGTAAGGATATTTTTGCAAATAATTCTGGTGATCTTCTTCGGCCACCCAAAAATCACCAGCAGGTACAACTTCTGTCACTACTTTGCCCGGCCATTTGCCTGATGCATCAACATCAGCAATCACGGCTTTAGCTGTATCGCGTTGCTCATCATTTAAATAAAAGATGGCGGAGCGATATGATGTCCCCCTGTCATTACCCTGACGGTTAACTGTACTTGGGACATGTATCTGGAAAAAGTATTCCAGCAGTTTACGGTACGACAACTGCTGCGGGTCAAACTCAATTTCTATGCCTTCGGCATGGGTGCCATGGTTCCGGTAAGTAGCGTTCGGCACATCGCCACCGGTGTACCCCACTACGGTTGATTTTACGCCTGGCAAATGCCTGAACAACTCCTCTACTCCCCAGAAACATCCGCCCGCCAAAATGGCTTTTTCAGTGTTCATATGATAGCTA
Source organism: uncultured Mucilaginibacter sp. (assembly GCA_913775265.1). Lineage (GTDB taxonomy): Bacteria > Bacteroidota > Bacteroidia > Sphingobacteriales > Sphingobacteriaceae > Mucilaginibacter. The sequence continues at coordinate 10,380 of CAJYJH010000063.1, read as the reverse complement.
TTTGTAACTTAAATATACAGTGAATAACGAAAAATAGGTAGCCTTGGTTTGGTTGGCAATTTGAATTTACATTAGGCAAACTTTTATTCTCATCAAAAATTTATTTTAACTTAATTACCGTAATTAAATGGAAATGCTTTACTTGCTTAAACCTAATTATGTTACCCCTACCTGCCGATTACAACAGTATCACGAATTATGTTAAACGAAATATTGAAGCGTTTTTGACTGAAATGGACGACTTTTATCCGTTTGGTGCAGCTATCCTCAATAACGGAGAACTCCAGCCATTATCCGCTTACTTAGATGAGGAAGAGGCTTCTACCGAGACTTTGTTGCCGATTTTTGAGAATCATATCAAAGAAAAAGTGATGAACAATAAATATCGTTTAGGTGCTGTTGCCATCGCCGTATTAATTAAAGAAAACGGCTTGTCATTCGATGGAGTCCAAATTCGTTTTTATCATCCAAACGGCAACTTAGAATACCTCAATTGTAAGTATTTGACGGACGGAAAAAAAATAACCTCATGGCTTTAGATCTGTACAATGCCGAAGATGTACGACTGAATAGTAGAGTTTGCTCATTAGATGATGCTGAACTTCAAATTTTGGGACCGTGCATTACCAAATTACATTCAATGACAGGTATTGTACTTGATGCTTATGGCACAACGAAGCTTTATCAAAATCAAATTGACATGATTAAACAATGCTTACTTAACCGGCAATTTTTGGATAAGAGAAAGTCTAAAGTTAATGCTCCCGCGATGGAGATTTACAAAAAATTAAACTGTTTCAAAAATGGCTTAGTTGCCTTTGGCGATTAAAGCAAAAGAGTATTGGCATTGTATATGACACCTAATCAATTTACTGCCAGTGCTACTGTCATTGAAAGTGAGACTTACGAGATTAATGGATTAAATATATGGGATCGAGAATGGAAACAAACTGGTCAACGTGTATCAATAAATCATAACGGCCAATCGGTATTGCTGCCAGTTTACGAAGTTGCAAGTAAGGGAAAAGTTACTCGTTTTGTTGCTTTTGAACTGTCCAACAATGTTTGGAGGGTTGATCATCCTTACAACAGCTAACTACTTATCGTTGCAAAGCCACCAATCAAATACGCGAGCATTTGCTATCTATTATTTAAAAAGTCGAATCCCTAAATTATTCGCTTTTATAAAAGCTTTCCTGTCCCTAAGCAATCTTCTGTCATCAAATCCTAATATTTGTTTATTTCTGGAACGATAATTCCAAATGAGTATACATTTGCAGAACAATCATTCCAAAAATACAAATTTATCACACATTAAAAACATGAAAAAGTTAGCAAGCAAAGTAGCCATAGTAACCGGCGCATCTAAAGGTATTGGTGCAGGCATTGCCAAAAGTTTGGCTGCCAAAGGTGCCTCCGTTGTTGTCAATTATGCATCGTCGAGCGCGGATGCCGACAAGGTGGTTAAGGAAATCATTGCCGCCGGAGGCCATGCAGTTGCCATCAAAGGTGATGTATCTAAAGCCGTCGATATTGAAAATCTGTTTAGCAAAACCGAACAAACATTTGGTAAGGCTGATATTTTGGTAAACAATGCCGGCGTTTACAAATGGGGCGGCATCGAAGCCATCACTGAAGATGATTTTCACCATCAATTTAACATCAATGTTTTAGGACTGTTATTGGCGAGCCAGGCAGCTGTGAAACATTTTGAGGGTAAAGGCGGCAACATTATTAATATTGGTTCGGCTGTAAGCCGCATTACACCGGCGGGCAGCGCTATTTATAGCGCTACCAAGAGTTCGGTCGACTCCATCACCGAAGTGCTGTCCAAAGAACTGGGTCCTAAAAACATCAGGGTCAATTCTATCAACCCGGGTATGGTAGAAACAGAAGGTTCACATGCAGCAGGCTTCATCGGCAGCGATTTTCATCATCAAGCCGTGGCCACTACCCCACTGGGGCGCATCGGTCAGCCGGATGACATTGCGCAGGTGGCGGTATTTTTAGCATCAGATGAATCTAAATGGCTAACCGGCGAAAAACTGCTGGCCAGCGGCGGTGTGCGTTAATCGCCGAACAAGACGTCGGCACGAACAATAATGCCGTCTGATAAATGTTAAATTAATAGCTTTGCCTTTAAACTGGGTAAAGCTATTTTTGATATGGCACGAACTAAAGATTTTGACGAAAAAGATGTACTGGCAAAAGCTGTGTGTTTGTTTTGGCACAAGGGCTACAATGCAACGTCAATGCAGGATCTGGTAGACAATCTGGGTATCAGCCGTTCAAGTTTATATGATACGTATGGTGATAAACATACCTTATATCTTCGGGCACTGGATACTTATCAGCAGGCTGGAGTTCAGAAAATCGAAAAGCTTATTGCCGACGCTCCCAATGCAAAAGAAGCGATAACCCGGCTTATCCGTTTATTTACCAACGAAATCCTAAATGACGAGCAGCAAAAAGGCTGCTTCATAGTAAATGCTGAAATTGAAACCGCTCCTCATGATACACAGGTTAATGAGTTGATCACCAAAAACGAACAGGTTATGGAAGACGCGTTTTACAAAGTGGTAGCACAAGGTCAGCAAAACGGTGATATTACCTCTAAAACCGATGCCCGTGCCTTGGCTCGCTTCCTGATGAATACAGTAAAAGGCATACGTGTTTCCGTGCGTTCTGTAAAAGATCAGGCCTTTTTTGATGACATCATCAATACGTCGTTGCAAGTTTTGGATTAGACTCTCCTTAATTGCACACCGTCTTCGGCGTTCAAGTATTTAGCTTTTATGCAACACATGAAAGTAAATAGGTGTGCGCTTTACAAAGCCTAAACTTTCATAAACCTGAATAGCCCTGTCATTATCGTGCCTTACATGCAGATAAGGAATGCCTGATGCTGCTAAAATTCGGTTGACCTGGTAGCATAATAATTGTTTTGCATAACCCTTGCCTAAGTAATCAGGGTGGGTGCAAACCGCACTTATTTCGGCGTAAGGCACGGCATGCAGGCGCTGACCCGCCATGGCCACCAGTTGCTCACCGTCAAAAATACCTGTATAATGCCCAAAAGCAATGGTTCTGCTACCAAACGGACCGGGGTTTGTAAATTTGGTTAGCGACAGCATTTGCGGTATATGCATACTGGTTAATGGTAAAATTTTTGTAGCATTGTTTTCTGCTGGCAAAGCTTCATTACTTTGATATACCATCTGGTAACCATCCATACCGCTTAAAAATGTCCAGGGTTTCGGAATGTCTATTTGCTTTGGCAATGCCAGCAATTTAATACTCTGCGGAGGCAGTAAATTATATAGCTCGAGCAAATGCTGTTCGTCGGCCTGCTTTAAACCGACAAAAGGTGATACTTTAGCATCAAAAAACTGGCAAAGCTCATTACCGTGGGCCAAGTTTTTGTTGCCGCTTTGAAGGGCGTACCAGGCTGGGTTATCTAACACATGTTCCATTGCGGCAAACCTATTAATTTTTGATCAGGTTTACCGTAAAGGAAGCTTGGGTGTAAATAATCCTAATATAGATACAGCACTATCAAAGACAAAATGATTTGAACTACTTAGTTTATAGGTATGTTGCCAGTTTTAATGTCGTTGGTTTTGAAAAGTATAAATTCTTTTTTGACGCCTTTGTTGTCAACTTGTAGCGTCATTACCTTCTCGTGATTAGTAAGCTTAGCCGAAAAATCCATTTTACCGTCCTCATCAATGCTTTGTTTTGACTGACTAGTTGGCGAAGGCTTGTCTCTATCAGCAAAGTGTACTAAGTCGCCCATCTTAATATGGCCCTTCACCAGGTAAATATCAGACCGCGGTGCCGAGCTTGAAGTCACCTTATACCTTGCCGACCAGCCGTTGCCCTTAGATACTACTGTAAGTAAGCCATTGGGGAAAAATTTAACATCCGAGATTGCAGCATTGTTGGTATTGTTAGTCCACTCGCCTATTAAAGGCAATTTCACATCATCTGCGGTTGAGCGATTTGCCGATATCAATATCGCTGCTGCTAAACACAGAACTTTTGTTAAGTTTTTCATAAATATCAAATTAAAAAGCTTATGTTATGCTTATAAAGTGGCAAAAGCTAATCCGTTTGATCAAATTTACGGCTTCTTTGTGATATATATTGACGTTATTATAATTTTAACATTTTAAATTTAGTTAGGTTTACATAGCGCTAGCAAATACTGTTCTTGTCGCGTAAATTTATTGTTAAACGGTTAGCTTACATAAAAATCCGGTTAATTTTGCAACACAAATATTAGCTACATGAAGAAAAAAACGGTTGTGATATCCTGTGCACCGATACTCAACGACGCGCAATCGGACGGGTTGGAACAGCTGATTAAAGACTTTGAAAAAGCGGGCTGCAGCGTTTATTATTACGGCAATGCTGCTAACTTAAGATTTCAACGTTATCATGGAGATAGGCTTTCCTATAATCGTGCGTTGTATAAAATTCCTTTTTATTGGGTGCTTAAACACATTGACCATAACAAGTGGATGACCCGTTTAACGCATCACATCCCACCGGGTGACACTCGTCTGGCAGACAATAAGCTGCTACGCAATTTGGTAAGGACTTATGTACAATATTTTTGCGCAATAAAGCCCGACTTATTTATATGCTGGAACCCACATTCGCCAAGCTTTGGTCCAATGGCCGACACCGCCCGCCTGATGGGTATAGTTATAGGAGCAATAGAATGGGGTTTACTACCGGGCACTTTTATATTAGACAAAAGCGGCACGTTGGCTACGAGCCAGGTTTTCAATCGTGCTATCACTTACTCAGAACCTGAAAAATTTGAAATTACTGGTGAACGCATTTTTTCTGAACTGAGCCAAAAAAGCATCAGCCTGTATCAACAAACAACCGAACAATTACCAATGGAGCTTTTAAACACGGATGACGGAAGCATTAAAATATTGGTTATTGGAATTGATATGGTTGATTCCGGCTCGTACCCAGAAACTCATCAGGATAGGATTGGCCTGTTGCCTTTTCATACATCGTGCCGCGAGCAGGCGTTAGCAATTGCAGCATCAGATACAAATTTCAGAGTAGTTCTAAAACCTCATCCCAGCCATAACTATCAACCCGAAAGCGGCGAAATTGCAGCAAACTGCTGGATAATTAACAGTAATCCAGACCATCTGATTAATTGGGCCGATGTTATAATTTGCAGCGGCTCAAAAATGGAATTCTCAGCGCTATTAGCTGGCAAGCCTTTGGTAAACTTAGGTGCAGGTATACTATATAAAAAGGGTTGTAGTTATGAAGCTAATACAGCATCACAATTGCGGGAAAAAATTTTACAAGCAGCACAGCATGGTATCACTCCCCAACAACTGCAAGCCTTTAAACTATTCTTAGGTTTTTTGAAAGAAGATTACTTATACGTATATGACCGCCCCCACAACAATAAAGTCGTAATTGATCGAATGCTTCAACAACCGTCCATTTTACAAAAGTTCAGGAAAACATTATTGATGTAGAAATTATTATTCGTTTACGCCGAACGCTTTTGGCTGATATTCCGGTTTATTTTTAGCTTTTTTAATAAACTTGTACAAATGGAAGTTCATATTTAGCCAAAGTGGCAAACCCATTTTTTGTAAATAGATTTTTGTCCAAAGCAGATTTTGAGCAATTGACAACGGGAGATTAAAACGTATAAGTAAACGCACAAAATCGCGGAAGGTATGTTTTTCGAGATTTTTCCACTTGCCGTCCGGCAATTTGCCGCGCAATACAGGTAGGTAATTTTTCCATTTGTTGTGAAGTTTCAAGGTTTCCATCATCCAGGTACGGGTATAACTTCCGTCTGATAAATGGGTAAGCAAAATTTCATAGGTAATTACTACTCTATGATATTGCCCAACATTTAGAGAAAAGTCAAGATCATAGCAATGGAAACCGGAAAAGGTTTTTTGGTCAAATTTCGTTTCCAGTGCAATGGTTTTGGTAGTACAAAGCCAAACACCATCAAGGACTGCAGCTTCGGTGTACTTTTGATTAAATGGATTTTTATATAATACCTGATAGTCTTCCGGTCCTTTGTTTTTAAAACCTTGTATAATGTTCAGGCAATCAGTATACCCCGAAGCGGCGCCCCAGCCCGAAGGCGAAAATGTTTTATAATAGCTACCGGCAACGCCAACCAATCCGATACCTGTTTGTGGTTTCAATAAACCGGCTACAATTTTACCCCAATCTTTAGTTTGAATAACAATATCTTCATGCATAAAGCACAGCAAATCAAAACGCGCTTTTGTGGCTCCGTTATTATACACCTCACATATACCGGCCGAAGAATTACGATTGTCGATCGCGATTACTTCAAATGGTACACCTATAGTGTCATCAATATTTAATTTAACCGCTGCAAGCAGTTGCGGATTTACTGAACATATAATTACGGAAATCATTGCTGTAAAAGTAAAGCGTCGCTGTGAAAATCCTTGAGTTTATTTGCATTTAGACATAGTGCAGAGTAAAGTTTGCAAACCCAAACTACAAAGAACGTAGCTTCTCCTCTTCAATATCAATTAGTTTTAGATGTTTACGCATCACCTCTTCATCAAAATGCTCGTCGGTTTCATTTTTAGCCAATAGCCATTTGCGTTGCTTATTTAGCAAATCAAAATATATGTTTAAGGCATCTGGGGTAAAAGCAGCTTCGGGATTGTTGTTACTCTTGCCTTCCCATTTGGCAGCTAATTGCTGTAAAACCGATGAATGTTCCCATTGACCGGCATACCCATCCTTTAATTCGCTTAAAGCATAGGCCGACATCTCGCGATGGATGATGTGCTCAGTCTTTTGTTCAGACGACTCATCTTCGTAAAAATAATCGGGTAGCTTTACACGGGCAATTAAACCAGGCAAGGTAAGGCCCTGCAAAAGCAATGTACCTAAGATAACTACGAAGGTAATAAACAAAATAAGGCTGCGTTGCGGAAAATCGGCACCGTCACTAAGTTTAAGCGGTATAGAAAGAGCTGCTGCCAGTGATACTACACCGCGCATGCCCGTCCATCCCAGCAGTATAGGCGTTTGATAGCCCGGATGCCTCGAATCGGCTACGGTAATAAAATTACGTGCAATCAGTGTTACAAATACAGCACCGTACGCAGCCATAATGCGTACAACTATCAACGTGGCCGTAATAAGCAACCCGAAGCCAATGGCACCGATAAAACTACTACCTTCTTTCTTCAGTCCGGCCGTAATTTCAGGCAAATCAAGCCCAATAAGCACAAAAACCAATCCATTCAGTACGAAGGCCAAACTCGACCAAACATTAATACCTCGCAGCCTCGAAGTACTGCTTAAAAACCAGTGGCGTTTATTAGACAACAACAGTCCGCCGCTTACAACGGCAAGGACACCCGAACTGTGAACTTCTTCGGCAGCTATGTACATTACATAGGGTGTCACCAAGCTTAAAACGGTATCGATATTAGCACTTGTAGGCAGATGCCGGTGGGCTTTCATAAAAAGCCAGCCAATAGTTAAGCCAATACCTACCCCCCCTAACAGCATCCAGCCAAAACTTAGCGCAGCGCTATACCATATAAACTGCCCAGTAGCAACTGCAATTAGCGCAAACCTGAAAATAATTAATGAGGAGGCGTCGTTAAGCAAACTTTCCCCTTCTAAGATAACGGAAACCCGTTTAGGCACTTTCACAAACTGCATAATGGCGCCGGCACTTACCGCATCGGGCGGCGATACAATGCCGCCTAATAAAAAACCTAGAGCCAGCGAAAAGCCCGGAATAAAATAGTTAGCAACAAAAGCTACCGACAGTGCCGTGAAAAACACCACCACAAAAGCAAAGCTGCCCACGATACGCCGCCAACGCCAAAGCTCTTTCCATGAGATGGACCAGGAAGCTTCGTAAAGCAAAGGTGGTAAAAAGATGATAAAAATAAGTTCTGGCGTAATATGTACTGACGGGATAAAAGGCATAAAGCTGATGATTAAACCCGCCGCAACTAACACTACCGGGTAGGCAACCCTGATTTTTTCTGCCAGCATCACTAATAATACAATAGCTATGACGAGGCTGATATAAAACGGAAAGTGATCGGTCATTCAGCTAAAATACGTATTAGTTATTAAGGTTGCTTGTCACTGTTTTTATTACCAAAGGTCGAAAAAAATAAATATAAATACATTTGCTAAAGCGAAACTAAACCTTTAGTTTTATGGCAGACAATTAGACGTCCTAAACCTTATCATAATTTCTTGCTTCGCTTAAGCACTTTGATTAGCAAAAGCTATATTGCCGAACCTAATTCATTACGTTATGAAGAAAAGAGTGCTGGTTATCTTAATAGCTGTAAGCCTGACTGTTACTCTATCAGCTCAGCCGCGCAACCAGTATGTTAAGATTGAAACGCCGCAGGGCTGGTGCGTTGTAAAGCTCTATGATGAAACCCCACTGCACCGCGATAATTTTATAAAGCTGTTAAAAAGCGTTTACCTCAATAAAACCACATTTAACAGAATCATCAAAAACTTTGTGATACAAGGCGGCGACCCCGACTCCTTGTACGAAAAGCGGCACGTGTTGAAGCCTGAGCAAAAGTGGATGGCGCCCGAATTTAATCCAGCCCTGTTTCATAAACGGGGCGCTTTGGCTATGGGCCGTGATGATAACCCAACACAATCATCTTTTACGACACAGATTTATTTAGTAGACGGAAAAAAGGTAAGTAACGGACGGCTCGATACTTTAGAGCAAAAATCAAACATTCATTTTAGTGCTTTACAGCGCGAAATTTACACAACCATCGGCGGTACACCCTCGCTCGATCAGCACTATACGGTGTTTGGCGAGATTGTGCAAGGACTGGATTTAATTGATAAAATTACAGCGCTTAATGTTGACAAAAACGGTAACCCTGAGAAGCCGGTTTGGATGAAACTACGCCTGCTGACGGCTAAAGAAGTTGCCCAATACAAAGAGTGACGACTTTTTATGCTTAAAGTTCGAGCGTATTTTATTTTGAGCTCTGTCAATCCTTTTATTCCTATCCCCAATCGGGACATCAGTGTAACTACAGCAAAATCTAATTTTTTTTCCTGCTGAGGCACGCTCCTGATCTTAAGTATACTAACTCGAAAAATATTTCCCGTTTAACTTTGCAATTCAAAGCACTTCATTTTACTTTGTATATCAAAGTACTTTTAAAAACAAAAAATAGTCATGTCATTATCAGAAAATTTACATCAAACACCTCGAAGCACAACATCTTTAGCTATACGTATGCTGATAGGCGGCGGTATTGCACTGGCCGTTATTGCCGTTTTTGTGTTTGGCGCAGGTGAGGGCAAGCCGGAATGGGGCAACTATTGGATGGTTAAGCCTCTACTTCTTACACCATTGATAGGTGCTTTTGGCGGCGCTTATACCTATATAATCAACCGTTTTGGCTTAAACCGAGCTCTTACTTTTGTGCTCAGTATCATTGGCTTTTTCATGATATTGTGGGTCGGAATAGTTTTAGGACTCAACGGCACAATGTGGGATTAATATTTATCGAATACAGCTTTGCTGAAAAGTAATTTTCCATCAATAAATTTAACATGATTAGCGACAAAACGCGCCCGTCCCTTTTAAGTCATCTAATTATTATTACGGGAGTTCTTGCTGTTATCGGATTTATACCCTACGAACGATTACTTTCAATCGAATTTAAGAGCATTTATTTTTCTATGTTAACCAGTTGGCACTTAGTCTTAATCAGTTTAATTACCTTTTTAAGTTTGATGATGATCTACGTCCTCCGGCTAGGCAAATGGTATCCGAGCTTAGCAATGTTGATTTTTCCCTTGCTAATTATAGCTACTAGCTTTTTTTTGTTTCTGTCAACACTCGTTAATGATGCGAAATGGCATGATCTAGCTATTTACAAGAACCATAACCGTTACTTAATAATGCAAGAAATAGCTTATGGAAGAGAAGAAATGGACAGGCATTATCGTTTAATTGAAACCTTATCGGTTAACGATGCCATTCGGTGTATTCAAATACGCGATAGCGAGGTAAAAAATGTTGACTTATTTGATGGCGCAGAATTGTTGCTCTATGGGCTAAAATGGTGCAGGCAACACTCAGATTAAAAGGGCCTAAATTATAGCCAACCACAAAGAAGTTAATTGGCAAAAATACGGCCTAAAACTGTGGCGATGTTGCCAGCATGGTTAACGCCACGGTGGTGGGTGCCAATCAACGGTATATTCAGCATTTAAAGCGCTCCTGTCATATTAATGCCTCGTCCTGCTGTATGCTGCTCGTCAAAGAAAGCATTGGCCTGATATGCTGCAGTGACATTGCAGAATGCA
>CAJYJH010000062.1 GCA_913775265.1 uncultured Mucilaginibacter sp. | reverse complement strand
GGCTTTTTAGCTTCCATTTACTTAATAGGGGAGGCGGTTGATGAATTTGACAGGCAGATATTTACACGGAAAGCCACAAAGTGGAACGTAGTGGCGGTATTTTGTGGTGCCTTGGTTTTTACAGCAGCTTGGGTAGATGGCATTCCTTTAATCAAATGGGTGTTGGGTAACCCCATTGGTCTAACAGCCGTACTGGCTGCATCAGCATCCTTAGTAGTGCTCTGGATTCTGGTACGCAATGGCAAAAGTATGCTGCCTCGGGTTTTAGCCGCTTTCCAGGCCAGTATGATTTTACTGGCCGTAAGTTACGTGCATTTTCCAAATCTATTAATCCTAAAAAACGGGCAGCATCTTTCACTATTCAAACATCAAGCACCTAACGCTACCATGACCGCTCTGGGCTGGGCACTCATTATCGGTAGTATATTTATTCTGCCTTCGTTATATTATTTATATTACAGCTTCCAGAAAGACGGTTTTGTTGAAGATGCGGAACATTAAGTTTTGGGTTGAATGGTTGATTCAGTAAGTAGTTGAGTTGTTGTTCATCGGTTGAATAATTAGTTGACTGGTTATTGAAAATTCTCAAAAAGTAAATAAGCATCTATAACATGCAATTTCAACTAATCAGCTAATCAAACAATCTTGCAATTGCCCTCTAAAAATGCTAAATTTGTTGGTAAATGAACGAGAATTTAGATCCTAACCGGGAACGTTTAAGCACTACCGAACGCGACATTGAAAAGGTGTTGCGGCCGCAAGCGTTTGAAGATTTTACCGGTCAGCATAAAATATTAGCCAACTTAAAGGTGTTTGTACAGGCGGCCCGTCAGCGTGGCGAATCGCTCGACCACGTGCTACTGCACGGCCCGCCGGGATTAGGTAAAACTACCCTGTCGCACATCATTGCCAATGAGATGGGTGTGGGTATCAAAATCACTTCAGGGCCGGTATTAGACAAGCCCGGCGATCTGGCAGGTTTGCTCACCAACCTTGAGCCTGGCGACATTTTGTTTATTGACGAAATACACCGTTTGAGTCCGTTGGTTGAAGAGTACCTGTACTCGGCCATGGAAGATTTTAAGATTGATATTATGCTCGAGAGTGGCCCCAACGCCCGTTCGGTGCAATTATCACTTAACCCGTTCACACTGGTAGGTGCTACTACCCGGTCGGGGTTATTAACGGCGCCGTTGCGTGCGCGCTTTGGTATCAACTCGCGTTTAGAGTATTATGATGCTAAGTTGCTGACGACCATTATTTTGCGCTCGGCATCTATACTAAATACGCCAATTACGGATGAGGGTGCCTACGAAATTGCCCGCCGCAGCCGGGGCACACCCCGTATTGCTAATGCCCTGCTTCGTCGTACGCGCGATTTTGCTCAAATTAAGGGTAATGGCAGCATTGATACAGAAATTGCTAAATATGCGCTGAATGCGCTGAATGTAGATGAGCATGGTTTGGACGAGATGGACAATAAAATACTAACGACCATCATCGAAAAGTTTAAAGGCGGCCCGGTTGGTGTTAAAACCATTGCCACTGCCGTAGGCGAGGATGAAGGCACTATTGAGGAAGTTTATGAACCGTTCCTGATTCAAGAAGGTTTTTTGATGCGCACGTCGCGTGGTCGCGAGGCTACCGATCATGCTTATAAGCATTTAGGCATCATGCGGGCCGGACAGGCGCCACGGCTTTTTTAATATGGAAGCGGCTTTTGGGCCGCTTTTTTTATTACGTCAAATAGGGTTATGCAAGATTAAAAAGAGTTTTTAGATCAACATAAAACAGCGATAATCGATGTTAGTAAACACATTTTTAATCAACATTTGTTCGGCGTGTAAGTAAGGTTTTTCTTTTTAATAATTAACCCTGTAGTTTAACCTTTTAATAGCAGAATACCAACCACTGTTTACCCGCATGAAATTTAAACTTGCTCTTCTTTATATGCTTATTGTACTATCCTATTTTGATGTTAAAGCGCAAAACAGGGTGGTTGATTTGGATGATCGCATTTTAATTGGCTTGGCTAAAACCCGCACACCTACACAAACTGCAGCGATGATGTTTTTGTCGCGGAACTACCAGATCATTGAATTGGGTATCCCGGTTGGAATGCTTGCTGGAGGCTTAGCAGCCAACAATAAAGAATTACGCCAAAATGCCTTATTTGTCGCCAGTAGCACGGCCATTTCTATGGGGACTACTACCCTCCTCAAGCTAATTTTTAAGCGCCGCCGTCCTTTTGTACGTAATGTAAAAGTAATTCCCATTTACGAGCCTACCCGCTATTCGTTTCCGTCAGGTCATACCTCTTCGAGCATAGCCACTGCTACCGCTTTATCTATGGCTTATCCCAAATGGTACGTGATAGCTCCGGCGTTCGCTTGGGCGGGTGCTACCAGCTATTCCCGTATGTATCTTGGTGTGCATCACCCGACTGATGTATTAGCTGGTATCGGTATCGGTGTTGCTACTCCTTTGGCTCTGGACTTTATGAAAAAGCCCTGATTGTAACTGATAAGTCATTGCCGCCTTACTGTTTATATTTACTATACTACCGGTTAGTTACCTGCGTTTATCAGGTACTAAACAATGCATAAAACTTTATTAAAATCTTTAAGTAATTGGTGGCCTGCCGTGTTGATGGTTTTGCTTGGTTTGTATTCATTCATCAAGATCGCAACAATCACACTGCAAGATGAGCCTATGGGTTTCAAACCGGCAGGTTATTACATTGCTAATATTATAGATGAAAGGGGTAACAAAAACGAAGTTGCTCAACTCATTAATATGTTGCCGGGCAATAGTTTATCCACAGGTACACAACAGCTCGATTTGCAGGGAGGTGCAGCAGTTGCCGTAAAGAAATTTATTGACCGTAACCTGGCTAATAACAAATCGCTTAAAGCGGTTAACATCACTATTAAAGAATTTAAGGTGACCGAAACGCTAATTAGCAATACCCGCGTCGATGGTCAGCTTAAATTACGTTTTGTTTTTGGATTAGAGAAAGATTATGGCACACAGCCGCTGGTTGAGTACAAAGGAGGCTTGCATTACGTACGTTCGGTAAACAGTGTGGTTGCCGTTGAGCCCTACCTGCGCAGCAGCTTAAAAAGCAGTTTGCAGTTCTTTAATAACTGGATGCAAACCAACCATACCGAAAACGCCAAACTTGCCCAAAACGTTAAAATCATTTTTAACGATTATACCGAGAAGACTGAAGGCGATACGATATATTATGCTGCCAATCGCCCATTAACCTGGACCGATTTTCAGGGCAAAATCCAGTACAACACACCTTATGCAGCCGGAGTAATGCCGAGTATTGGTTACAGTCAGCATGCCAAAGTAATCAATGGCACCATATTCGTTTACATCGATATGAAAACATCGTTGCCTAAAAGCACTTGCTGGGCGCGGTCATTTGCCAAAGATGATTATAACCTGAACCATGAGCAGCGCCACTTTGACGTAGCCCGCATTATTGCCGGTCAGTTTAAGCAGAAAATACTGTCACAGCAACTCACACCCGATAACTACGAAGCCATCATCAACATGCAATATCTTGATTCGTACCGCGATCTGTACGAGATGCAAAAGGCCTACGATAAAGAAACCGGCCATGGCACCCGGCAGCAAATGCAGCAGCAATGGAACGAGAAAATTGACCGGCAATTATCAGCAAAAGCATCAAGTACTGCTTCACTGTAAGTTACATAAGTTAATTTCAAACAAAAACAGCGGAATCCCTATCAAGAGTTCCGCTGTTTTTGTTTATGAAATTTGTAGGTTAATTACAGTTACTCATTACGAAGGTGGCATCAACCACAATGCTATTAGTTGCGGCATCATAGTTAGCCGTTCCACTCAAATTGTTTACGGCTGGGATGGCTATACCTGCCGCTTTATCTAATTTGAACGAAGCAGAGTTATAAGTGCGGTTTGAGTAGTTGGTAGTAATACCGTAGCTATGACCGTTCACTAAATTAGCGGTTGCCACACCATCAGACATGTACACATTCGTGTTCTCGCCGGTAGTTGCATCTCTCAGCGTTAACCAGGTTGATGGATAAGCCACTACTTGTTGGTTAGAACATTTAGCCGTCATGTGGATGGTGGTTTTAATATAATCTACCGCAGGCTGAGTGTTCAGGGTCACATCTACCGAACCTTGACCACAAGGACTAAAAGTTGCGGTTTCGCCAAGTTTGGTTAAAGTACTGCCGTTACGTGAGTAAACTACAATTTTAAGGTCGCCCGCATCAGCCGGACAATCATTCAATACAGTCGAAAAACCTTCTTTTAACTGAGTCACTTCTGATGAAGCTACCTGCTGCTCGTTGGCCGTAGTTAGGCTCAACACAAAATCGCCATTTAATTCCTGCGGAGTGTGAACTTTAACGGTTAAAGGTGACGGACAGGTAGCGCCATACCAGTTAGCGCTCCAACCCGATAAGTGAGTAATAGGGAACGATACTGATAATTTACCGCTGTTGTTACGGGTGATAGTGGTAGTACTTTCATATTTCCACTGGCCGTTTTGCTCGTTTAAGCTCCATACCGGTATAACGTCACCCGCTTTAACTAATTGATGGGTTTGTGGGTTCACCAATTTATCATTAATCTCCATAGTGAGGGTTACAGGTTTAGAGAATGCTTTTACGGCTGTTGAACCTGCATTTACATTGATGGATAACATACCCGCAGTTACAAAGGTAGTACCGCTTGAGATAGTCTGACCGTTAGGGCCAACCGCATTGGTTACGTTAAAACCACCAGGAAAAGCGTTTAAAGACGCTTTGTTACCGGTACCAAAGTAAACCGCATTAACATTTAATTGAGAGCTGTTAATGGCAGCACCACCAGCATCGAGCATTTGCGTACCGGCTGGTATATTGATTGCGCTATTCTCAGTTGTTGTTGCATTAGTAGTGGTTGTAGCCACAGTGGCCGCAGTGGTAACGCCTGCACTCAAATCGGCTTGTTTTGTTACTGTAGCAGTACCTTGCGCCGGTTTAGCATACTCTACCAAAGGTATAACTGGTGTAGATGACGAGTTACCAGTTACTGTGATAGTTTTAGCTACTGGTAAAAACCCTGGAACTTCAGCGTATATAGTGTAAGTAACCGGATTACTTGGGTTTGGGTTAGCTTGCTTAGTTAAGCTTAAAGGCAAAACACCATTGGTTACCGTAAAGTTAGTGCCACCACCATCTACCTGTACCAACTTGGCATCTGTACCGGTAATTTTGATAGTAAAATTTGATGGTAACGCTGTGCCACTGGCTGCATTAGCATTTACAAATTGCACCAATGTCGGCGCTTTTGATAATGTACTGGTGTTAACCAGCAGGTTAATATCTTCGGTAGGCTTTTTACAGGCATGGGTGCCCACAATCATAAAAACGCTTATAACACCCGCAATTACCGGGCGTGGGGTAAATAGTTTCATTAGTATTTAAAACAAGTTTGATTAACGGATTCTGAAATTGAAGTTCATTTGCATTACCGGCATCCAACGGTAATTTTTAAGATTGGAATTAAACTGAGGTTCCAGTTTGTAATTGTCGGCCAGCATTTCGGTACCAATTACGCGGGTACGTGGCTGCGACAGATAATAGGTTCCAAAATCGAAGTTTACATTAAAACGGCGTTTAGGTATACCTTTAAATAAGCCGATACCTAAGTACGGTGCTATACCTTTCCAGCTTACATCAATATTAAGTCTCCCCAAATCGGCGGCGGTTAGGTTGTAATTACCAACATTATAAGTTCCGGTAGGTATCACTTCTAAACCACCGGTAGCTTTGTACAAGTAACCTGCACCGGCAACCAGCCTAAAACCCTGTGCTTTTGCAAAAGGCACAAAATCGGCCATCATATGGATATTGCTGAATTTGACCGATACGTTATTGGTGCTTTGAAAGCCTGCAATGGTAAAAACGTTATTGGCTCTAACCGGAATAAAAGCGGCACCCGCACGCAGCGAAAGTTGTTTAGCCACGCCGAAGTGAAAGTCGCCGCCCACACCTTGTGTACCAGCTGTAAGCTGAAAAGCCACCTTATTATAGCGCTCATTCATGATTTGTGCATGTGAATGAGATAGCCCCGTACACACAAAAAGCAACAGGGCAAAAAGAAAGAGTATTAGTTTATTCATGGACATTTATTTGCAACTGTATTACTTCTATAACTTGATAAAATGCGACACCCTAATCAGCGATTTAAGCGTTGCAGCGCATATTATTGTTTATAATTAGGCACTTATACTGAATCGTTGATTCAATAGTTACGAGAAAATTAAAATTGTTTTTGGTAGAAAATATTGAGTTTAACGAAAGCCAAAACAGCCTTGCAGCAAAGTATTTTCGGGTGACAAAACCGGCAATCAACAGCCAAAAATGGCTAGGTTAGCCATTACGCTTTGCAACAATTTAAACGTTTTAGCTTAAGCTTAACGGGCAGTTGTTTGTAATTCGGCTAAAGCTTTTATATTTGAAAACAACAATTCATTTCCTGATGAAATCAATCCGCCTTTTACTTTTTGCATTATTGGCACCTGCAGCAGTATTTGCTCAACAGGTAAATCAAGTAACCGACCCGGCCAACTGGGTTAACCCACTGATGGGTACCGACTCAAAGCCTGATCTTTCCAATGGTAACACTTATCCTGCCGTGGGCCTGCCCTGGGGCATGAATTATTGGTCGGCTCAAACGGGTACCATGGGTAACGGCTGGATGTACCAGTATGCAGCAGATAAAATTCGGGGCTTTAAACAAACGCACCAGCCGTCGCCCTGGATGAATGATTATGGCCAGTTTGCCATTATGCCGGTTACCGGAAAAATGAAATTTGACCAGGACGACCGCGCCAGCTGGTTCAGTCATAAGTCTGAAGTGTCGAAACCTTATTACTATAGTGTTTACCTGGCTGATGCTGATGTAACTGCCGAAATGACTACCACCGAACGTGCGGCTCATTTCCAGTTCAATTATCCCAAAAGCGATAGCTCTTTCGTCGTGATTGATGCGCTTGATAGGGGCTCTTATATCAAGATCTTCCCGAAAGAGAATAAGATCATTGGCTATAGTACCAAAAACGCCCGCAGTAAGCCAGTCAATTTTAAAAACTACTTTGTTATTTATACTGATAAGCCATTTACGGTAGCCAAAGCATGGCACGGCAAAACTTTGGCGCACGATTCGTTAGAAGTAAGTGCCAATCATACTGGTGCTATAATTGGTTTTAAGACTAACAAAGGCGAGAAAGTACACCTGAGGGTTGCGTCATCATTCATCAGCTTTGAACAGGCCGAACTAAATTTAAAGCGCGAAATTGGTACTGATAACTTCGAGGTTACAAAAGAAAAAGCGCACCAGGCCTGGAACAAAGTATTAGGCCGTTTGCAAGTTGAGGGTGGCAGCGTTGATCAAACCCGTACTTTTTATTCTTGCCTGTACCGGGCAGTGATGTTCCCAAACAAGTTATACGAGGTTGATGCACAAAACAAAGTTGTTCACTACAGTCCGTATACCGGTAAAACCATGCCGGGTTACATGTTTGCGGGTACCGGTTTTTGGGATACCTTCCGCGCGTTATACCCATTCCTCAACCTCATGTATCCTTCTATCAACAAAGAAATGCAGCAAGGCCTCATCAGCGATTACCATGAAGGCGGCTGGTTGCCCGAGTGGAGCAGCCCGGGATACGCCGATATTATGGTGGGTAACAACTCCGCTTCGGTAGTGGCTGAGGCCTATGTAAAAGGGTTGAGAGGGTATGACATTAACAAACTATACGAAGCCGTGATACACGGCGCCAATAACGAAGGACCAATTAGTGCCACCGGCCGTTATGGCGTAAAGTATTACAATGAGTTGGGCTACGTACCGTATGATGTTAAGATTAACGAAAATGCGGCACGTACCTTAGAATATGCTTACGATGATTTTGCTATCTACCAGCTGGCTAAAGCACTGAAGCGCCCGCAGGCAGAAATCGATCTTTATAAAAAGCGTTCGCAAAACTACCGCAACCTGTTCGACCCTCAAACCGGGCTGATGCGTGGTAAAAACAAGGACGGCAATTTTCAAAAACCTTTCAATCCGTTTAAATGGGGTGATGCCTTTACCGAGGGTAACAGCTGGCATTACTCATGGTCGGTATTTCATGATGTGCAAGGTTTAATTAACCTGATGGGTGGCCAAAATAAGTTTATTACTAAGCTCGACTCCGTGTTTAGCCTGCCGCCAATTTTTGATGATAGCTATTACGGCGGTGTGATCCACGAGATACGCGAAATGCAGATCATGAACATGGGTCAGTATGCACACGGCAACCAGCCTATACAACACATGATTTATTTATACAACTATGCCGGTCAGCCCTGGAAAACCCAATACTGGGTACGCGAGGCCATGAACCGTTTATACAAAGCCACTCCTGACGGGTATTGCGGCGACGAAGATAACGGCCAAACGTCAGCATGGTACCTGTTTTCGGCCATGGGCTTTTACCCGGTTTGCCCGGCATCAGATCAGTACGTGTTAGGCGCTCCATTGTTTAAAAAGATGACATTGAGTCTGGAGAACGGAAAAAAAGTGGTAATCAACTCACCAGCAAACAGCACTGAAAATAAATATGTGGGCGGCTTAGATTACAACGGTAAGTTGTACAATGCCAATTGGTTAAGTCATCAGGAGTTACAAAAAGGTGGCATAATTAACTTTAAATTACAAAATTCACCTAATAAAATAAGAGGAACTAAGCAAACAGATTACCCTTTTTCGATGTCTACCCAACAATAAACCATTTATTGTTATGCCATCAGACATTGTTATCAGCTGTAGTCATGCCTTAAAAGATCACGACCTTACCATTGCATTTGCCGAAAGCGTAACCGCAGGTAAGGTTATTTCGGAGTTTGCTTTAATTCCTAACTGTGGCTGCGTACTTAAGGGGAGCATTGTTTGTTATGATGTAAGCGTTAAGCAAACATTGCTGGACGTACCGGCAAAAATGATTGAACAATTTACACCCGAATCGGCAGAGGTAACAGAGCAATTAGCCATTGGGTTACGCAACCTGGTGCCCGCAGACGTTATTGTAGCCGTTACCGGACTAGCGGCACCGGGCGGTAGTGAAACGGAAGAAAAACCCGTGGGCACCATGTTTGTCCACGGATTTTTTAAGGATAAACCTTGGAAGCTTCGGCTGTATTTTGATAGTGAGCCCGAGCAGGTCATCCTGAAAACAATTGATGCCATAGCCGGCTTCTTACTAAAAGAAGTAAACTTAGTAGCCTGATAATTTTTATCAGGCTCTGTTTTTTAAAACCGTTTTGTTTACTTTGCAGTAGCTACTTATATCTGTTAAAGCCAAATGTTAAAATTATTTACTGCTGTTGCAGCCGCCTGCACGTTAAGCCTTACTGCCTGCCAGCAAGGTAAAGGCGCCAATAACACTGCCGATAGTACGGTTACCACAACCAGCACCACCACGACAACCGAGACTAAAACTGCCGAAAACAAGCCCGGCAAAATGGCAAGTAACGCCGAAATTATTGCCCGCAAACAGGTGCCTGTTTTGTGTTACCACCAGATACGTGACTGGCGAGCCAGCGACTCGAAGACTGCCAAAGATTACATTGTGCCGATAGCCGCATTTAAAGAAAAAATGAAAATGCTGGCCGATAGCGGTTACCATACTGTTTTACCCGATCAGCTATACAACTACTTGACTACCGGTGCTGTGCTGCCGAGTAAGCCGATCATGCTGACATTTGACGATACCGACTTGGATCAATTTACCATCGCTAACCCTGAGCTTAAAAAGTATGGTTTTAAAGGTGTATACTTTATCATGACGGTATCTATAGGCAGGCCGCATTACATGAATAAAGAGCAGATCAAACAACTATCTGACGAGGGTAACGTGATAGGCAGTCATACCTGGGACCATCACAACTTTAAAAAGTTTGCCGGTAAGGATTGGGAAACACAAATTGATAAACCAACCAAAAAGCTGGAAGAAATTACCGGTAAAAAAATTGATTATTTTGCTTACCCTTTCGGGTTATGGAATGCACAAGGGTTGCCCGAGTTACACAAACGCGGCTTTAAAATGGCTTTCCAACTTGCCGAAAAACGCGATGCTAATGATCCGTTGATGACTGTACGCCGCATATTAGACAGCGGTTACTGGAGTGCCAAAACATTGAGCAATAGTATCAGGAACAGTTTTTAATTGATCCTGCTTAATAATAACAAAGCCCCTGTTTATGTAACAGGGGCTTTGTGCTTTTAAAGATTTTCGTTCGACGGGCCTTCGCCTTTGTTAGAGCTATCTTCGGATGGTGGTCCGGGTACGCCGCTGTCATTGTCGGGCACTACCGTATCTACACGCTCCTCATCTTCTTTTGTGTGTTCGGTAGGCGTGTTGCCTTTGCTTAATTCGCTATCACCGGCGTTTTCGCCAAGCTGATCATTTTTTGGGCTGGTATCTTCGTTACCATTCGGGGTGTTTTCAGTTGCCATAGGTTATGTGTATATTTAGTAGTTAATTATTCTTCTGCTATCCATTGCACGGCACTTTTCAGGTCATCCAGCGGGAAACCCTTTGCCATACCCGGTATCAAAAAGCGGAACATGTTAGAGGTAAACCATTCTACGCTTTTCTGGTCGGTAACCACGGCTACCCGTTTCCATTTAGTAAAATGTTTAAGGCCAACTTTGATGTCGTCCAGCCAGGCACCAGCAGTAAAGTTTTGCGCGTCAGTTTCCAAAACTAACAGATAGTTAATTTCTCCCTGGCGTTTTACCAGGTCGTCCAAGCGTGGTATTAAAACTGTATCAACATCTTCTTTGGTTACCTCGCCCACGGCGTGTATGCCTATAATGTTTTGGGGTAAATCGTTTATAAATTGCAGCATAGAGCTTATACAACGCAGGCAAGAGTATAGTGTTTGCCAATTTTAATGAGTTATGCCACGGTCGTTGCCATATAATTGCAACTAATCAGTTTATTTCCTAATCGAGGAATATCATTTAGCAAGCAAAAAACAGACTGTGAGCTGATATTCAAATCCGTAACTTTGCACCGTGAATCAAAATCTGTATAAATACAGTCAGTTAATTAAAGCCGAGGCGCAGCGCCTGGGGTTTATGTTCTGCGGTATTGCCAAGGCAGATTTTTTAGAAGAAGAAGCGCCACGCTTAGAAAACTGGCTGCACCAGGGCCGTCACGGCGAAATGCAGTATATGGAAAATCATTTTGAAAAACGGCTCGACCCTCGTTTACTGGTCGACGGTGCCAAGTCTGTAATCTCGCTGGCCTTAAACTATTATAACGATCAGCAGCAAACCGATCCGCTGGCGCCTAAAATATCTAAATACGCTTACGGCTTAGATTACCATGAGGTGATTAAAGAGAAGCTGCGCGAACTGCTGTTTTTCATCCAGGAAAAAATTGGCGATGTAGGCGGCCGGGCTTTTGTAGATTCGGCACCGGTGCTGGACAAGGCCTGGGC
Organism: uncultured Mucilaginibacter sp.; assembly: GCA_913775265.1. Lineage (GTDB taxonomy): Bacteria > Bacteroidota > Bacteroidia > Sphingobacteriales > Sphingobacteriaceae > Mucilaginibacter. The sequence continues at coordinate 13,015 of CAJYJH010000062.1, read as the reverse complement.
TAAACGTGCAGGTTTGGGTTGGGTGGGAAAAAACTCTAACCTCATCAATAAAAAAAATGGCTCCTTCTTTTTCTTAGCGGAGTTGATTGTAGATGCCGAATTAGGATATGATATAGCACCCACTACCGACCATTGCGGAACCTGTACCCGGTGCATTGATGCCTGTCCTACCGATGCCATTGTTGCTCCTTATGTAGTAGATGGCAGCCGATGTATCTCTTACTTAACCATCGAGCTTAAAAACAACATCCCGCAAGAATTTAAAGGACAAATCGATAACTGGATGTTTGGCTGCGACGTTTGTCAGAACGTATGCCCTTGGAACCGGTTTTCAACCGCTCATAACGAGCCTGCCTTTAATCCGCACCCCGATTTGCTGGGCATGACCCAACGCGACTGGCATGAAATTACCCAAGAAACGTTTCAGCAAGTTTTTAAAAAATCAGCCGTTAAGCGCACCAAGTTTGCTGGCTTGAAACGGAATATTGAATTTTTAATGGATTAAGCCTTTGATTACACCGATTGGGGCTGATGTCACTGATGTTAATTAGTTAGTTGGAATTCCTTTATCGGATAACTTATTAGTCTTCAATAACTTTTTCTCATGTCGCCATAGAACAACTTTTCAATAAGTAATCCATAAACTCATCATCAGTGAAATCATTCCTTTTATCAGCGAGATCAAAAAAATCAATCAACTGACATTACCATTTGCTTCACCTCATCGTAACTCTCTTGTACAGTGACGAAAGATTGGTTATCGCCTATAACATATACATGTACGCGTTCTTCGGGTTCGGTGTATACAACAACAGAAGTAATGTTGTTAACGTTGATGAGTGCCGGGCGGCCGTTTTTATCTGTAAGTTCTATAAATTTAACTGTCATGCTGTTATAACAGCCAAGGCATAATATGGTTGACAGTGTATAACTGAAAACCGCAATTATTTATCGGACGGATTTTTTTTGCCTGCTAAAAGTTTCTCGGTTGTTTTCAGTATCCGGTCTACCCGCGTTTTGTCCTGTTTGGCTGTGAGTACCCACAGCACGTATTCTTTTTTGTTACTATAGGATAGTTTTTCAAAATTGGCTAACGTAGCAGGATTTTTAGAAAGTTCAGCGGCCAGTTCGGGTGGCAACGATACTTTTTTGTTGGCTACATCGACATAAGCTGCATATTCGTTTTTTTCAATCTCGCTGTTACGGGTTGTTGAAACCTTCGACTGACCGATGGGCCTGAAGCGCAAGGCGGTCCAGGTATCATCAATGGCAGCAGCGGCAACACCTGTTAAACCGTAGGGAGTAGCCTCGTCCCAACTGCTCATCATCGCCAAGTCAGATGCAATACCAGAGCTCTTTTTGGGGTAAATAGCCCACAAGACAGTATCCGGCAGCAACACTGGTTTTATCAGCTTTAAATTTTCTGCCAGTTCAGCACGGTTTAACACAAAAAGCTGTATGCCATCAAACTTGCCCTGTGCCGAGTAGCTGACTTGCAGGTTTTCGGGCAATGGGGCGAGCGTGGTCAGGTAATTTTCGGGTGCGTTAAATAGCAACCAACTCTGGCCGGGTTTCATCAGCAACTTTTTGGCAACGGCGTTCATCTTACTGTGAAAGTTTCAATTTCGCAAAAAAGTCCCACAAAACAATACCTGCCGACACTACAATGTTAAACGAATGCTTGGTGCCAAACTGAGGGATCTCTATACAAGTATCTATTTTAGCCATAACCTCATCAGCCACGCCGTTTACCTCGTTACCAAAAATGAGTGCAAATTTATGGTCGGGCAGGGGATGGTATTCGTTGAGCATGGTGCTGCTTTCTGCCTGCTCAACAGCTATAATGGTGTAGCCTTCTTCGCGTAGCTGGTCAACGGCACTCACTGTGTCGGCATGGTACGTCCAGTTAACTGATTGGGTAGCACCTAAGGCTGTCTTTTCAATTTCGCGGTGCGGCGGCTGACTGGTAATACCACACAGGCAAATACGCTCTACAGAAAAACCGTCACTGGTACGAAAGATGGAACCCACGTTGTGCATGCTGCGCACATTATCAAGCACTATGGCTATAGGCAGTTTTTCCTGATCCTTAAACTCATCAACCGACACCCGGTTAAGCTCGTCTAACTTTAATTTTCGCATTATACTTATAAAAAATAAATGGTTTACTGTAGATGAGTTAAGCCATGTTTAGGCCAATAGCACCCACAGTAAACCATTGAATTATTTAAACAATTTTTAATTGCTCAACTCGTGCACACCATCGCAAATGCTGGTGGCATACACCGACGGGGCATAGCCCACTTTATCGGTATAGTAAGCAATCAGGTTATGGCGGAAGCTATCAAAAGCATCGCCTTTAACAATAGCAATGGCGCAGCCGCCAAAACCGGCACCCGTCATACGTGCACCAATTACATTGTCGTCAGTTTTGCTGTATTCAACAATGGTATCCAGCTCTATGCCGCTTACCTCGTAATCGTTTTGCAACGACTCGTGAGATGCGTACATCAAACGACCAAACTCAGCCAGGTTATGTTGTGCTAAAGCTTCAGCAGCTAATTTAACACGGTCGTTTTCGTCAATCACGTGGCGGGCACGTCTTAACACAGTATCATTGTTAATCAGGTAACGGTACTGCTCAAAGGTGGCACCGTCAATATCACAAAGGTGATTGATTTTTAATTTTTGCTGTAGGTTAGCTAAAGCCTGCTGGCACTCCTGCACGCGTTCGTTGTATTTAGATTCGGCCAGTTTGCGGGGTTTGTTGGTGTTAATTACCACCAAAACGTTGTCGCCTAAATGAGCGTCAACCGCCTGGTAATCCAGTGTATCGCAGTTCAGTTTAAGCGCTTTATCGGCTTCGCCAAAAGCTACGGCAAACTGGTCCATAATACCACTGCTCAAGCCAATAAAGTTGTTTTCGACTGATTTAGCCATCTTAACCAATTCAAGCTTGCTGTAGCCACTCTTGAAAAACTGGTTAAAGGCAAAAGCCGTTGCAATTTCGATAGAAGCTGATGATGACAAGCCCGAACCGATAGGTACATTGCCGTAATACAATACGTCTAAACCTTCTACCTTTTTGCCATCGGCTACAAAGTGATGCAAAACGCCCAGTGGATAGTTATACCATTCGCGACCTGTTTTGCTGTAAGAAGTTTGCACGCCAATTTCATAGAACTCGTCAAAATTGATGCTTCTGAAACGGAAAACATTATCCTGGTTAGGGGCAATTAACATCCAGGTGCCAAAGTTTATGGCACAAGGCATTACCAGGCCACCGTTGTAATCAATATGTTCGCCTATCAGGTTAACCCGGCCAGGGCAAAAGTAGCTCTCGAGTGGTTGTTGGTTAAAAACCGTTTCAAATTGCTGTTTAAGTTGTTCTATGTTCATGGTTAGCAAAAGTAAAAAAGCTACTCAAATATAGCCTGATTTTTTTAATTGTATTTTTTACACTTACTAAAGGTTTTGAAGCTAAAATGCTGATGAATAATAGGAATGTAATACAATCGATTTAAAAGCTTGATGATAAAGTTTTAAATGCATCAAAACAGGGCTCCAAATAACTTGTTGAGCCTTGCATATACTTGATATTATGAAACAATACGTTATAACTGCATACGATTTCACCGATGCCGATGCCCCGCAACGCCGCCAAAATGTGTGCCCTCATCATTTAGATAAAGTGCGGGAGCTAAAAGAAAATAATAACTATATAGCCGGAGGTGCCATTTTAAATGCCGACGAGCAAATGATTGGCTCGGTGATGATTGTACAGTTTGAAAACGACGAGCAGATGGAAGCCTGGAAAAACAATGACCCCTACGTAACCGAACGAGTTTGGGAAACCATCGATGTAAAACCTTTCCGTCAGGCAGTCCTTTAAAATCCCCTTCTAAATCCTCCCCGGGCGGGGAGGATTTTTTACTCAATCTCTTTACTGTTCTTATTGGTTATTCATCGCCTCAAACAGTTCTTCGCGTTTGGCGCGGAGGTGTTCGGCCTGGCCAATGGCAGCTTCGTAAGTATCGTTTTGCAGGGCATCCAAGGCACCCGCAATAAATTCTGACACGGGCATGCCGCCGTGCGATTGGCTTTTATCTTCGCGACGGTCGTGGCCTAATTCGGTATCTACAGCAGGCGGCGCAATCTCAAACACTTTTACGTGCGTATCTTTTAGTTGGTGTCTTAATGACAATGTTATTGAATGGACAGCCGCTTTGGTGGCACAATACACCGGCATAAATGCCAAAGGCGCAAAAGCTAATCCTGATGAAATGTTGATGATGGCTGCTCCGTTTTTATCGCGCAGGTGAGGAGCCAGTAATGATGACAGGTGAATAGGGGCAACCAAGTTCGTTTCAATCTCGGAGCGCACCCTGCTCAGATCGCTTGGTTGGGTGAGGTCAGTTAATAATTGAATACCGGCGTTGTTAATCAATACATTCACATCAGGATAGTTAGTTATAAGCCATTCTACCAATTCGTGGCGTTGCTGTTCATCGGCCACGTCGCATACACGCGTAATAATACCTGGATGTGCCACGGTGATTTCGTCCAGTCGCTCTTCGCGCCGTCCGCAGATGATAACAGTGTTGTCGCGCTGCTTAAATTCTTGAGCAAACGCCAAGCCAATACCTGATGTTCCGCCGGTGATTAATATGGTGTTGTGTGAAAGTTGCATAAAAGTCTTTTTAAGATAAGGTATTAAGGGCAGGCTTGTTTTATACGCTTGCAATAATAATAACAAAGGCAACTGCCTTTACAAACGGTTGCCTTCGCTAATTTAAATTATAATGCTTATGCCTGCGCTATGCTTTCCAGCTCTTGCATATCAGCCTCAGTCAGATTTACATCTAAAGCTTTCATGTTGTCTTCCAGGTGAGATACTTTGGATGTACCCGGAATTAGCAATATATTATCGGCATGGTGCAGCAGCCAGCTCAAAGCAACCTGATGAGTGGTAGCCCGGTGCCTTTCAGCCACGCGCTGCAGAGTAGCTTCGCTTTTAACATTGCCAGCACTCAACGGATACCATGGGATGAAAGCAATATTATGCTCTTTAGTGTATTGCAGCACTTCTTCCCACTTGCGGTTATCTACACTGTACATATTTTGCACCGACACTACTTCAAAAAATTCCTGCGCCTTTTTGATATCGTCTACACTTACTTCAGATAAGCCAATGTGTTTTACTTTACCTTCATGCTGCGCTTTTTGCAGAAAGGCAAAAGTATCTTCGGCCGGTATGTTCGGGTCTATACGGTGTAATTGGTATAAATCAATGCGCTCAAGTTTCAGGCGTTTCAAGCTGCCTTCTAAGGCTTCCTGCAAATGTTTGGGGCTGGCATCAACCGGCCACTGGTTAGGGCCGGTGCGTAGCAAACCGCCCTTGGTACCAATTACTAAACCATCGTTGTATGGATAAAGCGCCTCTGCAATTAACTCTTCAGAAACGTTGGGGCCGTAGCTGTCGGCTGTGTCAATAAAGTTTACACCCAAATCAACAGCACGTTTTAAAACGCGGATAGATTCGTCGTGATCTTTAGGCGGGCCCCATATGCCCTCGCCGGTTATGCGCATGGCGCCATAACCTAAACGGTTAATGCTCAGGTCGCCACCTAATTCAAATGTCTTTTTAAATTCAATAGTATTTGCCATGGTTTGTTTGTATTAACAGTTATAGCAACATATTATAGTAAAGTATGTTGGCATCAATATATCAGTGCCGTATCATAAAAATAATTGCTGCTACATTTCGTCGCGTTGCGTAAGCAACGATGCTGTCAATCCGGCTAACCCAACGCCTATTAAAGTATTACGTGCTTTGGCATCACCCGAAAAGCCAAGCAGCCAAGGTGCGCCGATGGCAAGTAAGCTTGTTGTAAAATCAATCAATAAATGTGTTTTGAAAGGGATAACTTTAGCCACGCCCCATTCTGCTTTGGTGAGCAGGCTGTAAGCAAACGCACCTGCGGCCAGCGTGCGGCAAAGCTTAGTTGCATTTTTGGTATCTTTAAATTTTGCCAGCTCGGGTAAAAAGGCAACTACGGCACCGTATGTGTAGTCGATGAGTCGATGGCACCGTGTTGCTGTCGCGTGATAGGCATTCTCATAGTATACAATTTACTTGAAAACTCCATCAAGATTAAAAGACTTGATTTATAAGAGAATGCAGCGCCGCCCTTAAACAAAAAAAGCAACCTGGTTATTCAGATTGCTCTCTATAAAGTATGCTAACGATACCTGTGTGTATTTACTGTTGTTGAGTAAAAAATTACTCCCAACCAGCACCTTTTTTAGCGTGACCACTTTTGATATGTTCTTCAGCAGTAGCTTTGCTCATAATAGCAGCCATTTTGTTGCCATCAGCATCTTTACCTGTTGCAATATAACGTCCCGATTTAACATCGATAACCGGGTCAACCATCGGTACATTTTTAGTTTTGGTTTTTACCGAATATGCAGTAATACCACCCGATGCTGGTTTGTCGTTTTTAGCCTTAGCCATAATAAATAAGTTTAGTTTGTTTATTCGTAAACCGTAAATAGACTTATTTTGTTTCGCAAAGCCAACATATTTTAACCCGCTTGTGTAACATTTTGGTTAAAATATAGCTATTAGTCGTCTTTGCCGGCTAATCATCATTTGTTTTCTGGCTTAACGGGTGTTAGCCAAGGCTTCAAAGTTTTAAAAGCCTCCGGATGATCTGCGTCATCCAGCACACAAATAGCTACACCTTTGGCGGCTGCAATGCCATACCGTTTTACAGATGCGCTGTCATTAAATATTTTAGTAGTAGTTACCCAGTCAGCTTTCATGTGTTTTAAACCTTCGGCACTAATTAAGTATTGCTGGTTGCGCGAATGGATCACCGTGAATTTCGGTACCGTATGGTATCGCATTAATGCTGTAGTGCCCGGTCTGATGATAGGTGCCACTCCCGGCACGTCGCGGCTTTGAGCAGATGCTTTAAAAAAAGTAAGAGCTAATACCAGCGCTATACCAAAAATCTTAAGGTTTTTCATGTCTGTCAGCAATTTTTTAATATTACAGGTATAAGGAGTAAAAGTTTAAAAGTTAACACTCATGCACAACATCGGTGTAAAGGTTGCTGCACTAAAGGTATTAGTACTTACGGGTTGCAAGTGCAATTTGGGCTTAAGTTTAAAACTCAGGTCGGGGCTCATCGTGTAGGAGTGGATGAGTTTGGCGTCGATGTAAGCGTCAATAACTTGCAAACCCCAGGCACCGGCAAAGCATAAATAGTAAAATTGCGTATCGCTTTGTGCGCCATTCACCGCGCTTTCTAACTGGTTTAAGGTGATACCAATCTTTTTGTAATCAGTATAAAGCTGGTATTCAGGCATGTCTTTGGTAACGGCTGTCATGCCCCGATAGTACTGGTAAACCGTAAGATGCCTTTTATAATATTGATAATTACTGATGGCAGATCCCAACAAGGCACCCATGCCGGCATAAATAACCGGCAGCTTCCACCACTGGTTATTGTATAACTGCCCCAAACCTGGCACAATTACCGAACGCTTTACCGCAACCTTCGGTCTGTGAGTCGAGTCGGGCAGCATTTGTATTCTCACATGGTTTTTTGAGTGCGCAGTTAATTTCTTGATTGAGTCTGCTTGTATACCCCGGGCGGCCGCAGCCATGCTAAAGCAAATCGTGCCAAACAAAAGCGGCAGTAAAATTTTGGTAATCACAAAATTGTGTTGTTTAAGTATGGAGCTTAAACGCAGCCTGGAGCGGCTTTATTATGAGGCAATACCATCTGTATTCAGCCCACTGTGCACAAACTTGCTTAAACGCTAAATACTATCAGGCGCAGTTCACAAATTTGAAATAATATAAACTTTAGTTTGGGGTTGAAGTTTTTAAAAAAAATTATTGTATTGTGACCATAGGAGATGAACTTCAAAAAGTACTGAGCAAAACTTACGAGCCATCTACATTAATTGAGATGCCTTTTAGGCGCTACGATATAGCTTTTAAAACCGATGAGGCGGGCAAACCTATATTATTGTTTATGGGCAAAAAGGACGAGCATGGCCACATTAAAGGCGAACGCTTTGCTCGTCGGCTAAAAACCGGACCTAACGGCAAAATCATTAAAGACCATTGGGAAAATAAAGGGTCTGCAAGTTAAATTATTACAGTGTTACTTGTATAGCACGAGCGCTTGAAATGCTTTCACCGACTGTCTTCTACTAATAATTAAAAAAGTAGTAAGAATATTTATTTCAAATTGGCATAATTTATAATGTTACTTGTAAATATGTTTCTATTTTGATAAAATGATAATAATTTAATTTTTTTAATAAAATATTTGCAAGGTATTGATGATTGGCTTACATTTGTATCAACAAAGAGAAAAAATACACACTGTAGGATGGTGAAATTTGGCAGACACACCTCCTTGTCCCGGTGGCGGAGAGATTGGGAACCGCTTAGCAATAAGCATAACCACTCCATGAAGGTTCGACTCCTTCTCCTACAGCTCTTCTCATAATTTAGGTTTATAATTGGTTAGTAAAAGTCCCCCTGCCCATCAGGGGGCTTTGCTTTTTATAGGCTTTGGTTGCTTAAACCCACCCGTTTTTAAGTTTCCTAAAATATTCTGTACCATTTTACAGCTATACATTAACCTTTTGGCACGGTTTTGAATTCATCATCAGTATAAACATCAAAAATTATCTACCATGAGATCACTACTGTATATTATCGCTGTAATTATGATTATCGGATGGGCTATCAGTGTATTTGCCTATTCAGTATCAGGTTTAATTCATATCTTATTAGTGTTGGCTGTGCTGTCGTTAATTTTTGGCATGTTCAGAGGGCCATCATCAACTACTACAGTGTAATCAGCACTTCAGTATTAAATACAAAAGGGATGCATCGTTAACCGGTACATCCCTTTTGCGTTCTGTATCGTGTAAGATTAATCATTAACTCCCTTCACGTCAACCATAATCCGGCTGGGATGTGGCATTCCCAAGGTTTTACCCGGCGTGGTTTTAATGTAGTAAGTAAGATAACCGCTTACCAGCTTCTTCATTATTTTGATGCGGTTATCCAAATCATCATAGATTACCGAAAGGTTCTTGGCAAAATGGAGATCGCCTTTTTCATCTACAATAAGCTGCATTTTTTCATGAAAGTCAGCATAGGCTTTGTGTATAGTGATGGTAAACTCGGGCGACAAATAATTATCTGACACAAACTCGTTTGTAAGCACATTAGCTCTTTTCAATTCCTTTTTTTCAATAGTTACATTGGCACTCAGGGATTGCATGCTCACCGGTTCGGTAGCAGCAAAGGCTTTGTTGATATCCACTATCGACTGCTTTACTTTTTGTTGTATAAAGAGCGAATCGCGCTGTGGAGCCCTTTGGAGTTCGGCAGGGGTGGTCTTCAGTACATTTTTAATGTAATCATTACTATACAGCTTCATGTAAATGTTGCTGTTGTTGTCGATATGCTGGCTGCGAACATACAATACCTGGAACATCATACTGTCTTTGCTCAGTTGTTTTACCTTCAGCCAAGAGTGGGCCACGTTAACTACCGAATCATGATCAATAATGACTTCCTGCTTAATAAACTTCTGCAATACAATACTAAAAATGCTTACGCTATCGTCCGACAAAAAGGTAACTCGCCACTCGGGTTGCAGGTGGTAGCCCGCGTCGTTAAATCCCAGGCGGTTGCTGTATTCCCGGCGCACCTCGGTGTAAGCAATGCCATGCACCTTTTTAAACGATATCTTTTGCTTGGGTTTAGCACTTTTAGCGCCATCTGTTTTTTGTGCTGATGGATTTTTACACGCGATGAATAGTTGCGTAGCGGCCAGCATAACCGTTATAAATACAGGCAGCCTTTTCAAGAATATCATAATGCTTAACAACGTAGTCTGCCGCCAAAATAAGCCTAAAAAGGCATACTCACAACAGGCCTGATGGTAAGCGGTATTTACCCGCTGTTTCTGCGCTGTTTCCGCGGTGGGGTAAACTTTGCCCTACCGCGGAAACAGCGCTTACCCCGGCAAGATTTACCTCACCGCAGAACTGGAATGACTTGAAATAAATGAATATTTTTTAAGATGCTGACAGCGAGGTAGTTGTGGTGTGGTGTCTTTCGGGTAATAACAAAAACAGGTAAATCGTACGGCTTGGATACCTACCGTCCGGATACAGGCTCTCCTTCCCGGCATGATACCGGTGTTGACCTCAATAAAACAAGGAAAGTGTGTAAAAACGTTTAAAAGTTTTAAAAATTCTTTGCGCTCAGTTGGTCACTCAGTCCTTTAATCCCTTACGTTCCCGTGCGTATTTTTGCCCTTTCAGTCGTATGTAGTGTAAACCATGCCGGTCGCCTGTTAACAGCCTTAGTTAGCGCAGGCTCTTTGTCTTCCCCTGAAAGGAGGATTAATGACAGCTTGTTTTTAGTCGGGATTTTTGATAGCTCCCCGGCGGTACAAGGAATACAACCGCCATAACAAATTACTAATTAAATTAGTAAAAAGTATCGGCATTTCCAAATCTAGCAGGCGTTTGGGTAATCAAAGATTTATTTGTGGAGTCTATCAATCTGTAAATAAATCAAAAAGAATTTATGGAAATAGGAACACTCCTGCATCCTGTTGATATGAAAAGTATCAGCCTGAACTTTTATTATCGTACCTGGGTATTTAGCCGGCAAAATTATTACCTTTCTGTCCCCAATATACCTGCTGTAATATGCGCAACCTATACCTCAAACTGTCTTGTTTTATACTGCTTTGCAGTGCCTTTTCGCCGGCAATGGCTCAAAATAATTACGTTCGCATCAGCTCGCGGATTGATTCGCTTTCCTCATTGGGTTTGCCTAAATCGGCGTTGTTAGAAGTGAACAAACTCGACCAGCTGGCCCGTAAAAATGGCAACACTGCTCAAATAATAAGGGCTGCCATGTACCGCATTACATTGCAAGCCTACATTGAGGAGAATGCACTGGCAGCTAATATCAACACGCTCAGGCAGGATGTTAAGCGGTCGGTATACCCGGCCAAACCGGTTTTACAATCGCTGCTGGCCGAAACCTTTTGGAAATATTACCAGCAAAATCGTTGGCAAATTAACCAGCGCAGCAGACTGCTCAAGCCCGATCCGGAGTTCACTCGTTGGGATTTGACTACCTTATTGAGTGAGGTCGGTTCTTTATATCAATCGTCGTTAACTAATACATCGCAACTGCAGCATACGTCGATAAGTGTATTGGATGATGTGTTGACCGGCGACAAAACTACCCGACATTTGCGCCCCACGCTATACGATTTATTGGCGCATCGGGCATTGGGATTTTACTTAAGCGATGAATCGTCCCTCAATCGACCGCGAGAAGCATTTAACATGAACGATGATCGTTTGCTGGCCGACAGTCGTGCTTTCTCATCACTAAAATTAAACAGCACCGATACTACTGCCATCCTTTATAAAGGTATTCAACTGCTGCAACGGCTTACCCAGTTCCACTTGGCTGATGGCAATACCGAAGCTTTGGCGGATGTAGATTTAAGACGGCTGCAATTGGTTTACAATAAAAGCAATACGGCACAAAAAGACTTATTTTACGAGAATGCCTTAAAAGTTATATCCCAAAGGTTTGCCGATAAGCCAATAAGTGCTGATGCCTGGGTTTTGTTAGGCCGTTATTACCAGGCTAAGGATAGCCTTGTTGAAGCACACAGAGCGTACACGGTAGCCAAAGAGCGCTTTCCGGAAAGTATTGGCGGTAAAAACGCGGTTGCCGGTTTATCGCAATTGGACGAAAAAACGCTGTCGGCAACGGTGGAGAGTGAGAATGTGCCCGGCAGACCTATGCTGGCATTGATGAGTTATAAAAATGTCAGTACTGCACAAGTAAAGGTTTACCGGTTGTCGGTAAAGCAAATGGAGCAGTATAAAATGCTTTATGAAAAAGCCCGGGGCGAAATGTGGCAGTCGGAACTCATACCCAACCCTAAAGAGTACCAGGGTAAGTTTAATGAATTTATTAAATCGTTAAAACCAATACAAAGTCAGTTGTGCAACCTGCCCGGTAAAGCAGATTACCGCAAGCATACGGCTGAGTTTAAGCTCGACGCACTGCCGGTAGGGCAATACGTTTTGTGTGTTGATGGTACAGACACGGCCAGTCGTGCATTAGAGCAATATACCTCGTTTACAGTAACTAACCTGGCTTATACCCAGCGGACTATGCCTAACGATGATTTAGAAATACTGGTGATGCACAGGTATTCGGGTAAACCTTTAAGAGGAGTTAAAATATCCGTCACAGATTTAAGCTATAATAACAATCGGTATCGTCTTAAAAAAGACAGTGCAGGTAAATTTCGGGGTATCACCAATCATGACGGTAGATTTGTAATTGATAATAAGGCTGGTGGCAATATATCGGTATCAATTCATCTTAACTCTGATACACTTTCAAATGATCGAAGCTTTGTTTACGGCGAAACAAACGATGAAGATGATGAGCCTGAGCCAAAAACAATTTTGTTCACCGACAGGCAGATTTATCGCCCTGGTCAGACTATTTATTTTAAAGGTTTACAGATAGAAATGCTTAAGCGTCAGAGTAAGATAGTGCCCCGTAAAAACCTGAAGCTGGAGCTGAGCGATGCCAACAATAAAACGCTGCAAAAATTAGATTTTACTACTAATGAGTATGGCACATTTGCAGGCAGCTTTGTTGTTCCGCAAAACATCCTACCTGGCAATTTTACGCTTGATACCGGGGATGGTGAACTTACGGTTAAAGTAGAAGAGTATAAAAGGCCAACCTTTAAGGTTGAATTTGCTGATGTAAAAGATACTTTCCGGTTCAACGACACCGTAAAGGTAAAGGGCAAAGTAGTGGCTTTCGCCGGTTATGGTTTAACCAATGCCCGGGTTGCTTACCGGGTTAAGCGGGTATATAATCAGGTTACGTTTCCAAACTCCACTTCAG
>CAJYJH010000061.1 GCA_913775265.1 uncultured Mucilaginibacter sp. | reverse complement strand
AACATCGAGGTGTCCACGTCCAGTCCATTGGTCTTTACCCCTCTTGAGGTTTCAATCGTGCTGATGATCCACATACCGATGATACAGATGATGAACACAAAGCCCATCCTATCCAGGAACGGGATCTCAAACACGCCGCTGTCTTTGCCTTTCACGGCAAACCCGTATGGGTACAGGAATGAAAGGTCAGCATAGTTAGGCAGAAACTTAAAGATCACCGAGAAGATAAACCCGCCGATGGTGGCAAACAGCGCTGCATTCGAGGTGGCTTTCTTCCAGAAGAAACCCAGGATGAACATGGCAAAGATACCCGGAGACACAAAGCCGGTGTACTCCTGGATGAAGGTGAAGCCGCCTTTTTTGTCAATGCCCAGGAATGGAGAGATCACCACGCCCAGAATCATGGCTACCACCACCGTGATCTTTCCTACCGTTACCAGCTTGTAGTCCGGGGTGTCAGGCTTCATTTTCTTGAAGATGTCCAGCGTAAAGATGGTGGCAATACTGTTGGCTTTACCCGCCAGCGAGGCTACTACCGCTGCAGTCAGCGCTGCAAACGATAATCCTTTGAAGCCTGCAGGAAGTAAGTTCAGCAGGATCGGATAAGCGTTGTCGGCATTCTCTTTCAGGGAGCCTTGCGCGCCGGCGTCAAACACCTGGTCTTTGTACAGCACGTAAGCTGCAATACCCGGCAATACCACGATCAGTGGCATCATCAGCTTCAGAAAGGCTGCAAACAGGATACCGCCACGGGCAGTTTTCAGGTTGGCGCCCAATGCCCTTTGGGTGATGTACTGGTTACATCCCCAGTAGTTCAGGTTCACGATCCACATACCACCCAATAGCACGGTTAAGCCCGGCAAATCGATAAAGCTTGGGTTGTCTTTCTTTAAGATCATATGGAAGTGATCGTTCGCTTTCCGGCTCATGATCTTCAGGCCGTCAATTACGCCGGTGCTGCCGTTATGCTCGGCTACCAGGCTTACCGCGATATAGGTAGTTACCAGACCACCCAGGATGAGGAAAAACACCTGGATCACGTCGGTAAAGCCGATCACCTTCATCCCGCCCAGGGTGATGATCACCGCAAAGAAAGCCAGCGCGATCAGACACACCGTAAAGTTGATACCCGAGATACCGTTAACGGCAATGGCGCCCAGGTACAAAATAGAGGTCAGGTTGACAATCACGTACAGCAGTAACCAGAACACGGCCATAATCATCGCTACCGTGCTGTTATAGCGCTGGTGCAGAAACTGCGGCATGGTAAAGATCTTGTTGCGCAGGTAAACCGGAATGAAGAATACGGCTACAATAACCAGGGTGATGGCCGCCATCCATTCGTAGGCGGATACGGCAAGGCCCATGGTAAAGCCGTTACCGCTCATGGCCACAAACTGCTCGGCTGAGATGTTGGAGGCAATCAGCGAGGAGCCGATGGCCCACCAGGTCAGCGACCCTTCGGCCAGAAAGTAATCTTTAGAGGTAGCATCCGCATTACGCTTTCTGCGGTACACCCACAGCCCGTATACGGCTACAATGATAAAGTAAACGAAAAAAACGGCGTAGTCCCCCGTGGTTAGTGCTTTCATTCTTTCTTAAATTGTTCTTGGTTTTGTTTTGGTCATTAGTGGCAACAAGTATACTTAAATAAACCTGTTAATCAAATTCTCCAGGTACTCCTGTTTTCCACTGGTTACAGCGGGTTCGCCATTATTAACCGCGTAGTCACGCAAAGCTTCCAAGCTCAGTTTGCCTTCTTCAAAAGCTTTACCTTCACCGCTATCAAAAGAAGCATACCGATCGGTTACTATTTTATTGTAATCAGATTTTTGCAAAATATTGTCGGCAATGATTAGTGCTCGTGCAAAAATATCGGCACCGCCAATATGGGCATAAAATAAATCAGCCTGGTCGGTTGAGTTACGGCGTATTTTAGCGTCAAAGTTGATACCGCCGCCTTGTAAGCCACCTGCTTTCAGCAATACCATCATGTACTCAGTTACCTCGGTAATATTATTCGGGAACTGGTCTGTATCCCAGCCATTTTGCTCGTCGCCCCGGTTAGCATCTAATGAGCCTAACAAGCCCCAGTCGGCAGCTACCTGCATTTCGTGTGCAAAGGTGTGGCCGGCCAACGTAGCGTGATTTACTTCCAGGTTTAATTTAAAGTCGTTCAACAGATCATATTTTTGCAAAAAGCCGGTAACGGTTGCTGCATCGTAATCATACTGGTGCTTGGTTGGCTCACATGGTTTAGGCTCAATAAAGAAAGTGCCTTTAAAGCCTTGCGCACGGGCATAATCTTTAGCCGTGTGCAGGAAACGGGCCAGGTGCTCCTGCTCGCGCTTCATGTTAGTATTGATGAGGCTCATGTAACCTTCTCGTCCACCCCAAAAAACATAATTTTCGCCACCCAACGCGATGGTTGCATCCAACGCTGCTTTTACCTGCGCTGCCCCATGTGCCAGTACATGAAAATCAGGATTGGTTGACGCGCCGTTCATATAACGCTCGTGCGAAAACAAGTTAGCAGTACCCCAAAGTAGTTTGATACCGCTATCCGCTTGTTTCTGTTTAGCGTATTCAGTCAATGCTTGCAAACGACGATCGTTCTCATTAATATCGTTGCCGTAATCAACAACGTCAACATCATGAAAACAGTAGTAAGGCAAGCCCAACTTGGTCATAAACTCAAACGCAGCATCCATTTTATCTTTAGCGCGCTCAACAGCGTCTGATTTCTCGTCCCAGGCAAAACGGTGGGTTGGACCGCCAAATGGGTCAGAGCCGTTACCGTTAAAAGAGTGCCAGTAAGACACTGCAAATTTCAAATGGTCTTTTAGCGTTTTACCTGCTACTACCCGGTTTTCATCATACCAACGGTAAGCCAAAGGGTTGTCGCTTTCAGGTCCTTCATACTTTATCTGGTCAATGCCCTTGAAGTATTCTTTCTCTCCTGTAACTATTTTCATATTAGTTTTGGTGTTTAATTTTCTATTTAATTAATTATATATATTATTCTCAAAATCAATACTTTATACCAAATATAATTCTGCATTACTTCAACTTAAGTAATGCACATAAGTCTTAAACAGCTTCAATAGCTTCATCGGCTTCCAGTTGCTTTTCAAGAAGTATTTTCCATTCCTGGTAGATCTTTTCAAAACCATGGTTTGGCTGCGGCTCGATCACCTCTAAACGCCTGATGCCTCTGAATGCTTCCGTTGGCGAGGCAAACAAACCGGCGCCTAATCCGGCACCTAAAGCAGCACCTACGCTACCATCATTATTGTATAGCTCAACCGGTACACCAATGGCATTCACAAAAGTTTGAGCAAACAGCCGGCTCAAAAACAGGTTGGCTTTACCTGCACGAATCACGGTTGGCGTCATGCCGTTGCTGCGCATAATATCCAATCCATATCTAAAAGCACAGGCAATTCCCTCCTGCACGGCACGGAACACATGCGAGCTTTCGTGCAGGTTTAGATCAATATGGTGCATGTGTACACCAACCAGCTTGTTACCTAACATACGCTCAGCGCCGTTACCAAAAGGTAAAATACGCAGCCCTGCACTGCCTTCGGGTGCTTGCTCGGCTAGTTCGTTCATCTGCTGGTAGCTCAGTTGCGTGCCCAGCAGGTTTTTGGCCCAGCGGTTTAAACTACCTGTACCATTGATGCACAGTAACACGCCTAAACGCTTATCGCCCTGCTGCTCATAGTTAACGTGGGCAAAAGTGTTAATGCGCGATTGCGGATCGTAGCTTAACTGATCGCTCACCCCGTAAATTACACCTGAAGTACCAGCCGTTGCAGCCACCTCGCCGGGCTCCATTACGCCTAACGACAAAGCATTATTAGGCTGGTCTCCTGCTTTATAAGCTACCGGTATACCGGCTGTTAAACCTAACTGCGCAGCAACTTCAGCACTCACTCTGCCATGGTCAGAAAACACAGATTTAACTTCCGGAATCAACCTGTTGTCGAAACCAAAAAAGTCTAAAACATCCTGCGATAGATCATCTTCCTGGAAATCATAAAATACACCTTCAGAAAGTGCCGACACCGAAGTAGTAATCTCACCGGTCAGCTTCATAGCGATGTAGTCGCCGGGAAGCATTACTTTATCTATTTGCTGGTAAACCCCCGGTTCGTTTTCTTTAACCCAAGCCAGTTTAGCGGCTGTGAAATTGCCGGGCGAATTAAGCAAGCGCGACAAGCTTCTATCCGACCCTATGGCATCAAAAGCGGCGTCTCCGTAGGGTACAGCGCGGCTATCGCACCAAATAATGCTGTTACGCAATACCTGTTGCCGGGCATCTACCAACACCAAACCGTGCATTTGGTAAGCAATACCGATGGCTTTAATATCGGCAGCGTTATACCCGCTCTTAGCATGGCAGCGTTGCATAGCCTGCTGCGTTTGCTCCCACCACATATCAGGCGACTGCTCTGCCCAACCTGGCTGCAGCGAAATGATAGGCGATTCGGCATCCGGAAATTGGGCTGATGCTACAACTTCGCCACTATCGGCAGTAACCACAGATACTTTGACTGAGGACGTACCTATATCTATACCTAATAATAACATGTTTTGTCTTTAAATATGATGGCTTATAATTGGAAAGCTGTATGGAGTTTTGTTGTAAAACTCTGATTACGCAAATTCAAAAAACATCCTTTGCAATCGATTGCAAATATAATTTGATTTTGGATATAAGCAATAGTGGAGCACTTTTAAATCATTTATTTTACAATAAATTTTGACCTAATAAGTGTTTTGTTTACACATAACCACCAAAAGACTTTTGACATTAACTCAAATCTTAAAAATTAAACCATTAATTCACTCATTAAGAGACAATAGTTTTAAACACTGCAAACATTTTAAGGGCCAGAACATTCCTTGCAGTATATGAAAATTAATAGTTTTCCAGGTAAGCCCTTTCCACTTGGGGCTACTCCAGATAGTAAAGGTGTTAACTTCGCTATTTATGCAAGTAATGCCACCAAAGTTGAGTTATGTTTATTTAAAACCGTTAATGATGAAGTAGAGTATACTAAAATCGACATCGTAGAACATTCGCATTACATATGGCACTGCTACATACCACATTTAAAGGCGGGACAACTGTACGGATACCGGGTACACGGCCCTTACGAGCCGCAAAACGGTTTACGTTATAACGCCAATAAATTACTGATTGACCCCTATGCTAAAGCTATATCAGGCACCATCGATTGGCACGATTCGTTGTTTAGCTACGATGTGACGAGTGATGATAAAGATCTAAGCTTTAGCGAAACAGACAGCGCGCCGTTCATCCCTAAAAGTGTTGTTGTAAGCAGTAAGTTTGATTGGGAGGATGATTGCCCGCCGCGTACCCCTTACCATGATACTGTAATTTACGAAGCTCACGTAAAAGGCTTTACCAAATTACATCCTGATATTCCGGAAGAGATCAGAGGCAGTTACGCCGCCATGGGCCACCCGGCTACTATTGACTATCTTAAAAAGCTGGGTATTACTGCTATTGAGCTGATGCCCATCCACCAGTTTGTTGCTGACAGGCACTTGGTAGAAAACGGGCTGACCAACTACTGGGGCTACAACACCATCGGCTTTTTTGCGCCCGATGTACGTTATGCCAGCAGCGGTCGACTGGGCGAGCAGGTTACCGAATTTAAGCAGATGGTAAAAGAGCTGCACAAAGCCGGTATTGAAGTCATCCTCGACGTGGTGTATAATCACACTGCTGAAGGCAATGAGTTAGGCCCTACCCTTTCGTTTAAAGGTATCGATAACGAAGGTTATTACCGCCTTACCGAAGATAAGCGTCACTACATGGATTATACCGGTACAGGTAACACCCTGAATGCCTACCTGCCTAACGTACTCCGTTTAATTATGGACAGCCTGCGCTATTGGATTACCGAAATGCATGTGGACGGTTTCCGTTTCGATTTGGCTTCTACCCTGGCCCGCGAATTGCATGAAGTGAACCGTTTGAGTGCCTTTTTTGACATCATTCACCAGGATCCGGTTATTTCGCAGGTAAAACTGATTGCTGAGCCTTGGGATGTGGGCGAAGGCGGCTATCAGGTAGGTAAATTTCCGCAGGGATGGGGCGAGTGGAATGGTAAATACCGCGATTGCGTACGCGATTACTGGCGCGGCGAAAACAGTACTCTGGCCGAGTTTGCCATGCGTTTTACCGGCAGTGCCGACTTATATCAGGATGAGCAACGCAACCCAA
>CAJYJH010000060.1 GCA_913775265.1 uncultured Mucilaginibacter sp. | reverse complement strand
GATTTAAAGTCAGGATTATTTAAAAGCCTGGACACTATTTGACCGTTGATGGTGCCACCCGAAAAGCCGTCGCTCACGTTGGCATAGTCAGAAAATACGAGATTACCATTGTCATCAACTATCCTGTTATAGCGTTCTTGGAGTGAATAATCACCATTAGGGCCATCAGTTGCATGAGAGGCAGTATATCGGCCATTTAAGCCTACGGTAGCAGTAAGCCACTTGTTAAAGTCGAACGACGTTTTAAAATACATGGTGAGTGCCTTGCTGTCGTTGTATTTTGTACGCAAGGCGTTCTCATCATAGTTTAACGAAACAAACGTGTTGCTTTTCGCCGAACCGGAGCTTAATGATAAATTATAACGGTTACGGGTTTCGTTTCTCCATACATTATTCGTGTAATCTTTTATATAATCGTTGTTGCGCCAGCTGTTTAAGGTATTGTTTACCTGATCTGTGGTTAATTTACCTTCATACTGTGAGCGGTATAACTGGTATAATGGCGAATAATATCGTATGTTACCGTTACCGATATCGCCATAGTAAGCAAACATGGCACCGGCATTGGCATAATTGCGTACCTCGCTGTTATATTTAGCGGTTTCGTAATCTATAATCTGGCTTGTTGATGCATAATGCATTTTATCAAGGTCAGGCTTCTGTGTCACAAAAAAATCCGCGTTAGCATTGATACTTACACTGCCTTTGGCACCCGATTTAGTAGTTAACACAATAACACCGTTAGCCGATTTAGAACCATATATGGATGCAGCAGCAGCGTCTTTTAACACATATACTGATGCAATATCGTAAGGGTTAATATCTTCGATGCGCGAATTGGTTGGCAAACCATCAATCACCACTAATGGATAAGAGCCCACGTTTAATGTTTGGAATGTTGCCGGCCCCCTAAGCACTAAATCATTACGGGTTGGATCTGAACGCAAACCAGCAATTCTGCCTTCGAGTGCTGAAGCTAAACTAACGTTGACTTGCTGATTTAAGGTAGCAGAGTCTATTTTTACGATAGCTGCCGTGCTACGCTCTTTTGAAGTTGTTTGAAAGCCGGTAAAAACTACTTCTTTTAAATTAGTGTTACTGGCCACCATTACAATCGAGATGTAATCGGATGACTTGACGTTGGCCAGTGGAGTTTCTTTTAATGTATAACCCATACTATGAGTTACAATAACCGGAGACTCTGTATAGGACAGGATACTAAAAGTACCATCAGCGCCGGTTTTGGCAATAGCCCTCTCCCCCTTTACCTGCACATCAATACCCGGTAAGCCGTAGCCCAGAGTATCAATCACTTTGCCGCGAACCTGTATAGGGTTAGCCAAAGCCTGACGGGCTTTGATGATGATAATTTTTTTGTTTACCTCGTAAGTAAATGGCTGACCTGCAAATAGGCGTGGCAACAACTCAGCAAAATCAGTATTGTTAGCACTCAAACTTACAGGCGATGCATTTTTTAAAAAAGATGCATCAAACACAAACTGATAACCGCTTTTTTTAGAAAAATCGGCTATCGCTTTATCGAAAGGAACATTTTTATAGTTGACGCTTATTTTTTGCGCCGACACCTGAAGCGAAAATATCAGAGCCAGGCACACTAACAGTGCCGATAGCTTGTATTTTTTTGAACATAATAAGGGTGCACCCCTTTGTATCCGGGTAAAAATAATCATAGTAAAATTTAGGGAAGTTAATAGGAGACTAATAAGGACTACATTGCTGGTACTGCCGACCGTTACATAACCACTACCCTCCTTTCCTCAATTTTAAACTTCACACCGCTGGTGGTGGTAATTACATTGAGCACATCAGAAAGATTAACCTGACTGCTGATTCTCATATACAAGCTTTTTTGGGGCAGCTTGCTGTAATCTATTTCGAAGTTGTACCACCTCGAAAGCTTATGCATTATAACATCTAATGGAGTGTTTTCAAAAACAAATTCGCCATTCCGCCATGCGTTATAAGTATCCGGATCTACATCGGCAACACTGATCCCGGTTGCTACTGCACGACTTTGCTGACCCGGTTTTAGTATAGCCATTGCCGATGGTGTGCTTACTTTGATACTACCCTCGGTAAGGGTGGTCACCGGTCCGCCATCTTCAGTATAATTGCTGATATTAAATTTGGTACCTAACACCTGCACCTCTTGTCCGGCTGCACTAACGATAAATGGCTTAGCTTTATTTTTAGATACCGCAAAATACGCTTCGCCAGTCAGCTTAACCCTGCGCTGATGCCCTGTAAAGCCCACCGGAAACTCCAGCTTGGAGTCGGCGTTTAACATGACTTCTGTACCGTCTGACAGTTGTACATGGTACTGGCCACCCTTTGGCGTAACAATGGCATTGATTTGATTAAGCGCGGCAGTATCATTGCCATAAGCCGTGTAGGCAACAGTATTATTATTCACTTTACTTACTACCACGCCGGCCGAACGCTTCACTTTACTGCCTGTTTTTAATTGTTGCAGGTTTAATGTATCGCTTCCACCTAAAGACAGCATGGCAATGTTACCACCCGGGCGCAAATCTGTTACCGAATTGCTGGTTTGTTTTTTATTAATTAAGAATACACCTGCAACAATTAAAATTGCAGCAACACTGGCGGCGGCCATGTACCACATTTTGCGCGACCGTGGCTGCATGGCTACAACTTTAGCCTGAGAAGCTTCTGCCGCATTCATTACATTTACCCGCACGTTTTGTAGCAATTGATGATGCTTATCAATGTCTGCATGCTGCTCATTTTGCTCAAGCACCTGCGCCACTAATTGCTTTAACTCCTGCTCATCGTTATCCTTTAACAGCTCAAACATACGTTCAAGCTCGTACCGGGTAGCTTTATTTTGAAGAAACTTAGCGTAAATATCTTTCAAATTCTGATTTCCATTCATAAATCACTTACTAATACGCAGCACCTACCGGAACACACTATTCCAAAAGATATTTTTTTTATAAAAATTTAGGTAAACTAATTTTAAGCCCGAAAAATCCAGGATAAAATCAAAATTGTAAGAGGTTTTGAATTAAAAATGTAGTTTTTCAGAAATTTAGTAGCCTGAACTAACTGATTGCTCACCGTTGACGGACTTATACTCAATTCCAAAGCAGCTTCCTGGTAGCTTTTACCTTGCAGTTTGCACAATTTAAAAACTGCTAACCGTTGAGGCGGCATTTCATGCAATGCTTTTTCTAACAATTCGCGACGTTGCTCATAAATAAAATCGTCATCGGCCGATTGGTAAATCTCGCTGAATTGATTAATCAGTTCTTGCTGCAAACGGGCATCGCGTGATAATTTGCGGTAATGATCATATACCGTATTTATTGCAATAGCATAAATCCATGATTTGAAGGACCGCTCAATATCTATTTTTTCACGACTGTTCCATACCTTCAAAAAAACGTCCTGCAAAAGTTCTTCGGCAACGTCAGTATCCTTCACCATGCGTAGCATTTTAGATAGCAAAGCCGAACTATACAAGTCATATACTTGGCCGAGCGCCTGTGTATCTCCTTGCTTTAAAGAAAGAATAATGTGTCCGTGCCCGCCTTCCAAACTAATGGCAAATTGAAATATCGATAAATGTTAAACTATTATAACACCACCAGCATCAGTGATAAATAGCTAAAATAAACATTTTGTTAAATTTTGGAAAACAAATAAATACCAATTGCGTTTAAGGTCTCTCATTTTTAGGGCAAGATGCAGATTCTTGAGTCTGACATTCACTTGTAAGGTCGACATCCATACTCCTAAATCATCTAAGAAAATTAGTTGTTTTAAGCGCTAAAAGTGTGCGTTTAAAAACATGATCATTTCAGAACTGTTGTGTTATATTCAATCAAGTCGCCGAGCAACTGCATCAAAAAAATTTACTCAATCTATCATTTAACCAAAGTTTTTTTTGCCAACCTGCGCTTA
This sequence comes from uncultured Mucilaginibacter sp., assembly GCA_913775265.1. Taxonomy (GTDB): domain Bacteria; phylum Bacteroidota; class Bacteroidia; order Sphingobacteriales; family Sphingobacteriaceae; genus Mucilaginibacter. The sequence continues at coordinate 1,544 of CAJYJH010000060.1, read as the reverse complement.
TCATACAAAATCATAGTAGGTGAAATTTTGAATCCGCATTGCGAATAATTCATTTTAACATGCAAGACGCTATTAAGCAATTTCAGATCGTAAAAACCACCGGTAAGGGTGTTTACAGTGAGGCGGATAATTTGGCTGTTGAGGAGCCATTGGAAATCAGATTATCTTACGGCACCGTGAAAAACCGCACCGTGAAAAATGTATCGGTAACAATGCGTACACCAGGCAATGACGTTGAACTTGCGATGGGCTTTTTATTTTCCGAAGGCATTATTCAATCAGCCAAAGATTTAACGGGAGCTTCTCATAATACCATCTCCTGTGCCGCAAATAAACAGAACACTATCCAAGTTGATTTGAAGGAAGACGCTGTACCGCACCTGCAAAGCTCAGAAAGAAATTTCTACACCACTTCCAGCTGCGGTGTTTGCGGCAAAGGGTCGATTGATGCGATCAGAACCGTACACCGAATGATTCAACAAACGGAGGACTGGCAAGTAGATAACGAACTATTATATCACTTACCACAAGTTTTACAAAAACACCAGGCTGTGTTTGCCGACACCGGTGGCTTGCATGCCTCAGCATTATTTAATTTAGAGGGTGAATTGCAATTGTTAAGAGAAGACGTAGGACGACATAATGCTTTAGATAAGTTAATTGGTGCAGCTTTAAATGAAGGTTTGCTCCCCTTAAATAACCATATACTTTTATTGAGCGGCCGGGCAAGTTTCGAGTTAATACAAAAAGCGGCGGCTGCGGGTATAATGATGGTGGCAGCCGTTGGCGCTCCATCCAGCCTGGCGGTAGAGTTGGCCCAAGAATTTGGCATTACGCTGGTTGGGTTTCTGCGCGGCCACCGTTTTAATATTTATAGTGCACCGCAACGTATTTTATCATCCACGCATCATCCTTTTAATTTAATCAAGGTAGACGCATAACAAGTACGCACAGCCATTGTTAATTACACAATATTTGACGACCGAATCAATAAAATGAAGATACGTATTAAAGGTAATAGCCTGCGTTACCGGCTTACCAAATCTGAGGTGAGCACTTTGGCAGAGCAAGGCAGCATAGAGGAAAAAACGGAGTTTCCGGGTAATACGCTCACTTACGCTATTACAGCTTCAGCATTGGGTGAACTCATTGCTGAGTTTAAGCAATCTACCATTACACTCAACATACCGAAAGACACTTTAGCACGATGGGCAAATACCGACCAGGTAGGCATCGAAAGTCATATGCCGCTCCCGGATGGTAGTTCTTTCTTCCTGCTTTTAGAAAAAGACTTTAAATGCATTGATGTTAACGCGAACGAAGACCAGTCTGATTTTTTTGAAAACCCACATTTAACTTGCTGATATGAAAGACCCGGAAAACGAGCAGTTGCCCAAAGCCGAAAACCCTTTAAAGCTTTCGGAATTAAAACGTGCGAAGCCTGAAGATGTGGCGGCTGGTGCTGAGGCAGTGTACGAGTCTTTTAAACACGTATTGGGTGAGGCAAATTTGTTTAGGGGCAATCTGGCATTACTTAAGCTTAA
>CAJYJH010000059.1 GCA_913775265.1 uncultured Mucilaginibacter sp. | reverse complement strand
ATTTCAATTCTTAATTAAAACTTAAGGACTGCTAAGAACTTTTTGAGACATTACTATCGCGTTGCATTTACTATTATGAACTTTTAAGCTATTAAGGTAAGCTTCACCCTCATTCTTCATCCTATTTTTCTACATGGCAGCCCCTTGTACGCGGTGCTTTTTCTATTTGTCTGATACCCCCCCGACACTTTAAAGTTCAGCTCTTCGTGTCGGCTCATGAAGCATGGTATATGCGAGCTGAGGTGCCTATCTGAAAAGCCAACCAAACTTATCTGCACACGGTCGTTTGCGCTACTGATGCGTTTATAACTTTTAGCGCTCCAACCTATTTTGGTGAGCATTTCACTCGCACCAGTAACAGAAGCCTACTTAATAAATTTGCGGCGAAGCATCTTAGCGTTTGTAAAGAGTTATGATGAATAGCTGCACTGATATTAATAATTAATAACGGGGTTATTATTCAATATCGCTTATAAATCAACAGATGTACTATCTATTAAAGGGATCACTTTACGCTTAATCAAATTACACAATACAAATATCTGACTATCAACACTTTGATTTATAATCAATAATAAATAACTCACTTGTTGAGACGAATAAGCTAAACATTGAACAAATATTTGATTACCCGATGGTTTATGCCTTACAAACTATCTCACTTGACGAAAGGTGGAACTTTGCTTTGATGGACATCGTTTTTTTTAGCCCAGTTTTAAGTAACTAAGTAAATTGTAGAGCACGTAAGCAATGCCACAGTTGAGTATGGAAACGCCCTGCTAATTCTTCTACTGAACGGACTTATTTTTGGATAACAATCATTTTAAAACAGACGTGTTGACCGGTATAGTGTTTAGCCCTTAGCTCTTGTTATTCAAAGCATTCGTCCTTTACATGCATATCCGTGAATACTCGGATTCAGATACCAGCTTTAATAATTTAATTCGTATTACGAATGAAGCTATGCAAACCAATTGGTCGATGCTAAACACTACGTCCAAAATTTGATCAAATATTGCATACATTTCGTTTAATTCTCGCTTATATGGTTGACATTCGCTTTGCTTCACGCTGCTGATAGTAGCCCCGCCTATATCAGGCATTGCGCCCAGTCGTTCTTAAATGACTCCTTACAGGTGGCTTCGTAGAAAAACCTCAAAATCCTGTATAAATTTGTAGTTCAGCTCGGAGAGAAAAAATGATTTTGGTTTTAAGCTTTTCTCGACAAAAGCCCTCAGGTACTTTTGAGTTGTTTAGTAATTTTTTAAAGTCGCTGGTGAAAGTACCTTGTTAGAAATTTTGTTGTGTTATCCAACAATTTCCTCAAGGGTATGCCTCATCATCATCGTTTTTAAGAAATGCGCTTTTGACGGTATCCGCGCTGACCATGCAGCGCCGTAGTTGCAACTCCGGTAACATTCACTCAGTACCTGTCTCACCTCTTCTAGGTAAATATTGAGCTCCTTGCCTTCTGTAGTCGTCGTTTTACCCATACCTTTTCGAATGTCCCAGCACCGGGTAGTAACACTCTGTTTAAGGGCGAGTGTCGCTTTATCCCCATTGACTTTAATTGCGGCATAAACCGGCGCTTTTCCGTCTTTTGCTTTTTCTGTCCTCAAGTTGAAGTGGACACTGAATGTGTTGATCGCTTTTATAGCATTGATCTAATTAAACCTTTGCGTTTATTGGGTATTAAATCATACCTAAATGGATCAAAACGAGCTCAAATCAGCAAAAATTAACGCAAGTTTGTTGCCTTGCAACTCATTGTACAACAATGAATTAAGCCACCTTTGAATACCTCAAAAGTACGAAATGAAAACAGGTATTCACTTAGGTATCGGACAACTTGCGATGAATTGATATATTTTGCGTTAACAGCAAAACAAAAAATCCTGTAAATCATTGATTTACAGGATTTTTCATATCGTTTGATATGGAGTATCGTCGGGATGGCAGGATTCGAACCTGCGGCCTCCACATCCCAAATGTGGCGCGATACCGGGCTACGCTACATCCCGATTGGGTTTGCAAAGGTAAGAATTTCAAAGCCATTTGCAAATATTTTTTAATTTTTCCGATTTTGAACGATTGCATCTGAGATGCTTTAAAACCGGTGAATTTAAGATTAATTGAAACGTGTTCTTGTTTTTCTTAAATCTGCTGCAAAGATAACATCTGCACCAGTAATTGCAAATCGTTTCGGTGCATTTTGAGTTTAAAACATGTGCATTTAAGCTTATAAAGCTCTATCCTCCTGTAAATCAAACAGTAAATTTTTCGCTTTTTTCATATTGAATTGATAAGCCTGCAACACTGTGCTAATGTTAAAAGATGTTAATGAGTATTCGATTTTAAAAGATTAAGCTGAACTTGCTGGTAATTAATACGATGGCAACACTTTTACTTACATCCTATGCATTACCACAAAATTAATAACCTGTTAGGCTGGCTATGTTTTCTTATTGCTTTAACCAGCTACATTTTAACGCTCGAACCCTCTGTAAGCTTCTGGGACTGCGGCGAATTTATCTCATGCGCTTACCGACTGCAGGTTTCACATCAACCGGGATATCCTTTATTCGCTATGATCGGCAAAGCTTTTTCACTCTTATCCATGGGCAATAATGCCAAGGTGCCGTATTTTACTAATATGGCATCAGCTATTGCCAGTGGAGCTACCGTGATGTTTTTATTTTGGACTATTACATTACTTGCCAAGAAACTCTTGGTTAAACAACAGGAACATCCCACCGGTAAAAATTTAGCGTTAATTATGGGATCGGGTTTAGTAGGTGCCTTAGCGTTCGCTTATACAGATACGTTTTGGTTTTCGGCGGTCGAAACCATTGTTTTTGCTCAGGCCGCGTTGTGCGTATCGGTGGTATTTTGGGCGATGCTCAAATGGGAGGCCCGTGCTGACCAGCCTGATGCAGATCGCTACCTGGTATTGATTGCTTATGTGATGGGATTATCTATCGGTATACATTTACTTAATTTGCTGACTATACCTGCTCTTACCCTGATTTATTACTTTAAACGATCTCAACAAGTAAATATCAAATGGACTCTATTGGCCTTATTTACCGGCATTGCGCTGCTGGCTTTTGTACAATTCGGCATCATACAATATTCTGTAAAAGTAGCAGCCTATTTCGATTTATTTTTTGTGAATAGCCTGCATATGGGCTTTGGTAGTGGCGTCATCGTATTTTTAATGCTATTATTAGCATTGCTGATTGGTGGAATTATCTACAGTATCCGTAAAAATAAGCCGGCATTGAATCTGGCTTTAGTATGCATCACTTTTATTTATCTGGGATATGGCTCTTTTGCAATGATTCCGATACGTGCCCACGCCGGAACCAATTTGAACAACACTCACCCCGATAATGCTTTCCTCCTGCAACGCTATCTTAACCGCGAACAATACATTGCTCCGCCTTTAGTGTACGGACCTTATTTTGATGCCCACCCGATTGATCAGCAAGATGGCGCCACTATTTACCGGAAAGGCAAACAGCAGTACGAGGTGGTTGGCAAAAAACAAGATCTTACCTACGACCATAATACCCTATTACCACGTATTTACAGCAGTGAGGGCAACGATATTAACTTTTATAAACAATGGTTGCAGTTGGGCGATGGACAGACCCCAACTTTTAAAGACAATATTAGCTTTCTGTTTACCTGGCAGGTGTACCAAATGTACTTCCGCTATTTTTTATGGAACTTTGTAGGCCGGTATAACGATAAGGATGGACAAACCAGCACAACAGACTTGAATGGCAACTGGACATCTGGCTGGTTTGATGGCAGCAAGCATCTGCCTGATTTTATCAAGCAGAGCAATACTTACACGCCGTTATATGCCCTGCCACTTATTATTGGTTTGTGTGGCATGTTTTATCATTTTAAACGCAGCAAACAGGATGCAGGTATTGTTGCCTTACTGTTCTTTTTTACGGGAATTGCAATTGTATTATATGTGAATCAGCCTTCGGTACAACCGCGCGAAAGAGATTATTCTTACGTAGGTTCCTTTTATGCTTTTGCTATTTGGATTGGCTTGGGTGTTGTTGGTATGGTTGAATTCGCTCAGACCAAAATTAAAGCAAAATATCTATCTCCTGCCATCATTGTTATATGCCTTTTAGCCGGACCAGTACTCATGGCTAAGCAGGAATGGGGCGCTCACGACCGATCTACCAAGCTCACACCGCATGATATGGCCAGCAACTACCTCAACTCATGCGCTCCAAACGCTATCTTGTTTACGTATGGTGATAATGATACTTATCCATTATGGTACGCCCAGGAAGTAGAAGGTATACGCCCGGATATACGCTTGGTGAACTTGAGTTTATTAGGAATGGATTGGTACATCAGGCAGATGAAACATCCTATCAATAAAGCGGCCGCACTACCCATAACTATGAATGATGATGTTTATAAATATGGAGTTCGCGATTATTTATCTTTTCATGATGCTAAAGTACCGGACTCGGTTGAGTTAAAAGAGATATTCGAATTTATCACATCGGATAATAAAGATACCAGAGTAACCTACGAAAATGGTAGTACCAACAATTATCTGCCCACTAAAAACTTCAAACTTAGTGTCGACGCCGACGAAGTTGCTAAAAACAATGTTTTGCCAGCCAGCATGCATAACCGCATCGCCAAAGCTATGGAGTGGCGTTATCCGGCTGATTATCTTACTAAAGACCACCTGGCATTGATAGATATACTGGTACACAACCAATGGAAACGCCCAATATATTTTACCAACGGTGCCCCTAACGAAAGCGTAATCGGGTTGCGCCCTTATTTATATAATGAAGGCTTTGCTTATCGCCTGCTTCCTTTAAAAAGAGATACACTCAATCAACAGCCAGCTACTCAAACCAACACTTTAGTGATGTATCATAACATCATGGATAAATTTAAATGGGGTAATATGAAGCATGCCCGCTTCCTGGACCAGCAATCTACTTCGTTATTTTACCCGTTTATTACCAACACTTTTTTAAATTTAAGCAGAAACTTAGCTATCGAAAATCATCCAGATTTGGCTGTTAAAGCACTTCACAAATATGACCAGGTAATGCCTGATATTTACCCCGATGTAGATGTTGCAGTTAGAAAGTTTTACATCGCTGATACGGCTTGCAACTTAAAACAGTATCAACTGGCTAATAAAATATTAAGCAGCGTTGATCGCTACGTTAAAGACCAATTAGATTATAATTACCACTGCTTACAAACAAATGCTGACGCAGTAAACCAGTATGACGTGCAAATGAGTCTTACTTTATTAAACGAAATGACAGCACTAACCGACCGGCACAAACAATTAGCGGTAAGTATGCAGGTACAAAAACACTTGGCAGAATACAAAAGCAGATTCACTTCCTTTATACAACAACCCTAAACCTAATCTATCATCAAGGGCCTGCTGGATATCCACAGGCCCTATTAATTTTAATTTAAGTCTACCAACCAATACCGTAATCTTCACCATGATTGCTGGAGCCTCCCCAAAGGCTTCCGTGTTTCCAGTCGAAATAAATGGCATTGATAGGGCCGCTGGTACGATCGGCAAAGCTAAGATCGTAACCCATTTTTTTAAGTGCACTGCGTACCTCCTCTTTGGTATTAGTGTTTAACAGAATTTGCCCCGGCTTAGGCTCCCGATCAGATGTTTTGCTGCCTCCTAAGGAAAGCCATAATTGATTAGTATTAAAATTGGCGGCTTCTGTTGCTTTTTGCACTGTCATCCCAAACTCTACTACGTTTAAGAAAAACTGCAACAGGTTTTGATCCTGCGTATCACCTCCTTGCACCGCAGCTGACAAAAATGGCTTACCATCCTTTAAAAACAGCGAAGGTGATAGCGTAACACGTGGCCTTTTTCCCGGAGCGACCACGTTAAAAGGATTTAAAGCAGAATCGAGTACAAAGCTTTGCATACGCTGACTCATGCCAATGCCCGTGTTTCCAGCAATGCATGCCGGTAGCCAACCACCACTTGGTGTAACTGAAACCACCCAACCTTCTCTATCTGCCGCCTCAATAGAAGTCGTTCCGCGCCATAATCTATCCTGATATATATCTTTAGGCGTATTGTTTCCTAAATCGTGTTTAGGCGCAAAGTTTCGCTTGGTCGTATCCATCTCGAAACCCCGTTGCTTGAGTAAATGGATATACGGATTGGACTTGCCTTCGAACGGATAAGGATCACCGGGACCTATGCGTGGATCATTTTTATCCGGATTGATTAGCAAAGAGCGTTGTTTAGCATAAGCTTTATTCAACAATCCCTTAATAGGTTCTTGCGGACCAGCATATGGGTCGCCGTAATAAAAATCGCGATCGGCAAAAGATAAATTCATGGCCTGGTAAACCGTATGTATATACTGCGGACTATTGTACGCCATGTTCTTTAGGTCGAAGTTTTCGAGGATGTTTAGCGCTTGTAACATTACAGGTCCTTGCGTCCACTGCTGTAATTTATATACATCAATGCCCTTGTAATTCACTTGTAATGGTTCTTCTTCTAACGGCTTCCATTGGGCTAAATCCTGCATAGTTATTAATCCGCCTTGTTCCTGACAACCACGCACGAACTCTTTAGCAATGTCGCCTTTATAAAAACGATCGTAAGCGCCCATTAATGCTTCTTTCCGACTTTTACCTTTCTGCCGTGCAGACTTTTCAGCTTCTATCAATTTTGCAAGCGTTGCTAATAAGTCTTTCTGTACAAATATTTCACCGGCTTCCGGGGCTTCACGCTTTTGGCCAGGATGTGTGAGCAGCACCTTCTTGCTGTAAGGCCATTGTTTAATCTTATCTTTATCCCTTTCGATGCTATTAGCAGCCTGTGCCTCTATAGCATAACCGGCTGCCATGTGTATAGCAGGAGCCAGCACTTGTTGTAAACTCATCGTGCCGTAATTAGCCAGCATATAAATTAATCCACCGGGTGTACCCGGCGTTGTAGCTGCCAGCGGGCCATATTCCGGCGGAAAACTATACCCTTTGCTTTTAAAATAACTAACCGTAGCCCCGCTTGGCGCTACGCCCATAGCGTTAATAGCAATGACTTTTTTGGTTTTGGGATTATAAATGAGCACTTGTGTTTCGCCGCCCCAACTCAAGGTATCCCACATAGTACAAGTAGCCGCCAACATAGCGCAAGCCGCGTCTACTGCATTTCCACCTTGCTGAAAGATCATGGCCCCCGCAGTAGCCGCCATGGGTTTGCCAGTTATCGCCATCCAGCTACTGCCATAAAGCATAGGCTTTTGAGTAGGCTGCGCATGTACAGAAAATGCGAAAATGATGAACGAAAAAAACAGGCATAATTGCTTCATAATACTAATGTACGAAACCAGACCTATGTAAGCTATTTGAAAGTTTATTTCGGCTCCAGTACTTAGACTACTGATAGAAGTTTTTACGTTTGAGTACCCAATATAAACCTTTAACATTTACTGCATAAACAGGCAAAACAAATATCAGGATGATCTCCTCAATTAGATCTAATGCTGTTAACGTAAAAGTGATATAAAACAATGGTACTAATGGTCTGGTGAAAAAGAAAAAAGACAACAAGAATGCTGCCTGAGAAACAGCGGCTACCTTGGCAACGTATGTGTGAAAATTAGTCATGCGCTTATACTTTTGAAAAGCCAAACCTAACTGAACGAGGTATAAAAGGGCTAATACAATTACAAATTCGATGCGATTCATCAAAAAGAGAAGGTTTGAGCTTAACAATCCAACTATACCTGCTGCTACCGTTAAATCGTCGCCGATGGAGTCCATCTTGGCACCAAACACACTGACGACATGGTAGCGACGGGCTAAGAAGCCATCGATGGCATCAGTAACAAAACTAAGCATAAGCAACCACTTAAAAATGTCAAAACGGTGCGTAAAGATTAAGACAAACAAAACCGGAGCAGCAAGTACACGACAAAGCGTTATTCCATTAACTAAATAATAAGCCCAACCTTTCATACAGACAGGACAACAAGCGAGATGAAAAAGAGTTGGTTCTGTGGAGTGGGAAAGTCAGCCGGTCGGTCGAGTCGGCAAGTCCGCCGAGGCGACAACGAGCAAAAGCGTCCAGGTGGCTAAGTAGCGTTGAGCCCTCGCTTGAGCGGTTGGTAAGAAGGAAGCACAGTTAACAATGGATTGTCGACGGCATAAAAGGCTAAGTTAGGAAAATGCGATCTAATCCCGCCTTCCCCCGCCTTCCCGCTGCCATTATAAACGCAAAACCCCCTGCCTAGAAAGACAGGGGGTTTAGAATGCGAAAAGGATTTGGCGCCGACCTACTCTCCCACATGTTACTGCAGTACCATCGGCTCTGGC
>CAJYJH010000058.1 GCA_913775265.1 uncultured Mucilaginibacter sp. | reverse complement strand
AATAAACCGGGTATATGTCTATCGTCTATTCGCAGTAAAGCCGACTTGCTTAAAGGCCGTGTAGAAATTCAGTCGGAGCCGGGACAAGGCACCAAAGTAAATGTACGTTTTCCGTACCAGTTATTTACCAATCTTAATGATCTGCAATCATGATTAACCTGTTATTGGTGGAAGACAACCACAAAGTGCGCGAGTTATTAGCCGGCTTACTGCAGGCCCAAAAAAACTTTACCGTAGCCGCTAAAGCCGATAACGGTTTGGCCGCCCTCGAGTTATTGAACAACGGTGTGCAAGCGGATATTGTACTGGCCGATCTGAACATGCACGAGATGGATGGCATCGAACTTACCGAGCAGGTTGCAGTGAACTTTCCAAACCTCAAAGTCATTATCCTGACCATGCATGCTAAATCTGCTTTTTTAAAACGCGCCCTCACCGCCGGGGCCCGCGGTTATCTGCTCAAAAACGGCGACATGCAAGAGCTTTACCAGGCTATTAAACAGGTATATGAGGGTGAGGTAGTAATTGGCGCAAGTGTGAACCAATGAGATCCAGTGAGATTCAATGATTGAGTGATTGAGTGAGTGAGTGAGTGGTTTTCTTGGTTCTTGGTTCTTGGTTCTTTTTATGATAGCGAATTAATAGGGTAAATGCTTATCTCTCCATGCTTCAGGTTTAAACGCCAGCTTATTTCAGAAAATTGTTTCATCTTTTAATGCCCAAAATAATTTCTTAAATTACACCTGTTATCATTCTAAACGCTTATTCCATGAAATCATCAACAAAACTCAGCGAGCTGACTCTGGAACAGCTAACCGAGAAAAAGAAAAAGCTGACCTCGCTATCTATCGGCATAGCTGTTGCCATGTTTATTATTTGTGCAACGCTGTTTTACTTTGCCATTAAGTCTAAAAATTACGCCTTAATATCGGTAGGCATGGGATCTATGATTACTCTGCTGCCTGTATTTACCAGCGTTGGCGCCATCAGCAGCGAAATCAAAAAACGCGGAAAACAGTTATAGAAAGACAGTTTGTACCTAACCGATAGTACCTTGTGCTAAGTGTTTACATCGCCGTCTGTCTGTGTTAATTGATTAATGATGTTCAATATAAGTTATAAAACCAAAATATAATCATTTTTAGTTATATTTTGATTTTATAACCAATTTAGGTTATAATTGCATTGTGCTACTATGACAAAGATACAAGCAGTAATAACCGGAGACATTAGTAGGTTTACCACCTTACACCCGCCGCAACGCGAGCAACTGGTTGGTAAAACTGAGGCTTTGCTGGCAGGCATGGCGGCCCGCAAACGCGACGCGCGCATATTTAGGGGCGACAGTTACCAGATGGTTACTGCCGGTGTTGACCAGGTGCTTTGGCACTGCGTAAAGCTGATATGCTGGTTTAAGCTCAACGGTAAACGCGCAGCCGGTGCAGATAGCAAAGCTGCACAGCGCAAAAAGTTAGGTACCCGTATTTCGGTAGGGGTAGGTACGGTAGCTTACGAAGGTAAAACCGTATTGGATGCCGACGGGGAGGCTTTTCATCTATCGGGCAGGGTATTTGACGCCATGGATAAAACCGAGGCTATACACCTCACCACAGCTGACGCCGAAAAAAATGCCGAATACCAAATCATATTAATGTACATGAACCTGCTGATGCAGCAATGGACTGCCACCCAGGCCGAAACTATTTTTGAACTGCTGAACCTCCCTGATGCTACCCAGGAGCAGGTGGCCCGGGCTTTAAAAACCAGTCAGCCGGCGGTGGCCAAAAGTTTGCAGGCTGCCCGCTGGAAAGAGGTGGAAAAAGGTATCATCTACCTCAATCAGCAACTTAAAAAACAATACGCTTTATAAATGGAGTTTTTAATACTGATGCGCCTGCTGCTGGCCCATTTAATAGGCGATTTTATGCTGCAGCCTAACCGCTGGATAACGGCCAAAAACGAGCACAAGCACCGCGCGCCGCAAATGTATTACCACGTATTGGTGATAGGTGCCTTAACGATGCTGGCCTTGTGGAACTGGCAATACTGGTATATTGCGCTGCTGGTAACTGCAAGCCACCTGGCTATCGACATTTGGAAAAGCCACCGCCCCGGTGGTTTTATATATTTTGTGGCCGACCAGCTACTGCACATTGGCGTGCTGGTTGCCCTGTGGCTGTTGTTTTTGGTAAAAGGATCGACGTTGCCGGGTTTAGCTCTGCATTATTTTAACTCGGTAAGGTTTTGGGTGATGCTACTGGCGTATTACCTGGTAAGCGGCCCTTTGGGCATAGCCATTGGTTTGGCTACCCAAAAATGGCAGATTGAGGCAGGCATGGATAAAGGCGGGCTCGAAAAAGCCGGTTTGTGGATTGGCCGTTGCGAGCGGGTGCTTATCCTCACTTTTGTGATTGCAGGGCAGTACACCGCGCTGGGTTTTTTGATGGCCTCTAAATCCATCCTCCGCCTGTCCGACCCCGAAGATCGTCCGCAGAAGAAAACCGAATACATCCTGGTAGGCACCCTCATCAGTTTTGCCTCGGCCGCGCTGGTGGGCTTTGTGGTTAATTATGTGTTAGGGAAGTCGGTGAGTCCGTGAGATGAAAGCGATGAGTGAGGGGAAGCCAATGAGTGAATGAGTGAATGATAGAATGAGCGAATAAATAACCGCCTCGTCATTGCGAGGTACGAAGCAATCTATTTAGGACCTTGCCGGCGGGTATGACTGTCGCGCAATTAACATAAACGCAAGCTCAGCTAAAAGAGATGGCTTCGTCCCTCGCCATGACGTGTTTGGGAAGGCATCTATGGTTAATTTATCAGCCCATGTTTTTTAAATAACCGTGTCTTTGCCAAGTACGAAAGCCTCCTCAATTAGGATAAGTAAACGCGGGCAGGCAGCAGAAAACCAGGCCCTTGGCTCTTGGTTCTTAGCTCTTGGCTCTCTCCATTCCTTACTTCACCTTAAACTTCTTCTTCAGCGCCGCAGTCTCCAACACGTAATACACAGCTTTGCTCTGCTTGTTAATGCGCGATCCTAAAGGATGATTGCGGTCTTTAAAGGGTAGGGCAAAGGCCAGTTCGGTGGCCATGGTTTTGATGTAGGCACGGTTGCCGTCCACGCGGGTAATGGCAAAAACATTTGATAGTTTATCGTTGATGATGCGGTACAGGCGTTGGCCCACTAAAGTTTTAAACTTTGCAGCATCCAACTCAGCTTGGCTGGGGATAGATTTAATCTCCTCGGCAAAGGTTTGCGCTTTTTCGAGTATCGCTGCCGCCAGCCAGTGCGACTTAGCACCGGTGCGCTTACCTGCAATTTCGTCCAACAGTTCCAGCTTTACTTTGGCATCGGGTAACATGCCTAACGCCATTTCGGCCAGCACGGTTTTAGGCGGGGTGGCAACCGGCACCATCTGCTGATCTTCACGTTCAAATTTCTCCAACACGGCATCGGTGATAAACCGGTAACGCTGGTTGCGGGCAAAAGGCAACCGGTAAAGTACGTTTACCACCTCTGGCGGCATACGGTAAAAACCCAGCAATGCTTTCTGGTCGGCAGACTTGCTGGCCGGTCCGCGACGGGGTGGGTTGGTAGTTGGTTTGTCGGCTTTCGGCATGGCTTACATCAAAAGTACTTATAAAACACAAACCAATTGTAAAAGTTTATTTATTATAAATATTTGTTATTTGATGAACAAATTTTTATCTTAGTGGAAGAGATGAGTGAAGCTCAAGCCAATGAATGAGTGAGTGAGTAAAATTAATGTGCTGATATGCAAATGTGCAGGCGTGCAGATGGGGGTTGGAGTTGGTAAATATTTGAATTTGTATATTTTACTTCCTCGCGCTTAATCCACATACCTTTCCGTTGTCATATCGAGTGATAACGAGATATCTTGCTACTTGCGATAAGCCGACCGGAAGGGCTTGGTGTAAAATGCCTGGCTCCCGGCTCTTTCCTAAAAATATACTAAATACCAGGCTGCATTATACCCACGAGTTTGGGTTGCGCAAATAATTATGCAATAAGGGGGCATGGTAGCCAGGGCGCTTCATACGTCCGATTTTCTCAGTAATGCAGCCGGAACAAGCATAGCATATAACTACTTCGCGTGGCGACGCGAGGTATCGCGGCGCAAGGCTGCGCGGATGTTGTTTTGTCCGCCTATGCTTGTTTTTTTTACGATTTCAATAATTGAGCAGTAGCTGTGCCAGATAGGCCAGCCGCAATCGTTCATCAACATAAAACCAAAAATTAACCTGATTTGACTATGCTTTTTACCGCTGCACAGCAACAGTGCATTACCCAACTGGGGCGTATTGCCCGCTATTACATCTTAGATCTGCACTTGGGCCAGTCGTTTTGCGTGCGCGACGATGAGGCTTTTAACGATGGTATGCCCTGCAAAAAAGGTACCTGGTTTAAGCAGAACGAGCAAGGGCATAACGTTGAGCCCGGTTGCATATACCTGTTTGAGCTGTTGCAGCAACCCGATCGTTATGATTTTACCCGCCGTTTTAAAACGGCCTGCCTGCATAGTTCATTACCGCAAACCCGATAAGCCACCATGCAAAACCTGCAATTGTTTTTAAACCACCAGCCTGCCGATTTGGGCACAGACCCTTTACAGCTCACCTTTCAGATTAATAACCTGGCCGAGGTGCAAAACCAACAGGGCGATTTCTCGAAACAGTTTAAGCTGCCGCTTACCCAGCACAACCGGCGTTTACTGGGCTTCCCGGACGAGGTGCCTCTGAATGATAACACATCATACCAACTCATCCCTGCCAAAATAGTGCAAGACGGGCTGGAGATCATGCCCGGCGGATACGCTACCATTGAGCAGGTAGAGAACGACGGTATCAGCATTATTGTGCGTGCCGGCAACTCGGGCTTTTTTACGCTCTTGGGCGATTTTAAGATATGGGATATGGGTGACAGCACATCTCCCGCAGCCAAAACATATACCGAACCACCCTGGCTTGCCTACGACCACCGCTGGACCATTGCCAACATAGCGGCCAGTCAGCAAAAGACCAGCGGCTGGATATGGCCCATTGTTGATTACGGTAAAATTGATAAATCTAACTTCAGCGCAGGCATTGATGTGCACTACTTGCGCCCCGGCTTTTTTTTAAAAGATGCTATTGATATCATTGTAAAATCGACCGGTTACCGGTTGGATGCCGGCCGCTCGCCCATTTTGCAGGACCCATTGTACCAAAAACTGATTGTGCAGTTTGCCGGAGATGCTTTTGAGCATAGTAAAGATTTTGAGCGCAGCGATACCACCTCACTTTCGGTACTGGCGATAAGCACGCAAACACAAACGTTAAGATATGGTAACACCAATAACGGTGGCCCGCCACGGGCTTTGTTCACCAATGTTGTTAAAAATGGCGGCAACAGTTACATAACCAATATCAGCACCTACCAGGCGCAGGCCAATGTAGAGGTTGATATTTTGCTGGAGTACGATTTAAATTTCCGTTCTACTAAAGATGAGGGCCATATAGAAATGAACATCGTGATTTGGGAAAATGGGAGTGATGATTTTGCGGTATTAAACGGCGATACAACATTTAGCTCGGATTTTCCTGAAATAAACGATGTTTATGAAGGCTATCACCGTAATGGTAAAGCGTCAGCGAATATCACGCTGGCCAAAGGACAAAAAATATACATCAGGTTCGAACTGGACTCTGACAAGACCCGCGGAACGCTACAACCCGGCGCGCGGTTAACCATCACCGAAAAGAAAACCAATGTGCTTTACGGGCAAATGGTGCAGTGCGAACGCATTTTTCCGGATATCACCCAAAAAGATTTATTGAAAGATACGTTGCAACGTTTCGGCTTAACCTACCAAACCAATGCTTTTGATAAAACCGTTGCCCTGGCCAGCTTTGCCGACATTGTTAAAAACATACCCAAGGCTTACGACTGGAGCGCAAAATGCCTTAACCAGGGTAAAAACGTTAGTATGCGCCTGGGCAGCTATGCGCAAATCAATCATTTAAAGTATAAAGAGGATGAAAGCCTGACTACGGTAAGCAATTACAATCCGGTGGCGCTGGATAAGGATTATTTTGACGATGCCATCAATGTAAACGACAAATCGCTTCCGCCAGCGGCCGATTTGCTGGAGAGCCAGTTTGCACCCAGTGTTAACCGTGCCTTTACAGGCGGTTACATTGCCCAGATTTTAAAGATTGACCCAACCGAAAAGGATGCGGATTTTGGCATTGGTACCCAGCCACGTTTACTGATTGACCAAAAACTAAAGCTGCCCGAGGGTAAAACGGTAAACCTGATAGATGGCGAAACCACGGTGCCCATTACCGACGTAATTTCGGTGCCTTACTTTCACAAACCCGGTGGCAATTATACTCTATCATGGAAAGACCTTGACGGGCAACCCGGCCTGCGCAGCACCTATTATACCGAATTGGAGCACATTTTAAAGCACGCCAAAAAAGTGACCCGATACTTTATGCTCAGCGCCAGGGATATTGCCGAGTTAGATTTGCTGATACCGGTTTATTTAAGGCAGGACGGCTGTTATTATTATATTTCGATGGTTGACAGTTGGGTCAAAAACCAGCCTTGTAAAGTCGAACTGGTAAGATTGGCTTAGCGAGATAATCGACTATCCTAACAAATATAAACTGTTATGCTATAAAAATATAATCGCCTAAACATATCATTTAAATAAATCTATTGTGGAAGACTTTATCAAGAAAATATTAATAGATGTACAGGTAAAAGCTGATAGCGTACGTACCGAGTTGCCTAATATACAAAAGCGGATCGATGCGCTGATTACCGACCAGAACCGTTTGGCTAAAAGTACGGGTATGGCAACCAAGGAGTATCAAAAAAATGCCGAAAAACTAAGAGCAGCACAAGCCGATTACACCAATGCTACCAAGTATATTGATGACACATCAAGAGCCATTAACAGCGAAAACAATTCGCTGGCGCAAAACCGGGCTTTGTTATCCGCTGTAAGTGCCGACTACACTAAGTTGGGCAGCCCACTAAAAGAAAATGCCAAGCTGGTGGCACAGCTAACCGAGCATGTAAAAAAGCAGGAAACTGCCATTACCCAAACGGCCAAAAGTACCGATAAATGGCGCCAGGAACTGATTGGAGTAGGTAAGAACCTGATGGAGACGCAGCCCGGCGGCGAAAAAGTAACCGAGGTTTTAGGTAAACTGGCCGGTGCATTTAACGTAAGCGGCGGAGCAGCAGCCGAGGCCGCCGAAGGGGTGGCCGTATCGGGCGAGGCCGCCGCCGCCGCAGGCGGGCCTATTACGGCATTGGTAGCCGTATTGGCGGTGGTGGTTAACTATTTCACAAAGCTTACTCCCATAGCCGAAAAAATAGCGCAATTATGGAGCGGGTTAAGTGGTGCTTTTGAGGCCGTGATGCAAAGCTTAACAGGGGCCGGTTTCGAAAATTTTTTTAAAAATGTATATGATGCCGGTAAAAAGAGTATGGAGCTTACGGCCATGGCTCAGGAGGCTAAACGAACCGCGTTAAATAATACAGTACTTGATACGCAGGCTTCTGCCAGGATTGCTGAGTTAGAGCTCCAGATGAAGGGGCATGGTACCAGTTTGGCAAACCAGCAAAAGCTTTTTAAGCAAATTATGGATGAAAATTTTCGGCAGTACTCTCGCGACTTAAAAGCAGCCGAAAACGACTTTAAGATCGCAGTTGAAAAGGCGATGAACGGCCCCAAATTTACTAACGATGAAAGGAGAATTGCTAAGGAGAAGGGCGTGCCCTATTTAAATGAAATTAACAAAAAGAAAGGTTTGGTTGGAGGTGACGATGCCGTAAAAGAAATTGCCGATGCTCATAAGAGAAAAATAGAGGCGGGACAGCTATTAACTAAAATAAAAGCGGACCGGCAGCAGCATAACGACGAGATGCGTGAGTTGCGCAATAAGGCAAAGGATGCTGAAGAGACTATCAATAAAGCCAGGCAGGAGTCGGTACTGCACATGCTGGAATTTGAAATGTCGGCTTACAGCAAGGAGGTAAGTGCAACCAATCAGCACTATCAGGGCTTAATAGATGCGCAGCAAAAGTATATTGATGATTATAAGCAGATGTCTCATGCCGAAAGGGATGCCAATGTGGGTGCCTTTAAGGCCGCCAAAGCTACTATCAGGCAACTTAACCAGGAGCATTATGCGGCCTTGGTACAGCAAACCACCAAGTTTAACCTGGACATGGAAAAACGTGTTGAAGATGCTAATAATGAATTGGTCGAAATGAACATTGCTAACATCAAAAACGATCGTGAACGCGAAGCAGCCGAACTAAAACATCAGGAAGAAAAAAAAATACAAGAACTCAAAAAGGAATATCACAACATTGAGGAAGAGCACACCAGGTTAGGAAAAAACCTGAATGAAGCTACCGCAAAACTAAACAATGCGCGTACAGCCGACGATAAAGCTTTCTATAGGCAACAGGTCGACTCCCTTCAAAAATCGTTTGATCATCAAAGCTCGCTTAGCACCATAAACGGCAAGCAAGTTGAAGCAGTGCGCGAAAAATTTGCTCAGCAACGCATTACCAATGCCAAAAAATATGCCGACCAAGCCCAAGAAGCCGAAAATGCTGCTAACGTAACTAAAACCAGCCGTAGCGCTGCTTTTGCCGGAGATAAAGTCGCCCTTGATGCACAGGATAAGCAACTCGACGACCGTTTTAGAAAAGAACGTGAGGCCGCTATATTGCGCGGCGAATCGGTTGTTGAATTAGAAGCCAACTATGAGCAAAGCAAGGCTGATTTGCACCGCGCCTTTGTACAAAAGCGGGTCGAGTTTGAGATGCAGGCGCTTAGTTCTTTAAGTAATGCAGGTTTCAGTATATGGGCCAACAGCATCAAAGCTAAAGCACAGGCGCAAGAGGCTTCCCTGCAAAAGAGTAAAGAGCGCGAATTGTCTAACACATCGCTCACCAGCGGGCAAAAAGCCATCATTGAGGCCAAGTACGATCAGAAACTGAAACAGTCTAAAACCAAAGCCTTTAAGGCCGAGCAGCGCATGAACGTGGCCAAGGCCTTGATGGACGGCGCGCAGGGTGCCGTGCGTTTATGGGTCGATCCGGGTTTTCCAACGGCAGTACCCATGACGGCGGTGCTTGCCGCTACCACAGCAGCCAATATTGCTACCATCATGTCGCAAAAGCCTGCTTATGCCACCGGTGGTTTGCACTACGCCAGTGATGGTAGGGGAGCTATGCTAAGCGGGCCGGGCACGGGCACGTCTGATAGTATGAACGCGAGGTTAAGCAACGGCGAAGCGGTTATCAATGCCCGGTCTACCGGTATGTTTGGCGATTTGTTGAGCGTGATCAATGTAGCCGGAGGGGGCAGGCCGTTCGGCAGTTACTGGGGCAATGCCTTTGCGGCGGGCGGCACTATGGGCAACACGTATTTGCCTACCCGCAACAACCCGGCCCGGCTAAGCACGCCGCTGCTGGCAGCCCCTATCATTGATTATGATATGCTGGCTGCCAGCATGACCAGGGTAAACCTAGTGTTGGATGTAAAGGATGTGAACCGCGAGCAGGCCAACCTGGCCCGTGCCGTTAACGGCAGTTCGCATTAAGGATTGAACCGGATTTAGTGCTGACTGATTTTTAAATGACCATACAAAACGCCAACAATTTATTTGATAACGGCACCCTGACCGAGCTTTATAAAGCCGGCTTTTTAACCGAAAAAATATTTTTATACCGCGAGATATATCTTTGGATACACGCCCAGATGCATGCCCGGGGCATTACCAAAAACCGCGCCGTGTTCGAAGCTGAAGTTTATTTTAACCGCGACGAGCGCACCATCTGGCGGGCTGTTAATAAATTTAGCGAGGAAGAATGATAGAGTTAATGAGTGATTGGAGAGTCGGAAGTTTGTGAGTTGGTTGAGTCCGTTTGATAAATAACAAACCTTCATTGCAAGGCGCGGGTGCAATTAATTTAGGATACGCGACCGCGAGATTGGCTTAAACATGATATAAAAAGGCCGGCTAAGCTTAAAGAGATGGGATCGTACCTCACAATGCCGTTTTAATGCCAACACCATCCAAAATTTGCAATAACCTTTTTGGCAGTTTTGCTTTTTGTTGTACTTTTAAGCTCAACTTATAACACACATAAATGAAAAAACTTTACCTTATCCTTTCGCTCGCCTGCATGTCTGTGGCCGCTTACAGCCAAAAAATGGAAAAACCTGAGGTTGACCAAATTTCGGGCGAAACCACGTTGCGCACCTCTCATGAAACCGTTTACAAAAACATCACTTTTTCGGGAACGTTACAAGAGCTAACTACTTACGGCTTTAAAAAACAAGATGTACAAGCGATTTTCTTCGAAATTGAATTCAATGTTGGCCATGCCGAAGACTTTTTTATCCGTAAAGGCGATAAAGTGCAAATGAAACTTGCAGATAATACGATAGTGACATTAGCCGCTGCTTTTGATGGTACTTCGGTAACGAACAAAAAAGCAGTAGGAAGAAGTGTAACCACAAGGTTGTTAATGAGCTATTTGCTCACTCCCGAGGATGTTAAAAAGCTATCAGACAGTAACGTAAAATTTATCCGTTTTCAAAACTCGGACACAAATATTGATTACGAACTGAAAGAAAAAAATTACCAGGTTATAGGCAAGGTGGTTAAAATGATTGCTGACGCCAAGGCTTAAGCATCGATCGACATTATATTAAAAAGGCGAACCGGTTTGAAGTGCACCCCAAAAGTTGGACAAAGTTAAATATTTTTAATATGAAGAGCTCGGTATTTTACCGGGCTCATTCCTTTTAGATTGAGTTTAATTCTGTCGTTATTATAATAGCTGATATAGTCTT
>CAJYJH010000057.1 GCA_913775265.1 uncultured Mucilaginibacter sp. | reverse complement strand
CTTGTGGTACCAGTTAGCTGATTGGTTTGGCATTGAAGCGGTAGGATATGAAGGCAACATATATCCGTTGGAAGCTGAGATGGCTAATGATGCCGACTTATGGCGTAATATAGCAGCTAAATACCAGCTAAAAGAGCCTGACTTAAACAGACTCGCATCGCCCTGGCATACCGATTTAGATTTGGGAAGACCTATTGAGGTGATGACAGACATGTCGAAAAGCCGCAAACTGGGTTTTACGGTTTACCAAAGCACCGAAGACTCTTTTTTCGACCTGTTTGCCCAGTTGCGAAGCGAACTTTTGATTCCATAACTTTATTTACACACCAATTTGGTGTAAGCAACCATTAGCTCAAACCGATACGGCGTTGGTGTGTTACCACTTACACACTAACGCCGTACCTTTCTGATGAGCGAAGAAAATCAAAACCCGGATCTTACTGACGACGAAAAAAGGTTGTTTGCCGACCTGATGCCGGAAGACCTGAAGGAAATTATGGATTCCGGCTTTAACCGGCGCCATTTTTTAAAACTGATGAGCATTGGCGGAGCCAGTGTACTGGCTGCTAATCTATTAGGGGCCGAACAGGTATTGGCAAGGCCGTTAGCAACAGAACAAGCCGCTGCAACCGCAGCAATCGAAAACGGCGTTAAGCTATCCTTCAACATTAACGGCGCTTCGCGCAGCCTGACAGTAGATTCAAGAATGACCTTGCTGGATACCGTGCGCGAGAGATTACAGCTCACCGGCTCAAAAAAAGGGTGCGATCACGGCCAATGCGGGGCTTGCACCGTCATAATAGATGGTCAACGAGTCCTCTCCTGCCTTACGCTGGCTGCTACCTGCGAGGGTAAAAAGGTAACTACCATTGAGGGTTTGGCCAACAACAACCAACTGCATCCCATGCAGGAGGCCTTTATTAAACACGACGGTTTTCAGTGCGGTTACTGCACACCGGGGCAAATCTGCTCGGCAGTGGCTTTGCTGGGCGAAGCCAAAAAAGGTGATGCCAGTTATGTAACGTCTAACATCAAGCAAACCGGCTCTGCGCAACAACTATCCGAAGATGAAATCAGGGAAAGGATGTCGGGCAATATATGTCGCTGCGGAGCATACCCCAACATAGTGGCTGCCATTATGGAGGTTCACTCAGGTAAACCAGTCGACCAACATTTCAATTTTGCAGGCTAAAACCAAGGTATATTCAGTTTAACCATTATGAGACCATTTAAATATACCCGCGCCACTACCCTGCCGTCTGCCATTAAGGAGCTGAGCGGTAATGCACAATCGCGCATTTTGGCCGGCGGCACCAACCTGCTCGATTTAATGAAGGAGGATGTAGAACGGCCGGAAGCATTGATTGACATTACCCATCTTCCGCATAGCGCAGTAAAGTCGCTATCACAAGGCGCAGCTAAATCGGGCGTATTGTTAGATGCTTTAGGTAAAAACTCCGAAACAGCTAATCATCTGCTCATCCGAAGCCAGTACCCTATGCTGAGCCAGGCTATACTGGCCGGTGCATCGGCACAGATACGCAATATGGCCACCAACGGCGGCAACCTGCTGCAACGCACACGCTGCCCCTATTTTTATGATGTAGCCATGCCCTGCAATAAACGCACGCCCGGATCGGGATGTGGAGCGCTGGAAGGCTTTAACCGGATGCATGCCGTTTTTGGCTGGTCAGACAAATGTATAGCCGTACACCCATCAGACATGGCCGTGGCGCTGGCCGCGTTGGATGCTAAAGTTTTGGCACAAAATGAGGCAGGGCAGCAACGTAGACTGACCTTTGATGAGTTTTTCAGACTGCCCGGCGATGCGCCCGAAAAAGATAATAACCTGCAACACGGCGATCTGATTACCGGCATTGAGTTACCGGCCAGCAATTTTGCCGACCATTCTTATTACGCCAAAGTGCGCGATCGTTCCTCTTATGCTTTCGCGTTGGTATCGGTAGCGGCAGGTTTACAGCTTAACGGTAAACAGATCAGCGATGTACGCGTTGCCATGGGTGGCGTTGCGCATAAGCCGTGGCGGGCCTTAACGGCAGAGAAAATGCTGAAAGGCAAAGAAGCTACCGAAGCCAACTTCAAGGCTGCCGCCAAAGCCGAAATGGCTGCCGCCAAACCACACGAATACAACAAATTTAAGATAGAACTGGGCGAGCGCGCTATTGCACTGGCACTAACCAACGCACTAAATTATGGAAGCTAATCAAATTACCGGCACCCCACTCAACCGTATTGATGGTTTGCTAAAAGTTACCGGTAAGGCTGCCTACGCTACCGATTACCCGGTTAAAAACCTGGCTTACGGTTACCTGTTTAAAAGCACCGTAGCTTCGGGCACCATTACCCAAATAGATGATGCCGTAGCAAAAAAAGCGCCCGGTGTAATTACGATCATTACCCACCTTAACGCGCCTAAGCTAAACGTAAAAGGAGGATTGCGCGGCGGGGCATTGCTGCAAGGCCCCGAAATTAAATTTAACGGTCAGCACATTGGCATTGTGGTAGCCGAAACATTTGAGCAGGCCCGTTATGCAGCACGTTTAATTAAAGTACAATACAGCGGTGATGCACAAGCCAAAACAGATTTTGAAAAACTGGCTACACAAGCCGTTCCGGCTAAAGAACCCGAGGTACGTCGCGGCGATGTAGATTCGGCCATGGCCAGCGCAGCGGTTACGGTAGACGAGGTTTACGAAACGCCTATCGAGCATCACCACCCAATGGAACCGCATGCAACTATTGCGAGCTGGGAAGGCGATAAGCTAACTCTATATAACAGCTCGCAGATTGTAAACGGTGCACAAACATCGGCAGCTAAAACGTTGAACATCGCACCCGAAAATGTGCGTATCATCACTCCTTACATCGGTGGTGGTTTTGGCTCTAAAGGCGGACAATGGGCTAACTTGGCGTTGGCTGCTGTGGCTGCTAAAATGGCTAACAGACCTGTGCATTTGGCGTTGAGCCGTCAGCAAATGTTTAATTCGGTTGGCTTACGTCAACATAATATACAGCATCTTAAACTGGCAGCTACCAAAGAGGGTAAACTGCTGGCTTTAGGACATCAAACCACTACGCATACGGCTATTGATGATGAATACACCGAACCTTGCGGTGATTGCTCAAAGGTGCTGTATGCCGTGCCCAATGCTCTCATCAACTACAAGGTAGTGCCCATGAACATAATTATGCCGACCTATACCCGCGGACCGGGCAAATCAACTGGAAGCTTTGCGCTCGAGTCGGCTATGGATGAGCTGGCTTTTAAGCTGCAGATGGACCCGATTGCCTTGAGGCTTGCCAACGAACCGGCGCAAGACCCTACTACCGGCAAACCATGGTCGTCGCGCAAGCTGGTGGAGTGTTTAAAAGAAGGTGCTAAAGCATTTGGCTGGCATAAGCGTAACCCCCAGCCCGGTAAAAACATACAGGGTGATTACCTGATAGGCCATGGAGTGGCCTGCGGCAGCTACCCGGCAAGGCAACGCGATAGTTCGGCGGTAATTAAGCTGACTAATGATAATGGCAAGGTGCAAGCCACAGTCGAATTGGCTGCTGCCGATTTAGGTACTGGCACCTATACTATACTGGCCCAAACCGCAGCCGATGGCTTAGGCCTGCCTGTTGCACAGGTACAAATTAAAATTGGCGACTCGGATTTACCACCGGCGGCCGGATCGGTTGGCTCGGTGGGTGCCACGAGCTATGCCAATTCGGTGAATGATGCCTGCTCTAAAATAACCACCGAATTGATGATGAAATCGGGCAAGCAGTTTTTTGTACGGCCAACTGCGGCGCAACTCATGGCTTCCGAACGTTTAAGCAGTTTTGAAACACGCATGGATGCCAAGCCGCTTGCAGATGCCGATAATTATTCGGCCCATAGTTTTAACGCCAACTTTGCCGAGGTTTGGGTAAACCGGCATACCGGTATGGTTAAGGTAAAACGCTTTTTGGCAGTAACCGCAGCCGGTAAAATCCTCAATCCAAAAACGGCCCGTTCGCAAATTATTGGTGGCAACGTTTGGGGCATCGGTATGGCCCTGACCGAAGAATCGGTGATCGACCCGCGCTGGGGCAACTTCATCACCCGCTCCTTTGCCGATTACCACGTACCCGTTAACCTGGACGTGGGCAACCTGGAGGCTATTTTTATTAATGAAGACGATAAGCACGCCAACAAATTAGGTGTAAAAGGTATTGGCGAAGTAGGCATCGTTGGCGTAGCCGGGGCCATAGCCAACGCTATATTTAACGCCACGGGTAAGCGGGTAAGAGAGTTGCCCATTACACCGGATAAGCTCATCTAATATTTTAATTCCCCGATGCTGCCGAAAACGACATCGGGGAATTATTTTAAAACCACTACTTACCTATTGTCAACCTCCTACCCTCGCTATGCGCGCCAAATTCGGGGGCGTACATGCTTTGTACGGTACTAATGCCTGTGGAGAAATTACCCGGTTGCGAAACTCTTAATTCGTACTCAAACACGTGATTGCCCTTGTTAAGCCTGCTGATAAAGAAGTTAGTGGCTACATCCTTGGTTACCTGATAGTAATACAGGCCGTCTTGGTATTTATATTCAGATAACACATCGACAGGTTCAGTACCTGCAGGGCGCATATCTTTAAGGTGAATGTACTCATATTCGCGGCCTGCTTTTAAGTATACTACCACTTTAACTAAGTCGCCCACTTTAGGCTGATGCTGAGCGTCTATTGCAGTTAGCACCTTTCCTTTCCCATCTTCTTTTTGAATAAAATATTTGCGTTCCAATTTTAAGTCGGTGGTTGACGGCGTTATTTTATCCAGTTGCTCGGTGTACTGCCAGTACAGGGCACCCCAGCTAACGGTTTTTCCAAGGTTGTTAATCTGCACTTTGCCTAAGGCGGGTTTAATTAACACATCGGCCCAACTTGTTTTAAGGTAACCGGTTCCTGCCTCGGCTTCGATGTCGGGTTTTAATTCGGCTAAAAGTTTGCCACCCAAAGTAATAGCAGGTGAGGCATCGTTATCGGCAAGCAGATCGGCACCTCTCATCAACAAAGCATAACAGGCCGCAGCGGTGGCTTTGGTAGTGCGCCAGTTGCTGGTTTGCTTGTTGCGCAGCAGCCATATTTTCATTTCTTCTACCGCTTTTGGGTTGCCACCGGCTTCGGTGAATAGCTCGATAAGCAAGGCCTGAGTTTCTATAGGCGACTGGTACCAGTACCAGCCGGAGCGGTTAGCCGCCCAGTACATGCCCATATCTTCGCTTCGCTGCGCTCGCTCTAACAGCGATCTGATGATAGCTTGGGTAACTTCGGGCTTGCCCAGGCGCTGCAGGGTTAAGGCAATGAGTGCCTGCTCATAAATGTCCTGTTTAAGCCATAACCGCGTGGCTTTACTTAAATATTGAGTACGCAAAATGGCCAGCTCCGTACTTAATGGCTTGTCGGCAAAATAGCTGCGGGCAAACCAAGCATGTACATCAATTGCACTTAAATAGTCAACGCCGATGACCGAACGCTTGGAGTCAGTCAGCATCTCAGCATCTATATAAGCAATGGCTTTACCTGCAATGTTGTTTAATTTTTGGTTGCCCTTTTCGGCGATGCCCATATAGTATAACTGACCAATACCGGCCACGATGTGCTGTGTAATATACCGGTCGGCCGAGGTGCCGCTAAACCACGGGAAACCACCGTCGGGCAGTTGCTTGCTTTGCAGTTTATCCAGAGTCTGGTCTTGCTCATAACTCAGCTTGTTAAGATCGAACAGCAAGGCAATGCGTTTTTTTTGCTCGGCTTCGCTCACGGCATCGTGCAGCCAGGGTGTTTCTTCGAGCAGGATAGTCTTCAGTTCGGAGTTCTTCTCCAGGTTAGAGAGCAGCGCTTTACTGTCCGTCGCTTTCCAACGCTCAAATATGGTTTTGATGCGTGGGTTGCGGTTAATAATAGCCGCCGACATACTATTAGAAAGATAACGGCTAAACGTCTGTTCCGAACACTCATACGGAAACTCCATTAAATAAGGCAGGGCCTGCACGGCATACCATGCCGGGTTTTGAGTGTACTCGAGCGTAAGCGTTTTACTAACCAGCGTTTTACTTTGCTGATTAATGAGCTTATCAAAATTAAACGCCTTACTCTGCCCTGCCCGTACCATCATCGGCATACTTTCAGTAACCAGCATACGGTTGGGCAATACGGGCACCGTGTTTTCTTCGCCGTCGCTGGCCGTGTTACTGCTCACCGTTAACCGGTAGGTCAATGCATCCAAACCAGTTGGGATCACCAATTTAAAAGCTACAACCTGGTTGGTATTGGGTTTTAAATCAACTGTCTGTCTGGCTTCAGTACTATTCATCAACAAGTTGACCGGCTGCATAGTAACAGCATTGAATAGCTGTAATTGCACTTTACCGCTAACCGGCTGCAAGGCCAAGTTGCTTACCTTGGCCGACAAGCTTACCGTATCGCCCTCGCGTAAAAAGCGGGGCATATTGGCGCCGATCATCAGCTGCTTTTGGGTCATAATATCCTGTTGCACATAACCACTGGCCAGCTGCGGTGTATGAGCTAAAGCCCGGAAACGCCATTTGGTCAATGATTCTGGCACCGTAAAATCAATCGTTACCTGTCCTATCTCATCAGTATGTAGCTGCGGGTAAAAGAACGCGGTTTCGTTAAAGTTTTTGCGGATGACGATAGGCTGTTTTTTTTGTGCGCCGGCTTTGGTAGTAACTACAATGACACCGTTTGCCCCTTGTGACCCGTATAGCGCTGTTGCTTCGGTATCTTTCAATATACTTATCGACACAATGGCGGAAGGGTTTATATTGTTCAGACTACCTTGGTCAGCCAAAACACCATCAATAACATACAACGGCGACTTGCCGTCACCTATAAAATCTTTGCCGTTAATTACAACTTTAGTTCCAGGTGCAGAATTTACCCCCCTTAACATTATCTTATCTTCATTTACAGCCAAACCAGGAACAACGCCAGCTAATGATTGATTCATTGTAGCACCAGTAACTTCTCTTTTACCTGACGTTGTATAGCCTACGACGACTACTTCATTAAGCGATTTTCCGTTAGGCTTAAGCTTCACATTAACTATCGCAGTAAGGGAGGTTTTAATTTCTTGGGTAAAGTATCCAACAAAAGTAAACACCAATGTGCTGCCGGCAGGAACTTTAATTTTGTAACTCCCCTTTGAGTTGGAAGTCGTACCAGTTTGGG
Source organism: uncultured Mucilaginibacter sp. (assembly GCA_913775265.1). Lineage (GTDB taxonomy): Bacteria > Bacteroidota > Bacteroidia > Sphingobacteriales > Sphingobacteriaceae > Mucilaginibacter. The sequence goes on along the minus strand of CAJYJH010000057.1, from coordinate 1,497 downwards.
TTCCCTTGATCAGCACTGTTACTCCCGGAAGGATTTGTCCAGTTTCGTCGGTTATAATACCGCTTACATCGTAGCCATTTTTTACCAGAGCAGCATTAGTTTGGTAAGCTTGTTCCAGCTTCAGGTCATTAGCTTCATTACTTATAGCTTTCCTGATTTTTTCTGAACGGCTATGAAATATCTGGTTATAACCGCCAAAGTAATTATAACCAAACCAATTGACCTGCTCATATTGACGATTTACCGGGTTAGGGTAGTTTAAGTAACGCGCAAAGCTTTGTGTCTGGTTTTCGGCAATAAAGTTATTATCGGTCCAGGCAAAATACCGGTGTTGTTGGCTCGGAAACGCTAGCGCCTGTGCCCAGTTCCGCGGTGGTGCTACGTCATCTAAAGAGGCATCGTACATGCCTGCCAGCACCTCGGCCTGCTGCTTATCGCTTTTAAAGCCGCTTACCTGCAACTTCCATTGCTCTTTTTGGCCTGGCTGCAACAAGTTACGAAATGATGCAAGCTTGATGTCCAGTTGTTTTTCGGTGTGCTGAATGAATATATTTTGATAACTGCGGAACAAACGATTATGATACAACATTAAATATTGCACCACTAAATTATTACTGTCTTTTGCACTAACGGGTATTTTTAAGTTGCGTTGCTCATTGGTTTTCACCCATTTTGAGGTTATTAATTCAACACCCCGGTAACGTTCGGTCAGGATGTGAGCATCAGCATCTATCCCTACTAAAAATTCAGCTTGTTCGTCCGGATTAATAGTAGTACGCAACGGGACAACCCAATTTTGTAAAGCCGATGGTTTACCCGGGTTTTGAAGTAAATTAATATAATGCGTTAAAGATGTAGTATCGCCGTTAGCACCGGTTGCCTTTACTATTACCTTGTAAACGCCTGCCTGTTGCCTGTACAATTCTTTTATGTTGAAAGATAATGAGCCATCGGCAAGTGTATAAGTATTATAGTCGGTTAAATTTACATTTACAGGCCAATACATGTACTGATCCTGCTTGCGATAAGCATAATCCGGAAATTGTTTTTGATAATCTGCTGCACTTAACGTATAAAATTCAGGATCGGACCACAAACGTTTGATAAACAACCTGCCCGGACTCTGCAGCGCAAATACCTGCACCTGCAACCGGCCTTTTAAGGGCTGATTATTAAGCGTAGTCACTTTAAACGATGCTTTAACAGTATCTTTTGCCCATTGCATAGATGGTATAGATGCTTGCAGAATAATATCTTTGGTGCTAATGCTAAACGTTGTGGTTGCTGAATGCGTTTCTCCACTGGCATCAGTTACATCAGCCTCAACTTCGTACCGCTGCGTTGTAACGGCACCGGCACGCTCATCACCGGGCAGCGACTTAAATTTGACAGTGTAGTTGCCCTGGCCATCAGTTACAATAGTATCGGATGCAACATCAACCGGTGGTTGATATACATAGCGGTTATTTAGCTGAGCTGAAGTGGAGTTTGGAAACG
>CAJYJH010000056.1 GCA_913775265.1 uncultured Mucilaginibacter sp. | reverse complement strand
TGCCTGCTATTGCAGATGATGCCCTTCCATTTGCTTTGCATATAGGCCGTTTTGGCGGCCGGCAGGAAGCCGTTTACCCGGTTAAGCCAGGCCATCAATTATTTGCTTTTGTACTAAGCGGTGCTTTTGAATTGCAAAACCGCCTGCTGCATGAACGCGACGGTTTAGCCTTATGGGACACAAACACCATCGAAGCCGAAGCGCTGAGCAACGATGCCGTGTTATTGTTATTAGAATTAAGCGACACTTAATTACCTTGCAGCATCGGGCTAAACTTTAATCTATATGTGTTTAACGCCCTTCAAGCGCGGTTAACGCTAACCAACAACATGTTAAAAGTAAAAGTTTACACTTATTTATTACACCTAGCCGCGTGGCTGTTGTTTATGGCCTTACCGCTGTTGTTTTTAAACGACCGCGGCCAAAACAGCAACTATTTTTTACTGCTTTCGCAGCCCTACTACTGGCTGTTTGGGACTACTTACATCTCGCTTTTTTACTTCAACACGTTGTTGCTTATACCTGCATTTTTGCTCAAAAAATGGTATCTGGTTTATGCTTCAACTTTAGTGGTGTTGCTTGGGCTGATCAATATTTTGCAGCCTTACGATAAATTACTGATGAGCAGCGAGGGCAGTTTCGCTGGCTTTCGACATCATGGTCCGCCGCCAAACGGAGGTAATGACCACGGAATGCATAGCCCTCCACCCGATTTTGGGCCGCGACCGCCGTTTCCTGACCGTCATGATGGCAGGAAGGACAACTTCGGGCCCGAGGCGCCCGGTGGCAGGCATTTTGATAGCATCAGTCTGTTTTTATTTTTGATGATTGTGGGCATTAGTACCGCCATCAGAATCATCAGGCAATGGCAGCTCACCGAAAAGCGCGCCATCCAGGCCGAAGCTGATAAGGCAAGCACCGAACTATCGTTTTTAAAGGCACAGATCAACCCGCACTTTTTGTTTAACACGCTCAATAATATTTACACGCTCGCGATGATGAACGACGAGCACACGGCCGAAAGCATCCTCAAGCTTTCCAACATCATGCGTTATGTGACCGACGAGGTAACGGCCGACTTTGTACTGCTCGAAAACGACATCAGCTGTATTAAAGACTATATCGAACTGCAAAGGCTGCGCCTTGGCGATAGCACTATTGTTAACTTCAGCGTAAATGGCATTGCCGAAGGCAAAACCATATCGCCTTTGTTGCTGATGAGTTTTGTAGAAAATGCTTTTAAGCATGGAGTAAGTAAAAATATGCCGTCAGACATTGATATCGCCATCAATATCCTCCCGCAATCGGTACGGCTGCTTTGCAAAAACCAAGTATTTGCCCATCAGAACCAAATGCCCCGTACCGGTGTTGGCTTAGAAAATACGAAGCACCGTTTAAACCACCTTTACCCTGGCAAGCATACCTTAACCATCTTAGAACAGAACAGCTTTTATATCGTTGACCTTCAAATACAAGTGAATAACGCATGACATTAAACTGCATTGCTATTGATGATGAACCGCTGGCGTTAAAACTGGTTAGCAATTACGTATCGCGATTGTCTTTTTTGCAGTTGGTACGCACTTTTGAAGATGCTATATCAGGGGCCGAGTTTTTGCGCTATCATGCTATAGATGTACTGTTTATCGACATCAATATGCCCGACATCACAGGCCTCGACCTGGTGCGCTCGTTAGAAACCAAACCCATTATCATATTCACCACCGCTTACCGCAATTTTGCGGTAGAAGGTTTTGAACTGGAAGCGGTGGATTACTTGTTAAAACCCATCAGTTTTGAGCGGTTTGAGAAAGCTGCGCATAAAGCTGCCGAGTTTTACCGGTATAAAAACGGCCATCAAAACGAAAAGAACCATGCCAGCATTTATGTGTACAGCGAATACCGGATGGTTAAAATTGAGGTGAGCGAGATAGAATACCTGGAAAGCATGCAGGACTATGTAAAAATCCACCTTTCGGACGGTAAGCGTATACTTACCCTGATGACGATGAAAGCCCTATTAGAAAAACTACCCGCCGACCACATTAAACGTATTCACCGCAGCTATGCCGTGGCCATCAATAAAATCCTGTCTGTACAAAACAAAAAGGTTTTCTTAAAAGACGCAGAACTTCCGGTTAGCGATAGTTATACGGACTTGATTAAGGATTGGCGGGGGAAGGTTTGAGAGGCCAATAATCATAGATGAGAAATTATTGATAAAGGTATTTTCGATCGTTTTCATTTAAGCTATATTAGTACTTCTAAAAAGGTTATTTATCAAAACCATAAACCCGCCAAACAAAATGAAAGCAATCAATCCGTGGATCAATTTTAACGGCAATGCCGAAGAAGCGTTTTCTTTTTACCGGTCAGTTTTGGGCGGAGAGTTTACCAAGATTGTTCGATTTAAAGACTTACAAAGCGAAGAATTTGTGGTGGGCGATGAGGATGCCAACAAAATCATGTACATCAGCTTCCCCGTTGGCCAAAACAACGTGCTGATTGCAAATGACGTACCTGCATTTATGGGCCGGGTTAACGAAAACGAGAACCGTTCTAAAATACATCTGGCTGCTGGGAGCCGCGAAGAAGCCGATCACATTTTTGAGGGCTTGTCGGCTGGTGGTGCTATTGAAGGGCCTATCGGTGACAGTCCGTGGGGTACTTATGCAGGCATGTTCCGGGACAAATATGGCATTGAATGGATTGTGGAATTTGATCCGAATAACTAAAATTGATCTGTCTGATTAGCTTACGTTGGTAGTTTGAATTGCTATGCAATAACATAGCCTCATTGATCTCAAAGAAGCTATGTTATATCTTTTAAAAGTTAAACCCATTCATATTTCTCTGCTCGATAGCCTCCTGCGTTTTGGGCAGTAGAATATCGAGGGCGAAGTCTGTTACGCCGGTTTGTACTTCTTCAATAAACGGGCGGAAGCTTTGGTTATAATATTGAAATGCCTGTTCAACATCGTTAGGGTACTTCTCAAAAGCTTCGGCCAATGCAGCGGCACCGTCAATTGCTATTGAGCCGCCGCGCCCGGCAGCCGGAGATGGGCAGTAGCCCGCATCGCCTACCAGGGCCACGCGACCTTTGGTCCATGATGGCATTTTTAACTGACACAGCTTATCAAAATAAAAGGAGTTACACTGTTCCACTTCACGCAGTACCTCCGGCCCACGCCACCCTATGTTTTTAAAGGCATCTGCTATCAAATTGCGTTTTTGCTGTTCATCACGATAGTTGTAAACTATTTCTTGTTCGGCGGCAAAAGCCAGGCAGATGTCTGTTTTACCGTTGTAGGCGTTCAGCATAATAGTTTTGCCGGGCTCGCTGTATAGCTGCATAGTGAATTCCGGTAGCAATAAGCGGTTTACAATAGTGATTGAAAAATATCCCCCGAGGAAATGAGAAAACATAGCCTCCGGTCCGAAACAGAGCCTCCGCACTATTGAGTGAATACCATCGCAGCCAAAAACTAAATTATAGTTTTGGGCAGAACTGCTTTTAAAGGTAACTGTAACACAGTTATTAGTCTCTTGAAGGCTGGTAATACTGTCGTCATAAATAAATTCTACGTTGTTTCTAACCATGTCGTAGAGTAGGTTTAACAACACATCGCGCTCAATTTCGTACTCCTCTTCACGCTCCGGATGATTTTGCCTGCCTAATTCCTGCCGCACAGTTACATCATCTGCATTCTTAAATTCCGAGCCTTGCATAATAATCTGGTTAGCCACCACCTGTTCAAAGAGCCCCATGCGTTTCATTACGCCAATGGTTTGGCCCATGATGTTTACCGGCGTCCCTCCTTTTTTTATACTCTTGGCGGTCTCAACAATGGTTACCTGGTAACCCAATTTATTCATCCAATAGGCTGTACACAGCCCCGCAAAGCTGGCGCCCGAAACAAGCACCTTTTGTTTATTTTGAGTTTGCATTTAATCATTTTTATTTCAATGCAAAACAAGCCTTGATTAAACAGCTGCAATAGGACGAAACAAAGGATGATTTGGATTAATCGAGGTTTTTATGGCGAAATTGTACGGGCGACATGCTGGCAACCTTGGTAAACAGCCTTGAAAAGTAAGCATAGTCATCATAGCCCAGCATGGTAGCGATCTCTTTAACTGATTGCCTGGAATGCACCAGTAAACGCTTTGCTTCGAGCACCACACGCTGCTGAATATGGTACGTAACCGGCTGCCCGGTTACTTGCTTAACACATTCATTAAGATAGGCGGCAGACATGTGAAGTTTTTCGGCAAACTGTGCAGGTCGTTTAACATGAGTAAAATGAGCAGCTAATATGATCCGGAAGTTTTTGGTAACGAGTTCGGCTCCGGATTGAGGGCCTGCCGGAGAGCTCTCTGAATAAGTGGAGATAAGCAGCGCCACCAGCGTATTGCAATGCCCCGTCAGTAAATTGCTGTTGACGTGCGTACTTTTAAGTTCAGAAAATTTAAGGCCTAATGATACAGCATCAGTAAATAAATTAAATCGATCTTCGATTAGTGCGATCGGGCTGGCGGGCAGGATATCTTCCAGCTTTTTCAAATATTCTGGCTGCAATTTCTCGTTAGTAATTGCCCAGGCGCTACAGATTACGTTTGCGAACCCGATGATGCGATGAACTTGATCCGGGTGCATATAGATTAGTGCCGGAGCATTGATTTCATAACGTTTAAAATCAATATCGATTTGCACGTTACCGCTCTCTATCAAAAAGCAAGTATGCCGGTCGTGCCTCTCGGGTTGGCTCCAATCATCTAAACCCGGCAAAGCTTCCGACGAAAACCTGTCAAAACTCACACCGGCATCATCACCATGACTGAAGGTATTTACCGGGATAACAGTGTTGCGTTTGGGCATAGATTTAAATTCCTAAAATAAAAATATGGTCATGCATAGTTGGGCTTCAATTCAAAATAACAACACGCCAAAGCCTGCAACTCGATGACAGGTTATGGCTTATCCATTTAAGTTGTTTTCTGTTCATGCGCTTAAATAGCTAACATAGCTTCAACTCGTAATATATCATATCTTTTTACTGAAATTTTTACTATCAGCGGATGTGCGCTTTGCTTCTCGGAATCTAAATATTATGAAAACCGATATCAAGTACTATATGATGCACGTAAAATATTAACGTGTTTTTAGCTATCTGTTTCTAAACAAAACATGTGATAAAAGTCAACGTCAAATTGCGTCATATCACTTCGTTTTGGGTAGGCGTTGCTGCTCATTTTTGTACATGCGCTTCCACTAAGAGTGCAAGTAAATTTTATTTTTAAACATACTAATATGAAAAATCAACGCAGCAACACCGATCCCCTCCACTTTCAGGACGCTACCACACTTGCGCAACTGATACGCAACCGCGAAATATCGCCGGTTGAAGTGATGAAAGCTCACCTCGACCGTATAGAGACACTTAATCCAAAGGTAAACGCTATTGTTACCGTAGCCACCGAGGCTCTTGCCGGCGCCAAAGCAGCCGAAGCCGCAGTAATGAGCGGCCAGAAATTAGGCCCGCTGCACGGCGTGCCATTTACGGTTAAAGACTCTATTGATACGGCAACCGTTTTAACGCAACGCGGTTCACCCATTTTTAAAGGGCGCACCCCAAATGCTGATGCTACCAGTGTTGCCCGCATGAAACAGGCCGGCGGTATACTTTTAGCAAAAACCAACCTGCCCGAATTTTCATACTGGATTGAAAGCGACAACCTGCTCAGCGGCCGGACAAACAACCCATGGGATTTAATCCGTACCCCAGGCGGATCAAGCGGCGGCGAATCGGCAGCTATTGCCGCAGGGATGTCGCCGCTCGGACTGGGTACCGATTTAGCTATTTCTGTACGCGGTCCGGCTGCCCAAACCGGCATTGTATCACTTAAACCTACACACGGCCGCATACCCATGACCGGTGTTTGGCCAAGAGAACCCCGCCGTTTTTGGCATGTTGGCCCTATGGCCCGCAGTATTAACGATTTAAAAATGGCCTATGGCGTGCTTGCCGGACCTGATGGCCGCGATGCTTTTGCCAGCAATACCGTTAAGTTTGATGCAGGTACTGGCAACCAGCCCAACCGCACTTTGCGAATTGGCTGGATGACAGGCCCCGGTTTTGGCCCTGTTGACCCTGAAGTAGCCGCTACTGTGGCCGCTGCTGCCGAAGCTTTTAAAAGTTTAGGTACACAGGTTGAGCAGGTACGCATCCCTGCCCTGGAGCGCGACTTTGCTCTCGATGTTTTTAACCGCATCCACGTAATGGAAATGAAAGAAGCTTTTAAACAGGCTACAGCGGGCCGCAGCGAAAATGAAATTTATAAGATGGCTAAAACTATGCTTTCACTACCGGACACATCGATGAAAGATTTTATTGATGCAGAACAAGCCGCCGAGCGTTTGCGTGATGGTTTTGCCGAATACTTTGAGCAATATGATGTGCTGCTTACCCATGTGCTGCCCATTCCGGCCCATAAACATGGCGAGAGTGAATTTATCATTGACGGGCAAAAAGTAGATGCTACTTATTTACAGGGTGCAACCGTGCCGCTTAACGTTACCGGTTTACCGGGCATTGCTATGCGCTTTGGTACCAGCCGGGAAGGCTTGCCTATTGCCGTTCAGCTGGTAGGCAGCTGGCTGGCCGAATCAATAATATTGCACGCTGCTGCTATGCTCGAAAGTGTAAGCCAGGTGCGCAACCTGCACCCCAACCTTTAATACAAATTATTCTGCCTTACTATAGCAAAGCCTTTCGGAGCCATTTCGGAGGGTTTTGTTCATTTTTTTGAAAACGACGCACGTACGCGACTTAACGTTTCTCTTGATATTCCGAGGTAGGACGCAACCATATGCAACGGCACTTTATTGAAAACCTGGGGGTAAATTTTCTGAAACTCTAGGTACTTTTCTTCGGCCGAATTACTAATGAGCGAATAAATGCGCCGGTTACTCATCTCTAAACTACGGGCAAAAAGCCTTTCCTGAAAATGTTTAAGGGCCGGAATAGTGTCCAAGAGTTCTTCCCATGCCGGTTTGCTCCACAATACTATGGTACTTGCAGCCAGAGCTTCAATATTGTAAGCCGAAGGCGTTTCGTGGTTATAGCTTTCCTGGTCGGTTATCCACCAGTTTTCTATACCAAACCTGAGTGTGTGGTCAACTCCGTCGGGGCTATACCTGTACAGCCTGAAACAACCACTGGTAATAAAACAGTTGCTTTTCCAAACCTCGCCATCGTGAAGTATAGACTGCCACTTCCGTATTTTCTTTTCGGTACTTGCAGCACGGATCAGGTCCATCTCTTCGTCTGAAATGTTGGTCCAGCTACGCAAATATTTCTCAAATACGTTAAACATAAGTTAGGCAAATGTAAACAATACACAGGTAAAAGCTTATGGTGCTGCCCGTCTTGCTTTTTATTCCGTAGTTATCCCATAATCACCTTGGCGCGCTGGTAAAAACTTTGCACGTCAATTTGCTGCTCTACTTCTTCAATGGCTTTCATGAGGTTATTTTGGGTATCAATCAGTTGCGCTGTTGCAGTTATCATTACCTGCCAAACCGGTTCCATTTGCGCGGTTAGCAATTTACCTTTGGTAGTTAGCTGTATCAGGCGCTTACGTTCGTCGGTTTTATCTTTGGCAGACTGGATGATTTTCAGTTTTTCCAGCTCTTTTAAAAGCCCTATGGTGGAGGGGTGACTATACCCTATCTCGGCCGAAAGCTCTACCACACTGAGCTGCTTACGGTGGTATAAAGTATAAATTACAGGGAACCATTTAGGCTCAAAATCAATACCGTGTGCCTGGTAAATCTGTGCACCGTCTTTGCGCATGCGTTCGGCAAGTCGCTGTAAGCGAGTGGCAATGGCTAACACGCCCGACTCATCAATTACATTCATGCTGCTTAGCTTTCGGATAAATGTAACTCAAAAAACATAGTGTCGGTCAGCATGAGCGGGAAATGTGCAGGCAGCTCTTTTTTATCAATTTGCTGAAAACCGTTGCGCTCATAAAAACGGTGTGCTGCCTTTAAAGGCGCAACAGTGCCGAGTTGAATGTGAGTAATTTTTAAGCTACGGCAATATTGCAGTAATACATCCAGCAGCTTTTGAGCTGTGCCCCATTCTTTACCCCGAAACTCTTTTTTAACAAACATCTTGCGGATGCACCCTGAGTGATGACCAGTATTAATTAAAGCAATGGTGCCTACCAGTTCATCATTCACAAAGGCTCCCCAAAAGCAGCCGCCGCCTAAATGATAGTTAGCATCAATATCTAACAAATCGGGTTGTTGGTTGATGGTAATGCTTAAACCAAACTCGACTTGCTGTATGTTTAAAATGAGATTGATAACCTGCCCGCAGTATTCATTGTGGATTGGTTTGATAGCGAGTGAAGTATTCATGTTATAAACCTACGTAAAATATTACGTAGTTACCTACGCAATTAAATCTTTAAATAGATAACCTGAATACACTCAACTAACACTCCGATAGTTGTTAGCTGGAAGGCCTGATTTTCTTGTTTAAATAAAGAGGAAATTGCTATGGGTATCTAAAAAAGATTTTTCGGGCAATTTAGGTGGCCGATTTACACTTGTCAAACAGCCGCTCTCTGGCTACTTGTATTACATTATCGCGTACAAAACAAAATCATTGCATCAGTTTTCTCTTCTCTCTTTCAACAGCTACTTTTTTATCCCCCCATTCTTTTAAATAAGTAATAAACGGAATAAGTTCTTTGCCTGTTTCGGTTAGCGAATACTCTACCATGGGTGGCACCTGGTGATAGACCTTCCGGTTAATCAGGTCATCTTTTTCCAGTTCGCGGAGGGTTTGTGTCAGCATTTTTGTGGTTACATCGGCCAATACTCTTCCAAGTTCCCCAAAACGGATCACCTTGTATTCATTCAAACACCATAAAATTCTGCCTTTATATTTTCCGCCAATCCGCCTGAATGCCCAATCTACCGAACAAGTGGGTGAGTTGGAACATTCTTTTGTCATCTTAGCCATTTCTAACACTTTAAATAATTGATAATCAGCATAGTTACTTTTTAGTAGGTAAACTACCAAAAAGTAGGTACTTTTTATAAAAGTAAGTACAATATAGCTTTGCTACAAATAATTGTAACTCTGATGACAAGGAAATTAGAAAATAAGGTAGCCATTGTAACCGGTGCATCAAAGGGCATCGGTGCAGGTATTGCTAAGGCGTATGGTGCAGCAGGTGCTAAAGTGGTAGTTAACTATGCAAAGGACCACGTAAGGGCGCAAAAAGTCGTTGATCATATTGTAGAAAATGGTGGAGAAGCGATTGCTATCCAAGCCGACGTGTCCAGTCCCGCAGAAATAGATAGGCTTTTTGCAGATACGATCAAGGCTTTTAATAAGGTAGATGTTTTGGTAAATAACGCCGGTATTTACGATATCGTGATGCTAGAAGATATTACCCTCGATACACTCCACAGCAACATTAATACTAACCTGATCGGCACTATACTGGGTGCAAAAAAAGCGGCCGAAGTAATGGGCCCCCATGGAGGTGCCATTATTAACATCAGTTCTACCGTAAGCCTCAATCCTTTGCCCGGCACCTTAGTGTATGCAGCCACCAAAGCTGCTATTGATAATGTGACCAAAGCTTTGGCCAAAGAGCTGGGGCCGAAAGACATCAGGGTGAACACGATATCACCGGGTATAACAGAAACCGAAGGCTCTCATGAGCAGGGGTTTATGGGTGGCGACTGGGAAGCGCAGTTAGTTGCCCAAGTGCCGATGGGGCGCATTGGCCAGCCCGAAGACATTGCCAAAGTTGCCGTGTTCCTGGCGTCGGATGATGCCGGATGGGTAACCGGCGAGAGAATACAAGTTGCAGGCGGACAGATTTAATAATAATAATAATAGTATATGAGTTTACTGAAAGATAAAGTGGTGATAATTACCGGCTCGTCGCAGGGTATTGGTGCCGGCATTGCCATCGGGCTGGCAAGCCAGGGCGCTAAAGTAATTATTAATTACCGGAACAACAGCGCCAGAGCTAATCAGGTAGTTAAAGATATAGCCGCGCTGGGCGGCACGGCAATTGCGGTTGGGGCTGATATCTCGAAGCCGGCAGACATCGCAAAGCTGTTTGATGAAACTATAGCTGCCTTTGGCCAATTGGATATCCTGGTGAACAATGCCGGTGTACTTGAATTCGAGATGCTCGAATCTTTAACGGCCGAACATCTGAAAGCGCAAATAGATACCAATTTAATTGGTACTATACTGGTTACCCAAAAAGCTGCCTCGTTAATGACTAATGGAGGCAGCATTATAAACATTAGCGCTACTACCAGCATTAACCCATTGCCCGGTACGCTGGTGTTTTCGGCAACCAAGGCTGCTATTGATAACATCACTAAAGTTTTGGCTAAAGAATTAGGACCTCGAAATATAAGGGTAAATACACTTGCGCCAGGCATGACCCGAACCGAAGGTTCGGTAGAGAAAGGTATTGCAGGCAGTGACTTTGAAAAACAAACTATTGCTATTACCCCACTCGGACGCATAGCACAACCCCAAGACATTGCAAACGTTGCTGTGTTCCTGGCATCAGACGATGCCGGCTGGATAACCGGCGAAAGGATACAGGTATCAGGTGGTCAGTTATAAATTAAAACATTAAATAAAATGAAGTTGAAAGATAAAGTGGCGATTGTTACCGGATCGTCCAAAGGAATTGGAGCCGGTATTGCCAAAGAGTATGCCCGCGAAGGCGCTAAAGTGGTAGTCAACTACTCGAGCAGCAAAGATTATGCAGACCGGGTGGTTGACGAAATTACCCAGAACGGCGGTACGGCCATTGCCATACAAGCGGACGTCTCGAAAGTGAGCGACATTAAAAAACTGTTTGATGAAACTGATAAAGCTTTTGGCAGGCTCGATATTTTAGTGAATAACGCAAGTGTATGGCGTTACGAAATGCTGGAAACGGTAAGTGAAGAAACCTTTCAGCTGCAGATTACTACGGGCCTGATGGCGCATATTTTTTGCGCGCAACAGGCAGCCGCCCGCTTTGGCGACAAAGGCGGTAGCATTATCAACCTGAGTTCCACCATCAGCCTCAACCCTATTCCGGGCACCTTGATTTACTGTGCTGTAAAAGCAGGGGTTGATAGTTTAGCCAAGACGCTTGCTAAAGAGTTGGGGCCCAAAAACATCAGGGTAAATACCATAGCGCCGGGCATGACCGAATCTGAGGGCTCAACTGCCGACGGACGGCCCGGCAGCGCGATGGAAAAATACTTTCTGGACCAGACACCGCTGGGCCGCATTGGACTGCCCATAGACATAGCCAAAGTAGCCGTGTTTTTGGCCTCAGATGATGCAGCCTGGGTAACCGGCGAACGCATTACTGTGGCCGGCGGATTGCTGTAAAATATTGCATAAGCAAAAAGCCTCTCAGATTTCTCTAAGAGGCTTTTTGCTTCAGGTAGCGGGAACAGGACTCGAACCTATGACCTTCGGGTTATGAGCCCGACGAGCTACCAACTGCTCCATCCCGCACTATATTTTGTCTTTCAACACTGCAAATATAAGAATGTTTTCCGCGTTTTCAGCATTTATTTGCAGATGTTTACATTGCAATTCGATAACACACGCCTAATCAACCGCTTAGAGTGTCAATAAAATATAGTAATCGAATCTTAACCTGCAATTTTAAATGCGGCTTTGGTAGCAAACTGTAAGAACATCATATGTAATAATTTAATGACTATTTACATTTCAAAATGCATTAAGCTTTGGTTGCTCTTCAGAAAACCTATCTTCACGGCTGTATCCATTATAAACTTACACACTTAATGTCTCAAACTAATGCTATTGCAGCTAAACCACATTATCCAGTGCTCGACGGGCTACGAGGCGTGGCTGCCATTGTGGTAGTAGTGTTTCATATTTTTGAAACACATGCCAGCAGTCATCTCACTCAAATCATCAACCACGGTTATCTGGCGGTCGATTTCTTTTTTTTGCTCTCGGGCTTTGTAATTGGTTATGCTTACGACGACCGCTGGCACAAGCTTACCATAGGCGGCTTTTTTAAACGGCGCATATACCGCCTGCAGCCCATGGTGGTGATGGGTATGGTAATTGGTGCTTTATGTTTTTATCATTCCGATTCTACCTTATGGCCGCTTATTCATACGGTGCCTGTCTGGAAGATGCTACTGATTATGCTCATCGGTTTTACGTTGATCCCCATCCCGATATCGATGGATATACGCGGCTGGCGGGAAATGCACCCACTGGATGGTGCCGCCTGGTCGCTGTTTTTCGAGTATGTAGCTAATATTGCTTATGCGCTTGGATTGCGTAAAGCATCAAAACCGGTGCTGGCGTTACTTACAGGCCTGTCGGCAGGTATATTGATACATTATTTGCTTACCAACAAAAATGGCGATATTACGGGTGGCTGGGAACTATCGGCCGAGCAGCTCCGCATTGGTTTTACCCGGGTAGCTTTTCCGTTTATGGGTGGCTTGCTGCTATCGCGTACTGTGAAGCCCACGCAATTTAAAAATGCTTTTTTATGGTGCAGCCTGCTGTTAGTGCTGGTACTGGCCCTGCCCCGTTTTGGCGGCGCAGAACACTTTTGGGTTAATGGCTTATATGAGGCTATGGTCATCATTCTGGTATTTCCTCTGATTATTTACCTGGGTGCCAGCGGCGATGTGAGTGGACCTGTTACGTCTAAAGTTTCCAAGTTTTTAGGCGACCTCTCCTATCCGCTATATATTACCCATTACGGTTTTATCTATATTTATACAGGTTGGGTAAGTGACCATAAAGGAGTAACTTTTAGTGAAGCACTCCCTTATGCACTGCTCACAATTTTCACATCAATTACGGTAGCTTACCTGTGCCTCAAATTTTACGACGAGCCGGTAAGAGCGTGGTTAAATAAAAAACAACGGGCTTAATCTTTGACTTACATCATCAGCACAAGGCTGTTTTAACACATCTTGTGCTGATGATAAGCTTCTAAAAGTCAATTTCGCCGATGTATACCGTACCGTTGGCGGTCTTGGTCATTTGCAGAACGATAATCTCTTTCTTCTCCTGCGGGGTTCCGTAGCGGGTGTACAATTCGGCCATTACGGTTGTTGGTCCGCTAATAGTGGCTTGCCTGTCGCCGTAGTAATCAATCTCAATCTTGTAGGTACCCTTAGCCGCTTTTTTGAGCATGAACTGCTCAGGGCCAAATCCGTTGGTCATATCGCGCGATATACGTCCGCCTGCATGCGTCCTTGAGTTTGCATAGTAACACTTCTCGCCGGCCGGATCCGTTACCCACAAATCAATATCTGTGTTATTTTTATTCCAGTTCATCACAACCCTGATGTCTACCGGCATAGCACTGAACAAAGATTTATCCATGTCGGGTATCTTAACCTTACCCTTGTGCTGCGATAAAATGCGGCTGATTTCGGGTAAAAACGTCTCCTGTATCCCGCTGTATAGATTGTCGGCATCGGGAGTAAAACTTTTAATCGCTGCATTATATAATACTTCGGCCGCCTGCTGATGTTCGCCGGCATCTTCAAGTGCCAAACCATAATCGCGATAGCTTTGAGGATCTAATGGGCGCAGCTCCGTTACTTTTTTCATGATCAGGACTTCGTTTTCGTAATCGCCCATTTGCTTCAGTTTATAACCTAACATCCGGTACAATTCGTCGTCGGCAAGGCCCATTTCGGCAAGATTGCTTAACACCCGCGATGCAATCTCGCGGTTTCCAGCCTTATTAAAATAGTCGGCTACCTCAAAGTAGAAAACCGGGTTATTTACCTGATTAGTCCTCAGTTCCAGATATTTCTGATACTGTGATGCTTTTTCTGTGTTTTTTATCGTCTTGATAAAATCAGTTTGTGCGGGTTGAGCCATCAATTTTATATTCACCGCATTTGATGAACGAGTGTTCGAAACAGAATCGGCCATTGTGCGGATGCTTTGGTTGCCCACAGGTTCATCCTTCTGAGCCTGAGCGTTTAGAGAACTTAAGCCGCGTATTCTAACAGCCGCCGTTGTTTCGCTTAACGGCACAACACTTAATCCTGGCACCCGGCCTTGCAGCTGAGTAACAACCGAACCGGTAACTGATGTTTTATGCTGTGTTCCGTAACCCACCACCACTACCTCATTTAAATTCATGGCAGATGACGACATTTTTTCAACTGCAAGCATTCTGCGCCTGCTGGCTCTACGTTGTGATGACGAAACTGCTTGTTTTACTTCGGGTTTTTGCGCCATTGGTACCGGCTTATCAGCAAAGTTAGTTTGGCACCACTGCTTCAAGTCGGTTAGCATGTTTTTGGCCGTGGTTAAATTATTTTGTACTTGCCTATCCTGCGCTATATCGCGTTGTTTCATAATAGCGTTAAAATCATTTCTTAATTCTGCCGGTGGTTCGATGTTGTATTGTATATAATCACTCAAGTTTTCGAGTACCATAAGGGATGTGTTGCGGGTAACCAAGCCAAAGCGTTTCCCAAGCGACTCGATCTCGGTCCGATTGACATCATAAGTCATATCCAACTCGTTAATTTTTTGCTGAGCCCACAACCTCGGTACATTTACTTCGTCGGCAGTTTCGTTTGCAGCGTCGAGCTCAACAAATTTTTCAAAGGTCACCTTGTTGCCGTATCCAAATTGCAGGGTTAGCTTTTGGTTTGCATCGCGGGTGATACCCGCCAGTCTGAAGGCAGAACCGGCGCTTTGAGGCATTGCAGCATAATTCTCCTCGGTGCTGCTGCTACTTTTCAAACCTATAAACCGTAACGGCTGCTTTAATAAGGCACTCAGCGCTTCGGTCACTTTAACAGCAGTCAAATCAATAACATTGCCCCCTGTTTTTCGGGCAAGCAAGTTCAGGTAGCTGTAATCGGCCAGGGTGGCCGAGGTAATGCAATAAACCGGCTTATCGGGCCACTGGTTGGGCAACCTGCCATACGTTAATTGCCCGTCGCTTACCAGCAAGCATTCTTCGGCATCAGTGCGCTGCCAGTTTAAGCAATTGTAGTTGGTAGCACCGTCGTAAGTGATGTGTTCGAGCGCATTTTTCAGGTCCTGCCATTTACCGTCGGTTACCATATAACTTTTTTTACTGAGCAACGCATTGCTAAAGGTGACCAGTGTAACCTGCACGTTATTGAGCTTTTTAAAATAAGCATCCAATAATGCCAGCTCATCGGCAGTATTGCGGTTGGCTCCGCTTAGTGAGGCATCCCAATACAGCACAATCTTTTTAAGCGCCGGCTTTACGATAGTTGCTGCTGGCAACATGGTGCTTACGTAGTAATAATATTTATTGCCGAGAGCCTGCATCAACACCCCTATATTACCGTTTGCCTGGGGTATCGAAAAAGAAATATTGCGGCTGGGTACATAATTAGTCTTTTGCATGGTTGCTGCATAGGTATCAGACTGCTTTTGAAACTGCAGGCTTTTGCCACCGCCGTTTGCCATAGGCGCAGCAGCACTGTGTACTACGGAGGCCGTTAACGCAAACTGCGGAACGGTATCTTTGAGTTTGAGCGGCAATACAAAATTCAGGTTACCTTTACTATCGGCGGTTATCTCTTCTTCGTAGCCAATGATGACCGTGCGACTGCTATGCGGATTTATTGGGTAGATACGGGTACGAAAAGCATTGCCTTCGGCTTTTTCCAGCAACCCCGGGTCAACGCGCCTCCGCTCAATAGATTCGAAAACCACAGCTGCCTTACCCCGGTCTACCGGAACGCCTTCGCGCATTTTGCCGTTAATGTCTAAAGCATACCGGCTTACGCTTACGCCATTTTTGAGCGGGAATAGCAAATTGCCTTCGAGTATGCGATTGGTGGTGTTGTAAAAAGTCATTTGCCAGGCAGTGCGGCTGATGTTACCAAAAACAGTTACATCAATTTTAAGTGCTTGCAATTTTACACCGCTGTTGGGCTGACCGTTAACAGTTAGCTGAGGAGCCTGGCAAAATGCGCGGTTGTTTAAGAAAGATAACCACAACAGCAGGGCAAAAATCAAATAAGGTTTGTTCATGATCGGTTAGTTTTACCCTTATGATGCAGAGGGCAAACCGATTCCATAAAAAATTTTACAATTTATTTTTGACAGAGGATTTATTACATGCTGAGCCTGTTTTAAATACTCGAGGAAAACATTTATAGCGGCGTTTACCGCTCAAAATGAATTACTGCATAGCCAATGCATTTGCAATCGCATCCGTCATTTGCGGGTTACCGAAATCAGGCGCCGAGTGGCCTCTTTCGTCGTTCAGTTCAACTAACCGGGCAGATAATAGCTTTGAAAAAGCAATGGCCGGGGCCGGGTTGACTACCATATCCTGCAGCGAAGTAATGATGAGCATTCGGGCTTTAATATGCGTTGCCGCCTTTTGCAACGACGAGTCGAACCTCTTTGAAATATCATGACCGATGATCGCATTCATCTGGTAATAGGTGTCATTCCAGTCGTGACCGGCCGATTGGGTTTGCGCAACGGCTACCCACTGCGGGATAGACTCCCGCTGCACCGTTTTAACGCGGTTGGCCGGTGTGGTTAAAAATAGATCGAAAACCATACCGGCTGCTGCAATATGCGGATTAGTAGTGTAATGGCCATGCTGGTAGTTAGGGTTGTCGTCAATTAAATGACCGATGGTTTGATACAGCATTAAGTCGTAACTGGTAGGTTGCGGGCTGCCCACAATCGGTATCAATACATCCATAAAGTCAGGATGGCTTACTGCCCACTCAAAGGTTTGTATCCCTCCCATGGATATACCCATCACCGCCCTCACATGTTTAATATTTAGCTTTTGGGTGAGCAAAGTGTGCTGACTATTCACCATGTCGCGGATGCTAAACTTCGGAAAGTCGCTACCGTGTTGCAGCTTGCTGTTAGATGGCGATGATGATACGCCATCGCCCAATGCATCAATAATGATGAAGCAGTACTTGGTTGTATCTATGGCGTTCCATGGTTTCATAGCTTCTACGCCTGCAGCATTGCCTCCAAACCAGGTACAAAACACTACAGCGTTATTACGATTTGCGTTAAGCTTGCCGTGCATACGGTAGCCTAAACTGCAATTTTTAACGGCAGAGCCCGACTCCAATTTAAAGTCGCCGATGGATATTAACCCAACCGGGTGTACAGCAGATGAGGATTGTGCAAAGCTATTTGCAGTAAATAAAAAGAACAGGGTTAAAAGGATGAAAGATATTTTCATAACAGATGATGGTAGACACAAGGTAGGCAAATTGTAAAATAATTTACAGTGGGCTTTTTGCAGTAGTGCTTGCATCGCGAATTATGAGACACATTTACGCTAAAACTGCGACAACCGACATCGAACAAGCGACTGTCCGAAAACACAAACCTATAAAAACCGATATGATGGTTGTATCTTTGCCCCATGTGTGAGCAGGGTTGCATAAACTAGCAGTAAACAGAAAAAACAAAATATGACGGATCATTATCCATCTCCTTTACGAACGGTAAACGTTACCCGCTACGTAACCCCCCTGCGCGAAGGAGGATCGCTGCCGGCCATTGCCGAGGCAGACGACGACTTTTTATATGTACTTAAATTCAGGGGCGCCGGTCAGGGCGTAAAAGCTTTAATTGCCGAGATTATTGGCGGTGAGCTGGCCCGCATATTAGGCTTAAAAGTGCCTGAACTGGTTTTTGCCAACCTGGACACTGCCTTTGGCCGCACCGAACCTGATGAAGAAATTCAGGATTTATTAAAGGCCAGCACCGGTTTAAACTTGGCCTTACATTATTTGCAGGGTGCCATTACGTTTGATGCTGTAGTTACCCAGCCCGATAGCAAACTGGCCTCGCAAATTGTTTGGCTGGATTGCCTGATTACCAATGTTGACCGTACCCCACGCAACACCAATATGCTGATGTGGCATAAAGAGTTATGGTTGATTGACCATGGCGCCGCCTTGTACTTTCATCACACCTGGAGCAACTGGCGCGAACAAGCCCTGCGGCCGTTTGCCCCGGTAAAAGACCACGTGTTACTGCCATGGGCAAGCGAGCTGGATGCTGTTGATGCCGAATACAAAAGCCTGTTAACCAACGAGCGACTGCAAGCAGTGGTAGATTTAATTCCGGTAGAATGGTTGCTGGACCCGTCATCAGACGAAACGGCAGAACAGCGCCGCCAGGTGTATTACGAGTTTTTAAGGACGCGCGTTGAAGCATCAGACATATTTTTAACCGAAGCCAAAAATGCCAGAGCAACACTTATTTGAGTACGCCGTTATACGCGTTGTGCCGAGGGTGGAGCGCGAGGAATTTGTGAATGTCGGTGTAATTATATTCAGTCAGCGGCTTAAATATTTAAAATGCCTGTACACTATTAATGTCGACAGATTAAACGCGCTGTGCCGGGATTTATGCCTGGAAGATTTGACCGCAAACCTGCAGGCGTTTGAACGTATTTGCCACGGCAGCGCTGGCAGCGGTGCGATTGGTAAATTAGATAATGCTTCACGCTTTAGGTGGTTAACAGCTACGCGCAGCACTGTGGTGCAGGCTTCTAAGGTTCATCCCGGCTTTTGTGTGGATGCCGATGCCACCTTGCAACGCATGTTTGAACAGCAGGTTTTATAAGATTTAAGTTTGAAGCTATGAAACTATCGCCTAACTCGCCGCTGCAAAAGCTAATGGATACTATGCCCCAACACGGCAAGGTTACCTGGATCGGCATCCGGCCCAGACGCCGTGCGCCCTTGCAATCGTTACAACAGGCAGAAGCATTGACATTAAAAGGCTTAAACGGCGACCATTTTTCGGGTTCAGCCACCAGCAAACGGCAGGTTACCCTGATACAGCAAGAACACCTGTATTTGATTGCTGCGGTTATGCAACTGCCCGACCTCACCCCAGCCATGCTACGACGAAACATTGTAGTAAGCGGCATTAATCTGCTGGCCCTTAAAGACCGCCGGTTTTGGGTAGGCGATGTTTTACTTGAGTACACCGGCGAGTGCCATCCCTGCTCTCGGATGGAAGAAATATTAGGTCCCGGTGGGTACAACGCTGTGCGCGGCCATGGCGGCATTACAGCGCGCATTGTGCGAGGCGGATTGATTAATGTTGGCGATGATGTCAGTGTTGATATTAAAACTGCAGACGGGCAGTCTACTTTATTTTAATTGCTCAGCGGAAAAAATTTAGAAACCAAGTTGTGTTGCTTATATGTACAAGAGGCGTAAGCACACTAATAAAAAAACGCCCCGCTTTGTTAATCAGAGCGGGGCGTTTTAATGAATAGACTGCTTGAAAATTACCAACCAGGATTTTGCTGAGCAGCTTTTTCGGCGGTGGTTAACGGGGCGCCATTCTTTTTTACAATATCTAAGAATGATGTTTGCGGAATAGGCCTTAATAGATGTTTAGGTGCAACCGGACGAGCTTCGTCATTGAATGCTGTTGCACGAGAAATCAGTGTTTTTGTTCTCGCCAAATCTTCCCAGCGCATTAACTCACCCATCAGTTCTCTTGAACGCTCATTAA
Source organism: uncultured Mucilaginibacter sp. (assembly GCA_913775265.1). Classification (GTDB taxonomy): domain Bacteria; phylum Bacteroidota; class Bacteroidia; order Sphingobacteriales; family Sphingobacteriaceae; genus Mucilaginibacter. Next base: position 45,325 of record CAJYJH010000056.1, on the reverse strand, counting down.
GTATAAACGCCAGAAATTTGTCGGCGTCAGAGGCAACACCTAATTTTCCATAGAATTCTTTTGTCGAATTAAGAATATCGCCCACACTGCTAATACGCATACTGGTTAAAGTATTACTACTTACAGTTGTAGCCAAATTGTTAGACTCATAATAGGTGTTGCGGTCTGAGTACGAATTATTGGCTGTTGGTGTGGTAGCAGGATTAGTTCTGAAAGCGATACCACCATCCACATAAGCCGCGCGATCTTCACCGTCTTTATAGGCGGCACGCTCGCGTATACGATTAATATAAGGCAAAGCAGCACCGTAATTACCTAACCTACCATATGCTTCGGCCGCTATTAAGTACGTTTCGGCCAATCTTGCCAAGATACCGTCACGCTGGCCGAATTGCGATGCTACAGTATTACGCGAGCCATCCATAAACTTTGATAAGGCTACGAATTGGCTGGCTGTGTAATTGCCGTGTCCACCTAACATATTTTCGGGCTGGCCAGAAAAATAACGGACATACATGCTTGGTGCACGCAATGCAATATTAGCAGTAGTGTATCGCGTATCTCCGGCGTTGTTGATTATGTATAATATGGCTTCCTGCCCTACTGAAAATTTATTTTGTCCGGCCTGTGGATGCCCGGCCGGCCATTTTGGTATGCTGGCTGCATTATTACTGATATACCGGGTCTTGAAGCTCTTCCAAAAGCGCGAGTCGTTTACGCGATCATATACATCCAGTGCATAATCTGTAGAACGCAGACGCTGGAACTCGCGGCCACCGGCTAAATCGCGTACCATACCGGGTAAATTTTGATAAACAGACGGATAATACAAATGAACCTGGTTGCCATATCGGCCTTGCGTTGCCGTATTGTTTGAAAATTCAGCAGCTAAAATTATTTCAGCGTTGGTTTCATTCGGACCATCTACGGTAGTGAAGTTCCATAAATCGCTGAAATTGGTAGCCAACGTACGACCGCTGGTATTAATTACCAAATCGGCATACTCTATCGCTTTTTGCAAGTCAGCATCCCGGGTGCTGGCGTTCCAATCACTGTTAATCTCACTCGCTCGAAACAAATATGCTTTAGCTAAAAAATGCGCAGCAGCCCACTTTGTTATCCTTCCCCTTTCGGCCGGTGTTGCTGGCAGCAAACTATAAGCCTGCGTAAAATCGGCTATTACCTGAGCATAAACCTCCTGAGCCGAAGCGCGTGTAAATTCATCTTCGATCCCGGTTGATGTTTTAAGTTTCAGAGGTACTCCGCCAAACTGTTTTACTAATTTAAAATAATCAAAAGCACGCATAAAATAGCCTTCGCCTAAGCGTGTATTTTTGTTTGCTCCATCATAATACTGCGGCACATTCTCAATCATAATGTTTGCCGAATTGATGTTGCCGTACATGTTATCCCAAACTGAGGCTGCATCACCTATAAAACTGTTCAGGTTCGCATCGTATGAGTTCCACATTTGCATGGTGCGGTCGCCCCCTACAGCAAACTCATCTGTACCATATTGGGTAGTTGAGTAAGCCCACTCGTAATTGAAATGGAAACGCAAACTTTGGTACATGCCTACAGACAGGCCGTCTAAACCAAACGTAGTTTTAAAATCCTCTGTGTTTAAAAGCGTAATCTGATTTTCGTCTAAGAAGCTTTTTTTACAGCTGGTTGGTACAGCCATCAGGGCCGTTACCGCAGCTGCACCGTATATAAATTTTATAATTTTTTTCATGATTTAAACTTAAATAGTGGTTAAAATCCAACGTTAACACCAAATACAAAACCCCTGTTAAAAATAGCGCTCTGGGTATCCGGATCAATGAATTTTACCGGTGCGTACAAGTAACCAGGGTTAAGCGCCTGTGCATAAACTTTTACGCGCGAAAGATTAAGTGTTTTAGTGATTTTGGTAGGAAGAAAATACCCCAAAGTGATATTACGTATTTTAATAAACGATCCGTTCTGATAGTTCATTGATGAACGATATGCATCGCCGGCTGCACTATTGTAGTTAGGTGCAGGATAATCGTTTGTTGGATTAGTTGGGGTCCAGTAGTCTAAAACACGTTGCGCAAAGCGGCCCTGTAACGATTCAGCTCCGCCTGTTATAAGATAACCATAACGTGCAAAAATGAATGCCGATAACTCAATACCTTTATAATTGAATGTATTGGTAATACCTCCCGTCCAGTTAGGGCTACCGCTTCCTCTTACTACCCTATCATTATTGGCATCAATTTTATAATCACCATTCTGATCTTTAACCTTGATATCGCCGGGGTAAAACACTCTGCGTGTTGGTGTACTTGATGCCTGCTGATATTTAAGCATCTCAGCCTGATCTTCAGGTGTATCCTGCCAGATTCCGGCTTTTTCATAATCGTAGTAAACCTGTATACGCTGGCCGATAAACCAGTTGTTGGCAATATCATTGACTTTGCCTAAAGCCAATTCTTCTATCTTATCTTTAGTTGCAGCAAAGTTTAAATTGGTTGTCCAATTAAAGTTTTTGCTTTTAACATTAACTGTACTTAAGCTTATCTCTATGCCTCGGTTAGAGGTGCGGCCGATGTTATCAAAAGCACTAGTGTAACCGTTAATTGATGGGATAGATTTTTGTAATAGTAAATCAGACGTTTTTGTAGTATATAAATCTAATGTACCGGCTACCCTGTTCTTGAGCACGCTAAATTCTAAGCCTAAGTTATATTGCGTAGTTTTTTCCCACCCGATAGGGTTAGGCAGCGGAATTGGATTTGCCAAAGAGGCATCAGACGACACATAGCCCGGAACTACCGATGCGCCATAAGTGTAGTAAAGCGTTTGCAACGCGCCAACAGTTGTATATGGTCTAACCGCCGCGTTACCCACAGTACCTACACCAGCACGAACCTTCAATGCGTCAATCCAGCTAACTTCACGAACAAAGTCTTCCTGATCTAAACGCCATCCGGCTGATACAGAAGGGAAATAATCCCATTTCTGCCCGGGTACCAATACCGAAGAACCATCCCAACGAACAAAACCGGTAAGTATGTACTTATTGTTAAAAGTGTAGTTACCACGCACCATATACGAATTAAGGCTTTGCTCTGTTAAGTTAGAGCCGAAACCATCAAGTGCAGACACTGAGTTAAGTTGATACCATAATTGCTTATTGTAAGGCAACTTGGTAGCCGTCATGGTCGAGGTCTCAATACGTGAGTATTGTGAGCTTTGCAATAAGGTTAGCCCAAAATCATGCTTACCAATAGTTCTGTTATAATATAACAGGTGGTCTAACGTCCAAGAAAAACGGGTATCCTGGTTAAGCTGCGCATAATTAGTTGAACCAGCCTGACCTGCACCTCTGTTGATAGAGTTTTGATCCATAAAACGACCGTTGTTAAAATAACTAAAGTCGGGGCCAAATTGGAGGCGGTACTTTAATCCCTTGATAATATTTACTTCCGCATAAAAAGACCCTAATGCACGGTTAATTTTACGAAGGTTGATATTATACTGATCTTCGCCAATTGGGTTTTGAATATTAATGTCGCCGCCCGGCAAATTGATACGATTGCCTGCAGCATCAAACGGCACAGCGTAAGGTAACATGCCCAGCGCGGCCGAATATAATTGATTAGGACCAGTAGCGTTAGTAGTTTGATAACCGTAATTTTGTTTACTGAAGGTTGCGTTAATACTTGCACCCATTTTAAACCACTTGGTTGGCGTAACGTCAACCGTAACTTTTGAACTGTAACGAGTGTAATCCTGTCCCAGTTGTGTACCTTCCTGGCGTAGGTAACCAAAAGAACCATATGCACTCAGCTTATCAGTTCCACCGCTTACACTTAACACATGGTCATGCGTGTAACCGGTTTTTTTAACCATGTCTCCCCAGTTCGTGGTCGGCACTAAATCGCCGTTAAAAGTACCGTTTTGCCAAGCCTTCTCAATATTGGCAAATGCAATGGCATCCTGACCAAATATACGACGGTCATCAGCCAGAGTAGGTACTGTAGGATATGTACTATTAGGGTTGATAGCAGGCCCGTTCGGGTTATTGATGTTATACAAGTAGCCTATACGACGGTAGGCATCCCGTCTAAAGTCGATGTACTGCGCTGAGTTCATCATATCCTGGCGGTTATTTAAGGTCTCTGTTGTAAGTGTTCCAACATAATCCAGTGCCAAACGGCCGGCTTTGCCACGTTTAGTTGTTACCACAATTACGCCATTTGCACCGCGCGAACCATATACAGCTGTCGCCGATGCGTCTTTTAAAACATCAATTGTTTCAATGTCGTTGGGGTTAATGTTCTCGATTCCGCCAGATGATAACGGAATACCATCCACTACATACAGCGGGTCGCTTGTTGCTGAGATTGACCTAACACCACGTATACGCACTGAACCAACAGTTCCGGGTCTTTCTGCCGAGGTTATGTCAACACCTGCCGCTTTACCTTGTATAGCTTGCAATGCATTAGCTACCGGCCGAGAGCGAATCTCTTCGGCGTTAACACTTACGGTAGATGATGTTACATCAGAACGTTTTACCACATTGTAGCCTACAACAACAACCTCACTTAAATTACTGGGTTGTGTAATCAGCGTAATGGATAAATTAGTTTGATTACCTACAGTAACTTCCTGGGTAGTAAAACCTACGTATTTTATTACCAGCACTGTAGTTGGCTCTACGTTGTTCAGGCTAAAATTACCGTTCACATCGGTAACGGTTCCGGTGGTGCTGCCTTTAACAGTAACACTTACGCCTACCAGCTCTTCGCCCTTATCACTCGTTACCTTACCCTTAATCGGTATAGCCTGTTGCGTGCCGGCATCAGTGTTGCCCTTTTTGCTGCTGAGCACAATGCGGTCGTTAATTAACTGGTAGCTTACATCGGCAGGTAAAATGGTGTTCAGCACGGCATCCAAACGCTGGTTGCTGCCCGAGTAGCTTACCCCGCGGTTGGTTGGGATGATGCTTTTGCTGTAAACAAATTTTACGCCCGCTGTTTTTTCAATAGCTTTCAGCGCTTGTTCTAAATTAGGTTCGTTTACCGACAGGCTAACCATTTTGTCGAGTACTTGTGCAGTGGACTTACGTGCGTAAGATACGCCCGAAAGTATCAGAGCAATGAGTACCTGACTTACTGTTGCCCTCATAAATTTTAGGCAGTTGTCCGGTTTAAGTAAATTGTATTGCATAGATTAATTGGTTGTTGTTTAATTTAATTGTGTTGCTTTTGTGTACGAGATTAATGAGCACACAAAATTTCGGATATGGCATCATCAGCCTAAAAGGCACTTTTTCTAATCATAATCATTTAAGTTTTTATCGGTTTATAAATTACTGGTTGGTACGAAATTCAAATGAGCGGTTGCTGATGACAGTATAATTGGTATTGGTCGACTGGCGAATCATGTCGAGTATAGCGGGTAAACTCTGGTTGGTAAAGTCGCCGGTAAAAGCGTAATTTTTAATGCGGGCATCATCACAGTTAATGCTGATGTCGAAGTTTTTATTCAGCGCGGTAAAAACATCACTTAGCTTGGCGTCGTCAAATGATAGTGACACCTTTGTCCAAATGCGCATTTCGGCTGCAACTGCACTGCCAGTGTTTTTAACTAATTGCTCATGATGAAGCAGCGTTGCTTTTTGATTGGGCAGTAACATCACCTCGGTATGTGCTTTTTCATTTTGCACAGATACTTTGCCGGTCACAACAGCAACCTCGGCCGGCAGGTTTTGATAGGCACGCACCCTAAAACTGGTACCCCATACTTTAGTGGTTAGTTCGCCGCTGTAAATGATGAATGGATGTTTGGCATCCTTAGTCACCTCAAAAAAAGCCTCGCCGGTGAGCTTTACATCGCGATAACGGCCCGCAAACTTTTTAGGATAAGTAATAGTGCTATGCGGACTTAACCAAACGGTGCTATGATCGGGCAACACGCGTTTGTGGATGCTATTAGTGGCGTTACGAAAAGCAATCTGCTCTTCGGCCTGCGCCATAAAAGGTTGCTTAGTTTTAGTAGGTACAAACACACCCAGCTTAGTAAGTATCAATGCAGCTGCAGCTAAGCCGGCTACTCCGTACATTACGCGGTATAGCCTGCGTACAGCTCCACCGCTACGCTCACCATCGTCAGATGATGCCAAGCCGGACTTAAATCGATTGTAGATAAATTCACGCAAAGCGTCAGCCTCCTCACCGGTCATGCGATCTATCGGGTTGGGCTGCTCGTCAAAGCTTCTGTACCAGTCGTCAACCGCCTTGCGCTCCAGTGGCGTGCAGGTGTTGTTTAAATATTTTTCAATAAGTTGAGGGGTAATTTTCATACCATAGTTTAGCGTTTAGTAATTGGTGTTATTAGAATTGGTTATGAGTATGACAAACCAAAACCGCCTACCCCTTGCTCCTCTTGAAAATATTTTAGAAAATTTTTTGCCTACTGGATTGTAGTGATGATGAAAGAAAACATCAGAAAATGAAAGCCGCCATTACAGTTAACACCAGCATATTCAAACTTAACCTGAGGCGCTTGATGGCTTTGCTTAAATGACCTTCAACTGTTTTCTCTGAGATGCCTAAGGTTTGAGCAATCTCTTTGTTCGACTTGTTTTCTAAGCGGCTAAGCTCAAAAACCGATCGGCATTTTACCGGCAACTGGCTCACCTCGCGGGTAATTACCGATCGCAGTTCGTGCAGCATAATCAATTCTTCAGTAGAATTATCAAGGGCGGAAATATTCATACTCACCTTTTCGAGCAACTGACTTTTGCGGGCCTCGCGGGCAAAGTAATTTAGCACCAAGTTTTTTATCGAAGTGTAAACATAACCCTCAAAGGATGTCTGTATATTAAGCTTATGCCGGTTGAGCCAGAAGTGAGTTAAAAAGTCCTGCACAATTTCTTCGGCTACCTCGCGGCTGCGTACTCGGTTGTAGGCAAATGCATACAAATGCTTCCAGTAACGGCAATACAACTCCTTAAAAGCAGCCTCATGGTCGGCTTTAATCAGATTAAGTAATTGTACGTCAGTAAAATTTTTTACATCAAGCATTATTTAAATTGATCTTTCAGGCCCTAAAAGTTAAACGCTGACAGGGTATTACTGCCCGGCATCACATTCTTATTAAGTGCGATTTAGCCTGTAAAATTTAAACTCGGTTTATTCGAATTGGAGCTGCTAACCTACCTAAATATTTTATGGTTAACTGTCCTGATGCATCATGCTCTGATCAGTAACAATTTCTGTTTTTTGAGCCTTTAATGGCTATATTGAGATAATTTGATGTACGAATTGGATAACATCTGACAATGTATTTATCGAATTTTTTTTTAATCAATCACCTCACTGCCAATTAAAATATAGAATTATAAAGTGGTTTTTAGGCTCTGATAATTGGGGCTGTGAGGGCAGCGGAGTTTGAAAAGAAGGACAAACAAATACCTCGTTCTGTAGGTTAACTATAACAAAACATTTAACCTCATGATTAACGAAGATAATTTAAGCGCCAGCGGCGATTTGTTTGAAGATGATAGCAAACACCGCAAAACAGAAAACAGCGGTGAAGACCTTGCAGGATCGAATACTAAAAAAGACCCTGATGAGTGGACCACCGGCGATGAGCCGATGACCGGCGCACAGAAGTCTTACCTCAAAACACTGTCGGATGAGGCCAAAGAAGAGTTTGATGAGAATCTGACTAAAGCCGAAGCGTCGAAAAAGATAGACGAATTACAACATAAAACAGGCAGGGGACTATAACCCCTGCTTTTTATTTTCAATCTACACCTCTACTATCCCTTTAACGCCACCACCGGCGCAATGTACTGATGAAAATTCCTGTTAACGACGTAAAAAAGATCGCCATATTCAGGGCACTGCAATTGGGCGATATGCTGTGCATTATACCGGCCATGCGAGCCCTGCGTTATGCCTACCCTACTGCCCATATCACTTTAATAAGTATGCCATGGGCCAAAAGCTTCACCGAAAGGTTCAGCAGTTATTTTGATGCCTTCGAACACTTTCCGGGCTTTCCTGGTTTGCCCGAGCAGTCTTTTGATGCTTCGGAAACCGTAAAATACTTGAGCGGCACGCAAGGCCGTTATGACCTGTTGCTGCAAATGCAGGGCAATGGCACTGTCATCAACCCTATGATGGAACTGTTTGGCGCTGCCCGTACCGGTGGCTTTTACACACCCAATGACTTTGTAGCTAATACCGAAACATTCTTCGCTTATCCTGACTACGGCCCCGAACCGCAACGCCATGTAATGTTGATGGAACATTTAGGCATTCCTCAAAAAGGCTTAGAGCTAGAGTTCCCGATTACGGCACAAGATGAACAGGATTACGCTGCATTGCAGTTGCCGGTTCAGAAAGGCAAATATGTTTGTATCCACCCCGGTTCGCGCGGGGCGTGGCGGCAGTGGCCTACCGAACACTTTGCAGCCATGGCCGATTACTGCGCCGAGCAAGGTTACCAGCCTGTTATCACAGGTACCGCCCCCGAGATGCCGATTGTAGAAGAAGTGATCAGCAAAATGAAACACCAGGCTATCAACACTGCAGGCAAAACCAATTTAGGAACCATGGGAGTGTTAATTAAAAACTCAAGATTGCTGGTATCCAACTGTACCGGGGTGTCACACATGGCGTCGGCTTTCGAAACCCCAAGTGTAGTTATTAGTATGGATGGAGAGCCGGAACGTTGGGGGCCTGTAAATAAGCAACGTCACCGCACGGTTAACTGGCTACAAACACCTGACTTTGATATTGTTAAAAATGAATTAATTGATTTACTCCGCGAGGAAACCGTGCCAGTGAGTATATAAGTCGATATACAAAAGTTACCACTGAGTCCTTTAGGCAGCCAGTGGTAACCTTTGTTCAACTACATTTATCAGTTGATTCATATCAAACGGCTTGTGCAATACGCCATCAGGATGTGGTTGCTGTTTTAAAAACTCATCAACCTCGTCCAAACCTGTGCACATCACCACAGGTATATGCTGCATTTCTTTGGATTGTTTGATCATGCGGCATAAGTCGCGGCCATCGCCATCCGGCAATTCAACATCCAATAAAATCAAGTTTGGATGAAAATTGTGTATACAGTCCACTATCCCGTAAGCCCGGGTCAAAGTTTCAACATCGTAACCCTGGTTATTTAATATTTGGGAAATAAGGCTGAGAATGAACTCATTATCATCTACCACCAAAACCCTGTTTTCCATAATTGTTTATAAGTATAACTGTGATTAGACAAAACCTGTGCCACATCTGATAAACTTTTAGTTAATTGTTTTCCACATCCTAACGACAATGTGCATATCGCTTAAATGAAGCAATTGCAAATACTCTTATTAGTTCTGCCACCTATATTTGTAACTTATGGACAAACCGCAACTCGACCTGATACTCAATAACGTTAGCAAACACATCACTCTCACCCCTGCCGAAAAAGACATCTTTACCGGGATGCTGCAAACCAAACAGCTTAAACGTAAACAGCATTGGGTGGCTTACGGCGACGTGTGCCGCCACTCGGCGTTTGTTACATCAGGGTGTTTACGTGGCTATACAGTTGACCAGAATGGTATAGAACATGTGCTAAGCTTTGCACCCGTAGATTGGTGGATGGCCGACATGTACAGCCTGTTGAGCCACCAGCCCGGTCAGTTAAATATCGAGGCTTTAGAAGATACAGAAATGCTATTACTATCAAAGGCTAACCAGGAAGAACTGTATCAAACCGTCCCTAAATTCGAACGCTTTTTCCGCATACTGGCCGAAAAATCTTTAGTAGCCTATCAGCAACGACTTATTGATAACCTGAGCTTACCTGCATCCGAACGCTATGCCCGTTTTTGTAAGCGTTATCCTACATTGATACATCAACTGCCCCAAAAGCAAATTGCGTCGTACATTGGCGTTACGCCAGAGTTTTTTAGCAAGATGAGAAAGAGCCTTTAGCAAAGCTTCAAAGCGTTGACTTATTTATCTTTAATACAATGAGTTATAATTGGGCTTGTTTTAAATCATTATATCAAAAACTTTATGAATTATCCGGCTGTTTTACAGCGGGTAACAGGTTGAGAATAAATTACATTCCGGCTATAAATTTGTGAACAACTTTACCTTTTTATTCTGCAAAAAAATTACACTTTTGCAAAAATTTATAGTAAACAGATAGAATGCAAAGCTACCAGGAATTTCTTGACCTAAGTGTAGGTTTTCCGCAGGAGGGTTTCGAGATCATAGATGATGAATTATATTTTCATGATCTTAATTTAATGGAAATGATTGAAACGTACGGTACGCCCTTGCGCTTTACTTACGTTCCTATTATCTCCAAAAAGATACAGCAGGCTAAATTGATGTTTCAGCAGGCCATCATCAAGAACAACTACCGCGGCAGTTATAAATACTGTTACTGTACCAAAAGTTCGCATTTTAAGCATGTGGTTGAAGAAGCACTTAAAAACGATATCCACTTAGAAACATCATCAGCTTTTGATATGCCGATGATTGATGCGCTTGAGAAAAAAGGCGTGGTGAGTAAGGATATTACCGTGATATGTAACGGCTTTAAAACCTACCAATATAAGCAGTACATTGTAGACATGCTGCATGACGGTTTCCAGAATATCATCCCGGTATTAGATAATAAAGAAGAGTTTAACATATACGACGACGAGATTGAGATGGATACTCCCTGTAACCTGGGCATCCGTATCGCATCTGAGGAGCAACCTGACTCGCAGTTTTACACCTCGCGTTTAGGCATCCGCATGGAGGATGTGATTGACTTTTACTACAACAAGGTAGAAAAGAATCCTAACTTCCGTGTTAAGCTGCTGCACTTCTTTATCAACTCAGGTATTTCTGACACGCCATATTACTGGAACGAGTTGGAGAAATACGTGACGCTGTACTGTAAATTCAAAAAAATTAACCCAGAGCTGGATACGCTGGATATTGGCGGCGGTATGCCTTTCAAAGATTCGCTGGTGTTTGATTTTGATTACGAGTATATGATCACCGAGATTGTGAAACGTATCAAAGAAATATGCGCCGAAAACGATGTTGTTGAACCGGATATTATTACCGAGTTTGGTAAGTATACCTGTGCAGAAGCATCGGGCATACTGTACAAAGTATTGGGCCGTAAACAACAAAACGACCGCGAGAAATGGCTGATGCTGGATGGTTCGTTTATCACTAACCTACCAGACGTTTGGGCGTTAAACCAAAAATACATCCTGCTACCCATTAATAACTGGGATGCCGAGTATGAACGTGTAAATTTAGGCGGTATTACCTGCGATGGCCAGGATTACTACAACCAGGAGGCGCACATGAACAGTGTATTTATGCCTAAAACACGCAAGGTGCAATACCTCGGCTTTTTTAACACCGGAGCCTATCAGGAAGTATTGAGCGGCTACGGTGGTATACACCATTGTCTGCTGCCATCGCCTAAACATGTGCTCATCCGCCGAAACCGCGACGAGACCTTTAACTTTGAGGTTTTTGGCGAAGAACAAAACAGTAAACAGGTACTTAAAATACTGGGCTACACTGCCTAAAACTAAAGCGCTCCGGACAGGGGCGCTTTTTTTTTGCTGAGTTTTTGCTCCGCTCTATCACAAATTCCTACTCTACAGAAAGGTAAACACCTCAGAAACTTTGTATCTTTCATATTAAATGATCGACTTATTGAAACAACCCTGGCCTTGGTACACCTCGGGCATAGCCATAGCGGGCATAATGGTAATGCTGCTTTACTTTGGTAAATCCTTTGGGTTCTCGTCAAACTTACGCACCATATGTTCTATAGCTGGTGCCGGCAAACGGGTATCATTTTTTGATTTTGACTGGTGCACCCAAAAATGGAATTTACTTTTCCTGATCGGGTCCATCATTGGTGGCGTACTTTCATCAACCTTGCTTAGCAACGGCGCGCCTTTGAAACTTTCGGCTGCAACTATACAAGACCTAAGTGGCTTAGGTATTCATTTTGACGGGCAGTTAAATCCGGAACAGTTGTTTAGCATCCATGCTCTGTCTTTGAAAAATATTGTGCTTATGCTGACCGGTGGTTTACTGGTAGGGTTCGGTTCGCGGTATGCGGGCGGCTGCACATCGGGCCATGCCATCAGCGGCTTATCTAACCTGCAACTTCCCTCACTGGTAGCCGTGATCGGCTTTTTTTTGGGCGGACTCATCATGACTCATTTACTTTTACCCTTGATTTTTTAACGTATGAAAGGACTAAAATTCATTTTGGCAGGTATCGTTTTTGGCATAACCATGGCTAAGTCCGAGGCTATTTCATGGTACCGTATTCAGGAGATGTTCCGATTCCAATCTTTTCATATGTACGGCATCATCGGTACGGCTGTTGTTCTGGGCACAATTTCGGTTTACCTGATCAAACGGTTTAACATTAAAGATTTTCAAGGAAATGCTATCGTAATACCTGATAAAGACAAAAGCTGGACAAAATACATCTTGGGCGGTTTGATTTTTGGCTTAGGCTGGGCGTTGACCGGTGCCTGCCCGGGCCCCATGTTTGTTAACATTGGCTATGGTTTTGTGACTATGATTATCGTCGTAATCGGTGCGCTTGGCGGTACCTACCTGTATGGTTTGGTAAAAAACAGGTTGCCGCATTAAAATATGATAGTTAAAACGGCCATTTCTTTTTAGGGAATGTCTCAAATGCTTCGCCATCTGCATAGGTAGCTTTTTTGCCATCTAACTTGTGCACACCTTTAAATGTACTAAACCATATAACGCCGCCTTTTGCTTCTAAAATTGCAAAAACAATTTTGGCGATAGCCATTACTTTTGGTGATGATATGGTGCGAGCAGATAAGGTTTTTGCGCTGTAACGGGATAGCGCGTACTCTTGGGGAGAATCTGTACCGGAGCTTGTCCAAAGATTGCCTTGCCTATCCTCGTAAACACAGCCAGTAAAGGCATTGCTTACCTGGGTAAAATTGCCGCCCTCGTAGCGCCACAAACCGTCGTTCCCTCCCAGCCAGATACGGCCTTTGGTATCTTCGATTAATGAACGGACGTTTTTAAATAGTTTGCCCGACTGACTTACCACACTAAATTCCTTGCCATCGTAAGTGAAAGTGCCGCCTCTGGTAGCGAGCCAAAATCTGCCTTTTTTATCTTCGGTTATAGCGTTCACTTCGTAAGGCGCTCTGTTGGGGAACACTTTTCCGCTATGGTCTTCATGCATGGTGTTCCCTTCAATGACGTAATTTCTGAATGACTTTCCATCGTAACGACTGGCCCCTCCCGAAACGCCAAACCAGACGTCACCTGCCCTATCTTCATAGATACACGTCACCCCATTATTTAAAAGTCCGTCTTTGATAGTTAAATTCCGGAACGAATTTCCGTCGTAAAAATAAACGCCCGAACCGATAGAACCGAACCAAAAGTTACCGTTTCGGTCTTCCAAAATGGAGAAAAAACGGGCCGAACTTACTTTGCCTGTTATGTTTACAAATGCTTTTCCGTCGTACTTAAATACACCCTGAAAAGAAGCAATCCAGATATTGCCTTTCCTGTCTTGTATCATGCCACGAACGATGGAAATCGGCCCTCGCCTGGCAACTGAGTCTTCATTTCTAAACTCCATTTTATTCTGCACATTTTCAGTTTTAATCTGTGCATTTATCCAGGTGTTTGTAATCGTTGCTAAAACGAGGGTATATAACAGTTTATAAATCATCATGTGGTTGAAGACCGTCGAAATATATTTAGCGATTGCTGAAGGCTTATTACAAATAAAGGATCTAATATTAAAAAGTTATTAAAAACAATTATCCAGTGCTGGTGTAATTTAGCATAAGATGCGGAAAATCAATGCGTTTATCCTGGCTGGTTTCTACCTCCTGTTATCTACAGGGGCATTTGCCTGTCTGGTGCATTGCACTTCCGAAGCTTTCTTTGCAGGCGCCTCGGTAAAATCAAGCTCTCATCTTCACCAAAACAAGTCCAGGCTGTCTTCTTCTGCGCATAAGCGTTCCGAAAAAATGGCCGATCAGCACCATCGCCAAAAAGATAAATGCGGCAATGGTAAAGATTGTAAATGTTGCAGGCAACATGGCATATACTTGGTGCGCGAAAATGTATCGCCAACAGTTAGCACTGATTTTACGCAGGTAGTAACTCTGCTGCCAACGGAGGCTATGCATTACCGGGTTATCGCTTATATGCTGGTAACACCTCACTGCTACCCTCAGGCCACCGGTCCACCCGTTTATGCCCATATTCCTTTGTACCTAAAGTTCCGTTCTATATTGATTTGATTTCTGCAGATATAATTTGTGGCAGCACCTGTTTGTTGCCATGTATCGCTAATCGATTATGTATTGGTTTGATGTGAGCTTATCACACAGCACTTATTTAATTGATTAAGCCGATGATCTATTATTTGCTAAATCAAAACAATAACAATTGATGAAAAAACATTTATGGCGTGTTATAGTGGCTGTTTTTATGGCCATGGTGCAAGCACACGCTCAGGAACCTATGAAGATGCATGACTCAAAGATGCATCAACGCACTGATACAACCTCAAAAAAGAATGCCAAGCCCGCAACACACCAGCATCATCAGGGCATGCAACATCACATGCAGTCGATGCCGGGTATGACCATGACCGATAATGGGCACATGGACATGATGATGATGAGTAATTCGCAATCGCGAAACTTACCCATGACCAGGACAGGATCGGGAACCGGCTGGCTGCCGGATGCTTCGCCCATGTACGGCATTATGCTAAACAGCAAAAACTGGAGTTACATGCTGCATGGTAATCTCAATTTACGGTATACCAAGCAGGATTTGTTTGATAAAGGTAGCCGTGGCGACAGTAAACTGGATGCCCCCAACTGGTTTATGGGCATGGCCCAACGCAAAGTTGGCCAAAGGGGTCTATTGCATTTAAACCTCATGATGTCATTAGATCCGCTAACCGAGGGCGGCCGCGGCTATCCTTTATTGTTTCAAACGGGCGAAAGCTGGAAAGGCAGCCCGCTTATTGACCGCCAGCATCCGCACGACCTGTTTAGCGAACTGTCGGCCAGTTACGCGTACTCGTTCACTAAAAATACTGACCTGAGCATATATGTTGGTTATCCCGGCGAGCCGGCACTGGGACCGGTGGCGTTTATGCACCGCCCGTCGGCCATGGGGAACCCGGATGCTCCAATCAGTCATCATTGGTCGGATGCTACGCATATTACTTTTGGTGTGGCAACCGTTGGTTTCAGGTTTTATCAGTTTAAATTAGAAGCGTCTTCCTTTACCGGCCGCGAGCCTAACCAGAACCGCTATAACTTTGATAAACCACGGTTCGACTCGTGGAGCGGCAGGTTAAACTACAATCCGTCTGTTAACTGGGCTTTACAGGTATCTCACGGGTTTATAAAAGCTCCCGAAGAATTGCATGCCGGCGAAAATGTATATCGTACCACCGCCTCCGCAACCTACAGTTTGCCTTTTGGCGATGAACGCACTTTTAATGCTACTGCCCTTTGGGGATTAAACAAAACGCCCGATCACCAGGGAGATAATGCCGCGTTGCTTGAGGCAGACGTTAGGGTAAAACGATGGGAAATTTACACCCGCTATGAGTTTGTACAAAAAACTACCGAAGAACTGGTGCTCGACCCGTTGAGATACGGCGACGACAGCATATTTCCTGTTAATGCCGTTACGCTTGGTTTTAACTATAACCTGTTTAAAATCGGTCCGCTAAACCTGGCCGGTGGCGGGCAGATGATGTGGTTTGGGGCAGACAAAAGGCTGAACACCTTATATGGCCGCAACCCTATGGCCGGAGAAGTGTTTTTGCGCCTTTACCCACGCTTAATGAAAATGAATAACAAGATGTAATTTTTAAAAAAAATGGAAAATTCGAATTATAAGAAGTTTGCGGTAATGCTGGTAGTATCGTTTGTGCTGATGTACGCCATCATGTTTTTAAACGTAGAAGAGCCCGATCATATATACTTAAGCATGACGCGCTTGTATATGACGGTGCTGATGATTTGTGCCATGGCTATTTTGATGGTGGTGATGATGCCGATGATGTATACCAACAAAAAAATTAACCTAAGCATCATTGCTGGCAGTATCACCTTATTTATACTCGCCTTTGTAGGCGTACACAAACAAACCGGTATAGCCGATGTGCAGTACATGAAAGGTATGATCCCCCACCATTCCATTGCTATCATGACCAGCAAAAACGCCCATATTAAAGACCCGCGCGTAAGAAAATTGGCCGACGGCATTATTGAAACGCAAGTGAAAGAAATTGCTGAAATGAAGGCATTGATTGACAGCCTGCAAAAATAGATTATGTATTTGATGAGTTAAGGGATGGGCTGATCCCTCAACTCATCTCAGGATGATAGTGTAGATCCGGCGTTAAGAGAAACATCAACAACTACTATTTTTTACAAGCTCACGCCAAACTTAGAAACAGCTTCCAATTAACAAAGCTGCTGGCTGTATTAAAAAATAGATTAGGTACCCTTGTAGCCTAAGCTCCTAATTAACCGAACTCACGCCCATCCCTAAATCAATATTGATGCTGTCGTTACCTGCTGTTTCTGTAAGAATTGGTATGCTAAAGTAAAATGTGGATCCCTGGCCCAATTCGCTTTCTATCCAAACTTTACCCTGGTGGCGTTTCAATATTTCGGACGAGATGAACAGCCCCAGGCCCAAGCCCTCAAAACGCATAGCGGTGTTGTCTACCCGGTAGTAGCGGTCAAACAATTTGTTAATGTGTGAGGGCTCGATGCCGATGCCAAAATCCTGAACAGACACAATTAACTGATTATCCTCCAGCTTACTGTCTACCACCACCTTTTCGCCCTTGGGCGAGTATTTCACCGCGTTAGACAAAAAGTTGTTCATCACTTGCTCCAGCCGGAAGTTGTCGCCGGTAAAATCAAGCTCGACAGCATTTTTCAAAACAATTTCGTGGTTGGGCGCCATGTGCTGTATATTCTCTACGCTTTCGGTAAGCAGCTGTTTAAAACTGAATGACTGCATATTATACTCCAGCTTGCCGGCGCTCAGGCGGGTTACGTCCAACAGGTCAGCAATAAGCTTCTCTAACCTGAAAATATGATCTGCCGATTTCTTAACGAAGCCCGAAAACTTTGCGGGGTCATCGCTGCGAGACATCAACTGGTTAAAAGCTTTGATGCTGGTGAGCGGTGTTCTCAACTCATGGCTGGCGATTGACAAAAATTCATCTTTCTTCTCCTCATTAGTTTTTTGCAGATGGATGTTGGTGTTGGTACCTAACCACAATTTAATTTTACCCTGCTCAATCAACGGTACGGCACGCCCTAAATACCACTCGTAATGGCCTCCGCTCAGCTTTAAGCGAAACTCAACCAAATATTCATTACCATTTTCCAAGGCATGCAGCCAACGCTCCAGCGCTTTAGGTAAATCTTCGGGGTGAATGAGCCTTTGCCATCCGCGGTTAATAAGAGTGGTTTTGTCCTGGCCAAACTCTTTGGCAATAACGTCATTCACATAATCTATCCTGCCATCCGTACCAGCGGTCCAAACCTGCTGTGGGATTGAATTGAGCAGGAAACTGAAGCGTTCTCTGCTTTCTTCCAGTTGCACAATGGTGTTGTGCAGATGATCTTGTGTGCTTGTTAATTCTTCATTGGTGGCCGCCAATTCTTCGTTTGAGGCCATCATTTCTTCGTTTATCGAAGTTAACTCCTCATTAGAAGCAGCCAGCTCTTCGGTAGCTTCCTGCAATTGGTGCTGACTCAATTCCAGTTCCTGCCTGGCCTTCACCGATTCGCTAACATCGACCACCGATGCCAGGATAGACTCGACCTGACCCGACTGATCAAAGATTGGATCGTAAGAAAAATTTACAAAGATATTTTTTAATGTACCATCAGTATAACCAATGGTAACCGGCATTTCGGGGAAAGCAATACATTCACCCGTATTAAAAACCTGCGCTAACAGGTCGGGAAAAGGTTGACCGATAAGCTCCGGGAAAACATCCACCAAACGTTTACCGATGGTTTGCTCAGCAGTTCGCTGCCAAATGTCGTACATAGCATTGTTAGCTATTTCGATCGTTAAATCACGACTGTGCAAAATAGTCATCGCTACCGGGGTTGTTTTCACCATTGCTTCTAAACGATGCTTGGCGGCTTCTGTGGCCTGACGGGCATGTACCTGTTCGGTCACTTCGGTAGCCACTATCATTACACTATGTGTTTGGCCGTCATCATTTTTGAGCGGCTTAAATACAAAATTGGTAAAGATTTGCAACAACTGGCCGTTGTACTCCATGTTACCGGGCACCTCGCTACCTACAAACGCTTCGCCGCTATTAAAAACATTTTGCAGCAGTTCAAAAAAGCCCTGCCCCGCAATCTCAGGCAAAGCATCATAAACGGTTTTACCAATTACCGAAGATGTCTTACCCCAAATTTTAAGAATATATTGATTGGCTTGTTCAACTACAAAGTTTGGTCCGGCAAGCACCGCTATAGCTACCGGAGCATCGTCAATCATATAACGCATACGGGCCTCGCTGGATGCCAGCTGACTGGTACGCGCTAAAATGCGATCTTCCAGCTCGGCGTTAAGGTCGTTCAGCTGCTCCTGGGTTTGCCTTAGTTCTTCGTTAACCGCGCCCAGTTCTTCGTTGGCAGCTGTCAATTCTTCGTTTAAGGCCTGCTCATTGGCTATATTGCGCAAATGCTCCTGCTCATGCGCAATGGCATGCTCTCCCAAAACCTTTTCGGTTACGTCGGCAGCGGTGTGCAGCATGCAGTAAACCTGTCCGTTCTCGTTTTTTAGCGCCCGGTACTCGTAATCGTAATAACTGGTTTGCAGCTTGCCGTCAATTTCTAACTGTGCAGGCGTGCTGCTAGCCGTAAAAGTTTCGCCTGTTTTGATCACCTCACGCATCTGGCCAATAAACGGTTGCCCCACCAGTTCGGGCACAGCCTGCTCTAACGGTAAACCGATAACAGAGCGGTCTTTGCCCCAAAATGCCAGCATTGCATCCGTTACAGCTTCAATAACTAAATCCTCAGTAGTATATATGGCCGTTGCAATATGCGAAGCGGAAAAGATGTCAAGCAGTTGGTTACAGTCGAGCAAACGGGTTTTATTCATGTACTTCAAAAAGAGGTTAAAGTTACGTAAATTTTAAAAATGAGCAGAGGTGAACAGATTGAGTAACACCAAAGCAGCTTAAGTGTTGGCAATGAGCTATTTTAAATTCGTGTTACTCTAATTAAGGTTCAGGCGTCGTAGGTTTATGAAGAAACCCGCTGTGTATTTAAGTTCGTTAAGCGGAAAAGCAATTTCTCTTTAAGAATCTGCTTTCCAAATATTTATATTAAATAATGTCCGATTACTTCTCCTCCGGCTCTTCGTTCAATTTCCGGATCACCTTGGCAGGGTTGCCTACCGCCAGCGAGTTGGCAGGTATATCTTTAGTAACTACGGCACCGGCACCAATCACACAGCCCGAACCAATACTTACCCCCGGACAAATTATTGCGCCGCCGCCAATCCAACAGTCGTCGCCAATGGTTATGGGTTCGGCGTTTTCTTTACTGCGCCTAAACTCGGCATTCAGCGGGTGGGTGGCAGTGTAAATTTGCACACCGGGAGCACAAAACACATTGCTGCCGATGGTTACCGGCATCACATCCAGCACCACGCAGTTTACGTTAAAGTACACATTATCGCCGCAGGTAATGTTATACCCGTAATCGCAGTGAAAAGGCGGCTCAATATATAAGTTAGCGGGCGCATTGGGTATGAGCTCGGCTAACACCTTACGGGTACCCTCGCCCACTACGTACTCAGTCACATTTAATTTATGTAATAAGCGTTTGCAGTTGGTGCGCTCGGCCAGCAATTCCGGATCGTTGGCCAGGTAGTATTCACCCGATAGCATTTTCTCCTTTTCGGTTTTCATAGGTGGTGTGTATGTTATAAAAATGCGTCTTACTTTCGTTCAATCACCTTAGCTACTAAAAAGTGTTTGCCATCCTGCTCAGGCGCATTCAGCAAAGCTTCTTCATGGGTGATGTCTTGCTTCACTACATCATCACGCAGGGCGTTTACTTCCTGGGTCATGTAAATTAGCGGCTCTACGTTGTCGGTATTTACCTCGTTAAGCTTGGCCATAAAGTCCAGTATCTTGTTCATGTCGCCTACCAGGGTTTCGGTTTCCTGTTCGGTTACCTCCAGGCGAGCCAGGTGCGCAATTTTAGCTACGGTATCTTTATCAATTTGCATAGTTTTCAAACTTAGTATTTATTATTTGGTAAACCTCATCGCGTAGGCTATCTGCATCGGCCACGGTCAAATTACCGGTTTCAATAGGCCGATGCACATAAATATGGCAAATACCCGGCTTGCTGCCGCGCTCCAGTCCGGTATCCCACAGCATTTGCCAAGTATTAAGCGACGTTACGGGGATGATGGGTATTTTATGCTCAATAGCCAGCCGGAACGGGCCATTTTTAAACTCATGTAATTGCGGCGGGTAATCATCGGGAATCTTCCCCTCCGGAAATATCACCATGCTCATGCCCTGCTGCAAACGCTCGGCCGCACTTTTAAAAGCCCGAAACGATGACATTTTGCTATCGCGATTTACGGGGATGTCAATAGTTTGAAAGAATAGCTTGGTTACCGGGTTGTTCAGCAACTCCTCTTTACCAATAAAACAAAAGTTGTTTTTTACCAGGATGCTCATGGCCGAAATATCCAGGTTGGAGGTATGGTTGGAGCAGATGATGTAAGGCCGTTTCCAGTCGATAGGCTCTTCGTAGATAAAATTATAAAAGATGCCCGAAATGGCCGAACTGCAAAAACCGCACACCTTTCTAAAAAAATTCATCTGCGGGTAACGCTCCGGCTTGCGCGAAAAGAAGTACAAAAACGGCCAGAACATAAAAAAGAAAACAGCCACGCTGTAACGGTAAAAATGAGCGTGCAGTTTCTTTAATAGTTTTTTCATCGCGCTCAAAAATATAAATTTTCTGTACTTTCGCCCCCATTATGGAAACTGTTGTTAGTGGTATTCGGTCAACCGGCAAACTGCATTTGGGTAACTATTATGGGGCTATCCAAAATTTTATTAAGATGCAGCACGAGTACAATTGTTACTTTTTTATTGCCGATCTGCACTCGCTTACCACTCACCCTACGCCAAGTGATTTGTATGGCAATGTTAAACAGGTTTTGATAGAATACCTGGCAGCAGGCATCGACCCGGAACAAGCTACTATTTACGTGCAGTCGGACGTACCCGAGGTAGCCGAACTATACCTGTACTTAAACATGAACGCCTATTTAGGCGAGTTGGAACGCGCTACATCCTTTAAAGATAAAGTGCGCGCCAACCCCGATAACGTAAATGCCGGCCTGCTTACCTACCCGGTGTTGATGGCTGCCGACATACTGATACACAAAGCAACCAAAGTGCCGGTGGGCAAAGACCAGGAACAACACCTGGAGATGGCCCGCACCTTTGGTAACCGCTTTAACCGTTTATATAACCACGAGTATTTTCCTGAGCCTTATGCTTTTAGCTATGGCGATAAGCTGGTGAAAATACCCGGCTTAGATGGTAAAGGTAAAATGGGTAAATCGGAAGGCGAAGGCAATGCAGTTTACCTGTCAGACAGTCCTGAAGTAATCCGCAAAAAAGTGATGAAAGCGGTAACCGATGGTGGCCCGACTACTGAGAACCAGGAAAAACCGGCAGAGATACAAAACCTGTTCGATTTGATGAAAGTAGTATCTACGCCTGATACCTTGCAACATTTTGATGGTTTATATAACCAATGCCAGATCCGTTACGGCGACTTTAAAAAGCAACTGGCCGAAGACATGATTATTGCAACCTCACCTATCCGTGAAAAGATAAACGACATAGCCAACGATCAGCCTTATTTGCGCCAGGTAGCCCGTTTTGGTGCCGCCAAAGCCCGCGAAAGCGCATCAAAAACCATCAGAGAAATACGTGAAATAATAGGGTTTAGAAATTTTTAAATAGCCATTAATTGATAGTTCATGGTTCATAGATGATGGGGCATAGTTGAACAAGCAGTGTAACGCTTTTAAGACCTATCAACCATCTATTATTACCCATAATCTATCAACCATTAACTAATAACCATCAACTCACCATATGCACATTGCCATTGTAGGAAATATTGGTGCCGGTAAAACAACCTTAACCGGGTTGCTGGCTAAAAATTACGGCTGGGAACCGCAATACGAAGCGGTGGACAACAATCCGTACCTGGAAGATTTTTATAAGGATATGAAGCGCTGGAGCTTTAACCTGCAGATTTATTTCTTGAATAGCAGGTTCAGGCAGATCACCGAGATTCAGCAAAGCCAGAAAAACATCATCCAGGATCGTACTATATACGAGGATGCCTATATTTTTGCAGCCAACCTGCACGATATGGATTTGATGGATACCCGCGATTTTGAAAACTACCAGTCCATCTTCGAAAACATTACCTCATTCATCAGCCCGCCCGATTTGCTGGTGTACTTAAAGGCATCTATCCCAAAGCTGGTAAGTAACATACACCGCCGTGGCCGCGAGTACGAAATTGGTATCCGCTTGGATTATTTGTCTAAACTGAACGAGAAGTACGAAAACTGGATAGCTAATTATAAGTTAGGCAAGTTACTGGTAGTAGACATGGATAACCTCGATTTTGCCAACAACTCCGAGGATTTAGGATCGATCATCAATTTGATTGAACGCGAAATACACGGTTTGTTTTAGGCAGACCGTGTATTGCTGCACAAGCTCATCTGCAAGTATATACTGCTAATTCAAAGTCGGGTTCTCCGGAAAGTTTGCGATGTGGGCATAACGCTGTCCCAGACTTATAACCACCTCGCGCCAAAGGTTTTGTTCGTCCTCGGTAAATAAAATTTCGGGGTTAAACTTATTGGCCACAATCCAGGTATCTTCTGCAATTTCTGTTTCCAGTTGTCCGGGTGTCCAGCCCGAGTAGCCCGCAAAAAATTTGATTTCGTCTTGCGTTAACTGGTAGGCTGATGCCAATTCTTTCACCTGCTCGTAATTTCCGCCCCAATACACGCCATCCCAAATTTCGATACCGCCCTCAATTTTATCGGGGCAACGGTGTATAAAGTGCAGGGTGTTGTTGGCTACCGGTCCGCCCACGTAAACTGGCAGTTCGGAATACGAGACATCGGGCAATACATCGCTTAAGTTAAATTCGCTCACGTGGTTAAGTACGTAACCTAAAGTGCCTTCATCAGAGTGTTCTGCCAGTATGATGACCGAACGCTTAAAGTTGGGGTCCATCATAAAGGGTTCGGATATGAGTAAACGGCCTGCAGCCGGTGAGATAGAACTTAGCATAGAGTATATTTATAACATTATAACGTAAGGGAGCAAATTATGTTCATTTAACGGTTTTGACCGGCAAATGATATTTGCAATTAGTAAGTTTGCAACAATGGATTTAAAAGACATACAAAACCTGCGGCAAGACTACCGTGCCAGCACACTGCTGGAACAGGATGTTGCTGCCAACCCTGTTAAACAGTTTGAAAAATGGTTTGATGAAGCGCTGAAGGCCGAAATATGGGAGCCCAACGCCATGACTTTAGCTACCGCTACTGTTAACGGCATGCCCTCGGCACGTATTGTGTTACTGAAGGGTTTTAGCGAGCAGGGTTTTGCCTTTTATACCAATTACCTGAGCCGTAAGGGTAAGGAGCTGGCAAAAAACCCGCGTGCGGCTTTAATATTTAATTGGGGCCAATTAGAGCGCCAGGTACGTATTGAAGGCACGGTTGAAAAACTGAGCAAAGAACAGTCTGAACAATATTTCCATTCACGTCCCATTGGCAGCCAGTTGGGCGCACTGGTATCTCCGCAGAGCCAGGAAATTGCCGGTAGAGAAGAGCTGGAAAGCAAATGGCAGCAACTGGAAGCCGAATACCAGGATAAAGAAATACCCAAGCCTGCTTTTTGGGGCGGATATATTGTAAAGCCGCAATTAGTGGAGTTTTGGCAGGGCCGCTCGAGCCGTTTGCACGACCGTATTTTATATAAAAATGCAGGTAAAAATAACTGGAAGATTGTAAGACTGGCACCATGACGTTTCAAGGCATTAAAGAACTGCTGATAGAGCGTTTTGGCGTCGAGGTAGTTGTCGGCGAAGAAACCGGCGGCTTACAACCTGCATTACTGATAGCGCCCGACCGAATTGCCGATGTTTGTCTGGAGCTGCGCAACAACCCGGCTACTTACTTCGATTTTCTGGCTTGTTTGTCGGGCGTGGACTATGGCATTACGGCTAACCGCTTTGGGGTGGTTTACCATTTAACGTCCATTCCCTACCAGTTGCAGCTAACGTTAAAGATTAGCAAAGAGCACGGGCGCGATGTGAACGACTTGCCATCTTTCCCAAGCATATCCGAAGTTTACCGTACGGCCGACTGGCACGAACGCGAGGCTTACGACCTGGTGGGTATCTTCTTTGAAAATCATCCCGACCTTCGGCGCATTCTTTTGCCTGATGATTGGGAAGGTTATCCGTTAAGAAAAGATTATCAGGCCGCTGAGTATTATAAGGGCATTAAAATAGACTAATACACGCTCTTAACGCTATTCCGGAAGAGCATAACTTAAAATAAACTATTGAACTACCAACCATGTCTACCACTGCACTCGAAAGATATCATCAAAAAATAGCTGCCGCAGCCACGCAGGACATGGTATTGAATATGGGTCCGCAGCACCCCTCTACGCACGGTGTGTTAAGGCTGGAGCTGATTACCGACGGCGAGATTGTGAAAGAAGTGATCCCGCATGCCGGTTACTTGCACCGCTGCTTTGAAAAGCACGCCGAGTCGCTCACCTATCAACAAACCATTCCGTTTACCGACAGGCTGGATTATTTATCGTCAATGAATAACAGCCACGTTTGGGTGATGGGTGTTGAACGCATGCTGGGTATTGACAAAGACATCCCTAAACGGGTAGAATACATTCGCGTGTTGGTATGCGAACTGAATCGTATTGCCTCGCACCTCATCTCTATCGGAACTTACGGTATTGATATCGGTGCTTTTACGCCCTTTTTGTGGTGTTTCCGCGACCGCGAACATATTATGGGCATGCTGGAGTGGGCATCGGGTTCGCGCATGCTGTACAATTACATCTGGATTGGTGGACTGTTTTTTGACTTGCCCGTAGGCTTTGAAGAACGTTGCCGTGAGTTTGTAGATTACTTTAAGCCCAAGATGGCAGAGCTGAACGAGTTGCTCACCAACAACCAGATCTTCATCAGTCGTACAGCTAACGTGGGTGTTTTGCCTTTGGATGTGGCTATTAATTACGGTTGCACCGGGCCCATGTTACGCGGATCGGGCCTGAAGTGGGATTTGCGTCGCATCGATAACTATTCGGCCTATGGCGAACTGGACTTTGACATCCCTTGCGGCCAGGGTCTGATGGGCACCGTAGGCGACTGCTGGGACCGTAATAAAGTGCGTGTCGACGAGATTGGCGAATCGCTAAAAATCATCGAGCAATGCCTCGACCGCCTGCAAAAAGAACTAAAACGCACGCCCGACTTTGACCCACGCGCCAAGTTACCTCGTAAAATAACACCAAAAGCGCAAGACTATTACATGCGCGGCGAAGGCTCTAAAGGCGAACTGGGTTTTTACTTCATGACCGACGGTAAATCGGAAGTCCCCTACCGCGTAAAAGCCCGCGGCCCAAGCTTTAATAACCTTTCCGTGATTTCCGAAATGTCAAAAGGCATTATGATCGCTGATTTGATTGCGATTATTGGGTCGATTGATTTTGTATTGGGGGAATTGGATAGGTAGAATTTGAAGCATTATGCAGTTTGTAGTAACTGCTTGACCTTTATTTTACCGATCGTCTTTATTTTCAAATTATTAGAAGCATCAAGATCAATGATGACCTACCGCTGTAGCCAATTTTTCCTTGGTAACGTCAAGTAAAGAAGCGATGTCTGTACGGGATGGGTTATTAGCTAATATCTTTTCAAAGTCACCAATAGCAGCTTTAAGTGCAGTTACCACGCGTTGCTTATCGTAACCTGCATGAGCCATTTTTAAGGCCGCATAGTCTTTGTAATCTATAGCGCGATTTTGATAGTAGGTATTTTCCGGTTTGATCAGAATAGCTTTTGTCAAATCGGCTATGGCACCCAAAAGATACTTCTCCTTTTCATTCTCAGGCAATTGAGCGTCTTTAGCCATATTACTTTTGGCTTTTGACCGGAACGAATAAGCCGAGTGATCAGTACTGTTAATAGCCAGCACTTTATTATAAGCCGTGATTGATTTTTTGTAATTTTCGCTATGGTAGTAAGAGTAACCGAGCATCCAAAGAGCATTTGCATTGCTGGAATCTACCACACAAGCCTTCTCCAACTGCCTGACGGCAGTTTTAAAGTCCTTGTCCATTAACGCCTGAAAGCCAAGTTTCATGTAGGCGTTTTGAGCGTATCCTTCAATACTTGAAGCAATAATAAAGGACAGTATGACGGATATCCTCCTCATCAGATCAGATGTTAGCTGAATTAACATAACAATAACTAACCGGCTGGTTATTTATTGCATATTTAATTGGATTGTGTAAAACTTTTTCACCTTCAGTCATGCCCGTTAACTTAAAAAGCACTTTTCGAGCAGGCAAGTATAATAATTCAGTTACAAATAAAGAGTCAAATTGTTATTTTGCTGTGCTTACACTGCCGTTGGCGGTGGTAATTTGTCAGGATGTCCGGTCTTGGCATATCTATTGAAACTATGTATTGCTTAAGTATTCTAAAACATAAAAACGTACTTTTGTACGCTTCAGCCGTTTAAACCCCGGCGCAGGCTGACAACTTGACGCCATTTATCAAAACTATACAGAAAGGGTAATTAATGAATTTCGATCAATTTGATATAAAAAGCACCTTACCAATTATAAATGAAGATTCGGAGTTCTTCCCACTGATGTCTACCGAAGACGAAGAGGAGATGAACAACGAGCAAGTTCCTGACGTTTTACCCATTTTACCTTTACGTAATACTGTATTATTTCCGGGCGTAGTCATTCCTATTACCGTAGGTCGTGATAAATCTATCAAACTCATTCGCGATGCCAACAAAGGCGACCGTATGGTGGGTGTTGTTGCCCAACAGGATGTGAACGTGGAGGATCCGGATTTTGGCCAGTTACATCCCGTTGGTACCACGGCGCTCATCATTAAAATGCTGCAGATGCCCGATGGTAACACCACCGTTATTTTGCAGGGCAAAAAGCGTTTTGTACTGAAAGAAGAAGTACAAAGTTCACCTTACATTAAGGCATCAATTGAGCCTTTTAAAGAGGTAGCTGTTAAAGAAGATAAAGAATTTAAAGCCATGGTATCATCTGTTAAAGATATGGCCATGAGCATTATACAATTATCACCCAACATACCAAGTGAGGCAGGCATTGCCATACGCAATATTGAGAGCACTACATTTTTAATCAATTTTATTGCCTCAAATATGAATGCCGATATTGAGGCTAAGCAGCGTATTTTGGAAACGCCAAACGTACGCGACCGCGCTCATTTGGTGTTGGAGCACCTGACGACTGACTTACAGATGCTGGAGCTTAAAAATCAGATACAAACTAAAGTGCGTACTGATTTAGACAAGCAACAGCGCGACTATTTTTTAAATCAGCAGCTTAAAACTATTCAGGAAGAATTAGGTGGCAATACGCCTGATCTGGAGATTGAGAGCTTGCGCGCCCGCGCCCTTAAAAAGAAATGGAGCAAAGAAGTAAGCGAGCATTTTAATAAAGAAATTGAAAAGCTGCAACGCATTAACCCTGCTGCCGCAGATTATTCAGTGCAGATTAACTACCTTGAGTTATTGCTTGATCTGCCTTGGAATGATTTTACCAAAGATAACTTTGACTTAAAACGTGCCCAAAAGGTTTTAGACAAAGACCACTTTGGCATGGACAAGGTTAAACGACGCATTATTGAGTATTTAGCTGTTTTGAAGCTAAAACACGATATGAAGGCACCTATCCTTTGTTTGGTCGGCCCGCCGGGCGTTGGTAAAACATCACTGGGTAAGTCTATAGCTAAGGCGTTAGGCCGTAAATATGTACGTATGGCTTTAGGTGGTGTGCGCGATGAAGCCGAGATAAGAGGTCATCGTAAAACGTACATTGGCGCTATGCCCGGCCGTATCATACAATCAGTTAAAAAGGCTGGTGCAGCCAACCCGGTTTTCATTTTAGATGAGATTGATAAAGTGGGCAATGATTTTAGAGGCGACCCATCTTCTGCCCTTTTAGAAGTATTAGACCCAGAGCAAAACAGCAGCTTTTACGATCATTACGTAGAGTTGGATTTCGACCTCTCTAATGTTATGTTCATCGCCACGGCCAACTCTTTAAACACTATACAACCTGCTTTACTTGACCGTATGGAGGTTATTGAGGTAAGCGGTTACACCATTGAAGAAAAGATAGAGATAGCCAAGCAACACCTGTTGCCTAAACAACGTGAAGCACATGGCATAAAAACCAAAGACGTAGTGATCAAAAACGATGTGATGGAAAAGGTAGTTGAAGACTACACCCGCGAGTCTGGCGTACGTGGTTTAGAAAAACAAGTAGGCTCAATTGTTCGTGGTGTGGCTAAAAGCATAGCGCTTGAGGAAGAATATAACACTACCGTTACTAAAAAGGATGTAGAGCGTTATTTAGGCCCTCCACTTTTTGATAAAGATTTATACGAAGGGAACGATGTGGCCGGTGTGGTTACCGGTTTAGCCTGGACCCAGGTTGGCGGCGACATATTGTTTATCGAAGCCAGTTTAAGCCCCGGTCGCGGTCGGTTAACGCTAACAGGTAGTTTAGGTGATGTGATGAAAGAGTCGGCTGTTATTGCACTGGCTTACTTGCGTGCACATGCAGGCTATTTTAATATCAACCCTAAATTATTCGACCAGTGGGACGTTCATGTCCATGTGCCGGCTGGTGCTACGCCAAAGGACGGCCCTTCGGCTGGCGTGACCATGCTTACCGCACTAACTTCGGCGTTTACGCAGCGCAAAGTAAAACCTAACCTAGCCATGACCGGTGAGATCACACTGCGTGGCAGAGTATTACCGGTGGGCGGTATCAAAGAAAAAATACTGGCAGCCAAGCGTGCCGACATCAAAGAAATCATCCTTTGCCAGTCGAACCAGAAAGACATCCTGGAAATTAAGGAAGATTATATTAAAGACCTGAAATTTCATTACGTTAAAGAAATGCGTGAGGTGATTAATTTGGCTTTGTTAGATGAGCTGGTTGCTGAACCTATAGATTTAACGGTAAACGAAGACGCTAAACCTGTAATTAATTACGCAGAGTAATTTTCTGTTTTGGTTAGTTTCCCTATATTCAATCCGTTATATTGAACATATGAATAAGCTAACCAAAACCTTTTTAATTCTACTACTCTGTTCCATCGCTTTAATTCAAACATCAAATGCGCAAACCGTTGCCGGAGCACGTGCGCAAAATGTGTTTGTGGAGTTAGGCGGCCCCGGTTTATTGCTATCTGCTAATTACGACACCCGCTTTACGCAACGTCATGATGGTATTGGCGGCAGAATTGGTGCCGGATATATTTCTGTAAGCGATAACTCGTTATTTACCCTACCAATGCAGCTCAATTATTTGCTGGGTAAAAACAACCGGTACTTTGAGATGGGTATAGGTGCTACTTTCATCAATAGCCACGGAGATAGTAACGACTTTTTGTCATTAGATAATGCAAAAGGCGTGATAGGAACCATGTCTTTCGGCTATCGTTATCAGCCCGAAGATGGCGGCTTTCATTTCCGTGCCGCCTTAAATCCAATTTTTGATAGCTCTACCTTTTTTCCGTTCTTCGGTGGTGTTGGTATTGGTTACACCTTTTAAATCACTTACTTAAAAACAGATTAATATTCCCACCCTTTGAATTTGGTAAATGGTACATCATTAAGTAAGGTTCGCCTGATGAAACGATTACGTTGCTTTTTCAACCACTTGCGACCTCCTGCTTTTGGCTTAGCTTTAATATAATTGATGTTTTCTATTTGAATAAGTCTTAAACCCATAAATTCGTGCTACTGACACTGAACAGATTTGCGTTTAATACAAATTAACGTTAAATAGTGGTTATGTAAGCAAAATTTTTATAAAGCTTTTTACCTTTTACTATTTTAGCCCTTTCTTCCATAAGATGAAATTTCGGTTTATAGCTGCGTTGGCAGCATTGCTTTCCTTAAGTGAAGCTACCTCTGCACAGTCGCACGCTCATGAGTTTGGCTTCCAGTCTGACAATGATTCTTTTTTAGGTCAGGGGTCTGACCGTTATTATACCAACGGGTTATATATTTTTTACCGCCAAGCTTTGGATGTTAAAAACAGTACTAAACTTGCGAATAAAGTTTTAGGCTTAGAGATAGGACAAAAAATGTATAACCCTATCTCGGGCTATGTTCTTAACGCTGGTTTTGTAGACCGCCCTTTTGCAGCTTACTTGTACGCAGGCGCCAATCTGAATCTGCTTTACAAAAACGAAAGCAATGTAAAGCTAAGCGCGCAAACCGGCATGATTGGTCCGGCAGCGTTGGGCAAGCAAGTACAAAATATAATACATGATACGTTTGGCTTTTACAACCTGAACGGTTGGCAATATCAAATCCGTAATAATTTCCAGCTTAATTTATCGGCCGAGTACAACCGTCTAATGGCGCGTGCCTCATGGATTGATCTTAGCGCTTCGGCATACGCAAATATTGGTACCGGTTTTAACGGTGCCGGCATTGGTCCGCTGGTACGGATTGGTGATTTTAATCAGTTCTTCAATTCAGTGAGTACGCAAAGTATATCAACACGTAACTCAAGCACCCCGTTACATAGTCGTGAACTGTTTCTCTACTATAAACCTCAATTTAATTATGTGGCTTATGACGCAACCGTAGAAGGTGGTTTGTTCCAGGATAGTCAGCCGGCCGGTCCGGAAATCAGAAGCACGCCTAATCGTGCTGTGTTAAGTCAGCAAGTGGGTGCGGCCTATGGCGGTAAACGTTGGGTCATAGATTTGGCGGCTATATTTCATACCCGAGATGTAAAAACTCAAACTTTTAACACTCATCAATGGGGCTCAGCTACCATTTTGTATCGATTCAACTAATCAACAACATTTTAGTAATCATTTTTGCGCAATTGCTTTTTTACTGAATGTAGGCGTTTTTGCTCCAAACGCTTCGCTTTAGCATGTTTACTTACTTTGATGGCCTTACGAATTTTAGGCCTTTGTATAGCTTGCGCTAAAATTGAGTAAAGCTTATCCAAAGCCAGTTCTTTATTAGTTAGCTGACTTCTTGACTCTTCATTGGTGAGATGAATTAGTCCACCGCGATTAAGCATGTTTTGCAATTTACCGGAAAGCCATATTTTGTCTTCGTCGTTAAAAAGTGCCGACTGCTGTAAATTGAACAATAGCTCTACTTTGGTAGCTACCTTATTTACATTTTGCCCGCCTTTACCGCTGCTACGCGATGCCTTGTAAGTCAGTTCTTTCTGCAAGTCGAATTTAGTAAAATTCATTTTTCAAAGCTATGTTTAAAACCTTACCTGCAAAAACTTTAAGCATTTTTGTACCTTAGCACCCCGATGAGCAAGAACATTGTGGTGGCTATTGACGGTTACTCGTCGTGCGGAAAAAGCACCTTAGCCAAAGCCTTAGCCAAAGAACTTCATTTTATATACGTAGATAGCGGCGCGATGTACCGTGCTGTAACGCTTTATTTTTTACGCAACCACATTGATCAAAGCAATCCTGAACAGGTTGCGGAAGCGCTCAAAAATATTCATTTAAATTTCCATTCGCGCGATTACCAGACGCATATTACACTCAACGATGAAGAGGTATCTGACGAGATCCGTTTGATGCCCGTATCCGAAAACGTAAGCGCAGTATCAGCCATACGCGAAGTACGTAAGGAAATGGTTGCCCAGCAGCAACGCATGGGCCGGTCTAAGAACATTGTGATGGATGGTCGGGATATTGGTACAGCCGTATTCCCGAATGCGCAATTAAAGCTGTTTATGACTGCCGACCCCAAAGTGCGGGCAGAGCGCCGTTTTAAAGAGTTACAGCCCAACAACCCAGATATCACTTTAGAGGATGTATTTGAGAACTTAGCACACCGCGACTACTCGGATACCACACGTAAAGAAAGCCCTTTAATGCGGGCTGAAGATGCTATTATATTGGACAATACTGATATCACCCCCGAGCAACAGTTACAGTTTGCTTTAGAAAAAGTAAAGCCGCTACTTAAAAAGTAACGGCATTATTTTCTGGTTCAAATTTTAGCACATCTACACCAAAGCGCTTTAAAAAGTCCACGCCTTCATCACTCGGCAAGCCTTTATATTCGGCATAAGAGTGCTGATAGTACACTCTGGTTATACCTGCCGAAAATATTAGCCGCGCACAAGGTAAACAGGGCGACAATGTAGTATACATGGTCGCTCCTTCCAATTTTGCACCGTTTTTCACGGCGTATAGTATTGTATTTTCCTCAGCATGCAAAGCCAGTGAGCAACTGCCACGGGCGTCGCGCGGGCAACCGGTTTCCGGCCATTCTTCGTCGCAGTTGTGTGTACCAGCCGGTGGGCCGTTGTAGCCCACCGATATGATACGGGTATCTTTAGTTAATACCGCTCCTACCTGCGCCTTCACACAGTGCGAACGTTTGGCCAGATCTCCGGCCAGGTTCATAAATATCTGATCAAAAGAAAGTTTACTCATAAAAAGTTTTAGTGTCCGCCTGCAGCTTCTACGTGGTCAAGGTCTATCCCTTGCTTACGTAACTCGCCACTTACTTTCCAGGCAAAGAATGCCAGGTAAGCAAAACCGATCACCGGAATGATGTAAGACAAATGTATGCCGGCAGAGTCCGCCAAAATGCCTTGTACCGGCGGAATAATAGATCCCCCTAAAATCATCATAATTAAAAACGCCGAACCCTGGCTGGTGTATTTACCCAAACCTGTTACCGATAATGCAAAAATAGATGGCCACATGATAGAGCAGCATAAGCCGCCGCTAATAAAGGCATACACAGCAACGATACCGGTAGTTAATAAACCTAATACCATGAAGCCCACTCCAAGTAAACCAAACACGGTAAGTGTACGGGCAGGTTTTTGTTTACCCAAAAAGAATGCAATAATCATCACCACAATACAAACTGCATATGGTAATAAATGATTGATGGCTGCGCCGGAAATATAATTGGCAAGCAGAACCACACCGAAGGCCACAAAAGGCATAATTATAGTAAGTACGTACTTAGTAGTTGTTTTTAAGTTAAACGCGCCTACCGCGCCTGCCCAACGGCCAATCATTAAACTGCCCCAATACAAAGAGATAAAAGGTGCGATGTCGCTTTCTTTCCAACCACCAAATTCCGGCAATACCAGTAAGGCACCCATGTTACTCTGAATAGTCACCTCTGCTCCTACATACATAAAAATGGCCAGCATACCATAAATTAATTGAGGGTACTGCATGGCACCCCAACCCTGACCATTTTTTTGAGCGGACAATAAAGAGCCGATCAAAGAGCAAAGAATGATCGCTAACGAAGCATACACGAAGTAAGCCTGAGACAAGCCTGTAGCATTACTCAGCGGATTAGCTGCCAGTATAAGGCCAAATGCAATAAAAATGATGAACAGCGGTAAGTTGGCTTTATTACTTGGTTCAATTTTCTCGTCGCTGGTTACCTTAGGTAAATTAGAGAACCAAAAAAACACAGCTACAGCAACAAACAAACCCGCTAAAGCATAGTACAAATTATTTACTGATGATATTTCTACTTTAGCAGCGTTGGCACCTTTAGCTGTACCAAAAAGCAGTACACCCACAATTACGGGTCCCATTAAACCACCAAAGTTATTTACCGCACCCGCAAAGTTGAGGCGGCTTGCCGCAGTTTCTGCCGAACCCAAAGCAATTACGAAAGGGTTAGCAGCAGTTTGCTGTAAAGAGAAACCAACCGCAATCACAAAGAAAGCGGCTAATATAAAACCGAAAGCACCCGAACCAATAGCCGGAACCATACCCAAGGCGCCAACAGCCGAAATAATCAGGCCCAAAATAATACCATTTTTATAGCCCAGTTTGTTCAGTATATCTACCCGGCTGGCTTGCGATGCAAAATACAAAATAAGCGAACCGATAAAATACCCTCCGTAAAAGGTAAAGTCAATCAGTTGCGACTCAAATTGCGTTAAATTAAAGTGAGTTTTACAAAACGGAATAAAAATACCGTTAGAGGCTGCTAAAAAGCCCCAGAAAAAGAATACGGTGATCAGAGTATATAACGCTGATCCGTAGCTTTTTGAATTGTTTGGCTGCATGTTAAACTTATGTTATTTGGCTTTTAAGTGTGCTAACATACTGCAATTTTTATAATAATATAGTATACATTTACACATTGCTGCAACAATTTTCCCTTTTATTGTTTAACAGATAAGTTGCATATTCGCCGGGCTTAAAAATTAGAACTGTAGAATGTTTGAAGCTATTATTTCGGGAATTGGTATTGGCTTAGTATTAACGTTTATCACCGGTCCTGTTTTTTTTGCACTCATTAAAACCAGCGTCGAGCGGGGCTTCCAGGCTGGCGCTGCCTTAGCACTTGGTGTAGTTTGCAGTGATGTGGTATTTGTTGGCGCTATTATTTTTGGTTCGCAGTTTTTTGAAGTACCCGAAACCGCCAAAGTATGGTTGGGTGTAATAGGCAGCATTATCCTGTTACTCATCGGAACGCACTATTTAACGAAAAAAGCTGTTGTTGATTTTAATTCACACACTCCCGCCCGTGTAAACCGTGCGGGTTATTTTTTTAAGGGCTTTTTGATGTGCATTTTTAACCCAGCCCTGCTCCTGCACTGGATAACCGTGATAGGTACTGCCAGCACCGTTTATCACAAGGGTATACCCCACAGGCAGCTAAAAATTGGTTTGATGTTTTTAACCATACTTTGCGTGCAGTTTGGAATGGATGTAGTGAAAGCCTTTTACGCTAATAAGCTACGTGCACACATCTCTGTAACGTTTGTGCACCGCTTAAATTACGTGGCCGGGGCAGCGCTTATTATAGCGGCGTTTGTGATTTTTGACAGGTTGGTTACCCACTACGTTTTTTCTCCGTTAGCCACGAGCTAAGGCGGCTCAGGTGGGCGTTAAAACCAGACGGTTGTTTGATTGGTTATTAGTCAAACAACACACTCATCCCATGAAAACATATATTTTGCTGATTGTTGCTTTGCTTACTGCGGTAACTGCCGCTTTTGCGCAAAATAACAACGAAACACTACGTCTGTTTCTGCCTACTGAATATAAATGGAAAATGGCTTCTGACCAGGAAAGCGGCAACGCTCGAATGATGGAACTGATACCCGGTAACGAAACACTGAATAACTGGAGTATCATTGTAACCACCGTGAGCATGAAAGGTGTTAAAAACACGCCTTTAACCTCCATCATGAACACGATTTACAACAAAACCAAAGTTAATGCGCCACAATCTAAACTGGTAATGATAGAACGAAAAGATGTTGGGCCTAATCCCTGGATTATCTTTAGGATCAGTCCGGGTTTTGGTAAAAGCCGTAATCCGGAATCGCAATTATACTATTTGATTCAGGGTAATCAAAATTTGTACAATAATTTTGTAGCTGTTAAAAAAGACATGCTCGGCCCGTTGTTTATTGACCAATGGACGCGCGTATTTAAAAGCAGCAAGCTAATATACAAGTAATAAGATCATGCTATAAAACGAAAGGGCCGAATGTTTTGC
Organism: uncultured Mucilaginibacter sp.; assembly: GCA_913775265.1. Lineage (GTDB taxonomy): Bacteria > Bacteroidota > Bacteroidia > Sphingobacteriales > Sphingobacteriaceae > Mucilaginibacter. The sequence goes on along the minus strand of CAJYJH010000056.1, from coordinate 9,293 downwards.
ATCCGGACCTTTCGTTTTATTTACATTGTTATTTAATTACATGTAAGCACGCTGGTTTTTACCTTCCATCCAGTTGGCAAAAGCGCGGTTAACCACTTTGTTACCACCCGGTGTAGGGTAATTACCCGAAAAATACCAATCGCCCAGATGATCCGGACAAGCAGTGTGTAAATTCTCAAGTGTTTGGTAAATTACCTGCACCTCTGCATTAATATTTTTAGGAGTGATGATCTGTGCAATCCTGTCCGAAATCTGCTGGTCGGTAAACGGCTCGTAAATAGCCTTTACGTAGTTTTGAACTTCTTCTTTAGGCTGCGACAGGCTCGCTTTAGCTTTCTGATAAGCGTCAACCAAAATGCTTTCCTGTCCACTCTCTTTCAGCAAGCTCACCGCTGCTTCAAAAGCAACGAACTCTCCCATGCGCGACATGTCGATACCGTAACAATCAGGATAACGAATCTGCGGTGCGGATGATACTACGATAATACGCTTTGGCCCTAAACGGTCCAGTATCTTCAGGATGCTTTGCTTTAACGTAGTACCTCGTACAATCGAGTCATCTAAGATAACCAGTGTATCTGTGTCACGATTGATCAAGCCGTAAGTAGTATCGTAAACATGAGCCACCATCTCGCTTCGATCTGCATCTTGTGTTATGAAGGTACGCAGCTTAACATCTTTAATGGCTATCTTTTCAACACGCGGAGCAAGGCTCAACACTTCGGTCAATTCCTCGTCGCTGATTTTATCGTCGCGGTTAAGCAGGCGATCGCGCTGGTATTGTTTAACATATTTATTAACTCCTTCCACCATACCGTAAAACGCAATCTCGGCTGTGTTGGGGATGTAAGAGAACACTGTGTTTTTAATATCGTATTCAACAGTTTCCAATATCTGTTTACACAACAAACGTCCTAATTGCTTACGCTCACGATAAATAGATGCATCACTGCCACGAGAGAAATAAATACGCTCAAACGAGCATGATTTTTTCTCTTTTGGCTCACTAAATTGCTGCTCGCTAAAGCTGCCATCCTTTTTAATGATGAGTGCGTGGCCCGGCTTAACCTCCTGTATTTTATCTAAAGGAATATTAAACGCAGTTTGTATGGCCGGGCGCTCTGAGGTAGCTACTACTATTTCATCATCATAGTAATAGAAAGCAGGACGAATACCTGACGGATCGCGCATAATGAATGCATCGCCATGGCCGAGTATACCTGCGATGGTATAGCCACCATCCCAGTTCTTGGCCGACTTTTTCAATATCTTGGCTACATTTAAGCTGTCGCCAATCATTTTACTGATCTCAATGTTATCGTCGTTGCCTTCGCGTTTAAACTGATCAAACAAACCTTGTACTTCCGAATCCAAAAAATGACCGATTTTCTCGAGCACGGTTACGGTATCGGCTTTTTCTTTAGGGTGCTGTCCTAAAGCATACAACTGCTGTAGTAACTCATCAACATTGGTCATGTTAAAGTTACCTGCAATCACAAGGTTACGGGTCATCCAGTTGTTCTGACGCAAAAACGGGTGGCAGCTTTCAATGCTGTTTTTGCCGTGGGTACCATAACGGAGGTGACCCAACAAAACTTCGCCAGTAAAGCTGATGTTTTCTTTTAGCCAATCAGCATCCTTCATCTTTTCGGGATGAAGCTTTTCTACCTCGGCAAATTTCTTCTGAATGTATTCGAAGATGTCGGCAACAGCATTGCTGGCCATTGAACGGTGGCGGCTAATATAGCGGTTGCCTGGCTCTACGTTCAGTTTTATGGTAGCCACACCTGCCCCGTCCTGGCCGCGGTTGTGTTGCTTTTCCATCAATAAGTACAGCTTATTTAAGCCGTACATTGCCGTACCATACTTTTGCTGATAATATGAGAGGGGTTTACGCAAACGTATAAAAGCTACGCCGCATTCATGCTTAATCTGATCGCTCATGATTTGAAATGAAGCCACGAAAGTACAATTTTTTGCGGTTTAAACACGACATTGATTGTCATGAAAAAAGCATTAAAAAAGATGTTGGTAAAATTACAACTACGATGAATTAAGACATTGGTATACAGTGCTTTACGAAATACAATTCAAATTGAATTATAAATCGTTCAATTTGAAAGTCGTAAGTACCTATTCAATTACTGCTGTTTGCGGGCACGAAATCCAAGTATTTATACGCATTTAGCATGACGCGTCATTTTACTTGGCGAATGCGCTAACATTGGGTTTACATCAAGTTAGCCAGCAAATCGGGGAATATACCTAACAAAATTATTAGAGCAGATAAAATAACAACCATGACCAGTAGCTTTTTATAGGAAGGATACTCGTGGATTTCAGACTCCTGTTTTTTGAGGAACAGGTATAGCGGTATTTTAAGATAATAAAACAGCGATACCACGGTGGTTACCGCACCGGTCATAAGCAAAGTTAACAGCATCACGTTATGCCCTTGCTGATAAACTTCATAAACGGCAGAGAATACGATTACCTTAGCATTAAAGCCAGCTGAAACCGGTATGCCGGTAAGCGATATCAACAATATCACGAAACATACAGAAGCTACAGGGTATTTGAAACCTAAACCTTTATAATCATCCAGATTTTCGGCTTTCATGGTGTTGGCGAAGTAACTGGCGAGCATTAAAGTACCTAAGTTTGCAACGGCATATACGGCCAAGTAAAAATTTAATGCTTTAATACCCTGTGCACTAAAAGTAACTACGGCCATCAGCGCAAATCCGGTATGACCGATACCTGAATAGGCCAGCAATCGTTTTACATTCTGTTGCCATACAGCAGCAAAGTTACCTGCAATCATGGTAATGATGCCCGCTACTGATAACAGTGTAACATAATCTACCTGTTTCCAGGCCGGATCGGCAATAAACGGAGTTAAAAAGGTAACGAGTAAACCAAAGCCGGCAATTTTAGGCAATATTGAAAGATAAGCTGTAACCGGTGTTGCAGCGCCCTGATAAACATCGGGCACCCAAAAATGCAATGGCACAACCGATAATTTGAAGCCGATGCCTGCCAAAATTAAAACGACAGCCAACGTTACCATGGCTGTATCGGCCTGCTGCAGATGCGTAATTAAATTCCCGTCAAATAAATTGAGCGTACCACTCAGTCCGTAAAATAAGGATATGCCGTAAAGCATTACAGCTGAGGCAGCCATACCAAACAACACATATTTTAAACCGGCTTCGGCACTAAACCCGCTCTCGGTACGGTAGGCTACTAACAAGTAAGAAGCAATGGACACCATCTCGACAGACAAGAATATGGTGAGTAAAGTACTCGACATAACCATTACATGCAAACCTAAAACAGATGCGGTAATAATGGTGTAAGCGTCTCCCATACCTTTACCATGTTTTCGCAACTGATCATCCCACGGGAAAAACAATACAATAGCAAATGCCACGGCATCAATAATCATTTTAAGTACGATGTTGCTGTGGTGCAAAATCAGACTGCCGTTAAATAAGAACAAAACGTTATCGTCCGTCTCGATATACTCACCCCAGTTGGCCACCAGCACCAGCAACAAACCGGCACAGGTAAGCATGCGACAGGCACGTCCCTTGTTGCTTGCATATATCAGGTCGCAAGCCATCACCAGCAAGAAAAGCACGATGAGGCATAGTTCCGGACGGAACATGTCTAAACTATCGGTGACATTATTGAGCAGGGCTGATATGTTGGGCAAGAGCTGCGGCATAGTTTAACGAACCACTTGTTTAGTAAACTCAATCAGGGCCAGCACCGAATCGTTTATCTTGCCGAATACCAGCGATGGCATGACGCCTAAAGCCAAGGCCAAAACAGCCAGCGGGAATAAGGCCAGCTTTTCGCGCACTTTTAAACCGGTGAGCGACTGTTTCCAGCTTTCGCCGCCTTTTAATAGCTCTTTACCGAAGAACATACGCTGCAATGTCCACAAAAAGTACGCAGCACTTAACAGTATGCCAACGGAGCCGCAAACGGCCATCCAATGGGGTACAAGCTCTGATTTAAAAGTGCCCGCCAGTGTGAAGGCCTCAGCTACAAACGCTGAGAAACCAGGTAAACCCAATGATGCGAAAAAGGCAATCATCACAAAGGTGGTATATTGCGGCATAGTAGTGGCCAACCCGCGGAAGTTATAGATATCACGGTCGTGCACACGTTCGTAAATGATTCCAACCAGAAAGAATAACATCGACGATAAAAACCCGTGACTTACCATTTGCATCATGGCACCGCTAACGCCTTCGGCGGTTAAAGACGCTAAGCCTAATAAAACAAAGCCCATGTGCGATACAGATGAATAAGCGATCAATCGCTTTAAATCGCGTTGTGCAAGGGCATTAAGAGCTCCGTAGATGATGGAAATTACACCTAACAATCCCAACCAAAACGCGCCGGACATGGCCACTTCGGGGAATATACCCATACAGATGCGGATGATACCATAACCTCCGACTTTAAGCAGCACCCCCGCCAGTATAATAGATACCGGTGTAGGAGCCTCTACGTGTGCATCGGGCAGCCAGGTGTGCAATGGCACCACCGGCACTTTAATGGCAAATGCAATAAATATTACTGTAAAGCCCAACACCCTTGCCGGTATACCAAACAGCATTTGATGACTCGTTAAAGAAAACACCGAGCCTTCGGAATAATTAGCCGGGTTCATCATGCTGATGAGATTGAAAGTGTGGTTGCCAGTACCCGGATCTGTTACCGATAAATACAAGCCCACCATGATAAGCAGCATAAACACCGAACCAAACAGCGTATATAAAAAGAATTTGATAGCCGCATACTCGCGCCTTACACCGCCCCACATACCAATCAAAAAGTATAGCGGCAACAGCATCAGCTCGTAAAACAGGTAAAACAAAAAGAAATCCAGCGCGCAGAACACTCCCGCCACGGCCATGTCCAGCATCAAAAACAAGGCAAAAAATCCTTTCAGATTTCGCTTAATTTCCCAAGATGCTAATACGGCAATTACCATTACCACGGCCGTCATTACCAGCATAAGCACAGATATCCCGTCGATGCCCACAAAATAGTCTACCTGCATGCGGCCCGCGTTTCCCAGGTTCAAACTGATCCAGGGCAGCTTTTGCACAAACTGAAATTGCTGCTCGTGATTAATGCCGGCAAACTCTGCACCTGTTTTAAAATTAAGATACAGGTATATCCCTAAGGCTAATTGAATTAATGTGGCCGCTAGGGTAATATATTTAAAGGTTTGCTTTAAGTTATCGGGCAAAACCAGTATGAGCAACCCAAACAGTGCAGGTATAAATATAAAGAGCGTAAGCATGTTCATCAGGTTCAGATCAATATTTTAATAATAAACAGGGTAAGTATCAAAATCAGCATGCTATATAAGTAGTACTGCACCTTGCCGCCCTGAAAACTGCGGAAGAAACTGCCGATGCCCTTAACCACCTGAGTAATCAATAATAAAAAGCCGTCGACTAAATAACGATCGGCCCAGGCACTCAGGCCCGCTAAAAACTTTCCGGCACTGGTAAACGAATGTATTAAGCCATCAATTACCTGCCGGTCAAACCAAAACAGAGCGCGACTAAAAGCCATAACTGCTTTAACAATAACCTGTTGGTAAAACGTATCAATGTACCAGTGGTGATACGACAACCTGAACAGAAAGCTATTTTGAGTAAATACCAATTTACGCTGCTGAATATAAACTGCGTAAGCCCAGTATACTACAAATACACTCATGATGTTTACTACAGCAGGCACAATGGTGTGGTATACGTTTTCGCGGGCTAAGTGATCTACCGGCAAAAAGCCTTTAAACAACCAAGCATGTTCATACAAGAACGGATTCAATGAAAACAGTGGGAACAGCGAGCAAAGCGCCAGCAAGATTAGTGGCAGACGATACGCCAAACTGCCATCACTAACATGCAGGTTAATATCAGGCAGTATTTCTTTCAATTTGAACTCACCGAAAAACACTTTGAATATCAGGCGGGCCACATAAAAGGCAGTTAAACCACTGGTGAGTAAAATACTGACCGGCAGAATTTTATAATACCAGGCCTTAGCCTCGGCCCACTCGAATGCCTGAATTAAAATACTGTCTTTAGATAAATAACCGGAGGTTAACGGCAGACCGACCAAGGCCAAGCAGCCAACTACCGTGGCAATAAAGGTAACCGGCATTTTTTTACGCAAGCCACCCATGTATAAAATGTTTTGCGGGTCGATGTCTAACTGATGTTCATCCTTGATGTGCTGCACTTCGTGGATGATAACGCCGGCGCATAAAAACAGCAGACTTTTGAAGAAAGCATGGGTAACCAAATGGAAAAGCGATGACGCGTAGGCGTCAATACCCATGGCCATGATCATGTAGCCTAACTGCGATATAGTAGAATAGGCTAATATGCGTTTTAAATCGTTTTGCGTTAACGCAATAGTTGCCGCCATAAAGGCCGTAAAACAACCTACAATAGCCAGTATATCTAACTCTGTGGTATTGAACAACGGATATACCCTGCACAACAAAAACACGCCTGCCGCCACCATAGTAGCCGCGTGTATTAAAGCTGATACTGATGTGGGGCCTTCCATTGCATCGGGCAGCCAGGTGTGCAACGGAAACTGTGCTGATTTGGCCGCCACCGCCAAAAAAATTCCTGCAAAAGCAGTAAATTGCCAAACGGAGGGCAACTGGTTAGTGGCTGCAACCCATACTCCATCATGAATTGATGAATTGAACACCAAGCCGTTATGCCCGAATAACGCTGCCAAATCAAAGGTATGATACTGCACAAACAAGATGATGATGGCGCTAAGCAAGCCAATATCGCCTATACGGTTAATGATGAACGCCTTTTTGTTGGCTTTAACGGCGTTGTCGCGGGTGAACCAGAAACCAATAAGTAAGTATGACGAAAAACCCACCAACTCCCAAAAGGCATAAAGCATCACCAAATTGTTAACTACCACTAAAGCCAGCATACTAAAGCAGAAAAAGCTGAGATAAGTAAAGTACCGGTTTTGTTCGGCAGGTTTGATGTACGCTGTAGAATAAATATGTACCGGCAAAGCAATAGCCGAAACCAGTAACAACATCAGCGCCGATAAATTATTAAATAAAAGCCCACCATATACCTTGGTGTTACCGATAGTAAACCACTCTTGTTGCACCGACCACTCCCCTGCATTCCAAACCTTATTAAAAACAATACCGGCAAAAGCCAAACTACCCAAGATTGCCAGCACCGATAGCCAGCCGGATGCCTTACCGGTTTTGGCGGGCAGCAAAAAGTTGACGGCAGAGGCCACCAACGGTAAGCCTGCAGCCAGCAAAGTGCAGGTTACAACTACGGTATCAATATGTGGCGAAGTAGAAGTCAACTCAATCTTTTAACTGGTTAATTTTATCAGGATCAATGGTTTTATAACGACGGTAAACGTTAAGTACGATGGCCAAAGCTACTGCGGTTGTTGCTGCGGCCAGCACGATGGCAAAAAGCGCGAAGCTCTGTCCGCCGTTGTTAATTTTATCAAACTTACCAAAGGCCACAAGGTTCAAAATAGCCGCATTGAGCATCAGTTCAATACCTATCAGTATTTGTATGGCATTCCGTTTTGATAAGATTACATACAAACCTATGCTAAATAAAGCGGCACTCACCAGCAGGTAATGGGTCAGCGTTATCATGCCTCGGCTTCCTTTCTGGACAAGTGGGCTGCGCCTACCAAAGCCATCAGTAACAAAATCGAAATCACTTCAAACGGAAGCAGATAGGTCGTCATCAGGTTTACGCCTAAATGGTTAATAGTTACATCCTGCGGTGTAAATACTTTCTGGCTGGCGACGGCATCCTGCAACCAGGCGGCATCATCAATATGTGCATTGAAAAACACATAAGCCAGCGAGCCAAAAAATGCAAGCGCCACCAACATAGCAGGTAATTTATTAACGGCAATCAGCCTGTTAGTTTGCTGCGCCAGTACAGCCAGAGACTCGCGACCCGACAGCATAAAGGCAAATAATATGAGCACTAATATACCACCTACGTATACCACAACCTGCGTTACTGCAACAAAATCGGCAAGCGACAATACGTACAAACCTGCCAAAGCAAACAATGTGGCAAAAAACATAAATACCGAGCGCACCAGATTTTTACTGGCAGCAACATATAATGCTGAACCGATGGCAATTACAGCCATCAAATAAAACATTACGGTAATCAAACTCATGCGCCTCCCTCCTTGCTTTTCAGGGCTGCTTGTTTTGCAGCCAGGCGTTCGGCTTGCTGCTTTTCAAATTCTTCCTTTTTCTCGGCTACCAGCTCAGGGCTCATATCCGAGAAACTATAGGTTAGATCGCCCAGTTTGTACACCGTGCGGTCGTATTGATTAGTCATGGTGATGCACTCGGTTGGGCAAACCACGGTACATAAGCCACAGTACAGGCACTTGGCCATGTCAATATCAAACTTAGCAGCATACAACCTTTTGGTCGAGCCATCAGACGTTTGCCCGATAGCCTGCGTAGCCTTAATCGATTCAATGTCGATACAGTCAACCGGGCATATCTTGGCACACAAATCACAAACAATACAATCGTCTATTTCAACTTCTAACTGGTAGCGCCCCACCTCGGGCACCGGAAGTTTTTGCTTAGGGTATTGTATGGTGTTGGTGCCTTTCTCGATACTCTCAAAGTAGTTCTCGGCTTTTACCGGCACAATCTCGCGTTTACTTTTACCGCCAAAAAAATGACGTAACGTAAGCAGCATGCCCTGGCAAGCTGTAATAAAACCTTTATATGTATTTTTTAATAACAATCTTATACTTTTTGAAAGCCGTGAATTATACGGCAAACACTCTATTAATAATGTGCTACGGTATAAAAACCGGTGCAAGCTACATCACCCATAAACGCCAGATACCCGATATAATCATGCACACAAACGCCAATGGTGTCAACACCTTCCAGCATAAATCCATCAGTTTATCTACGCGCAGGCGCGGCAACGTCCAGCGTATCCAGATCTGCACACCGATTAATAACAGCGTTTTGATAAACGTCCACACAATACCCCATATGATGCCGGTTGTCCAGTCGGCCAGTTTCAGGCTACCTATGTTAGGCAACGGCGTGTTCCAGGCACCTAAAAACAGAATAACGGCAATCATCGACACCAGGAACATCATCGAGTATTCGGCCAGGAAAACAAATCCAAAATTCATGCCCCCTAATTCGGTATGGAAGCCGGCTACCAACTCCGATTCGGCTT